>JBMNNF010000013.1:0-380191 GCA_050953825.1 Acholeplasmataceae bacterium | reverse complement strand
ATCGCTTATTTTCAGGATATAAACATGAATTATGTGTTTACAGGAACAGGCGGGAATGCCATTGTTCATTTTGAGATTGATATAACGGATTTAGTCAACCGATGGACAAGCGGTGAGATAGAGAACCACGGATTTGTAATCGTGGCAAATCAAAATCAAAAATTCTCCAAATTCTACTCTAAAGAACACCCAAATGATTCTTACCGCCCCAAACTGACAATTGATTACACACAGACCGATAATGAAGACATCTGCGACCCACCATTGCCCTTGTCTCTCTCAAACCATCCCAACCCCTTTAATCCGGAAACCACTATCTCAATGTATTTGCCTGAAGCAGGTGATGTCCGGATGCGTATTCTGAATATCCGGGGACAGGTAGTTCATGACATCGAAGTAACCGGTGCCTCCAAAGGATACCACAACTATGTTTGGAATTCAAGAGACAGCGCTGGCAACCAGTTATCCAGCGGTGTTTATTTCTGCCGTCTTGAAACCAAAGCAGGAGTAGTTACCAAAAAGATGATCCTCCAAAAATGAAGCGTACACCAACATCCGTCTGATACTATTTCGGTTACGTTATTACAACTGGCTCTCATTTTAAAAGACTGGATCCCGGGTCAGCCACCCCAAAGGGCCTATCTGCCCGGGATGACGCAGTGTATAGTCTGGTAGGGTTTGTTTCGTCCCGGAGATATTGACATAGAAATCAGGCTGGCATCCGTATTGGGCAGCACGTTAAAGTTTACAGTATAGGTCTTTGTAGCGATGCCGTCCTCGGCTGTCACCACTACTGAGGCCGCTCCCGGCAATACAGTCGCCTGCATAATATTCATCGACGCCTTAGGATCGTTCTTTTCAGCCGTGACCTTTACTAAGTCACTGCCTACCGTAGTCCCATACGGCACATCTATGGAATAGGTCAAAGTATCAGGATCAAAGCCCGATACCGTTACGTTATTGACACACAGGTCACTTAAGGTCGCATCCGTGCTCGGAGGTGCCATCGTAATGGTTACCGTATAGGTCTTCGTGGTTGTGCCGTCCTCGGCCCTAACCAGCACCGTCGCCACGTTATCCGGAGCAGTAAATGCCGTAGCTTGCGTGGTCGTGGCATTAGCATTCGGATCATTCGTGGTGGCGCTTACCGTCGGTACTACCGTAGTACCATATGGCACCACATAACTATAATCAAAGGTATTCGGTGCAAAGCCGGAAATGCTCGATCCTCATCCGGTCGCGAGGTTATCGATGATGACGACGTCGTGATCGCGTGATAGCGTGTCTGCAAGGTTCGAGGCCCGAGCCGGCCCTGCCGGTGATGATGGAGCGCATGAAGAGTTTACGTTGGGGGGCGGTTTAGGGCTTTCTGAATTGAGCCCGGGCATCCGGGTTTGATACGGGTCTGCGAGGACATCTGCCGTCCTCACCCGCATGCCTGAGCACCCTCACGATCACCCCTCAGCCACCACCCCGCCGGCCCCGGCGCTCACCACCGAACCCCCCTTCGCTCGCACCTTGCGGTTCTCCCGCTCGCTTTCGTTCGCGTCTCGCGCCCTGCGGTGCTCGAACTCCTGCCCAAGTTCTCAAACTCCGGGTGGAAACGCTTCAAGCGAGGCTTGCGGCGCGAGAGATCCCCTCTCTCACCCGCCCGTTCCAGTCAGGTACTCCCGCGAAAGCCGGGCGATATCCTCCAGATCAAAGACCAGGTACCCGTCCTCTCTCAGATCTTCTTTGCCCTCTATGCTCTTTGCTACCAGGGCAAAATGTTCGTTCCTGCTCTCGTTTCGCCATCGCACCTTGCAGGCCTTCTCCCGGAGCGCCGCAAGGATGCCGCGAGCCTGGCGGCGGTTGAGAGCGGACCACTTGCATTCACAGAAGAGGGCATCCCCGGAGACCTCATTCAGGCCTACGAGATCGATCTCCGTCTCCTTCTGCCACCACCGTCCCAACCGCGAATACGAGGAGCCAAACAGAATCCCCCTGCGAATGAGGTCGAGAGAGAGTTGTTCGAACATCTCTCCGCAATACGGCGCGATCTCTTCCCGGATGGAGGCGAGCACCTCCCCGCTCTGCCCCGTCTCGGTCTCTGCCCTCCGGGGATACACGAAACGGAACCAGAACGTGAGGTAGGGATCGGCCAGCCGATAATGCCTTCTCCGGTAGCCGGCATGGGCGGTCACCGGCACCTCGTCCTTGATCAGGTGCATGCGTGAAAGGACGGCAAGGTACTTGGAGACCAGCCCCTTATGCCGTCGAGGATACCCTCGTGCGCGAGCCAGAGATGTACGCGTGCAATATCGAGGATATCAGGCAGCCCTGCGGAGCGGAGCACCACCTGGAGCACCGCAAGACGGGGGTCGTCCGAATCGCCGCTGGAGAGTGTCCCGGCTGCAGACCAGATACCCCCGGTTCGACGAGCCTCTGTCGTTAACTCTCTCAGGGCTTCTTGTATGTCCGGTGGAAGATTGCAGATCCCGCGGGCGGTGGCCCCATCGGCAAACCTGAGATCCGACCACAGGAACTCAAGCACCCGGACAAGGTGCGATTTACCCGACCCAAAGAAACCGCTCACCCACACTGCGGGTTGTGATCCCTGATCGAGGTTCTGAAGATACGACTTGAGGATTCTCTTCAGCCCGTCGTGATAGGACCCTTCGCAGACGAAGTGTTCGAGTTCATACCGGGCGACAGCCCATTGCTTGTCCTCTCTGTCCTCCGGAAGCGGTCCTACCCTCGCCACGCCGTCGTTCGTAGAGCGTAGGCTTATGATCTTGTGGGAGTCCTTTTTGATATTTTATTTTTTGAGTTAAGCCTACATTATTAAATAAAGATTCGTTCAAATATCTATTGTCATATCTCCATACCCAAAAACCATTTGTTTTTTGGTATGTTTGCAAAAAGTCAACATATTCAGAATCTTGAGTTCCCCCATTTTTTCTGAACCAAAATAAATTTTATTAAAAAACTTGATTTTTTGTCTAAAAACAAGGTTTCATATCCATTTTCAGGGTGAAAACCCTCAATTTGTGAGTTAAAATAGATTTGAAGAAAATATTCATACTCGCAAATGAAAGAGAGGTTTTCACATGTCTAATTTTACCACACTTTTTGACTATTTAATAAGAATAATTCAATCTATTTTAAAAACAATAATTAATGAAAAAAAACGCCCACAATACAAATTTTATCTTGATATGGTATTTGGAATATTAAAATCATCTAGTATGGTTTTAAATGATATCGCATATTCCCTTAATGAAAATATAGCTTTAAAGAAGGTTAATGAAAGGCTATATAGAAATCTTTTAAAAGAAAATGATATTTCTACTTTGCATTCATATATTACTAAAGCTTTATCATATCTAAATAACGATAAAATGGTATTTCTAGTTGATGATTCAGATATAATAAAACCATATGGTGTTAAATTTGAAAATATAGGGATGGTTAAAGATGGATCTAGTCTTACAGAGAAATATGAAAAGGGGTATAGATTAACAGCGATAGCTGGTTTAAGTAAAAATACAAAGCATCCAGTTCCTATTTATAATAAGGTTTATAGTGAGGAAAAGAAAGAATTTAAGTCAACAAATCTAGAAACAAAGAAAGCACTAAATATGGTAATATCCCATATAAAAGATTATCAAGGTGTATTCGTATTTGATAGAGGATATGACGATACTAAACTAATGAATTATCTTATATCAAACAAACAATATTTCGTTATACGAATTAGAAATAATCGCGTCTTAAAGCGAAAAGATAAAAAAATAAAGATATTTGATGACGCCAAAAGACGAAAGGGTAAAGTAATAGTTCCGATTAAATATAGGGGTGAGGATATTAGTCTTAAAGTTTCACATATAGAAGGAAATATTAACCGCGTTAAAGATAAAATAACAATAATATTTTCCTATCTTGATTTTGAAACAGAACCAATGGTTTTAATAACAAATATTAAGATTCATTCAAAAGAAGATTTGATAAAAGCAAGCCTACACTATATATCAAGGTGGAAAATTGAAGAGTTATTTAGATTTAAGAAAGTTCAATTTGGGCTAGAAAATTTTAGAGTAAAAGCATCTACTTCAATTAATAATTTATTCTTTATTTTGGATATAGCAATGTTAGTTATGGTTCACATAATTGAACATAAGAATAGAAACATTATTTACAACGAACTTATGGCCTTAAGTAAGCGCATAAAAGATAATGTAAGTATTGAATACTATCAATTAATTACTGGAATAATGACTATTTTCGCTCGCAATGAAAAAGGGGTTAAAAATTATCAAAAAATAGAAAGATGGACAACTGAAGAATATAATCTTTTTAATTCTTCAGAATTAAAATCCAAGAAAAGAGTTCGGATTAAACAAGCAAAACGCCAATGAAAATTAATGAAAACTTTATTTTTATCTATGTGTTTTGGGGGAACTCAAAATTCAGAATCTGATAACCAATTAATATAATAGGTTTTTTCTTTTTTGTTTTTAAAGACTATTGAAAAAGATACTATATTATCAATTATATAACCAGCATCATATATTGAAATGTATTCTAACTTTTCTTCTTCACTATCAAAATAATTATAAATATCATATGGAATTTCAATTAAATCTTCTTCATCATCAAATTCTAATATATCAATATCAGGTAAGAATTCGTTTTTAGATTTAATTTCAATTGATTCAATATATGATTGTTTGGAATCTAAAAAATCAACTAATGATAAATCGTTAATTACTAGTGATTCTATTTCATCTAACTTCAGTTCAAAAGTTATAACATTTTCGGCATGAAGCTTTATTGAGTCAATTCTTTTTATAATTTCATTAGTAGTGTTGTTTTTAATTTTTTCCTCTAAATATTTAATTAAATCATTACTTCCACCATGATAATATTTTAAATTAAATAATGCGTTTCCTAAATCAATTTCATCAGATTTAGATACTAATTCTTCTACATAATCAAATTTATTATTAGCCCATAAATATTCAATTAGTGGTTTGCCATGAACAAATGAATAAATATCACCATATTTAGTAACTAATTTGAAATTATAATCTAATTTGTTTTCAATTGTATTTGAAATTACTGATGAAAAACTAAGATTAGTATGATCATACATTGGAGATATGATATCTAGTATTTCTAATTTAGTTTCGGCAGTAATATCCAGTTTACCTAGTTTTTCTTTAATTTCAAAAAAACCGATTGATGATGAAAAACACTCAAAAGGCATTTCAATAGCCTTAAGTAATGATAAATCAATAGTTTTCATACTGATAATTCTTAAAATCTTTTTTTCAATAGTTTTTTGTTTTTTCATACCTTACTCCTTCAATTTTAAATTACTATTCTAATTACTTATCTCTATCTAGTTTATCTTTTCTGTGTGACATATTTTTTTGATCTTTTTTAACATATATATTTTTAAAATTTCTATAGATATACCCTAGTGTTTCAATTATGGCCCTAAACAACCAAGAGGTACCACATATATACCATCTTCAGGTCTTCGATATGCTATCTCAGTATTAGTTATTACCATAAGAAATGATGGTTTAACTTCAGAAATACTAGCAAGTTTTAATAAATTAGCACTAGCTTTATCTAATTTGTTACTACCTAATTTAACTTCAATACCTCCCCAAGAACCATCTCTTAATTCAACAATTAAGTCAATTTCTAATCCTGTTGAATCATTATAATGATAAACTTTACCGCCAATTTCCTCTGAATAAACTCTTACATCTCTTGTAGCAATTGATTCAAATAAAAATCCGAATGTTTCAAAATCATTTAATAACTTTTTTGGAGAAATATTTAAAGCGGCTGCAGCAATGCTAGGATCTACAAATTGTCTTTTACTACCTTTTCTAAGTCTTGAAGAACTTCTAATGTTTGGAGACCACGGCATAACATCTTCTACAATAAATAATCTTTTTAATGCATTCATGTAAGTATCAAATGTTTTAATGTTTACAATTTCTTCTGATGATTGATCTTTATATATTGTTGAATTTGTTGCTAGGGTTGAAACATTTCTTGCATAACTCCTAACTATTTTTTCGAGTTTTTCTTTATCTTTTGATATTCCATCAACTTCATCAGAGTCTTTTTTGATAATGCTTTTCAATAGATGTTTAGGAAGTTCAAATTGGAATTCTTCTTCTAAATCAAGGCTTCCAGGCCATCCCCCTCTACAAATTAACTTTGTAATATCATCAATACTAATAGTAGAAGTTGAAATAGATGGAATGTTATTTGGATAATTAAACAAATCATTTAATGAAACCGTTCCATTAGATTCTCCACTTTCATATAAACTCATTGGCCTCATATAAACAGAGTTAATTCTTCCAGTTCCTGTATGGGATGTTTTTACGTTTTGTTTTCTTGTAGATCCAGTTAAAAGATAAGCTCCCTTATGGTTATGTTCATCTATATCAATACGAATAAAATCCCATATTTCAGGAACATCTTGCCACTCATCAAATAAGATTGGTTTTTCGCCTTCTAAAACCTTTTCTTTTGAAATAGTCGAAAAAGTCTTATATTTTTCTCTTGTTATTGGATCTTGTAACTTTACTATTGTGTTTGCAAAAAGTGTGGCTGTTGTTGATTTACCAACCCATTTTGCTCCCTCAATAACTACACCCCCGCTAAATCCCATCGTCTTTTTAATTCTTGATTCAATTAGCCTTTTTCTATAATTTATATTCATCATTTTGATCATCACCAACTATATTATATAACCCAATTGCCTAAATTGCAAGAGTTTTATTACCTATTTTGCGAGAGTTTTATTCCCCATTTTGCAGATTAATTAAGAATCCTTATTATAATATTTTCCCTTTTGTCCCGGCACCATACAATTAGTCTTACTTTCAACTTTTCAAATTTATTTAAATTTTGAAAGTCACTTTTTAAATTTTTATATCAATATCATCAATTCTCCACTCTTAATTATTATAATTGAAATATTTAATAAAATAGGTTGTTATTATTATGATAGTTGTTAATGAATTCAGCTGTCCCGATTATTAGGACAGCTGAAATAGATATACTTATAAATTTAACTGCAATTCCGGATTTTTCAGTAGTTTTATTCCGGGTTTTTCAGATTTGTTAATTTACACATTAAAATATTTTACAAATGCTAATATAAAAGTACCCTTTCATTAATGACTATAACTGGGGAAAGTTACATGCACATTATTGGGCACTTTTATATTAACATTTGTAGGTAGACTTATTTTTATCAATTAATTAAATTAAAGAGGTGCTTGTCTGCACAGAAGTAGGAACAATTAACTTGAATTTATAATCATCTTTTTTTAAATTAATTACTTGAAATTTTCATAATTCTAGACTTAATCACTTTAAGAAATTCAACGATAACGGCTCTTTTTCTTCGTCTGAAAAATAGTTTTTCATTAAATAACTCTATCCATTGATTGATTATTTTTATATAAAATTTATTTTCGTTTTTTCTTTTATATAAAGTCTTTAATCCTTCCTTTACTTCATCTAAATCGGCAAAGTTTAATTTTTTTACTATTTGTTCGATAATTAATTGTTCAGATTTTTCAAGATAATAGCGATATTGGTTGAATTCTTCATCATCAAATGTTCCGTCCGTTTTCATTAACGTAACAGCCACATAAGTTAAGGCGTTATATTGCTGTTCATAATTTGGATCATTTATATCAAGTCCCATTAATTGTAAAAACACTTTAAAACTATAAATTTCATCGAAATCTAAACTATTCGAGTCAAATCTTGGATCGGTTGGATTAATTCCAAGATTTTCCATTGCTTCTTCTATACTGTTATATTTAAAACGTCGCAGATAAATAAAATGTAGTTTATCTAAAGTTAAGTCTTCAACTTTAAACCTAACTTCACTACTTATCATTTCTTGTTCTTTTTTGATAGTCTCAAATTTATACGTTGGATCAAAATTATCTTCTAATGATCTATCGATCAATAAATTAATTAATTGATTATAAAAATCAAGATATTTTGATGGAGTTTCTTGTGTAAAAGCGATATTTATTTTTTTAACCATTTCTTTTGTCGCTTTTAAACTAGTAGATTCTATAAGTTTCTTTTCATAAAGTTTAAGTGAGTAATCATTTCTAGCATCGTCTAATTTAAACGCCTTAAAAATACCTTCAATTTCTTTTCTAATATCAATATCATAATTCTCCATATTTTCTTCTTCTGTTTTTAAGTTATGTAAAAGTGTGCTTAATTCAGATAATTTAGAGTCTTTAATTAATAGTTCGAAAACATCTATTTCACCATCAATGACATCATCGTATGAATATTTCAAAATCTGCATATATTGAGCCCAAAAATCATGTAGTGATGCTTCGCGAATTCGTTTTAATTCTTGATATAATTGAGATTTAACTAGTTCTTCTTTTTTAAGATGATTTTGTTTAATTAATATTTCTAATGTGTCAACACAATTATCAAAGATTATGTCAATAAGTATCCTTCTCGCTCTTAAAATAGAAATTAAGTTGTTATTAAAGTTTTCATCTGTTACTTTTTCAATTAAAATTTGAGTTTCATTTTCAATTTTATTAAATCTAAGTTTGGTACGATTCATTAATTCGGGTGCAATCTCATTTAATCTGTTTGAAGATTTTTTAATATAATTTAAAGTCGAATCTGATTCATTTTCATAAATTTTATTTAATATTTCGATTTTTCTCTTAGAATATACTTTTGGATACTGATTTAAAGATTTATCCCCTTTGTCTCTTAATTGTTCAATGATTTCACTTTCCAATTTTTCTAGGGTATCAATTAATTTAATAACTGTCCATTTTTCTTTTAACACCTTAAAACACCTCATCATCAATAATATCTGCTTTGATCATTCTCATCTCAAAAATTTTTCTTAATTGTTTTTTCGCTTCTTCACTACCTTTACTAGAGGCTAATAAATACCAATTGTCTGCTTCATCTAAATCTTGTTCAATTTCAAATCCATATTGGTATAAAACCCCTTTATATAACATCGCATCAATATCACCATCTAAAGCTTTCTTTTTGGCGGCTTCATTTCCTATGTTATATGCAATCATTATATTTTTATATTGATATACGCCCTCAACTTCCATTAAAGTTGCAGCTTCTTGATAATATTGATACGCTTTTTGATAGTCAACATCACAAATAGTACCGTGTCCATAACTATATCCAAGATGGATATTAGCACTAACACTTTTGGTTGTTGCTTCTTCATAAAACTGTTCAATATATTCTTTTTCAATATCTAAAAATTTCGGAATATAATGATAATTAATTACTTGACCAGCATGTTTATCATTAGTAGCCGCTTTTTGATACCAGTACAAAGCTTTGTCATAGTTTGCTTCTAAAAAGTCACGCCCGTACTCATAATCACGACCTAACCGATATTGGTAATCAAAATCGCCGTGGTTAGCAATCCAATTTTTAAAATTAAATACTTCTTTGGTATCAATCATTGGATTGTAATAAAGAAAATCATAAAAATATTTAAACAACTTTTCAAAAGCTTCGTCATTACCCTTTTCAGCTAACGCAATTAGCCAATCAGAAGCATCAAAATAAAAACCATCTTTATATTTTACATATTGATTAATAAATTTAATTTGTGATTTCTCATCACCTAATTGAGCTTTTAACAAAAGAGCGAATTTTTTATTATATTTTTCATTAATTCGACTTCCATTTTTATATAAATCAAATAGTTCTTTTTCGGATAAACCATCATTTATTTCAGCTCCCTCAATATATGCTTTTATTGCTTGGTCACTATCAAATAATAAAAACGAATTACTCCTATCATTAAGAGCCTTACCTATATAAAAAAACCCCTTGAACTTATCAACGGGATATTGATTTAAAAAGGCAAAAATAAAAAGTGAGATCGCTTTTGGGATGTTTTTTTGAACTCCTTTTCCTTCATAATATATTAAAGCTAGACGATATGCCGAAAAACAACTATTATGTTTATTTGCTCCTATTTCATACCAAAGTTGAGCTTCTTTAAAATCTAACAGATTTTCATAAAGATAGCCTAGATAATAAGCACACTTATAATTATCTTTTTGATATTCTTCTTTGAAAATTTCAACTAATTTTAATTTGATGTCAAAACTTAATTCTTTAATACCATCTTGCAAATCAAGCATATTTTCAAATAATTGTCTTACTTCAAAAACAGCACCAGTATGACCATTTCTATGTGCTTCAATTAACCATTTCATTGAAAGATTATTGTCGGGATAAATACTTGGTAGTACCGGGTTTTTACGGTTCCACCCCGCCATTATCACCCAATCATCTTCATCCTTACGAAATTTAGAATAAGCTAACCCAATAAGATATTGAGAATCTGCATAACCTCGTTCTGCTGATTTTAAAAACCAATTAAAAGCTTCTCTTCGGTTTCTTTTTATGCCGAGCCCTCTATTATAAATTTGCCCAATATAATATTGAGCTGTTTCACAGTTTTTCTTAGCCAAATTTATAAAAATAGAAAAAGCCTTTAAATATTTTCTATTTTCAAAATAATAAATACCATCGATTAGTTTGTTATCCATAAATAAATCTCCTAATATTTATAGTCTCCCATATATGTATTTTTTTATTATTGTCTATGATATAACGCAGATAGATTCAGTTGCCCACATTTTTAGGACAACTGAGATTCTTATATTTTAAAATCCCATAACAATTCCATAAATTGCAAAGGGTTCATTCCCTATTTTGCATATGCATTATTCCGTGTTTTTCAGATTATTGAATTATTTATATATAACGTCTGTGCTTACCTTGACCTACTTTCGGTCAAATATTCTTCTTTACTTAGAAATAAATGGATGATTCCATCCTCTAAATTACCTTCTTTGAATCCATACATTTTATGGATATGGTAAGCTGCCTCTCTTGTAACTTCAAAAGAATTATGCAATAAAGATATCCCATTTACTTCAAATGCTCTTTCCAGAAGTAATTTTAACCCTTGTTTAGAATATCCTTTACCACGTTCTTTTGCTAATATGACGATTCCCATATCCCACCAATCATCTATTTTGTTATAGTGAAAATTGACATCACCTACAAAAGCATTATCACTAGTTCGCTGCAAGTAAGCATAAAATCGATTAGGCTCTTGATTAATCCAGTTTTCGTACCATTTTTCCCATTTTTCTCTAGGAAACTCAACGCAACCATTTGGAGGAAACCAAGGAGCATTGTAAAACATAGTATCAGGATCTGATAAAAGGGATTGGTAAAAATCAAGTTCTTCAAATTTTGGTATATAAAGTCTTAATTCTTCTGTTTTTTTCATTTTAACCCTCATATTTATAATATCATAAGCGGGGGATAAAGTAGGGGATAAATTTTCAACATATTTGTAAATTACAAAGTTTCTTTCATTATCTTTATTTAGTGATTCGAACTACTACTGTGTTTAATAGATTTTTTTCAATGAAAAAATCGCTTTGTTCTTTTACAAAAAATACGATCCTAAACAACCAAGAGGTACAACATGTATACCATCTTCTGGTCTTTGATATGCTATCTCAGTATTAGTTATTACCATCAAAAATGATGGTTTAACTTCAATACCCCCATAAACCATCTTTCAATTCAATAATTAAGTCTACTTCTAATTTGGTTGAATCATTATAATAATTACCATCTTTTAGTTATTTCAGCTAAATTTTCATTTAATAGAAAATCTTTTAAATTAATATAAAAAATTCCATTCTTATCATAAAATGAACCAGTATAGTTTTTGATAACTACTATTTTAATAAAGTTATCTTTTATTTTGTTTAATGATCTTGTTTCTCTTTCTATCGTTTTTACATCATCTAAAGTTAGAACAGATTGTATATAGTATCGTTCATTTGCCCCTGTTACCATAAAATCAACTTCCAACTGTTTTTGTGTAAGTCTCCCATCTACTCGATAATTATCACGTACTATTCCAACATCTACTTTATACCCTCTTTTTATTAAATCCATATATATTATATTTTCCATTATGTGTCCCTGATCTTTTAGTTGAAAATTAAGTCTTGTGTTTCTTAATCCTACATCAGTGTAATAGTACTTATTATTGGTTTGATAATACCTTGATCCACTTATATCGTATCTATTAGCTTTCGATAAGACAAATGCATCATCAAAATATTCTAAATATCTATCGACTGTAGCACTAGATATTTTTATATTTTGCTCAGATAAAAATCTATTAGAAATTTTAGAAGGACTAATTAAAGAACCGACGCTAGATGATATAAAATCGAGAAGTGTACCTAATACAAATTTATCATTTTGAATATTGTTTCTTTCTAAAATATCTTTTATATAAGTTTCCTCAAAAAGGTATTTAAGATAGTCTCTTTTAGCTTCTTCATTATGAAACTTAGTATATATTTCTGGCATACCACCATAAATAAAATAATTATCTAATAAATTTGGAGTGTTTCCAAAATGTTTATATAGTTCATTAAAAGATAATGGAAGTAATCTTATTTGATGGGTTCTACCTCTAAATTGGGTTAATATATCTTTAGATAACATTTTAGAGTTTGATCCAGTAATATATATATCTAAATTATCTAATTTTACAAACTCTAACATAAGGTCAACAAAAGTTATTATGTCTTTAGATTCAACATAAGGATTTTGCATTGAATGAACATTTTGAATCTCATCAATGAAAAGATAATATTTTTTATTATCATCTTTTATTCTCGATTTAATGCTCGCATATAAAACATTTATATTTCTTAGATGTATATTCTCATACCCTTCCAAACTAAATGCAATAATTTGATCTTCACTTATACCTTGACTTAACAAGTATTCCTTATATAGTTTAAATAATAGATAAGATTTACCACATCTTCGTAAACCAGTTATCACTTTAACTTTCCCATTGCCTTTACTATTTATTAACTTATTAATATAGAAATCTCTTTTTATCATTTTACCAACTCCTAAAATCAAGTCATAATGTTGACTGTTTTTCACGTGTATTTTAACATTATCGTCAAAAATAGTCAACATGTTTGTTATTTTTAACATTATTTTGTGTTTGAAAATGAATATAACTTTCAAATTTTTAGGCTTATTTAAATCTTGAAAGTCACTTTTTAAATTTTTATATGGTTATAACCAGACTTCACACCAGCTTCTTTATTTTCAAAATATCTAATTTAGTCATAAATTCAGACGTCTACATTTTTAGGACAACTTAAATAAATATACTTATGAAGTTAACTGCAATTCCGTGTTTTTCAGATTTGTTAATTGTCTATATTAGAACATCGCGGCTTATAATAGATTTTATAAAAAAATAGCTCAGAAGAGCTATTTACTAATTAAACACTTTTATGGCACCACCTTCAACACAAAAGGTATAGCCTAAAAGTAAGCGTTTAACTAAAACTACTAAAAAAATCCGTTACGATACCTTTTAAGGGAAAATAGAGGAAAATAAAACCATATCTCTCGTTTTCCTTTTCAATAACAAACAATGTCTTTAATTCTGTAACTGTGTGTATCTATAGGGTTAAATTCATACTCAATAATATATGAGAATTCATTTTCACCAACAATTAACCCATCATTAAAATTTAAATTAGTAGTCGAATTTAAATTTTCATTATGATATTCTATTTTAACTGTTCTGTATGTTTTATATGAATTATTAATGATTTTTCCTCTTATTTCGTATTTATTATCTGAAAGTTTTGTAATTTTAAATTTTTCTAAAATTATTATGTTATATTTCTTATTAGTATAAAACGGAATAACCGAAACAGTAATTTTTTTAGTGATTATTTCGCCTTGATAAACGCCTGTGTATATTACATCATATTCACCTAAAGCAAGTGTATTGACATCACCTATAAAAGTTATTTCACCCTCTACTTTTTCATTATTTTTATATAGCTCTATTCCATTAAGAAAATCAAAACTTTCGCCATACGAAATTTCTATATTGTCTAATCCTCTAAATTGAAATTTCTTGGATGAAATAGATCCTTGGATACTTGATATAATAAGGATAACAATATATATCCCTATAATCGCGCTTCCAATAATTATTTTTTCACTTTCTCTATCTCTTATTCCTATAACTATTTGTTTGATAGGCCAAACATACATGTAATAAATTAAATAGTAAAGAAGATAAACCCACCATAAAACTAGTACCCATAAAAGAATAGTACCTAATAATCCTAATGAAGTATCATTTTCTTCTTTCAAAACCCATCTTTTAGACATAATTAACAACTCGCATATCTAGCATTATTAAAAGTATAATAATGATTAATAATAACTATCAATGCTAAAAATATATGTTAAAGTCTTTCGCTTTTTATATTTTTCTTATCTAATTTTTGTATTGTGTGACCACATTTGTTACATTCATAAATTTTATAACTAGGTGTTACTAAATAAGATTGTTCTTCTGTAGTTTCAACAGTTCCAACCAAATTTCCCTTTCTATCTTTTATGTCACTACTTTTGGTCACGTTTCTATCACTAACAAAAGATTCGCCATCTTCATTGTGGGTATAAATCATTTTCCCATTTTTACAAGAAGGGCATGTTTTTTTCCACATAACTAAGAAAACAATAAATGATATTAGTGCTATGAGTCCAAGTGCCCCAAACGCTGTATAACCTGCCGATTCTTGTTTAAATGTATTTGCTACAGCTCCAAACACAACTAAAAGAACCAAACTTCCAATCCAGATTAATAAAAATAAATTTCTTTTTTTCATAAAAATTTCCTCCTGATTTTAAAGGTACACCTTTGTGGATTTTTAATAAAAAAATTAAAAGGAATAGAATCTTTTATAAATCCCAAAAAAAGAATCAAAATCTATTTAATAAGTTGAATTTTAGACTTTTTTAAGTTACACTATATTTAGATATAAAGGTGTGGCTTTATGCTTGATAGTTGGCTCTACAGCTGTCTTTTTTCATAAAAATGAGGGGTATAATATCTTAAAAGGAGTTGTTTTTATGAAATATGGGTATGTTAGAGTTTCAACTGCTACACAAAACATTGATAGACAAATGGATGAGATGTATAAACTAGCTTTAAGTGATGATGAAATATTCATTGATAAACAAAGTGGAAAAGATTTTAATCGTGAGAAATATCAGGAACTACGAAACATTTTAAAGAAAAACGATCTATTAATAATAAAATCAATTGATCGTTTAGGTAGAGATTATAATATGATAATTGAAGAATGGCATTATATTACTAAAATAATTGAAGCTGATATTTTAGTAATTGATATGCCACTTTTAGATACAAGAAATGATGCAACAAATTTGATAGGTAAATTCATTAGTGATATAGTTTTACAAATATTATCATTCGTGGCTGAAACAGAAAGAGAGAACATAAGGCAAAGACAAGCCGAAGGAATAAGGCTTGCAAAAGAAAGAGGCGTCCACATGGGGCGCCCTAGATATATCTTACCAGATAACTTTAATGAAGTCGCGAATAGATATTTAAATAAAGAACTTACTTCCAACGAGGCTACACAATCACTTAATATGGCTAGAAGTACTTTTTTAAAATATGTAAAGTTTTTATGAAATTAAAAATTTCGAACCCTTGGTACGAGATTTCGAAAACAGGTATTGTCAAAAGTTTTGAAAATTGATTTTCAAAACTTTAGTTATTTAGGGACTTTTGAAATTATCTTTTCACCCTTTTATATTCATATACTTATTTTATAACGCCGTGTCATTCACCTCCATTCTAAACCCCTCGAATTCGATGGGGTTAGAATTAGAAGTGTCAAGTGTCTCCCACCGAATAGCATATTTCCCTCTCTTTTGATTGTTAATGTTAATAAAAAAGTACCCTTTCATTAGTGACTATAACCGGGGAAAGTTACATGCACACAATTGGGTACTTTTATATTAACATTAGAAATCTTCTACCTTTAATAACCAATCATAAACATTAATTATCTTTATTCCGTTATAAGTTTTATTTAACGGATAATCTGTAGTTAAAATTATTTTTCTATGATGATCATTTATTTTCAATAGGGGTAATATTTCTCTATCAAACACTTCTTTTTCAGTAATAGTGTGGGCTACCTGAATATAATATACATCATCATATGTGCTGACCACAAAGTCTACTTCTAAATCATCAATTTTTCCTATGTAAATATCATATCCTCTCCTTTTTAATTCAAGATAGATTATGTTTTCTAATATATGACCATAATTCGAGTTTTTAAAACCTATTAAGTAATTTCTAAGTCCGATATCAGCTACATAGTATTTTTCTAATGATCCAAGATATCTTTTACCTTTAAGGTCATATCGATTAACTTTATAACACATAAAACTATCTAATAGATATGATAAATATTTTTCTACAGTGGGTCTTGATGTTTTTCTACCTTTACTAGTAAGTGTATTACTAATTTTATTAGGAGATATTACACTACCTATATTAGAAAAGATAAATTTTATTATATCTTCTAATATTAAAACATCCTCAATACGATTAATATAAATAATATCTTTTTTTACGAGTGTATTATAAATACCATCTAAATATTGATGGCATAAGACATCATTTGGTTGGAGGGCTGTAATATAGGGAAAGCCTCCCCATTTTAGATAATTAATAAACGCTTTATCTACTGGTATAGATGAATCGAGGGTACTTTTATATTCCAAAAAAGATAAGGGTAAAACTTCAATTTTTATATATCTACCCGTTAATAAGGTGGCAAGTTCACCGGAAAGCATTTTAGAATTAGATCCTGTAATGTATATATCGATATTTTTATCTAAATATAAAGAACTAAGTACTTTTTCAAAATCTTTTACATTTTGAACTTCGTCTAATATTACATAATTTTTTTTGTTTGGGACAAGTTTAGTTTTTATGTATTCATATAGCTTTTTATAATCTCTTAACTCCTCATGTTCAATAGATTCTAAATCTAAGATTATAATTTGATCTTTAGTGATACCATTCTTCAATAGATAACCATAAAATAATTCTTTTAGCAAATAAGATTTTCCTGATCTCCTAATACCAGTTATAACCTTTATAACATCATGATCTTTCCATGATATAAGTTGATTTAAATAATCATTTCTTTCAATAACATTATACATACCTTATCACCAATTATATAATAGCAAGAAAATATGGTTTTGTCAAAAGTTTTGAAAGTAGATTTTCAAAACATTAGCTTTTTAGGAGTTTTTGAAATTATATTTTCAAAACTTTGTTATATATGTATACCTTTAAATATGTTAGGATGTAGAGACAAACAAATGTCCTGGCAAATGTCCACCCCATGTCCAAGCAAATGTGCACCCGATTTTCTTGTATCTTGTTTATTTAATAAAAAATAATATTACGTCGACTCCTTATAAATTAGAAAGCAACTTTATTTTTTAAATGACAATTTTGTCGTTTTCAGCTTTTTAAAACATCTTTTGCAATTTTACTTCGTGTCTGCCTATGTCCTTCTAAATGTCTTCCTAATATGTCTTTAACAAGTCTAATTATAATTACTGTGTTTATAATTGACGGTTCGAACCCTTGGTACGAGATTTTAAAAACCAATATCAATATCAGAAAAAGCCAATCTAAAATCATTTTTATAATCTAAATGGACTTTATATTTATGAATAAATCGCCTTGTTAGGCGATTTATTCAAATATTTAGTTTACTAATTAAACATTTTTATGGCACCAGCTTTAATACAAAAGGTTTAGCGAAAAAGCATACACTTACACAAAACTACTAAAAAAATCCGTTACTATACCTTTTTAGGTATTCTTGGGTATTGTAAGGGAAAGTTATCGGCGAAAATGCACTTTCATAAACTGGTTAAAAAGTCATTTAGCATACCTTTTAAGGGAAAATAGAGGTATATTGAGTCGCTCTTCTATTTTAAATCTTTATATTTAATTTTTAGTTTTCCATCATACCACAATGGAATTATTGTAGTTAATCCATCATAATTCTTATATAAATTATCAAACAATTCTGACGCAACCTTTTTATCTGCTTTTTCAAACTTTGAAGTCCAATATAGGTTAGCTATCGAAGACTCTATAGAATATAAAAGTAATAATTTAAAGAAATCATTCTTTGGTTTAAAATCCGTATATCCATCTATTAAACCTGTTGCAAATACATTAGATACTCTAGTGGTCCAAATCATTTGCTTAAAATCATAAATAGGATCACCTATTTTCATTTTATCAAAATCAATAATTCCTAATTCTAGATTATCATTTAATAACATATTACCTAAATGATAATCTCCATGCAAAATTGAAATTGGCCTATCTTTGATTAACCCTATATTATCTAATAAATAATTAGAAAACAAATTTAAATATTTATGCTTGATTGACGATTCCTTTACTTTTTTAATTCTATCTTCTACTCTAGCTTTAAAATATGCCGCCCAGTTTATATCACTTTTTATTTTTATAGAATGAATTTGTTTAAGTGTTAATCCCGCATTAATACCTAGTAGGTATTGCGTTTCTTCATCAAGTGTAGGAGTAATCTTTTCTGCATCGTTTCCTTCTATCCAAGATAAAATAAAATAAACATAATTATCAATGTTACCTAATTCTAAAGGTTTTGGTGCATTAATCTCTAATTTAGAAATTTCTTTTAATAAATTATATTGATACAACTTTTTATCATATAATGGAAAAACAGAAATTCTTAACAAAAATTTATTATTTTCTTTATCTTCGATATAATATTTAGTATCATTTGACCACCCTTTATTTAATGGCTCTACTTTAGATATAATTTCATTATTAAAAATTTTATTCAAAATCTTTTTATATATCATTTTAAAACTTCCCAATAACCACTTTTATTAGATCCTATTCTTTTTATATATCCATTATTCCTTAAGAAAGATATATTGTTTTGTATAGCTGTTCTCTTAAGATTTAAAGCCCTTCCCAATTGTTCATGAGTAACGTTAGGATTATTTCTTATTTCTAAAAGCATTTTTGCTTGTGTTTCATTTAAAGTTGGTTTATCTCCCACTTTATCCCTCGCTTTATCCCCCACATTAGTCCTAATTCTATTAAACGGAATATTAACAACTATTGAATTTTCTCTAAATTCAAATGTTTCTCTACCATATACTTCAACAATTTTTGGAACCCCTCTTCCCGATCTTTCACTAATTCTTAGTTGTAAAAATATATCAGATAACTTTTGATTAACTGGAATTGATTCTCCAAGGAAAAAGCCCTCTTTGGTTTGATTGTTAGGTAATGCTCCTCTTGATAAGATCTCAACCCTATCATTATATACTGTTATCATAGGACCATTGCCATCAACCCATCTATTATGCACAAAAGCATTTATAACTGCCTCTCTAAAGGCATTATGATCAAATAATGGTACATCATTCCTTGTTGTGGTTCTGTCTTTTTCATCGACTTGGATTAAATTGATAATATCTCCATATTCCAATATTTTTTCCAAAGAAATAAGTAAACAAGTGTTCCCAAATTCTTTTATAGAAAACAAGGGGCTTGATTTATCTTTACCTGTAAATATTGAAACTCTAATTGGAATATAACTATTGTCTGATAACAACTGAGCCAATAAATTATAATTACCATCTTTTGTTAATAAAAATAAATTCTTTTTAAAATTATTTGGATTAAGCTTTATTCCCTTACCTGCATAATATGTAAAAAGCCTCTCAAATGTTAAGTTTTGATATTCTGACTCTTTATTTTGCAAATTAATTTCTTCTTTTTGAAGTTTCACAAATAATTTTGCTTCTCTTTCTGGATATTTTGATAAATTAACTTTACTTGAACCAATTCTCAAATATCTGACTCCCTTATAAGCTGTTGGTATTTTAAATGCAGCTGGTATTTCTAAAACAACAACTCTAATTCCTTTTATTTTTAATTCATAAAATTGAAAGGCAATACTTGGGCTAATTTGTCGTGCTAAAAAATGTTCTAACGGTTCATTTTTGACATCTTTTTGAAAATCAAATTTAGTTCCCACTTCTTTATGACTGATATCATCTATCCCCCATATTAAATAACCAAATTCTTTTTTATGAATTGCTGCAGAATTGGATAATGCAGAAATATATTCTCCAATCATATTTGGATCATTAACATTTTCTTTGAACTCTAACCATTCTGTTTCATAGTCCAAATTCAAAAGTTCTTCTATTATAGATTCTATTTTTTTCATAAATTTAACCCCCATATTTATTATATCATAAGTGGGGGATAAAGTGGGGGATAAATTTTAAATATATCTATAAACTGCAAAGGTTCTTTTAGTCATTATTATGCTATATGTCTCCCTAGATGTCTTCCTAGATTTTACATAAACATCCTTTTATGTCTGTCTTATACTTACTTATTTAGTAAATGATAACAATATGTTTGAGTTATAATATAAATAGTTCGAACCCTTGGTACGAGAAATTATTTTTGGAGTTCGAACCCTTGGTACGAAATTTTAAAAACCAATATCAGTATTAAAAAAAGTCCATCCAGCAAACACTTTTATAACCTAGATGGACTTCCTATTTAAGAAAAAATCGCCTTGTTAGGCGATTCGTTCAAATATATAGTTTACTAATTAAACATTTTTATGGCAGGCCCGGCTGGATTCGAACCAACGAGTGTCAGAGTCAAAGTCTGATGCCTTACCGCTTGGCTACGGGCCTAGATAATAGTGGGGCGGCTGACCGGAATTGAACCGGCGAATGTCGGAGCCACAATCCGATGCGTTAGCCACTTCGCCACAACCGCCATATACACGACTATTATTTATTATACTATAAATATTTATTTTGTCAAAAGAAAACATTTCAATTTCGCTGTTTAACTTAAGTGTTGCTGACTTTTATTGCATAATATATCCATCTTTTCTCAAACTATCATAAATGGCTTTAACATCAATAGGAAATTTAACGTTAAATATTTCTTCAAAAGTCGGATTATTTTCAAGAGCCAACAATGACTCATAAATGTATTCTACCTTTTCATATCCATTTAATATTTGATTTAAGTAATTATCCAAAATGAATAAGTTTATATATCCATTTAATCGTCTGGTTGATACACCTTTATATTTTTTCATAAACGATTTAAAGGACGAGTGTAAATTATTTATTGGTCCTAGCGAATACCCATTTTTACTTTTTTCATACATATTTATTATTCTTTCGTGTTGCAGCAAATATTTTTCAGCAAAGCCGACATAAGAATAATCCCCATCAGATACAATAATCGTTTCTTCATTAATAAAAGGTTTTAAGAATAGATCTAATCTTTCTTTTGATAATCTAGCAACCCCATTAATATCAAATATCGTCCTTTTAGAATCATCAATTACCGTTTGAATACAAACCAATTCCCTATGAGCTATTGCAGGTCTTCCTTCATAATAAGACACTCTAGGCATCTTATGATTCTTAGTCCCTTTTAAGTTAATTTTAATGAATGTTTCATCACTATAAACCACATCAGTAAGCGGATTTTCTTTATCAATAAACGTTTCTAAACTTAAAAGAATTTTCGTTCTCCACATCCAAACAGTATTAATTGGAATGTTAAGTTTCTTTGAAATATTTCTTATTGACAAACCATCTAAAGTATACTCAATCATCAAATATAAGTAATCTTTTAGTTTTCTTAAACGATAGGAAAACGAATTCGTATTAGAAGAAAAACTCTTCTTACATTTATCATTTAAACATAAATATCTTTGAGTTCCATTAGGCATTTTCCCATTTTTCTTAACAATTTCATTACCACAATGAGGACATTTCGGAAACCCATCAGCATCAATTTTATGAGCCGAATTTTGAATTTTAATCAAACTATCAACATAATTATTGACTTGAAATAACTCAGCTAATTTAGCCCCTTTTAATTCATCAACAACCAATTCAAAGTTCATAGCCTTACACTCCTTTAATGAAAATAAGACTATTTAGCTAGCCAATCCAAATAATTTGTATCGCCAAATACTATCACATACCGGGATTGGCTAGATAAATAGTCCTATCTATAAAGAAGTTTGATATGTGATTTTATTTGGCAACTATATTTTACCATTATTTGGACTTACCAGCAACACTTAAGTTAAACAGCGAAATTTCAATAATGATATTCGCACTTGACTACTTAAGCTCACTTGCTATTCTGCTTCCCTCGCCATAAGGCACCGAGGAAAGAATCTTTTTTTATTAAATCTAATAGATTTATATAAATATCTTTCTTTCTGAGATTAAATCTATACTCACATTCTCTTATGTAAAGATGAAAGTATTTCTTATTAATACCTTTGAATTTGTATAATCTCGTCTTAACATATGACCAAAATGATTCAATGGTATTTGTGTGCGTTTCTCCTCTTACATATTCTTTTATTGAATGGTTAACCGTAAAGTGATAATACCCTTTTACCTTTAAATATTCATAAGATTTATGTTGGTCTGTGCATATTATACACGATTTATCTACTTTACGTTTAATTATCTCAAAAACCGTCTTAGTTTTTACATTTGGAATAATCTTTGTATAGGCATTACCGCCTCTTTCTATTATTCCCAACACTATCAGTTTTTTAGATAACTTGCCATTTTTCAAACGCACCCTTTTCGATCCATAATAACTTTCATCTATTTCTACTACTGTATTTTTAAAATAAAAATTCCTTTTGTAGTGAGTATAGATAAGCTTTCGAAATAGATTATAATACTTATTTATGGTGTTTCTATTTATTATTAGAAGTTTACTTGCTTGTGTAGCTGTAAGATCTTCTGAAAAACACCTAAGTATTTTATCTAATTCGGAATGCTTTAATCTGTGCCTTTGTACTTTCATAGTTGACCCCCTTGTAGGAGTCAAGTGCGAATTTTGGGTCTTGACCGCTTATTTATTAATTTCGCTTATTTAGTCAAGACCCATGATATTATTATATTGTATTAAATATATCTTATAATTTGAAATTTATAGGGTGTTTTTGATATTATTATATAGACTGAGGTGAAATTTTATGAACACGCAACAAAATAATAATAGAAATACTACAAAAGGAAGAATTATTCAAATTATTGGATATGTCTTATTTGGTGTTGCTACATTTATGATAATTGGAATGTTTTATAACAGCTCTTTAATGGGTAGATCTGGTAAATACCATGAAAAAGATGTTTTTCCTCTTTATGAAAAATATGACGAAAATAAAGAATATTTAGATGCTTATGTAACTGTCTCTAATGGATTTTATGATAAAACTCCAATTTATACCTATACTCAAAATGATGGTGAAGCGTCAGATTTATTATTTACTTTAAATATTTATCGTGCTAGATTTACTAGAGTCAGTTATAAACTATACTTCTTCCCCAAAAAAGTTGTTGGTGAAGGATATGTTATCGAAATCGCTGATTTACAATATAAAAAATCTGATGGTACCTTTGAAGATTTAATGCAATTTGAGCGTGAATATGACACTAAAGAAAAATATTTATTTAAAATTTATCCACGATTTGATCGTCCATTAGCTGAAAGTATTACTAAAAATGCTAAGGTAGATGATGGTTATGTCATTAGTCCAATGTATCCAGCAATTTTTGAAACTACTGGAATTCTTCGCGATGGCGAAGAAGGTCGACCAGAATTAGTCGAACTTCATATCGCAAGAGTTTATGTTGATGAAGAAACTGGCAAAGAAACTAATTATGAATCATTATTTATTGTTAATTCTGATGGAGGAATGGAACATCATAATGTTCCTGGAGAATTCCCAATATTTGTTCATGATTTAACTGCTAAAACATCAGATTATACTTTTACTAAAGCTGAAATATCTGGTGATATGCCAACTGCGACTGAAGCCCAAAATTTAGGTTTATCTTATGAAGAATTAGATTTGTCTAAATATAATGGTAGCGTTATTGTAACTACCTTAATTATTGGTTTGATTATTTTATTAACTGCATATTTTATGTTCTTTAATAAATTTGTAGTTGCTAAAGTACAACAAAGAAAAAGAGCGAAAGAAGTCGCTGCTTCTACTGTTAAATCATTAGAACCTAAAACTTCAATGGAGGCCCAATATAAAGAAAATTCTAAATCATTAGATTCTACTCTTGACGCTCCTGTCATCAATGCCGACATTGAAGCTAGTGATAATGACGATAATAATTTATCATAAATAACGATAAATTTTAAAATAAACTAACATATGATATAATAAATTGTGCTGGGGGCATGGTGTCAACGGTAGCACGCGGGTCTCCAAAACCTTCAGTGAGGGTTCGAATCCTTCTGCCCCTGCCATTTAATATAATATATGTTTAGGAGTTGCTTATGAATTACTGCACCAATTGTGGAAACAAGCTATATCCTGGCGATAAAGTATGTACCAATTGTGGTGAACTGATTATGCGAAATGAAACACCGAAAGTCGAAAAAGACCCCCGTGGTAAATCACTGGCGGTCGTTTCAATTGTCTTTGGTTCCTTAGGTTTTGGACCATTACCATTTGTTGGTTCATTAGTTGGCTTTATCACCGGATTAATTGGTATTTTAAAATATAATTATCAAAAACAATCGAAAATCGGATTTTGGCTTTCGATTGGTTCATTTCTCTTTTGGACATTATTCGTAATTTTAGTAACTACTATTTAACAATGATGATAATAAAAGCTATCATATCGCGCTGTATGATAGCTTTTTTAATACAATTTTTTAATTCTTTTCGGATGAACATAAAACTTAAGGGCTTGCTTAAATGATTTAATTTCTACTTTTCCTTTAGTCACTAATTCACCATCAGCGTTCCAATTAACTTCTTTATCTTCAAGTGGAGTAATAATGGCGTGATTAGTTGAAAACTGTAATTCATGATATTGTTTCTTACCAGCTCTTAAAATAAATAAAACTAATCTAAATAATAAGGAAATTCTTTTATATGAGAAAACCCTCAAATCAAATAAACCATCATTTAATTTTGTTTGTTTGGAAAATCGAAATAATTTCATTCCACCAAATTGATTAGCTGATAATACCAGTAATAAGGAAACGTATTTAGTATAAGTTTCATTATTACATTCAATTTTCGCTTTAAAAAATGGTTTTTGCCTTAACTCTCTAATCCCGGTTTTTAGATATGCTAAAGAACCGTATTTCTTCTTTTCTTCACGGTCGGCATCATAACTAACGGCGGTTAGATAGCCAGCAGCGGCGACATAGACAAAGTAACGATCATTGATTTGGTTAATGTCAGTAGCGACTGGTTCTAAATCAAAAATTAAATCTAAATTTTGGTCAACCTTTTTAGGAATCCCAAAGATTTTCGCAATATCGTTAACCGTTCCTAATGGAACGATTGCGATACTTGGCCTTATATCGGATTTCATGACGCCGTTAATGACCTCATTAACGGTGCCATCACCACCACAGACAATATAAGTGTCATAATCGTGGGCCCACAAATACGCTTTTTCAGTTAAATCATTCGGACACGTAGAAAAATAAACGTCAAGGTGATAATCTCTTTCATTAAATTTGCGTTTGGCTACTTCAACTATCTTATCAACTTTTTCTCTTCCGCTAGCCGGATTGATTAACATAATCGCTTTCATTAATTGTATTATACTATTAAAAGTTCGATTTTTCCACTTTCTCTAGTTTTTACTAAATCAATTACTCTTTGGTTTTCACTACCACGATATTGTAAGTTTAAATTGAGTTGGGCTATCACAAATGGTCCATCAATTAAAATATCAACAATTTCTAAGATTTCATTAATAAAAGGATTATTTAATTCTAATAATTCTTCATAGTATCTACCAGAATATAAAACAATTGATAACTGACTTTCTTTAGCCTTTTTAGCTAAATAAAGAACTTTATCTGGTTGTAAGAGGGGATCACCACCACTAAAGGTTACACCTTCAATTAATGGGTTACTACGCCACATTTTCACGATATCGTCTAACTCAACTAAAGTACCACCATCTGGATCCCAAGTCTCTGGATTATGACATCCTGGACATCCTATTAAACATCCTTGAGTAAAGACGACAAATCTTAAGCCGGGTCCATCAACAATCGAGTCATGAACGAATCCAGAAACTCGCATTAAGTTATTAATGTGAGTCACTCTTAAATCAACTTCTTCATGTTCAAAAGTTTCCAAATTAATTGGCGAAATTAATAAATCATTAATCCGACGATACCTAAAGAAAGGTCTTTCTAAACTTTCGATCATATCGCATTTAGGACATTTATTGGAATTAATTTCTCCAATAAACCCGCAACTAGGATGAAAATCTAATTGATGATTAATGGCCGCATAGGCAATATCATGTTTTTTCATTAATTTTAGTAATCCTTTAATTGAACTAACTTTATTTTTTTGTTCTCCACCTAATTCAATATAGGTAATATGCCCTCCAGGAATTAAAGCGTGATACGGAGCTTCAATAATAATTTTATTTTCGGCATTAATTGGATAGTTGGACGGAATATGGAATGAGTCAGTATAAAATGATTTATCAGTCACATTTTTAATAATTCCATATTTTTGTTGGTCTTTTAAAACGAAGTTTTCAACTAAATCAACTTTTGATGAAGCCACTAGTTGAAAGTTAAGACCGTATTTCTCTTTGGCTAAATTAAGTAATTCGTTGATATGTTTAATAATATCCAGTCCTAACTGGCGCGCTTCATCGGTTTGTCCGTGATGTGAACCAATTAACGCTTCTAACGCTTCCGCTAATCCAATAAAACCAACATCAAGTGAGCCATTTTTAATGACTTGGTTAAGATTATCATTACCATGTAAACTATTTGAATCACGCCACGCTTGATCTTTCATTAAAAATGGCAAGTGGAGTGATTTTAAACTTGATAAGTTTTTATATTTATCAAGTAATTGATTAATTACTTTATTCAATAATGAACCTAATTTATTATAAAAGTCTTCAACATTTCTTGAGTTTAAGGCAACTCGCGGTAAGTTAATGATTGTTTCGCCTAAACTACCACGACCTAATGGTGATTGGTTATAATCAATCACGTTAGTCGCGATTCTATTTCTAGATGCACTATAAGAAAGTTCTCTTAAAGTATCAATTTCATCTAATTGATTAGCGGTAGCATCTAAAAACATAAAGTTAGGATACATTCTTAACGCTTGTGTTTCAATTGCTAATTGATATAAGTCATAATTTGGATCACGCTTATTATAATTAACCCCATCTTTAACTTTAAAGATTTGAACTGGGGTGGTGTAGAGGTGGCCGGAGGCCCCCTCCTGAGTCGCTAATAAAATATTTTTAGTGACTAAGCGACCATATAAACTTTGATCAGTACCATAGGCAATGGATAAATTAACAATGCCACTTTGATTTTTACTTGACATCATTTTTAATCCTTGTAAGAATTTTACTAATGAATGATATAATTCTTTTTCTAATTCAATATTTGCTATATTTTTAATATGATCTAAAGTTTCCAAAGGAATGTCTAATTGTTCAATATCTTCAATTCTTTTAATCTGGGATAAATCTAGATTAATTTTTTGAAATGTTAAATATTTTTCTAAAGTTGATAGTAAAATCAAATAATGATTTTTCTTAACCGCCTCTGCGAGTACGAAATCAAAATCAGGAATTTGAATTCCTCCATAAATATCACTTTCAGCTTTTAAAATAATGTATGATAAAAAGACTAAATAATCATCAATCGTATTGGCTTTTTTAAAGACGATATTGTCTTTAATAATACCGTTTTCAATAATTCTTTTAGAATTAATTTGAAGAGTATTAAATGATGAAGCGTAATATTCGATTTCTTTAATGAAGATGTCGCCATCTTCATGCATCTTAACGTATTCTGGGTTAATGGTAAACATCTTATTATATTCTTTAGCCCCTTCTCTACCGTAGGCAAGAATTGATTTAGTTGGATTTTCATAATGAAAGTCACCGCGTTTTAATAAGAAGTTAGAAGTCGTTTTTTTATCGTGTTCAATTTCTTGGAAAGTTTTCATTAATCGCGTTTCACGATCACGGACGCGTGATCTTTCTTCACGATACAAAATATACGCTTTGGCAACTTCTGGTAGTTTCGAAGCCATTAATACTTTTTCAACGATATCTTGAACACTCTCCACAGTTGGAATTCTTCCTTCTGGAGTTTCTTCTTCAATTCTTTTTACGACTTCTTTAGTCATTCGGTAAGTTTTATTTAAAGTTACTTCAGCCTCAACGGCTAAAATCGCCTTTTGAATGGCTTCAGTAATTTTGTTTTCATTAAATTTAACATAACGTCCGTCACGTTTTCTAATTTTTTGGATCATATTTGAACCTCTTGAGATAAAAGAGGCATCAAGTGCCTCTTTTTTGTTAATTAACTATTGATATATTTGACAATATTGGAAAAGTTATTGTAGGATTCGACTGAACCGTCAGCTTCAACAATTAATGTTGGGACTTGTCTAACTTGATATTTATTCGTTAATTCTAATTCTTTATCAGCTACTATGATGTCGTATTTGATATTTTCTTTTTCTAAGAATTTTTTAATCATTGTACAATTTGGACATTGTTCAGTAGTAAATAACATTAAGTGAGCATCCTCTTTTTTACAACTAGTTTTTTTAATTTCTTGTTGGGCTTGTTTAATGGCATTTTCAATAATATCGGTTGTATTAATGACATATTCTTTACGATCTCTAAATTCCTTTTGTTTACCATCATTCCAGTTTTTAAGTGGTCGATAGTATCCAGTAATTCTTGAATATACTTCAGTTTCAGCACCACAAATATGACAAGTAGATTCTTCACCATTTAAATAACCATGTTCTGGACAAATTGAATAAGTTGGTGATAATGTGAAATATGGTAATTTAAAGTTTTCAGCAATCTTTCTAACAACATTAGCTGCCGCTTGCCAGCTTTGAAGTTTTTGACCTAAAAATGCGTGGAAGACAGTTCCTGATGTATATAAAACTTGTAATCGATCTTGAATCTTCAATGCTTCAGATACTGACTCAGTATAACCAACTGGTAAATGTGATGAGTTAGTATAATACGGAGTATCTCCATCTTCTGATGCAGTAATAATATCATGATATCTCGCTTTATCATGTTTCGCTAAACGATATGTTGTTGATTCTGCTGGAGTCGCTTCTAAGTTATATAAATCACCATATAATTCTTGGTAATCTGATAATCTTTCCCTCATAAAGTTTAAAACATCTTCAGCAAAGTCTTGAGTTTCTTTATGAGTTAAGTCTTTTCTTAACCAACTAGCGTTTAATCCAGCTTCGTTCATTCCGATTAAACCAATTGTTGAGAAGTGATTATCAAAATGTCCTAAATAACGTTTCGTATATGGATATAATCCAGCTTCAAGTAATTGAGTAACTACATTACGTTTCATCTTTAATGAACGAGCTGATAAATCCATTAAGTGACCTAGTCTTTCATAAAATTCTTCTTCACTTTCCGAAAGATAGGCAACTCTTGGTAAATTAATTGTCACAACCCCAACTGAACCAGTATTCGAACCGGCTCCAAAATATCCACCTGATTTCTTTCTTAACTCTCTTAAGTCTAATCTTAAACGACAGCACATAGATCTAACATCTGATGGTTCCATATCTGAGTTAATATAATTTGAGAAATAAGGAGTACCATATTTAGCAGTCATTTCAAATAATAAACGATTATTTTCAGTATCTGACCAATCAAATTCACGAGTAATTGAATAAGTTGGAATTGGATATTGGAATCCTCGACCATTAGCATCCCCTTCAATCATTACTTCTAAGAACGCTTTATTAACCATATCCATTTCTTTTTGGCAATCTTTATATTTGAAATCCATTTCTTTACCACCAACTAAAGCTGGTCTTTCGGCTAAATCGCTTGGAACGACCCAGTCTAAAGTAATGTTAGTAAATGGTGCTTGACAGCCCCAACGGCTTGGTGTATTAACACCAAAGACAAATGATTGGATGGCTTGTTTAACATCATCATATGATAAATTATCAGCTTTGACAAATGGCGCTAAATAAGTATCAAATGATGAAAATGCTTGAGCGCCAGCCCATTCATTTTGCATAATTCCTAAGAAGTTAACCATTTGGTTAGCTAAAGTTCCTAAGTGTTTAGCTGGTTTAGAAGTAATTTTACCTTCAACACCACCAACACCTTCTTTAATTAATTGTTCTAAATCCCATCCTGCACAATAAGCTGATAACATTGACAAGTCATGAATATGAATATCGGCATTTCTATGAGCATTACTAATCTCTTCGTCATAAACTTCTGATAACCAATAGTTAGCAGTAATGGCACCAGAGTTATTTAAAATCAATCCACCTAAAGAATAATTAACAGTTGAGTTTTCTTTAACTCTCCAGTCTTCAATCTTTAAATAGTCTTCAACAGTCTTTTTATAGTTAAAGACTGTTTCTTTAGCATGGCGTGCTCTTTCGCGATCGCGACGATATAAAATATATTTCTTCGCAACCACTTGGTCAACACCCATTAAATATTTTTCTACTTCATCTTGGACATGTTCAATGTCAATTACTTCTACATTTAATTCATTTAATTTTTTAACTATTTCTGCGGCATACGTAAATGATTCTAGATCTCTGGTTCCACCAAAAGCTTTATTAATTGCAACTGCAATTTTTGTTGGATCAAATTTTTGTAATCTTCCGTCTCTTTTTCTTATTTGTCTAATCATTTTACTTCCCCCTTTTATTTCTTCTTTCTAATTCCGTACATACATTATAGTTGATACCGAAAGCAAATACAAGCGAAAAAGAAATGAAAGTAAAATGATTGATTTTTCGCTATTTTTTCATAAACTTTCATTATATTTTGAGTTCTTTTTATAAGTTTTTTAAGTAATTAAATTTCAAACTAAATTTGAAATGTGATTAGCCTTAAATTGTGTGAAAAAATAAAAGTTTGACTCTTAAATCAAATCAAACTCTTATTTATAATAGTATTTATATTATTTATCTCTTTAATTTATTTTTGTAGAGCTGTAATGATTGCCATTTTATAGACTTCTTCAGTATTACAACCTCTAGATAAGTCATTAATTGGCGCATTCAATCCTTGTAGGATTGGTCCTAAAGCTTCAAAGTCGCCCAATCTTTGAGCAATCTTATACCCAATATTACCCGCGTTAATATCTGGGAAAATAAAGACGTTAGCTTTACCGGCAACTTTAGATTGTGGCGCTTTAATTTTCGCAACATCCATTGAGAACGCTGCATCAAATTGTAATTCGCCATCAACTGGGAAATCTAAGTTCATTTCTTTTAATCTAGTGGCAGCATTAGTCATCTTTTCAACATCTTCACCTTTACCTGAACCGTAGCTTGAATAAGATAATAAAACTACTTTTGGATCAATTCCGAAAATCTTTGCGGTTTCAGCACTTTGAAGGGCAATTTCAACTACTTGATTTTCATCTGGATGTAAGTTAATAGCACAGTCGGCCATAATATATCTTTCTTCTTTTCCGTCTCTAACTCTTCTCATTAAAAATGAACTTGAAACAATCTTACTACCAGGTTTAGTTTTAACTAATTGTAAGGCTGGTCTTACAGTATCAGCAGTTGAATAGGTGGCTCCACCTAATAATCCGTGAGCATATCCTCTTTCAACTAACATCGTTCCAAAATAGTTACCTCTTGTAATGAGTTTTTCAACTTCTTCACGAGTCATCTTGCCTTTTCTTAATTCAGCCATTCTATCAACTAGTTCTTCCATCTGAGCGTATTTTTCAATTTCAATGATTTCCATCTTGGAAACATCTAAATTGTTGTCTTTAGCTAATTTTAAAACTGCATCTCTTCTTCCTAAAACTACCGGAACTAAAACCCCTTCATTTAGTAGTCTTGCAGCAGCAGTTAAAACTCTAATATCTTCACCTTCAGTGAAAACAATTCGTTTATTTTGTCCTTTAAGTTTTTTAATCATTTCATTAAACATATTAATCACACCCCATCTTTTATTATTATAGCATTTTCACACATCTTTCTTCAATGCATATTACCCTATTACATCGAAGTAACTTATAATTTAATGATTCATAATTAACTTAATATTTATATTGTATCTAATTAAATTTTTTTCAATATCCCTTTCATTGTATTCACTAATTTAATGTGTTAAAGTATCTGATACAAAGGAGGCATACTATGAAAAAATATCAAATTCATCGTCATATTATTTGTCTTGATTTAAAGAGTTTTTATGCCTCCGTTGAATGTGCCTTAAGAGGATTAGATCCTTTTAATACGATGCTAGTAGTTGCCGACAAATCCCGTGGCGACGGCTCGATTTGTCTAGCAACTACTCCGTACCTAAAACAACTAGGAGCTCCGAATCGTGGTCGCATCTTTGAACTACCAGAACATTTAAAAAATGATATTATTTATGCGCGCCCACGCATGAAAACTTATTTAGAATATACCATGAAATTAATTGAAATCTATCTTAGTTTTATTTCAGATGAAGATTTATATGTCTACTCTATTGATGAAGCTTTTTTAGATGTTACTAACTATTTAAGTTATTATAAAAAAACTGATATTGAAATAGCTGAAATGATTATTAAAGAAATCGAAACCAAACTAAAACTCCCAGTAAGTTGCGGAATCGGTCCGAATATGTTACTCGCTAAACTAGCTTTAGATCTAGAAGGTAAGCATTTAATGGGTAAACCTGCTAAATGGACTTATGATAATTTTAAATTAAAACTATGGCCCATTACTCCACTTTCTAAAATGTGGGGCATTGGCCACCGAATGGAACGTCATTTAAATATATTAGGAATTTATTCGATTGGTGATTTGGCCAATTATAATGTTAGTGAGTTAAAACGAAGATTTGGTGTAATCGGTGAAGAGTTATATTACCACGCTAATGGCATCGATATGAGTTTAGTTCAAGATAAAGATAAATTGAGATCAAAAAATAAAAGTTTTGGTAACTCGCAAGTTTTATTTGAAGATTATTATGTGCCCGATTTTTATACAATTTTATTAGAAATGGTAGATGAACTGGCAAGAAGACTAAGACTTGCGAAAAAAGTAGGAAAAACCTTAACTATTGGTATTCGCTATTCGAAAGATGTTGGTGGCGGATTCTCACGCCAACGACAACTAGATTATCCAACTTCATGCTTTTCTGAAATGATGGAGATGGCACTTTCCATCTTTAATGACTATTATGATGGCGAAAGCGCCATCCGTGCTGTAAGTATCGCCATCTCTAATTTAAGTGAAGTAAGTAGCGTTCATCAATTATCACTTTTCGAAGATTATGAAAAGTTGGAACGAGAAGAAAAATTATTAGATGCGCTTGATAACTTAAAACTAACTCATGGTAAAAGCTGTGTCAACCGGCTATCTTCATTAACTGAAGCCTCTACCATTCAAGAAAGAAACAAATTTATTGGAGGTCATCATGAGTAATTATGTCGATCGTGGCATCATTAAATGGGCTCCATTTGATGGATTGGCGGGGTTTAATGATTTATATCTAACACTAAAATATAACTTAAATAAAAAAGATAAACCTACCTTATCTGAAGAACAACTTTATTACATGGATCTTAAAATAAAAGAGGCGATTTATGAAAATCGCCACATTACAGTTGTTTATTTTAATAATGGTTATACCAATAATCTATACGGATTAGTGACTAAAATTGATTCTTTAAAAAGAATAATTTATTTAGATAATATTCCGTTAAAGATTGACAATATTATTGATTTAGATATTATTTAACTAAAGTAAACTTAGTAGTTAAATTTTCAATAAAGATTGTAAAACCACCTGGTTCAACAATCTTTTTTAAATCTTGATTATAAAAAGATAAGTCGTTTTTAGTTAATTTAAATTCAACCACTTTTGATTCATGTGGTTTTAAACTAATTTTTTTGAATTGTTTTAACTCTTTGACTGGTCTGGCGACACTCGCAAAATCATCTTTAATATAAAGTAAGATGCTAGTTTTACCAGAAACATCACTTTCATTGGTCACGGTGACGCTAACGGTAGGAAGTGATTTAAGAGTGGCAACATTAGTTGATAATTTTAAGTTTGAATAGTTAAACTTAGAATAACTTAAACCATAACCGAATTCAAATAACGGTTCGTTTGAAACATCAAGATACTTTAACGTGTATGGATTAGTTTCTGAATATGGTCTTCCAGTTGACAAACGATTATAATAAATTGGGATTTGCCCTTGATGTCTTGGAAATGTCATCGGTAGTCGTCCACACGGATTATTAATTCCATAAATGGTATCAGCTACTACTTTTGAAGTAGTTGATCCTAAATGAAAATGAACTAATAAATTATCAATGAGTGGTAAGGCTTCGGTTAATATTTGAGGACGTCCTGTATATAAAACGACAGTAATTGGAAGATTGGTTTGTTGTAACTTTTCAAGTAATTTTAAATAATGTGGAGATAGATTTATATCAGCTTTACTATGCGCTTCTCCTGATTCATAATATCGTTCACCGATCGCTAAAATAATATGATCTGTTTGATTGATTTTATCAAGATCATAATCATCAAAACATTCTGAATCGTTGATATAATAAGCCTTTAAGTGTTTTGATAACTCATCAGTTACTTTTGGATCTCCGTGCCAACTCCATGGTCCTAACACATGTTTTTCAGTGGCATATTTTCCAAGTAAAGAAATTTTCGTTTTCTTTTTAAGTGGTAATGAATTATTTTTTAATAAGACGATGGATTCTTTAGCTAAATTATAGGCAACTTTCATACTATTACTAGTATCTAAAGATACATGTTTAATAAGATATGGATCTTTAAATAATCCGGCTTTTTCTTTTAATTGTAAAACTCTTAACACCGCCTCATCAATTAACTTTAATAATTCCTCATCTTTTTTGACAACATCTGGTAAACATCTCATATATGAACTTGAGGCCATCTCCAGATCTAATCCCGCTTTAATTCCTTTTAAGGCGGCATCGCAATCATCTTGCGATGTACGATGATAAATAGTTTGGAGTAAGGAATCATAATCAGAGATAGTGACCCCCTTAAATTTTAATTTTTTCCGTAAAACATCACGAAGTAAGTATTTGTTGGTGGTAGCCGGAACGTATTCAAAAGTATTAAATGAGGTCATCACCATATCGGCACCACCATCAATTGCCCCACGATAACCTTCAAGATAATATTGAAATAAATTTAATCTTGATAAATCAACCGTATTATAATCTTGACCAGCCTCTGATAATCCATAAGCGGCAAAGTGTTTCACACACGATAATAACCCTTGACTTTTATAACCTTTAACAGTGGCCTTTGATAAAACATAATTCAAGTATGGGTCTTCACCATATGATTCAACTACGCGACCCCATCGTGGGTCGCGAACTAAATCACTCATTGGTGAAAAAGTTACTTGTAATCCTGATTTTAGGGCTTCTTTAGCCGCTGCTTCGGCTCCTTTATAAATTAAATTAGGATTAAATGATGACGCTTGGGCTAGTGGAGTTGGCATAATCGTATGGGCTCCGTGAATTACATCGCCCATAAAAATTAGGGGAATTTGATGACGCGATCTGGCTAAATACTTCTCTTGGACTTGGATCATTTCTTGATGACTTTGAATTCCTAAAACTGAACCAGTTTGAAAAATGCTTTTTTCGTTTAACTTCATATCAGTTAAAGCTCCAAAAACTTCTTTTTTCAAATCTTTAATATAGAAAAACGGCGGAATCATCGTTAGTTGTCCTAGTTTTTCTTCTAATGTTAACTTTTTAAGTAATTCTTTCATCATTCATCCCTCTAACTGTTTTTTATAAACTTTAACACTGTTTCATTAAAAAAATCGGTGTTAGTATACTGACAATGATTATTGTCTTTAACATATTGAAAGTTTAAATTTTCCTTTGGATAACCATAATTTATCATTAAATGTTTTAATAGTTCGGTTTCTTCTTTTCTTGTATTTAAATCAAATTCGGCATAAAAAACTAAAAATTTAACTTTAGAATCAACATTTTGAGTTAAATAATACATTGGCGCTCTTTCATCAACGACAATTCTTCTCGTATCCATTCCCGATTCTCTTAAAACATGGAAATGAACTGTTGGTTGACCAGCATCAAAAATATAACCAGTTATAGTTTCTGAATCAATCTTATGTTTAGCTAAATATCTTTTATCAAAATACAACATCATCGCTAAATAAGCACCTGCCGAAGTGCCACCAATAAATACTTTTTGATATTTTCGTTTATTTAATACATAGGCTACCGCTTCAGCGGCATCTAAAATAAATTCTGGGTACTTCGCTTTAGGATATAACCGATAACTTGGAAGATAACAATCAATTTCATTTTCATTAAAATATTTTGCTAAATTATTAAAATCATCTTTGGAGCCGGCTTCCAAGCCGCCTCCATGAAAATAAATGACGCAAGTATCGCTACTAACAATAAATTCATTTAATTCTAAAGTTTTATTATATTTAACAGTTTTCATTTTTCAAATTAATTTCAATGATATTATCATCTTGAAGTAACGAATCATTAATTAGATAACCACCCTTACGATAATATTCATTTTCTCTTTCTATATTTATTTTTTTACCATTGACGATTAGATAATCGTTACCACCAAATGAATATTTAACTAAAATATTTTTATTTTTATATTTAAATTCAATTACCAATTGATCTAAATTGTGAGTCGGATCTAAATATAATTGATTATGAGATTGACGGATGCCAAAGAAATTTGAAATTAATTGATTAATATAAATCCCTGGCCCACTTGAATATAGTCGCCATCCAGATTTCGCTTTAATTTTACCCTCTTTTAATAAATGGAATTTTTCTTGCGCATCATAACGATCATAAAAATTAGCATCACTTGAAGTAAAGTAAACATTGGATTGTCGAATATTAGAAATTTTAACGAAATTATTTAGTCCAATTGGATTTATTTGTTGGAATTCATACAACAAATCATCACTGGCGCCTAATTTAGCTAAAGCTTCTAAGTGTCTAATATGGGCGTGAACATATAAAATTCCAACTTCACGACCAAAGTTAGACGCAGTCTCAGCTCTTTGGAAAAGCGTCCTTACTCCGCCCTTATAAGTAACTGGGTGGTCCATTAATCTCATACCATCAGGAAAATGTAGATATTCTAACATTAATTTATGATTAATTTGAGCTTGAATCGGGCTAATTAACTCGGCAATAATTGGTCTTTTATATGATAATAAGCGGTATGAGATTTTAGTCTTATCATCATTAGGATGTAAGACTGGTATTGGTTTACCATCTTCAAAGATGATAAACCCAGCTGTCTTGCCATCAATAATGACATAACGTTCATAGTCGCGTTTTAAATTGATTAAAAACTCATTAATTAATTCCGATAATTTTTCATCAATTTGATTGATACTCTTATTAAAACTGTTAAACGCTTGATAGATTAAACTAATTGTCCAAGTTGATACCATTTTTTGAGTTAACATTTGATCTTTTGGTTGTAGTGTATCATTCCAATCACCACCGCCATATTTCGGTAGTGATGTTCCTGATACACAACTTTCAATAATCGTGTTAATTTGATTTTTAACGTGATTAATAACGGCGTCTGGCTCTGTAAAAGCGTTATTAATTTTAGAATAATAAGGAACCTTTTCAAATAAAATATCGTAATCATCAGTAATTAACAAATAATCAGCCAGGGCTTTTAGTGGCCAAACGATGATATCACCATGTGAATCATGAGCTTGAATATAGTTATAGTTATCATACATAAACCATTGTGGCCAATCATAATTATCAATAAACTGACGTGAATATACTTTTAGCAAGATCTCACGAGCAATATTATATTTTTTATGTGCTAAAAACAACTCAAAGGGTCCTTGAATAACGTCTCTAGTTCCCCAAGCGGCACCACCGGTTTGTTCCAAACCGTGAGGGCTTGAATAATGAACTAGAGCGTTATGAGTAAACCAATAAAGAGTTTTATTAAATTTATGAGAAATTTCATTATCATTTTTAATTTCAAGAGAAATTAAGTCTTTAATGAATTGTTCGTATTTTAAATATTCGTTTTCAAAATTGATATGATTAGATGCAAACTCATCTAATGTACCTTCAATATTAATCGTTACTTGATTTTTTTGTTGGTATTCCATAACTAAAAAACCGTGTCCCATCTCTTTGTCAAAGAAGACACTATCATTAGTATATTTCACATCTTGAGATGAAATTTTATATTTCAAATTAGGATAATTATCATTTACTAATTGATTATCGTTAAATTGAATAGTCGCTTCATTATTGTTAATTTTTAATTCAAGCTTTGACTCATATTCATTATTGCCCAGCAACAATTGATTTGAAAATAAAAGATCGTATTTAATTTTATTTTTTGATCTAAATACAATTTGTTGAGCATTTTTATTTAATGCTACGTAGTAATCTATGTGAATGACATCATTATCAAGGGTATAAACCCAAGTGGTTTTACTAGCTGACATTTCATAATAACTAGGTACACCTAAACGATGCCACTTATTGTCTAATTTCAGATAAATTCTTAATCCAGAGATTGTTTCAACATATAGTTGGTTTCTTAAATCACCATTTAACCGATGAAAATTAGTGTTGCCTACAACAATCCTACTGGCAAACACCCCGTTCATAAAATTAGTTACCGCCATTGTAGTTCCAGCATGTAACAAATCTCCTGAAATCATTAAATGCCCGTGAGTTCTTTGGGTTATTAATTCTTTTTCTTTCATTACGACATGCTTATTGCCATCAAAAAAGGCAATCACTTCGCGTTTATCGTTGTATTCAACGAATTCACGATTTAATGATGGATGTTTCGTTCTTTTACCATTAATTTGATCTCCAATTAATGGTTTAGTAAATTTTAATTCTTTTACTATTTTATTTTTCTCAATATGATTTAATTCATAATCAAATGGTGTTTCCACTATTTTTTCATGATTAGGGATATACATTCCATAAAATGAAATGACCATTTTCTTTAAATCAAATGGTTTAGTTTTTAAGGCAATTAACGGCATTTCATATTGTAAGTTCTTGTTTTCAAGTTCGTCTTCGGTTAAGCCTTTAATTATTTTATCTTTTTTATATTGAAGGCCATAAAACTGTAACATATCAGTAGAATAACTACTAATTTCATAGTTAGAACCGATTTGTAATAAATCGTTTTGACCTTGATTTTGTCTAGATAAAGTAGTAAAGCCATATTTAGTATTAAAAATACGATGATCAAGATATTGGGCATTGTAGGCTTCATTGTTTAAAATAGCCCCTTGGCTATTTAACCCAATATCTTGGGTAAAGTAAAGTTCAAATTGACCCGTACCTGATAGGCTAACTTGATATGTATAAACGAAGTCTTTAACCGATAGTAATACTTCGTATTTAACGTTTAAAGCGATACCTTCATAAAGGATTTGATTATCTAATAAAGTCGTTTTGAAAGTATTACTTTTTAAACCTAGTAATGGCGCAAATTCTTTAGTTTTAGTATTTTTTAAATAAATATTAGAAACCATACCATCAATTAAGTTGCCTCTTAATTGATTGATCATTTGATCTTTATAATAAATTTTATAAATATCACCCGATGGTAAAATATCAATTTTTAATTCGTTACCAATCGAATTGATATTTAATTTATTTTTAATAATCATAATATCCCGCCTTACTATTTTAAATTCTGATTCAGTCTAAGTACTTTTCTTGTAGATAATTTCCGCTTTTGGTTCTTTCAATTCATAAACATCATGACCTTTAACTAATAAGATCATTTTTTGAGAAATATAAATCCCCCAATTTAAATAATCAACTTTAATTGTTGTGAGTTTAGGTGTAATATAATCACCTAAATAAATTCCGTCAAATCCAGCAACAGCAATTTGTTGAGGGATTTGGATTCGATTATCTTTTAGTGCCCGAATTAACCCAACGGCCATTTCATCGTTGGCACAAAAGACAAAGTCCGGTTTATCATCAATTTTGGCAATTGATTCGCCAATTGCATAACCACTTTCAATGGTAAAGTTACCAACGAATTGCAAATGTGGTACAATTTTTTCTTCCTCTAAAGCTTTTAAAAAACCTTCATGTCTATCTTCATTATCTTTAGTGCGTTGTGGTCCACTGGCATATGAAAATTTTTTGTATCCTTTTTTAATCATCGCTTTAATTAACTCATAAACCATTTGTTTGTTTTTAACGACCGATGAGTAGACATTAGGATGTTCTAAATTTCGGTCTAAAACAATTACTGGTTTACTTTTAGCGTAAGAAATGATTTCTTCATCGGTGATTCTCGTGTCAAAAATAATTGCACCATCAACTTGCTTGTTTTTTAATAATTCAGTTGAACTTTTACCAGTTGATACAATTAAATTTAATCCCTCTTTTAATAGTTCTATATGGATTGTTTCTAGTAAATCAGAAAATATCGGACCACCAAAACCATAAATAAAGACACCGACATTTCCAGTTTTATTAGTCTTAAGTGATCTTGCGCTCAAGTTAGGGTGATAGCCTAACGCTTCAGCTGCTTGTAAGACTTTCTCTTTAGTCTTTTGACTGACATTTGGCAAATCGTTTAGTGCTAAAGAAGCGGTTGAAATTGAAACTCCCGCCAGTTTAGCAACATCTTTAATCGTAGCCATAGAATTACCTCCTTTTCATCAATAACGCTTGATAAGGCCTTAATTCATTATCTAAATCATTATAATTGTTTAGGATAATTTCACCTTTAACTTTTTTAAAAGGTTGATTTTTATCACTAAAATTACAGACTATTAAATAGTTGTGATCTAAAATTCGCTCATACGCAAAAATATGAGGTCCTAAATCAACTAATTTGAATGATCCTTTTTCAAATGTTGGATTATTCTTTCTAATTTCTAATAGTTTTTTCAAAAACTTATAAATTGACTGCTCACTATTATAATCTTTTTCCGAGTTAACTTTATGATAATTGTTGTTGACATCCATCCATGGTTTAACTTGAGAAAAGCCAGCGTATTTATTATCGTTCCATTGCATTGGCGTCCGTGCATGATCTCTGGCTTTAACAGCTAAACTCTTTAATACTTCTTCTTTCGGTTTAGTTTGAATTGCCAAATTATAATAGTTGATAGCTTCAATATCTTGATACTTATCAATATCGACCATTCCTAAACCAGACATTCCAAATTCTTCACCTTGATAAATAAAGATGTGTCCTTTTTGTAAATACATCAACATAAATAACATGGTTTGTCCGTAGTAACGGTAATCCAAGTTTAAATATCTTCCAAGGGCTCGTGGTTGGTCATGATTTGACCAAAAAAGTGATGGCATTCCATCCTTAGAATAAACTTGTTGAATTTTGTTTAATGCTTCTTTTAAATCAGTTAATTCTAACTTTTTAAGTTCCCATTTCCCTTTTCCAGCTACTTCATCTAAAGCGATATGGTTAAATTGAAAAACGGTTGTTAGAATTTCATGTTTGCTCAAGTAATGAGCTTTTTCAATTGGTAAATTCATTTCACCAACAGTAAAGATATCTTTTCCTTTAAAACAGCTTTCATTTAATTCTATTAAGTATTTTAATAATAAATCTGAATTATAAAGATTATTGTTTTCTAAGTCTTTGCCAATTAAATCTAAAACATCCAATCTAAACCCACCAACACCCATATCAATATAATAATTAATCATTTGATATAGTTCTTCTCTTAAATGTTGGTTTTTCCAATTTAAATCAGCTTGCCCGACAGAAAACATATGGAGATAATATTTCCCAGCGCTTGGGATGTATTCCCAAGCTGATCCACCAAAGATTGAATTAATTGGTGGTGGATTATCACTCCAAATATAATAATCATGGTATTTACTATTAACATCTTTGCTGGCTTCTTGGAACCAATGATGTTTAGTACTGGTATGATTTAAGACTAAATCTAAAATTATTTTAATATGATGTTGTTTAGCAACATCAATTAATTCTTTTAAATCGTCCATAGTACCAAAGATGGGATTAACTTGGTAATAATCACTAATATCATAGCCGTTATCTTCCATTGGTGATTGGAAAAATGGAGTAATCCAAAGATACTCAATTCCTAATTCTTTTAAATATTCGACTTTTTTGATTATCCCCTTTAAATCTCCAATACCATCATAGTTAGTATCTAAAAAACTAAGGGGATAGATTTGATAGATTATCGCCATTTTAATTTTTTTAGTCCTTTGACAATAATTTCGTGACTCATAAAAGCGCGTCTTACATCATTTGAAAGATATGCATTGGCCATCAACATTTCTAATCCTTTATCAATTGATAAATAACAATCAGCAATCCAATCTTTACTTTCATTGTAGCCACCAACAAAACCATATTCTTGAAATAACTTAGGTTTTTGATATAAATATTCAACTCCTGGTACGGCAATCTCATCAGCAATACTTAATGATCCTACAACCGCATTTGGATGGACCGTACCATCAGTGGCATATTGATTTTCAATATTAGGTAACCCCCGGAAAACTTGATATCCTGATTTAGTCATCCCTGAAGTAAAGCCAAAGGCATATTGGTTAAAAGTTGGGTAAATATGACTAATATCAATTGATAATTGTTGATGGGATAATATCGCTTTTTTAGCGTTATTATGCCAATTAATACCATCGTTATCAGTGATATTTTCTAAGTCGAGAAAAGCGAGTGGATATTGATAAACAAATAAGGCATTCCCTGGCGTATAAATATATTCAATATCTTTATATGATCCTTTCTTTCTTTGAAAACTTTGATAAACTTCTAAGGCATTCTCATATCCTAATCCAGCATAAATAACATAAAGTGGTAATTGTTCAGCAAACATTGACCAGTGATGGATAAATCCAGGATCACCTTTGACATATTGTCCACCATGATCTGGATTATATGCCATATAGAAAATTGGTTTTCCATTTTTATCATGGATAAATTTAGGAAAATTAATTCGTTTAATTAATTTATTAAAATACACATTAATTACTTCATCATGAAAATAACTATCGACCGCAATCGCTCCACATAAAAATAGCATCGTATCAACGGTTGAATATTCACAAACTTTGTATCTTTTTCCAGTCTTAAAATCAGCGAAATGGATAAAAAACCCTTCATAGTGATCAATATTTTCATAAAAGTTCTTAAGGGTCTTTCTCGCAATTTCAACTGCTACACTTCTTTCAAGATAGCCTCTAGTATCAGCGATAATTAAACCAGATAACATAAAACCACTACCGGCAATCGTAGCAACATTAAAATCATTAGTATTATCTATGGTTAAACCATATCCGGTTGAATTTTCGTCTAAATTAGTATACTTTGAAAAAAACTTGATTGCTGTCTGTTCAATTTTTTGAATTATTTCTGTATATTTCATTATCAAGTAAGGTAAAAGGCGCATGCGGCCATGCGCCCTTTACGAAATAAAACGATAATTATGAAATTTTAGTAACTGTGAAATCCTTAATTGTAATTACTGCTGGAATATAAGTACCACCAGCAAATGGGAATGTATCTACACCATCAACCACTACTTTTTCAGTTGAAGCATCACCCAAGAAGAATGCGAGTGCACCAGTTTCTTTAGCATCTTCTGGTAATTTTAACGTAAAGATAAATTCAGCGAATTCAGTAGTTAAATCAATTTTACTCCATGTTCTTGGAACGCCAACGCCATAACTTTGTTCTAAAGCAAAAATAATTGATCTAGCAACAGATGCTTTAGCTTTAAACTTAATCTGATATGTTCCTTTAGTACCAATAACATTGGTTAACTTAAATTGGTTACGCCATGCAACATCAGCAAGTCCCGTGACATTAATTGATGCTTCGGTTGATCCTGCTGGAGCAGTAACAGTTTGAACTGCGCCATGTTCTCCATCAGCCCATTGAGTCCATTTATCCATAGTTGGAACAACAAACGAGCCAACATAAATAGTTCTAGTTAATTCAGCAGATTCTCCTTCAGAGTCAGTAATTTTATATTTGTATGGATATGCACCAGGAGTATTAATGTCTAATGGTTTAGCTGGATCAACTGGTGTTGCCACAACATTATCTAACTTAACAATGTCCATATCATCTTGAACTTTAATGCCCTTCTTAATATCAATTGCTACACCCTTATCAGTAACTATTGGACCACCTTGTATTGTTGGTGGTTGGTTAACTAGTTCAGGACCAGGAGCGATTTCTATTTTTTGAATATAAACTTTACCTAAGACAGTCTTCATATCTTCTGGAACACCTGGAACTTTATAGAATGTACCAAAGTGGAAAGTTACTGTTGCATTAACGGCGTCAGTCTTTCCAAAGAAATTAATTTCAATTGGTTTAGTTGGAACTTTAGTACCAAGTTCTACTTGAAGTTCGTTAATTGGTCTTTCAGGTAAACCGCCGCCACCAAGATTAATTCTCATATATCTTGGACTTTCAGCATATGCCCAAATCTTTAATGTATATGATTCATATGCATCAAAGACAAGGTGTTCATATTTTAATTGAACATCCCACCAGTTGTTATCTAGTTCATCATCATCGCTAGCTGGTTGTTGGGTAATATTAATCATTGTTTTTCCGTAAACATGAGAATATTCAGCAACAACATCTTGACCTGTGTTAACCCATTTATTCCATCCTTTTGGAACTCCTTTTTCAGCATCCCATTCAGCAAAGTTTCCATTCTTTAATCCCGCCTCTGGAAGCACTTCTCTTACTGCGAAGTCTTTAATTACGATTGTTGATGGAACAAATATACCATCTTTATATGGAAAAGTATCTTCCTTTTCTACTACTACTTTGTGATCCTTAAAATTGCCCATAAAGAATTGGAATTGTCCTGGACTAGTAGCATTTGCTGGTAGAGTTAAATCAAACTTAAATGTTTGTGCATCTGGAGTTAGATCTAATCTGTGCCATACTTTTGGAACGCCAACACCATAGTTTTCTTCTAAGGCAAAAAGAATCGTTCTAGCTGGGGTTGAAGATGCAGTAAACTTAATACGATAAGTTCCTTTTGTTCCCATTAACTTTGTTAATTTGAATTGGTTACTCCATGCATATTTCCCTAATGTAGTAACTTTAATTTGAGCTTCGGTTGATCCTGCTGGCGCGGTAACAGTTTGTTCACCACCATCTCCTGTCCACGCAGTCCATTTGTCCATAGTTGGAATAATAAATGAACCAACAATGAATTTTCTTCTCATTGTAGTCTTCATTTCTTCAGAGTCAGTAACTGAATATTCATATTCATAAGTGCCCGGAACATTAACATCTAGTGCAACGCCTCCTACAGGAGTTGCGGTAACGTTTTCTAAAGTTAACTTGTCTCTGTCATCTTTGACAATGATTCCTTGCTTGATTAAAACTTGACCGCCAATTGGAACAAAAATATCGCTACCTTTTAGCATTGGTGCTTGGTTTTCAATTTCTGGTCCACTAACGATTTCAATTTTGACGAAGTATACTTTTCCTAAGACCGTTTGTTTATCAGCATGAGTATCAGCCACCTTAAAGAAAGTACCAAGAGAAAATTGAAGTTCAGCATTGTTAGCATCTTGTAAACCGAAGAAATCAATTTCAATTGGTTCGGTTGGTACGGTTGTACCTAACTCAACTAATTTGCTATCAATTGCTTTAGGTTCTAATCCGCCTTTTTGGATTTGAACCATCATATAGCGTTCATGTTCAGCATAAGCCCAAATTCTTAAAGTGTAAGATTCAAAAGCTGGGAATGTTACGGTATTACACTTGAATTGGACATCCCACCAGTTATTATCTCTATTATTTTCACCAGTTGATTGTTGGGTAATATCAACTACTACTTCTCCGTCTACATGAGAGAATGTAGCAGCCACACCTTGTGATTCGTTAACCCAACTATTCCAACCAACAGGCAATCCTCTTTCTTCGTCCCATTCAGCAAAATTAGTATTTTCAATTCCTAATCCTTGTGGACGTTCTTTGACAATGACAACTACATCTTTGGTTCCTTCATTTCCTGCTGTATCTTTGACTTTGTAGGTAATGGTATATCGGCCGGCCTTAGTTAAATCAAGTGCTGGATTAGATGTATGCGTAATCTTATTGGTAATATTACCATCTTTATCATCAGTTGCCGTTACATTGGTCATTGGATCAAACTCATCACCAACATAAACTTCAACTTCTGCTCCTGGAACAGTAATTACTGGTTTTACTGTATCCGTTGCCGGTGGTTTTGGATCTGGTTTGTCTTCACACGCAACCAATGTTACCACACTAAACAACAATAAAATTGCTAATAAAAACTTTTTCATAGATTTGATTCCTCCTTTTAATCTATCGAAACGTTTCGATTTCTACTACTATTATACTTGAAAGCGGTTTCATTTTCAAGCCCATTTAAACATTTTATTAAAGATACTTATTCAGTTGCCGGTCTAAATCCAAGTACCTCTAATCCTCTTTGAACATTTTCATTTTGCATAAATAAGTTCCAAATTAAATCATTTTCATAATTTGCTATCATTAATAAGGTAATTCCCTTATCAATTCCTAAGACATCATTATCAAACCACGGGGTTCTTTCAGCTAGTTGTGGAGAAAATGTTGGATCAACTAATCCTAAGTTATAAGCGTCAACATAACCATAATTTCCTTTTAAACCTTCTAGTGTATCGAAATGAAGAATCGCTTCTAAAGTATATTCTGGTGTGTAATTAATACTCGCTAGGGCCGCATACGGCATAATCGTACCATTGTGTGAATAATTTTTAGCTGGTGGCGAACCAAAAGCTTTATAACCAAATGGATGATCTCCTGCCGATAACCCCCAACCCTTTTCATAACCGATATATTTATAGGCTTCATCTTTACAAAAATAGTAATTGGCTTTCGTCGCTTCTATGGCATTTTTAAACCAATTAGTGCCTTGATAATCGACAATATTTCTAAAATCAATAAATGCGTGTGAGAATTGATGTTGGAATAGGGATCCATTTCCCACATAGATAAAAGTTTCGGTTTCGTAATTTTTCGATTTATATTTACCACGATACAAATTCATCGCCCGATTTTTAACGGTTTGATATAGCAAATCATCAGTTGGATGGGTTGAAGAGCCGGCAGCCATTACATACATAATTAGTTGTTCGCTAATATGATCCCAAGCTCCAGAGAATCCTCCGGCATCAGGTTTGTATCCCATATAAAACATATTTCTCTCTTGATTAACATAAAAATTCCAATCAATTCGGTCATAGATGGTTTGCATTTTTTCTTTAACTGCGCCGCCGAAGTATTCGGCTGCGACAATCGCTCCCGCTAACATTAAGGCAGTATCAATTATCGATACTTCACTTCCCGGTAGTTCAATCGCATTGCGGATGTCAACCCAGTGATAAAAAAATCCTGAATAGTTTTTCATTTGAATTAATGTATCCATTGTCTTTGAAGCTCGTTCAAAGGCCAATTCTCTTGTAATAAATTTTTTCTCGACACCATAAGGAAGAGCTGCTAACATAAAGCCAACACTAGCGATACTAGCCATATATTGATTATCCGGCCAACGGTCACGAGCCATCCCATAGCCCATACTGCCATCTTTGAAATTTGATGTCTCCATTAAAAACTGATAACAATAATTAGCTTCATCCATTAATAGCCCTATCGCTCTTTCAGTTTCATCAATAACTGGTGGTTCCGGAGTCTTACCATTTTTCTCACATCCAATTAAAGATGTTAATAAAAATATTAATAATATTACAATTAAACTTTTCTTATTCACCGGTAATCCCTGCCTTGTCAATTCCTTCAATAAACCATCTTTGAAGGATAAAATAGATAATCATCATTGGTAATATAATGAGCAAAGTGGCTGCCATTCGCACCGCCTCATTCGCAACCTGAGTCCCACTATCGCCACCCATAACTGATTTATAGGCGGATACGAAATTAGCTAACATCATTTGTAAGGTTGGCATTTTATTACCTAAAAATAATGATGAGATATATGTTTCATTCCAATACCAAACAAATGAGAATAAAAATGATGTAATAAAACTTGGTATTGATAATGGAACTGAAATTCTAAAATAAATATATAACGGACTAGCACCATCCATTTGTGCCGCTTCATCTAATGATTTCGGAATGCGACTAAAGAAATGATAGAAAATTAAAATGAAGATAGCGCTATTTAACCCTTGTCCAAATGTCGCTGGCATAATAATGGATAGAGCTTTACCTAAAAATCCTAATTTATGAAATAACACATATCGCGGAATCATCGTTACTTGCGGTGGAATAATATAGGTAGCCAGTACTAGCGCCATCCACAACTTCTTCCCTTTGAAATCAAATCTGGCAAATCCATATCCTACTAAACTGGCAATTATCGTTTGTAATAATGCTGGGACTAGCGTTATTAACAAACTATTTCCTAAAGTTTTAAAGTAATCTAAAACCATAAATGCGTCACGATAATTTTGAACATAAAGTTCAGTTGGCACTTGATTAACCATTGGATTTAATAAATCTTCAATACTTTGGAAAGAGTAACTAATCATATGAAACAATGGATAAAGATAAACGAAGGCTAAAATGATTAACAGTCCGTAAATGATAATTTTAAATAAAAGCCCATCAACAAACTTCATACCGATTAAAGTTTTTCTAATTTTTGATTTAACTTTTTCGGCTTTCATCGTACTCGCCTCACTTTCTTTTCTTTTTTCTCTTTCTTATTTCTAAATAGAAGATAAACAATCCCTAATAAAATCGAGATTACTACAAAATAAATCCACGCTAATGCACTCGAATAACCATAACCACGAGTAATATCAAACATATTACTTTGAATATGGACTAACACACTATTACTTGAGAAAGTTGCTAGAAAGATAATTGAATAGATTGATGAAATTAAGATAGTTGGTTTTAATGATGGAAGCGTAATTTTCCAAAACATTTCCCAAGGACTAGCCCCATCAATGGCTGCCGCTTCATAAATTTCACTATCAACTTTTTGAAGAGCTGCTAAAAACAAGACAATTTGCACCCCAGAAAACCACAAGACAATAATCATCTTGCTAAATAATGATAAAATTGGACTAGCTAAAAATCGTGGTAATTGTTCAATGAAACTTAAAGTTTCAGCATCTTCGAAAATGGGAACAGTTCCAGCTCCTTGTCTAATTAATTCATTAATCATTGGTCCTGAAGAAATAATAACTGGTAAGAAAAAGATTGATCTAAAAACTCCTCTTAATTTAATCTTTTGATTTAATAAAAGGGAAATAATAATCGACATAATGATAATAATCGGAACGAATAAAACGATCTCACCAATAAAATCGGTTAATGCGTTAACAAACTTAAAATCAGTCGAAAAAATATCGATATAATTTTGGAATTTTACTGGAGTTAAGACAATTCCTTCCGCTCCGGTAATTGTCACTTTATTTAGTGAATAAATAAAGCTCATAATTAGCGGATATAGAGTTAACCATAAAAACCCAATAATCCAAATTCCGATAAATAGATATCCGTATAAAGTTTCTCGTTGTTTATTACTTAACTTCATAAAACCACCCGATAACTACTAGGCAAAACCGTAACTGTGCCATCTATTTTAATTGTTCCTGAATAATTGATATAAATAATAACGCCGTTAGCGTAACTAACTTTAACAAATCCAGCATCTAATACTTCTCTTGATATTATTCTTTCATTAACAACATGTTTTAAGGCGTCATTAACGAAGTTATATTGACGCTTAATTTCATTTTCCCAATCAAGATATCTTGAAGTATAAATATTTTCACTTCCGGTATTTAATAAATAATAGCTGGATTCATGGGTAATATAAAATGACGGATAAATATGATAATCAACTAATCTTAGTAATTCGTTATTAGTATTAGCGAAAAAGTTAGAATTTCTACCAAAAACATCTTTATAACCACTTAAGACAATCGCTAAAAACGGAACGGTATCACTAAATCTTTTTTGTTGAGATGAATATAAAGTAATATCAGTTAGACGATCGGCTCCTAATAAATATGCAAATGGTTTCGCCACTGATGTCTGATTCGCTTTTTGTAAAAATTCTTGCATCGTCTTAATTTGTTGTTCGCGATTTCTAACACTAGAAAACTCACTATACAAATACATAGTTGAAGAAAGATGAGTTCCATCAGAATATTGTTTCATATTTTCTAAATGTTTTTCATATTTTGTTAAACTAATATCTGGTCTTAAAAAATATGATCTACCTTCATTTTCTTCAAGTAATTGTTGTCCAATTGATTGACCAACATCACCTTTATGATAATGAGTTCCCCGACTACTTACTTTTAAATAGTCGGCTTCTAAATAAACGTTGTCGTGATTTTCATTAAAACGTGTAAGTGCATTTTCACCACCAATGCATGATTCAACTCGGCTATATCGCGGATTGGTTAGGGAATATCCACCTTTTTGCCAACCTCGTAAAGTTAAAGAAATGTTATTAATTTTATGATTATTTAACCGTGAAATAATTTCTTCTAATTCATTTACTGTAGTCATCGAAAAAACCTTACGACCGATAAAGGCTTTTTTCGATTCACTCATTAAAACGTCAAAGTGAATTGGAATCGCTTGATGATTAGTTTTTTCTAAAATATCTTCTTTAATCAAATTATCTTTGTACTTATTAGCCATACCTACATAATTAGCCTCAGTTCCGGATAAGAAATAAAATGATTGTTTAATATCGTATTGATTTTTATTCTCTTGAACTAAAATGACACTACTTGTTTTAGATTTGTTTAAAAATTGAATATAGTCTTTACGATATTCATATGAAACATATGTATGATTAAAGTCAGTCGTAATTTGTGATGGATAGTGACTTAATATGGCATGTGAAGCCCCACTATCAATTACTGAAATAAAACCATGTTGATTAATCCCATGAACCACTCCGTAAGTATTTAAAGTTAAATATTCTTCATCTGATTTTAAATAAATTCCATAATCAGGACCATAAAACCGTTTAGTATAAACGCCTTTATCGTGAGCATCATCAAATCTAATTAACGCTCCCATCCCATCGGGAACGAAAACGTAACCTGGGATGCGATGACGTTTAGCAGCACCAAAAAAAGGATATAATTTAATACTGGCTAATTTGAAAGTTTCTCCTTCTTCAATAGAATCAAAAGGAACTTCAAAATGAAGTCCATTTTGATCTAAATAAACTTCATAAACAAATTTAACTTTGGATAAAAAGAATGACGCTTTAACTCGGAACCCAACTTTATTGTTGGTAGTAATATTAGTAAATGTTTTTCTAGATAAATGGTTACTATATAAATACTCTTCTCTTAAGTTAGTTTTGTGGTAATAACTAACTGCGGCTGGTGAATTAAAGATTTTCTTCCAACCTTCGTTAGCCCCTAAATCACCTTCATCAGCTAATGGTGAAGTTTCATCTAAATAATCAAAGTTAAAGTTACTTCCCCAAAGATACCCAGTATCAAGATTTACCACTCTAAATGATAAATCATCTTGTTTAACATATAATTCTAAGTTATTGATCGTACCTAATTTTTGATAATCAATTAAATCAATATAATCATTTTGGGCAATTCTTAAATCATCTTCTTGTTGCGTATAACGATTCGAAATTAAAGAACTGTACTGCGGAGCAATCTTCGTTACTTCTTGAACTTCATCAAATTTAATTTTGACATTACTTGAAAGAATAGTAGTAATACCCACTATGATTACAAGTAAAATTCTTTTAAATGCATACATACTGGATCACCTCTTTAATAATGCCATCAATATATTCATATAATTGACTTCCTAAAATAATGATTAGAGCGACAATCACTACCACAACAATCATTGTAAAAATAGTTAGTAAGATGTTACCAATTAATTGAGGAATTGTATAATTATGAACTTCTTTAATCATAATCACTAGATTGATTAAAACCCATGTATAAGTTATATAATTTAGGGCTTGATAAATAAAGATTTCATTTAAAGTTAAAGTGTGAGAAATTAAAGTAATAAACGGCATAAAGACAATGATTGGTGCTAAACAATAACTAGTTGCGATAAAGACATCTTTTAACCACCCTTCACCATTTTGCAGACTACTAATTAAATAATTAGATATTACAAATAAGAAGACAACACCAAATAAAATTAAAATATCTTTAAAGACGTTAGCCGTTTCTAATCTAATCGTACTGAAAATAAACGATTCAAAATAGCGAGCGATAATCATCATCACGACAAATAAGACATACAAGACTGTTGCTGTTCTTTTACTGGATTCATTATATCGTTTGATATCATGAATCGTATCAATTGGATGTCTAAACATTTTAAATAATAGTAAAAATTCACTAACTTTGCGATTAGCTTTCGCTTTTTTAGTAAAATCATGAACAAAATAGAAAGTTTGCCATTTGCGATCCGCAAATTTAACGCCATAAATTAAAATGCTTAAACATATAATTGCAATTAAAATGGGTAGCATATGCTTTTGAAGAAAATCATATCTGATTTGCCAATAAGCTTCACTATAACCTACTTTATCAGTGGCAATCCGATAATATTTTAAAGCTTCACCATAATTTTGATTACGGTATTCCGCTCTTGCGATAGCGCTATTGGCAACCGAAAACATCGCATTCATTCTTAAAACTTCTTGCCACTGTTCAATATCATAAATCCCATCTTTATTATTTTTTAAACCAGTATGAACTAGTGCGGCAAATTCACTTCTTTCAAAAATTTGAATTTCGTTTAATCCCTTATCTAAGACATATATATTGTTTTTGGAATCAGTAGTAATATCAACTGGAGTCACAAATAAACCTAATCTTTGAGTCCCAGTATCTAGTTGGCCAAAACCAAAAATAATATTTCCATATTGGTCATATTCATTAATGTAGCCTTCATTAGTTAAAATGTAAATGTTATTAAATTGATTAATATGAATTGAGTTTGGAGTTAATTCAGAATGAATTTTTAAGATGGCTTCAGAAGCGATATTAAACTTCTTACATTTATCTTTAAAGGTATTACTAACTGTATAAATTGATCCCTTTTCATCAATCGCGACATTACTTGGCGAGATTGGAATATTTTTGGCTGAAGAAACTTGAAAGAAATTCGCGACTCTTTGCACGAAACTCATTCGGGTTTCGTTAGCCGCAAAAAAGCCTTGAAATTCACCATTATATGATAATTGAATTAATCCAGCGGTCGAGCCTTCTCCAACTACATATAGTATCCCTTTTGGTCCTGTCACAATTTTAAGTGGAATGTAAGGCGAGGTTCCAAAGATTAATTCAGTTGGCTTTTCAAAGGTTTTGACTTTATTTCCTAATTTATCAAACTTGACTACTGCCCTAGCTCCTTTATCAGCTACATAAATATAATCTTCTTCGTCAACATGGACTCCAGTTGGTTCAATTAAATTAGTAATAATCACTTCACTAGTTCCATCTAAATGATATTTAATAATGCGTTTATTGCCAGTATCAGCAATAAAAATGACATCATCTTTTAAATAAAGATCTTCTGGACTCTTAAGTCCAATTTTAATCGTACCCGCTGGTTCATAAGCGGTTTGTGTTTTAATAATTTTACCGTGAGGACCAGTTGTATACGTATCATATGGAGCTGAAGTTTGGCTATCAGCTACTACATCAACGTTTGGAATTAAGATAAAAATTAAAATTAGTGATAATAAAATTAAACATATCTTTTTCATAATATCACCTACTTAATTCCTGAATGTGACATCGTATTCATCACGTTACGTTGTAAGAAGATAAAGATGACTAAGTTCGGAACAAACATAATTAAAGAAGCGGCAGCCGCCATTCCTTGACCAGAGACACTACTAGTTGATCCGGTTAAAGTCGTCATATAGAAAGCGAAGTTCTTTAATGATTCATCATCAATATAAGTCGCGGCAATTCCAGCATCGTTCCAAGCCGCTTGGAAAGCGACAATCGCAATTGTTGCAATTGCCGGTCTAATTAGTGGTAAAACAATTGACCAATAAATTCTAAAATCAGAGGCCCCATCAACTTTAGCAGCATCTAATAGTTCATCAGGAATTTGATCAATAAATTGTTTAATTAAAAATAATCCGACCGGCATCGCAATAGCAGGGAAAATATATACAAAAAAATTGTTAATTAAACCTAGTCTTTCAATTATTAAATAACGTGGAATGACTACACTTGATCCCACAAACATTAACGCAATATTGTTTAAGAATAATAATGGTTTTTTCAATTTAAATCGAAGTTTTGATAAAGCGTATCCCGCAATTGATGATAAAATGATTGATAAAACAACTAAAGTTATTGTCACGATAACACTATTAAATAAGTACCGACTCATTGGGACCCCAGTTTTTGAAGTTTGGGCGAATAATTCAGTAAAATTACTTAGTGTTGGATTTTTCACAATAAAACGTGGTGGCCATAAGAAAAGTTCTTCTATCGGTTTAAACGCGTGATTAATAATATAGACAATTGGAAGCACCATAAAAATCGCAACCGGAATTAAAATAATGAAAAACTTCCATTGCGAAATATGTAGTTTTGATGGATTGATTTTAGTTCCTTGAAAACTAGCCATAATTTAATCCCTCTCTTGGAACAATCTTCTTGCAATCCGGCCCATTAGTAATACCATTAATAGTAAAACAACCGAAATTGCGGCAGCATATCCCATTTCAAATCGATTAAATCCATAATCATCAATATGGGTTACAATTAATTGCCCAGCATCTTGTGGTGTCGGATTCGTCCCCGACAACAAGACGCCAATGGCCCCGGCATTAAAAGTTCCAACAATACTCATGACAGCTCCAAATAACATTTGTGGTTTCATTGATGGAACAGTAATATAAATAATTTCTTGAAATTTATTTTTCATACCGTCAACATAGGCGGCTTCATATAATTCAGGATTGACATTTAAAATCCCAGCTAACATCGCTAAAAATCCTATCCCCATACTTCCCCAAATCGTAACGGCAATCATAATTGGCATTAAATAAGTTGGATTAGTTAACCATTGAATTGGTTGAGAAATTACGCCCATCTTTAATAAAATCGAGTTCATATATCCTGATCTATCGCCTGAGAAAATGATTTTCCACATTACACTCATTGCGACTCCAGCCGTTAACGATGGTGAGTAAATTGCTAAAGCTAAAACTGTCCTAGAACGTTTTGGAATTTGAGCTAATAACCAAGCTAAGAAAAATGATAATGAATACCCAATTGGCCCAGTAAAAAAAGCGAATAAAATCGTATTAGGAACGACTTTTTGCATAAACTTCTCATCAACAGTTAATAAGTCAACATAATTATTCAAACCGGTAAATCGTGGTTTTTCAATTAAATTAAAAGCGGTAAACGACAAAAAGATTCCCATAAAGACCGGAATAACGATAAACACTAAAAACGCTATCCCATATGGAGCAATAAATGTCGTCCCGAGTAGCCCTTCTCCATGTTTATTGCGGAATTTTTTCAGCTTAAATTTAATTTTGACCAAAAAATTTACCTTTGGCTCGACTTCTTTATTCATCTTCACCCCATAAAATTTTTGCTAACCGCTCTTTAGTCGGAATTTTGTAATTCTTAATTGGATTACCATTTTTATCAAGATAACCAAATTCTTTCATCTTACGTGTAATTTCTTTATTAACAATTACAGTTGCATCTTCTATCGCCGTTCTAACATTTATTCCATCAAAAACGACACGATTCCAAGCGTTAGATAATTCACGTTCAATCATATATGACGCTGGTGTTTTTTCAGTATCATTAACCCATTCCCATTGACTTAAGAAAACTTCTTTATCGTGTTCATCCCACGCCATTTCTTTAAAAGCTTTAACATTAGAAGTATTCCACATATACTCTGGTCCCATCGAGTTAATTAAATTGTTGGCATAATTTAATTGGGTATTATCACAAGTCCACCAATCTAAAAACTTCCAGGCATCTTCTTTTTTCTGAGAATTTTCAAAAATTATTCCACTAGTAGAAGCTCCATCATATGACCGGTCTACCACTCCATCTGGACGGAGCATTCCTGGTAATACCGCAATTTTCCAAAGTCCAGCAATTTCTGGAGCTGCATGTAATAATCTGACATACATTCCAAAATCACCAATGCCAATAGGAATATCACCATATCTAAAACTGTTATAAAACGATCCAACCTCTAGTGGTAATGAATAAATCGTATATAAATCAGTCATTAAGGTCATCGCTTTAATGACTTCTTCAGAATCAATTGTCGTTCTTAAAGCGTCATCAGAATGAATTTTTCCTTGACACTGTTTAATAAATGGCATTGTGTGGACGAACCCTTTAAATGCTCCTGTATATGACAGTGGTGCAAAAAAGTTTAATCCATATCTTTGAAGTTCCGGCAAAATTGATAAGACATCATCCCAAGTATTAGGAATCGCGATATTCAATTTATTCATTATATCTTCACGATAAAATAATAAATTGAAGTTTTGAGTTTCCGGAATTCCGTAAACTCCATCTTCGTAAATTAATTGTAGAAATGCTCCTGAATTAAATCTTTTAGAAACTTCTTTAAATGTTGGAAATTGTTTCATATCAGTAACCGCATTTCTTAAAGCGAAATCATATGGTCTCCAACCAGCAACCCCTAAAGCAACATCCGGTTGTGAGCCAGCGGAAACCGCCATAATCAACTTACCTTCATCAGGCATAATTGAAATATTAACCTTAATCCCCGTTTCTCTAGTAAACGTTGCATCAGCCATTTCTTGCATCACGTTAACATATTGACGTGAACGGTTAACCCATACTTCTAAAACTTCGCTATTTTTCGTTGGTCTATATTCGTTATTAAAAAACGATAAGAAAAATCTTTTAATACCTAACCAAGCCGACTCAAAAGCGTTGGCATTTGGTCGTGGTAATTTGACATTACCATGAACATAAATTTTATCAATTGATAATGGTGATCTTAATACCATTGGGATTACCAATCCCATTTTGGCAGTTACCGAATTAGAATCCGTTGATAATTTATCAATATTTTTTGGTAAAGTATTTGGTTTTTCAATTAATTTTTTTAATGTTTCACGACTTTGATTAATCGCTGAAACAGCTTCATTGATTTTAGTAGTATCATTAATTTCTTGATACATTTGATACGATTCAGTTAATAAATCATAATAATGTTGTAACTCATTAACTACATTCGGTAAATAACTCAAAATATCCCATTCTCGATTTTTATCACTCGTACTACCGGCTAGTTTTTTCAAATCTAAACTAATATCATTAACTCCAACCATTACTTTATTTAAATTACGATGAATTTTAGCAAACGGTGATAAATTGACTTCAATTCCAATTCGATTTTTTCCTTTTTTAAGAAAGAAAAGATATTCAATATCATCATTAGATAACGTATTATTAATCCATTTTTTATGGTTTTTGAACTCAATTAAATTAGCTTCTGAAAATGGAACTTCTCCGTTAATGGTAATTCTTCTAAAACTGGTTTGAAAAAGTTGGAGTTGTTTTGTTTTTAATGTAATATAATATAGTCCTTCTTTTGGACAATTGACATCATAATATAACGCTTGTCCGCCAGTTTGGAAGTTATCACCATCAACGATATTGATTTTTTGTTTTTGCAGGGCAAATGGTGTCACATTTTTTTCACGATCAGTTCCATATCTAATTGATATTGAATTTCGGTAGAGAGGTTGTTCCGCTTCAAACGAAATCAATTCGTTGGGAATTGGATTATTATGACTGTTAAGATACTCTACATAAGATGGATAAACATCTTTATTTTTGATCGTTACTTTTGATAGTAAAAATTCACCATTTTGTCTAATAATAGAAATCTTATTCAGACCAGCTACTAGTTTAAATAATAAAACATCTTCAACCAATCGTTGCGTATCTCTTAAAGTAAAATTAGTCCACGTTTCATAACGATTGGAAACTGGCATAATATCATTGCCATATCGATCTTGGATTAATTCGGTTGGATTATTATAAAATGTTGGAATAATAATTGATTTACTTTCATCATATAATGATTCGTCATTTACTAAAATTGCTACTTCAATATTCCTAACTGATTCCGTAATCGCTTTATATTCAAAGTTTAAGGCGTATAATCCCGTTTGCGGGATATCAACATTAAATTCCGCATTAGAATAAGTTTCATCAATTTTTAAAACATCACCTTTTTCAGAATCAGCAAAAATAACTTTAGGTTCAAAAAAGCCTAACGGCAAAACATCAAGATTAAGCGCGATATCGTCTCTTAATCCTTCGTTTCGCCAATTAGGCTCAACATCAAAATATGATAATCCAGTAGTATTTACTAAATTTGCGGTTTCTAATTGATCTTTGGTTATTTTGGCATTAACATTAAGGCTTGATGAAAAAATCAAACCGATAATTAATGCTAAATATCCAAATAACCAAATCTTTTTCATAGAAACCTCAATTTAAAGTTATTTTCCTAATATTTCATCTAATGCTCTTTTAGCTCTATCCCATTCATCATTAACTCGAGTATTAAGACCAGCAGCGAGAGCGTCAGCTAACGCTAACTCACCAGATTTAATTTGTTGGAGGATGCCATCAATTGTATTTTCGGCATCATATTGGCCGTTCCATCTACTTTCAATATATCCTGGAACAATTTTATGTAGTGATTCTATAATGAAATCTTGATGATTTTCTACAACTTTACGATATTCAGTCATTGTTGGATATAATTCGAAATATGCATCCATTAGCGCTTGATCTCTAACTACTGGGGCAAAGTTAATCGCTCCTGCCTCTGGGTGCGCTGTGGCAATCTCAATTCGTTTTCTAAAACCATCAGCACCATAACCCATCCATTTAGCGAATTTAAAGGCGATTTCTTTATGTTTAGTTCCTTTACCGACACCAATATAGTCCATTACAACTGGAATGCGATGATTTTTAACTCCATCAACTTCCCAAGATGGTGTACCAATAAAGTCAACATCGTGACCATATAAAGCGTGTTCAGGATTGGTAGTTCCACCAACCCAACCTCTAATATTATATGAGCCGCCCCATCTAATTGATTGCTTACCGTTGGCAAATGCATCTCCTGTTCCGTATAAGTCTTCACGATTTTCTTGAGTTTCATAAACGTAACTAGCATATTCATTTTTATTAGGGCCAAAATATTTTTGGTTTTCGGTCATCGCAATTCTAAATGCGTCACTATCTAAATGATATCCTGTTTCATTATATGTATACCACCCTAAAGTTTTATCGATTTGGGCTGGTAACCACTCAAAAAGATTGTTAACGCCTTGAATACCATTAATGGCATCACCACCAAGAACTGCTGGTTTTGAGTTCTTTTTAGCCGCCGCCATTAAATCTTGGTAAGTAATTCCGTATTTAGGAATAATCGCTCCACTTCCAGTATTATTAATTGCAGTTCTATTGATAAAATAACCAAAATAGAAAACCGCTTGTGGTAGTGAATAAGCTTTATTGCCTAGATAACAAGTGTTTCTAATGTTTTCCGGAACATTCATAAAGTCTTCATCCGCTTCAGCTAATTCCGTGACATCTTCAACCCAACCTTGACTAACAACTTTAGTGACTTGGTTAACTTGGAAAACGTCAGGCATTTCATTGACTGAGGCTCTAGTAGCGAAAAATTCATCCCAAGGAACATCTTGTTCGTTTCCTTCTTCATCAGCCACTTTTGGTCGTTCAATAACTTCAACTGTGACACCTGGATTCTCAACCATAAAAGCGTTAATCATTCGACGTTCAATGTTATACTCTTGTGGTGTTGCTAAATTCCATGCTGCATATGTAATAACAATATCGCCTTTCTTATTTGGAGTGCCTCCATTATCGCCTCCATTTTTACCATTACAACCCACTAATGCTACTACAAGCATTAGTAAAATTACGCTAATTATTGATTTTTTCATATCTTTCCACCTCCGTCGAAACGTTTCGATAAGTTCTAAATTCATTATATATGAAAACGGTTTCTTTTTCAATAGTGTTTTGATATTTTTATATTTTTATTAATTTGATATTGTAAATTACCTGTAGCACTATAGTAGAGACTCTTACTTTGTCAATTCGAAAGACCGCAAAACAAAATTAGTCTTTTTTTATGTTCGCTGTTTAACTTAAGTGTTGCTGGTAAGTCCAAATAATGGTAAAATATAGTTGCCAAATAAAATCACATATCAAACTTCTTTATAGATAGGACTATTTATCTAGCCAATCCCGGTATGTGATAGTATTTGGCGATACAAATTATTTGGATTGGCTAGCTAAATAGTCTTATTTTCATTAAAGGAGTGTAAGGCTATGAACTTTGAATTGGTTGTTGATGAATTAAAAGGGGCTAAATTAGCTGAGTTATTTCAAGTCAATAATTATGTTGATAGTTTGATTAAAATTCAAAATTCGGCTCATAAAATTGATGCTGATGGGTTTCCGAAATGTCCTCATTGTGGTAATGAAATTGTTAAGAAAAATGGGAAAATGCCTAATGGAACTCAAAGATATTTATGTTTAAATGATAAATGTAAGAAGAGTTTTTCTTCTAATACGAATTCGTTTTCCTATCGTTTAAGAAAACTAAAAGATTACTTATATTTGATGATTGAGTATACTTTAGATGGTTTGTCAATAAGAAATATTTCAAAGAAACTTAACATTCCAATTAATACTGTTTGGATGTGGAGAACGAAAATTCTTTTAAGTTTAGAAACGTTTATTGATAAAGAAAATCCGCTTACTGATGTGGTTTATAGTGATGAAACATTCATTAAAATTAACTTAAAAGGGACTAAGAATCATAAGATGCCTAGAGTGTCTTATTATGAAGGAAGACCTGCAATAGCTCATAGGGAATTGGTTTGTATTCAAACGGTAATTGATGATTCTAAAAGGACGATATTTGATATTAATGGGGTTGCTAGATTATCAAAAGAAAGATTAGATCTATTCTTAAAACCTTTTATTAATGAAGAAACGATTATTGTATCTGATGGGGATTATTCTTATGTCGGCTTTGCTGAAAAATATTTGCTGCAACACGAAAGAATAATAAATATGTATGAAAAAAGTAAAAATGGGTATTCGCTAGGACCAATAAATAATTTACACTCGTCCTTTAAATCGTTTATGAAAAAATATAAAGGTGTATCAACCAGACGATTAAATGGATATATAAACTTATTCATTTTGGATAATTACTTAAATCAAATATTAAATGGATATGAAAAGGTAGAATACATTTATGAGTCATTGTTGGCTCTTGAAAATAATCCGACTTTTGAAGAAATATTTAACGTTAAATTTCCTATTGATGTTAAAGCCATTTATGATAGTTTGAGAAAAGATGGATATATTATGCAATAAAAGTCAGCAACACTTAAGTTAAACAGCGAATTTTTATGATAATATTTGGATATTTAAACAATATAAACTATCTTATAAGTATCTCTGTTATGTCCGAGAATGGAGTGATTATTATGAAAAAGTCAGGACATATAACCATCATTGAGAGATATACTATAGAGGCTTTAGTAAAAGATAGAAAATCAGCTAGTGAAATTGCAAATACACTTGGTCGAAATGAAAAAACTATTAGACGTGAAATTTACAACAATAGGCACATTTATACAAATGAAACAAATAAATTTTTATTTTCAGATCCGATCAAGTGCGATAAACTTGAACACTTTCCTTATACCTGTCATAACTGTAATAAATTTAAAGCTGGATGCCTATCTTCAGAAAGAGCGATATACACAGCACAAAGAGCTCAAGATTTAAGTGACGAAAGAAAATCCGAATCTAAAACAGGTGTTCGTTTATCTCATGAAGAGGTTTTAAAATTAGAGTCTATTATTAGCGATGGAATTGATAGGGGTATACCAATTGAGCATATTGCAAGAACCAATAATCTTGGGGTTTCAGTAAGAACAATCTATAGATATATTGAAGAAAGAGTAATAAAAGTGAATATCCCTAAGATGCCACTAAAAGTTAGAAGGAAACCAAGAAAACGTGCTAGTAAAGACAAAAAACATTTTAATCCGCGGTTTATAAACAAAACATATGCAGATTATATTACATTTTTATTAAACAACAATATAGCTTCTGATATTCAAATGGACTGCGTAGAAGGAATAGCTGAAGACAATAAAGCAATCTTGACCATATATCATGAAAAGACAGGATTATTTTTAGGTTATATTCTTCAAAGACAAACAAACAATCAAGTAAAAAGAGTTCTAGATAAAATAGAAAGAAAGCTGGGATATAAATTATTTAAAGAGATTTTTCCGGTGATTTTAACTGATAGAGGTACGGAATTTCAAAATTATGAATCACTAGAAGAAAGTATCGACTTGAATAAAAAAAGGACGCTATTATACTACTGCGACCCCAACAAACCTTATCAAAAAGGCGGCGTAGAACAAGCTCATACTAGATTAAGAAGGTTTTTCCCAAAAGGTAAGTCTATTGATTGGTTAACACAATCAAAACTTAATTTGGTAATGTCCCAAATTAATTCTATTACCACAAATAAAGCAGGCGGCTTATCACCATATGAATTATTCTCCAAAGTCTATGGTGAAGCCGCACTATCAAAGTTGGGATTAGAGAAAATAGAAAACGAAAATCTATTAATCTCATTCCATAAAATATTTTATCACAAATAATAAAACTTAACACATTAAATTTGACATAACAGAGAAAAATATAAGCGGACAATTAAATTAACAATCGGCATTTTGGCCGTCTTTTATCATGAGATTCGGGTTTAGTTAATTCTATTTTTTAGCAAATTGCGCACCTTTAAAAACTTACAAATACTAAATATTATGAAAATAAACATCGCCTAACAAAGGGTAGTTAGTATGTCAAGATGGGCATTTTGAATATCAGGACAATTACTTTTTCAATTCACCTTTTTATATTTTTTTAAATAACAATCTATTTAACTAAACATAATAATACTATTTATATAGTGTTTACATGCTAAGAAAAAAAGCTCCGAAAATGGAGCTTGTGGTTGTAATTAAAATTAATTTTCTTTATTTAATTCGTGAAAGAAAATTCGCTTAATGTCTTCTTTATCCAAAAACGGATAAATTACATTCATATTAACTTTTGTTAAGTTCCCAGCAATGTATTGATCAACTAAACTTGATAATGTCTTTTGACTAACAAAAGGAACAATTGATGAAATTTCATTTTGATTTAAAGAAGTCATTTTAGCTAAAAAAATGGCATCACATTTTTCTTCAGATAAAAACGGAAAGATTGTTGCTAGTTTTAATCCTCTTAAATCTTCATGATCATTAATAATCATATCAGCTATTTCATCTAGTTCTTCATCATCTAAAAATGGTAATAATGAAACTAATGTTTTAGTTTTACTGTTTTTTTCATTGTTGAAGTCAAAGGTAAACGTTTCTTTTAATTTGCTAAAAGCTTTATTAATGATTTCAGAAACGTCTTCAATTGATTGAAATTTATTAACTCTTTTACCTTTACGATAAATATATTCGCCTTTGGCTTCTTCGATTTCTTCATATAAATCAATAATTTCATCATTTAAATCATCGACTTCTTCTTCAATGTCTTCTAAATTGGTTAGTAAATCTTCCATTGATGAAAGAAATCGTTCTTGATGACTAGTTCTTTTTAAATTTAATTTAGCTTTTCTCGCTTCAAAATCTTCATTCACTTTCTTTAAAGTATCAAAGTCTTCAGAAACTATTTTTAAGTCATCTTTAATTTCTTTAATGTTACCCTCTAATGACTCAATCACTTCTTCTAACATTGATTCTTTAGTTTCACTAAATAATTTAACTGCCTCTAAAAATTGAGCATTAGCTAATTCTAAGTCTTTAGTAATGACTTCAATTTTTAAATGTATTTCATTATCCCTATTTTGTTCAGCAAGTCTTCTCGCTTTTCTACGGTTTACAAAATTTTCACTCATGTTTTTTTCCTCCTAAAAATTTAAGTTCTGAGGGTGTTAATTTGACAATTAATTCTTCAAAATTAGTTGTGATGACCCCATCTCTAATCTTGGATAAAATATGAATTCTTTCAAGTGGTGATAGTTGATAGAAAATATCTGGGATATTTACTTCAAGATCACCAGAAATAATTCGATTAATTATCAGTTGACGGTCATGGTTTTTAAAGATGTCATCTGGATCAATTTCAAAACTTTCGTTTAGACATAAAATCTCATCAAAAGAAACATGAAAAATACGTCCCAATTCAACGACTATCTCAACCGGTGGAACTGCTTGGCCACGCTCCCACCTCGATAAAGCTTGACGCGTCACATAAAGCTTTTCGGCTAACTCTTCTTGAGTCATATTGTGATTTAGTCTAAGTGATGAAATTTTTCTTCCAACTTCATAAGAATCAATCATTTATCTGTCCTCACCTATATTGTAGCACCGCTCGTTAATAATGTCACGCAACAATTTGTTGCGTAAATATTATACTTGAAACTACTAAAAATTTCATTATTAAAAAAGAGTACCATAGTAACTCTTTAATCATTATTATGAAATAAGAAGGACATACACCGTTATCGCCACGATACTATTAACAACTATTGATATTTGATAAAACGTATTCAAAAAATAATGAACATAAACCCACTTCTTATTTTCATTTTTATATAAGTTTTTTGATTCTAAAATAACCTTTTCATGACTGACGATTTGCGTTAACTCAGGATTAATTTTTTGATAAATTAAAATGGTTAAAGTAATATTTAGAACTAATATGATAAATATATAATAACCAATTTTATACGTAATGGATAATGTGACGTAAACTACTCCTAAATGAAAAAAATACAACAAGCCGTATATGATAAAATATAACTCATCAAGACCGTGTTGGTTAGAAAACTTATCTTTATTAAATTTGTGAAATGGAATACTAAAAAGAGACCATAGTTTTAAGCCAACTTGTCCTATGAGAATCACCCCAATAAAAATAAGTAATTGTCGTAGTTGTTCATCCACAAATAATCATCCTTTTTTTATTCAAAAATAAATGTTTTAATTGAATCTTTATTATTATCATGAAACATCGCTTTTATTTGACGTGCTATATAATCAGTTGAATCAACTTCCAATTCAATCATATCATGGCGACTAAACATATAAACGATTAATGTATAGGCGAATGTTTCAAAACTTTTTCTTTCATTACTAGCCCAATAACAGAACTCATTGTTGTCAACAAAAGAAAGATTGATAATTTTATTTTTATGAGTTTGACAAATAACTTGTTCCGGCAGTATTTCAAGAAAATCTTCTAATGTTCCAGTATATGGATTAACTTTTTTGTGTGTCTTTAAATAATGTTCATAAGCTATGTTGGCAGCTTTTTCGTATTCTAAACTTCCTTTATCATAAAACTCTATTTCAATAAGTCCGATATTTTTTAAGATAAAATCTTTTTTATAATAAGTTCTTTCAAAAGTTTCTCTTTTTAATGAAAAACCTAGTTCTTTAAGTTTTTTAATTATTTCTTTTTCTTTTGAATCAACTACTACTTGTAGTGGTTGATTAAAATAATCTTTAACCGCTTTTATATATTGCTCATCATTTAGAGTATTAAATGTTTCATTAAGTGGAGAAATATATTTGTTGTTAGAGTGATATTTATTATCGTATGCCACAAAATGTCCGATTAAATGATTATCTTCCAGAATATGATACTTTTCATAACTATTGTTTAATTTTCCTACTTTAATTATTTTAATCATATTTTAATTTTCCTTCCTTGATTTTTTGAGTCCACTTTCATTATACCATGTGACTATACATATTTTATCGATTATTTAAAGGAGTTTGGTATACATATTTTTTAAAAAACTTTAAGTATTGCAAATTTAATTTTAACACCACCAAATTGATTTTGGTGGTTTTTTTATTGGTAATTTTGGAAAGCCTTGACAATTTTAAAAATGATTATTACAATGATTAGTAAAGGAGTTGATGATTTTATGCTAAGAAAAGAGAAACGAATAAGTAGTGCCGCTTTTGGATTTGGTATCGCGACATACGTTTTGATATTATTTTTTCTTTCAGCTCAATTGACGAGAGCAATTAGAAATGACCGTAGTCAAATGGTTATTATTTTAGTAGCGGTAGCGATATTTTTGATGGTTTTAGGATTGCTTTTTGAAATAGCGGCTCGTTTTAAATTAAGATATCAAACTAAAAAAATATTTAGAACTATGGCTATGTTTTTAGTTATACTTCTCTTGGCACTTTATTTAATCGCCTTCATTGTTACTTTAATTTATGCCATATCGCCACCAGATGGAACATCAATTTCGATTGAAGTTGATTCATTCAATATTGCAATTCTCGGTATAATTTTCGGAATAGTTTCTCTTGTTCTTAATATTGTATCAAAAAAATTTAATTCAAAAATCATATCAACAAGGGCAGCGATTTCTAGGCCAATTATGGATGAAATTGATGCTAATATCCATATGCAGTTAGATATACAAAGAGAGATTATTTTTGATAGACAGGCTTCTAAAGAAGAAATCAAACGGGCAATTGCTAATTATAATCAGTTAGAAAAAGAATTGACTACTGTAGAAAAAGCGCGAAATCAAAATTCAACTTTAGAAGTTGATAATAATGAATCAGTTTATTTTTGCAATGCTGGTGAAATTATTTGGAAACTATTTAGTATTATTATTTTAATCGTATTATTAAGTTTCCTTACTTACATTATAAAAACTACTATTGCCATGCTAAACGAGGCTTTCGAAATCGTCTCATTATTAGGTAGTTTAAGTGAAATTGTTGATGGAATGGAAAGTGATATGAAAATTGTGATGTATGGAGTAGTTGGTTTAAACTTTATAGTCTATTTTATCCAGTTTAGTTTAATTATGTCACTATTTCTCAATATTTATATTCTACTTAAAAAACATGGAGCTAGTAGAGAAACTCTCGCTTCGATTAGAGTCGCTTCACTTCTTAATACGATAATTAGTATCGCCTTAATGTTCATCTCGCTTATTATCTTTATTTTCGCATATGTTTTAAAGTCAAAACACGAAGTTCCGGTATCTAGCTTACTTTTATTATCAGCATTTATTATATTCTATCAATTAGCCTCAATCTTGTTCGGAATAAAAGATTTAAGATCTAAAATATAATTTACTATTCAGTGAAAAAAGGAGCGAAATTCGCTCCTTTTTGAATGCTTTTTTACTGGCGGAGGAAGAGGGATTTGAACCCTCGCACCGGTCTCCCAGTCTAACGCGTTAGCAGTGCGTCCTCTTCGGCCTCTTGAGTATTCCTCCATCTAGGCGCCATACATGCGCCTATATATGATAACTTATTTTAATTCTTTTGTCAATTTTTAATCATTGTCAGAGCGACTTTCTGTCTCTGTTTATCAACACTTAAGACATACACTTTAACGATATCACCAACCGAGACAACATCAGATGGATGTTTGACATATGATTTTCTCATTTTCGAAATATGTAATAATCCATCTTCATGTAACCCAACATCAATAAACGCTCCAAAGTCAACTACGTTTCTAACAGTACCTTCAAGTTCCATACCTTCGTGCAAATCATCAAGTGTTAAAACTCCTGATTTTAAAATTGGTTGTGGGAACTCATCACGTGGGTCCCGTAATGGGGCAACAAAAGAATCAATAATGTCATCTAAAGTATAACGATCGACATTTAATTCTCTTGCTAGATCATTACGATTTACATTGTGAAGAAATAGTTCAATTTCTGGTTTACCAAACATATCGCCAGTAATATTAAACCGTTTCATAATTTGTTTGGCAACTTCATAACTTTCAGGGTGAATTGATGTCATATCTAACGCTTCTTCACCATCTCTAATTCTTAAAAATCCAACCGCTTGTTCATATGATTTTTCGCCTAAGTAAGGGACATCTAACAATTCTTCACGCGAGTTATATCTACCTAATTTATTTCTTCTTTCAACAATACTATCAGCTGTACGTTTAGTTAATCCTGAGACATAAACTAATAGTGCTTTTGAGGCGGTATTCACATCAACTCCCACTGAGTTAACCGCTTGAGTAACAACGAAGTTTAATTGATCATTTAATTTCTTAGGAGTAACATCGTGTTGATATTGCCCAACACCGATTGATTTTGGATCAATCTTAACTAATTCAGATAATGGATCTTGTAGTCTTCTGGCAATTGATGCCGCTGAACGTTGTTCCACCTCTAAATCTGGAAATTCTTCTCGTGCTAGATCACTAGCTGAGTATACCGAAGCTCCAGCTTCATTAACAATAACATATTGGGCTTTTAAATTAGTCGCTTTAATAACGTCAGCGATAAACTCTTCAGTTTCTCTTGAAGCGGTACCATTACCAATTGCGATCAATTCAACTTTATATTTAGTTACTAATTGGAAGACTTTTCTTGCGGCTTCCATTCTTCTCTGTTCACCAAAAATATGTGGGTAAATTGTATCAACTGCTAAAACTTTTCCTTGTTCATCAACTACCGCTAACTTACAACCAGTTCGATATGCTGGGTCCACTCCAAGAATAACTCTTCCTTGAAGTGGTGGTTGTAGTAATAGATTATGTAAGTTCATTGAGAAAATATCAATCGCTTGATCTTCACCAGCTTCAGTTAATTCAGAACGAATTTCACGTTCTAAACTTGGAAAGATTAATCGTTTTAATGAATCATCAACTGCCTCTTTAAGATAACGAGTCGCTGTTGATTTATCTTTTTTAATAACTTGTCTTTCTAAATAATCAATCATCATTGACCGTTCAATATCAATTTTAACATTAACTACTTTTTCTTTTTCAGCACGATTAATCGCTAAGGTACGATGTGGTCTGATTTTATTAACTGGTTCACGATAATCATAATAATTTTCATAAGTTTTTCTTTCATCTTCCGCATTTTTTCTAAGGGTTGAGACAACTTCACCATAATCTCTTAGCATATCTCTTAAAACTTTACGATAATCAGCTTCATCACTAATTCGTTCAGCGATAATAAATTTAGCTCCTTCAATTGCCTCATCGGTAGTTGGCACTTCTTCAGTAATATATTTTTTAGCTTCTTCAACGACATCAGTCATTGGGAAAGTTAACAACCACTCAGCGAGTGGTTCTAAACCTTTCGCAATCGCTTCAGTCGCTTTAGTTTTCTTCTTTTCTTTATAAGGACGATATAAGTCTTCAACATCAACTAATTTTTCAGCTTTTAAAATCGCTTCTTTTAATTCTGGAGTTAACATCCCTCTTTCATCAATTAGTCGAATTACATCTTCTTTACGGTTATATAAATTATTAGCATATTCCCATTCTTTATGGATCGCGTTAATTTGTTCTTCATCTAAACCGCCAGTCGCTTCTTTACGATATCTAGCAATAAACGGAATCGTATTACCTTCATCTAATAAAGTTAATACGGTATTAATTTGTTTTAAGCTAATCTTTAATGATTCACTTACTTCTCTTAAAACTTGTTCGTTCATATAATCAAAACCTTTCTAATAAAAATCAAACTTTTGTATAATTATACCATTTCAATGGTATAAATTCAATAAAACTAGGCAAACTAAAAGCCGGTCAACCGGCTTTAAAAATTTATTTTCTAATTGCAGCTAGAACGTTTTCCATCTCACCAATAAATCTAAATGTATATTGAGATTCGGTAATTTCAATTACAAATGGTAATAATTTAGGATCAGAAAACTCAATTTTATTTAAGACAGCATCTGATTCCCCTAAAATTTCAGGATTATTCGTTAAATTATAAAAGACAACGCCAACACTATCTGATTTTAAAGCTAAAGCCGCTTCAACAAATTCTTCATTTTTTAAATCTTCATCACGGTAGAAGATAATAAATGATTTAGGTTTAGTTAATTCATTAAAAGCTTTCCTTGAACTTTCTTTTTCATTTAATGCTACTAGTTGATGATTAATTACATCACTAACCTCTTGATAATTAACATGAATTTCATCAATAAATGGGCTTTCTTTTGGTTTTTTATTGGCTACACTGACAACGATTAACGCAATCACCAAGGCAAATACTAAAGCTACTAAAACACTTACTCCAACTGTAGTTAAGATTTTACCAACTTTAGATTCTTCTTTTTCACCACGTCTAACTCCTGATTTTGAAGGTGGAACTGGCTTTTTCGTTTCACTTTGTTTTTTATTTTTTTGCATATTATCAACTTCCATTCTGTCTTATTATACTATTTTTAAGTTTTTAATACAATTTTAGTCGTTTTCTCTAATATATTTTATCTTTCTAAATGCTGATAGAGTTGAACGGTATACCGGAATCACTAATAAAATGACCCAGGTTGGATGCCATTTATCTAAAAGAAAACCTAAAGTGACATAAACGGACACCGCTACCATTTCAATTGAAAATAGTCCTGGTCTTTTTCTTAAAATAGCTTCAACTAAAGATGCATAAATCGGAATGGTTAAAAAAATTAACCACCATGGATGCCAGGCCACAAATAGTCCTAACATAACATAAACGACAGTAATAATTACTGAATATGTTGATACTAACAAACTTTTAATCGCATTAATCTTTTTAATACTCATTGGTTTTTTGACTGGCTCAACATATTGAGCGTCAACAGTTTCTCTTTGATTTTCCATTTTTATCCTCTCTCCTCGTCTTCTAGACGAATTTCTCTGATCTTAATGAATCGGTGATTCAGTCCAGATCGTGAAATTTTTTTATTATATTTTTCTAAATAAGCCGTTTCTAATTCAGATAAGCTTAATGTTGGATTTTCTAATCGTAAAATTGCTGCCTCTTTTAATTTATCGTTTAACACATTTAATGTCAAGTGTTTTTGAATATATCGAATATCATCTAATTGTCTTTCGGATGAAGCAATTACTTTTTGTTCGTTCGCTACTTCCATATTAATGATGCGGTTAATTGAATTATTAAAGTCTCTTTGAATTCTAACATCTTCAAATTTAAATAACGAGTTTTGAGCTTTAGTTAAAATTAAGAAATTAGAAATTTGTTCAGAATCTTTTAAATAAGCGATAAAACCATTTCTTCTTTTAATAATTTTAGCATTTAAATTAAAGTAATTCATTAGTGATTGGATAAACAATATATCATTCGGATCTTTAGCGTAAATTTCTAAATGATAATTAGAAGTACTTGGGTCATTAATTGATCCTGAAATTAAAAATGCGGCCCTGAGATAAGCTTGTTTGGTTTCAGGTGTGTTAACTAATAATTCTCTGTTATCTTCTTTTTGATCAATACCGTGTTCACTGATGATTTCTTTAATTGGTGATAAAATTTTAAGATTAATGGATTTCCGATATTGTAAGACTTTTTCATCTTTAATATCTAACTTCACACTTGAAGGGTAAAGTGAACGTAATAATTTTAAAAATCTAATGGCGACTGTCGCATTTTTCGATTTATAAGTAATTGAAGGTGGTTCACTTTCTTCATCTATTTCACAACTCAAGTGAAAAAATGCCGAAATTTCAGCTAACATTTCACTTTGATTTACCGGAATTGAAGTCATTTCTTTTTTGACTGTTTTCGCAAAACTCAAATTTTATCTCCAACCTTCTAAATACTTTAAGATTGATTGAACGGCAACTGCACCATCGCTAGTTGCGGTAACAATTTGTCTAACATTTTTAACTCTAACATCACCTGCAGCAAAAACTCCAAGTAATTTGGTTGCTAGTTTTTCATCAGTTTCAATATAACCCCATTTATCAGTAATACCTAAGTTTTTAATGACGTCAGTTGATGGTTTCAAACCAACGTATTCAAAGACTCCATCGGTTTTAATAATTGATTCTTTTCCGTGATTATCGACAATTTTAACGGCTTCTAACTCGTTATCGCCGATAAATTCTTTAACTACTGAATTGTAGTGAACTTTAACATTTGGTTGTTGCAGTAATCTTTCAACCGAAACTGGATCAGCCGTTAATTTATCTAAATTTTGCACAACTTCAATCTCAGTTGCGACATTAGCCATTGTTAGTGCTTCGTCAACAGCACTATTACCGCCGCCAACAAAAACAACTTTCCGATTTTTATAAAATGCGCCATCACAAATGGCACACCAACTAATGCCACGACCAGCAAACTTATCTTCACCTGGAACTCCTAATCGTCTTGGATTCGCTCCTGTCGCAATTAGTAAAGCTTTAGTTTCAAGTTTAGTGCCATCTTCTAATAAAACAACTTTAACTTGATCTTTTATTTCAACTTTTTTAACAGTTTCAAACTCAAAATCAACACCTAATTCCATAGCGTGATTAAACATTGCCATTGATAATTCTGGTCCAGTCATTTTCCCAACGCCTGGATAATTTTCAATATCGCCGGTAGTTACCATTTGACCACCTGGTGCATTATTTTCAATAACTAATAAATTTAAATTGGCTCTTTTAGCATAAATGCTAGCTGTCATTCCGGCAGCACCAGCACCAACAATAATTAAATCATACATAATTTTATTTCTCCTTAACTATATCTAATAATTCTAACAAATCCTTAATTATGTAATCCGGATTGTGTAATTTTATTTTATCAAGATTGTAACTAAATTCAACTCCCACGCTTATCATATTACAAGCTTGAGCCGCTAAAATATCATTGGCATGATCTCCAACATACATTAATTCTTCAACTTTTAAATTTAACAATTCAGCAGCTTTCAAAAGTGAATCTGGTCTTGGCTTATGATGCTTAATATCATCAAAGCCAACTAAAACATCAACATATTCCAATAAATCATTATTGGCCATACCCCTTCTCGCCATGTTGTTTTTCTTTGAGGTAACAATTCCAATTTTATATCCGCTATCTTTTAATAATTTTAAGGTTTTAGCTGCATTAGGAAATGCTCCAATTAAATCATTATCATGTTCAACCTGACTATGTTTGACATAGTAGTCAAAAGCTTTTTGAACATAATTCATATCATCCGTATACCTACTAAAAGTTTGAACTAAAGTCGGACCTAAAAATGATAATCGTTCTTCTTCAGTTAAAGTAACTTCAGGAAACAAATCTCTAAAAGTAATATCAAAACATCTTAATATCGACGGTGCACTATCGATTAAAGTTCCATCTAAATCGAATAAAACGCCTTTTATCATTTTTTATCATTTTTCTTTCTTTTTTGTTCCATTTTATTAAGTTCTTCGATTATTTCTTCTTCAGAAACTTGATATCTTTCTTGTTCAGCTTTAATTCTTTTTTGTCTTTCTTTTTTTCTGGCTTCTTTTTGTTTCTTTTTATACTCTTTACCTTCTAACCCTTTTAAATATAGATTATCGGTAATTGCTAAATCGCAATAATAAGGTAATTTTTTAGCTAGTACATTTTTTAAAATTAAATAAATTAATCCACCAACGGCGAACACGGTTACTGGTAGCCAAATATTAACTTTTAATGATCCAATATATAGTGGATCGGTTCTTAAAGGTTCAATGACGATACCTCTAATTAATCCATAATAAATTAGGTATAGACCAATTGAATCTCCAACTTTAAAAACTTTAAACTTTCTAATTACGATTAAGAAAACCACAAAAACAAAGTTAAGAAAACTTTCGTATAAAAAAGTTGGGTGATAAGTCGTTCCACCAATTACCATATTTTCTTTAACAAATTTAGGAACTAAATTGTGGAAAATCCAACTGTTTTCTACTGCTGGTCCGTGCGCTTCATGATTAATAAAGTTGCCCCATCTTCCAATAATTTGACCGATTAATAATCCAATCGCTAACACATCAAAGAAATAAAATGGGTTAATCTTTTTAATTTTGGCAAAGACAATTACTGAAACCACGGCAACAATAATGCCACCAGCAATTGCAAGACCACCATCAGTTAAATTAATGACATCAATAAAATTTTTGTAACTTCCTTTTGGATCAAAAATCACATAAAATAATCTCGCTCCAAGAATTGACAGTGGAACAATAATTAATAATCCATCCGTTAGGGTATCTCTTGAAATTCCCAATTTAGGGTATTCATAATAGCCATAAATAGCCGCAAATACAATCCCAGTTAAAATAAATACAGCATACCACTTAATATGAATTGAGCCAATAGTAATCGCACTGGTACTTTTAATTATTCCTAACCCATTAGTGGCGATAACAATTAAAATAAATACCCATAATAGCATTAATGGTCCTACGACAACTTCGGGAAACTTGGCAATAAATGCGCCAACTTTAGTTTCTTTGAATTGTTCAATTTTTTCTCTGATAGGACCTACTTTTTTTGGTTGCTTTTTATTCTTTTTCTTATTTTTACTCATCATCAAACTCCCTTTTCGCTAACGCTGACACGTTTTGCGTAAAGGTTACTGCAGCATTGTAACCCATTTCTTTTAGTTTTTCATTCATCGCTGCACTTTCAACTAATGTTGCTACGTTTCTACCAGGTAGAATCGGAATCGTTACTTTTGGTATATCGGTATTAAAATATCTAATCGTTTCAGTATTAATACCTAAACGATCATATTCTTTATCTTTTTTCCAATTTTCTAATTCGACTACAATATGAACTCGCTTGCGCTCGCGGTAAGAACCACTACCAAACATCGTAATTACATCAACAATACCAATTCCTCTAATTTCAAGATAACGTCTTAAAATTCTTGGTGCTGTCCCGACTAAACTTCCAGCAGTTGATTCATAAATTTCAACTAAGTCATCCGAAACTAAAATATGTCCTCTTTTAATTAATTCAAGGGCAGTTTCACTCTTACCAATGCCACTAGCACCAATAATTAAAGTTCCCATACCGTGAATATCCATTAAAACTCCATGAACACCAATTGTTTCTGATAATTCACGGTGCAAATATACATATAACATTGAATTAAGTGGGGTTGTGTTTAGTTCACTTCTTAAAATTGGTATATTGTATTCATCACCATAATTTTTAAAAAGATCAATAACTTTTTCAACTTCTTTATTAACTGGAAAAACGATTACAGGTGGTTTAAAATCAAATAAACTTTTAACAATTCTTTCTCTTGTCTCCGGATCACGACTATTTAAATAATTTGATTCTTGAACCCCAATAATCATTAATCTTTGTGAATCAGAGAATTCAAAATTGCCCATAATTTCAAAACCTGGGCGTGAAATCATTTCAACTTCAATTGATCCATCTAATCCCTTATGACCGGCTAAAACTTCCAAATCACAATCCATAACCATTTTTCTGATTCTTAATTTCTTTTTCATCGTTCCACCTCATTAGAAAAATTTCCTTTAAGTCTATCTAATATGTATAAAATACCACTTCTAATCAAACTAAATAATAATACAAAACCAAATACAGTGAAAAAATTCTTAAATTCTACATCAAGATATGCTTCAAGAAGATAAAGGTAAATTATGTTATATGGAAACAACAAAACTCCCTTAAGTCTGATAATTGCCTTATAGAAAAATATGAAAAATAAGTACCTCGTCACTAATTCTAAAACTGAAAAAATCATGAGCAAATAAATAATATGCGCATAATTTCCTTCAATTAAAGGAATAGCTGTATTAGATAAACCAATCGTAACAATCCCAGCTAAAACCGAGATAAATACGGTTACTAACGCATTTAACAAGATATTACTATGACGAAAATAACCAATGGCCGTGGCAAATTTGAGCTTAAACGCTCTAATTTCTTTCTTGGTTTTTTTAATGGTTTGTTCTGCTTCTTTGATTTTTTGTTGTTTTTCTCTTTCTTCCATAATTCTTTATCTCAAAACTATTATAACATATCACGATATGTTATCATTAAAAAAAGCCGACGAGCGTCGGCTTGATTTTACTTTAATAATGGTTTTAAATATTGGCCAGTATAACTCTCTTTAACATTAGCAATTTCTTCAGGTGTTCCTGTGGCAATAATCGTACCACCTTTATCTCCACCTTCAGGTCCTAAATCTATTATATAATCAGCTGATTTAATGACATCTAAATTATGTTCAATAACTACCATAGTCGCTCCTTGATCAACGATAGTATGAAGCACTTTTAATAATCTTTTAACATCATCAGTATGTAATCCCGTTGTTGGTTCATCTAAAATAAAGATCGTTTCAGGAGTAATTCGCTTCTGAAGTTCACTTGCTAATTTAACTCTTTGAGCTTCACCGCCAGATAATGTGGGCGCTGGTTGTCCTAAATGGATATAACCTAACCCAACATTTTTCATTGTTAATAATTTATCATGAATCTTACGATGATTTTTGAAAAATTCAACGGCATCATCAACCGTCATTTCTAAAATATCACTAATCGTTTTACCACGATATTTAATTTGAAGGGTTTCTCGATTATAGCGCTTGCCTTGGCATACTTCACATTTGACATAAACATCTGGTAAGAAGTGCATCGTAATCCTTTTAACACCATCACCTTGACAAGTTTCACACCTTCCGCCTTTAACATTAAATGAAAATCTTCCTTTTTTGTATCCCCTAACTTGAGCTTCTTTGGTCATGGCGAATACATCGCGAATATCATCAAAAACTCCAGTGTAAGTAACCGGATTACTACGCGGTGTTCGACCAATTGGTGATTGTGATATTTCCACTACTTTATTAATTAAACCGTGATCATCTAAACTTCTGTGTTTTCCTGGTTTGACTTTACTTTTATAATATTTTTGTCGTAATCCATTAAGTAATATTGAATTAACTAAAGTTGACTTACCACTTCCAGAAACACCACTAACCACAGTTAATACTCCTAATGGAATATCAACATCTAAATCTTTCAAATTGTTTTCCGCTGCCCCTTTAATATTAATATACTGACCATTTCTTTTTCTTCTAGTTTTAGGCACTTCAATACATTCTTTACCAGATAAATATCTTCCAGTAATACTATTCGGATTAGCCATTACTTCCTCAGGAGTACCTTGGGCAACAATATAACCACCAGCTTCACCAGCTCCTGGACCGATATCAATTAAATGGTCGGCACTTAACATCGTTTCATGATCATGTTCTACGACAACCAAAGTGTTACCTAAATCTCTCATTTCTTTTAAAGCTTTAATTAAGCGAATATTATCTCGTTGATGAAGTCCAATTGATGGTTCATCTAATACGTATAATACCCCACTTAATTTTGATCCAATTTGCGTTGCTAGTCTGATTCTTTGAGCTTCTCCTCCCGATAAAGTACCAGCTCTTCTTGATAAAGTTAGATACCCTAAACCAACATCTTGTAAAAATTGAAGTCTCATATTGATTTCATCTAATGCTAATTTAGCAATTTCTCTTTCAGTTTTAGTTAATTCTAAATTTCTAAAAAATGCAAGCGATTGATCTACTGAATATGTTGTTAGTTCATGAATATTAATTCCCCCAACTCTAACCGATAGTGCTGCCGGGTTTAATCGCTTCCCACCACACACTTCACAATCAATTTCACGCATAAACCCTTCTAACCAATCTCTAATCCAATCACTAGTAGTTTCGCGGTGTCTTCTTTCTAAATGGTTAATTAATCCTTCAAACTTTTCGACACGACTATGAACTCTTCCTGAACTTGAAATTAACATAAAACTAATTTCTTCTTTCGAACCATATAAAAAGATATCTAATTCTTTTTTAGTTAATTCTTTCACTGGTTTTAAAATATCAATTTGATAATGTTTGGCAACTTGTTCTAGTTCTTGAATATTTAAATTGTCATCTTCAGTATTTTTATACGGAATAAATCCGCCATTAACAATCGATTTTTCAGGATCTAACACTAAATCTAAATCCATCTTTAATTTAGCTCCTAATCCATTACAAGACGGACACGCCCCAAGTGGCGTGTTAAATGAAAATAATCTCGTTTCTAATTCTGGAATAACAAATGACTCGTCTTCACAAGCGTATTTTTCATTAAAGAAACGATAGTTATCATTAATCTTAACTATCGCTTTTCCATCAGCGATATGAGTTGCTAATTCTAGCGATTCATATAATCTTGATTTCACTTCATCATTTTTCACTAAACGGTCAACAACAATGGATATTGAGTGATTTTTATTACGATCAAGCGCTGGCGCTTCTTCTAACAAATATTCTTCATCATCAATAATCGCTCGATTAAATCCCTCTTTCATAAATCGTTCAATTAAATTAACATGGGTTCCTTTTTGCCTAATAACAACCGGAGCCATTACGATAATTCGATCACGGTCTTGACTATTATTTAAAGTAATATCAGTCATCTCTTGAATTGTTTGTTTAGTAAGTGGTTTATTTGAATTAGGACAATACGGAACCCCAATCTTAGCATAGATCAAACGATAAAAGTCATATATTTCAGTAACCGTTCCAACTGTTGACCTCGGGTTTTGTGAAGTTGTTCTTTGGTCAATACTAATTGATGGTGATAATCCCTCAATCGAATCAACTTTTGGCTTTTCAAAACTACCTAAAAACTGCCTTGCATAAGCACTTAATGATTCAACATATCGTCTTTGACCCTCTTGATAAAGCGTATCAAATGCTAAAGAAGACTTTCCGCTTCCAGAAAGTCCTGTCATTACGATAAATTGGTTTTTAGGGATATCAAGACTAATATCTTTTAAATTATTTTCTTTAGCCCCAATAATTCTAATAACATCTTTATTTTTCATTTAAAATCTCCAGTAGTTCATTTTCAGTTAATATTTTAATATTTAATTCGTTGGCTTTTGTTAGTTTTGATCCCGCTGCCTCACCAGCAATTACGATATCGGTTTTTTTACTAACAGAAGATGAAACGTTCGCACCTAATAAAACTAACTTTTCACTTAATTCTTCTCTTGAAAATTGTTCTAGTTTTCCGGTTAAGACTACTGTCTTACCAGAAAAATAATGATCACTTGATTTTTCGATTTTTTCTTGAGCCAAGATAAATCCATTATCTTTAAAATATTTAATTATTTCCAAATTGTTAGGATCTTTAAAATAATTAATTACACTTTCAGCAATGACATCTCCAATTTCAAAAATATTAGTTAACTCATCTAAAGTGGCATTCATAATCGTATCAATATCGGATAATTCATCAACGATTATTTGGGCAACTTTAGCTCCCACATTTTTAATCCCTAACCCAAAAAATAATTTGGCAAAAGGCATATTCTTGCTGTTTTCTATCGCTTCTAATAATTTATCAATTGATCTTTTACCAAATCCAGGTAATTCAATTAACTCATGATAATGATTTTTTAAGTGGTAAATATCAATAATATTATTTAAATATCCCAATCCGTGGAAAGTCTCAACAACTCTTTCACCTAAGGTATCAATATTCATAGCGTTTCTACTGGCAAAATGGATGATTTGATTAATATTGCGTGACGGGCAATTAGGATTTATGCAAAAATGATCAGCATCTGATTCTTTCTTTTCCAAAACGCTATTACAATCAGGACAATTAGTAATCATTTTAAATGGTTGTTGATTTTCCCTTTTATCCATATTAACTGAAATTATTTCCGGAATAATTTCTCCTGCTTTTTGTAAATAAACATAATCACCTTCTCTAATATCGCGATCTCTAATAAAACCTTCATTATGGAGTGTCGCTCGCGAAACATTAGAGCCACTTACTTCAACTGTCTCTAAGTTAGCTACTGGCGTGATAACTCCAGTTCTACCAACTTGAAAAGTAATTTTTAATAATTTCGTTTCAACAACTTCCGGACTAAACTTATACGCAGTAGCCCACTTTGGGTGTCTAGCAGTAAAACCTAATTCTTTTTGATAATCAAAATCATTTACTTTAACCACGACACCATCAGTAGCATAGTTTAAATTTTTTCTGATGTCATCAAAATGTTTAATATTATCAATTAATTTATCAAATGAATTTGATAACTTGTAATTTTTATTAACTTTAAACCCTAATTTGTGTAACAACTCTAGAGCTTCATATTGAGTATTAATTTCAAAATCCTCACTGTTAGCGATGGTATATAAGAAAATATCTAACCCTCTTTTACTAACAATTGTCGAGTCTAGTTGTCTAATCGTTCCACTAGCCGCATTTCTTGGGTTAGCAAATAGAGGTAATCCGTCTTTTTCTCTTTCTAGATTTAATTTTTCAAAACTTGGATATGGTAAAAAGATTTCTCCTCTAACAGTAATGTTAACTGGTTTCGTTAACGTTAATGGTAGTGATTTAATCGTTTTAACATTAGCGGTAACATCTTCCCCAATTTGACCATCACCACGGGTAACGGCTTTTAAGAAATTACCATTTTCATAAATTAAACTGATCGCTAATCCATCAATTTTTAATTCTGAAATTAATTCAAAATTATTAATTTCTTTATTAACTCTATTATAAAAATCCTCTAATTCTTGAAAATCAAACGCATTAGCTAATGATGTCATCGGAATATCATGAGTTACTTTTTGAAAACGATCTAAAATAACTCCTCCAACTTTATCAGTTGGTGAGTTTAGTTGTTTGTGTTCTGGATATTGTAATTCGAGTTCAATTAATTCCTTTAAAAACATATCATACTGATAATCAGATATTGTCGGATTATCATATGTATGATAGTCAATATTGGCTTGATTTATGATTTTTGTAAGTTCTTTAATTCTTTTTAATACATCCATAATACCACCAAAAATATTATATCATATACCATATGATATTTCCTCGATTTCACGGTTTAATTCCACTAAAAAACGTGATGGTTTTTTAATGATTCCAAACTCGTCTTTTTTTGAATAAGTAATATACAATCTTTCCATCGCTCTCGTGATGGCAACGAAGAATAGTCTTCGTTCCTCTTCAATTTCTGAAATCATATTGTCATAAACCGATGGAAATAACCCTTCTTCTAAACCTATAATAAAGACTATCTTAAATTCTAAGCCTTTCGATTCATGACACGACAACATCGAAATATTTGGTTCAACTGAAATTAAATAATTATCAAAATATTTCTTTTTGAAGGTAGTTGCCCGACTATGATTTCGATAAATGACAGCGATATCTTTTAATAAATATCCATTTTTTAATAATTCTTTAATTTTAAAAATAATGAAATCAGCTTCATCACTTTGACTATTAAAAGAATATATTTTTAAGGATCCTTCATCTTCTTTGTTGGCAACTAATTGTTTTTTAATTCGGTACCTATTTTTTCTAATAACATGATTAGCTTCATCAATAATTTTGGTATGAGATCGGTAATTGTTGCCTAAGGTTAATAATGTAGCTTTAAATTTTTTTAAATATTTTTCAATAATTTCAGAATTTGCTCCCCGAAAACGATAAATCGACTGATCAGGATCTCCGACCGCAAAGATGTTAGTTTTATCAGCAATTAGGGTTTTTAGAATTTGATATTGTAAGTTATTAGTATCTTGAAATTCATCAACAAAAATATATTGGTATTCAAATTTCTTGTTTTGATATCGGTCTAGAAAAACCATCATGATATCGTCAAAATCAATGGCATTTCTATCCCTTAAATAAGACTCATATACATCTAAAATTAATGGTCGTTTAACACCTTGTAAAGAGTTTTTATATTTAGAAACAACTAACAACTCTTTTTGAGTAAACGGTAAACTTTCAGGATTAATTATTTGTTTATTAAATCCATCATTTAATAACTCTTTATAACAAAACCCATGAAAAGTATTGACATTGACTAATTCGTTATCTAGCCTCGTTTGCATCTCCTCACAAGCTTTTCTAGTAAAAGTTATCGCCAAAATATCTTTGGGATTAATTCCCTTATTGATTAGATATTTAATCCTTTCAATTACGACTCTTGTCTTACCGCTTCCAGCTCCGGCTAGTAAAAAAATAAAGCGGTCTTGACAAGTTACCGCTTTAATTTGTTCATCTGATAATTCCACTTGATCACCTCTATTTTATAGTAGGTGATATTTAATTATTTACTTTTTTTAAGAGTTGGGTGTCCTAAAATTATTTTCTTAATTCCGTGATCAGCTGAAAAGGCAATAACTGCAACTTCTCCTTCAATAGCAACAATTTTACCGGCACCAAAGATTTGATGTTCAACTTTATCGCCAATTTCAAATTGCGATTCTTCTTGAACTTCAACACTACCAATTCCACCCAAATTAAATTTCAATCTACCACTTGAATCTGCCGCCTCTAAATAAAATCTTGACGGTGGATTATATTCTTTTCTACCAAAACGAAATCTTGATTCCGCATGAGTTATAAATAAATGTCTTTGTGCCCGAGTGATTCCGACATAGGCAATTCTTCTTTCTTCTTCTAATTCTCTTTGAGAATATGTAGCATTTGGGTTAGGAAAAATGTTTTCTTCCATCGCCACCATAAAGACCGCTTTAAATTCTAATCCCTTAACTTGATGATATGTTGATAAAATTACTTTATCTTGAGTTGCCACATTTTTATCAGCATCAGTCATTAATGAAATTTCATCTAAGATTTGCGTTAATTTTTGTCTAGTTGACCCTTCATATAAAAATTCGCCACGTTTAAAGATGCCTTTTAACTCTAAAATATTATGAATCCTGTCAATTCCTTTTTCACCTTCAACTAACAACATATCTTTATAACCTGTCTTACTCACGATCAAATCTATTAAATCAGCTAAATCAATATTATTATCAATTGCCGTCCTAAAGTTAGCGATAATTTTATAAAAATTGTCTAACTCATTTTTAGTGGTTGGGGCGATATCAAATGATGGAATCGCTTCAAACATTGTCTCGCCAATATATTTGGCATATTCTTCTAATCTTTGAACAGTTATGTCACCAATTTTTCGTTTTGGAACATTAATAATTCGTTTTAAGAAAAAATCTTGACCATAATCTAAAGCTAATCTCACATAAGCCAACATATCTTTAATTTCCCTTCTTTGAAAAAAAGACATGCCACCATAAATAACATATGGAATTTGATATCTTACAAAAGTTTCTTCAAATTGCCTTGATAAATAGTTACTGCGATATAAAATCGCAATTTCATTTGGATGGTATCCATCAAATGAAACAAGTTCATTAATTTTATCAGCAACATATAAAACTTCATCAATATCTCTTCTAAATTTTCTAAACACTGGTGGATAACCAGTTCCTAGGTCACTTTCTAAATGCTTTTCACTATAATTTGGATAACGATAAAGATTTTCTTTAATTAACTTATTAGCGGTATTTAAAATTCGATTAGTTGAGCGATAGTTTTTAGATAAAGTAATGATTTTAGCTTGATAATCATTAATAAAATCTTGATTATTTTCATATCTAGCGCCTCTAAATGAATAGATTGATTGATCTGGATCTCCGACCACACAAATCTTTTTATTTGTTTTATCACCAGATAATAATTTCAAAATTGTATATTGTAAGTGATCAGTATCTTGAAATTCATCAATTAAAATATATTCAAATTGTTTTTGATAATGTTGTCTAATTGTTTCTTCTTTTTGTAAAATGTCTAATGTATATAAAATCAAATCATCAAAATCACATAAATTATTTTGAATTAAATATTTTTGATAATGTTCTCTGACTTTAAATAAGTCATCGTTTTTTAAATAAAAACTTTCATAACCTACTTTTAATGCTGAAACTTGATTATAAACATCAGCCGTTGAAGGAAAGACTTTTTCATCAATTTCTAATTCTTTAATCGTATCTTTAATGATTTTTTTAGCGTCTTCTTCATCAATTACGACAAAACTTTCATCAATTCCGTTTTCTAAAATACTAATATGTCTTCTTAAAAATCTTAATCCGAAAGAATGAAATGTAGAAATCCAAGACATATTAGCGGCTGGTCCAACTAATTTTAAAATTCTATCTTTCATTTCTCTTGCGGCTTTATTCGTAAATGTTAACGTTAAGATGCTTTGTGGTAATACTCCTTGAGCAATCAAATAGGCTACTTTAGAAGTCAGTGTCATCGTTTTACCAGTTCCAGCGCCAGCAATGATAAAAAGCGGTCCATCATTATATTTGACCGCTTGTCTTTGTTCATAATTTAAATTTTCTAATATTTTGTTTTCCATTATGGTCGATATGAACTCTTTAAGGCTACTACTTGGTTAAAGACAATTTCTTCTGGTGTTGAATCGTAGTCTACTGAATAAAAGCCTTGACGAATAAATTGAAATTTTTCCTCAACTTTAACATCTTTTAAATAATTTTCGACATATCCGTGATCAATAAATAGTGATTCATGATTAAATCTTTCTAAATAATCATTTGATTCTTCATTTTCATCTAGTAGTGGTTCAAATCTTCTAAATTCAGCTTTAACGGCAGTAGTCGCTTCAACGAAATGGATAGTTCCGTTTGGTTTTCTACCAGTAAAATTAGTACCACTCTTAGTTTCAACGTCATATGTGGCAAGTACTTCAACGATGTTTCCCCTATCATCATATTTAACCTCGTTAGCTTTAATGAAGTAGGCGTTCATTAATCTAACTTCACCACCTAAATACAATCTTCGATATTGACGATTTGGCTTTTCTAAAGCGAAATCGTCTTGTTCAATATAAAGGTGTCTTCCAAAATACATAGTTCTTGAAGCGTCACTAATTTCATCATTTAAGACCACATCTAACGCTTCAATTTGTCCTTCTGGATAGTTAGTAATCGTTACTTTTAATGGTTTTTTAACTGCCATTAAACGATTGGTTGTTTTTTGTAGATCTTCTCTTACAAAATGTTCAACCATATCAATTGAGGCTGAACCATTGGTCTTAGATAATCCTGAAGCTAAAATAAAGTTTCTAATCGCATCTGGTGTATAACCTCGTCTTCTTAAACCTTGAATGGTTGGCATTCTTGGATCATCCCAACCCGAAACCAATCCTTGTTCAACAAACATTCTTAAATATCTTTTCGACATCGCGGTGCGATCAATATTTAATCTACCAAATTCAATTTGTCTTGGAACTTTCGGCATTTCAGTATGTTCAACACACCAATCATATAATGGACGATGATCTTCAAATTCCAAACTGCATAATGAGTGAGTAATTCCTTCGATCGCATCTTCAAGTGGATGTGCATAATCATACATCGGATAAATTACCCATTTATCTCCAGTATTATGATGTTTTTCATAATTAATCCGGTAAATAACTGGATCACGCATATTCATATTTGGACTAGCCATATCAATTTTGGCTCTTAATACTCTTTCACCTTCTTGATATTTTCCATCTTTCATTTCATAAAATAATTTTAAATTTTCTTCAACTGATCGATTACGATATGGGGAGTTTTTACCTGGTGTCGTGACATTCCCACGATATTCTGAAATTTCTTCAGCTGTTAAGTCACATACATATGCTAATCCTTTTTTAATTAGTATGACTGCACGATCAAACATTTCTTGAAAATAGTCAGACGCAAAATAAACAGCTTTTGGTTCATAACCAAGCCATCTGACATCCGCTTCAATTGATTTAACAAATTTTAATTCTTCTCTTTCGGGGTTTGTATCGTCAAAACGAAGGTTAGTATAACCTCCAAAGTGTTTCGCAAGTTCAAAATTAATAATAATCGCTCTTGCGTGTCCTATATGTAAATATCCATTTGGTTCAGGCGGAAAACGAGTGATAATTTCAGTATGTTTGCCACTTTCTAAATCATTTTCCATAATTGTTTTAATAAAGTTTGATTGGTCTTTCACATTATCGCCCCTCACAAAATATTATATAATAATATTCATATTTTCACAAGTAGAGTTAACTTTATAAAGCATTAATTAAATTAAAAAATTAACGATAAGAAAATGATATATATATATATCTTGAAAATTAAATATAAATTTATTTTATTGGTTTTATAATTTTTTAAAATTATATCGTTGATTTTATTTTTCTATTGACATAATACTTCCATTTTTATATAATATAGACGATATATTTCGCTGGAGGTGTTAATGTTGAAAATCAAATACTCAAGCAACAAGTTAAAAAAAATATTAGAAAATCCAAGAATGATCAAAAAATATTATCCAAATGAATTTAACAATATTCAAATTAGAATGACAGAGCTTCATGCTGCGAGTAGATTGTCTTTAATTTCTCATAAGCCACCACCGCGACGTCATAAACTAACAGGTATTTATGATGGGCACTGGGCTGTTGCTGTTTCAAAAAACTTAAGAATCGTTTTCAGACCCATAGATGAAAAGTTAAGCGATCCAGAAGACATAACAGAAATAATTATCGTAGATATAATTGATTATCACTAAGGAGGTAAGTATGGTTGATTATATAATTCTACCAGGAACAATATTAAAAGAATATTTAAATGAACGTAAAATAACACAAAAAGAACTAGCTGAAAAATTGAATTTTAGTGAAAAACATATATCAAATATTATAAATGGAAAGTCGGGAATTACCGAAGAAATAGCCCTAAATTTGGAAAAAATTTTCCCTGATGTAAAAGCGGAATTTTGGCTTGATTTAGAAAGAGACTATAAACTAAATATATTAAGAGCCAAAGAAAGAAAAAAAGCACTTGAAGGGTTAGATTTACTTACATTATCAAAAGAATATGAGTTTGATTACTTATTTAAGGGGTTAAACTATACCCTTGAAGAAAAAGCCAACGAGACTTTAAAAATCTTGGGAGTTGACTCATTTCAAAAAGCCAATGAAATGGCTACAAACAATCAGGCTTTATTTTTTCACGACGGTGGAAACCCAAAAGCTCAATTAGTTTGGTTAAAATTATGTGAATTCGAATTTGATATTCAAAATGAGATATCTCAAATTAAGCCTTTTGATTTAAACAAACTTAAAGGTTCAATGGAAATATTCAAAAAAATAATTTATACCACTGATTTTGATTTTATGATTTCAAATATTAGAAAATTTTTAAATCATTTGGGCATTGGCTTCGTGTTAATGGATGCGGTTCCTACATCAAAAATAAGAGGCGCTACAACTGTTATCGAAGGAATACCAGCAATTTTTATGACATCTAGATACAAAAAATTAGACAGTTTTTATTTTACACTAATCCATGAAATCCATCATTTATTAAGTGAGGATCTAAAAAAACCTGGATACCAAAACATTTTATATGAAGATGATGTACGAGAATTAAAATCAAATGGGTTTGCACAAAATTTTTTGATAAATTTGGAAAATTATGAGCGTTTTTTAGAAAAAGATAGCATAAGTGATTTAGATATTATAACATTTGCTAATAACGAGGGGGTAATTCCAGATATAATAGTCGGATTTTTAGAAAGAACTATGGATAAAAAATATGGAAAACCTATTTATGGCAAGTTTCAACACTTGAGAACAAAATTAACAAGTAAGGGTGGTAGTTGATGTATTTTCCAATATTTAAAAATAGAATGTATGAAAATAAAGTTTTAAGAGAAAACTCTTATCTTTTCAAATATAAGTCAATTACTCCAATAATAGAAGTCATATCTGTAAAAACGGATATTCCATCTATTATAAAGGAATATGATAACTATTTAGATGATAAATACTTTCTTGATTTTTTTACATTTGAGCACGGAGAGTTTTTACATTTCACAATAAAACATGTAAAATTCGCTTTGGCTATCCAAAATGAAGATACGTATAATTATTTAGATTTGCTTTTAGAAACAACAGCAAGTACAAAAGCTATACCAGTTTTATCGATCAAAAAAGCAAGAAGTTTTATTTTAAATCACGCAAAATTAGAACATTATATAACTGTTCTACAATCAAAAAAAGAAAGCATTGCCATACGTCTTGAAGGCAAATACTTTGATGAATATTTTCCGTTAATAAGAAAAAAATTAAGAAAAACAGATTTTTTTATGTTTGATATCGGCAATAATAATATAGATTCATTCATTTTGCAACTGTATGATTTTAAAGAAGCCGATGTTGAATTTACATCTATATTATTAAATTCACCTAGATCTGAAAAATTTAATAATGGTGATTATGAAAATGAGGAATATACCTCTTTAATTAACAATTTAGTTGCTACTGTTTATAAGGACTATTCATTTTCAGGGTTTGGAGATTATTTGGGATTAAAAAATGAATTGCCAAGTGATGGCGGTAGAGGATTGGGTTGCGCATTAATTTTAATGTATGATTACAATAAAAACAAATTTTTTAGCATTGTAAATGCTTCTGTAGAGGATGGCCTTCTTGGATATAGAAAAATACTCCCTAAATTGCTTTCATATAAATATATGTTAGATCCTGAAAATAACTGTTTAGCTTACAAATATATTGATAAACATATTGGCCCAAAATATGGAAAATATGGAAATTGGGCAACATGGAAATATATTTTAATGCTTAGAACTTTATCAGAAATGAAAAAAGTTTACAAATAAAATTATTTGTAAACTAATTTATAAGATATATTGTTTTTAAAAAACCATTGATAATCAAGTTTATATATTTTTTCATAATTGTTATACAAGTATAACCATTGTTCACGATATTTGTTTTTAATGTATGATTTGAATATATCATTGATTTCACAAGGTGTATATTTAGCTATAATTTCATCAATGATTTGTTCCTTATTCGTTTGATTTCTATTATAAAAGTTACCTAATTTTAAAAGTTCTCTTTTGGTTAATTGAGATAATTGTGCTACCGCACTAATCTCATTATTAATCGAGGGCTTTTTAATTTTTTTAAAAGTAATATTTCCTAATCTATTTTTATAATACATTATTAAACCAGCATATTCGGGTAACACCCCTAACGCCTCTTGAACTTTCTCTCTAGGGATTATAATATTTATGTAATCATACAATAAAGAATAGTCGTGTAGTTGATCATCCAATCTTAAAAAAGTATCATAAATTGTTTTTATCTCAAAGACTTCACTATTACCATTTACAACACAGATATCCGCTCTACTGTTAAAAGAATTTAATTCAAAAATAGTAATGGTATTTCTCGGTGATTTATTAAAACAAAATTTAGAAACAAAATTTGATTTAATGACGGTTTCATTTAAAAATTCCGAAAAAATAATTTCATTATATAATTCTCTAATATTTGATTTTGGATCAATAGAATCATATGTAATATTGATATAGTCTTTTATCAATTGTTGATTAGATTTTAAAGGTGAATACGCATAAAAAAGTTTTTTGATTTGTTCTATTTTTTTCATACATATTCACCTCTTATTTTGGACTATTGTTTATACAAAAATGTTATCACAAAAAGGACAAATATTCAACGAAAAATGATAACCTTGTTCTGATTTCTAAAAAAATTAACACCCTTTAAATAGAGTAAACTCCTTTTGGTAGAATATAAAAATTAATACTGTTTCTGCAATTACTAAAGGTATAATAATCGGTTAGATATATGATTCTCTATTAATTTTTTGTATTGATGTAGATTTAGACATTAAAATCCATTCAATAATCGTTAATATCGTAATTATTACAATTGATATATTATTCACATATAACGCTGGTAATGTAAATGCGTTATATGTTGTCCATTCAATTAAAAATAAGTTTAAAAGAAACATCGAGATAAAATATATTGCTGATAAGAAATATTTTAAAAATAACATCCCATAATTATCTTTAACTTTAGTTTGAACAACGGTAGCTAAAACTATCGCTAGTAAAAAAGGAATTAAATAATATAGAATATGAGTATATTTTGAATAAATAACTTCAGCTAAAAACGCTAAAGTCACAATTATTATAAAAACAATTCTAAATATAAATAACCCTTTATTATGCATTAATTTCACCTATTCTCAACTTTATATCAATCATATGATGTATACTTTAAATTTTAATACTCTCTATTTTTGATGAAATGGAGTGATTCTCCTTCTTCTGTTAATTCAAATCTTAGTTTAGTATAAAATTTTCGATCAATTTTTCGATTAGGGGTAATCACTTCAATTTGATTATAGTATGAATCTAAAATTTTATTCAACGTTCTTAAAACGTAAGTCGCTTGTGCGACATCACGTTTATGTTGCGGAGTAACCTTATAAATTAAGTTTAACTTAGTATCAGACTTTTCTAATACGTAAATCCCACTGATATGTAAATCTGTTATCAATAAATAAATTAAATAGTTATCATTATCTAAAAATGGTCTTAATTTTCCTAATCTGCCAACATTTAAATATTGTTCTAGAAGAGTGTGGTTTTTATCAACTAAAACAATTTTGAAAACTGGTTTGTGTAAAAACATTTTAACTAAGAAATAAATATTAACTAAAACTGATCCCGTGCTTAAAATAATTGTGGCATAACTTTCAATAATTACCCCATAAAAAATGAACACAGCTGCACCAATTCCATTAATAATTCTTAAATGTTTAATGTTAGGCATTAATAATGCCACTAAAATGGTAAACGATGCTAAAATACCAATCAATTCAATAACAAAAGAGCTCATAATTTCCTCCTCAAAAATATATATTCAAAATTATAATAGCATATTATCAAAATCGGGTCAAAGGTATTTAATTACGGCAAAAAAAACCAAATCTTGAAAGATTTGGCTTTTCATGATTGTTATTTTATGGTTGCGGTTCACCTTCACCGCCACCAGTGCCATCACCGGTGCCATCGCCACCAGGGATACCACCAGCACCAGCCAACGCTAATAAGTCTTCAACGTTTGGCGCATCAGTACCTAAAGCTTCAACTAATTGGTCTTGAAGTGCGGAAATTTCTTCTGGAGTTAAATTAGTATCAACACTGTTAAGTAAGTCTTGAACTTGTTCATCAGTAACTTCGCCAGCGGCAGTAGCACTAATAGTCTCGATAATATTTTGAACCTGTTCGTTATCAACATTAACACTACCTAAAGCCCCTAAAATACCATTACGAACGGTATCCATAATACCAGCTACAGCTCCACCTGAAGATGTTTGTTGATAAAATAATTTGATGTGATTATCAAGAATTTCAGGTGCTCCTTTTGGTTCAACATATTGGCTTGCAAAGTTATTTAAGAAATTATTAATAACTAACATGTTTTCACTAATTAATTCAGTAGCTCCGAACATTTCAAGTAAAGTTGCCGTTTCTTCTTCAGTTAATACCATATTTTCGCCAACTCTTAATTTTCCAATACCAAAGGTTAAGTCGTTATCATCGTGTTCAAGAAGAAGTTGAACCATCATAGTTGTAATAAATTTCTTGGCTGGTCTCGCTTGATCATATAACTCTAATTTAATATTAAGATGGAGTCCAGTACCTTCAAAGTATTCGCCTTGGGTATAAATTTCGATTGTTGGAATCACAATATTTAAAATATAATTTCTATCACCAAATTCAATTGTTTGTTCTAATTCTTGTGGTGCTAAATAATAATCTAATAATTTATTAATTTCTAATTCCGATAATTTAATATATAATTCTCCATCACCACTATTTAACCCTGAAAGAAGGAAGGTTGTTCCTTTACTCTTTAACATTGCATCTTTTTCAGCTTCGGTTCTAAGTCTTTGTAACTCAGGAACATGGTCCATCGGATGGTTAAAATATAATTCAGTTGTCTTTAGGGCTAGTTTAACTTTAGATTTTTCAAATTTAACATCTAACCATTTATTATAAGTTAACATTTTAAAAATGGTAACCATCGCATCTTGACCACTACCAGCTAAAGTTGACTCTAATAATTTGATTTTATCAATGGTCGCTTCCCATTTTTCCTCATCAAAAGTACCAAAGGTAACATCATTCCTTTTTAGATTAGGTTCAATTAAATCCTTTAAACTAATGTTGGCCTTTTGTAATATAGTATTAACCAGTTTCTTTGGTAATGGCAGATTTCCAATTTTAGCTGAAGTTAATTCTAATTTCATTAATTCTGGATGATCCTTAACATTAAAAGTAAGTTTAAATTCAAGTTCAACACTTGTTCCTATCTTCACTGGTTTAGTTAAGTCAATTCTCGCTTTAACTGTTAACTTGTCTTCTTTAACTTTAGTCCAAACGCCGACAACACCAAAACCAACGGCGCCATCACCTTCTTCTAAAAGGTATTTGTTTTGTGGTTGATCATCTACTAAATAATTTTCATTTCCGCTTTTTAAAATTTGATAAATAACAACATTAAGTTTGTCTTGTGATAATTCAATTGCAAAATCATTATTTTCTGAATCTTCTAGAAAATCATCCATTGCCTCGGCAAAAACCGAGTTAGCATCAACTGATTCATAGACCGGATCACGATAAATATCAACTGGTGCCTTTGAATTATCAATTAACATAACTACCATTAAAATTGGAATTAATATAATAATTCCTAATATGATTAGTAAACCTCTAAAAAACCATTTCATACCTATACCTCCCTACACTAGGTAGAGTACCCTCCCAATAAATAATTCGGAAGCGCACCTTCTTTTTTGTATTTATGATATGCTGCGGCTCCTATCATTGCCGCATTATCTGTACAATATTCCATCTTTGGAATAATGATTTCCACACTATCGATTTCTTTAAACACTCGATCTCTTAATCCTTTGTTGGCGGCAACACCACCACCAATTATCAATTGTTTAGCTGGATACTTTTTTAAAGCCTCCTTAGTTTTATTGATTAAAACATCAACTACCGCTTCTTGAAATGAAGCCGAGACATCTTTAACATCAACTTCAACTCCTTTTTGTTGATTATTATGAACGAAGTTAATTACTGAACTTTTCAGTCCGCTAAAACTAAAGTTTAAATCATCTGAATCAATCACTGGTCTGGGAAATTTATGAACCGGATTTCCTTTTTGAGCTAATCGGTCAATTATTGGCCCTCCTGGATAGCTTAATCCTAATACTCTAGCTACTTTATCATAGGCTTCACCAACAGCATCATCATAAGTTTGACCAATAACTTCGAAATCAAAATGATCTGTAGCATAAATTAATTCAGTGTGTCCACCACTGACTAATAAAATTAATGCTGGAAATTTTAATTCATTGTCAATTGATGCAGCATAAATATGTCCGTGTAAATGATTAATGCCAATCAATGGAATTCCATTAGCGTAAGCGAAGGCGCTAGCACCATTAATTCCTATTAATAATGCCCCAATTAATCCTGGACCTTCGGTAACTGCCACTAAATCAATTTCTTTTGGTGTCATATTAGCCTTTTTTAACGCTTCATCTAAAACATCATTTAAATATCTAATATGATTTCTTGACGCAATTTCCGGAACAACTCCACCAAATGCTTTATGAATATCAATTTGCGATAAAACGACATTACTTAAAACTTCTTTTCCATTTTTTACTACAGCCACACTCGTCTCATCACAACTAGTCTCTACTGCTAAAATTATCATCTAGTTTTATCCCTCCCATACATAAATAATTGCATCTTCCATATTGTCTGTATAGTATCTGATTCTAGTTCCAACATTTTTAAATCCACAGTTTTCATAGATCCTTCTCGCTGCCATATTTGATTCTCTAACTTCTAATGAGATTTTAGTGAATTTTTCTTTTTTTAATTCGTTAACCGCAAATTCAAATAAGTTTTGGCCAATTCCTTGGCCTCTTAACTCATTTTTAACTGCGAAGAAATATATTTCTGCCTCGCCTTCAATCGCTTGAAAAATAATATATCCTACCGCCTTTTCATCGTGTGCGATATAAACACGATGATTTTTATTTTCAACTTGATTAGCAGCGTTGGCATATTCCCCAGGAAATGATTCCTTATGTAAATCTATAATATCTTCAACGTCACTTAATTTTGCCACTCTATAAATCATAATTTCATTTCCGCTTCTGTCTTTCTTAAATAGTTAGGTACATACTCATTGATATTATCAACGAGTATTTTTTTATTTATTATTTTATTAACATCTATTTTATAGTTTTCTTCATTAATAATCAATAGTTTATATTGATTTACATCTTTTAATTGCAAAATATCTTGATATAACATCAGTTCATCTTCTTTAATTGTTGTCGTTCCGTCATAGATTCCAGTAAAATATTGATTCCTTCTCGCATCAATCATCCCTAAAACCTTACCTTTGTATCCACTAGTGAGAAAATAAATACTACTAACTGAATAAAGTGGTATTTCTAAAGTATAAGCTAACATCTTGCTGACCATTCCGGCTACTCTTAAACCGGTATATGATCCTGGTCCACAACCAACAATAATTTCACTTAAATCTTTAACTTCAACTTTATTTTTCTTAAGCAAATTATCAATGGCATCTACCATATATTTGGCGTGATCTTTTTTAGCTATTCTAGCATAAAAATCAACTAGCGTTTCATTCTTAACCAGACCAATCCACATTAATTTAGTTGAACTATCTAATACTAACCGATACACTTTAATACCTCTTCATATTTAATGCCCCGTGGAGTAAATTTAAATTCACGATTATTTTCACCAGTTTTGTTAATTTCAATTAATAAATACTCTTTTGGTAATAATTCTTTAACTCGAAACGGCCACTCAATGACGACAACTCCATCATCTAAGTATTCTTCTAAGTCAAAGTCTTCACCAATATTATCCAATCTATACAAATCTAAATGATATAAATCAAATTTATTCCCCGGATAATGTTTCATAATAGTATAGCTTGGACTATTTACAATTTGCGGTAAACCTAATCCTTTCGCTAATCCTTGGGTAAATGTCGTTTTCCCTGCCGCTAAATTACCATCTAATAAAATAACTACTGGTGATTTAATATTTTCTCCAATTTTAGAGCCTAACTTGATTGTTTCTTGGGCACTATTAGTTAATACTTGTTTCATTTTTTTGGTTTCCCTAATAACCTAAACATATTTGATTTGTATTTTTCTACTCCTGGTTGGTCAAAAGGATTTACTTCTAATAAATAAGCTGACATTGCACATGCTTTTTCAAAAAAATAAACTAAATATCCAAAACTATATTCCGTTAACTCTGGAATTTCAAGCTCCATAATTGGTACCCCGCCCTCATAGTGAGCTTCAATAGTACCTTTTTGAGCTTGTTTGTTAACGTAACTTAATCTAGCGCCTGCTAAATAATTTAAATTATCGTTATCATTTTCAAAATAAGGAATTTTTATATCTTTGGCCACTTTTTCAACAGATAAAACTGTTTCAATTAAAAATCTTGGACCATCTTGCATATATTGACCCATTGAATGGAGATCAGTTGTTAAGTTAAGGCTAGCTGGAAATAATCCTTTACCACCCTTTCCTTCTGATTCACCATATAGTTGTTTCCACCATTCAGCAACATAAAATAATTCATATTCATAAAACGCTAAAGTTTCTACTTTATATCCGGCTTTATATAATAAAAATCTAGTTAAAGCGTATTGATACGATTCATTTTGGTCAAGATCACTATTATGATATCTAACCATCGCATGTTCAGCACCTTTAACCATTTCTTTAATGTTATAACCAGCAGCGGCTAATGGTAATAATCCAACCGCACTTAACACACTAAAACGTCCACCAACATCATCGGGAATAACAAATCTTTCGTATCCTTCTTCAACTGATGCACTATAAAGAGCTCCTCTTTTAGCATCAGTAGTTACGAAGATACGATCTTTAGCATCTTTTCCGTATTTCTTATAAATTAATTCTTTTAAAATTCTAAAAGCGATTGCTGATTCAGTTGTTGTTCCTGATTTAGAAATAACATTAATTGAAAAATCTTTATTTTCTAAATAGCTAACTAATCGATTTAAATAACCAGAAGACATTTGATGACCTGCAAAAACAACTTCCATCTTACTTTCTTTTCCATTAACTAAATAATCTAAAGCCGCTTGTGCCCCTAAATAAGAACCACCAATTCCAATTACGACTAAAACTTCACTTTGATTTTGAATTTTTTTCGCCGCTTTACTAATTCTACCCATTTCTTCTTGGATATCAACTGGTAATGTTAGCCATCCTAAAAAATCATTTCCTAATCCGGTTTTATTATGGATCATTTCATGAATTTCATTGACCTTTGGCTGATGTTTTTTTAAATCGTCTTTAAGAAATTTTTTAGTTAATTCCGTTTTTAATTTTAAATAAGACATTATTCCAACCTCGTTTCTTTTTAAATACATATATATTATACAATAATAGTCGTAAAAATATAAAGGCTTGATTTATAATCAAGCCAAATTAATTTTATTTTACCACTTTTTTAAAATTATCCTTCATTCTGGACTGGGACTACGGCAATAACGCCAGGAACTCTTTCAACTAAAATTCTTTCAATACCATCATATAAAGTGGTATCAATTAGGGCACACCCAACACATGCCCCTAACATTCTAACATAAACAATTCCATCTTCAAGTTTAACAAACTCAATGTCACCGCCATCTCTATTTAGATACGGTCTTATTTGGTCTAGTATTTTTCTTACTTCGTCTTCCATCTTTTACTTCTCCTTTTATTCTTTTTAAAATATAGTACGGTGTATTGTAGTTACAAGAATCATTTAAATAATCAGGAATTAACTTATAACTCGTTTTACCTTTTTCATTATCGCCAAAACCTTTTAATCTTAAGATACCTGATGAAACATCACCAACAATATAATCATATTGTTTGAAAGAAACATCAACATATCTTTCATTAAACGCTTGTGGATCAAAAGCATCCCTATAGTTTTTAATTAAATCAAATTTACCATGTTCTGTCTCAACTATCACCTTCATACACCTCCTCAAGTATGACGACCGCTTCACAAGCGATCGCTTCATTTTGTCCTATTGGCCCAATTTTTTCTGTCGTAGTCACTTTAAAATTAATGACATCATCATGAACATTTAATAACTTTCGTAAGTTATATAATATTTCATGCCGAAATTTAAATAATTTAGGTTTTTCTAAATATAGTGAAATGTCAATATTACCAATATCAAAATTTCTTTTTCTCATTTCATCTAATACTTTTTCTAAAAGTATAACTGATGAAATTCCTTTATATTCACAACTTGTATCAGGGAAATTAGTTCCTAAATCACCTAATCCTAATGCCCCTAAGATTGACTCAGTAACCGCATGCAACACAACATCAGCGTCACTATGACCGAGTAAACCAACTTCAGACGGAATTTCAACTCCTCCTAAAATTAACTTTCTACCTTTTTCTAGCTTATGGATATCAAAACTATGCCCGATTCTTCTTCTTATACCTAATAATCGTTCGATTCGAGATAAATCTTCTTTTTCAGTTAGCTTATCATTCGACCATTTATGAAAAATTGGATAAAGTTCTGAATTTGGAAAAATATCTTCAACCATCGCTACTTCATCAGTATATGATTTCTCCGCTTTACTAAATGCTTCTAACAATATATCGCGTTTAAAGACTTGGGGGGTTTCTGAAGTAAAGTGCATATCACGATCAATTGAAAGAACTTTATCACCTTTAGTAATTTGTTTTAATGAGTCTGTAACCCATTTCGCTAAATAACACCCATCACCATATTCTTTTTCATTAAGTAACTTTCCAATCATACCTTTAGTTAAAAGTGGTCTAGCAGCATCATGAATAAATATATATTTACCGCTTGTTTCCTTCACTCCGTTATAAACACTTTCGCTCCTAGTTTCTCCGCCCTTAACAACCTTGACATTGGGAATTTTTAAATTAGGATTATTATGAACTAATATAACTTCAAAACCCATACTTAAAAATACTCTTACGCTATGATAAAAAAGTGGTTTCCCTTTCAAATTAATATCAATTTTACTTCCATATCCGCCGGACATATGATATCTCATTGATTTACCAGCGGCAACTATGACTGCAGAGTTCATATTTCATCCTTTAAAATAATAATCTAGTGGTTGATCATGAGCATCAAGTTCAAATGGAACTTCTTGAAAATCATAAATCACACCAACTACATGTTTTGGTCGTGATTGTGATAAATATTTATCATAATAACCGCCACCAAAACCAAGGCGGTAATTATTATATATCGCTACCGATGGAACGATCAAATAATCAATTTCAATAATTAGTTCTGTATTGATTGGTTCTAAAATATTATATTTTCCTGTATGATATTTAGTATTAAGATCAATTTTTGTAAAAATCATTTCACTACCAACAACCTTTGGTACACAAAAGATTTTATCATCTGTCAATAACCTTCTAACGTCAACTTCACCTTTAATTGGAAGGTAAATTCCTATTTTTTGGGAGGTTTGATAGTTTTTGTCTTGTCTGATTAGTTTGATAATGGAATCGCTTTGTAAAGAGATAATCTCTTGAGATAGACTTAATCTTTTATTTAAAACTAAATTTCTAACTTCTTTTTTACTTAATATCCCCATAATAACAAACATGCCCTTTATATTTCGGGTTTTCCGCGACTTTTAAAGCTGATAGTGCCGCTTCTAATAATTCATTTTCGTTATAACCATCGGTATTAATAATGGCGATACCCGCAAACACTTCTAACTCAACTTTACCCGCACCATATTCCATTGTCATATTTAAATAATCATCACTACCTTGAACGCCTTTTCTTAAAATTCCCATTTTTCTTTGATCATCTAAAATAAAAGCGAAAGTTGAACCAGTTAATCTAAAAATATGATTTGGTTCAGAAGTAAATGATTTTTCTAATTTCGAAATATATTCAGAAATTGCCATATTACCAACTTCACGGCCGTGAAGTTCATTAATATGTGGTAAATTTTTCAATCTTACAACAACTAAATGGAAATATCTTTCTTCATCAATGACTTGAACTAGTTTTAAAGTTAAATCATTTTTATCGCCCAACTCATCTAAGTTTTGCAAATTTGTTGGCATAAAATGTTTCGTTGATACTTGATTAACTGAACTCATAATCATTGTATTTCCTTCTAAAAAGATTTTCTTACTTTTATCTAAATACCAGCGATAAACACCTTTAGAAAATAGACGATATTTCATTTCCATATGAGGATCTGATGGTGTTAATTGATTGATTTTAGTTAAATAACGATTTAAATCCTCTGGTTGCATTAACTTTAATAAATCTTCAGTATTAATGTTATTTGATTCAAATCCTAGTTGTTCAACTAAAATATTAGAAATCCAAGTTGATTTATCACCAATATCACTAAAAGCTAACCCTTCACCACTAACTTCTAAGGTCGCGATAAATTGTTCTTGAAGAGTTTCTAAAGCTTCTGAGGTTTGTTTTAACTGTTTTTCAACGCTTAATAAATTAAAATCTGTTTTCATTTCGCCAATTAAAAATCTGCCGTAATAACCAAATTTATTAAACATCGCTTGATCTAACATGTGAACGATTGAGTTATCACCAACGCTATTTAAATAAACAATTTCCAACTTTAATACTTCATTTGGCTTATTAATCTTTTTAAGTTGTCCTAATTTTTCTTCTAATTCACGATTACTACACAATTTGTTGTTGATATGAGTAATTCTAATCGTTTTATTAATAACGTCAAATAATTTTTTATTTAATACTTCTTCTAATTTAATATCAAAGTCTTCTAACAAATTTGGAGAAATATCTTTAACCCTATCTTTTCTATCCAGTATTAAATATGTATTCCATGGACTATTTTTAATTGATTCGGTATGCATAGTTAGTTCTCGGTTAGCATAAATCATTTTAATAAATAGTACTAAAATATATAAAAATAAAACCGCTAACTCAAAGATACCCAAATAAAAATAAGCCATTAAAAAGGTTTCATCATTTTTAATAACCGATGGATAAATGATAAAAAAGACTACCGTTACAATTAAATTTACTGAAGCGATAATCGTTTTGTAAAATGGAACTTTTGATTTGTTAATCCCCTCTAAAATAACTACAAACCCAATTATTATAGCTATTATCAAAATTGAAATTGGTAAAAAATCCATTGTTTCTCCTTTTTTATAAGTATGGTAAAAAATAAATTAAAAAAATAATTCCGGCGGTTAAGATCAATGCGATAATAATAAATAAATAGGAGTGCTTATTTAAAAATTTAATCATGCGATCGGTTTTATTATTAACCGCCAGCGTAATAAACGGTCGTGTTACAAATTTATATAGTCCTTGTATAAACTTTTTCATATTTAACCCCTCCTACTTAATATATAAGTTGAGATATTCTAACAATTTTTCGCGACTGTTAAGTTTAATTAACATACTTGAAACAGCGATAGAAATATCTCCCGTTTCCTCACTAACAACGATTGTTAGTGAGTCTGTAATCTCACTAATACCTAAGGCTGCACGGTGGCGTGACCCCATTGTTTTATCAAATGTATCATTTCTTGATAAGATAAAATATGCTGCAGCACACACCACTTCATCGCCTCTAATGATAACGGCACCGTCATGAAGCGGTGTTAGTGGCGTAAATATATTTAACAGTAATTCTTTAGTTACTTTACCATTAATTAAAATTGCTTTTTCGGCGTATTGGTCTAAGGTGTTATGGTTTTCCATAGTAATAATAGCGCCAATTTTACGATTCGATAAATCGATTACAGCATCAATAATATGTTCTTTAGTTTGTTCAGAACTAACTCTCATTCCTGATATTTTAGTTCCGTCTTGGATCCAATCGGCATCATACTTGTTACGAATGTCAGGAGCGACAACAATCGTTACCATTATTGGTAAGGCAATCACATTAATGTTAACGATTATATCTTTTAAAACTTTGAGTTCATCAGAAATAATAAAGAAATAGAAAATTGCTGAAACTCCCATAAATAAAAGTCCTGCTAAAAAAACGGTAAATGTTTTACGATTAGTAAACATTAAACGTAAAAATGAATAAATTAAAACTAGTAATACATACGCAACTACTATTATTTTCCAAATCGGATGACCATTTATCATAAAAATCACCTTTCGCCTTCCATTTAATTATATCATAAGATATCACGTAAAGTGATATAATAAAGGAACAAGAGGGTGATTTTTTGATGGATGTCGCTATTTTAGGAACTATTACCAAAGGAGAATCTTTAGAGTCAACCAAACGTTCGCTTGAAGAATTAAAAGCTTTAGCGAAAACATTAGAAATTGATGGTCAAGAATTAGTAATTCAATCACGAGATACTCCAGTACCTAGTACTTACTTTGGTAGTGGCAAAGTTGAAGAGATAAAATTAATCGCCGAATCAATTAACGCTTCCATCTTAATTGTTGATGATACTTTGTCTCCAGCACAAATTAGAAACTTAGAAAAAATATTAGAACTTCAAATCGTTGATCGAAGTTTTTTAATCTTACAAATATTTTCAATCAGAGCCAAGACCAATGAAGCTATTTTAGAAGTTAGACTGGCTCAAAATGAATATATGTTGCCTCGTTTAGTTGGCCTTGGAAAGTCGTTATCTAGGCAAGGCGGGGGAACTTATAATGCTAAAGGTCCTGGGGAAACTAAATTAGAGTTAGATCGAAGAAAATTACTTGATGATATTGCAAGAGTTAAAAAAGAATTAGCTAAAATTAGAAAAGCGAAAACAACCTCTAGAAAAAGACGACAAAAAAATGAAATCCCAATCGTTGTCTTAGTTGGTTATACTAATGCTGGTAAGTCAGCGACTTACAATTCATTAGTGTCTCTACTGGATAACTACAACTCAAAATTAACTTTTGAGGAAGATATGTTATTTGCTACATTAGATACTAAATCTAAAGTCTTAAAAGGACCTAACCGACCGCCATTTATTTTAATTGATACGGTTGGATTTATTCATAAACTTCCTCATGAATTAATAAACTCTTTTGAATCAACATTATCAGATATTAAAGATGCTGATTTAATTTTACATATCGTTGATGGTTTAAATGCTTCACCAGAAGAGATGAACATTACTAAAGAAATTTTAGAAAAATTAGAAGCTAGTGACATTGAACGATTAATTGTTGTCACTAAATCAGATTTATATGATAAACCAATTTTAATTGATGAAGATTACTTAAGTATCTCAAATAAAACGAAAGAAAATATTGATTTGTTAGTGTCTAATATTTACTATAACATCTATAACGATAATGTCATTAAAGAATTGTATATCCCATTTGAAGATGGTCATATTGTCAATTTTCTCAAAGATAATAACCATGTTATTTTTATTAATTACTTTGATGATGGCGTTCATATCAAAACCTCACTAACACCTCGTGAAGTTCAAAAGTATTTTAAATACATTAAATAATAACGCCGCTATTAAAAAGAGCACTCCAACATAAATCGGAGTGCTCATTTTTATTATTTATTTGTCGTTACCATTCTTGCAAGTGGGCATAAACGGTAATGTCTTCGACAGCTATTTCACTTGGATCAAAATATTCATTAGTACCTTGATATTTCCAACCGATAAAATCGTATCCCTCTTTTTCTAATTTTGGAATTTCTGGTCGATAGCTGCGATCATTAAACGGAAGACCCTTTCGATGTCTATTTTGATATAATACTTCATCCCCATCCATATAGGTAACAGTAACTATTTCATACTCTTGATAAGTCATATCAATTACGGCGGTTTCTTCTAGTGGTGTATAAAGAAACTCAAGCATATTTTTCTCTGTACCATTTATTTCAGCTTTTATTCCCTGATAACGAACAATGTCTACCTTAACACCAAAGTGATATTCACTAATTAACTCAAACATCGTAGGGGACATACCTTGAGGAATATGGAAAACTACTGACCCATAAGGAGTGTTAATATAATTATATGTAATTAAAAAGGTTTCACACAAACTCCATACCGCTGTTAAAGTAATATCTTCGGTTACTATATTATGTTGAAAATCAAAACGTTGATTATTATATGACCAATATTCAAATACTTTATTTTCACGCGTAATGCGACGAGGTTGTTGTTCACCCATAGTTTGATATGCCTGAACCTTTATTGGTTCAAGATTGAGATTAGGATCCCCGGTATCAAATGAAACTGTCACGATTCGTTCTGGAATGTAATGTGGATATAATGTTATATCGCCAGTAATTAGTCGATTCCAATCATATGGGACGTTTTCATCAGTTTCATACCAGTATATGAACACCATTCCTTCCCTTACTTGTGGTTCTGGACGAGTATATAAATAATCATTTTTATTCGCTTGAAAAGTAAAGTTTTCATGTTCATTTTCTTCATTTAGAACATAAGTAATTGTAACTGGACCAACATCTAACCATATCGTTTCTAAATCAATATTTTGATTTAATGGTACTTCATAAAGTCGTTTATTGTTATATAAGAAATGTAGAAATTGATAATCCGGATATTGAGGATTAATATTAAATATTTCTCTTAAAAGTTGCTCACTAATCATATCGTAATCTAGCGGACTAATATGTAAAACAATTAGTGGTTGATCAAATTTTAAATCAATCGTTACTTTATAAGTTGGTGTTTTTTCCCAAACCGCTTCTAAAGTTGTTTCGGCAATGATTGGAGTATTTTCAAAATCGAAAGGTTCACCTTCATATGCCCAGTATAAAAAGCGATGCCCTTCTCTAAGAATTTTTTGTTGTGGTGGTTCAATCATTAATCCTTGAACTACATTAACATCTTCAATTAGTAACCCGTCAACTTTAGTATTAAAATGAACAATAGTATAAACTTCAGGAACAAAGACCGCATGAACATCAATATCCGCAGTTACAATCGTATTTTTGGTAAATCGTACACCATTATGTTCCCAATGAGAGAATACTTGCCCTTCGATGAAATGATCATTGCACTCTGGAAACTCTACCTCATCTTCGGCAAATGAACTATTACGATGAATTGGTTGATGCCTCCAATCAAAATCATTAACATAGAAATTAACTGTATACTGAACAAAATCACGCCACTTCATAAACAACGTAATATCAGAATCGATATTTTTGCCATAAAATCTTTCACCATCAATGTAATATCCCCTAAATTCGAAAGTCTCATGGCGTCTTGAAATAGCATAATTATTTTCTAAATTATATTCATCAATATAAACTCCCTCTGGAATATGAAGTACAACATCATCTCCGCCAATTTTACCCTTATTAATTGTAACACGATGAGTTTGAGCTTCTCGCCATTCAGCAACTAGAGTGGTATCTTCGGCTAGACGGCCAATCGTGAACGGTTCTCCGTCTTTATACCATCCTAAAAATTTATATCCTTCTCGAGTTAATGTCGTTGTCGCTCTAAATTCATATAAAACATGTCTTAAAACTTGAACTTTGTTCATTGTGATATCTGGATCTCCAGTATCTAATGTTATCTCAACAAAATCATCATTACTAACATAAAATGCCTCTAAAACTAAATCACCTGTTATTATTTGTCTGTTATTGAATATAGTGCCATCTTCATTAGCCCAATAGGCAAAAGTATGGTTCTCTTTTCCTTTAGCATATGGTAAATTTTGATGGTTGATTTCAAAAATTTGGTTTTGATAAACTTCAATAGTCGCTTCATCATCAATGACATCATTGTCTTTAAATTGAATCGTATAGTAGGCAATTGGACCATAATAAACTCTTAAGTCACCAACACGACTATTACTATAAAATGGTTTAGAAATATCAATTTCTTCACCCAACCATGTCCACTTAACAATCATTTCATCATTACAGATTGGATATACTAGTTCATCAAATGGAATAATTTCACCGTTAACTATCCTAAGCGATCTTTCAATTAATTTTGAATCACCAATGTAAAAATTAATTTGAATATAATTGTCTAAATAAACATAAATAGTATCTCCATTTTCTAAAGTGTTTTCCACTCCAACTGGAAGTTGATAATCACTATCATAATATCCTCTAACTATCTCAAAATCATGATAGACCCATCTTAAATATTCAAGATCATTTCTATTAACACGTATTTTATGTGGTGGTAAGACGCCATTGGTATCAACATTAAGAATGATTGTGTTATCGTTTTTCACCCATTTAACATATAAAGTTAAATTCTCGTTGATTGTCGTACCAGCTAATTCTAAGGCTGATACGGTAAAGTCTTGATCTAAATAGAATCCTTCAACTTCATAGTACCTTCTCCAATAATATAAACCCTCTTCCAAAGTAGCAAATAATAATTCAGCTGGTTGATTCGGTTCAATTAATAATTTATTGGTTGTAGTTTCATAACCATACCACTCTGACTTGATGGTGACAACTAATCTTTCAAGTAGTTTTGCATAAATATGTATTTGACCATCAACGATATAGTCATTAGGATCTTCATCTTCACTAACTGGAATGGTATATGCTTGATCTAAATATAGACCTTCAACTTGGTAATTATCAAATTTATTAATCCACATATAGGCAAAATTTCTAAATTCAATTGGTACAATTTTTGATATTTTATAACTAATATCATCTGTGAAATGAATTACATAATCAAATGTCACACGCTCATTAGTGATATATTTTGCATACAAAGTTATATCTTCACCCATTTCACTATAATAAAATGGTGAATCTTTAAATTTAATGGTAAGTTCTCTATCAAGATAATATTCATATCGATTCTTATTATCATAAAAATAGTCATAATAACCAAGGCCACCGCCATGACTACCTTGGTAGATAACTGTATCATCTAAAATGACTGTGAAAACATGCTTCTTGACCCACTTCGCATAAAGTGTAATATCTTCTTCCAATGGTTCATAAAGCTCAAATCGTTTAGTGTATCCTTCATCCCACCAACCTTCAAAATAATAATCTTCTAATCTTATATAAGGTTCGATATTTCTCGCAATATATTCGCCTTTTTTAACTTTAATCGGCTCAATTTCAAATGGAGCATAAGTGACAAAAGTAATTGTTACTACTAAACTTGGATCTAGTTCTGAGATATCATCTTCACTTCCAATTTTTTCCCATTTAGCATATAGGGTAATATCACTATCAATGTATAAATTATTGACGGTTTCTCGATAAGACATCGTGAAATCTTCATCTAAATACCAGCCCTCAAATTGATATCCTTCTCTTACTGGAACAATCAAATCTCTTCTAAAAAACGCACCATATGGAACTTCTACCGAGTCAATTTCTTCATCAGTGTACGTTTCAAATTCAATAGTATATCTATCAATTTGATCAACATCTCTTGGAACCCATTTAGCATAATATGTGGTTGCAAAACTTAACCCTATCATAAGATTTCCATCCATTAAATGTTTATAATCTGGTGCCGTATACCAACCCTCTAAGATATACCCTTCTCTAGTTGGAGGATTATCAAAGACTTCATTAACTAATACTTGCCAACCAAAACCATCGCTATATAGTGCATCAGAATTGAAATCAATTTCTTTGATTCTACCATCCATACAATTAAAAGTAACTGTGGTATCAACTGGTAACCATAACACATCGATTGTCGTTGGTACACCGGCATAAAATCCTAAACCATGATCACCAGCAGCCGTTTCAATGAATTGTTCGTATCCTGCAAAGAGATAACCTTCTTTTTGTGGCCATTCATCATATTCCAACATATCAACCAGCTCAACAAAAGTACCATGAGGAACTTCAAAGACAATTGGATCTTCACCATTATGCAATTCAATGGTAATTGGAACAACTTTTTCTTCCCAAACTGCAATTAAAGTGATTTCTCCAGTTTTAGCTAGTGGCGTATTGAAATCAAATGGTTGATTGTTTAATTGCCATTCGACAAGTTTATAATTAATTAAACTAATTTCTGGTTCAATTACTTTATCACCCACCTGATAAACTTCTGGTTCTAAGAAAATTGGCGATTTAGTATTGTATTTGACAGTAACTAAATTATTATTCGCTACCCATTTAGCTTGTAGTACTAAATCAAATTTAACTTTAGCTTCAAAATCGAATTTCCCAGCATCAACGAACCAACCAGCAAAAGTATGATTAGCTTTAACTGGATCTTCTGGTTGGTTAACTAATCCTCGATGTGGAATTTCTTGAATCTCACCATATTGCGTCTCACCATCCATAAACTTAACTTGATGAAGGATTTCAATATCATTTTCAAGATCACTAACATAATCAGTTACGTTTAAAATAATTGTGGTAACTGGTTTAGTATAATCTGGCTTGTTATTGATTAAAGGAACACTTAATTTTAGATGAAAGTTAATTTCTTGACCACTATAATAAATTCCATTGTTTTGAGTTTTGAAACCTTCCGTACCAAGATAAACCGGAATTCTTAAAACTCCATTTCCATCTTCATTATCAAAGTCGACAATTTTAAACATTTCACGTGATATGAAATCTTCACCAACAGTTACTATTAATTTTTTATTTTCATAACTAACTGATACTTTATCTAAATTAAATACTGAGACAACTTTTTGAAATCCTGGCAATAGTTTCGATAGAAAATTTAATTTATCACTAATGTTTTCTAAGAAAATAATATCTTCACTAAATTCTAATATTAACTGATTAGTTCCCGAACCACTTTGAGTAATTACTAGAGGATCATAATAAGCAGCAACTAATACTAAATTACTTTCAATTTGGGTATTAAAATCAAATGGTACGCCTTTTAATGTCCAAACCCCGGTTTTCCCTGCTGGCACGTTCGGAACTGGATAATCACTAGCCATCGATCCATAACGAGCTTGTTCTGAATATTCCTCGTTGCCAACGACATATTTAATTTCAAATTGAATTGATGTATATTTGGCATATAACGTAATTGGTTCGTTAATTTCTTGAGTAAAATCAAATTCTTGACCATTTAAAGACCAATGTAAAAACTTGTAACCTGGTTTTTCTGGTTCTAGACTTGGTTCAGTAATTTTTCCGCCTTTTTCAACAGTTTGAAATAGATTGAACCCTTCCATTACTCCACCATCAGTTTCAAATTTTACAAAAACGGTATTGCTAATTTGAGCATCTTTAAAATGGACAACAACACTATGATTTCCACTAACCGTTAATTTATATTTATTATTAGATAATTCTTCAGCTACACCATCAACCGTAAAGAGTAAAACTTCTTTTCCATTAGGTACCGCTACCGAAATTACCACTTCAGTTCCCGCTTCTAATTTAGTTAAATCAGTTAAATTGGCAGACAATCCTGAACTTAAAGTAACCTTAAATTTACTTAAATCAAGTGGAATATCTCTAAATCTTACTTCAACAGTATGGTTTTTAGTAACCTCAAGTTCATAGCCATCATCTTCATCATACTCAACGACAAGACCATCAACTTTAAATTCCTTAATTTCTTTACCTTCAGGTATTTTGACTGTAATCGTTACTTCAGTTCCTGCCTTAAGATTAGTTAATTCCGTTAAATCAGCAACTAAGTTATCACCTAAAGTTACAGTATACCTTTCTCCAGATATGGTACTCTCTTTAAAAACAACTTCGACGCTATGATTTTTACTAACAGTAAGTTCATATTCATCGTCATCATCAAAATCGACGGCAACACCATCAACTTTCAATTCTTGAATTTCTTGCCCTTCTGGAACAGTAATCGTAATTTTAACTTTAGCACCTGCTGCTAAATTGATTAGTGGATCAGAAGTGCTTAATCCAGTTCCCAATGTCACTGTAAACTTACCCGCTTCAGCAGTAGCCTCTTTAAATGTTACTTCAATTTCATGAGCTTTCGTAACGGTTAACACATATTGATTGCCAGTAATTTCAACATTAGCACCGTCTACCATAAATTTATCAATTACTTTACCTTCTGGAATATCAACCACAATGGTCACTTGGTCACCTACATTAACTTCGGTGGTTGTGGCTCCTGATATTGATAAATTGTTACCTAGAGTTAAATTAACTGTTGCGGCAGCTCCTATATCTTTAAAAGTAACTTTAACAACATGGTTACCGGTTACCGTGAGTCTATATTTCAAATCGGTTAATTCTACCGGATTACCATCAACTGAAAAGACATCAACCTCTTTTCCTTCAGGAACAATTACTTTCAAAGTAATTATCGCATTAAAGGATATTTTATTCAGGTCAACATTTAATTCTTCAACGACAATGTTTTCTTCAGGGTCAAGTGTCACTTTAAAATCATCAGGCAAATATTCACACGATGATAAAACGATCCCAAACATGAAAACCGCAAACACTAATAATAATTTTATAGTTTTCTTCATAACGTCTTTTACACTACTCATTATTTTAAAATAATTTCGAGTGCATCTCCTTTCTTGTTGTTTAAACTTTAATACTTATCTCATTTTATATCTAATTATTTTATAAATCAAGGTGAATAGAAAATTGTACACATTTTTTTACTATTAAATACAACAAAAAAGTAGAATCCTTTTGTAACTTGATTTCTACTTTAAACGCATGGCATAGCCATTTTTATTTGATATCAACTTTGGTAAATGAGTACATTGCCAATAAATTAATCCCAATAATTAACACAATTGATGAAACTAACATTATCACAATCAACTCCGCATTATAATTAAACATGACTAATGATCCCATACCAACACTTGGTAAAATATGAAGTACTTTCATAACCCAAATTGGAATTTTACCAGCTAAAATTGGTAACATTACGACAAAACTATAAATTATTGTTTCTCCTAAAATAACCCCAATACTAATGCCAATTGTCGCTCCAATTCTTTGCATCCTCATGCCGACTGCTGTTACAAGTGAAACATATACTGCCACATAAATTAATGCCATAAAAGTTACCAAAGTTAAGTCAACTAGTTCTTGATAGTTAAATTCACTTCCATATCCAAAAATTGCCGAAGTTCCGAGAAGTGATAATAATGAATATCCAAAAATAACGGTAATCCCATAAATTAAATTAGTAAATAATGCGGAAAAATATATTTTACGACGATCAAAACCATTAATTATTTTTAATCTAATAGTATTTTGAGTAAACTCTCTAGTCGTAATAACCGTTAAAATAATAATCACTACTAAACCAGCATTACTTCCCATTTGAAATCCTTGAATATAAGTGCTTTTAGGGGTGAATAATGCATCTAAGCCACCAGTAGCAGTTACGGTACCTAAAATCTTCATAATAAGTGATAATCCAATTGTAAATACTAACAATCCAGCACTAATAATAACGCCTATTAAAGCCGTTTTATCTTTTTTTAATCGATATAAATCAACATTCAATAATTTATCCATGTAACCCTCCAATTAAACGAAGGTAATATGTTTCAATTCCTAAATTTTCTTGTTTAATATCTTTTATTTCAATATGGTTATTGGTAACTAATAATACAATATCAGTAATTCCTTTGTCATAGATATTAATTACCTTATTTTCTAATTTATAAGTAATATTTTCTCGATCAAATAATTCAATAACATTAGATAAATCACTCTCATCAACTTTTAAAGTAACATAACCTTGAACTTCTTGATTTAATTCTTCTAATGATATTTCTTTAATTAATTTCCCTTTATGAATAAATCCATATCGAGTCGCTACTTTTGATAGTTCCGCCAACATGTGAGAACTAATTAAAAAAGTAATTCCTTGTTCGCTTAATGATTTAATTAAATTTCTCATTAAGACGACCCCTTCTGGATCTAATCCATTCATTGGTTCATCTAAAAGTAAAAATTTAGGATTAGACAATAGCGCCATGGCAATACCTAATCTTTGTCTCATTCCTAAAGAAAAATCTTTCGCTTTTTTATTAGAATCAATTAAATATTCTAATTTAACTATTCTTAATAATGCCTTATGTTTTTCAACATCTTCTACACCCAACATTTTTCCTTGAGCCATTAAATTATCCATCGCTGTCATATATAAATATAAAGATGGCGTTTCTACTACTGCACCAATATTATATTTTTTACCTTCAAATAAAGTGAAATTGCCACCATCTTTTTGAATTAATCCCGCAATTAATCTAATAAAAGTAGTTTTCCCAGCTCCGTTTTCACCAACAAAACCATAAACGTCACCTTCATTAATGGTCATTGATACTTCATCTACGGCTCGATTATTAAAATATTGTTTAGTTAAATTGTTCGTTTGTAAAATTACCATAGTTGCTCCTTATTTGTATTCATCAATAAATTTTCCTAGTATTTCTAGTCCCTTTAACATTTGTGTTTCAGAACAGGCAAAATTAAATCTAATGTATCCCTTACAATCTTCTGAATATCTTTTGCCCTCATTAATTATAACTCCATATTGTTGTAGCTTTTCTTGCATGACCTCACAAGGCATTTCAAGAAAACTAAAATCTAACCAAGCTAAAAATGTTCCTTCAGATTTTGTTACTCCAACTTCTGGATAATTAGTTCCAAAATACTCTTTTAATATTTTATAGTTATTACTCAAATATTTATTTTGTTTTTCTAACCATATTTCAGAATGATTATATGCCGCTTTAACTGCAGTTAAACCAAACACATTACCATAACCGATATACTTTTTAGCTAAAAACTCTCTAAATTCTTGAGCTAATTTCTCATCTTTAATAATAATATTAGATGTTTTTAATCCCGCTAATCCAAATGATTTAGAAACTGATGTGAAGACTATCATTTTGTGATAAAGATCAGCAAATCGATTAACTGAAATAAATTCATTATTATTTAACATAATATCGCAATGAATTTCATCAGATAAAATATATGCGTCATGTTTTTTAGCTAACTCAACAATCTTTTTAATTTCATCATATTTGAAAACTCTTCCTGTTGGATTGTGAGGGCTACAAAGAATTATTATTTTATTTTTAGATAATTGTTGATCTAATTCTTCGAAATTAATTGTAAAATAATTATCATTTTTAACCAATTTATTTTCAACGATTTTTTTATTATTATCTAAAATAACGGAAAAAAATGGATTATATACCGGGGTTTGAACAATAACGCCATCGGTAATATCTGATAAAAAATTAATTGCATAATAAAGTGATGTTACAACTCCATTGGCGGGAATAATATTTTCTTTTTTTACTTCATAGTGATATCTTCTTTGACACCAATTAATAATACTATCAAAATAACTATCATCAGCAAATGAATAGCCATACACTGGATGACTAGCTCGTGTTTTTAAACACTTAACAATCGCCTCTGATGTTGGGTAATCACTATCAGCAATGGAAAATGGTAAATAATTACCTTCAACTAAATCCCATTTTACACAATTAGTATTTTTCCTTGATACCTTTTTATTAAATCTTTTCATTTGTAACACCTCTTTTAAATTTAATTATTTTTTAAATTATCAAAATATTCTTTAATGATATTAATATATTCATCTCTTTTGTTAGCTTTTGCTAATTTTTGTCTTGTAATTGAATTATTAGGTAAGCCTGATAAATAATGTGAGCCTAAACCTCTCATTTCTAAAATACCAATTTTTTCTCCTTTTAATTCAATTAAAGAATTTAAGTGAGTTACAATAACTTCTAACATCTCATCAAATGTAGGTCTTGGTAATTCTTTACCAGTTTTTAAATAATGATTGATTTCTCGAAAAATCCAAGGATTTCCCATCGCTCCTCTACCAATCATTACGGCATCACATCCGGTTTCATCTAACATTTTTTTAGCAAGTTTACCACTAGTCACGTCACCATTACCAATTACTGGAATTTTAACTGCATCTTTAACATCTTTAATAATTTTCCAATCAGCAGTTCCTGAATAACCTTGACTACGAGTTCTCGCATGAACTGTAATTGCGTCGGCTCCTGCCTTCTCAACCATTTTTGCTACTTCAATTGCGTTAATCGAATTTAAGTCCCAACCACTTCTAATTTTCACGGTTACTGGCTTAGAAACTTCATTTTTGACCGCTTTAACGATTTCATATATTTTCTCTGGACTCTTCATCAAAGCGGCTCCCGCTTGCGATTTCAGGGCAACTTTAGGTACCGGACAACCCATATTGATGTCAATAATATCGCAAGTAGTATATTGATCTAAATATTTAGCAGCCTTAACTAAATATTCTAAATTACTGCCAAAAATTTGTTGACTAATTGGTGATTCATCTTCAGCCATTGTTAGTAGATTAAAGGTTTTTTTATTTTCATAATGTAGAGCATAATCAGAGACCATTTCCGCCACAACTAACCCAGCTCCCATTTCTTTACATATCTTACGAAAAGCGATATTAGAAACTCCAGCCATCGGTGCTAAAACTAATTTATTTTTAATTTCAACATTACCAATTTTAAACATTAATTTCTTGCTCAAACTTTCTAATTTCTTTTAAAAATCGCTTAATGGGAAAACCTACAATATTTTCAATTTCCCCCTTAAAACTTTCAACAAAATCATTAGCTTTTCCTTGAATTGCATAAGCTCCAGCTTTATCATAAGGTTCACCCGTATTAATATAATCAATAATTTCTTGATCATTTAACTCTCTAAAAATAACTTCGCTAATAGCGTGAAATTTCCAATGTTTATCATTATAAATAAGGGCAACTCCTGTAACTACTTCTTGATAATGATTAGATAATTTTTTTAAAATATTAAACGCATCATCAAAATCTTTAGGTTTACCAATCACTTCTCCTTCAACAACGACAATAGTATCAGCACCAATTACTATTTGATTGGGATAGCTTTTGGCAACCTCTAATGCTTTTCCAAAAGCTAGCTCTTCAGCTAGTAAATACGGATTATCTATTCCTAAATCAGCCTCAACATAGTTTGAGGCAACAATTTTAAAATCAATCTTAGCTTTTTCCAAAATTTCTTTTCTTCTTGGTGATGTACTGGCAAGTATATACATTCATTATTCCCCCTTAGAAGTCACTACCAATTTATATTATAACCCTTTTGGGGTTTATATTCTATAAACTTAATATTTGGAAAAATTAAGAAGAATTTTTGATATACTAATATTGTAATAAAAGATTACGATATCATACCTTAGTTAGGAGATAGTAAATATGAAAATGATAAATTTAAAAGATAATAATCACTTTGCCTTATTTGGTTCAACCGCATTAACCGATCCCGGTTTTAAAAGATTTACTGACAATGAACTTAACTCAATCAAAGATGTGTCACCCAGAGTTTATGAATTAGCTCAAGAATCATCAGGAATTCAAGCCCATTTTGCGACAGACTCTAAAATTATTGCCGCATCAATCCAATTTAACAAAATTTTTAGTATGACTAATTCATCTCCTATTGGTCAAATGGGAATCGATTTATATGTTTTTGATAATATGAAAAACGAATACGTTTTTTGTGGAGTCAGTCGTCCTGAACTTAACCAAAATTCATATGATACAATTTTAGTTGAATTTGATTCAAATGAAATGAGAAAATTCATCCTAAACCTGCCACTTTTCGTGGCAGTTGAAACATTAACTCTTTCATTTGATCAAAATAGTGTTGTGGTCCCAATAAAAGAGACTAAAAAGAAAGTAATGATGTATGGAACATCGATTTTACATGGAGCTTGTGCGAGCCGACCAGGAATGAGTTATTCCAATATTTTAACGAGACGTTTAAATATTGAAATTTTAAACTATGGTTTTAATGGTAATGCTCATAATGAAAAAGAAATTGCCGCTATTTTAGGAAAAAGACAAGTTGATTTATTTATAATTGATAGTGAGGCGAATGCCACTGATATTACCATCTTAAAAAGATTAGAATTATTTATTGATACTTTTAAAAACCAACAGCCACATACTAAAGTAATCGTAACTAATCGGATTCCTTTTAATAAAGATCGTATTAACAAAGAAGAAAAACTTAAAAAAGAAAGCTATGATAACTATTTTAAATCTTTATCCAATAGTAAAGACGTTATTTTTATCGATATCCATCAAAAATTAAGTGACGATTTAGAAATTACGACTGACGGAGTTCATCCTAATGACTATGGAATGGTTAAAATTGCTGATGTTTTTGAAAAAATCATCAAAGAACACCTAAAATAATCTTTTTTATCAAAGTTAAAATACACTTTAGTTGACTAATTTTTAAAATGCTGTTAAGATAAATTTAAATAAAAAAGCGTTAGATAGAGGTAGCGATGCAGAAAAGTAATACTTAGAGTCGGCAGACTGTGACAAGTATGAAAGGCAACCATCGCCGAATAATAATCTTGGGCGCAAGATTATTATGGGGTTACAAGAAATACTTGTAACACTCCTACAGATAATGTAGAGGAGCTTGCGAATGACTTTCTAGTTAATTGAGCATCTCCGGATGCTTTTTTATTTACTAGAAAGGAGCATGAAAAAATGCGTAAATTATTTTTATTACTTTTGGTAGTCTTAAGTACTATCAGTTTAACGGCATGTGGTGGAATTGAACCATATGATTTTGAAAATGATGATACTATTATCGTGGGAATGGAGGCCGATTATGCTCCATATAATTGGTCAACCTCAGTCAGCACCGAATTTACTCATCCAATTGATGGAACAAATATGTTTGCTGATGGATATGATGTTCAAATTGCTAAAGAAATTGCTAGACAATTAAATAAAACCTTAGTCATTAAAGCGATCGCTTGGGACGGATTACCTCCAGCAGTTGATTCTGGTCAAATAGATTTATTACTGGCTGGGATGACACCAACAGCTGAAAGAGAAAAATCATTATTATTCTCTAATGAATATTATCGTGCTGAACCAGTATTACTTTTAAGAAAAGATTCTAGTTTTAATGGAGAAAATAAAACGTTAAATGATTTTTCTGGTGCTAAAGTGGTGGCTCAACTTGGAACCATATATGAAGGATTAGCCTCACAATTACCAGGAACTATTGCTCAAACCGCATTAGAAGATTATACCGCTCTTCAATTAGCTTTAACTAGTGGAACTGCTGATATTGTGATTGCTGAATTACCAGTTGCTGAAAGTATGACTAGACTTAATAACAATTTAACGTTTATTCGTTTTCCTGAAGGCCAAGGCTTTGAAATTGATACTAAATTAGTTATCGTTAGCATCGGTATGACCTTGAATAATCACGAATTAAAACGAAGAGTCGATGAAATCTTAGCGACAATTACTCAAGAAAGACGCGAAGAACTTATGGTCGCGGCAATTACTCGTCAACAATGATAATTTTAATGGAATTACCAGCAAAAAATGAATTTTTAAAAACCATTTGGTACTTATTATATAACTTCTGGGAAGTTCTTTTGCGTGGTTTAGGAACGACACTTCTTTTAGCGTTAGTTGGCACTATTGGCGGTTTTTTTATCTCATTTATTTTCTTATATTTAAAAACCCTAAAAATTGATAAAAAAAGAGATCATACAGCTAAAAAAGTTTTTAAGAAAATCGGTAATCATTTTGCTAGCGCTTATATCTCAGTTGTTAGAGGAACTCCGATGATTGTTCAAGCGATTATTATCTTCTATGGGATTGCACCATATGCCAATAATAATATTTGGACTCCGTTATTTGCTGGATTATTAATTATTACTTTTAATACTGCCGCCTATATTGCTGAAATTATTCGCAGCGGAATTAATGCCATTGATCCAGGCCAACAAGAAGCGGCAAGAAGTTTAGGTTTTTCCAATTTACAGGCGAAAATTTTCATTGTTTATCCACAGGCAATTAAAAATTCATTACCATCTATCGGCAATGAATTTATCGTTAATCTGAAAGACTCTTCCGTCTTATTCGCAATTGGGGTTATGGATTTATATAATGCGGGAAATGCGGCCTCATCAGGCAATTATCGAAAGGTTGAAACTTTCATAATTGTCGCAATTATTTATTTAATTTTAACGGTGGTTACTTCTCGATTAATTAAATTTTTAGAAAGTAAAAGAACGAAGGGAGGGTTAGTCATTGAATAAAATTATTAGAGTCGAAAATCTATGTAAAAGTTTTGGTGATAATCAAGTATTAAATGATGTTTCATTGGATGTTCATCAAGGTGAAGTGATGAGTATTATTGGCCCTTCTGGTGGTGGAAAAACAACGCTTCTTCGTTGCCTAAATTTATTAAACGAACCCGATTCAGGAAATGTTTATTTTGAAGGTGAAAATTTAATTGATCCAAAAACTGATTTAAATAAGTTGAGAATGAAGATGGGGATGGTTTTCCAAAACTTCAATTTATTTAATCAAAAAACAGTTTTACAAAATTTAATTTTGGCACCAATAAAACTCTTAAAAATGTCACGACAAGAGGCAACTAATAAGGCTATTAAATTGCTCCAAGAAGTTAATATGCAAGATTTTATTAACACCCGAGTTGAAGTTTTATCAGGCGGTCAAAAACAACGAGTCGCCATCGCTAGAGCCTTAATGATGGATCCAGAAATTATGTTATTTGATGAACCAACTAGTGCCCTTGATCCTGAGATGACCCATGAGGTTTTACAAGTTATGACTAACTTGGCTAAAAAGGGAATGACAATGGTAATTGTTAGTCATGAATTATCATTTGTTTTAAAAATTTCTAATCGAATTGTCTTTATTGCTGATGGCAAGATTGAAGAAATCAACAGTCCTAAAGAAATTGTTAAACATCCTAAATCCGAAAAAACTAAACTTTTCTTAAAACAATTTTTAGAATAACCACATTTTTAAAGAAGTAATTCTGTTTCTTATCTTAAGAGGAATTACTTTTTTATTACTTTATTTATTTTTCGATTTTGTCTTTATATTCACTTCTTTAATTATAATATGTTATAATTATTTAAGAAAGACTAGGTGAATTTAATGCGCAAATTTTCCCGACAATTTCATCAAGAAATTTCGATTGATTTAACAAAACCACTAGTTCTTGCAGTAAGTGGCGGCGTTGACTCCATGGTCATGTTAGATTTTTTACGTAGAATGAAACTAAATGTTGTCGTGGTACACTTTAATCACCAAAAACGAGTTAACTCATATGAAGAAGCTAAATTAGTTCAAGATTATTGTGACACCTATCTCTTACCATATAACTATTTTAAATTAACTATTAATTCTTCTGATTTTCAAAACCGAGCTAGAATGTTAAGACATCGTCATCTTGAAGAGGTCGCTTCAAGGCTTGATACACCATATATTTTAACAGCCCATCATTTAGATGATTTACTAGAAACTATTTTAATGAACTTGACTAGAGGCTCTAATATCTTAGGATATGCCGGAATGAGACAAGTAAATCAAATGGGCCAATTTATTTATGTCAAACCACTTCTCTATTATAGTAAGGAAGATTTAATTGATTACGCCAAAAGACATAATGTACCATATATGGAAGATGAAAGTAATTATACAACCGAGTATTTACGGAATCGGTATCGGTTAACTTTAGTTCCAATTATGAAACAAGAAAATCCTAACTTACTACAAGTGGTCAAACAATATAATCTTCAACTAATTGCTGCCTATGATGCAATTAGATCACAAACACTTGAATATTTAAACGGAAACGATAATATAGATATTCCTAAATTTAAATTGTTATCACAAGCGGTTCAAGATGATGTTATTGCCTATTTTCTTGAAACTAACAACGTTAACCTAAATTATCGGTTGGTTGAAAAAATTAGAGATGTTTTACTTTCTAAAAAACCAAACCAAACCATAAACTTATCAAATTCCTTACAACTAGTTAAATTTTACGAAAAGGCAGAAATAAAACCTGCCTCTGAATTTTATTTTAAAAAGATTAAAATTAAAGAATCAGATACTAAAAGTAAGGTACATCTAGATGAATTCTCTTATTCAAGTAAAAAAATCAATACTGATTCCTTACAAGTTGAAATCTCCTATGATCAAATGGAATTTCCATTATGGGCTAGAAATAGATTAGATGGCGATGTTTTGGAATATGATTATGGTCATAAAAAACTTAAAAAATTGCTAATTGATGAAAAACTTCCAATGGAAGAAAGACAAAACTTATGGATTATTACCGATAATCAAGATCGAATCTTATGGATTCCTAATTACTATATAAACCAAAATTTGGGGACTGGCAAATCACTATATATCACTTATTATGGGGGTAAAAACAATGAATAATGATATTTTAAAAGTATTAATTTCTGAACAAGAAATCAAAGAAATTTGTGCACGTTTAGGTGCAGAAATTACCAAAGACTACCAAGGAAAAGATTTAGTTGTAGTTGGACTATTAAAAGGGTGCAACCCATTTATGGCCGACTTAATTCGACATATTGAATTAAAATTAGATGTTGACTACTTAGCAGTAAGTAGTTACCAAGGAACACAATCTTCTGGAGACATCAAAATTCGTCTAGATTTAAACGAATCTATCAAAGATAGAGACGTTTTAATCGCTGAAGATATTGTTGATACCGGAACTACTCTTACTACTGTGAAAAAATTATTACTACATCGCGGTGCTAGAAGCGTAAAAATTGTGACTTTACTCGACAAGCCAGAAGGAAGAATTATAGAATGTGATCCTGATTACATTGGAACAAAAGTTCCAAACGAATTCGTTGTTGGATACGGACTTGATTATAATGAAAAATATCGAAATCTTCCATATATTGGCGTATTAAAGCCGGCCGCGTATCAAAAATGAGGTGTAAATGATGCAGAAACAAGATAAACCTGTAGCGCCACGTCGAAAACCCGATTTTCTCGTAATCATTATTATGATTGCGTTAATGATTGGGGTATTCTTTTTCATTCGTGACGCTTTTAAACCAAGAGTCGTTGAAATTACCTATTTAGAAATTGAAAACATGATTATTGAAGGAACTGGCGATCCTAATGAAGCTGGTAAAATTGCTAATATTCAAATTAAACCAGTTAGTGGAAATATTATGAATGGATATACTATTTCAGGTCATTTCTCAAAAGACTTTCAATATTCACCAGAATATAGCAAGGGCTCAGGCTTTGCCATTACCAATGGCGAAACCCAAGCACGAGTCGATAACTTAATTCAACGAATTGACGCTTATAATAATGCCAACGGAGCTGCAGCTAAAATTCATTATAGTGGAATTACTCCTTATAGCAATGTTACTTTCTGGTCAGTACTATTAAACTTACTACCATGGATTGCGATTGGATTAATGATTTTTTTAGTTTACCGCAACGCAGCAAACCAAAACAACAAAGCTTTCGATTTTGCTAAGAGCCGAGCTCGAGTTGCTAAAAAGAGAACTGTTACTTTTGATGATGTTGCTGGTGCTGATGAAGAAAAAGTTGAATTAGCTGAAGTTGTCGATTTCTTGAAAAATCCAAAAAAATATCAAGAAATCGGTGCTAGAATTCCTAAAGGAGTCTTATTAGTCGGACCTCCTGGTACTGGTAAAACATTAATTGCTAAGGCAGTTGCTGGTGAAGCCAGCGTTCCTTTCTTTACGATTTCGGGATCTGATTTCGTTGAAATGTTTGTTGGGGTTGGGGCTTCAAGAGTAAGAGACTTATTTAAAGTAGCTACTGAAAATGCTCCTTGTATTATCTTTATTGATGAAATTGATGCTGTTGGTCGTCAACGTGGTGCTGGTTTAGGTGGTGGACATGACGAAAGAGAACAAACACTAAACCAATTATTAGTCGAAATGGATGGGTTTAATCCTAACTTAGGTATTATCGTCATTGCAGCAACTAACCGCCCAGACGTTTTAGACCCAGCGCTACTTCGTCCTGGTCGTTTTGATAGACAAATTACAATGCACTTACCTGACGTTAAAGCGAGAGCCCAAATTCTTGCGGTTCATGCTCGCAATAAAAAATTAGAACCAAATTTAAACTTAAAATCTGTCGCTCACCGGACACCTGGATTTAGTGGTGCTGATATTGAAAACTTATTAAATGAAGCGGCACTTCTCGCCGCTAGAGATAACCGTAAAGTTATTTCAATGAAAGATATTGACGAGGGAATCGATCGTGTTTTAATGGGACCAGCTAAAAAATCTCGAAAATATAGTGAAACTGAAAGACGAACTGTCGCTTATCACGAAGCGGGACACGCCGTTATTGGTTTACTTGTTGAACACGCTAACGTTGTTCAAAAAGTTACCATTATCCCACGTGGCCGCGCTGGTGGTTATAACTTAATGGTCCCTAAAGAAGAAACTTTCTTAAATACTAAAGATCAATTAATGGCCACTATTACTAGTTTCTTAGGTGGTAGAGTCGCTGAAGAAATTGTTTTTGATACGGTAACTAACGGAGCCTATAATGACTTCCAACAAGCCACTCGAATTGCTAGAGCGATGGTAACAGAATATGGTATGAGTGATTTAGGACCGATTCAATATGAACAACAATCAGGTAGTGTCTTCTTAGGAAGAGACTACTTAAAAGAGAAAAACTTCTCAGATAAAGTCGCTCATGAAATTGACCAAGAAGTAAGAAAAATTATCGAATCTTGTCACCAACACGCCACTAAAGTTATTTCAGAAAATCGTGATTTATTAGATAATATTGCTAAATACTTATTGCTTGTTGAAACACTTAACTACAACGATATTATGGAAATTAAAGAAACTGGTGGTTTAAAACACTACGATGATGAGCAACAAATAGTTGAAGCGGTTGTTGAAGAACCAAAAGAAACTTCATCTGAAGAAACCGAAACTGTTAGTAAAGAACCACCTGAAATAAAAGAAGATTAATGAGATTAGATAAATTTTTAAAGTTATCACGATTAATTAAACGAAGAACTGTCGCTAAAGAAGCTGCAGATAACAATTTAATTTCAATTAATGGGAAGGTGGCCAAGCCATCTTCTTCTGTTGATATTGGTGATATTTTAAAGGTCGCTTTAGGTACAAAAATCAGAGAAATTAAAGTCTTATCTCTAAATCAAAATGAAGAAATGTTTATTATTTTAAAAGAAGAAAAGAGGTTTTAAAATGGAGAATTTAACCGATCAAGAAATAATTAGAAGACAAAAGGTTGAACAATTAAAAGAACTAGGCGTTCGTCCTTTTGGTCACCGTTATGATGTAACAACTCACTCCGATGAGATCTTTCGAGCTTTCGGTGACAAAACCAAAGAGGAATTAGCCGATTTAAATATCAATATTAGAATGGCGGGTCGAATTGTCTTAAAACGTGGACAAGGTAAAGCTGGTTTTATGCATATTCAAGATCGTGCCGGAAGAATCCAAATTTATGTCAGAACTGATTCAATTAGTGAACTTGAAGCTAAAGTTTGGAAACTATCAGATCTAGGCGATATTATTGGTGTTGAAGGTTTCTTATTTAGAACTAATACTGGTGAATTAAGTGTTCACGTAACTAAATACACCCACTTAACCAAAGCTTTAAAACCATTACCTGAAAAATATCATGGTCTTCAAGATGTTGAAGAAACTAGAAGAAAAAGATATCTTGATTTAATTACTAATGAAGAAGCCCGTCGTGTCGCTTATTTAAGACCAAAAATCATTAGAGCCTTTCAACACTTCTTTGATTCAAGAGGATTTGTGGAAGTAGAGACTCCAGTATTACAATCGGTTTTAGGAGGAGCGGCTGCTAGACCATTCATAACTCATCATAATACTTTAGATATGGAATTCTATTTAAGAATTGCTACTGAAATCCCCCTAAAAAAATTAATTGTTGGTGGTATGGAAGCGGTCTATGAAATTGGTCGACTCTTTCGAAATGAAGGCATGGATTCAACTCATAATCCAGAATTCACTACCGTTGAAGCTTATTTAGCTTATGCTGATATGACTGATATGATGAACTTAATTGAAGACTGTTTAGTCTCGGTTGCTAAAGAAGCTTTAGGGACAACTACTTGTACTTTTGACGGTATTGAAATTAGTTTTGAAAAACCATTCAAACGAATGACTATGGTTGATGCCATTAAAGAAAAATCGGGAATTGATTTTTCTAAAGAAATGTCACTGGAAGAAGCGACTAAATTAGCGAAAAAACATGGTATTGAAGTTGAAAAGCACTATACTGTGGGTCATATTATTTCTGAATTCTTCGATTTATTCATTGAACCAACTATTGTTCAACCAACATTTATTTATGAATACCCAATCGAAATTAGTCCACTGGCTAAAAAATGCGAAAAAAATCCTAATTTTACTGAACGTTTCGAATTATTCATTCTTGGTTCAGAATATGCTAATTCATATAGTGAATTAAACGATCCAATTGATCAAAAAGAACGTTTCGAAGCTCAACTTCTTGAACGTGAAAAAGGAAACGATGAAGCTAACGAAATGGATTATGATTTCATTGAAGCTTTAGAATACGGCCTACCACCAACAGGTGGCTTAGGTATTGGAATTGATCGACTAGTTATGTTGTTAACTGATACTAAAAGTGTCCGTGACGTTATCTTATTTCCACACTTAAGAAATAAACCTAAAAAATAAACCTTTAATACAAATTTACAATCATATTTAATTTGAAATGATGTTTCATTATAAATCATATTATAATATTATGTAGAGGAGGATTGATTATTATGAAATCATTTAAAAAATTTGGAGTATTAGCTGCCTTATTATTTGTAGCATTAGCTGTGGTTATGTTATTGGTTGAACCAGCATTAAAAGTTAAAATGCTTATTGGTGATCCATATACATTCGCTACTGGATTCCAAGCGATTTTTGGAGCTACACAAGAAACGGTGTTTGGAACATTTGGTATTTTAGAGGCTAGTGTTGTCGGTATTATTGCATTCGTTTTATTAATTGCTGGTGGGGTAATTCCACTTCTACCGATGGTTCCTAAAAAATTAAGATTCTTAATTGGGGCTGCATCATTATTAGTCGCTGGAGTTTTATTCTTTTTAGTTCCTTCATCTCACGGTGATAACGTACAAGCGGGTGTAAGTTTAATCTTAGCTGGAGTCTTTTCATTAGTTGCCTTTTTAATCAACGGCGTTCTAGCAGTTTTAAACGTTAAATAATTACTGACAAAATAAATATATTTTTTAACACTTTCGGATTAAATAATGCGAAAGTGTTTTTTTGTTATTAGAAGCTGACAAAACTATTCATTATTCACTTTATAAAACAGTAATGATATGTTAAAATTGTTATAGATATTAACGATAGAAAAGGTGTTCATTATGCTAAAAATTGATAACCTAACTAAAACCTATACCGTAGGCAAATTTGTTACTAAAGCCCTTGATAATCTATCTATTGAATTTAGGCAAAGAGAATTTGTTGGCGTGTTAGGGCCTTCAGGATGTGGAAAAACCACTCTTTTAAATATGATTGGTGCCCTTGATACACCTGATACTGGTTTAGTTAGTTTAAATGGAAATTACTTAAAAGATTTTAGTAATAAACAACTTGATAAATATCGTAATCACTCAATTGGTTATATTTTCCAAACCCATAACTTAATTCAACATTTAAGTATTGTTGAAAACGTAGAAATGGGAATGATTTTAGGTGGTAAAAATAAAAAAGAAAGCCGTAAAAAAGCTCTAGATTTATTAGATAAAGTGGGTTTAACCCCACATTTACATAAAAAACCAAATGAACTATCAGTTGGTCAAAGCCAGAGAGTAGCGATTGCGAGAGCCTTAGTTAATGATCCTGATATTATCCTAGCCGATGAACCAACCGGTGCGGTTGATTCAAAGACGGCTATTGAAATTTTAGACTTAATTAAAGAATTTGGAAAAGATAAACTAGTTATCATGGTAACTCATAACCCTGAGCTTGTAAAAAACTATGCCACACGAATTGTAAAATTACATGATGGGATGATAGTATCTGATTCCAATCCCTATTTTAGTGATAACTTATTAAAACCATATGAAGTTAAAAAGAATTTTATGTCTTTTTTAACTTCTTTAATGATGTCCTTTAAAAACTTAAAAACTAAGCCCGGAAGATCAATCTTAATGGCTTTCGCAACATCAATTGGATTACTTGGAATTGCCTTAATCTTGGCTTTATCAGGCGGTATTAAACAGGAAATAATCAAGCTTCAAACGAAAATCATTGGTAATTATCCAATTAATATTTCTTATAACTCTTATCAACAAGAAAAATTAATCTATATTGAAGATTTTACTAAAGAGGCTTTTATTGAGAAAAACGCTGTTATCCCTGTTGAAAAAAGGTGGACAGTTGAAGATGATCCCACAAAATTTAATCATATTACCGATGACTATCTTAACTATATTAATGATTATTATGAAAAGAATCCGTCAAAAATTGTCGGATTAACTGTTAAACCAAAAATGACCTATTCAATCTATTACGAAACTACTGATAATATTGATAATAATCATAGTCGTTTTTGTTATGACGATGGCAATCCAACTCATATTAACGATCAACCATCGCGCTTAGCCACATTATTGCCTGAAGGCGAAATATTTGATGAGATGTATGAATATGTTGTTGGAGACGAACCAGCAACCATCAATGATTTAGACAACAAGACACTTGGCGTAGTTTTAGTTGTTAATCAATATAATCGAATTTCTGCGTGGACTCTAACCGCTCTGGGATATGATCCAAATGAGCAAAATAATATCCCTCTTGAAAGTTTTATCGGACTAGAACTTCTACTATGGCCTGGTGCAACTTACTTTACTAATTTCACGCGAGATGAAGCGATTAAACTAAAAGTTTCTGGAATCATTAAACGAAAAACAAGTAGCGATTATCTTTACTTGTTTGACCATGGTATTGGCTATACTAGTGACCTTGTTGATTACCTTTCGAAAAATTATCCAGAAACTGTTTCGTCTAATGATTATGATTATATTCATATTTATGCAGCTGATTTTAAATCAAAAGAGGAAATTGCTAATCACTTAGATTTATATAACCAATCATTACCACCAGAATCCAAAAAAGTTGAATATTTTGACCGCTCATCATTTTATATTAAACATATCGAACGAATTATTGATATTATTATGATCGGATTAATTGTTTTCTCTTCAGTTAGTTTAGGTGTATCATCAGTGATGATTGCGACAATCACCTTTACTTCGGTTGTTGAAAGAACGAAAGAAATTGGCATCTTAAGAGCTATCGGCGCTAGAAAAGTCGATGTCTTTCGAATTTTCAGTGGTGAAAATTTATTTATTGGACTCACTGCCGGATTAATCGCCGTTGTGACTTCACTTTTATTAACGATCCCGATTAATTTTATTGCTAAAAATTATTATAGTATTACCCAACTAGCTAAAGTTAATTTATGGCATAGTTTAATTTTAATCGGATTTAGTTTATTATTAACTTTTAGTGCCGGATTATATCCATCAAGAATTGCGACTAATAAAAATCCAGTTGAATCATTACGAGTTGAATAATTATCATAAAGAAATGAGGATTTATTTTGTTAAAAATTAACAACCTAAAGAAAACTTTTGGTGTTGAAAATTTGATAACTAAAGCGATTGATGACATATCAATTAAATTTAGACAAACGGAATTTGTTTGTGTTTTAGGTCCGTCTGGCTGTGGAAAATCAACCTTTTTAAATTTAATTGGTGCTCTTGATAAACCTGATTCAGGAGAGATTAGTTTATTCGGTAATCCTCTGTCTTCTTTTAGTGATGTTGAACTTGATCAATATCGCAATCATTCAATTGGATTTATTTTTCAAACTCATAACCTAATTCGCCATTTAAACATTTTAGAAAATGTGGAAATGGGAATGTCATTAAGTGGTGTTAATGCGACGACACGAAAAAATAAAGCACTAGACTTGTTAAATAAAATCAATCTCATAGATCACGCTTATAAAAAACCAAACGAACTATCTGTCGGTCAAGGTCAAAGAATTGCCGTAATTAGGGCAATTGCTAATAATCCTGATATTATTTTAGCTGATGAACCAACCGGTTCAGTAGATTCAGAAACGGCAATTCAAATAATGGATCTAATTGCTGAAGTTTCACAAGGAAAACTAGTAATTATGGTAACTCATGATGAAGAACTCGCTCAAAAATATGCTACTAGAATTATTAGGTTAAGCGATGGGAAGTTAATCTCTGATTCTAATCCTTATCACTCTTCGAAAAAGAAAGAAGAGAAAAAAGTTCTTAATTTAAAAAAGACTTTTATTTCCTTTAAATCATCATTTATTTCCGCCTTAAAAAACTTAAGATATAAAGTGGGTAGAACACTGGCCACCGCATTCGCTTCTGCCATTGGAATTATTGGAATTTCACTCACTTTAGCTTTATCAATTGGAACCCATAAAGAAATTAAACGGTTTGAAAATGAAGTTTTAGGACATTACCCAATCAATATTTCTAGTAATTATGATGTGGCTTATAGCCAACAAATTCCAATTCCTGAATTACCTAATAACAATCCGGTAGTCGAGGAAGTTCCAAAATCAGAAAACATCATTACCGAAAATTTTAATAACTATGTTTTAGATTACTACAATACTAATCCAGAAAAATTTTCTGGTATTGTCTTTCGTCCTAAACTAAAATGGACGATCTATAGTTATTCCACTGATTCTGATGGCAAAATAACATATACGATGTTTGATCAAAATATTGGGGCTAGTACCATCTTTATGAATCAACCATACTTATGGACTCACTTAATTCCTGAAGGCGATATCTTTGATATTGCCTATGATTTTATCTACGGAGAAAGACCAGAAACCGCCTATGATCCTAATAATAAAACCTTTGGTGTTGTTATGGTGATAAATAAGTATAACGAAATTTCCGCTTACCTATTAACTAAACTTGGAATTGAATATATAGTTAATGAAGACCTATCTTTTGATAAAATTATTGGTACGGAAATTATCTTACAACTTGGTTCAACCAATCCCAAAGATATAGTTTATAACGATGCAATAAAACTAAAAATCACAGGTATCGTGAGAATCAAGGATACCGGAATTTCTCCACTATTCGTTGAAGGAATTGCCTATCAAAAAGAATTAATTGATTATCTTGAAAATAACTATGACGACGTTATATTATCAACCGATTTTATCAATATTTATCCAGCTAATATGGACGCTAAGGAAGATATTAAACAATATTTGGCTAACTACAATATTATCAATGGTTTTGATGAAAATCATCCTAACCACATTAAATATAATGACGAATCAGCTACACTACAAACCATCTCGAAAACCGCTCTTAACGCTGCCGCTCTTGGATTAATTGGCTTTTCTTTAATTAGTGTTATCGTTTCATCAGTTATGGTCTCAATTATTACTTATACTTCTGTTGTAGAACGAACGAAAGAAATTGGTATTTTACGCTCCTTAGGAGCGAGAAAAAAAGATATTTCAAGAATCTTTAATAGTGAAAATATTATTATTGGGATTATCTCAGGAATCTTAGGCATTATTACGGCCCACATTTTAAGTATTCCAATTAATGCTATATTAGAAAATTATGCTAAAATGAGAAGAATTGTTAAAGTTTTACCAATAATCGATATCTTAATGTTAATGATTAGTATATCAGTCGCTTATATTGCTGGTTTAGTACCGTCAAGAATGGCTGCTAAGAAAAATCCGGTTGATGCCTTAAGAGAAGAATAATTACAATTTACTATTCAACAAAAAACACCTCATGTGAAATTTATTAATTGACATAATTATCTCGAAAAAAAAAAGAGGCTTGCGCCTCTTCTTTTAATCGATTTCTAAACTTACAGCAATACTCGCAAAGATTGATTCAATTGACTCAAATTCATAATCTCCTTTGACAAAGATATCATTTGATTTTTCATCAACCCTTTTAAACAATTCTTCTGGAGCATTTTCACAACGTTCTAGATAATATTCAATTTCTTTTTCTAAATCAATAATTTTATCAATATCATCAGCGTTAGCTGATTCGTTTTCAAGTAAAGCTTGTTCAAATTCTAAAACATGAAATAATAAATTAATTGTTTTAGCGAGTGATTCTAATTTTTCATAATCACCTTTACAAAAATGGTCTAAAATATATTTAATTTCGTTATATTTGAAAACTAGATATTGAAATCCAAATTGAAAAATACCGTCTTCTTCTTCACCGTATTCTTCATTATCGATTAATTCATTATAAAGATATTCGACTACCGGTAATACGTGTTCGAAAGTATTTTTAATTGAAGTTTTTGACTTTTCTACAAAAGTAATTAACTCATCGTGTTCAAGCCGCCAGTTGGCGTATTGAGTGTAGATTAATTCGTCTTCAATTTTCATTAGGCTTTATTAACTGAACCAAATAAAGTAAATTTATCTCTAACTACTTGAGCTGCCGCTTCAGTACCAGGTTTTAATAGTTTTCTTGGGTCATATCCTTTTGGTTGTAAGTCTTTTTCGTCTTCAATATATTTTCTAGTTGCGGCCGCAAACGCTTGTTGTAATTCAGTATTAACATTAATTTTTGAGACTCCTAGCGCGACTGATTTTTTAATCATATCACCTGGGATCCCAGTGCCACCATGTAATACTAGTGGGATTCCTTTAGTTACTTCTTGGATTTCTCTTAATCTTTCAAAGTTTAACCCTTTCCAATTAGCTGGATATGGTCCGTGGATATTACCAATACCAGCTGCAAACATATCAATTCCGGTTTCAGCCATACGACGTGATTCTTCTAAATCGGCAAGTTCACCTTCACCAATAACTCCGTCTTCTTCACCGCCAATGGAACCAACTTCAGCTTCAACTGAGACTCCTTTAGCGTGGCATAATTTAACGATTTCTATAGTTTTCTTAATGTTTTCTTCAAATGGTAAACTTGATCCATCATACATAATTGAGGTAAAGCCAGCTTCTAATGCTGCTAAAGCTCCTTCATATGTACCATGGTCTAAGTGAACAGCAACTGGAACTGTAACTTTAAAATGATCATGTAGTTCTCTAACCATTGCCATTACTGTTCTAAATCCACCCATATATCTAGCAGCACCTTCAGAAACACCTAAAATAACTGGTGATTTTAATTCTTCTGCTACTTGTAAAACTAATTTTGTCCACTCTAAATTATTAATATTAATTTGAGCAACCGCATAACCTTCCTTATGCGCCTTTTTTAACATATCTCTTGCTGATACTAACATAATAAAACACCTCTCCTTTAATTATATTATACTACTTTTATTGTCTCTATGATTATTTTTATTTTGATTGGTTTTTAACACAAGCTTTGACAAATCCAATAAATAATGGATGTGGTTTTAATGGTCGTGAAATGTATTCAGGATGATATTGAACATGAATATACCAAGGATGATCGGTTAACTCTAAAACGTCAACCGCTTTAATTCTACGGTTAAATCCAGTAACCATCATGCCGTGTTTTTCAAACGCTTCGACATATTTCTGGTTAAACTGATAACGGTGACGGTGACGTTCTCTTGTTTGAGTGGTGCCATAAATTTCACTAATTTTACTACCCTCTTTAAAATGAGTAGCATATTCTCCTAGTTTAAATTGACCGTTATAATTTTTGCGAATTATATTATTCGCACCATTACAACCATCAAATTCATCCGAACAAACCCCTTCAAGTTTTAAGACGTTTTTAGCGAATTCTAACGCTGCTAACTGCATCCCGAAGCAAATCCCTAACGTTGGAACTAAATGGGTTCTACCATATTCTAAGGCCCAAATTTTACCATCAATTCCTCTTTGACCAAAGCCTCCTGGAATTAAAATACCATCAACACCTTTTAGTTTTTCTTCAATTGTTTCTTTTGAAGTTTTTTCAGAATCAACCCAAGTTATTTTAACACGTTTCTTTTGATTCCAACCTGCGTGCTTTAATGATTCAATAACTGAAATATAGGCATCATGAAGTGAAACGTATTTTCCAACAATTGCTACTTTAACTTCATCTTTTGCTTCTTTAATTTGTTTAATTAATTCTTCCCATTTAGAAAGTTCAGCTGGTTTCATCCCTTCAATTTGGAAATGATTTAAAATTAAATCATCAATCTTTTGTTTTTGAAGATTTAACATAATTTCATAAACAATTGGCACATCATAAGATTGAAAAATGGCTTCGGGGTTAATATCGGTAAATAGTGATATTTTTTCGATATTTTCATTTTCAATTGGTTCTTCTGATCTTAACACTAACATATCTGGTTGAATCCCTAAAGATTTCAACTCTTTGACACTGTGTTGGGTTGGTTTCGTTTTCAATTCACCAGCCGCTCTTAAATACGGAACTAATGTCGCATGGATATAAAAGGTATTTTCCTCACCAAATTCTCTTCTGGCTTGTCTAATTGCCTCTAAAAAAGGAAGTGACTCAATATCCCCTACTGTTCCTCCAACTTCAACAATGACGATATCTGATTTCGTATTTGTTGCTGCCCGTTTCAATAATCTTTTTATTTCATCGGTAATATGTGGAATTACTTGAACTGTTTTTCCCATATATTTACCGCGTCTTTCATTATCAATTACCGCTTTATAAACTCGACCACTAGATACTGATGAATATTTAGTTAAGTTTTCATCAATAAAACGTTCATAATGTCCCAAATCTAAATCAGTTTCTGCTCCATCTTTAGTAACAAAAACTTCCCCGTGTTGTAGTGGTGACATTAATCCCGGGTCAACGTTAATATATGGATCAAATTTTTGCATAGTGACTTTAAGTCCTCTTGACTTTAATAAAACTCCAATCGATGCCGCTACAATTCCTTTTCCTAAACTAGAAACAACTCCACCTGTAACAAAGATATATTTAGCCATAATTTCCTCCATAAATTACTAAAATAAAAAGGGCATACCGGAAGGCAGTGCCCTTAATAATTATATCAATATGTAATCAAATTATCAATACATATCTTCGTATTCATCCATGATTTCGTGATATTCTTCTTCGTCATAATCATCTTCATCAATATCACCTAAATCAAGGTCGAAATCATCATCATCAATGGATTGTAGATCTAAATCGTCGCCAATGTATTGTTTCTCTTCGATTAAAGCTTGTTTTTCTTCTTCATCTAATTCTTCAAATGCGAAATCTTCTTCATCTAATTCATCTAATAAGTCTTCATCATAGTCATCATAGTCTAAATCATCATCTTCTTCAGTGCGATTTAATCCGATAATTGATTCAACTTTTTCATGAGCTACATGCGAAAAGCTAACTTCTTTATATCCTTCTAAAATACTTGGATCACCAGTTTCTGATTCCGCAATAAAATCAGTACCATCTTTATCCCAATACTCTAAATTTCTTTCTTTTAAATCCCATAATCCTTGTCCCATATAGACAAAACTAGCGCTAGTTACGATATCTAAATATAACTGATTTAAAGTTTCATAATCAGTCTCACTAAACCCTTTAATTTCAGCGACTTCCTTAAAAATATCCGTTAATGCTAGTGGGGCATCGTTTTCAATTAGTAATTGTTCAACAACTTTAATCATCGATAATTCTTTAATCATTTATTCATTCACCTCTAAAAACTATGTTATTATAACCCATATATTTTAACTTTGCAAGTTAAATTATTTTAAAATAACAAAAATCACAATTATCGCAATAATTATCCCAATTACTATCGACGCTTTAATAAACTTTTTAATAAATGCGATTGCCCCTAATACTAATAAAAGTAATAAAAAGATACTACCTAAAATTTTTACTATTTCCGGTATTGGGACAATAAACTTATCATATAAGCCCCAAAGAATTTCATCAAATTTAAAGGTGGTTTTAAACCAACCATTAACTTTATCATATAAATCTGTAAAAAAGTTTAATACTAACATTAGAATTCTCTCCTATTGATAATCGCTTGCGATAGTGTTTGACTATCGGCATATTTTAAATCACTTCCTGCTGGGATACCGTAAGCTAATCGAGTCACTTTAATATCATAGTCTTGCATTAAGTGTTTTAAATATTGAGCTGTTAACTCCCCTTCAACTGTCGAATTAGTCGCAATAACTACTTCTTTAACCTCTTTTAATCGTGGAATTAAACTCTTGATATTTAAATCACGTTCATTAATTCCTCTAGAAAAATCGATTAATCCCCCTAAAACATGATATTTACCTTTAAAAACATTAGTTCTTTCCAACAGATAAACATCTCTTGATTCCGCAACTAACATTAATAATTTGTCATTTCTTAAATCATTACTACAAATTTGACACGGATTAATATCCGTAATTAATCCACATACTTGACAATTGGATAATTTTTCTTTGGAACTTAAGATATGACGCGCAAAATTATTAGCCTCATCTAATGAAAAATTATGAATGAGATAAAGTGCTAATCTCTCAGCAGTTTTCTCACCAATTCCTGGTAATTTTTGAAAATCTTCAATTAAATCTTTAATAACCTTTGGATACATTAAAACCCAAAACCACCCATTGCCGCATATTTGCCCATGACATCTTCTGTCGTTTTATCAATTTGCATTAAGGCATCATTAACAGCAACAATAATTACTTCTTCTAAAATCTCAGCGTCTTCTAGTAATTCTTTTGATAAAGTAACATCTAGTAATCTTCGATTACCTTGCATTACCACTTCACAACCACTAGCTCGGCCAATAAATTCAGTTAATTCAATTTTTTCTTGATCTTCTTGCATTTCTTTTTGCAATTTTTGTAATTTTTTAATCATATCACGGTTCATATTATTTCTACTCCTTTATTATTACTTTATCTTCACCAAAATAATCTTGTGCCATAGTGACAGTTTTTATTTCTTCTTTAGGTTTTTCATATTCATATATTTTTAAATCAATCTTTGGCAAGATTGGCTTTTTACAACCACTCTTCCACTGATCTTGGAAAACATTTAAAATCTTATCCCAATCACTATCTAAAATAACATGATAATTTTTAATTGATTTATCAATTTGTTTAATCAATCTTAACGCTTGCTTTTTTACATTCGCTTGATATAAATCATGAGCCAATTCTAAATTATCAGCAACTAAAACTAATTCTCGATCTGATCCCGCTACTACTTCAACTTTCGCTAATAATTCAGCTGTCATCTCTAATCCATCAGGAACCCTAGTTAAATTATTAAACCATTCACTTTGAATGAAGGTTCTTTTTTGGTTATTACCAGAGTTTAAAATAACTTCAATTTCCGCTGTAGTTACTAATGGTTTTTTACTTGGTGCTATTTCTTCTACTTTAAAGTTACCACTTGATAATTTATCATTAATTTCTAATACTTGTCGTCTTAACTCTTTAATTTCGGCTTCATTATTAATTTTATCTAAAATTTCATGACTCATCATTTTAATTAAAGTTAATTCAACATAAACTCGCTTTTGATTAGTAAACTTAATATCTTGTTGTAAGGTATTTAGTAAATCTAAATAAAAGTAAATTTTTTCTAACTGAATTTTTTCAGCAATCACTTCATATCTTAAATCTTTTTCGTCAGTAACTTTAGTTTTTAAAATATCTCTTAAAGCCATAGTTAAATCAGCAACGATTTTAGTAATTTCTTTACCTTCATCAATTAACGCTTCTAAAATCGTCATAACTTCGTTAGTATCTTTATCTAAAATAGCTTGAACCATATTTCCTAAGACAACACTTGAAACTGAACCAGCTACTTTATGAACATCATCAATTGAAATATGATCATCGGTAAATGAAATAACTTGGTCTAATAAGCTTAAGGCGTCACGCAGTGCGCCTTCAGCATTTTCAGCAATAGCAACAATCGCATCTGGATCAATATTAATTTTTTCTTCTTCAACAATTTCATTTAACTTTTCAACAATATCTTTAACTTCAATATTTCGGAAGTCAAAGCGTTGACAACGTGATAAAATTGTTGGTGGAATTTTATGAACTTCAGTTGTCGCTAAAATAAAAATAACATGTTTTGGTGGTTCTTCCAACGTTTTAAGTAAAGCGTTAAACGCTGATTGCGACAACATATGAACCTCATCTAAAATGTAGACTTTATACTTACAAACTGATGGAGAGAAATTCGCATTCGAAATTAATTCTCTCATATCTTCAACTCTACTATTTGAAGCCGCGTCTATCTCAATAATATCACCAATTGAACCACTTTGAAGACCTTTACAAATATCACATTCCCCACAAGCATCGTTAGCTGGCATCTTCAAACAGTTAACGGCTTTCCCAAAAATTTTAGCGATACTCGTTTTCCCAGTACCACGTGGACCACTAAAGAGATAGGCATGTCCTATCTGATTTCTCAGTAACGCATTTTTAAGTGTTTGTACAATTACTTTTTGTCCAGCAACTTCGCTAAATTTTTGTGGTCGATATTGACGATAGAGTGCTATATAGCTCATAATAACTTTCCTTTCACCAAAATTATACCATTATTTCCCTAAACAAAACTTAGAAAACAATTGATTAATAATGTCTGTTTCATATGATTTACCTAAAATATCAGCTAAACTGTAATAACTATTAGTTAAATCAACCATAATTAAATCAACTGGCATGGCTAAATCAATGCCTTTTAATACTTCTTCGAGTGAAACTTTCGCTTCTTTTATTTTATTAATTTGTCTTTCATTGGATAAATAATTGAAATCACCAGTTTCAATTTCGGTTAGTGACAACTTTTGAATAATTTCACGTTCTAACTCATCTAATCCCGTTTGATGAAGACTAGAAATTGAAACTAACCCTTCAATTTCAATTTGTTTATCCAAATCAGATTTATTGCCAATTAAAATTCGTTTTTTATTTTTAGTTAACTCAATTAATTTTTTATCTTCTTCAGTTAGTTTTAAACTTTGATCTAATACTAATAAAACTAATTTAGCCCGATCTAACGCTTGAATTGAGCGGTCAATCCCAATTGATTCAACAACATCATCAGTTTCGCGAATACCGGCAGTATCGATTAAATTTAGGGTGATTCCACCTAAGTTTAATCTCGCTTCAACTAAGTCTCTTGTGGTACCAGAAATATCAGTTACAATTGCCTTATCTTCTTCGATTAAGGCATTTAATAAACTCGATTTTCCAACATTAGGTCGTCCAATGATAACTGTATCAATTCCATCTTTAATTAGTTGATTTCGCTTTGAGTGATAAATTAATTTGTCAAATTTTTGAATTAAATCTACCACAATCGGCTTAATAATTTCATTAGTCATAACGACGGCATCATCATATTCTGGATAATCAATATTCACTTCAATTTTGGCAATTAAATCTAAAACTTCATCAAGTAAGTTTTCAACTAATGTTGATGTCTTTTTTGATAACCCTAAATTAGCCATCTTTAAGGCACTTTCGTTTTGAGCTTCAATTAAATCCATGACTGATTCCGCTTCAACTAAATCAATTCTTCCATTTAAAAACGCCCTTTCAGTAAACTCACCAGGATTGGCTAATCTAATGTTAAGTTTTAAAATTTCATTTAATACTGATTGCGTCACTAAAACTCCACCATGAGTTGATACTTCTACCGTATCTTCAGCAGTAAATGAACGAGGCGCACGAAAAATAGAGACCATCACTTCATCTAAAATTCGGCCATCTAAACTAATAACGTGACCGTATTTAATCGTATGACTTTTCGCTTTTAATAAGTTAGGCCCTTGAAAGATTTTTTGAAATTCTTCAATTGCCGTATTTCCACTAATGCGAATGACACTGATGCCACCAGTCCCAAAAGGAGTGGCAATGGCAGCAATATTTTCACTCATAAGTGTGGGAAATCCTCATCTTGATGAAATTCTTCAGCAATGACATCATCTTGATCAGATTTTGATAAGAAACGATATCTTTTAACTGCGTGATGTGGTGCTCGGTATGGTTTAAATGGGTTAATTCCGCGATTTAAATCTCTTAATAAAATAAATATACATACAATTAGACCTAAAGCAGTTCCCACAATTAGATAACCAGAACCTAAAACTAATCCAATCATCGCCGTTGTCCAAATAGTCGCTGCCGTAGTCAATCCTTTAACGGTAAACTTATCTTTCATAATTACGCCAGCACCAATAAACCCAATTCCAGTAACAACTTGGGCAATAACCCGTTGACCTTGAAAGGCTGCTGGAGTTAATGATAGTTCATACAACATCATCAGTCGTTGCATAATCGCTAAAGTCGCACTACTGATAGCTACTAAAATATGGGCAGAAATCCCCGCGGCTTTTCCCATATTTTGCCTTTCGAGTCCAATAAAACCTGAAAATAAAAACGTTAAAATTAACGGAAGAATAATTTTAAAAAAATAATCTTCGAAAGTAACTAATCCCACTAATTCTGGTAATTGTCTGTCTAATACTGCACTTAAAAATAGCATATTATCGCTCCTTACCTTTTATTTATTTTGACGCCATTCAATAATTCTAGCATCAACTAATTTAATTAATTTCTTTAATTCACGCCAACTATTTAATCTACCGCCAGCCGCTTTGGCATGTCCACCACCACTAAACTCATTAGCAATATCCGAAATAACTGGGCCATTAGATCTCAATCTAATTCTTATTTCTTTCGGATATTCAATAATTAAAGCCCATACTGGATGGCCTTCAATGCCACCGAGAATTGATACCATAGCTGCCGCATCTTCATCACTAATATTATATTTTTTGATAATATCTCTTGTCATTTTAAAATAAATAAATCCATGTTTACTTCTTTCAAAATTAGATAAGACATAACCTTTGAGTTTAGCTCCCTCTAAAGTATCTTGCGATAGCTGTAAATCAATTTCTTCAGGAATGGCGCCGTGACTAACTAACATTCCCGCTAATCTATGAGTTAATTCATCAACACCACGAAATCGAAAACGACCAGTATCAGTTACAATTCCAGTATATAAAGCGATCGCTCCCGCTTCACTTAGTTTTAACTCATCTTGATACTTATCATAAAAATAGGCAATCATTTGAGCACAACTCGGAAAATCAGTATCCACCCAAATAATATCCCCATATTGGTCAACTGGAATATGATGATCAATTTTAATAATTTCAGATCCTAATGAATATCTTTGATCACTAATTCGATCTTTAGTCGCAGTATCTACCACAATTGATAACGCTCCGTAGTACTCGCTATCATCAATTGTGTCAACTTCGCCGACAAAAGAAACATATTCACTAGTTTCACCAACAACATAAACTTTTTTATGAGGAAAACTACTAACAATAATGTCTTTTAAACCAAATTGAGATCCGTAACAATCACCATCCGGTCTAATATGACCATGAATAATAATCTTATCGTATTGTTTGATTTTCTTTAAAATAATACCTAAACCCATCTTTATCACTTACTTTCTATTAATTCTTTAAAATCTTTAATAACTGCATCAACTAATTCCCAACTTTCAAGTAGGGCGCCGCACGCATTATCATGTCCACCACCGCCATACTTTTTGGCAACATCAACAATTTTAAGACCGCGTGAACGAAACTCCCCCATAATCATTTCTTGACTTGGATCATAAGTGAAGTTAGCCCAAATAGGAACTCCATCAATTCCAGCCATTAAATTAACCATTCCTCTTGACATTGTAAAGACATCAATATCAGGATATTTCGAAACATCTTCAAGAGTATTTTTTAAAAATGCGACTCCATTTTCAATCATAATTCGTGATTGAAAATCATATTTCATTAATCTCACTTCTAAATCTTCAGTGTATAACCATTCATACAGCCCCACTGGATTCGCCCCTAAACCCATTAATTTAGCAGCGATTTTAAATAATCTTTCACCATCTTTTAAATATTGAAATCGACCACTATCAGTAATAATTCCTGATAACAATAAGTCAGCTCCTCTTTCTGATATTTTAAACTTTAAATCAAATAAAATATCAGCAATATAGGCCGCCGCTGCCTCATAGCTAGTATCAATATAGGCAATTGCCCCATCAATATCCGTTGGATTAGTATGGTGATCAATAATGATGATTTCACTAGCAAGATGATATCGATCATCAGCGATTAATTTAGTAATCGCGACATCAACAATAAAAACTAACGCTCCATGATATTTACTATCATCAATTTGATCCATTACTCCAACACGACTTAAGTTATTTTCATCACCAACTACATAAACATTTTTATGAGGATAAGTTGCTAAAATGGCCTCTTTTAATCCTAATTGCGATCCCAAGGCATCTAAATCAGGTCTAGTGTGACGATGAATAATAATTGTGTTATACTGTTCTATTTTTTTCTTAATAAGTTTATAACTCATAAAGTATCACCCTTTGCATGTTATATTATTATATCATAAAAGATATAATAAATTAAAGGATAAAGACAATTTTATTTTTTTATATAAAAAAGAATAAAATATCTTAATAAAGCGATTACACATGATTGTTGTAATAAATAATAAAAGGAGCATCGCTCCTTAAATTATTATATTTTAATTAAACAACAACCAATCAATGATATTAACAACCTCAATACCATCATAATTGCCTAATCCTAGCTTATCACTAGTTAAGATAAATTTCGGATAATTATCATTAATGTTTTGAAGCGGCGTTATTTCTCTATTGAATGTAGTTTCATCTAATACGGTGGCCGAAACTTGAATATATTCATAAACTCCATCTTTAAACGCCACAAAATCAACTTCTTGATTATCTACTTTTCCTATATTAACTTGATAGCCTCTTCTCAATAATTCAAAATAAACAATATTTTCTAATGAAAAACCAATATCATATTTTTGTTGTGCTAGTATATGTCTTCTGAAACCTAAATCGACCATATAATATTTGTAGTTTAATTTCAATAATTTCTTACCTTTAACATCCATTCTTTCACATTTATAAAATAAATACGACTCTTCTAATGCTTGAACATATTGTCCAACTGTAACATGAGATGTTTTCCTCCCACTTGATGTTAAATAGTTAGCAATACTATTCATTGAAACTGGATTTCCAATAACACTAGATAAATATTTAGAAATATCTTTTAATAACTGAATGTCCGTTATTTTTCTTTCTAATGGATTTATTTCTCTTCTTTTTTCTCTTTCTTGTATATCTTTAATAAATACCGTGTTGTAAATACCTTCAATATACCCTAGATCAGAACCAATATTATTTTTTCTTATTAAAGATGCATATGGTAATCCACCATTTATTAAATAATCAGAAAACAATTTATCATTATCCGGCGCTGTCATTAATTCAATATATTCCTTAAATGAAAACGGCAATAAATTAATTTCAATATAGCGTCCCGATAATAACGTTGCCAATTCGCTTGATAGTAAGTAGGCGTTAGATCCGGTAATGTAGATATCCGTATTCTCTTTAACAAATAAACTATTAATTACTTTTTCAAATGAATTAACCATTTGAATTTCATCTAAGAAAAAATAAGTTGTTTTATTTTTAATTATTTTAGATTTTAAATGATCATAAAGAACATTGTAATCTAAAAACTTTTCATTTTCTAGTTCCTCAAAATTTATACTAACTATTTGATCTTTATCAACCCCATCTAAAAGAAGTTGTGTTTCAAACTGTTTCAATAATGTTGATTTCCCACATCTTCTAATACCAGTTATTACTTTTATTATTTCTAAGTCTTTCAATTTCCATAGTTTGTTTAAATATTCTTTTCTTAATATCATTACTATCGCCTCCAATCCGCATTTTGATTATATCATTAAATATGTTTGGAGTCAATAGAGTTGTTCGAAATGAAACAACTCTCGCTGTTTTTGATTAGAGTTGTTTGAAATGAAACAACTGTTTTTAATAATTTTTCATTAATAATTTTATAATAAAAGGAGCAATGCTCCTTATATTACTAGCGTTTTTCTATTAAAAAACGTTATATTTAAACTTGTCATATTGACATTATAATCAATGTTGGTTTTTAAAAATACTTCTCTCATGTCGTTAGCTAATTGAATTTCACCGCCGATTAATTGGTATAATTTGGCAAATATTTCTGGATGATCAATAAATGGATTACGGTTCTTCTGAACACTGTAGATAACATTATTTCGTTGAACTTCAAACGCGTCTACCGGATCTTCAATATGCCATTTATATAAAACTTTTATTTCAGCATTACTTTTTACATTTAAGCCATATCTTAAATTCATATACATTGTAATTCTGGCGACATCGCCTTTATCAATATTTCCCGGCCACCAACAATCACCAAATTGATAACCTAAATTGCCGGTTGTAGTAGAACTTTCATTAAATGGAAGATTACCACGATCACCATTAATTTTTTCTCCTGAAACTCTCAAGTTGTGGGCTTCTCCCCTTGGAGCTCCACCTAATTTTGATTGTGGCCAAACATGCTCTCTATTCCATGTAGCGGCCCCATCCCATTTTCTATTGAATAACTTTTGATCATAAATCCCTCTTAACTTATTTGGATTTTCAATATCTCGATCTGAATCTAACAACCATGATTTAGCGGCGTCATAACCTAAAGCACTTTTATTAATTAAGGCGCTTAAACTAGTTTTTAAACTGCTAGCATCATTATTAAAATTAATACCTTGATAATAACTAATTACTATTGGATCATTTTGATTATCAATTACCACTTGATTATTAGGATTACTCGGATCGACCGGATCAATCGGATCGGTTGATTCTTCCCAACGAGCCTTGAGAGTAATTGATTCTAAAATCGGTTGTGAGAAATCAAATAACACCTCCCCGTAATACCAACCAGTAAATTTATATCCTGATTTGGTTGGTCTTGGTCTTGCTGACTCTGGTATAGTTCTACCTTCTATCACACTAATGACTTCATTTGATTCACTATTATCTTTATCAAATATTACATCATGACGTTCACCTTGATAAACCAATTTAATTTCATCAGCTGATGATAACATAAATTGAACAATATATGGCTTGCCATCAGCCTTATATTGTCCTAAGTGGGCTCCTTCTAGTGAAATCATATCTCCCGCCTCAACGCCATCTAAAACCGCCATAATCTCGTTAAAGACTTGGGTTGTTAAATATTTATGAATTCTTATTTGAACTTCATTGCCATATGCATCAGCAACCACAAAGTTTTTACCGAGCTGTGTTGGTGGATTTTCTTTTAAAATTAAATTTTCAATATTAAAGCGTTGCGCTTGAAGTGACAGACCAGCATAATCTAATGTTCCCGGCGCTACATCAACCGCATTAATTGCCGCTGGTAGTGGCTGATTACTTTTTAAGACAGTCTCTTTATCTTGAGGATAGATAACAACATTATTAAATCTTTCAGCAACTAACCCACCTTCAATTGAAATTAAATCACCAATTTTTAAATGATTATGAACCGCTGAATAGAAAATAATGGCCGCGGTTCCATCATTAACATAAATATAATTGCTAGTGCCATCCGGAATGATTCCCGTAACAATCCCTTTAATCGTAACGGTTTGATCAATCATCTTTCTCGCATTGAAAATTGAAATTGTTGCTGGAACTAATTCGATAGTTACAACTAAATTAGTTGTCACTTCAACTTCAATTAATCCATTTTCATCTTGAGCAAAAAACTCATTATTAATATAAACAATCGTATCTTTTCCGACAGTTGGTGTAACTGTCAATAAAACATCAGTTCCAAATAAAACACGAGTTAAATCTGTGACATCAGCTGTAACCCCAGCTGGTAAAGTAATCGAAAAATACTCATCAACAGGTTTTAAATCATATTCAGCAATTAAAATAATACTTGAAGTAATTGGTGTATTAAATTGATACAGAACTCCATTTAAATACCAACCTTTAAAAAGATACCCTTCTTTATCAGGTTCCGTTAAAGAAGTGTTAAAAATAGTATTATTTAAAACTTGATGGGTTAGCGGTGACCCCGTCGGAAGGCTTCCCCCATTAAGGTTTAAAGTTATTGTATGATACACTTCGACAATCTTTTCATATTCAGCAACTAAAGTAATATCGGTTGTAACTGATAGGTTAAATTCGTATTTAACTCCGTCTAAATACCAACCTTTAAAGGTATATCCCTCTTTAGTTGGGGTAAATGTTACTTGAGAAAAGACATCACCCTTTAAAACTTCATGGGTTAGCGGTGACCCCGTCGGAAGGGTTCCCCCATTAGGGTTTAAAGTTACTGTCTTATATTCTTTAACTTCTTCATATTCGGCAACTAACGTAATATCGCCATGAACGGGACTATCGAAATCATATTCTTCACCATTTAAAGTCCATCTAATGAAGGTAAAACCTTCTTTCATTGGATCTTCATCTAGCGATAAAGTCATCCCATCTTCTATAAAATAAACTGTCTCCGAATTAGTAAACGATCCTCCGTTTAAATCAAGCGTAACTCTACTATAGACACGAAGTATTACCTTTTTTACAATTAAATTGAATTCAATATCTTGAAATAAATCTTCTCTAACGATGATGGTTGCGGTTAATTTAACTGAAACATCAGTATCAGTTGGAGTAATCACTCCAACGTTATTTTCAATTTTAATGACTTCATTATTTGAAGAACTCCAATGAATTTTGTAAGATCCAAGATTAGTTAATAGAGTAATATCATGATTAACATTATTGATATTGTCACCTGCCTTAAAAAAAATAAGATTTGAAGCTAAGAAATCTTGAATAACTTGATTTTCTCTAATTTGTTCATCAGTTAATATTGGTTCTCCGTCAACGCACCCACTAATGGTAAATAACGATACAAATAACAATATTAATAAAATAATTTTATTTTGAATCTTCATTTTGTTAGTCACATCCTCACACAAGCATTTATATTGTATGCTTTTTAACAAATTATTTCAAGATGTATCACTTATTTAGTTTTAAAAACTAAATAATTTCTTATTAATCCATACTAAAAGAATCGGAAGATTGACTCCCGATTCTTTTATATTGTATATCTAGGTTCCAATAATATATAAATTGTTTTTAAAGTTTCGTATGTTTGAACTGTATGTTCAAATTTCTCGATTGCGGCAACCGTTAAATTTTCTTCTTCCATTAAAACTTCCCATACTGGTTGAAAATAATTTGGTTTATCAATAAATGGATTACGGTTTCCTTGTGCATCTTGAATGGCGTTATTTCTTTGACGTTCAAACTCGTCTGGAAGGTCTTCAAGATGCCAATCCAGTAAAATACTTAAGGTTGCTAGATTAGCCCCTTCTATAGTGTAATTTTCACCTCTTTGGACATCAACTAAGGTTAAGGTCCCACGGTATCTTACTGCCATATATAATAAGATTCTCGCAACATCACCTTTATGATCATCACCTGGATAAAATGTGCCTCCACCAAGATTTCCAAATGTACCACTACCTTGAGCGAAATAATTATTACCTCTTGAAGAGTTAACTGATTTGGTACAGGCTCTTAAATTGTGAGGATCACTCGCAATATTTCTTCTGCTGTTGTCTGAACTAACACTTAATCTTGATTGTGGCCAAACATGTTCTCTATCCCACGATCCGTCCCAACTATTATTTAAATTTGCTCCGTCATATATTCCCCATATTTTATTACGGTTATTAATGTTTAAATCTGATACTGGTAATAAATATCTAACCTCACCGTAAGTAATATTACCCGATCCAGTTGCCCCTAAATTACCGGTAACTAGTTCATTTAATTGTGAAACTAGAGCGGTACCACTACTAGCGGTAATTTCATCATAATAAGTTCCATAATCTGAAGGTGGAACTCCACCTTCTTTAATACTAATTGAAATGGATAACACTTCACTAATTTCTAAATAGGTAATCGTCGCCTTCAATGTCGCTAGACCTGAATGCTCATGACTAACTATCTTTTGCGAATCCAATAAATTACTTGGAGTTGTTGTCCAAGTAATATTAAAATTATCAATATTAGGTACTTGACTAATCAAAATAATTTTCTGACCTTGCAAATATTCTTCATTTTCATATTTGTTTAATAGATAGGTTTTAACATCTTCAAAAATAATGTCAGAATCAAATTCATAATCCGCTTCTAAAGTAATTTCTTGATTAATTATTTCTTTTGTTAAATCAAATAAAACTCCGTCTACTTTCCACCCCATGAATTGATGAGCGTATTTTTCTGGTTGGCCAATTTCTTCTGTAAACTTAGTTCCTTTATCAATTAAATAACTATTAGGTCGCGGATTCGTTTGTGAATCTGGAAATTGTCCACCTTTTAAATCAATATTAACTAATACCTGTTCAATAAAGATTGGAGTTAATGTTATGTCTTCGGTAATAGGTGTATTTAAGTCAAATTTAACGCCGTTTAACGCCCAGCCATCAAACCGATATCCAGCTTTTATTGGGTCACTTTCTGGCGCGTTAAACACCGTTCCTGATTCCACAAGATAACATCTTGGGATATCAGGAGAATAAGCCCCTTCTTCTAATATTAACGTAACTATTTTTATGGTATCTAATCTTTCATAATTAGCTACTAAAGTCATACTGGAAGTAATTTTAGTATTAAAATCAAATGGTTCACCATTTAAAGTCCACTTAACAAATTTATATCCAGCTTTTACTGGCTCATCAGGAATTACTAATTTATCTGTCTCTCGAACAGTAATACTAGTATGTGGGTATGTACCACCATTTAAATCTAAAAATATTTCGTGAAAAATTTCAGGTTTCGCTTTCTTAACAACAACCTGAATTTTTCTTTCTTCAAATAAATCATCTCTTACGATAATGGTTGCGGTTAATATAACAGTTTCATCTTCACTACCATTAGTTACAATCCCATCACTACCACTAATTCTAATGGCTGCGCTATTAGAACTCCAGTGGATGGTATGTGATTTAAATTCAGTAACTAACGCGAAATTGTCATGAATATTTTCTACATCATCATCGTCAACAAAGACTAAAAGATTTAACTCTTTGAATTCTTCAATCGTTTTTAAATCCGCTTTTTGTTCCTCAGTTAACTCTGGTTTTTTCTTTTTACAGCCCACTAGTAAAAAAGACGCAATAATAAAAATTATTAATGTTAGTATCATTCGCTTATTTTTCATCAACACGTTTCTCCCTTTTGGTAATCATTACCATTTTATTATTTTTACTATATTATTGCAACACATCTTAAAACTTTTTTATATTTTTAATATAAAAAAATCGGGAGTAAAGACTCCCGATTCTTATTAGATTGTGTGTTTTATTTTAAGGTGTTGTGTAGTCTATTTCTATTGATTCGATATACATTCTATTAGTGTGAGTACATTGAATTGTTACACTTGTTGTGTTTAAAGAAGTCGCTGTAACTGTATCCGTTCCCGTTGCTTTAGGAGATATATTAAAGTTATACGTTACATTGTTAACTGATAAAGTATTTGCGCCAGCTTTGTCTGCACCCTTTAGGTTAATTCTAATTTCAGAAATAACATAACTATTATCAATATCAATAGTTATTGATCCTCCTCCGGCAGCGTTATAGTAACCTCTTAAAACTCCACCATTAGCGGCCCAAAGATTCGCTTCATTTTTAGCAAATGTAACATCAAATATGGTTGTATCCAAACCTAATCCGGTAGCATAATCAAAGTTCGGTTCTCCTGTATATGAGGTTCCGTCGTTTAAACTGGTATTTGATGTAGTTCCTAGTGATTCAGACATCGCTGCCCCAGATAAAGTTGCATTATGTATTGTTGCTCCACCTTCTTTAGGAACTGTAATGGTATACGTTTTTGTCATTGTATATCCGCCTTCAACAACAGTTGCTGTGATTGTATCGGTTACATCACTAGTTGATTGCATGACTTCTGCTGTAATTGTCTCACCTACTTGAATTACTATTCCTGAATGTTGAGAAGACCAAGTAATTGTTGATCTATCATCATTAGTTTTTTTCGGTAAGTTAAAGTTTTCTGTTGTATTTGAAGGAATACTTGGAACTAGGAGTAATAATTGTTCATTTACTCTGGTTCTAATTCCAACTACCGTAAATACAAATTCCTTACTATATGTATAATCTCCTTTAGTTGCTGTTGCAGTTAAAGTGACTTGCTTGGTATTTTCTGGAAGTGCAACATCGCCATCAAGATTAATAACTTGATTATCGGTTGTATCCCAACTAATTTGAGAACTATTTGATCCAGTGCTTGGTAATGTTATAACTCCAGATCCAGCAGTATTATATGTCGTTTGAGCAAATGTAATTTCGTTTATATCATCACGAGCTGGGTTTGGTGGTAATTGTTTAACATAGACTGTAATGCTATCATATTGTAATGGTCCATTTGGAACTAATGTAATTGTAGTAAGCTCTCCTATTAAATCAACTTTACCACTATCAACAGGGCTATTGTTTTTTACTATTCCGGATGCAATGACTTCATCACCAACACTTACTTTTCTTGCGTTATCAGATCCAGAATTAACAACAATTCTTACTCCTTCAATATAATAACCGTCATTTGCTGTAAATGTAACATTGTATGTTGCGTTTGTTCCTATTTGAGTGTCATTTTGAATATTTGCCCTACCGCTCCAGGTACCGCATTCTTCAGCTGCAGTGAATTCCTCATAATTTGTTCCACTAAGACCCGTCTTATCATATGTTAAAACATACTGAATAGCTGGATCATTTTCCGTAAAATATGCTACTAACGTAATATTATCAGTAACTAGTGAATTGAAGTTATATGTTTCACTGTTTAATTGCCATTCAACAAATGTATGTCCTTCTTTATATGGATCCACTTCTGGTTTTAATACTCTTGAATTATATATTACCTTGACTGGAGAATAACCAGCATAATCAAATGTTACAGTTCTTACATATGTCGCTTGAGCTATTTCTGGTATAAACATTAATTGATTCTTACCATCAACGACATATGTTGCTTCTACGAAATCTTCTGTATGAACTACCCAACCATCATTAGTAGTCTTGCCATCAATCCAAATTGGTGGAACAGTTAATGTCATATAATTAAATGTTCCAGTAACCGTTAATTTAGGATCAGTTGCGACTCCATCACCTTTAGATACTTCAACACCTCCATATTCATGGTTCTTAACTGTTAAATTATTAGCCGTTACTACAGAACCATTAACTAATAATCCAGCGTCTCCACCTGATAATTGAAGATCTTCTAAAACTACACCTGTAGCTTTATATACTTGTAAGACATATTCGCCATTCCATTTCTCTACATTTGGTAATGTTAATGTAAATCCGTGTCCATTAAGTGTGACGTTGTTTCTTCCAATTAATGCTTGGTTTACTAAATTGATGTCATTTGCTAAATGAATTACTTTAACATTCTTATGGCCTAAAGCTGCTGTTAAATTAGTTTCATTTTTAACTGCTACCTCTGCACCTGTGAAAGCTGCACCAACAAACCATAATTGGTTCTTAAATTCATATACTATTTCAGTTAATCCAGTTTGAACGACCCAACCGTCATTAACTTGTTTCTTGTCAAGCCAAATTGTTGGTAATTTATCTGATGTATAATCTATTGCATCACTAACTGTTAATTTTGGAGCTGTAGTTACTCCACCACCTTGTGATACTTCAATTCCACCATATTCCATATTCATTATCTTAATATTTTCAACTGTCACTTCAGAACCATTAACTAGTAATGCTGCATCACCACCATCAAATGTTAAGTTCTTAATTACTACTCCAGTTTTCTTATAAGCTTGGAAAGCGTAATCGCTATCCCAACCTGCAACATGAGTTTGAATAATCTTATAATTCTTACCATCAATTACTAAATTACTTCTTAATGGTAATCTATCTTCCACAATAGTAATATTATCCCCAAATTCAATTCTGATAATTTCAACATCATCTAACGCATCTGTTAATTCAGTTTCATTAGTGACGGTTGCTACTAAGTGTTTCATCTTAGCAGTTAATGTAATATTTTCAATAACTAGTGAATTGAAGTTATATGTCTCACCGTTTAATTGCCATTCAACAAATTTATATTCGAATGCTGTTGGATCTACAGCTGGTTTTAATACTCTTGAATTACATATTACCTTGACTGGAGAATAACCAGCATAATCAAATGTTACAGTTCTTACATATGTCGCTTGAGCTATTTCTGGTATAAACATTAATTGATTCTTACCATCAACGACATATGTTGCTTCTACGAAATCTTCTGTATGAACTACCCAACCATCATTAGTAGTCTTGCCATCAATCCAAATTGGTGGAACAGTTAATGTCATATAATTAAATGTTCCCGTAACCGTTAATTTAGGATCGGTTGTGACTCCATCACCCTTAGATACTTCAATACCGCCAGCTTCACTATCCGTTAATGTGACATTATTGATAGTAACTTGTGATCCGTTCACACATAATCCAGCATCTCCGCCATCAAGAGTTAAATTATTAATTGTAATTCCGGTCGCTTTATAGACTTGAAGAACATAGAATGCTCTAGTACCTGGCCCAAAAGCCCAACCTGCAGGATCATCTCCTGATATTGAATGATTATTACCATTAATAGTTACATTATCTCTACCTAAAACTAGTAGTTTTGTATCAGCATTTTCTTTTGTTACATCATCTACTACAATATTTTCGGTTAAATTAATTGTATGAACGTAAGGACTAATTTCTGAACTTAATGCATTCCTTAATTCTGATAACGTACTTACATTGGCAATTACTCGTTTTCTTTCAAGTAATCCTAAACTTGAAACTAATCCATTAGTAAGATCAATTTCATTATCACCTACATACCATGCTAAGTTTTCAATGTTTGGTAATAATTGTACTTTATCTTCTAATACTTCTACACCAGCAAATGTAGTATTACTTAAATCGATTGTTTGATCTTCTGGTATCAACGTTATCTTAATCCATTGGGCATCTATTGGTGGATTTTCATATCCCGCTTGAATAAATGTATTACCACTTAAATCAAATGTTATTGGTATAGTTACTCCGTCTAATTCGATTCTTATCGCTCTTCCGCCAGCATATTTATCATCTAACCAGCCATCTAATGGCTTAGCTGGGTCTTGGTTAGAATCCCAATGTTTAAATGTGGTGTTGTTAACTTGGATCTTAGTTAAGTTTTGGGCATTGTAAATATTAAGGTTGTTGTGTTCTGTTCCTTCAATATGTGAATTTAGAATCACTACTTCCTTACCACTTAATACTCTTACCCCAACTCCAGCTTGATTATCATTTGTAATATTTTTAATTGTGACTCCGTCTAATGATAATTTACCAACTTGTTGAGTGTTAATTGCTGCCTTATATGCTCCTAAATCTGAATCTAAGATTGTTAAACCTGTAATTGTTAAATCTTTATCGGTGTTAACTTCAAAATTTCCACCATTAAATGTGACTACTGTTCCTTCAACTCCTTGAATGACTAGTCCTCGATTAACTAATAATTGTTCTGATACTGCATATGTTCCTGCTGCTAAATTAATTGTCTTAACAGTTGGAACTGCAAACGCAGCTACTAACTCTTCAGAAGTAGTTGCGTTTGCGATAACTGGTTTTCTTTCAAGTAATCCTAAACTTGAAACTAATCCATTAGTAAGATCAATTTCATTATCACCTACATACCATGCTAAGTTTTCAATGTTTGGTAATAATTGTACTTTATCTTCTAATACTTCTACACCAGCAAATGTAGTATTACTTAAATCGATTGTTTGATCTTCTGGTATCAACGTTATCTTAATCCATTGGGCATCTATTGGTGGATTTTCATATCCCGCTTGAATAAATGTATTACCACTTAAATCAAATGGTATTGGTGTGGTTACTCCGTCTAATTCGATTCTTATCGCTCTACCTCCAGCATATTTATCATCTAACCAACCATCTAATGGCTTAGCTGGGTCTTGGTTAGAATCCCAATGTTTAAATGTGGTGTTGTTAACTTGGATCTTAGTTAAGTTTTGGGCATTGTAAATATTAAGGTTGTTGTGTTCTGTTCCTTCAATATGTGAATTTAGAATCACTACTTCCCTACCACTTAATACTCTTACCCCAACTCCAGCTTGATTATCATTTGTAATATTTTTAATTGTGACTCCGTCTAATGATAATTTACCAACTTGTTGAGTGTTAATTGCTGCCTTATATGCTCCTAAATCTGAATCTAAGATTGTTAAACCTGTAATTGTTAAATCTTTATCGGTGTTAACTTCAAAATTTCCACCATTAAATGTGACTACTGTTCCTTCAACTCCTGGAACTCCTACTATTGTTAACTCTCTATCTACTTCAATTTGATTAGATACATTATACGTACCTGCTGCCATTTCGATATAACGAATTGCTGGATCAACTAATGCTGCTTCAAGTTCCGATACATTTTCCACATATGCGTATGTGGCGGCTTGTTCCAACAAGCCTAAATCTGAAACTAATCCATTAATAAAATCAACTTTAACTCCTTCAACATACCATTCAATGTCTGGAGATGATGCTAATAGTTGTAACTTACTATCTAATACTTCTACACCAGCAAATGTAGTATTACTTAAATCGATTGTTTGATCTTCTGGTATCAACGTTATCTTAATCCATTGGGCATCTATTGGTGGATTTTCATATCCCGCTTGAATAAATGTATTACCACTTAAATCAAATGTTATTGGTATAGTTACTCCGTCTAATTCGATTCTTATCGCTCTTCCGCCAGCATATTTATCATCTAACCAGCCATCTAATGGCTTAGCTGGGTCTTGGTTAGAATCCCAATGTTTAAATGTGGTGTTGTTAACTTGGATCTTAGTTAAGTTTTGGGCATTGTAAATATTAAGGTTGTTGTGTTCTGTTCCTTCAATATGTGAATTTAGAATCACTACTTCCTTACCACTTAATACTCTTACCCCAACTCCAGCTTGATTATCATTTGTAATATTTTTAATTGTGACTCCGTCTAATGATAATTTACCAACTTGTTGAGTGTTAATTGCTGCCTTATATGCTCCTAAATCTGAATCTAAGATTGTTAAACCTGTAATTGTTAAATCTTTATCGGTGTTAACTTCAAAATTTCCACCATTAAATGTGACTATTGTTCCTTCAACTCCTTGAATGACTAGTCCTCGATTAACTAATAATTGTTCTGATACTGCATATGTTCCTGCTGCTAAATTAATTGTCTTAACAGTTGGAACTGCAAACGCAGCTACTAACTCTTCAGAAGTAGTTGCGTTTGCGATAACTGGTTTTCTTTCAAGTAATCCTAAACTTGAAACTAATCCATTAGTAAGATCAATTTCATTATCACCTACATACCATGCTAAGTTTTCAATGTTTGGTAATAATTGTACTTTATCTTCTAATACTTCTACACCAGCAAATGTAGTATTACTTAAATCGATTGTTTGATCTTCTGGTATCAACGTTATCTTAATCCATTGGGCATCTATTGGTGGATTTTCATATCCCGCTTGAATAAATGTATTACCACTTAAATCAAATGGTATTGGTGTGGTTACTCCGTCTAATTCGATTCTTATCGCTCTACCTCCAGCATATTTATCATCTAACCAACCATCTAATGGCTTAGCTGGGTCTTGGTTAGAATCCCAATGTTTAAATGTGGTGTTGTTAACTTGGATCTTAGTTAAGTTTTGGGCATTGTAAATATTAAGGTTGTTGTGTTCTGTTCCTTCAATATGTGAATTTAGAATCACTACTTCCTTACCACTTAATACTCTTACCCCAACTCCAGCTTGATTATCATTTGTAATATTTTTAATTGTGACTCCGTCTAATGATAATTTACCAACTTGTTGAGTGTTAATTGCTGCCTTATATGCTCCTAAATCTGAATCTAAGATTGTTAAACCTGTAATTGTTAAATCTTTATCGGTGTTAACTTCAAAATTTCCACCATTAAATGTGACTATTGTTCCTTCAACTCCTTGAATGACTAGTCCTCGATTAACTAATAATTGTTCTGATACTGCATATGTTCCTGCTGCTAAATTAATTGTCTTAACAGTTGGAACTGCAAACGCAGCTACTAACTCTTCAGAAGTAGTTGCGTTTGCGATAACTGGTTTTCTTTCAAGTAATCCTAAACTTGAAACTAATCCATTAGTAAGATCAATTTCATTATCACCTACATACCATGCTAAGTTTTCAATGTTTGGTAATAATTGTACTTTATCTTCTAATACTTCTACACCAGCAAATGTAGTATTACTTAAATCGATTGTTTGATCTTCTGGTATCAACGTTATCTTAATCCATTGGGCATCTATTGGTGGATTTTCATATCCCGCTTGAATAAATGTATTACCACTTAAATCAAATGGTATTGGTGTGGTTACTCCGTCTAATTCGATTCTTATCGCTCTACCTCCAGCATATTTATCATCTAACCAACCATCTAATGGCTTAGCTGGGTCTTGGTTAGAATCCCAATGTTTAAATGTGGTGTTGTTAACTTGGATCTTAGTTAAGTTTTGGGCATTGTAAATATTAAGGTTGTTGTGTTCTGTTCCTTCAATATGTGAATTTAGAATCACTACTTCCCTACCACTTAATACTCTTACCCCAACTCCAGCTTGATTATCATTTGTAATATTTTTAATTGTGACTCCGTCTAATGATAATTTACCAACTTGTTGAGTGTTAATTGCTGCCTTATATGCTCCTAAATCTGAATCTAAGATTGTTAAACCTGTAATTGTTAAATCTTTATCGGTGTTAACTTCAATGTTAGCTCCAGTAAATGTTAATGCCTTACCTTCTGTTCCTTGTAAGATTAATGCTCTATTTATTAATATTTGATCCGTTACTTCAATATTATCAGCAATTACAATTTTAATAATGTCATTATCCGCTAATGCATTATTTAAGTCCTCTTTAGTTCCTACTGTTGCTACTAAATTTTTAAATTCAGCCATAAGTGTAAAGCCGCTTGTAACATTTTCATCAAATCCATATAATACTCCGTCTTTAAACCAACCTAAGAATTTATGGTTTTCAGGCGCTTCTGGATTTGCTGGTTGAGCAACCTTTTCGCCATGGTTAACTGTAGCCGTATGATATGTGCTTTCTCCAACCTTAAAGACAACACTATATTGTTTTACTTTAAATGAAACCGATACATTGTGGTTACCAGATACTGTTAACTCATATGTGGTTTCGGTATCTAATACAGTTTCTACGGTACCAACGTAGAATTTGTCTACTTCTTTGCCTTCTGGAATTGTTACTTTAATTGTTACCTTAGTTCCTGCTAACAAGTCAGTTAACGTGTTCTCTGAACTTAATTCGGTATTCATTAAAGTAACGTCATATAAAACATCATTATATGTAACTGTTACTACATGATTTCCAGATACTGTTAACAAGTAAGTATTATCTTCATTTAATACCGCATCTACATTATCTACTTTAAATGTCGCGATTGTCTTATGTGCTGGAACTGTAACTTGAATTGTTACTTTAGTACCTACTAATAAGTCTACTAATGTATTTTCTGAACTTAATCCTTCGCCTGATAATGTTACTTTATATAAGATGTCATTATATGTAACTGTTACTACATGATTTCCAGATACTGTTAACAAGTAAGTATTATCTTCATTTAATACCGCATCTACATTATCTACTTTAAATGTCGCGATTGTCTTATGTGCTGGAACTGTAACTTGAATTGTTACTTTAGTACCCACTAATAAGTCTACTAATGTATTTTCTGAACTTAATCCTTCGCCTGATAATGTTACTTTATATAAGATGTCATTATATGTAACTGTTACTACGTGATTTCCAGATACTGTTAACAAGTAAGTATTATCTTCATTTAATACCGCATCTACATTATCTACTTTAAATGTCGCGATTGTCTTATGTGCTGGAACTGTAACTTGAATTGTTACTTTAGTTCCTTCTGCTAAATTCGTTAATACTTCTGGCGTTGAACTTAATCCTTCACCTGTCAATGTTACTGTGTACGTTTCAGGTTCAAGAATAGGTTCTCCAGCAGATTTCAATTTATATAAGTTTAAAGTTTCATCATAAACCCAAGCGTCATTTGTTGAGAATACTACTAAATTAGTATCCCACCAAGCTTGATCTTGTGTAGAGTCAACCGCTAATAGATTTTCTGTATTTTGTTCTGAACCTAACACATCAGTTCCCTTGAACCAATAATTAGTTACAGTTTCAAACTTCTTATCAGCTGCTACATGACCAACTTTAGATGTAGTAATGACACCTTCAAAGAAAGTATTATTAACTGTACCTAGCAGACCTCCCTTAGGGTTATGTTTACCACTAATACCTCCACCATAGCCAATATCGGCAGTAGTACTTAAGTCCATGCCAATTAATACAACATTATTTATTGTCGCGTTAACGTGGTTAACTAACTCAGAGTCTGCTCCACCATTAAGCTCCCCAAATAATCCGCCAACGCGTTCTTTAGCTAATAATGTGACATTATTCATATAAACATCAGTAACACTTACATCCCAAGTGGCTCCACTATCACCAATACGTCCAAATAAGCCACCAGCACCATTATGTACGTTAGAAATGTTTGCATTGACAATCGCAATTTGACTTGCCGTTAATGATTGGTTTAGGTATCCTCCCAATCCGCCAACGCCATTTGTGTTATTACCTGATACTTGTAATCCATCGATACTAATGTTAGTTAACGTAACAGGGTTATTAGTAAATTCGCCAGCAATTAATCCCGCTCTTGCACTTTTCGTACTTGAAATGTTCACATTAACAAATTTAATGTTTTTCATTTCTCCTCTAAATGAATATCAAATTCCAGCTCTATCCTCTGTACTTACAATAGTTAAGTTAGAAATTGTCTTAAAGTTTCCGTCTAAGACTCCTGAGAAGTTTTTCTTGGACTTCCATTCCCAAGTATATCCTTCAAAATCAAGGTCATTTGCTAAATACCAATCTCCACTATTGTTGGCTGTTGCAAATGTATAAAATTCATCTACTGTGCTAATTGGTGTTCCTTCTGGAACAATTTCTTGCCAATTAGCATAAAGTGTAATGCTACTTGTAATTGGTTTTTCTAAACCAAATGGTTCTCCCGCTAATAACCAACCATCAAAAGTGAACCCTTCTTTAATTGGTTCTTCTGGTGCTACAACTCGTTCACCGTGGTTAACTGTTACTGGTTGACCATGTTGTGTGTTTTCATCAATCATGAAAGTAACTGTGTGAACTTGAGTCCATGTAACAACAACCTCGTGATTTTGGGTTACTGTTAATGTATATTTATTATCTGACACTTGATCAAAAACACTATTATTATCAAGTGTTAATCCTGTTAAATTATATCCCGCTTTACTAAATGTAAAGACAACTTGTGAATCTGCAGCTAAACCAGTTAATGCTTCTGGTACGGTTGTGTATCCATCACCAGTAACTGTTACTTTATATAAGACATCATTATATGTAACTGTTACTATGTGATCTCCAGATACTGTTAATAAGTAAGTATTATCTTCACCTAATTCCGCATCTACATTATCTACTTTAAATGTCGCGATTGTCTTATGTGCTGGAACTGTAACTTGAATTGTTACCTTGGTTCCTGCTAACAAGTTAGTTAACGTGTTCTCTGAACTTAATCCTTCACCTGTTAATGTTACTGTATAGGTTTCAGGTTCTGGTGGAGTTGTATCTCCTGTATAGAATGTAATTGTCTTAACATCGGTTCCCCTATTATTATTTCCTGTGTCGCCTCTTTCAAAGACGAATCTGATGTATGAACCTGCCGCTATATTAAGTTCATTAAATACTAAATCACCAACGACGGTAACTTTATTTGCAACATTAACCCAAGTTTCTCCGTCTGTTGAAGATTGTAGATAGATTATTTCATCTCCTTCAGCAGGGTCTAATGCGACAATATTAATAACTATTTCAGTAACTACTTCATTAAAGGTAAAGTTAGTCTTTAAATAAACTGTTGCTGGATCTAGAACTGCGGCAGCTTTGCCACCCATTCTAATATAATTCCAACCAGATCTATTAACGTTACCACCCATTACATCCCATTTAGTTGTTCCATCAGGATTATGATCAAGAAGGCCGTTTTCTATGGTTGCGTCTGCTTGTAATCCATATGTACCCCAACCATCAGTTTCACCAAAGTCGCTTTGGAGTAATAAACCTTCTGGTGGAGTATCTCTAAATGTAACTGCTAATGTATGATTATCAGATACAACTAATAAATAGGTGTTGTTTTCACTTAATTCTTTAACCACTCCATCAACAGTAAATTCATCTATTTCTTGTCCTTCTGGAATATTTACTACCGAAACTAATACTTCAGCTCCAGCTAAAAGACCTGTTAGTGGAGGTTCTGCTTGTAAGTTATTACCTAATGTTACAGTAAATGTTTGAACATCTGCTAATACTGTAACTGTTGCTTGATAAGTTGTGTCAGTAACTTCACCAACGATAACTTTTGCTTTAACTGTAACTGTCGTTTCTTCGCCACCTACTGCAACCCATTTATTATTAACGACTGCAGCATCAGGATCAAATGTCCATGTAATTTCTGGATTGTATTTAGGATATGTAGTAGCTAAAGTTACGTCTGATCCGTTATAATATTGTTTTTCATTATAATCAAAAGTAGCTATAATTTCTGCTATCTTTTCAGCATCAGTAAATTCAATAAGTTCCATTTGATCAACATCTTCAATTGATAATTGTGCTTTACTAGAATACCAATCAACAAAGACATTTGTTAAATTAATTGATTTAGCTTCATAGCCTAATTTAACTTTATCAAATACTGAACCTGAATCGACATTTGATCTAATAACAATTTCAAAGTCTCCTAATTTAACCGTTAAGTTTCTATTATCTTCAGAAATAGATACTGGAGTTAAACCTGAAATTGAAATATGTTGTGATTGACGAGCATTAATATTTTCTAATGTGTCAATTTCAAATACTGGGGTTTCATGATTTTGTGATAATACTGTTACTTCTCCGCCAGAACCAATTTGCTGTAAACCATAATAAACACCTCTCTTACCAGTAACTGAAACTTTATCTCCAACTACTGTTTCATGTGTGGCTCTGTATAAAGTAATAGCGCCAGTAGCGTCAGCTACTTGAACATAGTCACCAGAAACTCTAGTTACAATACCTTGGAACGTCACTGTTTGACCACTTGCTATTTCTCTAACTGTTGCAATTGTTGGTAACCAAGTTACCACGACTGCATGATTATCAGTGACTGTTAATGTATATTTGTTACCAACAGGTTGAACAGGATTATTATCAACTGTAACTGATTGTAAATTATATCCTTCTTTTGCAAAAGTGAATACAACTTGTGAGTCTGCAGCTAAACCAGTTAATACTTCTGGCTCGGTTGTATATCCATCACCAGTAACTGTTATTTCATATAATGTAGGAACTACATAGTATGCTAACGCAACAACCTTACCGTATTTATATCCGAAGAAATCTTTGTCTAATGCCGAAGCATTGAACCATACTTCGGTTAATTCAGTTTCGGTTGCTTCTTCTGTTACTACAGGAACATCGTTAATTTTAGCATTTTCATAAACGATGTTATCTAATGTTACTGTTGTTCCATCAACTCTCTTACCTACTAGTAAATCAACATCTGATCCACCTGAAGTAATGTTAGTATTAGCAATTACAACATTCTTTGCATCAACTGTTCCTGCTTTATTAAATTCGGCAACTAACACACCAGTGTTACCTGTTGCAATTAATTCTCCTTCAAAATAGACATTATCGATATTAACTACAGAACCTGCATTATTAACTCTTCCAACTAATGCCCCAGCAGTATGACTTTCAGGAACTTTAATTATCGCACTCATGTAAACATTAGTAATATTTACTACTTGAGGCTGTTTGTCTCTTAAGTGACCAACTAAACCACCAGCGTATTTAGCGGATTCAATAACATGTTCCGCATCGTTTACAACAATAATATTTCTAACAACTACTGGAGTGAGATCACCAGAAGTTCCATCGTTATCTGCAAATAATAATCCGGCATAATTCCCAGCCGCTTTAACGCCAACATTGATTAGTGTTAAGTTTTCTAATGTTGTCCCAGCATAAGCTCTATAACTGACAAATCCTGCACCTTCACCCGGGCCGGCAACCGAACTATTTTCAATTGTTAAATTTTTAATTGTAGCTCCGTCCAATGCTCCAAACATCGCCCCAGATTTATTTTGATTTGTTTCAATAATATTTAAATTTAAAATAGATTTATTATTTCCGTCTAATACACCAGTAAACACACTGCGTGTGCCTTTATAGGTATCGGCAACACTTGACATGTCAATATTATTAGCTAAATAGTAATTACCTTCTCCACCATTAGTGAATAACCCTACTAATTCTTCGGCAGTACTAATTGGAGTTCCTTCTGGAGGTATTTCAGCCTTATAATATGCTATTAATGTAATGTCTTCATTGATTAGTGTATTAAAATCAAAGTTTTCATTGGCACCTTCTAATCTCCATCCAATAAAGTCAAATCCATCTTTAGTTGGATTTCCTGGATTAGCAACTTTTGTTCCTTTTTCAATTTCTTGTGGTGATACTAAATCTTGTAATGTACCTTCATTTAAATCAAAGGTAACTGTAACTTTTTCTACAGGTACGTCATCTTCATACGTAACAGTAATCTTACTAATCCAAATTTGAGTATATTTACTGCCACCTAATTGAGTATTTTGGATACTAAATGAGGTGATATTTAAATTAGAGTATGTTAAAGTTGTGCTCTTTAAATTAGCAGCACCTGTAACATCAATGATTTCATTTCCTAAAACAATTTTTGCTGACGGATTGTTATCATCAACTAAATCTCTTCCGGCAAGAAGTTCAATTTCTAAATTAGTTATTTTCTTATCATCTAAAATCTCAACGACAAGTTTGTTACCATTGCCAGTATCTTTTCCGCAATATAATCTAATTGATCCTGTTTGGTTTAAGCCTACATTATAGTTTGTATCGCCTTGGATTGCAGTAACATTAAATAAATCTTCACTTTGACCTAGTTTACCAGCTTGGTTACCTTCACCCATGTTTGTAGTTTCAGCTACTGTATATTGAAGAACTCCTGGAGTTCCTAATGGATAAACAGTTTTGAAAGTAACTTCTAATTTGTGATTTTTAGAAACTTCTAATAAATATGTTAAGTTTTCGGTTAATTGAGTTGGTTCACCATCAACAGTAAACTTCTCAACTTCTTTATTATCTGGAACAATTACTGTAATTAATATTTTAGTTCCCACTTCAAGATCTTTTAATTCAGCTTCTCCAGCATCTAATCCAGCGCCTAAAGTTACAGTATATTTTTCTTCTCCTACTTCGTAGTGAGCATATAAAGTAAATGATTTAGTAACTGGTTGTGAGAAGTCATAATTAGTTTCTGAATTTTTTAATCTCCAACCAATAAAGACATGTCCATCTTTAGTTGGTTTACCTGGATCAGTAGCTAAATTACCTTTAACTACTTCTTGAACTAACTCTACATCATCTAACGAACCATCTTGTAAGTCAAATGTAACTTCAAATGTTTCTAATTCTGGAGTGCCGCCGTCAAATGTTACAATAATTTCTTTAATCCAAATTTGAGAGTTACCAGCACCTTCAAGTTGAGTATTTTGAATGCTAAAACTATCAATATTCAAATTATCATATGTAAGTGTTGTATCTTGTAATTTTGTTAAATCAGTAATTGCAATTTCTTCAGCACCTAAAATAATTTGAGCTGATGGATTATTAGCTTCAATTATATCCTTACCATTACCTAAAACAATTTCTAATTTAATAATTTTCTTATCATTTAAACTTTGAACTACGAGCTTATTACCATTACCTGTCTTATTCGTATACAATCTAATGGTTCCATCTTTGTTCAAGCCAATATTATAATTTTGATCACCCTTAACTGCGGTAATAACAAATAATTCTTCACTTTGTCCTAAAGCTCTGGCTTGATTACCATCCCCCATATTGGAAGTTGTATCAAGACCATATTTAAGTACTCCCGGAGTTCCTAATGGTGGGTTTTCCGCAAATTCAACGGCAACATTGTGATTCTTTTCAACAGTCAATAAATGTGTTAAATTTTCGGATAATTGAACTATTATACCATCAACGGTAAATTTAACAATTCTCTTACCGCCTGGAACCGTTACATTAATCAATACTTTTGATCCGGCAACTACACCAACGTATGGATCATTTGAACTTAAACCGTCACTTAAGGTAACAGTGAAAGTTTCTGTATCTGATTCAAACCTAGCAGTCAACGTTTTTTCACCTGTTGAACCTTTAACAATTTCGGTTACTTTAGTGTCACCTACATACCAACCAAGGAAATTAAATCCAGTTTTAGTTGCTGGTTTTAAAGTGATAGTAGGTGTTTCAATATTATAAGTTGCAGGGTTATTCTCGTGATTATTTCCACCATCTAAGTTATAGGTAATTGTGTATGAAATTGGAGTATAAGTTCCGTTAACCGTAATATCATTAGCCGGCATTGTGGCTGGTAATGAATCTGGATTCCAAGCGAAAGTATATCCTTGTTTTGGTGTGCCAGGTTTAATGGTAATTGGAACACCAAATTTATAATCTTCTTTCGCAACTTGAACTCCACCAACTTTATAATAAACTGAATAAGTTTTAACCTTATAAGAACCATTTATTACGATGTTTTGGGCTGGCATCGTTTCTGGAACGGTGTCATCCCAACCAAAATCGTGTCCTTCTTTAGCTTGAATTGAAGGCAAAGTAATTGGTTGTTCATAAATATAAGTTTGAACCACATCATCCATATCAGGAACTTTAAAGGTTACCGTATATGGAATTGCGGTATAAGTCGCTTTTACAGTTAAATCAGAGGTAACGGAATCAAACTCTTTATCCCAACCATCAAAAGTATATCCAATTCTTGTTGGATCATCTGGTGCAGTAGCTTGAGTTAAATGTTCAACTCCTACTTGGCGTTTTAACACAGTATTATCGTGATCCATGAATACTACTGTATAAGTTGGAATTGGTGATAAAATTGCGTGAATGTCAAGATTATCAATAACAATTAAACTATTGCGATTCCAACCTAAGAAATAATATCCTGGTTCATTTGGCTCTGGAGGCGCAATTGCGCTATCACCATATTTAACATCTTGTGTATCATATAATCTGCCATTAACAAAGAATTTAACTAAAAATCCACCTTGTTCAAACTTACCATAAAGGTCGATATTTCTAGTAACTTTATAAGTATTATCAAGAGGAATAGCAAAGTTGCTATCTAAAAACCATCCCATAAAACGATGGCCTTCTTTATATGGATTCTTTGGTATTAATGGTCGATTACCATTTAAAACAAATTGTACTTCACCATATTGAATTCCATCAGCAAAGAATCTAACTTGATGTCTAACTTCTTCTGGTGGGACAGTATCATCAGCAAGAACAGTTACTTCAAAGGTTTTATATTTATAAACTCCTTTATGACCAATCTTAGCTGTGATGTAGACAACAACGTCTTCACTTAACCGATTGATTACAGTTTGTCCACCGACAATCGAAATAACATCTTCATTAGATGAAATCCATTCAATGGAAACACCGGCAACCGATGTTGGTAATTGGAATTCTTTACTAACACTTGTCCTTGTATCACCAGCGGCAAATTTAATTTGCGTCTGCTCATATGCAAGGTCAATGTCGGTTTCATTAACCGTGATTGGTGAATCAACACACCCGGTTAATAAAACAAAAAAGAGCCCTATTATTAAAAACAGTGCTCCTATTTTAAATTTTCTAATTTTAGATTGTTTCATACTCTACCTCCCGCAGTTATGTGATTTTAGAATATATTTTATCCTATTAAATAATATTTAATAGCAATTCCATATTATCATATAAGTTGATAAAATTCAATATAGTGTGGGGTCTTTTACATAATCTTCATATTTGATTTGAAAAAATTTATTTTCCTAAAATCAACAAAAAATGCGACTATTGTCGCATTTTATTGTTATTTATATGTTTATTTATAATTTTACTTGGATTAAAGTCCCATCCTCATTTGGATGATCTTTTAAATATTCCAAAATTGGATTGAAATTTTTTTGCGCATTTCCTGGACGGCAACGTGATAGTTGTTTTACTTCTCCTTTAACAACTCCTTCGGCAAATGCACGGCATCCCGGCATTCCACAAGCACCACAATTAACCCCAGGTAATAAGCTCTCAATTACATCAATTCTTTCATCTTCTTTGACTTTTAAAAATTTATCTGAAAGCGTTAAAGCTACCGCAAATAAAATTCCCATTGCACCAAGTATGATAATTGGCCATAATATTGTCATTATATCGTCACCTTCTTTTCTTTTGTCTTTTCACAAGTTTTAGATAGACAAGCTCCACAGTTCGCTTCTAAATAAGCAAACTCACAACCTTCAGGAACTTTAGTTTTCCTATTACCCAGACTAACAAGAATATAAATCCCGGTAAAGAGAAACACAATTCCAAGTCCGATAATAATACCTAATATATCCATCTTAAATCAACCCTTGTAAGCCTGCAAATGCAAACGCCATGATTCCAGCAGTAATTAACGCGATTGGTACTCCTTGGAATGCCTTTGGTACATCAGCTTTAATTAATCTTTCGCGAATTGCACTAAATAGAATCATTGCCATTGCATAACCTAATCCTGTACCAAGCGTTGAGGCAATGACATCAACGAAATTTGAATATTCTGTCGCATTAATAGCTTGACCTAAAATTAAACAGTTAGTCGTAATTAATGGCAAGAAAATTCCTAATCCTTGGTATAACCCGGGGCTAGACTTTTTGATAAACATTTCAATCATTTGAACTAGTGAGGCAATGACTAAAATGAAGGCGATCGTTTGTAGGTAAGTTACACCTGCTGGTTTTAAGATGAACTCATATAATGGCCAAGTAATTAGTACCGAAATGATTAATACTACCATAACTGCACCCGACATTCCGACAGCATTTTTAGTCTTAGTTGATACACCTAAAAACGAACATATTCCTAAGAACCCCATTAAAACGATGTTATTAACTAACATTGAGTCAATAAATATCTTGAAAAAATTAATCATTTCTTAGCACCTCTTTTCTCGCTTATAAACATAAATAACGCTAATAATAATCCCATCACAATGAAAGCGCCTGGAGCTTTAGTTAAGATACTCATAAAGTATTGTGGAACTTTACTACCATCTTTATATGGAATTAATGAGAATTCTGGAATGAAAGTAAATACTTTACCAATGATTATCGTTCCAGTTCCAAAAAATTCTCTAATAAAACCAATTAATAATAAAGCTAATCCAAATCCCAATCCCATTCCTAATCCATCAAATATTGATTTAACAACACTATTTTTACTAGCGAAAGCTTCGGCTCTTCCTAAAATAATACAGTTGACTGTAATTAAAGCGATGAAAACGCCTAATGTTGAATATAATTCAGGAACAAAAGCTTGAACTAACATTTGAATGGCAGTAACAACTGATGCAATTACAACAATATATACTGGAATTCTAATTTCATCTGGAATAAAGTTTCTAATGGCTGAAATAATAATGTTAGTAATCACTAAAATAATTACGACTAAGATAGCCATTCCTAATGCACTTTCGAATGAAGACGTTACTGCAAGTGCTGGGCATAAACCTAATAATGAAATAAATATTGGGTTTTCTTTGAATAAGCCTTTCTTGAAAACTAATCCTAATGAATCTGGATTTTCAACTTTCACTTCTTTTTTCAATGCTTTTTCTTTACTCATTATTTATTCACCTCTGCTTCTAATGCGACTAAAATTGGATCAACTGCATTACCGGCTGTTTCAGTGGCACCTGCATATAGTCCTTTATTGGCGGCCATTGTTGCTAAGATATCAACAGTTTGAGTTCCAACAAATGAATCTAAATATTCAGTAACTTTAGCTTTCCAATTTCCAGCTGAGTGACTATATTGTAAAAACTGATAACCTAAAATGATTCCGTCGTCACTAATATAAAACTCAATTTTAATTGTTCCTGATACTGGATATCCTGGATCAAATGAGTGTTCTTTAGCGCCAACATAACTAACACCTGATTTGGTTTCTCCGGTAATTGTATATTTTTCTAAAATAATTTCACCTGCTGCAAAACTCTCATCTGCTTCTTTAGTATATGTACCATATATTTCAGTTATGACTGGATCACCCTCCAGTGATACTTTCTTAACTGTTAAATGAGCTACAACCATTACTAATATTGATGCCACAAGCATAACCAATATTGAAATAATTAATTCTAAAGGTACTTTTAATAAAAGGTTATTCTTTTTAACTGTATTTTCTTTAGTCATTATTTATTCACCTCTGCTTCTAACGCTAATAAGATTACATCAACTGTATGTTCTCCTGATTCAGTAGCACCAGCGTATAGTCCTTTATTAGCTGTCATAGTTGATATTATATTAGCCGTTTTGGTACCAACAAATGAGTCTAAATAGCTAATGATTTTTGGTTTCCATCTTCCTGAACTATGACCATACCCTAAAATTTCATATCCTAAAATGGTTCCATCACTACCAATAAAAAATTCAATCTTAATTGCCCCTGATACTGGGTATCCTGGTTCAAATGAGTGATGTTTAGCACCAACATAACTAACACCTGATTTGGTTGGACCAGTTACATTATACTTTTCAAGTAAAATTTCACTGGCGACAAATGTTTCATCTTTTGTCTTAGTTACTTTTTCACCAAAAGCAATAACTATTGGCTCTTTCTTTAATTCAATCACTTTGGCAAAAAGTTCTTTGTTTTCTTGATACTTACTAACAACTTCAGCGATAATTGTTTTTAATGCTTTACTTGTTACTGTCGCCCCTGAAACATTATCAGGAACAAAATTTAGAGCTGCATTTTGATATTTTTGTTTATATTCATTTAACGCTCTATCACCAATACCAGTGGTTTCGGTAAATACTACTTCTGAAATACTAACTATTTCATCATTATTATTAATGGCAACGGCTAACTCAATTTCTCCACCGTATCCATTACTTTTACCAGTCGCTACAACACCAACAAATTCTTTAGCTTCATTAAACGAAAATAAATAATCTTTTAATGCACTTAATTCTTTTGATGTTAATTCAACGGCTTCTGATTTTTTATATTCAGCAGGAATATCTTCAATGCGATATGCCGTTGCAACACCAGTTAATGATTCTTTGGCGATTTCAACAACTTTAGCATCGCGATTCTTTTTAATCGTTGGTGCCGTAATGAAATGAACCACTCCAATCAATGCTCCCATTAAAATCGTTGTAAGAGCTAAAACGATAACGTTTTTAAGCATTTGTTTTTTCATTATAATGCACCTCCTACACCAAAGAAGATAATTAAGATAGTTGCTACAAAGAATAATCCGTATGTCACACCAAATTGCCATGTAAAGCGATTTCTAAACACTTTGATTCTATCTAATAACGGAGTAAACATATTAGCGAAAATAATACCAAAAATCATACCTTCAGGCATTGTTCCAAAGAATCTATTTAACATTGTGATAATCGCAACAATTAACCCAAAGAGGAGTTTGCTAGTCACATGTAATGGTGATGTCACTGGGTCAGTTGCCATAAAGACCGCACCAAATAATAAACCTCCAGCAAACGCATGGAATAAGACAAAATGGAAAACATTGACATCACCCATTCCTAATCCACCAAATAAAGCGAATACAATACTAGGAACGATAACTGCTAACATAATTTTCCAATCAGCTGCCCTACGATAAATTAGATATGCAGCACCAATTAAAATTGCTAAGGTACTAACTTCACCAATTGGTCCTGGAACATTACCGGTAAATAAATCAATTAATCGATAACTCTTTAAAACATCAGCAAACGGAATATCTTGTTTAACATAACTTAACGCTGTTGTTCCGGCAACAGTATCAACATGTGGATGAGCTCCTTGGAAAAATGAGCCAAATGCTAATGCAACAAAAACTCTACCAACTGCTGATGGGTTAAAAATATTGTGTCCGGTTCCACCAAAAACCATTTTACCAATAGCGATAGCCACAATTGAACCAATAACTACTACATAAACATTAACTTTAGCGGGTACAGTTAACCCCATAAGTAATCCTGTAATTACTGATATTAAAATATTTAGTGCTGTAAAGTTTTTGTATCTTGATAAAAACTTCTTAAATTTTCCTTCAACTTTTCTATCTTCTTTTTGCGATAATGGGAAAATTAATACTTCTGTTAAAACAGCAACAACAACACCAACAACAATTCTTAATACCGCTGACCACCCAAAGCGATAAATCGCGAATAGTGCAACTGGCATTAACGCAATTATGACATCTAACATTATTCTTCTTGAGTCCCATTTTTTAGTAATATACGGACTTTGAGATCTAACTAGTTTAATATCTTTTTGCATATTATCACCTACTTACCGTTCTTTTAGCCTTTCTAATTTCTTCTGTTAGAGGTATTTTAGATGGACAGACATATGAACATATTCCACATTCAATACATTTGTTAACATCTAAAGTTAATAAAGTATCTTTATCTCTAGCTCTTTGAGCTTTAGCTATTAAAACTGGATCAATTCCTACTGGACAATTTTCAATACACGTTGAACACATAATACATGGGTCTTCTGGCGCCTCTACTTGATCAAAAACCAATAAACTAGTTGTTGTATCAGTAATAACGATATCATCATTAGTTGTATTAGTTCCCATCATTGGTCCACCTAAGACTAAGACTTTAGGAACTTCTGGGTTTAAATAACCACCAGCTAATGCAATTAATTCGCGAACTGGAGTTCCTAATCTCGCTCTAAATGCCATATTTTCAATTCCGTCTCCGGCAATTGTAAAAATTCTTTCTAATAGTGGTCTTCCAAATTTAACAGCTTCGTATAAAGAACCTAAAGTAGTTGTATTAAAGTTTAATACACCTGATTTAGCCATAATTGTTCCTTGTGGAACAGTTACGCCAGTTGCTAGTTTCACCGTTTGGATTTCCCATCCAGCTGGATAAAAATCTTTAACTTTAGCAACCCTAATATTTAATTCTGGGCGTTCTTTTATTTTGTTTTCTAGTTTTTCAATTAAATCTTTATGTTTTTTCTTAATAGCGATGACCCCTTCAGGTGCATTCACCGCTTGCATCACATAACTTAATCCTAAAATTACTTTTTCTGGGAATTCATCCATAAATTTGTAATCACTAACTAAATATGGTTCACATTCAACGCCATTAGCAACAACGACTTTAATCTCTTCTTTCGTATCAAGTTTAACGTGTGATGGAAATGCAGCACCACCTAAACCAACTAATCCGGCGTCATGAACAATCGCGACAAGTTCTTTTTGAGTAAGCTTTTTAATTTCTTCGTCACTTCTTTCAAAACCGTTGTCGAACTCTTCATACTTAAAATCATTTTGAACTACCATACAATCAACCAATTTACCGCTTTGATCAACTTTCTTTTCATTTTTCAAGACGGTACCACTGACAGTTGAATGAATTTCTTGGTCAAAGAAAGAACCTTCTCTAACGCCAATTAATTGCCCAACCAAAACTCGATCTCCAACTTCCACACACGGTCTTCCGATTGGACAACGCCCACTTGTCACAGGAAAGTACAATTTTTCGGAATCAGGGCATACGACTGTTGGCAATTTCAATAAATTCTTTTTGTTGTCGTAAATCTTTGTTTTTACTAATTGCATCTTATTACCTCTTTTCATATAACGGATATTTTTTTAGTAGATGTAAAACTTCTTCTTTTACCTTTAACAACTCTTCACTATTTTCTTTATTTCTTAATGCTCGGTCAATTAACCTCGCAATTAAAATCATATCATCTTCTTTTAATCCTCTAGTAGTCATTGCTGGAGTTCCTAATCGAATGCCACTACCATATTTTGGTCGTTGCGGATCAAATGGGACTCCATTTTTATTACAAGTAATATTTACAGTATCTAATAAAGTTTCAGCTTCTAAACCAGTTATTCCTAATGTCTTGTAGACATCCACCATGAATAAGTGATTATCGGTTCCACCGCTAATTACTTTATATCCAAGTTTTAAAAATTCTTCTGACATTACTTTAGCATTTTTAATAACTTGTTGTTGATATTCTTTAAATTCTGGTTCTAACGCTTCCCCAAAGGCAACCGCTTTAGCCGCAATCACGTGCATTAGGGGACCACCTTGGTGTCCTGGAAAAACTGCCTTATCAATTTTTTTAGCAATTTCCGGATCATTCGATAAAATAATTCCACCTCTTGGTCCGCGAAGTGTTTTGTGGGTAGTTGATGTAACAACATGGGCATATGGAACTGGTGATGGATGTAATCCAGCAGCCACTAGCCCAGCAATATGAGCCATATCAACCAACAAGTAAGCACCAACTTCATCAGCAATTTCTCTGAACTTTTTAAAATCAATTATTTTAGAATAAGCACTAGCTCCTGCAATTATTAATTGTGGTTTTTCTTTTTTAGCGATTTCTAGCACTTCATCATAATTGATTAATTCGGTTTCCTTTTCTACTCCATAGGTTACACCTTTGTAGTAGTGGCCTGATGAACTAATCTTATAACCATGAGTTAAATGTCCACCCGCATTTAAATCCATGCCTAAAATTTTATCACCTGGTTTTAGTAATGCTAAATAAACTGAAGCGTTAGCTTGAGAACCAGAGTGTGGCTGAACATTAGCGAAATTACAATTAAATAATTTTTTGAGCCGATCTATCGCTTCTTGTTCAATGATATCAACGTATTCACAACCACCGTAATATCGTTTTCTCGGATAACCTTCAGCATACTTATTTGTTAAAATTGAACCTTGAGCTTTTAACACTTCACTAGAGACAAAATTTTCACTGGCGATTAGTTCAATATGTTCTTCTTGGCGTTTCGCTTCTTTTTCAATTGTTTCAAAAATAACTTGATCTTTTACTACTTTTTTCATAATTTCTCCTATACAATACAAAGATAATTATATCATACTGTTATGATATATTAAACAGATTTCATAAATTGTGGGATTTAATTTATAATAAATATAAATGCTTAATAATGCGCAATTATGCCCCTCGTGCATCAAAACTTTACCACCATTTTAGAATAATTTATTTTTATTTTTAATATTTATTTTTCATTCGTATTTTTTTAATGATTTAGTTTAAATATTTTATGCTTAAAGACGTTGTTTTAATAAGCGAAAATAATGACATTATGAAAGATTATGAATCTTCAACGAACACCGATAAAGATTCGTTGACTTTTAGGTTATTATTTGCTAAAGTTTTTATGGATATAAAGGTTAAATTTAAACCTGAAGGGGGATTATTGATGAAAATTATTATTGATGAAATTTCTGTAGTTAATAAACTTGTTGCTAAAGAAATAATTGATTGCGTTAGAAATAAACCTAACGCTGTTTTAGGGCTGGCGACCGGATCAACACCTCTTGGTATCTATAAAAATTTAGTTGAAGATCACGTTAAAAATAAAACCGATTATTCTAAGGTTACAACCTTTAATTTAGATGAATATGTTGGCTTGCATCCAGAACACGAACAAAGTTATCATACTTATATGAGACAAAATTTGTTTGATCACATTAACATTGATTTAAAAAACACGAATTTTCCTGATTTAGATAATCCAAAAGCTTATACCAAACTTATTAAACAAAAACCAATTGATTTGCAAATTTTAGGAGTCGGAAGTAATGGACATATCGCTTTTAATGAACCATTTACTTCTTTTGATTCGGAAACTGATTATGTTACATTAGCTGAATCAACGATTAATGATAATAAACGTTTCTTCAATTCTATCGATGATGTCCCAAAACAAGCGGTAACGATGGGATTAAAAGATATTATGAGTGCTAAAAAAATTATTATTATCGCCTTTGGCGAAAATAAAGCTGAAGCGATTAATGAACTTGTTAATGGCAAACAAGATGAAGCGTGGCCAGTCACGATTCTTCAAAGACATCATGATGTTACAGTTTATTTAGATAAAAAGGCCGCTTCTTTATTAGAATAAAATTACTAAAATTATCTAGGAGGTGAATCCAATTGAAATTAACCAATGTTAATATTGTCTTAGAGGATAAAGTAATTTTTGGTGATATTAAATTTAACGGAAAAATTACTAAAATTATCGAAAAAGATTCTTTTAAAGAAGGTTTCCCACTTTTAACACCAGGATTTATTGATACCCATATTCACGGCAGCGCTTCTTTTGATGCGATGGATGCCAGTGAAAATGCTATTGAACAAATGGCACTTTCATTAGTAAGAGAAGGAACTACTTCTTTTATGCCAACGCCAATGACCCAAAGTAATGATAAAATTATTAAAAGTTTAGAAAGTATTGCTAGTTATTATAAAAATCAAAATCCACTTGCTGCTGAAGTTATCGGGATTCATTTAGAAGGCCCTTACTTTAATGTTGCAGCTAGAGGCGCTCAACCACAAGAATTCATTAGAAATCCAAATATAGAAGAATTTAATAATTACTTAAAAGCGAGTGACAATTTAATTAAAAAACTAAGTTTAGCTCCTGAACTGCCAGGCGCAACTGAACTAATTAAACATCTTGTAAGTAAAAATATTATTCCATCTTTAGCTCACACGAAGGCAACTTACAATCAAGCTTTAGCGGCATACCAAGCTGGTGCTACTTCACTAACACATACTTATAACGCCATGTCACCAATTCACCATCGTGATATTGGTGTGGTGGGATTAGGATACACTGAAGAAGTGATGTGTGAATTAATTTATGACACGATTCACGTCTCACCACCAGCTGCTAAATTACTAATAAATAATGCCACAGTTAATCGAGTTATGTTAATTACTGATGCGATGAGAAACAAATGGTTACCTGATGGAATTAGTGAATTAGGTGGTCAAACAGTCATTATTAAAAATGGTGAAGCTCGATTAGAAAATGGTAGTTTAGCGGGATCAATTTTAAAGATGATTGATGGTTATAATAATTTAAGAAAACTTGGATATAATTATGTTGAACTCGCCAAGTTAACTTCAACTAATGCTGCTAAACATTTTAAATTAAATGATCGTGGTATAATTAAAGAAAGGTTACGAAGTGATTTTGTCTTATTAGATGAAAACCATCAAATAATTAGTACTTTCATTCAAGGAATAGTTGTTTATCAAAAATAATTTTATAAATCAAGAAGGGCTTTGAAAAGCCCTTCTTTTATGTTTTTCGTTTTTATTATTTTAAATCCTTCATTGCGATATGGTCCATATCATCATATGTTTGGTTTTCACCAGTCATGCCCCAAATGAATGTATAATTAGTTGTTGCAAATCCAGCATGGATTGACCATGATGGTGAAATAACCGCTTGTTCATTGTGCATGACAATATGTCTTGTTTCATCTGGTTCACCCATTAAGTGGAAGACAATTCCATCTTCTGGTAAATCAAAATAGAAATAGACTTCCATTCTTCGATCATGGGTATGAGCTGGCATTGTATTCCATGCGTTTCCTTCTTCTAAAACTGTTAATCCCATTTGTAAGCTGCATGTTTCCAGTACTGCTGGGTTTAAGTATTGATAAATGGTTCTTTTATTTAATGTCTTATCAGCTCCAACCATTCTTGGGTTCGCTTTGGAAAATGGAATGTGAACGACTGGTAATACTTTATGCGCTGGAGATGAGTTAGTCCAGAATTTAGCTGGATTATTCTTATCTAATGATCCAAACTTAACTTCTTTTACTCCTTTTGGAATGTATAAACCATCTCTAGCGGCCATGTCTTGACGTTTACCATCTAATAAGATATATCCTGGTCCACCAACGTTAATAACTCCCATTTCTCTTCTTTCTAAGAAATAGTCAGTTCCTAAGGCTTTACCAGCTGGTAACACGACTTCTTTAGCGACTGGCATTACGCCACCGGCAATAATTCGATCATGGTGTGAATAAGTTAATAAAATTTCATCAGCACCAAATACTTTTTCAATTAAAAATCTTTCTCTTAATTTCGCTGTATCATAGCTTTTTACATCTTCTGGATGATTGTTATATCTAACATCTAATTTCATCTTTATCACCTTTCTTCTTTTTTTATTGTTTTTGCTTCTATAATACCTTTAACTGATTGGGAAACATGTCCCTTTTCGCTTAAAATTAAGCCTTTATTTTTATATTCTCTTCCTTCTAATTGAACGGTAACTCCATCTTTAAAAATTGATAAGATAAAGTTTCCACTATTACTCTTTATATAATGATAATCATCAGTAATGACATAAGAAAATTCGCTATTAACATTTACATCTTTAAAACGATAATAATATTGTGGATGTTCCGTGCCATTTAAATCTAAATAAGATAAGAAAAATTCATTATGGTACGGATTTTCAGACTCATTAATATTAATGTCGTTGTATGAAGCTCTTTTTTCATAAATAGCGGTTTTTAAATTACCTTCGATAACTTCATAACGATAAGTTCGATTATTGACGATAATGTCAACATTATTATCATAAGTGTCATATCTAGAACTATAAGTAAATGGAAAATTAGAAATAGTATGACGTAGATGTTCATCACCATCATATTTAATATCACTTCCTATTACGTGTAATACATCATCTAAATAATAATATGAATACGCTCCACTTAAACTATCAAATGGACTATCATAAATGTAAGTTATCGCACAATTATCATTTGAACAGACTCTGTAAACTATTGCATTTTCAATTCTCAAGCCGTCCATATCACTTGCTAAATCGATTGATGTATTTGTTACTCCAGGAACGAACTTAGAATTAACTGTTGGATAATAACCGGTTCGGTATAAATCAAAGTCTCTAAAGTGATAATTAATGGCTCCTAGTCCATAGTACCAACCATTTAAATTTTCTCCGTTAATACATTCATGGGTTTGAATGAATTTACTAGCTAAACTTAGCGATAGAGAATATTCTTCTCTTTTCACTAAGAATCGTTTCATTCTATCGTATGAATAATTACCTAAAACTAAATAACTTGGTCGTTCCATTTTAGTAGCGTCATAAAAACTATTAAATATTTGTTCAAATGAGTTATGGATATATCGGCTTGAATTTAATTCACGAGCTATCGCTCTACCTCTAACTGAGTCAAATACGATTCCATGATACATAAAAGGAATAAATCCGGTTCTTATGTAATGATCAATTCTTTCGTTCATTAAATCAGTTTTAATACCACTAACATTTAATAAAACGATAATTTTAATAATTCCTTTTAAGTAAACTTCACCGTATGAACCAGTATATGGAACATAATTGTGGTCAACAAATGATCCGTCGCTATAAACACCATTACCACTAGTGACATAATCAGTTTCTTCATATAAATCTAAATGTGCGATATTGATTTTTCTAAAGTCACCAGAAAAATATTTTCTCCATAAATTTATTTCTAAAACATCTACATAGTTAGCACCTTTAGCAAGTTCTCTTGACTTAGATTCGTGACGATTAATAATGTATGTATAATTAGGGACCATGCGGTAAATATCATCAAGTAATTCAAAGATTAAATTAGCATCCATAAATTCATACATCAATCTGATTTGTCTTAAGATATCTTTAGGAATTCCAATTTCATAATCCCACCAGTTACCAGTATAACTCTCGATTTTACGATAGTATGCATTTAGTTCTTGAAGTCGTGTTAGAGCTTCATTTAAAATATCTTTATCTTGGGTTAATATCGCTTTATGAACGCGATATGCGTTAGCTCGATATGCACTTCTAAGCTGTTGAGAAGTCATATAATCTTCTAACTTATAATCTTTAAATGTTTTTCCTTCAGAAGCTCTAACTAAATCATGTCTTCTCGTAGCATTTAATAATTCTTGATTAAATTTGTGCTCAATTACTAAAATATCCGCAACTTTAATTGGGCTCGCTGAAAAAAGTTTGATTTCATAAACATCCTCTAAATCTAATAAACGATAATAGGTTCCTGGTAGACAAACGTTGACTGGGATTTTTTCTTTTTTAGTTTCAATTATTACTAGATCCTTAACTTGGTTAGTTAATTTAAAACTGAAACAAGCACGTTTCGGTGCTTGAGTCAGTTTTACTAAAATTGTTGTTTCATCTAAATAATCATATGTCATTTCTTTTTATTAACGTGTCCTTGATATAAAGTAATTAATTGTTCGTAGTTTAATTGTTTTAACTCATTGACAAATAGTTGCCAGTCAGCATCACTAATGCCAGCTGATGCACTCTTATTTCTAATCCATTGAGTATGAGTATCAGCTAGTTTTCTTTCCAAATTATCAACAATTGGATTGGCACTATTGTATTCTTCTTTAGAAAGTTTAATGTTAGGATAAATTAAATCATTATAACTTTGATCAATAAATCCTGTATCTGGATCTTGATAGTCTTCCATTAAAACATAAGCTTCAACACTTAACCAAGTTTGTTCATAGACGAAGTTTTGAACTCCTGGTTGGTTCATTTGAGCACCATATGAATATAGGTTTTCAAGTGGTGTATTTTCTTCGTTCATAATACGATTAGTAAATGAATATTTACCACCAATCTTGTTAAATGTGACGTTTTCAATTCCAAAGTTTAGACCATCATTTCCGGCAGCAGTGAAGAAATAATCCATCCATCTAATAATTCTAATTCGTCCATCGTTATCAACATTTTTATGAATGGCTGTAACTTGACCGATTTCTTTACGTTTAGTTGGCTCAAATTTACTACCATCAGCTCTAGTTGGAGGGTGGATACCAACAATTTCTAAATTAGGTTGTTGATATGAACTTTTAATAAAGTCCGAATTAAAGTCATATGTTGAACCGATCCAGTCATGAGTTACCGCACCAATTTGTTGTTGGAACGCAACTTGTCTTAAGTCACGGTTATCTTCAACGAATAGGTTATCACCAATTAATCCTTTTTCAGCCCATCTAGCTAAGTTTTCCATTGCTACTTTGTATTCTGGTTCGGCTGGTCCATATTTAACATTACCTTCATCATCTTTATAGAAACCACCATGAGCACCCCAAAGTGAAACTAATTCAGCAATACCATATCTAGTATCACGATCAAAGTATGGATAAAAGTTGGCTGATGTTGTTTTTCCGCCAGTAATCAATGAAGCATTTTCTTTTAAAGCGATTAATAATTCTTCAAATTGAACAACTGTCATCTTGTTTAAATCAGTTGGGAATCCCGCTGGCATTTTGTTATTGGCTCTTAAAATATCAACATAGTCTTTCCTAACAAAGAAAGCTTTTGCGGTTTCTCCAGCTGTATAAAATGGAATGCCATAAATTTTACCATCAGCTGCTGTTGCCCATTCTTTTTGTTGTGGATTAGCTTCAAAGAAGGCTTTAATATTTGGTGCATATTTATCAATTAATTCAGTTAAATCAATAAATGTTCCGTTCATTCCATTTGATTCAATTGTATCTTGGTCAAATGTCGCAAAATCTAGGCCATCTTTTAATGATAAATTAAATTTAGTTCGATAGTTAGTATCAGACTTTTGTAAAACTTCTTGAACGGTTTGAATCTTAGCATAGTCTTGAGCATCTTTAAATACTCTAGCGGTTTGATTAAAATTGTGACCATCGTTATGCAAGAAGTAACGATAAGTTCCACCTAAACCTGGAATAACTAATTCATCGCTACCGCCGTTATCGTTATCACCATTATTGCCACCATTTGGATCTGGTTTTGGTGGTTTGTCATTACCGTTACAAGCGAATAGTCCAACTACTAATACTAATGATAACATTAATAATAATGCTTTTTTAATTGTCTTTCTCATTTTTCTTTACTCCTTTTTTCTTTTGTAAAACTATGAATACTACAGCTCCGGCGACAACAAGGCCGACAATTACAAAGATAATAATTGCCGCAACGTCGACTGTACTTACATATTTTGGTGAAATTGTAATTGAAGTTGTTAGTGGTTGATCAAAATCAACAACTTCATTGGTATCAACGTGATACCAATATTCAACTTCTTTGTTAGTAGCTGGTTCGGCAAATTTATTATTTAAATCTACCTCATAAACTCGTTCCTGATCACCATCTACTACTGTAACTGTAACATATTCGCGGTACTTACCCTCTAAATGAAGTGTACCATAAACTGGTTCGTTAAAGCTGTGGAATGATTTAGTAAGTGGATTATACCAACCAATAAACTGATAGTGGACTCCACCTTCCGATTCTTTAGTTGGATCAGTCGGTTTTTCCATCACTTGTTGGTATAAAACGCGAGTAACTTCTCCATCTAATAAGACATCGAAATATCTTTGATAAAACTTGATTTCTGAAACTCGAGAAATTCTCGTTTCATTTGATAAGTTGAAGGTCAACTTAAAGTATCTCGCTTCAATACCGCCTAAGTTAAATAAGTTATAACCAAAGGTTCCGGCTTCTGATAAGAATGAACCACCATAGGTATAATTAACTCCATCATTACTATAACTAATAGTTACCGCGTTAACTTCAGTGAAGTTAATAAATCTAACGCCAATAACTGAAATTATTTCTTTCTTACCTAAATCAAAGACAACATCAGTTTGTTCATCAAATAATACATCACTTCTTGTGTCATCATCAGTTAATTCTAAATAACCTTCAATATCAGGAACTTCAATTTCATCAATTAATAAGAAGTTAGGGATGTTGTCAGTATAGAAATAGAATTCATATCTATTTAAAGTTTGGCCCGCTTTGTCTTTTAAGATGATAATGGTCTTATCACCAAAGTGTTTGGCATTAATTACTTCAATATTATATAAGTTCTTATTGTAGGTAATGTCTAACTCAGGAATTACATAATTAGCTTCAGATAGCTTAATATAATATGTATTTTGATACTTGTTAAATTTGTATAAAGTATTAGCTCCCATAAAAGCGTCAAATTCAACATTATCAATATAAGCTGTCGCTTTCGCTTTATCTTTTGCTACCCAAGTTTCAATGGCACCAAATGTGTAGTCAAATTTAGGATTATTATCTAAACTTGGAACAAACATGACTTGAATTGTTCCTTTTTGAATATCCTTTAAGTGAACATATAATTTAGAAATTCCTTCTAATGTTAAGTTACCAATATTACCAATTGTTTGTGGTAATGGTTTAGCTTCGCTAACTTCAAATTTACCATCAGTTAATAATTTAGCATATAAGTTTTTACCATTAACCGTAATTAAGGCTGTCTTATCATCAATTAAAGTAATAACTCCTTCAGTATGTAATTGGAAATAGACTTCTGATAATTTTCTTAATTCAAATTCATCTTGAACTAAGAAGTTTGTCTTATTATCAAATAACATAATTCCTCTTTGATAACTATAAACTTGATCACGATAAACATCAGTTAAGTCAGCTACCGCAAAACTTTGATCGTTTCCGCTTTGAAGATTGACAATTTTTGATACTTCAAATGGACTTTGATGCATAGTTGGATTATCTCTTGGATTAATAATTAAAGTATTATGTCCTTGAGCTTGTTTACGGTAATACATCCATCTCGCATAATCGTACATCCAGAATCCAGCGGGAACGACATTTAAATAATCTTCATGAGAGAAGTTTTCAACAAATTTTTCTCCTAATGCCACAATTTCAAAAGTTCCTGCATCTAATGATTTATGTGCAAATGAATTGGAAATTGGGGCATATGTTTTCATTCCGAAAAAGCTAGATAAGTCATCTCCAAATCCTTTTCTTAATAATGCTAACTCGTGTTCGGTTAATAAGAAGTCGGTTTGGGTAATATTAGTCATATCCAGATTGTCAAATGAACCTGGTTTATACCATAAAATTGATTGAGCATTATATGTTTGGTCTAAATGAGCAATATAGTTTGGTAAAGTATATGGAATGTATGCATCATCCATTCGTGCATACCATAATAATGCTGGTTGGTTTAAAGAATATCCACCTTCGTTATAGTAATATGTATCATAGTTTGGAGTTTGGGTATATAAAGTATAGTTAGGATAATTAACGATTCCTTCTACTTCATTTAATCCAAAGTCCCAATTCTCAGTTCCACCATAAATATTATGAAGGGTTGCTAGTAATGAGACCATGTTTCTATGAGCATAGTATGAATAAGCTGGACCTTCAATAAATCCACCTGAGTCACTATAGTTTGAAACTCCAATTTGTAGTAAGTTAAATGCCGTCTTAACTGATTCAGTTGCGACTTGTCTAACATTGATATGAGAAGTTTCGCCGTTAGGTAATTTAACTTCTAAATTTTGGTTATCATATCCCATAATAGCTAGACCTGATAAAGCCATATTACAGTTAATTAATAAGTTGTGGTTATTACCATGTAGTAAAACGTTAGGATTAGAAAATCTTGAAGTATCATAAAAATAGAATGCTTCTTCATATAGCGCTCTAATTACTTGTTCTTTTTGAGCGACTGTTAATCTGTCAATTAAGAAGTTATAAGCGAACGCTACTGAATAAGATGCCATGGCTGCATCTAAAAACCCATTAGAATCTTGGCCCCAACCTAATCTATTTTTATTAGTTAGAGCGTCTAATTGCGACCACGCTTTATTAAAGAATTCTTCTTCTCCAGTTACCTTATACAAGATTGATAATTGTTCTAGTGGTCCTCTTGAAGTTGCTGGGTCACCTTTAGTTAAATAATTAGCTAATTGTAATTTGTAATAATCAATAACTTCAACTAAATAAGAATCTCCTGCCTCATAAGCAGCTTTAGTTTCAGTAATCCAAGTTTCATTAGATAAGAGATATGTTCCACTAAAATCTGTTGTTTCAAACTTGAAATCATCATGTTCTGGTAAAACATATATCGTAACTGGATATTCAACGGTAACGTCACCAAGTTTACTAACTAAAGTAAAGGTGTCATAACCTGTAAAATCAGGTACCGGAGTATATTCAAATTGAACTCCATAAATATATTTACTATTAGAATAGAAATATCGATCTTCAATTCTGGCAGTTTGTCCATCGTTCAAAATCTTGACGACACCACCTTGAGCTGTTTGACCAGTTAAACCGCCATTTTTAAATGAAGTTGTAACTTGTTTATAAGCTTGAGTCATTCGATTTGAATAAGGACTGGTTCTAGCTCTACCACCCGGTAGTTTTTCGTCAATATCTCGTGAGCGTAATTCAACATACCCCTTAGTTAACTTAGTTCCTTTTGGTGTTGAATGATAAAACTCTTGAATTGTTATTTCATCTGGTATCGGTAAAACATCAACGTTAACCAATACTTTTTGATAACCTTGAGTTTCATCATAAACAATAATGGTAAACTTATCTAGTGTCTTACTACCACCAATAAATTCAGTTGATGAGTTAAAATCGCGATTTGGATAGTATCTTAATTTATTTTCAGTAATATAATAGTTACCATACAATGGTTTTTCATGTGGATAAATTTGATATTTTTGATCAATTTCTAAATCATAGAAACTATCTTCATCGACAGTCACTGTTGAATCCAATCCTAAATTTAAATCAACCGCCTTACCGACAATACCGTATACATTTCGTGAATAACCATATTTATCATCTTTAACAATAATATTAGAAACGCCTTTCTTTCTCGCTTCTAATTTTTGAGTTAATGGATCAACTCTAATTACAGTTGAATCATCTGATGTAATCGTAAAGTCATATTCAATACCAGAAACGTTATTAGCTTTTGGATTTAATTCATAGAATTTTTCCTCATTTGTGCCTTCATGATCTAGTAAAATTGATTCTTCTTCTAAAGTAAAATCAAGAAAACTAACATCTAAAACGCGATAGATTTTAAAATTTCTAAATTGAACTGTCCCTGATAAGTTAGGGGCATAAAGTTCAATTTTAATTTGGTTATTAGCCACTTCGGCTAATCCTGATTCAAATGTTCTCCATTCAAATGTTCCTCTTACAGGAAGTGTTTGATTTTCAATTAAACCGCCTTGGTTTAATCGATAATATAAATTTTTATTGATGTTTGACGCTTTAATTTCACCGGTTACATAATAATGCCCATTAGGAACATTTTTTTGAATGTAATATAGGTTTGAATACGCATCTCCACCAGTATGTTGATAAGTTACTGTTGGCACTCCATCAATTAATTCCGCTTTGACTACTTGACGTGATGGATCTACTACTTGGTTACCAGTATATAATCTCCATCCCATTATTTCTTGATTAGATGCGGTCCACGTTTCGGTTCCAACTAAGTTAGCGAAAACCGCATTACCTGTCAAAATGTTTTTTAATTCGACAACAACATCAAATGTTTGATAAATATTTTGAGATTCAAGTTTAATCTCAATAGTTGCCCTTCCCGCTTTAGTTCCATAAATACTATAAGTGTTTTTGGCGATATAGACAACATCTTCATCACTTGAAGTAATTTCTAGTTGTCGTTTTGTTACTTCAGTGATTCCGGGTAAGAAATGATTATTGAGTTCTATTTTCTCCCCGATTCCTAGGTTTTGGGTGGTGGTAATATCCACCGCACTTAAGGGCTCAGCGGCCCTTACTGTAGCGGTGGTATTTAATCCAACCACGAAAAACATAAGAAGAAATATTATACCAACTATTTTTCTTAGTTTTTTCATATTATCACTTTTCTTTTGATTTTTTAACTTTTACTTGTCTAAAGATGGCGAATCCAGCAAAACCAACAATAATTACTCCTAATAATACGAATCCAACAATAGCAATTGGTGATAATCTCTTAGCTCCTTGTTTTTCAGTTATATCTAAATTACCGTGAACCGCTTTTGCTGCAATTTCAGTTCTTAAACCAATAATTTCATCATAGATTTCTTGAATTTCATCAGCAGTTAAATCACCTTGCATTTTAACTTTGATAGCTGCAACAGCCGCTTTAATTCTTTCAACATCAGCAGCATCCATAAATAAACTTGATTCATATTCTTTGTTTAAATCAGTATCAGCTGTTTTAGCAAATAAGTTAACTATAGTTGCTTCTAATCTTGTTAATTCATCGTTTAAAGCTGTTTCAGTAGCTAATGGTTTAGTACCAACAATAATCTTGCCTTCAAATCTTGTCTTAGCCGCTGTTAAGTCAGCGATTGCTGTAGCCAGTTCTGTATCAGAATTTAAGTTGTTAACTTGACCTTCAGCTGTAGCGATTGCTTGGCTTAATCTAGTTGCCTCAGCAGTTAGAACAACTTTCTTATCTAATAAGATATCAGCTGCAGTGGCAGTAATATCATCAATTGTTTCAGCACTATTTAATACAGTTTGTGCTGCAGTAATTAAAGTTTGAAGTTCACTATAGTCTAAGGCAGCTTTAGTACCAACAACGACAGTTAATTGTGTAGTCATTGTATCAAGTTCAGTTGCCATTGTATTAATTTCAGCTTGTGTATTAGCAGTATTTCTTAATGCTTTAGCTGCTGTAATCTTCGCTTCTAATGCTTCAACTTTAACTTTATCAGCGTGTTTAGTTCCAGTTGCATATGTTGAAGCTTCACCTAATGTTGTTTCTTTAACAACACCTTCAAGCTTAGCTTCTGCTGCTGTAATCTTAGCGTTAATTGTTGTTAAGTCTAAATCTTCTTTAACTGTTACTGCAATTTCTTTAACAATATTACCACTTGTAACTTTAACTGTAGCCACTCCACCAGCTACACCGGTAACTTCAAATTTCAACTCATCTACTTTATTAACGGTTACTAATGCTGTATTTAGTGATTCGACTGTATAAATTTTATCAGTTGCATTAGCTGGAACGATTGTGACAAATAGAGTCTTTTCACTATCTTTTTGAAGTACTAAACTATCAGTAACTGGATTTAAATCTTCATCAGCAAGAGCAATTCCTGTCGCTTCAACTTTAGTTACAGTAACCACTACTTGTGTTGAAACTGCAGGATTGCTTTTAGCTTTTAAGGTAATTGTTGCCGTACCATCTTTAAGAGCTGTAACATTTAATTTACCTGTTTCTTCATTATAAGCAGCTGTAACAATTGTCGGAGCACTATTTTCAACTAATAGTGTGTCGTTTGATTCAGCTGGAGTAATTGTTACACTAACTTCTCCCAATGCTCCAGTAACAACTTCTAAAGTTGCCTTATCTACTGCTACTTTAGTCATTGGGTTGATAACCGTTACTGCAATTATTTTTTCTTTACCACCATGAGAAACGGTAATATTAGCACTTCCATGTGCCAATGCTGTTAATACTTTACCTTCAACTTTAACTATTGCCGGTGCATCTGATGTAATTGTTAATCCGTCGGCTGGAATTTCATATGCCGATGGAACAACCGCTTCAACCGCAACGGTATGAGTTCCGTTAGGAAGCATAGTTAATTCAGTGTCGGCTAATGTAAAGTCAACAAATCTAACCGTATCTAATTGAACTAATTGTGGATGTGCAATGTAAATATCAATTCCCTCTTTAGTATTATAAGTAACTAATTCAATTGAGAATGCATGACCACCAGCTTCTGTATCTAAGTTAAGTGATTTATCAACAGGTATTTCAACTAATACCCAATTATTACCATTAAGTGCTGATAAATTGAATCTTTCTTCAACTTTAATATCCGCAATTAAAGCTTCTCTAGAATTAACCAAGTTATTCTTAAGGTCTACTCTTGGTGATCCTATCGCAGATCCGTCATATTTCACATAAGCTCTAATAACATAATCTTTATTTGGAGTTAATAATGTCTTATCAAATAGTCCACGTAAGTAAGCTCCACCAGCGTTGTTAGCTTCACCAGCAGAAATAATCTTAACTACATTTCCAAATACTGGATCAGCAACTACTTCAATAGAACCAAATGCTTTCGAACCATAACCACGGGCACTATATCCATCTTTAACTACAGCTGGATCAGCTACTGCCCATTTAGTTTCTAATTGGAATTGGTTAAGTGCCGTAAATTCACCGTCATTAACCACAACTGTTACTTCTTTTTTAACTTCTGGATCAGCATCGCTTGTTGCGGTTAGGGTTGCAGTACCTTTACTTACTGCCTTTAAGACATTACCTTCTAATAGTTGAACACTAGTTCCAGTTACGGTAAATGTTAAATCTTTATTAGCTGCAGCTTCTGGTAATACTTCAAATAAATTATCTAATTGGAAAGTTTCACCAACAGTCATCTTATAGTTTTCTAAAATGACTTTTTGAGCAACTTCTGCTGGCATTACTACCGCAGTTTTAACTGTGACATTAATTACTTTAGTAACAGTAGGATCGACACTGCTTGTAACAGTAACTGGCACAACAGTATCTGCCGCCACTGCTAGAGCTTCAAATCTTCTAGTAGTTGCATTATATGTTAATTTATCTGCATGTGTTTCAGGAATTTCAACTTTAACATAATCAGCTAAGGTTGCCTTATGGTCTGCATCTTCACCAACAGGTTTAACAATATTGAATAATGGAGCTGATTGACCACTCTTTATTTCTGATTGTACACTAGGTGCAATCGATACAATTGGATTCCATGTTTCCCCATATAAATGAGCAATTTTTAATGTGTTGGTATCTTTATTATTTCCTTGTAAACCAATCATTAAATCAGAAACATTCTTATTAAAGTTAAATGCTAGACCTGTGTGTCTATGCATTTCAATACCATTCATATAATAAACGATTTGGTCTTCAGTTGCATCACCTAAATCGAGTAAGACAATTACTAATTCATGCCATGTGTTGCGAGTAAATTCAGCCCATAATTTAGCTTCAATTAATACTGCATTATCTTTATTTCCAAAATAGAAATTTTCAGCGCCTTCCCATTTACATTGGAATAAGTTCCCAATATTTTTGTTTGATCCATTAACTTTTCCGCCATCTCTAATATATGCTTGTACATAAAATTGCATTGCTTTAGGATTTGCAGAGTTAAATTTGAAATGGATTGCTGTATGATTTCCTGTAGATGTGCTATCTACAGGTAACGCATCCGCGATAATCCCTGTCTTGGTTTGAGTCCATCTACTTCCGCTTTCACTTGGAATTTTTGTGAATAGCTCTAAAACATTTTGATTTAGACTTGCATCTTCAACAATTTTAGCGTGGTATTCAACACCGGAACCTGTTGTACTTGGGTTAACTGTTGTTAAACCTAATTTATTAATACCTGAATTCCCAGCAGGTAAGTTGTCACTGATAAATAACTCTTGAACCTCTGCTTCATTATACATATCTCTAAATCTTGTTTCTGGTCCGTTATATCCAATTGGGAATACAACATCTTTAATACCAGCCGTAACTTCAACATTTAGTGTTGCTGTAACTGCAGGATCAGCACTACTTGTTACTGTAACAGGTACAGTTGCTGTTTCGGCAACTGCTTGCGCTTCAAACATTTTAGTTACTGAGTTATATTTTAATTTATCTTGATGTTCAGCAGCAATTTCAACTTTAACATGTTCTGCAAGTGAAGCTTGTTTGGTTGCATCTGATCCAATAGGATTAACAACATCTAATAAAGGTGCAGTTTGTCCACCAACGATAGATGTTACGCTACCCGCTTCAACCGAAGCGATTGGATTCCATGTTTCACCATATAAATGAGCAATTTTTAATGTACTTGTATCTGTGTTATTTCCTTGAATACCAATTTGTATATCTTGAATGTTTTTATTAAAATTAACATTCAGTCCTTCGTGTTCATGCATCTTAACACCATCAAGGTAGTAAGTTACTTTATCTTTGTCTTTCGCACCTAAATCTTCAAAAACCACTACCAAATCATACCATGTATTAAGGACGAATCCATCCCATTTTTTTGGTGCAATTACAGCAGTAGTTTCCGCACTACCAAAATAAAAACTTGTTCCTTGTCCTGATACCCATTTAACTTGGATAATATTTCCAATGCCTACTGTTGAACCTTTTCCACCTTCCTTAAGAAAACCTTGAACGTAGAACTGCATCATTTTCGGATTAGCAGCGTTAAATTTAAGGTGTAGTGCTGTATGATTTCCTGTTGATGCATCATCTGCTGCTAGCGCATCAGAGATAACACCAGTTTTAGTGTTAGAAAATCTTCCGCCACCTGTTCCATCTTCGTTCTTAGTAAATAATTCTAAGACGTTTTGTCCTAATGCTGCATCTTCAACTATTTTAGCGTGATAAGAAATTACTGGTTTTCCTCCACCAGGACCAACTGTTGTTAATCCTAGTTCGCCAATATTTTCTTGGGCTGATAAGTTAGCTGTTTCATGTATAATTTGAACTGGTGCATCCTTATACATATCCTTCGTTCGTGACGCTGGACCATTGTAACCAATTGGAGCTGCCATTACTGTGACAGTTCCCAAAGAAAATACTAATAATAAAAACGTTAATATTTTTTTCATGATCAATTATTCCTCCTTAAAATTATTTGATTGATCCACTCATAATGCCTTTTTTGAAGACCTTTTGAATCATTGGGAAGATAATCAACATTGGCAATACTGAAATTAAAATTAATGAATATGCATTAGCCATTGTTTGATAGAAATCTGGTGATTGTCTTGTCAATGATTCTTTAATAAATACTTGTAATGGATATCTTTCTTGGTCTAAAACTAGTTCAGCCCAGAAGTATCCGTTCCATCTGTCAATAACGTGAAATAAACTAATTGTAGTAATTGATGGAAGGGCGTTAGGAATCATAATTTTAGTTAAGATTTGGAAATGATTCGCTCCATCAATTTCTGCCGCTTCTAACACATCTCGTGGGATTCCCATAAATCCAGTTCTTAGTAGAATAATGTTGAATGCTGATAACGCAAACGGTAGAATCACTCCAAACATTGTTCCTTTTAAGCCTAACATATCAATGTTTTGATAAATTGCTACCATTCCTGGACGTAACCAAATAGTTAACATTACAATAATTGTTAATATTTTTACTCCTGGAACATCTCTTCTTGCCAAAACATATGCACCTAATATGGTTAAACAGATGCTAACTGCTGAACCAACAATTGTAATGAAGAATGTGTTTCCAAAAGCGTTCCAAATTTCAACGTTTTTCAAATGAGTTGCAAAAGCGCTGAAACTAAATCCTCGAGGTAATAAGAAACTTGGATTATTACCATAAGCTGCTGGATCTGAGAAAGCCCCAATAAAGATAAACCAAATTGGATAGATTGCAACTAATCCCAAAAATATTAAAAGTATCGTGTTAAATATATTAAATGATTTTTCTCCTAAACTTTTACTTGGTAATCGTTTTTCTTTCATACTATCACCTACCATAAACTTTCTTTACTGATGCGTTTCGCTGATTTGTTTGATAAGTAAATTAAGATAATCGCTACAACCGCATCAAATAGTCCAGCTACTGCAGCTAATCCAAAATTTGGATTCATTCCGGCTAACGCTTTGTTGTAAGCGTAAGTTCCGAGAATTTCTGAAGTCGCCCTATTACCTACTGTTTGTAACAGTAACACTTTTTCAGCACCCATTTGCATAATTTTTCCGATTCTTAATAATAAAGTAATGATAATTGTTGGCATAATCCCAGGAACTGTTACTGATAAGAATCGTCTAAATCTTCCAGCACCATCAATTTCAGCAGCTTCATACAATGTTAAATCAATTGTGGTTAATGCTGCATAGTAAATCAAGACGTTATATCCTAAAGTTTGCCAAACATCCATAATTGAATAAACCCAGCGGAAAGCGTGTGGTTTATCATATAGATATTTAGCCCCATCACCGAAAAGTAAGACCATCAATCCAGTGTTTGGATCAAAGAATTGTTTTACGATTCCTGTGACTACTACGATTGAAATAAAATAAGGTAAGAATGTTGCGGTTTGAGTAAAATTCTTCACATGTTTATTTTTATTTTCAAAAAGTAGTACTGCAACAATAATTGCTCCTGGAAACCCAATTAGTAAAATTAATAGGTTTAAAACTAAGGTGTTAGCTAAATAACTAGTAAAGTTGGGATCTCCAAAGAATTCTTTATAGTTTTTCAAGCCAACATTAGCACTTGTTCCCAGAGACACATGGTTATAGTCTTTAAAGGTCAAGACCAAGTTGTTGATTGTGGGAACTATTGTGAATAAGAACACTGCCAAGAAAACTGGGATAAACATTGCATACAACATCCAATTTTTCTTGAAGTTTTGATGCAATCGTTCTTTATTCCAATATCGTCCCTCTTTTGCTTTGTTTTGAACGGCCATCATTTATTCCCCCCTACCAAAACGTCCTTTCATCTCTAGATAATTTCATTATTAATTCATAAAAGAAAAAATCTCCAAAAATATTTGATTCATTAATCCCTAATTTTTCACCAAAGTGATAAACTCCCGCATCTAAAAATCCATCACCATCGCTAATATAATTATCAATTAATGATTTAGTAATTTTTTTAACTACATTTAAATAAAATTCGTCGTTAGTTGCTAAATATATTTCATAAATCCCAAGTAGTGCGATAGCTGCAGCACTAGTGTCTCTTTGGTCATCATCTTTTAAGAAAACTAAATCCCAATTACATACCAGATCTCTTGGTAATCGATTTAGAAAATAATGAGTTAGTTTAATTGCAGCATCTAAATATTTTCTCCCTTTGGTATAACGATAACCTAACATAAATCCGTATATACCCCAAGCTTGTCCACGAGCCCAACATGATTCATCGGAATAACCTTGAAAAGTATTACCAAATCTTGGTTCACCAGTAAAAACATCCATAAAATATGTATGATATGTTGAAGCGTCTTCTCGAATTAAATGTTTAACCGCAACACTTAAGTGATTATCGGCTGCCTCTTTATATTTTGGATCTTTAGTAACTTTAGAAGCGAAATATAAAAGTGGTACATTTAAGTTGCAGTCAATAATTAATCTTCCTCTTTGATTAGGATCATTCATATCACCCCAAGCTTGTAAAATACCAGCTGTTGGAATATATCTTTTCATTAATAAATCAGCACTTCTTAAAGTTGTATCTAAAGCTTGTTGTGATTTGGTAATATCATAATCAGCTTTGGTTGAAGGTAGATATAAAAATCCAATATCATGGTGATCAAGATCGCATAAATGTCTTAATCCATTTTCATAGTTATATAATCTAGCTTCCATTGAACGACTATTTTCTTTAGCCATCTTTAATACTTCTTCATCTTTAGAATATAAATAGGCGTACCATAATATTCCACTCCAGAATCCACCTGTCCAGTTATCCGCATACTTTTCTCTAATCCAATTTAGATTATCAATTCGATCATATTTTTTATTAACGGTATTTGCCTTAATAAAATATGAGCCAGTCTTACAAATCTTCATCATATTTTTAGTTTTTAAATATAATGTTTCAAGTGTTTTTTCTAAATCTTCTTTGGTTAAGTTGGGATTAACAAACCTTTCCTTTTTCTTCACATCTTCTAAAATCACCATTTCACTTGTCCTCCATCAATGATTGCGTTGTTAGTTTTATATTGGCTAAACTTTTTTCACGGTTTTTTAATGCGACACATGTTATTAATAAATCAGTAACATATAACTGTGATATCTTTTGTGAGTTAAATCCTAAATCAATACTCTTGTCATAACCAAAAGTTTTAATAACAATATCAGATTTAGTTACAAGATCTGAAAGTAAATAACTAGTAACACTAATTATTTTAGCTCCATTATTTTTAGCTGTTCTTGAGGCTCGAATTACTTCATTAGTTTCCCCAGTAAAACTGTAAGTGATTAAAACATCGTTTTTACCCATCAATGACGTTCTCATAAATAAAAAATGGGCATCATCTACAAATTCGATATTAATTCCAATTCGTAATAATTTCGAATATGCATCTTTTGCCGTAATATTTGAAACTCCCATTCCACAAAGAACTACATTGTCGCTGTTAACAATAATTTCTGCAGCTTTTTGGACATCTTCTAAATTAATATTGTTTTTTGTTTCATCAAGTGTAGTAACGATGTTTTCATAAATTTGTTCAGATAGACTACCGTTAGAAATTTTAGTAATTGAATCGTGATGTTTAAATAAATCCATTTTAAACTCAATAAAATTACTATATCCAAGCGCAACAAAATATCTGACTACCGAAGCGTCACTAACTCCTAAAATTGTAGCTATTTGGTTAATCGTCGAATAGATTACTTGTTCCGGGTTTTTAATTACATAATCATGAATCTTTTTCTCTGTTCTTGTTAATCGTTTTGCTTTTTCTCTAAATACTGCTTCTAAAATCGTTTCAATAGACTTCATATTTCCCTCTCCTTGAAGTGATATTTTATTTTTTTGACATTTTCTGAAATTTAACTTCAAAATCAGTATACTATATTTTGAAACCGTTTTCAAGTATATTTTGTATAAAATATATAAGTCTAATTTTTTCCTCTTTTTTTACAAATAAAGTGTTTTATAATTAAATTAAACTATGATTTTTTTAAGATTTTTTTAAGAGAAATTATACTATTATTAAAGAAAAAAAGAGAAAAACTTTCATGTTTTTTTCATTACGTTTTTCTCAATTAATAAAAATGATTTTTTTAATTCACTAGAACTACACTACAATTCATAGTAAAATATATGTATCAACAATGGAGGTCACAAATATGGTGGATTATAATTATATGATTAGAAGATCTAGGCAAATTATTAATTTTAATATCGTTTTATATGTTCTTTATGGATTGCTTTTAATTATATCTATTTTAGCTATTACATTAGAATCTGAACCATTAACCGTTATTTACTCGGCATTAATTTTAGTCGCACTTGGATTAGCCATTCCATTAATTATATTTTCAATAATTGTTGGTGTTAGAGCTATTAAAATATTTAAACACGATTTAGCCGCCGGAATATTAACCTTAGTCGGTGCTATCGGAATTCCGGTTGTAGGAATTATTGGCGCTAGTAGAATTATAAAATATTCAGAAGAAAAACTTCGAGAACCAATAATCGAAAATTAAAAATATAAAAATAAAAGGGCGCTTGCCCTTTTAATTTTACTCTAAATTGTGTGAAATTGATTGAACATCATCTAAATCTTCTAACATTGAAGTTAGTTTATCAAATACTTCTTGATCTTCTGCTGACAGTGTTTGGTAAGTAAATGGTATCCAAGTAATTTCGTCAATGACAAATTCTAAATCTTCTTTAAATTTTAGTAGTGCTGTCTTCACTTTGTAGTAGTTAGTAACATCAGTATAGATTGTTACTTCATCGCCTTCAAATTCTAAATCAAGGATATCTAAATCCTCTTCAACAGCAATTAATAAGATATCATCTTCAGTTAAATCTTTAACGACAAAAACTGCTTGATGAGAAAATTGGTGAAGAACCGAACCTGAGACTCCTAATTTTGAATTGGTTTTAGTAAAACAATTTCTAACTTCAGCATAGGTTCGGTTTACATTATCGGTTAAACATTCAACGATGACCATTGAATTTCCTGGGCCAAACCCTTCATATCGTGCATGTGAATAATTTTCTTCAGACCCACCAGCTGCCTTTTCAATAGCTCGGTTTATAATGTCATTAGGGACTTGATCCTTTTTAGCTTTTTCAATAACTCTTTTTAATTCTTGGTTGATTTCTGGATCTGGCTGTCCGTTTTTAGCAGCTACATAAATTTCTTTTCCGTATTTAGAATATATTTTGGTCTTGGCTGCAGCAGTTTTTTCTTTAGCATATTTTCTAACTTCAAAAGCTCTTCCCATTATTTTTTCTCCACAAATATATTGTTATATCGCTCCATTGATAATTGAACAATTTCTTGAGCTGCTCGAGCCCCTTCAATGTCTAAAATATAGGTTCTTTTCCCTTCAAGAGCTTTATACACTTCAAAAAAATGTCCCATTTCAGTAAGTACGTGTCCAGGTAGTTCACTAATATCACTATATTGAGTTAATGATGGATCTCCAAAAGGAATGGCGATAATTTTTTCGTCAACTTCATCAGAGTCAATCATTTTTAAAACGCCAATTGGATATACTTCAACCATGCTTAATGGTTCTAAGTCTTCTTGACATAAAACTAGTACATCTAATGGGTCATTATCACCAGCATAAGTTCTAGGGATAAATCCATAATTGGCTGGGTAGTGAGTTGATGTATAAAGAATTCTATCAAGAACTAACAACCCTGTTTCTTTGTCTAATTCATATTTTTTCTTACTACCTTTTTGAATCTCAATTACAGCTAAAAATCTTTGTGGTTTAATTCTTTCTGGGCTAACATCGTGCCATACATTCATAATATCGCTCCAATCTATATATACTAAATTATAATATCAAAATTATAATTAGTTGTCAAAAATAATTTATTACTTTCGCTGTTTAACTTAAGTGTTGCTGACTTTTATTGCATAATATATCCATCTTTTCTCAAACTATCATAAATGGCTTTAACATCAATAGGAAATTTAACGTTAAATATTTCTTCAAAAGTCGGATTATTTTCAAGAGCCAACAATGACTCATAAATGTATTCTACCTTTTCATATCCATTTAATATTTGATTTAAGTAATTATCCAAAATGAATAAGTTTATATATCCATTTAATCGTCTGGTTGATACACCTTTATATTTTTTCATAAACGATTTAAAGGACGAGTGTAAATTATTTATTGGTCCTAGCGAATACCCATTTTTACTTTTTTCATACATATTTATTATTCTTTCGTGTTGCAGCAAATATTTTTCAGCAAAGCCGACATAAGAATAATCCCCATCAGATACAATAATCGTTTCTTCATTAATAAAAGGTTTTAAGAATAGATCTAATCTTTCTTTTGATAATCTAGCAACCCCATTAATATCAAATATCGTCCTTTTAGAATCATCAATTACCGTTTGAATACAAACCAATTCCCTATGAGCTATTGCAGGTCTTCCTTCATAATAAGACACTCTAGGCATCTTATGATTCTTAGTCCCTTTTAAGTTAATTTTAATGAATGTTTCATCACTATAAACCACATCAGTAAGCGGATTTTCTTTATCAATAAACGTTTCTAAACTTAAAAGAATTTTCGTTCTCCACATCCAAACAGTATTAATTGGAATGTTAAGTTTCTTTGAAATATTTCTTATTGACAAACCATCTAAAGTATACTCAATCATCAAATATAAGTAATCTTTTAGTTTTCTTAAACGATAGGAAAACGAATTCGTATTAGAAGAAAAACTCTTCTTACATTTATCATTTAAACATAAATATCTTTGAGTTCCATTAGGCATTTTCCCATTTTTCTTAACAATTTCATTACCACAATGAGGACATTTCGGAAACCCATCAGCATCAATTTTATGAGCCGAATTTTGAATTTTAATCAAACTATCAACATAATTATTGACTTGAAATAACTCAGCTAATTTAGCCCCTTTTAATTCATCAACAACCAATTCAAAGTTCATAGCCTTACACTCCTTTAATGAAAATAAGACTATTTAGCTAGCCAATCCAAATAATTTGTATCGCCAAATACTATCACATACCGGGATTGGCTAGATAAATAGTCCTATCTATAAAGAAGTTTGATATGTGATTTTATTTGGCAACTATATTTTACCATTATTTGGACTTACCAGCAACACTTAAGTTAAACAGCGAATTATTACTATAAATATTTTTTGCAAAATACCTCATAAACATTCTCAAGTAGCGCCGAAATGGTCATTGGTCCAACTCCACCAGGAACTGGTGTAATATAACTAGCTACTTCTTTAACGTTGTCAAAGTCAACGTCGCCATAAATCTTGTTTCCTTCACGGTTAATGCCGACATCGATAATTACAACCCCTTCTTTTACCATGTCTTTGGTAATTAAATGTTTTTGACCAGCAGCAACTACAATTAAATCAGCATTTTTAGTATGTTCTTTTAAATTTTTAGTATATCTATGACATGTTGTAACGGTCGCATTGCGGTTTAATAACAGCTTCGCCATTGGCAAACCAACAATTAAACTGCGTCCGACAACGGTTGCATTTATTCCTGCTAAATTAATGTTATAGTGTTCAATTAAATTAATGATTCCTTTTGGCGTCGCTGATAAAATTGAGTCTCGGTTTTGAAATAATTTCCCTTGGTTTAAGACACTAAAACCATCAACATCTTTTTTAGGATCTACCAAATCTAACATATCCCCTTGATTAATATGATTTGGTAGTGGTAGTTGAATTAATATCCCATCAACATTATCATTATTATTCAACTTTTGAATTAGTTGTGATAATTCTTTTGCTGTTGTTTTTTCTGGTAATTTAATATCGGTTGAATCAATTCCTACTTGCTTTGCTAGTTTAACTTTTGAATTTACGTAAATATGACTTGCTGGATCATCTCCAACCAAGATAACTGATAATGAAGGTTTTCTTCCTACTTTATTAGTAACTTTTTCTATTTTTATCTTTAATTCTTCATTTCTTAATTTCGAGACTTCTTTGCCGTCCATAATTACCATAGTAATCGCTCCTTTATTTTAGAAAAAATCTTTAACTAAAATTGTTTGTTCCCTTCCTGGTCCAACTGAGAATATACCAACTTCTACTCCAACTAGTTCTTCTATTTTTTCTAAATATTTTTTTGCATTTTCTGGAAGTTCATCAAATGATTTCACATGTGAAATATCTTCTTTCCATCCAGGTATTGTAATAAAATTAGGCGTTGCCTTTTCATATTCCTCAATATCAGCTGGGACATAATCAATTACTTCGCCATTTAAATTATAAGATGTACAAATCTTTAACTCTTCTAAACCTGATAAAACATCTAATACAGTAACTGCCAGATAAGTTAATCCACTAACTCTTTTAGCGTGTCTTAAAATGACTGTATCTAACCATCCACATCTACGATATGTTTTAGTTCTTGGTTCATATTCAACTTTAGTTTTATGAAAATGAGCTTGAATCTTATCATCTGAAATTAAAGTTGGCATCGGACCCGCTCCCTCTCTAGTGGCATAAGCTTTAACAACTCCAACAGCTCCTTCAAGTAACCAAGGTGCAATCCCTGTATAAAGCGGTACCGCTGCTGCAGTTGGTGATGACGATGTTACAAATGGATAAGTTCCATTTTCTAAACATAACATCACTCCTTGAGCTCCCTCAAATAATACTTTTTTCCCTTCTTCAATCGCTTTATTTAAGAAAAGTGAAGTATCAATCACGTGAGGTCGCAATCTTTCAGCATACCCTTTATATTCTTTATAAATTTCTTCAACATTAAAGTGAGGAATTCCTAATTTGTCCGCTTCTAAATTTTTAAGTTCAATGATATTTTTTAATTGATTTTTAAAGTTAGATCCAACAAATTGATCCATTCGAAGACCAATTCGATTCGCTTTATCACTATATGTTGGTCCAATACCGTGACCAGTAGTGTTTAATCGGTTTTTCCCTTTTCTTCTTTCATTAGCACTTTCAATCGCTAAATGGTAAGGCATTACAACGTGAGCACGATTAGAAATAAATAACTTTAAATCTTTTTTATCTAAATCATCGATTTCTTCTAAAATACCTTTTGGATCAATTACCATTCCGTTAGTTAATAAATTTGTTGTTTCTGGATTAATTACTCCTGATGGAAGTAATTGAAATAAATGATGTTTTCCATCAACAATTACCGTATGTCCTGCATTATTTCCACCTTGAAAACGTGCTACAATGTCGGCTTTTGCGGCTAAAAAGTCTGTGATTTTGCCTTTCCCTTCATCGCCCCATGCAGTTCCAATAACAACTATAGTCTTCATACTTTGCCCTCTCTTTTTATTATTTCTCTCGCAACCCAAACACCGTTAGCACCCGCTTGGGCAAGTCCTCTTGTAATTCCGGCGCCATCGCCGCCAATAAATAAGTTTTGAATTTTAGTTTCAAAATATTCGTTAACTTCAATTCTTGCTGAATAAAATTTAGTCTCAACTCCATAAAGTAATGTATGTTCACTAGCGATTCCTGGAGTAACTTTATTTAACGCTTCAATCATTTCAATGACTGATTTTAATGTGTTATATGGCAAAGCCAGTCCCAAATCACCAGGCATTGCCTCTTTTAAACTTGGAGTAACAAAATTATTTTTTAAATCATTTTCGGTAGTAGCTCTACCTCTTAATAAATCACCATATCTTTGAATAATAACTGTGCCACCAGTTAATTGATTAGCAATTCTACCAATTGCGTGTCCGTATAAATGTGGATTTGAGAAAGGTTCATTGAAATGATGAGAAACAAGTAAGGCGAAGTTAGTATTAGTCGTTCCTAATTCAGGGTTATTAAAAGCATGTCCATTTGCTAATACGGTACCTCCATGATTTTCAACTACTACATGACCACTAGGATTTGAACAAAATGTTCTAACGCTAGTTCCGACACTAGTGTTGAAAACAAATTTACCTTCATATAAATTCTCATTAATTTCTTCCATAATCAAATCGTTAGTTTCAACTCTAACACCAACATCAATTTGGTTGTTAGTAATTTTTAAATTATGGGCTTTTGCAATTGCATGAAGCCAATTAGCTCCTTCTCTTCCGGCTGCAATAAAAATGTATTTTCCGTTAATTACTGTTCCATCTTTTAATTTAACACCGACAGCCTTTTTGTTTTCTACTAAAACGTCGGCAACTTCAGTCATAAAGTGCATTTCAATTTTGCCTTTTAATTCATCATAAATTGATTTCATAATTTCTAAATTTTGTTCAGTGCCGAGGTGTCTTACTTGCGCTCTTAATAATTTTAATCCAGTTGCTAAACCTTTTCTTTCAATTTCTTTAATTTTAGGTGTACTAGGATCGGTAATAGTGGTGGTGGCTCCGTGTTTTAAGTTAATTTCATCAACATATTTAATTAGTTTTAAAACAGTATCTTTACTTAAATAATCTGTCATCCAACCGCCAAATTCTGATGTAATATTAAATTTACCATCTGAATAGGCTCCAGATCCACCAAAACCAGATGTTATTGAACATGCTGGATGACACCCAACATATCCCGTTCTATCAATCGGACACTTTTCGAGTATGCCCATAAGAATTGGGCATCTTCTATTATAGATGTCATATCCTTTTTCGATTAATAAAACTTTTAAATGAGGAGCTTTTAACATAAACTCATACGCATTATAAATTCCGGCGGGTCCTGCCCCTACAATAATTACGTCATACATCCATATCACCACTCTTTATTATACCTTAATAGAGTATCTTTATCTACTTTAAATAATTACTTAAAAATACATTTAACACAAATAACCAGTGTTTTTTCTCGTTACGCATATCAAATTTAATTCCAACTTTTTCTTTTAAATAACTCAAAGAAGTTGGAGTATGATAATGAGATGCTAATTTAAAAAGTTTATTCCCATCAATTTCTTTACTTTTTTCTTTAGAAATCTTAATTTCAACCTGATTTGGAGTGACATCGGTTTTTTCAACTCCTATTCGGTGGGCTTGCTTTTTATATAATTTTTCATACATATATAAAATTAATTCTTGATCAATTTCTCCAAATCTATCTTCTAATTCTAATTTTAAATTTTCGACATCTTCAAAAGTATTGATCCTAGAAATTGATTTATGAATTTCAATTCTAACTAGATCATTATTAATATATTCAGGTGCAACATGTTGCGAAACATAAACTTCATTATTCGAAGTAATTACTTTTTCTTTGCCGGTAATAACTTCTCTTAATAATTCGGTATACATCTCAATTCCTACTGAGTCAATAAATCCTGATTGTTCACTTCCTAACAAATCACCAGCACCTCTAATTGTTAAATCTTCTATCGCCACTTTAAAGCCTGAACCTAATTCGGTATACCTTTCAATAGCGTTTAATCGTTTTTTAGTTGCATCTGTTAAAATTTTATTTTTATCATACATTAAATATGCATAAGCAATTTTATCTGATCTTCCGACTCGACCTCTAACTTGATATAGTTGAGCTAATCCTAATTGATCAGAATCATGAATAATAATTGTATTAGTATTTGGAATATCAATTCCTGTTTCAATAATTGTTGTCGCCACTAAAACATTAAATTCATGACTAATAAAATCTGATAACACATCTTCTATATCATGACGATTCATTTTTCCATGTGCGAAATTAATTTTCGCCTCTGGAACAAGTTTTTCTAATTTTTGCACAATTCGAGGAATTGATTGAACCCGATTATATAAATAAAAAACTTGTCCACCTCGAGCAATTTCTCTTTCAATCGCTTCTTTAATAATTGTTTCATTTCTTGGCATTACATAAGTTTGAATTGGATAACGATTACGTGGCGGCGTCTCAATCATTGACATATCTTTTAATCCGGATAGTGACATTTGAAGTGTTCTTGGAATTGGTGTTGCAGTTAAGGTTAATGTATCAACATTGACTTTTAGTTCTTTAATTCTTTCTTTATGTTCAACACCAAATCTTTGTTCCTCATCAATAATGAATAATCCTAAATCTTTAAATCCGATATCTTGCGATAAAATTCTATGTGTTCCAATCACGACATCAATCAATCCGCTCTTTAATCGTTTGATGATTTCTTTTTGTTCGGCTTGAGTTTGAAAACGACTTAACAAAGCGACATTAGCGCCATATTTATCAAATCGATCGATAAACGTATAATAGTGTTGTCTAGCAAGAATTGTTGTTGGAACAAGATAGGCTACTTGCTTGCCATCAAGGACAGCCTTGAAGGCAGCCCTTAAGGCAACTTCGGTTTTCCCAAAACCAACATCTCCTATTACTAATCTATCCATTAACTTAGGACTTGACATATCTGATAAAGTTTCTTCGATCGCTCTTTGTTGATCTTTAGTTTCTTCGTATATAAAGTCTTGGGAAAACTCAAATTCAGCTGTTTTATGAACATTAAATTCATAAGCATCAGATACTTCTCTTGCGGCATATAAATTTAATAATTTATCAGATAAATCTTTAATTCTTTTCTTAACTCTCGCTTTAGTATTAGCCCAAGTTTTACCACCTAATCTTGAAAGTTTAGGTTTTTTTCCTTCCCGACTACCATATTTTAAAATTAAATCAATTTGGTCAACCGGAATATACATACTTTCGTTATTGGCATACTCTAGTTGTAAATAATCTCTTTTAACACCTGTAAGATCCATTGTCACTAATCCAAGGTATTTAGCGATACCGTGTTCATAATGAACCACAAAATCACCTGGGGACAATTCAGTAACACTTCGAATTTTACTTGATTCATTTAAGACACTTCGATATCTAATTTTCGGTTTAATTTTGTGAGATATTAAATGGCTGTCAGATATTACTAAAATTTTATTTTTATGATCTAAAAAATTAAACAAATGTTCGCCTGAAATAATATTGATTTCATTTTCTATAATGGCATCCTCATTAAATAACAATCCTTTTTCATTAATAAATATTTTAAATTTCTTGAAAAAATCTTTATTTTTAATCGTAATAATAACTGTATAATTATTAAAATATTCTTTATTATCTATATAAAATAACTCATAGTTATTAGCATAATAGTTCAAATCTTTTATATTAAGTGATTCATATTCATTATTTGAATCAATTCCGAAATTATTAATTTCAATATATTTTATTTTAAGTGATTCTTCTAATGATAAATAAAATGGTATTTCTTCATAAGCTTTAGAATTCCCTAAACTCATCGAAAACGATTTAATATCATCTTTTAAATTTTTTTCATCAATAATCATTTGATGTTTATCTATGACAAAAATTTCTTTATCATTAGAAAAATCTAAAATATTAGTTGGTTTACTATTAAAAAATGAAGTATATATTGATAATGTTGAGAAGTTTCTTCTTTCATTAATGTTTTCCAAATCATTAAATAATTTTTCTTTTTCTCTATCATTTAATTGATATTCATCGAAATATTTATTGATTCTAGCGATAGCTGCATCTTTTATTTCCTCAGTAAAGAAAATCTCATTTAATGGCATAATATCAATTTCTGAAACGCTATCAAAAGATCTTTGATCATCTATATCAAAGATTTTAATAATTTCAATTTCATCACCAAAAAAATCTAAACGGTATGGAAATTGATTTTCCTTAGTGAAAATATCAACAATATTTCCCCGAACGCTAAACTCACCAGGTCGTTCAACGATATAGTTTCTTTCATATCCGTTAGCTTGTAAAATATATGATAATTTTTTTATTGAGATTTCATCATTAGTTTTTAAAGTTTTTACCGATTTTTTATAATCATCAACTGATAAAGTTCTTCTTTTTAAACCAAGATGAGTTGTAACAACTATATAAGGTTTACCTGTTAGTAGAGCTCTTATTGTATATAATCTTTCATTTAAAAAATCAGAACTTCCTAAAGCCATTAGCGTGGTAAGTGTTGGATCATTAGGATAAAACAAAACATTTTCTTCACCAACTATTGTTGATAAATTGTCATAATATTTTTGAGCTTCAAATAAATTAGGTAAAACGACAAAAACAGTTTTATTTTTAGAAACAAAACTGTTTTTTATCATCAACATATTAAAGTAAATGTTGGAGTGCTTAAATTTTTTACCAGGTTTTATCTTTTCAAATAATTCTTGGTACTTATTCAGTAAATAACTTTCGATTTTAATTACCCTCTTTAACTTATTTTGGGGTGTTATACTGAGTCATAATATCTAAATATGGTTTATTTTCAATAAAATATTTTAGGGCATCAACTGCATCTAAAATTGCAGTTTCAATAGCTTGATGTTCAGATTTTGGAAATTTTCCTAAAACATAATCATTTACTTCAGGCAAATTATTTTCGCCAATGCCAATTCTAATTCGTTTATATTTAGCATCTGGTAAATGTTGGTCGATGTTTTTTAAACCGTTATGTCCTCCATCACTACCAAATTCTCTTAATCTTAATTTACCAACTTCTAATGCTAAATCATCAACTATTACTATCATATCTTCAAAATCTACCTTGTAATAATTCACAATTTTTGAAACTGCCTCACCAGATAAATTCATATAAGTTAATGGTTTTACAATAATTACTTTTTCATTGTTAATTAAAGTTTCAATAATATCTGATTTAAAAGATTGATGGTATTTAAACTTTAGATTAAGTTGATTAGCCAATTCATCAACAACCATAAAACCTAAATTATGTCTCGTATGTCGATATTTTAATCCTGGATTTCCTAATCCGATTATTAATTTCATTAATCCTCTTCCATTCGGTTAAAAATTTGTGAGATAGCTTCATCTCTCATTAAATGTAAGATTGTTTCGCCTAATAATTTACCAATTGAAACTTGTTTGAGTTTTTTGGATTTTTTATCACCTAAATCAATTGTATCAGTTACAACAACCTCTTTAATACATGAATTTTCGATTCTTTCAAGTGCTGGGTGCGATAAGACTGGGTGAGTTGCTGCAGCATATATTTCAACTGCACCAGCTAATTTTAGCGCTTCCGATGCAGCAACCATTGTTCCGGCTGTATCAATAATATCATCAACAATAATCGCAGTTTTACCTTTGACTTCTCCGATAATATTAATCACTTCGGCAACATTTGGTTGAGGTCTTCTTTTATCAATAATTGCTAGAGGTGCACCACCAAGAAGTCGAGCAAACGCCCTCGCTCTCGTAGCTCCACCGTGGTCTGGCGAAACAATTACTAAATCTTTCATTCTTTTTCTTTTAAAATAACTTGCCAGTAGCGGAGCTGCTGGGAAATTATCAATTGGAATGTCGAAGAATCCTTGGATTTGTCCCGCATGCAAATCAATACAAATTACTCGTGTTGCACCAGCAACTTGTAACATATCAGCCATTAATTTTGAAGTAATTGGTTCTCTAGATCTAGCTTTTCGATCTTGTCTTGAGTAACCATAGTATGGCATAATAATGTTTATCGATGCCGCTGATGCTCTTTTTAATGCATCAATCATAATGAAGAGTTCCATATAGTGTTCGTTAGCTGGTTCAGATGTTGGTTGAACCACAAACACATGATAACCTCTAACGCTCTCTTCAATGTTAACAGTCATTTCATTATCAGCAAATCTTAACACGTTAGCGATTGATAGTGGAACGCCTGACGCTCTTGAAATTTCTTCTGCTAGTGGTTTGTTTGCACTTAATGAAAATAATTTTACTTTTTTTCCATCAATTACAGTCATTTTTACTGCCCCCTTATAATAAGTATACACTTTTAAGGATTAAAAAGTAAGGGATAAGGCAAATTTTAATATAAAATATTAAAAAAGCAATTGCCTCATTTTTTTGAAGGATAATTGCTTTTTTCTTAATTTTACAAAATTATCATTTTCTAAGGAATTTTAAGACTTCATCCAGTGTTGGCATTGACTGTTGGACTCTTGATTTTGTACAAACCAATGCTGAAGTGGCGTTACAAAATCTTAATTTCGCTTCACTACAAATATTTTTGAATAAACATCTGGAAAACGCCCCTATGAACGCATCGCCGGCCCCAGTCATATCAACAGCATTAATTTTGAAAAAGGGCTAATAAATGTATTTTTCATTCTTAATTAGGACTGCACCCTTACCTTCACGGCTAATTAACAAATGTTTCACTCCTTGTTCTTTCACGGTGTAATAAACCTTTAGACAATCAGCTTCCGTTTTAGGATAAATGCCGTCATTAGTTCCGCTTCTGTTTGATTTACTAATAAATAATCAATATAGTTCAACATTTCTTTAACATCGTTACTATAAGATGCTGGATTGCAAATTGTAATCATTCCTTTTTCTTTACCATCTAAGTTTTTATTAACATCTTCTTTTAATTTAGCAGTTTGGACAGTTTGATTAGCTCCTTTTACCACCTTGATTAATAAAAAACTTTCCTCACTAACTGTTTCTCTTTGTTTAGGAAAAACATTAGTTGATATAACTAAATCCATGTCAATACTGCCTAACACATAAATCTTGTGTTTCTTGATATTCTCTCTACTCCTTTGGCTATATTAATCTATTTAAAAAACTAATCTATTTCATCTTCATTTCATCATATCAATTATCGTTTTTTCTTCACAATCATTCTTAAATGTAAACGGGGTGTAAATAATCTCGTAAAAATTTATTTAATTTTTTGATATATGCTATTATCACTTTGGAGGAGGTTTACTTAATAAATATTATTTCAATTAATATTTGAAGTAAAAATGATGATATGAAAGAAGACTTAGTAATAGAAATAAATGGACTTAGTAAAACCTATAAAAAGGGAGTAAAAGCCGTTGATGATTTAAGCCTTATTGTTAAAGAGGGAGAAATCTTTGGTCTTTTAGGTCCTAATGGTAGTGGTAAGACTACAACAATTAACTCAATTTTAGATTTAATTGATTATGAAAAAGGCGAAATAGTCTTATTTAATAATAAATTCAATAGTAAACAAGAGATTAAGAGTAACATCGGATTAGTTACTCAAGAAGTCGGTGTTTTTAATGAATTAAACGTTTTAGAAAATATTACGTTTTTTTGTGGTTTATATATTAACGACAAAACTACAAGAGATAAATATGTTCAAGAAGCGATGGAATTAGTTCAAATTACTGATTATCAAAAATATAAACCTTCTAAATTAAGTGGCGGTTTATTAAGAAGACTTCATATCGCTTGTGGAATAGCTCATAAGCCTAAACTTATCTTTTTTGATGAACCAACCGTTGGAATTGATCCACAAAGTAGAAACCACATCCTAGAACAAATTAAATACTTGAACCAAAATGGAGCGACTATTGTTTATACTTCTCACTATATGGAAGAGATTGAGTTTTTATGTGATTATATTGTAATTATGGACAAGGGAAAAGTTATTGCGAACGGAACGTATGATGAATTAATCGATAAAATTGATTTAGTCGAATTTATTGAAATTGAATACAACAATGACTTTAATGATGAAGCGATTATTGAAATTAAAAATATGAAGGAAGTTGTTGAAGTTACTAAAAATCATTCAAAAGTAATTATTAAAACTGATCAAGACAATAAAACTTTGAGTAAAATAATTGGTTTATTAGATCGTTTTAATATTGATTATACGAAAATTAATTCAAGTAAGCCTAGCTTAAATGATGTTTTTTTAGAGTTAACTGGAAAAGAGTTAAGAGATTAATATGAAAAACTTGTTTATTTTAAACTTTAAGAAATTAATTAAAAATAAAGTTTTAATCTTTTGGGCTCTAGTGTTTCCGATTGCGTTAAGCTTTATTTTTCACCTCGTGTTTCAATCTATTAAAAATAGCGATTTTTTTGAAACGATAACTGTTAACTATATCAAAGAATCATTTCCTGAAGATGGTATTGATAAACAGTATTTAATTGATGATTTATTAACCAATGCTGAATATGAAAAAAATCTAACACATGAAGAAACTTTATTAGTTCCTATTTTTAATATGGTTCCAAAAACGTTAGATGAAGCGAAAGAAGAATTTAAGAAAGACGGAACCATTTATTTAGATAAAGTTAATAATCAATTTGTTATTAGATCTAAAACTATCGACTTAGATACAACCTTACTAGAAAGTATTATTAATGATTATAATAATGCTGCCGATGTTTCACTGTTATTGATGGAAGAAAGTAACTATACTATTACTTTTGAACAAGCTTTAAATAAACATATGGAAGGATATAATAATGTTTATTTAAGACAATCAGGTAATAAAAAATTAGATTATATCAACAATCACTATTACACTGTAGTAGCTTTGGCAATTATTTACGGCGCTTTTATCGCATTTGAACAAGCGAAAATATATCGCTTTAATACTTACGCTTTTGCTAAAAGGGTTAAGGTCAGTGGAGTTAGTCGACCAAAATTATTGTTTAGTTCAATTTTAAGTTCCCTTTTAATTCAATTTATTATCGTAGCCATTTATTTAGTTACGTTAATCTTCTTCTTTGATGTTACTTTTGGTAATATTTGGCTCGCTTTACTAGCAGTATTCTTAGGTATAATTTCGATGAATATTACTGGATTTTTCTTTGGTATCTTCTTTAACACCTTAAGCGAAAATGCTGTTATCGCGATTATCATACTGGTCGGTACTCTTGGTGGTTTTTTTGCGGGAATGATGGTTGGTGCGATTAAATTCTTTATCAATGTTTATGCTAAACCATTAGCTTATTTAAATGTTAATGGATTGATTAGTGATTCTTTTGTCCAATTAGATTTTGGAAACTTGACTAATTATTGGTACGACATGCTGGCTTTGATTGGTATTTCTTTAGTTTTATTAGGATTGACATTTTATAAATATGTCAAGAAGGAGAAATAATATGAAGGGCTTTAAATTATTTTTCAAAATATTAAAATCAAATATTATCGCAACTCTAGCTTACATCCTTATTTTAATTGTTGCTGGTTTTATTTTTGGACTTACTACTGATTTAGTTCAAACTAGACAAAAGGTTGTCGCTCCGATTTACTATGTTGAAATTAATGATAATTTAATTAATAATTTGCCAAAAGAAGAGACAAAAAGATTTGAATATTTACTAGATAATAATTTGCTACTAATGGAGACTGATGATATTTTATCAAATGGTTTATATAAATATTCATTAGATTATATTATCGAAAGAAAAATGGAACCGCAATATGCTATTGAGGCTAATTATTCACAGTTGACTCATGGTGCCTTAATCTTACCAAGTAATTTAAGTAAAATAGATAGAGATCAAGCTATCTATATCTTTCATACTTATCTTCAAGATACCGCCCAATTAGAACCGATGAATTTAGCTATCAGCAAATATTTAAATACTTATTACACGTTATTGGATATGAGTGAACAATCTGATGAAGAATTAGTTAATAAAATTAAATCTTCTTTAGAGAATAAGGTTATTATTGATGATTCTAATCCGATTAATCCGAAAGTAAAATTATTAGGACACTATTTTAATTTTTCAACTTATATTATTACTTCTATTATCATATTAATTATTGGAATTATCATTTTTGAAATTAAAAGAAGCGAAGTCTTTAAAAGAATTTCAGTTGCTCCTTATAGTAAATCTTATTTTCTTTTAGGAATATTATTGGCCTCGATTTTAATGGCTTTTGGTTTAGTCATAATTACCTTTTCAATTAGCGCTATTATTATGCCTAAAGTTACTTTAACTGAAACTGGACTATATTTCTTCTTAAATTTATTATTATTTGTAATTCCAACAACTAGTCTCTCAGTATTTTTAGGTTTAGTATTACCAAAGATTGAAATTGTTTCAATAGTCAGTACAGTGTTAGCGATGGCTCAAGGCTTCTTTACCGGCGCTTTCGTTCCTAAAGAGTTTTTATCTCAAAGCTTGATTAACTTGGGGAAAATTTTTCCAGCGGCTTACACCATTGAAATTAACCATTTATTAATTTTAGAATCAAGCGAAACCTTAGGAAGTATCTTATTAAATGGTGGATTTTTATTAATTTATTTTGCCTTTTTCCTTGGATTATCTATTATCGCTATTGTTAAGAGAAGATCTCAAAAAGAATAGTTTCTTCTTTCTTCAAAATAAAAGAAAGACTTATAAAGTCGCTTGAATTAGCCCTTTATAAGTCTTTTCTCTTTACTCTTGAATTTGTTCCCAGTATTTATCAGAAATCGTTTTTATTTGATTAAGTTCTTCTTCTATTTTAATGTCAATTTCTTTAACGCCTGGTAATTTTTTATTATCAGCTAAACTGTTTTTTTGAATTTGTATGGTATCAAAAACTCCACTAATTGTAATTCCGATTAAGAAAAATCCAATTAAAATTAATAATATGTTAATAATAACTGCTGATGGAATTATTGGTGTCGCACCAAGCGCTTTAATAAATTTAATTAGGAAGACAATTATCATAATTAATCCACCTAATGCACAAGCTAATAGAAATAGAGTTCTTTTATCGCGATCAAAAAGTGGTCTAATATATCTTTGCGGTTGTTCATCTCTTTCTTCTAATAGTTTTAAAACTCTTTCATCGGTTTGGTGGATTGCATCTAAATCTTTAATTCGCGCTTCATCTCTTTGAACTACTACTTTCCAATATTCATGTGGTAAGTGTTTTTGTTTCGGATCATCTTTAGTCAGTCTTTCTTTTGATTTGATTTCCCAACATAATGAATGCAAAATTAAACTGATATCCTTGTATTCAACTTTTCTTATAATTAAAGTTTTTTCTTCCATAATATCCTATCCTTTTGTCGCTCCAGCCATAATACCTTCAATTAAGTATTTTTGGAATGCCATATATATTACAGTAATTGGCAATCCAACGAATAAAGCTCCGAAAGCAAAGGCTGAATAGTTTAAGTTATCTGTATTATTGATAAAATCAAATAATCCTACTGCTAAAGTCCAGTTTTGTTGGACATCATAATCAGAACCAGCACCAACCGGTCGTTGATTTAATAAGTATCCTGGTAACATATAATCCATCCATGGACTCATAAACATTGACACGGCTACGAATGTTAAAATCGGAACTGCTAATGGCAAAATAATTCTAAAGAAGATTTGAAGTTTATTCGCTCCATCAATATTAGCTGATTCATCTAAGTCTTTTGGTACTTGATCTAAAAATCCTTTAACTAACCATAAGTTACCTGGAATTGATCCACCAATGTAGATAATTGATAATGCCGTTGGTCGACCTAATAAATTGAATCTCCAGAATAAAACATATGTTGCTAGTAAGCTCATAAATGTTGGGAATGATTGTAGGGCTAATAATGTTAGTAAGCCTGCTTTTTTACCTTTGAATGAAAATCTTGAGAAAACATAACTAGCTCCTGTAATTAATACTGTTCCAACAACCATATTAATTAAGGCAATCCAGAAGGTATTACCATACCATTTTAAGAAATCAGTTTGATAAATTAAGGTTGTCAATCCTCTAAGGTTTGGTTCATCTGGCCAAATTTGATTTGGTATATCAGTTCTTAATCCGGATAAAGCCATACCAAAGATATAAACAATTGGGACAATTACAATAATTGCGACTAAGATAATTTCTAAATAAATTACAATCTTCATCAATATTTCTTTTGGCGTAAATACTTGTCTGAGTCCATGTTTAGAAATATTTCTTCTTGGTGTAGCACGTTTGAAATAAATTAATCCACCAATTGGAATGGTTGCGATTAACTTATAAACAAAGCCATCATATCCTTTCTTACTAGCATAGGCAACTGTTAATCCTTGAGATAACAAAAATAATACTATTAGTAAAAAGATTAAGGCATATTTACCAAACAATTTAGATGATCTAGGTTTGTTATATTTAATATCTAGTAATTCTTTTTGATATTGTTGAAGTGAAACTCTCATTGATTGTTCAGTATTTTCGTTGATCATTTGTGACAAAGTTCCTTTAGAAATTTCATCTAAGTTACCTTCAATCATATCGTGATATACATTAGCGCTATCAAATACTGTTTGTTGATATTTCACTTGATAGTAATCAATTAATTTGGTTGTTTCTAGACTGGCCAATTGATTAACACTTTGTCTAGTTTTTTGAATCTTTTGAACTAAAGTTTTACCATATTCTGATTGAATGTCTTGTTGAGAGAATTTATTGATTTCTTTATCACTATATTTAGTGATGTTATATCTTATTGATAAATCAACATCTCTACCAGGATCATCGGTTTCGGCATCTTTAGCAAAAACTATCACTGGTATTGTAACCGAAGCACTAAATCTTTGTGGATATTTAGACGATGATACCGTCGCAGTTAATTCAACAATACTGAAATGTTCAGCTTTGCTTCTTTGATTTTTTTGATCGATTTGCTTAATGACTCCACTTGAATTAATAAGATCTTCATAACTTGATTTCCAACGAATTGATGTTCCGCTTTCTCCTACAGTTGGTAATCCTAAAGTATAAACTTCGCCTTCAACTTGGTCTTCGGCTTTCGGTGCTTCTTTGACATTTTCTTTTGAAGACCCGATTGGGAAAGTAATTGCTACTTTTTTAATATCAGCTAGTACTTTTTGATATTCTATAGGATAATCGGTTGCAAGTCGATTGGAAATACTTTGAAACTCTTGGTCAATTACAGCGTCATTAATATAGTTTTTGATATCATTGATGTCTTCTTCGACGATAAATAGTAAATTGATTGATGCTATTTCAGCTTTAAGTTCGTCAATTAAATTGGAAGCGACAATTGATTCAACATTTTTTGAAACAAATGCATCAAGTATACTCGGAGCATCAGGATTAATCTCATAAGCTGTAATTAATAATTCTTCTAAGGCTAAAACATCGTCATAAACTTGAACAATTATCTCTTCTGTAACGACATTATCTAAAATTAAACCTTTAATATCCTTAACTATTTCATCAACATCGTAATAGTTTTTAAATTCTTTTAAATAACCATTATATTCAACTTTCAATGCGGCGTTGCTATTGATATTATTAGCGGCTACCGCCGCTTCATAATTATCTTTAGAAGGTTGGTAAATTAATGTTGAAACTTTATATATAGCTCTTAGCTCATTGACATCGTCTAAATTGTAGACAGCTGTTAAAAATTCTGATAAAACTTCGTTTTCTGCTGTATATTCTAATTTATAGGCCTTAACTGTAGCCACTGTTGCATTAAAGTGATTTGTCTTTTTTTCATCATCCAAAATATCTTGATTTAACGCTGCCATTAAATTAGTTTTTAATGTTGTTAAATCAGCTTCTGATAAAAAATCTAATGATGGAATCCAACTAATCATTTGTCTTAGACGAGCTGGTGTATAAACTTTAGTTGATAATCTTGTTACTGCATTAACATAATTTTTTAAATTCCCTAAATCTTTTTCATAAGTTATGGTCCAAGTTGTAAAATCATTGCGATTATTATTAAAGTAATCTAATGCTGTTTGATAATCTGCTTCTAATTTAGAAACTACGGCTGTTTGAAATAAATTTTTAAATGTAATATGTTTTAATTCACTAGCCAGTGTTCTTTGATATGATTGTTTGACTGTTTCTGATTGATTTTCTAACAGTCCAACTACAAGGTCATAATTTTCTTGGGTCTTGTTGATTCTCAATTCTTTAGCAGCTTGATCTAATAAATACATATCTTTAGCATTATTATAATCAGATATTAGTTTATTATAGTCAGTTTGATATTTTGGATCTTCACCTGTTGGAACAATCAATTTTTCAATAACGGTAGTTGCTGCAAGATAATCTTCTTCGCTTTTACTAGCTGATAGTTCAATAACTTTTCTTCTAGCAATGCTGAAGTTATTTTTATTAATTTCTTCTTTAGATAAAACATTTAATTTATATTCTCTTTTAACAATATAGTCTTCTTTTTCACCTTTATAGAAATATTCTGCTGTAAGTGTAACTACTGTATCATCTTTTGGAGTCGTGACTTTTCCACTAGGAACTTCAATAATATTTGGGTGACTTGATTTCCATGTAATTGTTGCACCCTTAGAATATGTTTCTAGTTTAATGTCATCAGTTACAATTTTTTCACTATCTTCACCAGTATAAATAATTTGGTATTTATTGGCGATGTCTCGCAATAAATATACTTCTTCATCTCTTTTGACACATCCACTTAAACTAAATGCTGAAACAAAAGCCATTAATAAGACAATTAATTTTCTAAATACTCTCTTTTTCATATTAATCACCTTTAAATGCCCTTGTTCTTGATAAGTTCCAAACTGTTATTGAACCAACAAAGATAAATATCAGTACTGAAAACACGGAGGCAATATTGTATATTCTTTCATTGACCGTAAGATTATACATCCAACTAATCAAAATATCAGTATCGCCTGCAAAACCCCGTGAATACATGCCCTCATTTGGTCCACCGCCCGTAATAAAGTAAATGACACCGAAGTTGTTAAAATTTCCTGAAAATGTCATAATTAATATTGGCGCTGTTGAGTATAACACTAGTGGCATTGTAATTTTAGTAATTTTTTGGAACCCAGATGCTCCATCAATATCAGCGGCTTCATATAAACTTCGATCAATCGAAGTCATAATTCCGCTCATTAGAGCCATAAAATATGGAAATCCTAACCAAATATTAACCACGATTAAAACAATTCTAACGAATGTTGGATTATGTAAGTTAGTAAACCATTGAATATTATTTTCGCCGAGGAAGAAGAATTTTTCTACCCCTTCCAAGACACTGAAAGAGTGTCCGAGCCACCCCCAACTTTTTAGTAAATCACTGATTCCGAGACGGAAGAAAAGATTATTAATATATCCGGTTTCACCAAACATAACTCGGAACACCATTTGCGAAAGTAATGCTGGCATCGCCCATGGAAGAATGAAAACTGTTCGCCAAAATCTTGAGAATACTACTCTTTCACTATTTAAAATTAAAGCTTGGAAAAATCCACCAAAGAAACAAGTAAAGGTTGAAAATATCGCCCAAACGATTGTCCATCTTAAAACTCTCCAAAAAGCTTTTCCGAATGTTTGACCTAAAGCACCGTCAAATTTAAATAAGTTAATAAAGTTTGCTAAACCAACATAATCAAAAGTTTCATTCATTGATTCTTGTCCTTGAATTGATGTAAATGCAATTAAGAAACTAAAGATAATCGGCATAATAGAAATAAAGGCAATCGCAAACAAGGCTGGCCCTAAAACAATGTATTCAAAATTCTTTTCGTAAGTCTTCCTAAAGTATGTTAAGTTTTCAGGAACAACTTCTTCTTGATACTTAGACATACTAACCAAATATGCATCTCTTACTGTCCAAATCCAAAATATCACAAAGAAAGCAAATAAAATAACACCAATTAAACTTTCAATTAATAAATGAGTTGATATGTGGTGTCCAAGTACTGGAACTTGAGAGAAAATATTAACCACATATTGATTACTAGCATTCTTTGCGACTAACGCATTTTGAAGTGATCTATGATATTCAATAGTCATCTTTTTAGTTGTTCCTAATGTAGTTAATCCCCAAAAACTTTTAATGAACAATCCAGCTTTTTCATAATAGAAATTAGAATATTCAATTTCAAATTTCTCCTTAACTTCTGGATTCATTGATAAATATACTTTAATTACAAATCTCGTATAATCACTGGCTACATATTTGTTAGCTGGACTTTCAAAAACCCTTCTCATTGTATAAGTGAAGGTGTCTGTTAAAGGGGTTGATTCGTATTGAATTAAAGTGTTATTTAACGTTTTACCTGGTTCAGTATATTCATAAATTTGATTATCAATTAAGTAAAGTGCCCCTACTCTTGAAGTATAACCCGGCGTTGAGTAACTAGCTACCGCTCCAACATCACCTTGTAATAATCGATCTAAAGGATCCACAATGTTAATATATGTTAATTCAACATCATCACCAACTTTTGATGAAACATAATACTTGTCATTAATTTTAAATAGATTGTTTTGAAGTTCTATTTTACTCAATCCATGAGCATTATCTAAAACAACTGAAGAATCAATTTTTTCTTGTAAGTATAAATTGTATTTATAAAATTTTCTTTCATCGTCTTCTTCAATTTTTTCAATATAAAATTCACCTGGCAATCCTTCATAAATTACTTCATTTAAGATCAGTGGAATTTCTCTATCTTCAAATATATTTCCATCATCAACAATAAATTCTTCACCAGTTTCTAAATTTACATATTTTTTATGGTTATATTTTAATAAATCAGCTGCCAAGGCATCAATTAACCCTTGTTCAGTTAACGTTGGATAACGATAAGTTGATGCGTTTCCAAAATAAACCGAGAATAAATTGTTGAATTTTTTGTATATAACCTCATCTTGATATTCACCATTAATGCTTTCTAATTCACTGTATTTTAAAGTATATAGTTCCGTTGCATTTTCAGGAAGTTTAAGTTTAATATTGGCTTCTAATCTGCCTAATGTTTCTAGTTCAGCTTCACTGACATGTTTAGCTTTAAAATCAATTAAAAATGCTTGAAAATCATTTCTTGATAAAACTAGTTCTGCGTTAGTTTTATCAAGATATGCTAAATCAAAATCATAAATTGATTCAGGCATTATTTCCTTTTCATCTTTATAGTTTAGTTTAATGTAATTTTTGTAGTATACTACATAATTTCTTTGAATGAAACTATCAGGTGTACCATCATCTAAATTTTCACCTGGTATTTTGTCATAAGGATCTATTTTATCAAAATAATGACCGGTACTTAATTCAATTCCAATTAACCCAAAAAAGATAATAAAGAAAAATAACGCTTTTAAATATTGGCGATTAAAAAGTTGGCCTAAACCCCAAACAAAAAAAGAACCAATCGCTTTTAAAATACTAAAAAGTTTATATGGTTTACGTTTTCCGTTTTTATTCGTCATTTGCATGTTTACACCATCTTTCTAGTTTAAATATATGGTTAAGCGACACTAAAAAAGTGTCGCTTGCCCATATGTTAAATAATTTATTTTTAGTTTGTCAAACCTCTTAATGCGTTGTAGCTCTTTTGTGCTTCTTCCATTTCGTCATCGATAACCTTAGAATTATCGTTCCAAACGTTTTTAATCATTGTTTCGCCTGGGCCCCAATAGTATGCAACTTCAGGGATAGTTGGCATTGGAACAGATGTTTCTAATTGTTCTGACATTACTTTGAAGTTAGGGTCATCTAAGACACCAGGAATATTTACTAATAAATCAGGTTTGTATGCTGGAAGTTTATGTTTGTATTCGAATAAAATTTGCATTGCTTTTTCACTATTCATGAATTCGATAAACTTAAGTGCATCTTCTTGATTAGTAGTATATTTATATACTCCAGTGATAATTGCTCCAGCATATGTTTTAGCTTCCTTACCACCAATTGTAGGGAATTTAACAACTCCGTAGTTTAACCCTTTAGCTCTATAAGCTTCGTGATTCCATGGTCCTGCAATAATAAATGGTGATTTGCCTTGTTCAAATTTGCTACTACCACTTGAATCATGACCTTGGTTTCCAGTAGTTGCAGGTTTTAAAGTATTTCTGAAAAATTGAAGTGCTTGTCTTACATTATTGCTTGTGAATCCAACTTGTTCTTTATTATCTAGGTTTGCACCAAATGGATAGTAGCCAAATGCTGAATAGAATGGTTGCATATAATATGAATCAGCCCAATGTGAACTTGTTAGAAGGAACGCTTCTCCTTCATCTAATCTTGTTCTACCTGGAGCAACTTCTACATTATTCCATGTTGCAGCGTATTGTAATAATCCTTCAAAAGTTGTTGGAATATCAGCTGGATCGTTTGATCCAATCGCATCATATAATAAATCTTTGTTGTAGAATAAACCAATTGATTCAATTGATGTTGGAAGACCATACATTTTAGCTTCAGCACCTGATCCTGGGCCATAAACACCTGTAGCAGCATTATATTGTGCAGTAGCTGTTTTAATTCCAATTTCATGAGTGTTTGTTTTAACTAGATCAACAATGTTTTGTGGTAATTCTAATACTAAATCAGATGTAATACAAGTTGATACGTGGTCATGAGGGAATTGGAAAATGTCTGCCCCACCACCAGTAGGACCAACAACTTTTAATCTGTCTTCAGCTTCAGTAACTCCCATATGAGTAAAGATAACTTTGATGTTTGGATATAATTCATTGAATGCTTCAATTAGTGGTGTAGCATACGCTCCATCAGCATCGTCCATCCAAAGTTTTAAGGTTGTTTTCTTAGTCATTGTTTCACTGAAGTCAATTCTTTCTCCTGTTTGAGTAGGATCAACAACAACTTCAGCTTTTGAAACCGTAACTTTAATCACTGCGCTTGCTTTGCCTGCTTTTACCGTAATGTTAGCTGATCCTTCTTTAACACCTGTAATTACTACTTTTGAACTACTAACTGTAGCTGTAGCAATTTTAGTATCTGAAGATTCAACAGTAACAACGACATCTTTTTCAGCATTTTCTAATGTGAATGCAACTTCTACGGTTTTACCAACTTTAACAGTAGCATTAGCATTAGCTAAATTTACTTTTACATCTTTCGTACACGCCACTAAAGCAACTGTTAGAAATAATGCGGTTATAATTGTAGTTATATATTTTACTAATTTTCTCATAATGATCACCTCTATTTTTATTATTTCACTCTAAAGGTGAATATTTCTTCTGTAACGTTACCCCAGTCGTCTACAACTTTTAATAAAATCTTGTAGTCGCCTGCTGTTCTAGTATCAAGGATACGATATTCGTTACCTTCTTTTGCACCTGGAACATAAACTTTATATCCAATGTCACCATCTCTATCATCAGTTACAGTGTATGTTGGGAATAATGCTGGATTCCATTTGCTACCTAGTGGAACGTTAATAACTCTTCCTTCGTCTTCATCCCATTCAGTTAAGAATGTGATTACTGGAGCTTCTTTATCTAATTCTAAAATTGTCTCTGCATGTAATTCATCATATGTTGCTGCTGGAATATCTTTTAACACCATTTCTGGATCTTGCGCTGGAAGCGCACTTGGATCCTTGGCAGAAGCTGTAGCTGAAATATTTTTAAAATCAACAATTTCCATACTTTCAGTTACTGTAGCACCATCTAACACTAATTCTCTATTAGGAATTCCGTTTCCTTCTGCATCTAATTCTTCATGATCCCAAGAATCACCAGCAACAAATTTGAATATCATTTTATTATCGTAAGTATAGAATGTTTTAGAAATAGTAAATTTTTTAGGATTTGTTGCGTCTTTAACTAATTTCCAAGTTGGATCGCCTGGATTCCAACCATTAACTGTACCAACTAAATATACATGCTCAGTAGGGTCAATCATTTCACCTAAAGTAACTGTTAAGTTAACTGTTACTTCATGTCCGTAATTAACTTTAGCATTGTGTGCTTCAACTTCTTGAATTTCTTTAGTATTGTTTTGAATTTTTCGGTCAAATGAAACACGATAATTTTTAGTGTTATCTAATTTATTTGCTTCTGCTAATTCTAAAATAAATTCTGAAGTTTCATTAACGGTTCTGTTAAAGTTAATTCCTTTAATAGGGATTTCTTTTACTATTTCATTTACAGTATGATCGTCTTTAAGTGTAACTTCTTCAATTGTATAACATGCTATCATTTCAGCTTCTTTAGCAGCTTTTTCTTCATCAGTTTTAGCATCAGTCCAACCAAAATTCATTACTCTGTTTAATAATGTGTTAATAACTGTAGGTCTATATGCAAATGTACCTTTACCTTGTGCATATGAACCTTTATCAAATCTAAACGCAGTTAGTTCAGTATAAAAGTCTGCTAAAGTTTCACCATAAAATACGTTTTTATTAGTAGTTACACCAGGACCAGCGTTCATAACATACATTAATCCAACTGCACCAGCTGGAGCATCTGCTGCTAAAGTTTTATGAGGATTAAGATCGGCTGTATGTTTGTTAGCGTCACCACCAGCATAAATTAACATTCCTGGGGTTTTCCCAACTGCATAAGTAATCATTGATCCTAAAACTGGACTAGTTCCGGTCATACCTACTGTTTTGAAAATTTTATCAGGTGTTCCCCATTGACTTTTAATATTCATCGCTGGATCGTAGTCTCCCCAAGCGTGAACACCAATGTTTTCTTCATATTCACCAGCAACATCGGCATAAACTAATATCATATTGTGAGCATCTACATCATCTTTACCATCATTAAAACTATTTTTAGACACTAAATATGCAACTTCACCTTTATCAGCGTTTGCATCTTTTCCTTTTGAACCTTCAAAAACCCAAACGTCTAGTACATCTCCTGCAGCTAAATCTTCAACCGGAATAAGAATATCTGCACCAGAAAGTTTTTTAAACGGTCCTCCATCATCCCAATTGTCAGTAGGCGCTGTAAATTGGGCTTCAAGCGGAATGAATCCTAGAGGATTTTCATTACCTGCTTCAACGAAAAATTGGAAAACTAATCCGAAATCATCTCGTTTAGTTGCAAAGATACCACCTTTAGTTACGCGAACAGGTGTTTCATCAGGAGATACAGCGGCAGTTTTGCCCCATGACCATGCTTTAACATTTTCATATTTTTCGTCCCACTTATGGAAGTGAACGTTAACCGTAGCTTCACCTGCTGCAGGTTCTAACGCTTTTACTTCCATCATAATTCCTCCTATTGCGAACATTACAAATGCCAACAATAGGACATTAAGAATTCTTTTCATAGAATTTTTCTCCTCCTTTATGAAAAATTAAACACTACGTGTTCTTCTTACACATATATTATACTAAAAAACGTAGAAAATGTAAGCGTTTGCACGAGAAATACTTGTGAAACCGTTGCCAAAACACAAAACGTGTTAGTTTTGTTAACTTTTTTAAAAATAAGTGATAATATCAATATGAGGAGGGAATTTTATATGAAAAAAATATTTTCGTTTTTATTACTTTTCTTTATTTCTATAGCTAGCACTGTTACTATTTTTGCACAGCAAATAAATACGCTAGTTGTTAACTATTACCGATTTTATGATTTAGATTCCAAACATACAGCATGGGTCTGGCAAAATGAACCTGCTGCAAAAGACGGTAAAGAGTTCACTTTTGAATTACATCCAAATAGCCATTGGTTAACTACCACAGTTGATTTAACCGATGAAGCTTATTCTGGTTCAACCAGAATGGGAATTATTATAAAAAAAGGAGCTGGTTGGGACGGAGTAGTCCGTGAACCAGGTGGAGATAGATTTTTTAATTTAAGTGATTTAGAAATAATTGACAATAAATATCAAGTTTATTTTATTCAAGGTGATGAAACTGTTTATCATTCTAAGGCAGAAGCTAAAGTTGTTGATGCTATTTTTGATTTAAATTTCAGTTTAGATAAAAAAATAAATGTTACTTTAACTAATGCTGGAAACTGGAAACTATTTGAAGATGGCACTTTAATTGAAAGTGGTTCAACAACTGTTAATAAATTTATTATTATACCTTCCAATACAATTGATATTTCTAAAACTTACGTTTTAAAAGTTGATTTTGTGACTGGAACTTCAGCAGAAAAAAGTGTTTCTCTAATCAACTTATATAACACTGATGAATTTAATAATGCTTATTATTATGATGGTGACCTAGGAGTTAAGTACACTAAAGAAAAAACTACCTTTAAATTATGGAGCCCCTTAAGTTCAAGTGCAACCCTTAATCTGTATCACCAAGGTCATCCTGATTATGCAAATGATGGATCTTTAAATAAAGAAGAAACACCTTTTAAAACTTATCCAATGACAAGAAAAGAAAAAGGTGTTTTTGAGTGTATTGTTAATGAAAACCTTGACGGTGTTTATTATACATTCTCAAATATCGTTGGAAACACTAATAATGAATTTGTTGATCCTTATGCAATGGCAGTAGGAGTTAATGGTGTTAGAGGAATGGTTGTTGATTTTGAATTGACTAACCCTTATGACTGGCAAAGTAAAAAACCAAACACTATTAAAAATTTAACTGACTATATTATTTACGAACTTCATGTAAGGGATTTAACTACTAGTCCAACATGGAACGGAAAAGATGAGTGGCGTGGTACCTTTATGGGTCTCACTCAAAAAGGAACTACATATACTAAGGGTGATATCACTGTTAAAACTGGATTAGATCACCTCATCGAATTAGGAATTAATGCGGTTCATCTTCTCCCAATTTTCGATTATGGATATGTTGATGAAACTAGATTGGATGATGACGAATATATGGCTAAACACGGATTTAACTGGGGTTATATGCCAGAAAACTTCAACGCTTTACAAGGTTCTTATTCAACCAATCCTTATGATGGTAGTGTTAGAATCAAAGAATTTAAACGAATGGTTCAAACTTTACATAATAATGGAATTAGAGTAATTATGGACGTTGTCTATAATCACACTGCACGAATTGATGATTCTAACTTCCAATGTGCTGTACCTGATTATTATTTTAGAAAAAATGATGATGGTGGTTGGGCAAATGGTAGTGGAACTGGAAATGAAACAGCCTCAGAAAGATTAATGGTTAGAAAATATATCATTGATTCTGTATTATTCTGGGCAAAAGAATATAATATATCTGGATTTAGATTTGATTTAATGGGGCTTCACGATATCGAAACAATGAACGCTATTAGAGAAGCTGTTAATGAAGTTGACCCAACAATTATTATTTACGGTGAACCGTGGACTGGAGGAACTTCTCCATTACCAGATACTGAAAAAGCCATTAAATCAAATATGGATCAACTTAATGTTGCAAGTTTTAATGACAACTCAAGAAATTCAATTAAAGGTTGGGCTAAAGGTGATATTAACTTAGATAACGCTAACGCTATTAGATACGCTTTAGCTGGTGCAGTACCAATTAATGGAGTTTATGCTGAAGAAGGTCGTCAAACATTCCATGAAGAACCATTTAAAGTTATTAACTATGTTTCAGTTCACGATAACTCAACTCTAAGAGATGAACTATATTTAGGAAACGTTAGATTTGATAACTTAAAAGCGAAACATAAATTAGCTAATAGTGTTATCTTATTAAGTCAAGGTATCCCTTTCTTACATGCTGGTGTTGATATGATGCGTTCTAAATATGTTCCCCTAACAGTAGAGTTTGGTGATGATAACCGTGTTGATGAAGTTTATCGATTATCAGACAATTCATATAACTTACCTGATATTGTTAACCAACTTAATTACGAAAATAAAGTTGATAATTTAGATGTTTTCAACCATTATAAGTCGCTGATTACTTTAAGAAGGTTGTTACCTTCATTAAGAATGGCAACTAAAGAGGAAGTGATAAACCGATTAGAATTTATTGATTTAAGCGATAGTATATTTGTCGTTAAAATAAAAGGAAACACTAACGAACCTGAAATTAAGTTTGTTATTAACGGTTCAACATCCCTATATTATTATTCATTAGATAAGGCAGCCTATCGCTTTACAAATAAAGCCGGAAATGTTTTTCCTAAAGGTTTTAGAAAAGCTTCACAAGGCTTCAAAATTGAAGTTGTTCCTAATTCGGTTCAAATAATTGTAGAGGAACATCCAAGTGTTGATTTTGATCCAGAAGTTACATCAATTGATTTTGGAATTCAAGATTACGGTTTAGATTTCATATCACCACTTCAATTTAATGAAAGTAATTATGTCAGTAAAAATAATTTACCTTTATCTATTGAATTTAATTTATATCAAGAAATTCCGGTAACAGAATTATCTTTTGAGTTTAGTGATCCTAATATTGCAACAGTTACTATTGAGAATAATCAACTTAAAGTTAATTTTGTTGCCGAAGGAAAAACCACGCTCTCTATTAAACGTGGCGATGTCGTTTTAGCAACTATCAATCTTGAATCTATTCCTGAAAAAACTAACTATGCCCCATTAATAATTGGTATTGTTGGCGGAGTTATTGTTATTGCTACAGTCGGTGTTGGACTATTATATTTTTTCAAAAAGAAAAGAGGCTTTATTTGATTTAATTTAAAAACCTCTTGTGGTTCTAACTTTAGTTGTTAGCTGCAAGAGGTTTTTTATTTGTTTAATTATGAAAACTCTTTGCCTGCATGTTTAATCATAACATACATTAAGATAATACCCGTTCCTAACTGGAATATTGTTGGCACGAGACTGAATGCAGCTGTAACTCCAAACAACGCTAGGGTCATTGAGATGATGAACGACAGCGATGTCGGCACGGTCATACAAAGAATTACTACTTTTATAGAATCTCGATATGTTAGAAAATCAGTATATCTAAATTTAAATAACATATTAATGCCTGCAAGAACTAATAAAAGTAGGACATATGTTGCAAACTGAGTTATCGTATACATACTAATTGTATAAAATGACCGTTGATGTTTAAATGCTTCTTCTACACTTAATCCAAAATCATTTAAAAATTGTTTTTTTTGTTCTAAATTCATTGTTTTATATTCTCTAAATGAATAGGTTTTATCAAATCCATTATAATTTCCTTTTAAATATGATCCATTTTCATAGATTAAGACAATCATATTATCTTGAAATAAAACTTGATTAACACCATCATCAATGTACTCACTCAAATCTTTTTGATAATTAAAATGATAGTAATAATATTTACCATCATCACCTTTTGAAATAATTTGAAATTCATTGTTGTTGGGTGTATAAACTCCGTTTTGGTTTACTTCGATATCATAACCATTAACCAATTCAATTTCAGATCCACTCGTAAGATTATTAACAATGACACCTAATTTCCACCCACCATTAAGATAGTTGACAACGTTAAACGGAAATAGTGTAACGAATGATAATAATACAAAATAGATTAAGTATTTATATAATTTGTCATGGCGATGCGCAAAGATTTCTTTAAATCGAAATCCTGCTTTAAAAAATCTAGTTAAAAACATATTATTATTCCTTTTCAATTACATCTAGAAGACCGATATATGTCTCCATAACGTTTAGTTCTTTACTTCCAAAAATGTCTATTGAATTAATATCAAGTGTGTATGCTCGATTAGTGAGGTTATGAACTACAACAACTTTTTCAATAAAATCTTCATGTTGAATCATTCGAACATATCCCATCAACATTGGTGTTTCGGTTGGAAAAACCTCGAAATAATTTCCATACATCAGGGCTGGATAATTTAATCTTATATTGTTTAACGTCTTTATATGATTTAATAGTGAATCCTCGTTATTAAGCGCTTGTGTTGGTGATTCCACATTTTGATTTTCATAAGAAATTGGAAACCAAGTTGTTTGATATTTGTTTTTCCAAGGAAAAGGTTCTCTCACAAATTCATCATAAGCTACACCTTTATAACCGGTAACTGTTCTACCAATACCACTCGCTCTTCTACCGGTCATCCCTAATTCATCACCATAATAAATAAATGGAGACCCCGGTAGTGTTAATAAGATACTATATGCCATTTTTCTGTTAGTTAAGCTAGGCATAATTGAAGCTAATCTATCTAAATCGTGATTGTTTACAAATGGAGCATCAACATAATTAGATTCGCTATAAGAATCAAAGTTATTATAAATTCTTGGTAATCTTCGATTTAGATCACTAAATGTTCCGGTTTCTTCTCTTAACATACCGGCAATTTCAAAATTAAATAAAGAATCTAATCCTAAAAATCCATATCGATAACGTTGATGATTATATTCAAAATATTCACCTACAAAATAAGCTTCAGGATAACTCTTTTTAACACGAGTTTTTAATCCTCTTAAGAAAAGACCCATTGAAATATCAGGAGAACTATCATAAGATGGCATTTTGTCTTTTGTAAAAAAGTGTTTAATTGCGTCAAATCTAAATCCACTTATTCCCATATCTAAATAATATAGTAAAATATTACTTAACTCTTCTTTTAATTCTTCATTTTTTAAATTCAAATCCCTTGAAAACGGAAAAGTTTCATAGTAACTATTGCCATGCTTAATATAGTATTTATCTCTAGTTGTTGAGTCAGTAAACCATTCGTTTTCCGTTGATGTATGATTAAATACCATATCTAATACAATATCGATACCATAGCTATTTGCACTTTCAATCAAGTCTTTTAAATCTTGAATTGTTCCAAATTCAGGATTTACTTCATAATAATCAATTACTTCATAACCATGGTACGAAATTGTTGGATGAATTGGGGTTAACCAAAGTGCGGTAACACCTAAACTGTGCAAGTAATTTAGATTTTCAGTGATTCCATTTAAATCTCCAATACCATCACCGTCACTATCCGCAAAACTTCTAACAAAAATTTGATAAAAGTTGTTATATTTTGTATATTTTAAATCTAATGTTTCAATCGCTTTTTCTCTTAATGTAGGTAAGATTTCAATTTCGATTTTTCGGTTAATATCACCGTAAATAATTGTAATTGATGTGATCCCTTTTTTATTTTTAGAAAAGACCTTAACGTCGCCATCATCAGTTAATTCAGCATTAACAAAATCAGAATCAAATTCAATAACAATTTCATCAAGATTAATATTTAAAAGTTCTAGATCAATAATTTGTAAATAATCCTGTTCCATTGTTTCTTGATAAGAAAATATCTCAATGTTGGATTGTTTATCACAAGCAACTAAGCTAAATGTAAATAAAATTATTAAAATAAATTTTAGTATTCTTTTCATTACAATCCCTTCTTTCTCATTGAATCAGTCTTATTTAAAAAATCATCATTATCTTTAGGAAGTGGCGCTCTTAAATCAATAATAGCCGTCCCAAACATTTTATCATGAAGGCTTTGTCCATTTTTTTCATTGATTGAAAAAAAGATTACAACTAAATATATTCCAACTGTTAAAAAAGATAGTCCTAATAATACTATTTGTCTAAGAAGTGATTTTATTATATGAATTGGACTTCCATCCTTATTGACAATTCTAATTCCTTCAATTCTCTTGCCAAAACTTTGGCCAGAAGATATTAAATAAGGAAGAAAATAAAAAATAAAGATTCCTATTCCAGCAATTATATATTGTAAGGTTAAATTCCCTTTTAATCCCATAATGGCTATCATAACAACGACAATAGCACCTGATGTGTCTATTGCAAATGATCTAACAACTCTTTCAAATCTTGGAAAATTCATAAATAACAACTCCTGCTATTACATTATACCATTATTAATATTTTTATAGTATTTGTATTATTTTGCCTAAAGAAAGAAAAAGACTGCATTGGTGCAGTCCTAAAAAATCATAAAAACAAATCTTATTAATATATAAGCATCTTAAAAAAATTACTCGTTGTCTTCTTCAGCTTCAACAGGGTTTGCAAGAACATTTTCGTATTCAGCAATAATTGCATCTTCTAACTCTTTTCTTGTTTCAGAGTTAATTGGGTGAGCAATATCACGATAAGATCCATTTGGCATTTTTTTGCTTGGCATCGCAATAAATACTCCAGATTCACCCTCAATAATCTTGATGTCATGAACAACAAAACTATTGTCGAATGTTATGGTTGCCACTCCTTTAAGCCTGCTTTCTGAACCAATGACTCTTACTCTTACGTCTGTAATCTTCATAACCATCCTCCTAGTGCATTGCTTGTTAAACACATTATATCACTATTTTTTATGTTTGTATATACTATTTTTTAATTTTAACGTCAAAAACTTGAATATTTTGGGTGTTTTTTAACCTTTTTTTTATGTTTTCGCAAGAATTTATAAGATATAATGTCGGACCAGAACCGGTCATTTTTACGTTAGGAGCGATTTTTATAATTTTTTCATAGTATTTTTTAAATATGTCATTAGTTTTTAATGCTGAATCTAATAGATCATTGTTTATATTATTAATGTAATTTTCTTGATTGTTATCCAGATAATTCGATAATTGAATATCAAAATTATTATTGGTTTCTTTTAATTCTAAATTTTGAAAAATTTCAGTAGTATTATTTTTAGTTGGTAAAAAAATTAATGTTATCTTATCAAACCATGGATAATCAATAAACTCTATTTTATCTCCTCTTCCCATCATTAAACTAGGTTTATTGTATAAACAAAACAGAATATCACTTCCTAATTGGTTAGCAATATCTTCCAGTTCATTTTTAGGAAGATTTAAATTAAATAATTCTACTATTCCGTTAATTGTTGCGGCTGCATCAGCACTACCACCACCTAAACCCGATGCTAGTGGTACTTTTTTATAAAGAGTAACTTTTACTCCTTCGTTGATATAACCTCTTTTTTGAAATTCTTCAATAACTTTCAAAATTAAATTATTTTCAATTTTAATATTTGAAATAACTTCATTTTCATGATACTTTTCCAAATAAAGTTCATCATAAAAATCTAGTGGGATCACTATTGATTTTAGTTCGTGATATCCATCTTTTCGTTTGTTCAAAACATGGAGATCTAAATTTAATTTTGCATATGCTAATTTTCTTATTAATTTCATAACATCAATCCAAATAACTTTATAAAATCACGAAGATTTAGTTGTTCCGCTCTAACATTTTCATTAAATTGGTTTCCCTTTAGTAAAGCGTTTATCTCTCCTTTATCTTTTTGATATGCTTCAACCAAATTGTTAGTTAGTGTTTTTCTTTTTTGAACGAAACATGCCTTAACAAAATTGAAAAAATGAGTTTCTTTTTCTTGACTTAATTCTCTATTTTCTTTCTTTTCTAAACGAATAACGACACTGTCAACTTTAGGTATCGGATAAAATAATTTTCTTGAAACGTTAACTACCTTTTCAACATTAGTTAAGTATTGAACAATGACTGATAATGCATTATATTGTTTGGAATTAGGTTGAGAAACAATTCTTTCGCCAACCTCTTTTTGTACCATAATTGTCGCACTGTTGTATACATTATTTTCTAGAAATTTAAACAAAATTGGAGTCGTTATATAATATGGCAAGTTACCAATTAATTCCCACTCTTTATCGCTTTTAAAATCAACTTTTAAAAAGTCGTCATATATAATCACTAAATTATTATGTTCAGTTTGTATTTTATTTAAATATGTTGATAAATCTTTGTCGATTTCATATGCTATTACCTTTTTAGCCCTATTTGCTAATTCGGTTGTTAGAGCTCCTCTTCCAGGACCAACTTCTACAACATATTTATCATCTATTTTGGCTGATACCACAATTTTGTTTATTAAGTTTTTGTCAGTAATAAAATTTTGTCCGAATTTCTTTTTAGGATTCATTTAATACCCCTTTTATTTTTTCATAATTTATCCCTAATTGATTTAAATAAACAAGTAATCTTTTGGCGTTACATTTAGGAAGATGAAAATACTCTGATATTTTTAATCTGTTTTTTTGAGCGTTTTTATGTCCTGTTAAATTTAATTTAATAAAATCACTTGATTTTAATGTTCCTTTTGGATATTTATCAAAACATATTTCTTTATCCAATAATTCCTTTAATATATCTAAATCGACGTGTTCTAAACCTACTTTTTGTTTATCTTTTGAGATTGCTTTATCTTTAGGTAAATAAATATGATAAGGATTTAATAATTTTTCTGATATTTTATCTCTTATCTTCTTTCCAGGAAAATCAGGATCTAAAATCAAAATAATTTGATAGTCTTTTTCTAATTCTGTTAATTTATTAACTAATTCTTCATCAAATGAAAAACCATTTGTTCTTATGGTTATAATATTGGGATCGATTCTTTTTAATATTTCTTCATCTCGAATGCCTTCGACAACATATATTTTTTTCATTTGAATATCCTTTTTGTTTAATTGTTATGATTTTATCCTATGATATAATTGTTTTAGAGGTGATAGTATGAAAACTATATTTACTAAAATCATTGAAAGAGAAATTCCAGCACATATTGTTTATGAAGATGATTTGGTGATTGCATTTTTAGATATTTCACAAGCAACCCCGGGTCACACTTTAGTTGTTACCAAAAAAGAATATAAAAATATTTTTGAATTGGATCCTGAAATTTCAAATCATATTTTTAAAGTTGTGGTTAAATTAGCTAAAGCAATTAAGACTTCGTTAAAACCAAAAGGCTTAAATATATTAAACAACAATGAACCTATTGCTGGACAAACTGTTTTCCACTACCATATTCATTTAATTCCGCGTTATAACGAAGACGACATAACTATTCAATTTACTAACAACTATGATGCCTTAGCTACTGAATTGTTATCAAAAAGAGCTGATTTAATTAAATCGGCTCTATAACAAACATTACACCTTTTTTAACATTTTTAACTGATATTGTTAGATTAAAAAATGCCAAAGTTTGTTGAGTAATACTCATCCCTAATCCAAACTCACCTTTATGGTCTTTTTCATAGGGTTTAAAGATCTTTTCAATAAAATCTTCATTTATTTGATCACCATCGTTGTAGATGGTGAGTTTTTCATTTTTTAAAACTATAACTATTTTTGTTTTAGCATAACGCATAGCGTTGTCTACAATATTGCCAATTGCAATTTCTAAACTATCTGGAGTAGCAAGATAAGTAGATTGATCTAAATCTAGAACAAATTCTTTATCAAATTTATATTTGTTTTTGTTAACAATATTATTAATAATATCTCTGACAAAGATTTCTTCAGGAACTTGATCATTTGTTAAATAAGTCAGTTTATTAAGTTGTAGTAGTTGGACAACTTTATGATTTAGAAGATCCGCTTGTCTAATGATTACATTGATTTCCTCTGGTTCAGCAATTCCATCTTTAATCGCTTCACTATAGGTTTTTATAACTGATATTGGTGTTTTGAAATCATGAGAAATGTTCTGCATGATTTCTTTTTTGGTTTGTTCGTGTTCTAAAATTTCTATTCTCATCTCTTCAATTGATTTAGCCAAATTCGAGATTTCATCTCGACCTGATATATCAATTGGTCGTTCGTAATTACTTTTAACTAATAATGAGACATCATTTTGTAAATTACTAATTCTACCAACTAATAATCGAGACCATAAAAGAAGTGAAATGTTTCCTAGAACAATTAGAGTTAGTGTAGTAAATCTTAATGTTTTAGCGAAATCATCATTAATCGTTTTAATGTATCTATCATCAGTAAATGCGAATAAATAAAATCCATTTTCTTTTCCTCTTTCATGTTCAATTCCAATCACATTATAGATTTTTTTACCAAACTTTCTTTGTAAAGGATATGTTTGAGCATCTTCAGTTGTTGCTAAATACTCAATTAATCTTTTGAATTCACGACTTTCAAAAAAATCTTCTGTATTGTCGATCCAACTAGGATTTAAATCTATATAATATTCTCCAGTTTCTAAATCTTTTTTCCAATTGTAAACTACAGTGCCGTTGTGTATACTAGTTCCAATTCCACCTCTAATTTTTAAATTGTTGGCAGCTTCATTGGCAAAAGTTTGAAGTTGATATATATTTTCTTGGGAATATATTCTTTGAAGCGCAAACTCAAAAATCATTACAAAAACCAGTGACATTACCACCGTTACAATTGTAAACAATACTGATATTTGAGTAAGTAGCTTCCAACGTTTCATAACAAGCGATATCCGTGGCCGTAAATCGTTTCAATTCTTAAATTTGGCATTTTTTGACGTAATCTTCTTAATAAATCATCAACTACTCGGCTATTTCCTGTATATTCTGGTCCCCAGACATGTTTTAGGATAGCGTCTCTATCAAATGATTCGCCTTTATTGTTTAAGAAGAAGGCAAGAAGTTCATATTCTTTATTAGTTAGTCTAATAATTTGGTCATTTTCTTTAATTTCTCTTTTTTCAGTATTAATTTCATATGTCTCATAATTAATTACTGAGGTTTGTTGATAAGCGTTTCTTCTTAACACAGCTTTAACTCTTAAGATTAGTTCTCTTGGAGCGAATGGTTTAGCGATATAATCATCACTACCTAATTCAAGTCCTTCCACTTTATCCATAGCCTGGTCTCTAGCAGAAGTAAAAATTACTGAAGTTTGAGGTTGAACTTCTTTAATTTTAGTAATTAAATCAAATCCACTTAACTCTCCTGGTAACATAATATCAAGAATCCATAAATCAACTGGATCACCAACGTGTTCTAATGCTGATTCACCATCATGAAACACTGTTACTTCATAACCTTCTCTTACTAAATAGCGTTTTATCATATCCGCCATATCTTTTTCATCTTCAACATAATATATTTTCATCATATTATAACCCCCTTTCTTCCATTATTTAATAACATTTGTTTTTAAATATGGAACTAAAGCTTTAGGAACAGTAATTGTTCCGTCTTCATTTTGATAGTTTTCTAATATTGCAATAAGTGTTCTTCCAACAGCAACTCCAGAACCGTTTAATGTGTGAACATATTCTGTTTTTGCGTCTTTAGAACGTTTAAATCTAATATTGGCTCTTCTAGCTTGATAATCTTCTGCATTACTAATTGATGCAATTTCACGATATTTATCTTGACCCGGTAACCAAACCTCAATATCATATGTTTTTGACATTGAGAATCCCATATCACCAGTAGATAAGGTAACCACCCGATAAGGTAATTCAAGTTTTTGTAAAATTGATTCTGAACTTGCTAACATTAAATCTAATTCTTTGTATGATTCTTCAGGAGTTGCAAATTTAATTAATTCAACTTTATTAAATTGATGTTGTCTTAACATCCCTCTAGTATCTTTTCCAGCTGAACCAGCTTCAGATCTAAATGCGGTAGTGTAAGCACAATATCTAAGTGGTAAAACATCACCATCAATAATCTCATCACGATACATATTAATCATCGGAACTTCAGCAGTAGGATTTAAATACCAATCAAACTTTTCAAGTTTAAATGATTCTTCTTTAAATTTTGGAAATTGACCAGTTCCATACATACTATCTGAATTAATAATATATGGTGGCATACATTCAGTATAATGGCCTTCAATTGAATGAACATCCATCATAAATTGAATTAACGCTCTTTCTAACCTTGCACCTAACCCAACTTCATAAACAAAACGAGGTCCGGTAACTTTAGCTGCTCTTTGAAAGTCTAAAATTCCTAAATTAGTTCCTAATTCAACATGATCTTTTATTGGGAAATTAAATTTTCTTGGCGTACCCCATTTTTTAATTTCTTTATTTGCTGTTTCATCAGTACCAACTGGAACTTCTAAAGCGGGAAGGTTTGGGGTAATTAATAAAATATCTCTAATTTTAGTTTCGACAGTATTAATTTCTTCATCAATTTTTTTAATTTCATCGCCATAATTAGAAATAGAAGCTAAGATTCCAGATACATCTTTACCTTCTCTTTTATATTCACCAATTAACTTAGAGGTTTGATTTCTTTTTGACTTCAGATCATCACCTTTTATAATTAAGTCGCGTCTTTTATCAACAAGTTTAGGAACCTCTTTTAAATAAGAGAAATCTCCACCTCTAGTTTCTAATCTCTGAATAACTTCTTCATTATTATCACAAATTAATTTTAAATCTAACATTTTTACGCCCCCATTATTCGTCAAAAATGCTTTCTTTTATTATTGTCGGTTCTTCATCTTCCTCATCAACAATTGGTTTCAATTCAACAACTTCGATTTCAACTTCGTGGTTGTTGTTAAGTTCTAATTGTTTTTGAGTAAATTCGACAGTTCCTACAACTTCACTTTCGTCATCTTCAATATGATCAACAATCGCAGTAGTAGAAACTAATTGATCTTGACGTAATCTAATAACTTTGACACCTTGGGTAACTCGGCTTGTTTTTGAAATTTGACAAATTGGTGTTCTAATAACTACGCCACGATTAGAAATAACAATTAAGTCATCATCTTTTGTCACAACCCTTAATGCTGATAATTTGCCGTTGCGATTTGTAATATTTACTGTTAATATCCCTTTTCCACCACGATTTTGTAAACGATACTCAGTAACATTTGTTCGCTTACCATAGCCTTTTTCGGTGATTACCAATACATCTTGGTCATCATTTTCGATAACTCCAGCTCCAACTAAATATTCTCCTTCATCAAGTCGCATACCAATAACACCTGATGTATTTCTACCAGTAGGTCTAACATCAGATTCAGCAAATCTAATTGATTTTCCTCCAACCGATCCAAGGATAATATGTTTTTCTCCATTGGTTACTCTAACAGACAATAATTCATCATCTTCTCTTAACGCAATCGCAATAATTCCGTTGGTTCTAATATTTTTATAATCCGTTACTGGTGTCCGTTTAACAATTCCGTTTTTAGTTACAAAGAATAAATATGAGTTTTCATCATCAAAATCTTTAATACTTGTGAATGATGCCAATGTTTCATCTTTATCAAAATTTAGAAGGTTAACAATCGGTAAACCTTTAGCGGTTCTTCCTAAATCAGGAATTTCATAACCCTTCATTTTGTAAACTCGTCCTTTGTTAGTAAAGAACAGGTGGAAATCATGAGTTGACGTAAGTCCCATATGTTCAACGAAGTCATCATCGTGAACTCTCATTCCGGTTACACCTACTCCACCACGATTTTGACTCTTATACTCATCAACCGCCATACGTTTGATGTATCCCTGGTTAGTAATTGTAACAACAACATCTTGAACTGGGATTAAGTCTTCATTTTCAATACTTAAATCAGCATGTAAATTGATTTCAGATAATCTTGGAGTAGCGAATTTTTGTTTGATTTCCAATAATTCTTCAGTAATGATTTCAAACTTGCGTTGTTCACTGACTAACACTTCTCTATATTCTTTAATCTTAATATCTAAATCATAATGTTCGGTTCGAATCTTTTCAATTTCTAATCCTGTCAAACGTTGTAAGCGCATATCTAGAATGGCTCGTGCTTGAATGTCGGTTAATTCATAAGTTTCAATTAATTTTTCTTTAGCTTCATCACCAGTCTTAGATTCTTTAATCATTTCAATAGCACGATCAATATCGTTTAAAGCGATAATTAACCCTTCTAAAACATGTTGTCTTGCTTCAGCTTTTTCTAACTCAAATTGTGTCCTTCTTTGAATTACATCAACTTGATGATCAACATAATGAACAATCATATCTTTAAGATTTAAAGTTTTAGGTTGTCCGTTGACCAATGCAATCATATTTAAACTATACGATGTTTGTAGTTGAGTGTATTTATACAAATTATTTAACATTACTTCAGGAATGATGTCTTTTCTTAGTTCAATAACAACTCTCATTCCTTTACGGTTTGATTCATCTCGTAAATCAGTAATTCCTTCAACAATTTTCTCCTTGACAATTTCAGCAATTTTATCAATTAATCTTGTTTTATTAACTTGATATGGAATTTCAGTAACAATAATTGCTGATTTATTTTTATATCTGACGATATCAGTAGTAGCTCTTAAGGCAATTCTACCGTTTCCGGTTTCATATCCTTGTCTTAACCCTGTTAACCCTAGAATTTGACCTCCAGTCGGAAAATCTGGACCCTTGATGTATTTCATTAATTCTGGAATAGTAATATCCTTGTTGTTAATATAGGCGATGATGCCATCAATAACTTCACCTAAATTATGTGGTGGAATTTCTGTCGCCATTCCAACAGCAATACCACTAGCTCCATTAATTAATAAATTAGGAAATCTAGCTGGTAATACACTTGGTTCTTTTTCACTATTGTCATAATTATCAACATAGTCAACTGTGTTTTTATCTAAATCACGAACTAACTCCATTGCCATTTTCGACATTCTGGCTTCAGTGTAACGCATGGCCGCAGCCGGATCGCCATCAACAGAACCAAAGTTACCATGACCATCAACTAATGGTTCGCGATAGTTAAATGGTTGTGCCATTCTAACCATAGCGTCATAAACACTTGCATCTCCGTGTGGGTGATATTTACCAATAACTTCTCCGACAATCCTTGCAGATTTTTTGTGTGGTCTGTCAGCATACATTCCTAAATCGTTCATTGCATAAATAATTCGGCGTTGAACTGGTTTCATCCCATCTCTGACATCAGGTAAAGCTCTTGAAACGATAACACTCATTGCATAACTTAAAAATGAGGTTTTCATTTCAGATGTAATATTTATTTCTTTAATTTTTCCATGATTATGTTCTTCATCGTTATATTCATCTAGTTCAAATTCATCTTGTTCTTCGATGTCATCTAATTTTTTAATATCATCCATTGTCTAAACCTCCTTATTATGCATCAATGTTTTTCGCATAAACTGCATTTTCATTAATGAAGTCTTTTCTTGGTTCAACTTCTTCACCCATTAACATTGTAAATACGTTATCAGCATCAATTGCATCTTTTAATGATACTTGAAGAAGTGTTCTAGTTTCTGGATTCATTGTTGTATCCCAAAGTTGTTCCGGATTCATTTCTCCAAGACCTTTATATCTTTGAAGTTGTGGCCTTCCACCAATTTCATTTAATAATTTTTCTAAAGTTTCATCATCGTATACATATTCAGAACGTCTACCTTGAGTTACCTTATATAATGGTGGCTGTGCAATGTAGATATAACCTAAATCGATTAATTCTTTCATATAACGATAGAAGAAAGTTAGAAGAAGTGTTCTAATATGAGCTCCATCAACGTCAGCATCCGTCATAATAACAATCTTATGATATCTCGCTTTAGTTGCATCAAATTCTTCACCGATACCAGTTCCTAAAGCTTGAATCATTGAAATAATTTCTCTATTAGATAAAATTCTATCTAATCTCGCTTTTTCAACATTTAAAATTTTACCTCTTAATGGTAGAATCGCTTGAAACTCTGACTCTCTACCTTGTTTTGCAGATCCACCAGCCGAATCACCTTCCACGATATATAACTCTGAAATTTCAGGATTTCTACTTCGGCAATCAGCTAATTTTGAGGCAAATCCTAATGACTCAAGTGGTGATTTTCTTCTGGTTGCTTCTCTAGCTTTTCTTGCTGCTATTCTAGCACGTGATGCCATAAGTGCTTTTTCAATAATTGCTTTTGCATCTTGTGGATTTTCAAGTAAATATCTTTCCAAACCTTCTTGAGTAACTTGAGAAGCTATTTGTCTAACCTCTGGATTACCTAATTTAGTTTTGGTTTGTCCTTCAAATTGTGGATTAGGATGTTTAACTGAAATAACACCTATTAATCCCTCTCTTGTATCATCGCCAATGAAAGAATCGTCTTTTTTCAACAAATTCGCTTCAGTAGCATATTTATTAAGGACTCTAGTTAAAGCCATCTTGAAGCCATCTTCGTGCATTCCACCCTCGTGAGTTGCAATATTATTGACAAAAGAGATTAAATTTGTTGAATACGAATCATTATATTGTAACGAGATCTCAACCGAAATATCATCAACAACTTTTTCAATAGAAATAATGTCTTCATTCACTTTGGTTCTATTACCGTTTAGGAACTCAACATATTCAACAATTCCACCCTCATATTGATAATTTTTTTCAATTGGAATTTCACCACGATCATCAATTAAAGTTATCTTTAAACCTTTATTTAAAAACGCTAATTGTTGAATTCTATTACGTAAGATTTCATAATCATATTCTTGAGTTTCAACAAAAACTGTTCTATCAAATTTAAATAAAATTTTAGTTCCTGTCTCTTCGCTTTCACCTAAAACTTGTAATTCTCCAACAGGCTCACCATACGCAAAATCTTGACGATATGAATAACCATCTCTTTTGATAAAGACAATAAAATCTTCAGAAAGAGCATTTACCACAGAGGCACCAACTCCGTGTAACCCACCCGAAACCTTATACGATTTACCATCAAATTTACCACCAGCGTGAAGCGTAGTTAAAATGGTTTCTACAGCTGGTCTTCCACTTTTTGGATGTAGATCAACAGGAATTCCTCTCCCGTTGTCTGTAACTTGGATATACCCGCCTTTTAAAATTTCTACTAAAATATGATCGGCAAAACCACCTAAAACTTCGTCAATACTATTATCAACGATTTCCCATACCAAGTGGTGTAACCCTCTTGATCCCGTACTTCCTATGTACATTCCCGGTCTTAATCTGACCGCTTCTAGTCCCTCTAATATTTGAATATTTTCGGCACTATAGTTATTGTTGTTAATTTTGTTATCCAAGTTGCATCTCTCCTTTTATTTTAATTGTTTGAATTTTATCATTATTTTTTATCTCTTTAACACTAGTCATTATTATTTGATTCTCTTTAGGTAAGTTGGATAAAAACAATTTTTGATTTTTTTCATCTAACTCACTTAAGATATCATCAAGTAATAAGATGGGTTTTTGTTTGCTTACTTTTGTAATAAGTTGAAGTAGTGCTATTTTAATAGCAATTACGATTAATCTTTGTTCACCAGCAGAAGCGAAGATTCTACTATCCTTTGAATCAACAGTAATTATAAAGTCATCTTTATGCGGTCCAGCACTCGTTGTTTCGTAAATAATATCCCGTTCTTGCTTCGTTTCAAACCAGTTTTTTAATCCTTTTATCGTTTGATCGGGTTTATATTCAACTTTTACTTCTTGATTATCAAATTTACATGGTTCTTTTTTTAATTCTTCGTTCAATAAATCAATTACTTCGGTTCTTTTTTCAATAATTTTAGATCCAACATCTAATAATTGTGTCCCTAAAATATTTAAAAATGTATAATCATCACCAATTTTAATGTTTTTAAGTAACGCATTTCTTTGTTTTAAAATCTTTTTGTATTTATTTAGAAGTGTTAAATATTCTTTATCAAGAATTAACCACTCTAAATCGATAAAATTGCGTTTATCACTCGGTGTTCCTTTAATTAGGAGTATGTCCTCAGAAGTGAACGTTACTACGTTAAAATTGCCGATATAATCACTTATACGCCTTTTTTCGATGCCATTAGCAATTAGTCTTTTGCCTGTTTTTGAAATAATAACCTCATTTTTCTTATTATTTTCAAAGAAAATTACTATTTTAGCAAATTGTTCGTCTTTCTTAATTAGATCTTTTTCGTTAGTCGTTCGCATTGATTTAGTAGTAGAAGCGAAATATATAGCTTCTAATATTGCTGTTTTCCCAACTCCGTTGTCTCCGCAAATATATGTTTTTGAGTTATTAAATTCTAGTGAAATAAAATCGTGGTTTCTAAAGTTAGTTAATTCAATTTTTTTAATCATTTTGATATTACAAACACCTGTCTATTTATTCGAATTTTATCTCCAGGATATAACTTTTTACCACGACGATTTTCTAATACATCATTTAAAAATATTTTATTTTCCAATAAAAAATACTTGGCTTCTCCGCCAGTATCTATCAAGTCAGTTAATTTTAATAATTGGGATAAAGTGATGTATTCTTTATCTATTTTTATAATCTCCATTTTGAAACTCCCTATTTTATATTCATATTATAACATAATATGATTAAAATAGCAAAATTACACTGTTTTATTAAAATTAAACGGATTTATCGTTTTTATATAAAAAAAGCCTTAATTTTTGAATTTTAAGGCTTATTTTTATTGTTTGTTGAATTAGAACAAATATTTTTGTTTTATATCCAAATATATATTTTTTTGAATTTCTAAGTTTTTAATAATAATTTTTAGTGTTTGAATTGGTTGTTTTGAATTCAGTGATGTAGTTATAATTTGCTCATAAACTCTTTCAAATAATTCTGGATGATCAATAAATGGGTTTCTATTTCCTTGATATTGATAAATTACTTCGTTTCTATTGAGTTCAAATTCATCAACCGGATCAGCATTATGCCATTCAAGAAGTAGACTTAATTTCCCCATCTCGGCACCTTCAGGTTTATAAGCTATATCTTTTGGTGTTTCAACTAATGATAAAACCTCTTTATATCTTACAGCCATATATAATAAAATTCTTGCAACATCACCACAATGATCGTCTCCTGGATAATATTCATTAGTTCCAATTGTGTATCCGACAGATCCGCTGCCAGCGGCAAAATATCGGTTTGATCGACTACTATTAGTTGATTTGTTAATAGCTCGTAAATTATGAGGATCACTAGCGATATTTCTGTTGCTGTTAGTGACTCTTTTTAGCCCCAATTTTGAATTTGGCCAAACGTGTTCGCGATCAAAAATTTTACCTTTACCCCAATTTGCTGTAATTTCTTTATTATCATAAATACCATATAAAGTATCTTTTCCTGGTGCAACATCAGATTTCACTAGAATTTCACGAGCTTCGCCGTATGATGTGTTTTGTGAGCCGTTTCCAGCAGTAACAACATTAATTAAATTGTGCAATTTGTTAAATATTTCTTCGTTGCTCATATTGTAATCAATATCTTTATAATACCCTTCGTATTTGTAATTATATTCAAATGAATACTGGGTGGTGTTTGTATCATAATTAATGGTAATTGATTTTTTATTAGATGATTTGTGTTTCGGTAATTTAGCTGTGATTTCAACCGCTAAACCTTCTTTAATTTCATCTAAATGTTGTGAAAAATCATATGATGTTTCTTGCGTTTTAAATTCGTTTGAACCGATTTTTATTGTATATTCAGTACCATTACCAACACTATTCCAAGTTAACTTACCTTCACTAGAAATTTCAATATTTGTTATGTTTGGGGTTGTTGGTGTAGTATCAACCGGTTTTCCCGATTCTTGACCGTAGAACATTTCGGTTATTTTATCAATTGTTTCATATAATTTATCTTTATCATAGACATAAGCAACACTAATAACGACAACTAATAAAATTATTACAATTAGTATTGCTATTGCAATAGTTTTTTTATGTTTCTTTATTGTTGCTTTTTGCTTTTTAGTTAATTTCTTTGGTTTTCTTTTAGCCATATTCCCTTCCTCATTTCTACATAACATTATAACATAGAAATCATGTGTTCTATATTAACTCGTTATATTAAGTTTAACACCTATTTATTGTCAATTATCCATCTAAATTTAAACATCTTGATATTTTTTGTGTTGCTAATTGACATTTTTTGTCAAATAAGGTATATTATATGCAGGAGGCGTATTATATGATTTTTTATGAAGTTAATTTAGATGGGTTATACAATTTCAAAAACTTTTCAATAGATTTCGTTTTTTCAAGGGAAAGTATTTATTCTCCCATTTTTCAAAGACACAAAAAATATCCTAATTTAAAATATAAAAAGTTCGCTATTTTGTTAGGTGCTAACGCTAGTGGCAAAACAACGTTTGGCAAAGCTCTTTGTTTTATTCAAAATTTTTTGTTTGGTAAAGATTTATCGAAAACATCGTTATTTGATTTATTTGGTGCTTTTGAAGTCAGTAGAAATAATAAAATTTCATTTGGTTCAACTTTTTCTACTGATGATCATATGTATAAGTTTAAAATCGTCTTAGATGAAAATGGAATATTTAGTGAAACCTGGCAAAGAATTAAATTAAAAAATATATCATACACTAAACACAAGGAAGAGTTGGAAGGTTCTAAAACCATTTTCTCCTTATCAAATATACAGGTTCCAGGATTCAATAGTTTATTTTTAAATAATCCTAATTATATTTCATATCGCGATGAAATAACTAAAAGTTTAGGTTTCGTCTATAATTTTTCAGAAGACCGTGTTTTTATTGATGAGAAAATAGGTTTAGATACCGCTTTATTTGAAAAAATAGTCAAAAGTTTTGATAATTCAATAGTTTCTGTCACAGATAGCATAGATGTTGAAGGAAACAAAATTATTCGTTTTAAAAGTGGACACAAAGAAATTGTTTTAGCTGATGGGACTTTAGCAAATGGGGCAAACTCCATTTTATCTTCTGGAACGAAAGAATCTATTTTATTATCTCATTTGTTATATGCAATTTATATGGGGTATTATCATACGATATATATTGACGAAAAACTTACCCACACACATACCGAAATTGAGCAACAAATTATACAAATTTTTATTTCTTTGATTGATAGAGTTGATGGTCAGGTTTTTATTACTAGTCACAACTCTGATCTCTTAGATTTAGAAATACCTAACTATAATTTTATACTTTTTAAAAAGAATAAAGATGGTAGCATCACTGAAGTTATTGAACCGGAAAAATTTTTTAAACATCAAAATCGTAGTTTACGTAGAATAGTAGATGAAGATGTTTTTAGCACTTCTCCAATTTTAGATAATTTAATTCAGTTACATGATGATTTAATTGGGTGATTTTTGTGGTTAATAGGAAACTTTATACTTTATACGAAGGTGAATGTGAAAAAAGTGTTATAGAATGGTTAAAATTAAGAGGTTTTAAGTTTGGAAGAACATACAAAGTGGTATTATCTGATATTAAAAAAATAGAACGCTCTTTAAACATCATCCAACGAGGAAGTATCGTTAATATTATAATGGATACCGATACATTTTATAAAAAAACATTTAATAAAGAACGTTTTAAATCTAATATTTTTTATTTAATAAAAACTGAAAAACAAGTACGTATTATTACTCAAGATAAAAATTTAGAAAACGAATTAGTGCGGGCGTTAGGTTTAAAAAATGAACAGCAACTATACAAGCACTTTGATGCTGAAGGAAAAACTGAATATAAATCAAAACTTGCAAATTCTACAACTCAAAATTTAGATATTAAGTTTAAATTCATTGATTTAAAACTTTTTTGGAATTCTAAAACTCTTAATTTATTTTTTGTTGAATCCGAGATTGTTTCATTAAATAACACACTAAACGATATACTATAAAAATATAATTTTAAAATATAATTTTAGTATACTTGTAAGTTCAAACTCCTATTTTTTACAATTAAAAAAGGCGCATTTGATACGCCTTTGATAATTTAGTTTATTAATCAATTCTGACTGGTAAAATTAAATGCAATAAATCGATATCTAGCGGTCCGTTTATAACAAATGGTCTTACTTCGCCAGCAAAACTAATTGTTACATCGTTGGATGCAAATGATTTTAAAGCTTCAATTAAATATCTTGAACTAAATGCGATTTGTAGAGTTGAACCAACTACTCGACCTTTTGGTGTGATTTCTTCAAGTGCATCACCAACTTCAGGGTTAGTAGAAGATATCTCAACCACATGATCAGATCTTAAAGTTAGTTTTATGATGTTATAGTTAGTATCTCTGTCTCTTGGTGATAGTAATGATACTCTTTCGACAGCTGCTAGTAATTCTTCTTTATTAAACGGAATAATTACTGGGAAGTCAGTTGGAACAATTCTAGAAGTATCAGGATATTTACCTTCTAATAATCTCGTTTGAAACATTATGTTAGGAAATTTAAATAAAACTTTATTAGGATTTACATAAATTTCAACGTTTTCACTTACCATATCCAAAATTTTTGATAATTCTTCTAATGATTTTCTAGGTATTACAAAATTAAACGAATCTACTTTATCTCTTAACTTAATTTCTTTTTTACTTAATCGATAACTATCAGTAGCGGTAACTACCAGTAGATTATTATCATAATTGAAATTAACCCCGGTTAAAATTGGTCTTTTTTCAGTGTTGGCAGCAGCATAGTTAGTTTCTTTAATTATCGTTTTAATAATTTCTGAATCTAAAACTATTGGTTGTTTTAAATCTAAGAAATCAACTTCAGGATAATCTAGAACATCTGGTAAGTTTAATTTGAAATCCGATCTTTCTGCCTTAATAACAACCGTGCGATCTTCAACAACAGCAAATTCAATCATAGTCGCTTCTAATTTTCTAATAATTTCAATTAAAAAACGACCAGGTATTGCAGCTTTTCCAGTTTGCTTAACTTTAAGTGATTTATCCTCAATAGATAATTCAATAGCTAAATCACTATTACTTGCAGTTAATATTAAATGATCTTCGTTAACTACAAATTTAATTGCATTTAAAATTGGAAGTGGTGTTTTGTTAGGTAATCCTCTTTGAATTACTAATAAGTTATCTAAAAGTACATTTCTATTAATTGAAAATATCATAATTATTGGCTCCTTTTTTTATCTATTTAGTTTAAATAATAATAATTAGTTATTGTGGAATTGTGGATAAAGTATTCAAAACGCTTTACTGTCTAATAATTATACCATATAAGACACATTTTATAAACACATTTTCCTTATTTTTGCACACCTAATTTTCTAATAATATCGTTAACCGCTTTTTTAAGAAGGATATCATTATCTAAATCATTTTCTATTTTTTGACAAGCGTTAATTACTGAACTATGGTCGCGATTTCCAAACATTTCACCAATTTTACTATATGGCACATCATAAAGTCTTTTGATTAAATACATAGCAATAAATCTTGGAAGTGAATGAGCTTGCTTTCTACTCTTTCCAATTAAGTCTTGAACTTTAACACTATAGTAATCACTAACAACACTTTGAATCTTTAAATAATTGTTTTGAGTCATAGATTCAGTTGTCTTTCTTGAAGCTACTAACGGATCTAAAGCTTCTTCAAATGATTCGACACTAAAATCTAAATCATTAATCTTACAATATGTTAAAGCTCTTGATAAAGCCCCTTCCAACTCTCTTACATTAGATGTAAACATTTTAGCAATATACTCTAAACTTTCGATTGGAACATTGTCGTAATCGTTTGGATCATACGAACTTTTTAATTTAGATTTTAAAATTTTTACTCTTAAATCTAAGTCTGGAGCTTGAATGTCAATACTCAATCCCCACTCAAACCGACTAATAATTCTTTCTCTAAAATTTTTAAGTTCTTTGGCTGGTTTATCACTAGTCACTACAATTTGTTTGTTAGTACTATACAACAATTCAAAAACTTTAAAAAACTCGTCTTGTGATTTATCAGCACCACTCATCATTTGAATATCATCAATTAATAAAACATCAATTGTCCGATATTTTTCATAAAAAGATTCCATAGTTCTATCTTTAAGGTTTTTAACATAATCATCAACAAAATCACTCGCACGAGCGTATAAAACTTTTTTATTAATATCTTTTTCAACTACATAATTACCTATAGCTTGCATTAAATGGGTTTTACCTAATCCGACATCTCCAAATATGTATAAAGGATTATGTGCAGTACCAGCTTGTTCAGCAGTAATCATTGCCGCCTTAACAGCAAAGTTATTAGAAGGACCGACAACAAAGGTATTAAAAGTATAATTCCTATTTAAATTAGTATTATCATAATTAACACCAAAAGAGTACTCTGGCTTTGGTGTTGCCAATCCAGGTACTTCACTTGGATCAGTTATAAAAATAAAATCAATTGGTTCTGGATGATATTTTTTAGCTAAAGAATTAATTTTCATTAAATGAACGTCATTAATTCTCTTTTTAGTCCATTCATTCTCAACAATTATGTAGATATGGTTATTTTGATACTTATAAATTTCATTCAAATTGCTAAAATAATCATCATAGGTATCTTGAGTATAAATAGTTTGTAAGTCGCCTAATATTGTTTGCCATAACTTTTCGTAGATTTCCATGATAATTCTTATCCCCTTTTCAATACAATTTTTAAAGTAATTTCTCTACTATGATTGTATCATAAATGTAAAGAAAATCTTTCCACATTAATTGTGGATAAAAGGTGTGGATAAAATTTGAAAAACAGTAAAACAATATATATTTTTGTGGATAACTATCGTTAGTTGTTGCGATTATTAACGCAAAAAAAGAAAGAATTAACATCTTAGATTGTTGAAAAAATGTTTAAAAATTGACCACAAAAAACTAATTTTTAAAATAATTACAAATAACCCTTAAAATTGATTTGATGGCTTTGTAAAGAGAAAAACACAATTAAAAATAAAATTTACAAATAAGCAAAATATGATAAAAAAAATATATTTATTTAAGCCTGTTATTATTAAAAAGCAATTATGATATAATTTTTATATATGGCATTTGTTGAAAGTGGGTGATTTAATGGATGACAATTTCTATTCAAAAGAATATATTTACGAGCCATTGAAAGAATATGATACAGTTTTAAGAGAAATGCACAACCAAAACGCTACTAAATATTTTGAAAATTTAACTTTAGAATCTGAAGTTAATATCGAAACTAATCGCGTTACCGTAAAAGAGATTAGAACGCTAGAAAAATTAAGAGATGAATCTAGTAAAAAATTAGGACGTTGGCGTGGTTTGAAAGTATTATTAATAATTTTATCAATTGCAGCAGTAATAGCATCCATATATTTAATTTCTAAATTAGTTTTAGAACCAATCATAGTGGGAGTGGCATTAATTTTATTGGCTATTGGATTTATTATTTTAATAGTTAAAAAAGCCAATCCACTAATTAAAGCATTAAAAGCCGAAACTGAAGAACTAGAAAGAAAGATAAAAGTAAAATATGGCGAAGCTTGGGAACAAATGGCACCATTGAATGCACTGTTCAAAACTGAAATAGCTACCGAGTTATTTCAAAAAACGTTACCATTAATTAAGATGGATCAATTTTTTGATAGTAGAAGATTAGAATACTTAATTAAAAAATTTGGACTATACAAAGATAATAACCTTGATCGCTCAACCCTTTATGTTCAATCAGGCGAAATTAATGGAAATCCATTTTTCATTAGTGATAACTTATATCACAAATTAGGAACTAAAGAATATACTGGATCAATTGTTATTCATTGGACAACAACCAGCACCGATTCTAAAGGACGAATGACAACAACACATCATACTCAGACTTTAACTGCTACAGTAGAAAAACCATATCCTTATTATAGTACTGAACCATTCTTAGTATATGGAAATGAAGCGGCACCAGACTTATCATTTTCTAGAACTGATTCTGATGCCGAACATATGACTGAAAAACAAATAGAACGTCATGTTAAAAAAGAAATTAAAAAGTTAAAAAGAAAAACAGCTAAAGATCCTAACGCAATAACTATTATTGGTAATTACGAATTCGAAGTATTATGGAGAGCTCAAAACAGAGATAATGAAGTCCAATTTAGATTGTTATTTACCGCTTTAGCCCAACAAGAATTATTAGCATTAATGAAAGATAAGAAAATTGGATTCGGTGATGATTTCAATTTCGTTAAAAGTAAAATGATAAATGTTATTTATCCAGAACATTTAAGCAAATTTGATCTCACAATTAACCCAGATTACTATCATGGTTATGATTATGAAGAAATTAAAACTAGATTCATTAATTATCAAAATAACTATTTCAAACATATTTACTTCACATTTGCACCAATTTTAGCAATTCCGCTATATCAACAGCAAAAACCACACGAATATATTTATAGTGGATTATATGATTCATATGTTTCATTTTATGAACACGAACAAATCGCTAATAAAATGGGAGAATCTCATTTCAAACATGAGTTATCTGGAACAAGAAACATTCTAAAAACATCTACAGTTAAAAGCGGGAATTATTGCGACTATGTAACAGTAACAGCATATGGATATCAAGTTGTTCCAAGGGTTGATTATGTTACTAAATTAGGTGGAGATGGTAGATTACATACAATTCCAGTTCATTGGGAAGAATATATTCCAGTCGAACAAGCGACTGACATTGAAGTTAATGTTCCTAAAGAAGAAGAAAAATTAACATACCGTGATAAATTTGCCAAGATGGCAGAAAATTTAAGAAACAGACAAGTAGATAAAGAATCAATATTTGAATTATCAACATTCTTAGTATTATTAAAAAATAAAAAAGAAAGAGAGGAAAAATAATGGCTAACGAATTAGACGAATTAAGGGGACCTGTTAACGAAGAGGGTAGAGATGTTAACGTTATAGAAAAACAAATTCCAGTTAAGGTTGGAGTTGGATCAACAGTATTTGAAGTTTTACTATGGGTTTTTGGAATTATCCCAGGGCTTATTTTCTTATTTAGAAAAATTAAAGCGAGAAAAGAACTTGCTCAACTACAACAAAAAATTCAACACAGTGCCTCACAAATTGATAACTATTTAGAACAAAGAGTTCAAGTGTTACAAAATGCTGTTGGTATCGTTGAAAGATCGGTTGCCCTTGATAAAGATGTCATGACTTCAGTAGCAGCACTTCGTGGTGGTATTCATCCAACTGAAGAAAATAGAAATGAAGTATCAGGTCAATTAGATAATGCAATGAGAGGAATTAATATCGCTTTTGAAGCGTATCCAGAATTAAAAGCTCATCGTACATTAGCTGATGCAATGCAGCAAAACAGTTATCTTCAAAGAGAAATTACTGCTGCTAGAGAAGTTTATAATGATAACGTACTAAGATGGAATCAAGATATCTTCATTTGGCCAGCAAAGATGATTGTCGCTGCAAAAGCTGGATATACAACAAGAATTCCATTTACTGCATCAAGAGAAGTAAAAGAACAAGCAAGACAAAAATTCTTTTAATTAATCAAACTAGAGAGCGCTCAGCGCTCTTTTTTTAGGAATAAATAATTATTGGTATAATTATAAAAGGATAATAGTTGAAACATCATCTTATATTTGATAAAATTAAAAAGCATGGTTTCGCACGAAAGGCGGTTTTAATATGAAAAGAACTTATCAACCAAGTAATACGAAAAGAAAAAAGACCCATGGATTTAGAGCAAGAATGGCAACTCCAAGTGGAAGAGCAATTTTAGCAGCTAGACGTAAAAAAGGTCGCACGAGACTAACAGTCTCTGATCAATAAAAAAGTAAATAATTTTAAATATTTTGAAAACTTGAACTATCTGAAAAATATATTAATTTATTTTTTCAGGTAGTTTTATTTTTATAAAAATGCAAAAAAAATATCGAATAAAAAAAACAAGCGAAATCGATGCGATTTTTAATAAAAAAATAAGAGTTAATGGAAAGTATTTTAATATTTTTTACCAATTATCAAATAACGAATCATTTCGTTTTGCCATTTCAATTGGTAAAAAATATGGAAATGCTGTTAAAAGAAATTTAATGAAAAGAAGAATTAGAGAAATTATTAGATCGATTAAAGATCAAATAAAATCTTATGACTTTATAATAGTTGTGAAACCTAATTCAGAGGAATTAAACTTCGAAACAATCAATCAAGAATTATTTAAACTTTTAATTAAAGCTAAAATTTTGGAGGAAGTTAAATGAAAAAAAGAATTTTATTAATTATTACATTATTATTAATGTTAACATTGGGTTTATCCGGATGCCGTAGAAAACCAAAACCACAATATTTAGTTGTTAGTGCACCAGATGTTGTAGTAGTAGATGGAACTTTTAATACTTATGGTTTAAAAGTTTACCGTGTCTATGGTAGTCCTCTGGATAAAACCGGAAGAACAGTTGAGTTATTAACTCCAGGTCAATATAAAACTCAAGAAGTAGAAGTTCCTGGAGATTCTAATGTAACCGCCGGTGTTACAGAATATGTCATTACCGATAAAGAGTGTAACGATCCAAAAGATAAGAAGAAACCACTTCAAACATCGTTTAAGTTTGTAAAAAAACATGTAGCAACTGAACCAATTAAAGAAAGAGATAGTTTTTTAGTTTTTCAATATAAAGAAATTATTGAAGCCGAGAAAAAACCAGCATCATATGCCTTTACACATCAAATGGGTCAAAAACTTAATGAAGATGATATAGCCAAATATATGAATGTTATTAAGGTTGGACCAAGTGCTGATGGTACTGAAACAATCCAAACCGATGTAACTAATGAAGTTGTTGCTGATTTAAAAAACAGTACTCCTTATAAACAAGGCCTTTATTCAGTTACTCTAACAAGTGGTTCAGCTAGTGAAACATTTGAAGTTATGGTAGCTGGCGGGCAAAAACCAATTCATGATAAATCAGCTAATTGGTTTGATTATATATTAGTTATTCCAGTCGGTTGGATCATGCAATTGTTATCATTTGGTGGAATTTATGCTCTAGGTATTATTTTTGCAACTATTGTTATTAGAACATTAGCGTGGCCAATTTATGCAAAAACTAACTCAATGTCATCAAGGATGGCCGAAGCACAACCAGATATTCAACGAATTCAAAATAAATATCGTGGCAGAACCGATCGTGCTTCACAACAACAAATGCAACTTGAGACAATGCAAGTTTATAAAAAACATAAAATCGGAATGGGTTCAATGTTTTTACCGTTCTTACAAATGCCTATCTTTATTGCAATGTATCAAACTGTTACTAGAATTTTAGTTCCTTATGGATATTGGGCCGATAAAATTACTAACACCAAATTCTTAGGAATTGAATTATCAATTGGAAATCACTGGACTTCTTATATTCTTGCTGCATTAGTTGGTGCAACAATGATTTTATTACAATGGCTATCACAAAGAAAACCAAAACATTTAAAGAAAACAGTTGAACATAAAAAAGATGAACAAGCGGCGCAAACAGCAAAAACTATGAAAATAGTTAGTTATGTTATGGTCGCAATGATGGTTATTTTCTCATTCCAAAGCAACGCCTTAGCACTATATTGGATTGTTGGGAATTTATTCTCATTAGGTCAAACTTTAATTCATAAAGAAATATCAAGAAGACAATATGAGAAAAAACAAGAAGAAACTTTAGGTGGGATATTATGAAACGAGTAGAAATTGAAGCTAGAACTGATCAAGAAGCCCTAAAAGAAGCGTCAAAATTATTAAGTCTTGCTGAAGATTATATTGATTTGGCTATCGTTAAAGAGAAAAAAGGTTTACTAGGAATTGGAAATGTCACAACATATTTAGCAACACCAAACGTAAACTTAGTAACTGCAGGTAAAGAATATCTAGAAAAAATCTTATTAAATTTAGGTATTGAATGTAAAACTGAATTTAGAACTCTTGATGGTGGTATGCAAATTTTTTATAGTTTAGAAACTACTGAAAATTCATTATTAATCGGTAGAGATGGTAAAAACTTACAAGCAATTCAATTTGTCTTAAGAAATTATTTATCACAATTTACTGATTCAAAAATAATAGTTAATCTTGATATTGGCGGATATCATAGAAATCGAGTTAAACAATTAGAAATATTAGCCACCAAAACCGCAAAAGAAGTAGCAAAAACTAAAATTGAAGTTAAATTAGATCCAATGAACTCATATGAAAGAAGAGTTATTCATACTAAATTAGCTGATTGGAAAGATGTCGAAACCATCTCTGAAGGTGAAGGACCTGAGAGATCATTAATTATTAAACCAAAACACAAATAATGAAAAAAATATTAAATGTTTTACTCATAATATTATTAGGTAGTATCTTTTATAGTTTTGGTATTTCCATTTATGAAAATGCCAAAGTTGATAAAATGATTAAAGAATTTAAACAAGCCGGAGTTTTAAACGTTGAGAAATCTAGCGACACCAGAAAATATTATGAAGTAAAATCAACTGAATATCTTGATGATTTAACATATATCGAAGATGAAGATAAATTTTACATGGGGAATATAGGGGATATACTTGTCAGTAGGGAGTCCCCTTTTCCTGAGATACCAATAATTCATCAATTTATTTCATACAATTTTGGTGGACATGCCGCAATCGTTTCTGATGTTGATGAATTATTAGAAATAGCTGGCTTTCCAACACCAAATGAAAGAATCATCGATTATATTTCAGAACACATTGAATATGATGAAGAGGGTGTTCAAACTCATAATCTAGTTGGCGCCACCATTTTTACAGCGAGAAATTATTTTATCAAGAAGAAACGGGATGGTTCTTATTATCGCAGAAAATCAATTGGTTTAAGAGTTAGAGCCACCAAAGAAGAAAGACAACAAGCCGTTGATTATGTTAAAGAACTTCGACGAAAAAATGTTATATATAACTATATGTTTTTCTTAGATACTAAAGAAAAGTATTATTGTACTGATCTAATCAGTCGGGCATATCAAACGATATTAGACGAAAACAATAAATCAAAATATAGTTTAAATGATGACGGATTCATTACATCAGTTAATGATCTAATCTTATCTAAAGATACAATGATATCCACTTATTTTGAAGTTGATAAAGACGGAGTAGAACATGTTTATTATTTAGTAAATCCAAACTAGTTTTTAGTTTGGATTTTTTAAAATAAATCAAAGGAGCATTACTATGATTGATTATAAAAACAATATTATTAACGTTACCAACTCAATATTAAAACATTACAATGCTAAAACGCACTATCGAACATTACCATTGCTTGATGATATTTTAAAGCGCAATTATAAACATGTAATTGTTATGTTATTAGATGGGTTGGGGATTAATGTTTTGGAAAAACTAGGAGAAACATCAGTATTTAAAGAACATTTAAAAACCAAATTGTCAACAGTATTTCCACCAACTACCGTAGCAGCTACTAACGCATTTTTAGCAGGGAAAACACCAATAGAAACTGGGTTTTTAGGGTGGTCACAATATAACAAGTTTGAAGATGCTACTGATGAAATATTTACAAGATCAAACTTCTTTACTGGCGAAAAATTAGATAAAAATTTATATGATTATCTATGGCCAAAAAACTTTTTAAAACAAGCCAAAGAAAAAAATTCAAGTTTACACATTGAAGAACTTTATCCATCGCCAATTCATGGCAGCAAATATAAAACATTTGATTCAATGTTAAGTAGATTATTAGAGATTAACCAAGGTGAAGCGAGTTTGTGTTATTGTTATTACACTGAACCTGATGCAACCATTCATATGAACGGTATTAATAGTGAAAAAACTTTAAAAGTTTTAAAAGAATTAAATGATAAAATAACTAATTTCAAAAACAAATTATTAGATGATACTTTATTAATTATTGTAGCTGATCACGGAATTATCGATATCGAGTATGTATTTTTGGATGATTATGATGAAATATATAAAACTTTTTATCGTCTTCCAAGTATTGAATCAAGAACGCAAACATTTTTCGTTAAAGAAAATGAAAGAAATAATTTTGAAAGATTATTTAACAAATATTTCCAACCAGGATTTAAATTATACACTAAGGAAGAATTATTTAAAACAAATTTATTTGGATTAGGTGAAAAACACCACTTAGTAGATTCTTTTATTGGAGAATATGTAGCCGTCTCAATTTCCAGCAAAGCCATTGGATTTAAAAAAGAGGAAAGTCCGTTTAAAGCTCATCATGCGGGATATACTAAAGAAGAATTAACGATTCCACTTATTATATTTGAATAATAAAAATGAAAAAATATTTATTTTAAACAAAAAAATAATAAAGTTTAAATTGAATGACGATTAATGAATAAAATCGCATTATAATCAAACTTATTTTACTAGTGAAATATGTTATAATTATTTTATAAGAATATAAAAAGCTAAAACACGGAATTAGAGGAAGATAAATATGAAAACAATTATTAATTTAAAAAGAAATATTGAAGAATATGCCGAAAAAATAGTTTCCATTAGTGGCTGGGTTCGCTCTAATAGAGCCCAAAAAGAATTTGGATTTTTACAAGTAAACGATGGAACAACCTTAAATCACATTCAAGTAGTTTATGATGATTCACTTGATAACTTTAAAGATATTCAAAAAATAGGGGTTGGAAGTTCGGTCGAAGTTACCGGAGAAGTTGTATTGACTCCAGAACGTCCACAACCATTCGAAATAAAAGCTAAATTAGTTAGTTTAATTTGTGAGGCTGGAGAAGATTATCCAATTCAACCGAAACGTCATTCAAGAGAGTTTTTAAGAGAAGTTGCTCATTTACGTCCACGAACTAATTTATTTAATGCCGTCTTTAGAACGCGTTCAATAATGGCTCACGCAATTCATGAGTTTTTCCAAAACCAAGATTTTGTCTATGTACATACTCCAATTTTAACTGGTAATGATGGCGAAGGCGCTGGAGAAATGTTTACTGTAACGACATTAAAGGAAATCAAGAAAAACGATGATTTTTCCAAAGATTTTTTCCAAAGGCAAGTATTTTTAACAGTAACCGGACAACTACACGCCGAAGCGTACGCTCAAGCGTTTAGAAATGTATATACTTTTGGGCCGACTTTTAGAGCGGAAAACTCTAATACTCCAAAACACGGATCAGAATTTTGGATGATTGAACCAGAAATGGCATTTACTGATTTAAATAAACTAATGGATATTGCTGAAGCGATGGTTAAACACTTAGTTCAAACCCTATTTGATAAACTTCCAGACGAATTAGAACTTTTTGATAAGTTTGTCGAAAAAGGATTGAAAGAAAGGTTGAAAGTTGTCTTGGAAAAGCCATTTTACAGGGTTACTCATGAAGAAGCGATTAATATCCTTTTAAAGGCAAAAACACAATTTGAGTTCAAACCGGAGCATGGCGAGGACTTAAGAACCGAACATGAAAAGTATTTAACCGAAGTTCATTTTGATGCGCCGGTCTTTGTAACAAACTGGCCAAAAGATATTAAAGCTTTCTATATGCGTCAAAACGACGACGGTAAAACTGTAGCAGCTATGGACCTATTAGTAGCTAAAAGTGGAGAATTAATTGGTGGTTCTCAAAGAGAAGAAAGGTTCGACCTATTAACAAAAAGAATGAAAGAATTAGATATGCATTCTGAACAAATAGAATGGTATATTAACTTAAGAAAATACGGTGGAACAACTAGTTCTGGATTTGGTTTAGGTTTTGAAAGGTTAATTATGTTTATTACTGGAGTAGAAAATATTAGAGATGTAATTCCATTCCCTAGAACCCCAAGAAATTGTGATTTTTAATTATTAAAAGATGAAAAAAATATTAATGTGTTTCCTAGTAGTTATATTAGGATTAACTATGCCTAAAATAAAAGCCGACGAAAACATCCCACTAAACACGTGGGATGTTTATATTGGTGGTGTTATGGGGTCAAAAGTTATAATTTTAGCTCACACTGATGAAACACATGATAATGAATTATACAAAGAAGAATTAAAAAATATATTTTATTTATATACTTATCTAGCTTCTCCAAATCCAGGTATCATGCCAGAAGAAGAGATGAATTTAAATAAAGGCAAAACTTTAGCAACTGTCAAAGTTAATGTTGAAGATTTAAATAATAATATCGGTACTGAATTAGAGATCAGCAAAGAATTATTTGACATGCTAAATGAAGCCGAAAACATAAGAATATCATCTAATGGATATTTTGATTATTCAATTGGTCATATTATTGATGTCTGGAAACGTGGTATCAATAGATATAATCAACAAGAAATGCCACTTGATGAATTTAACTTGTTACTAGATGAAGTTAATGGTATAGATATAGTTAATAATCCAATTACATTAAGAATAGAAAACAACAAATATTTTGTTACTATTAATGAAGGTGTAAAAATTGACTTAGGAGCCTTTGCTAAGGGATATGCTACCCAAAAAGCGATCGAATACCTTAAAAATAAAGGTGTAAAATATTATTATATTGACTCTGGCACCTCTTCAATCGCTGTCGGAGAAAAAGTAGATGGATCACCATACCGCATCGGATTAAAAGAACCAGTATTAGATAAGAAGAGGGATATGTATGGGGTTGTTGAATTAGTTAACTCAACAGTTACTACCAGTGGAGATTACACGCAATATTTTACTGTTCATGGTCAAAGATTTCACCACATCATTTCACCCAAAACTAAAACACCATCCTCTAACTATCACGTATTATCAATTATTGGTCAAGACGCAGGATTAATGGATGCGGCATCAACAGCACTATTTTCTATGAGTATGAACGAAGCGGAAATCTTTCTAAATGAAATAGGTGCCAAGGCTGTATTTTATAATCAAGATTTAACCATTACTAACTTAAGTGATAATGTTAATATCACCAATATTGAACCACATAAACCAATAGGAAGATATATAATTTTAGGAATTACTATTGCTATATCACTAGTAATTATTTTCTTTGCAGTAAGATATTTTATTAAAACTAAAGATAAAGTTCAAAAAGATAATAAACTTAAAATAATTAGAGACTTAATCTTATTTGGAGTTTTAATAGTGGTATTTGGTGGTGCCTATTTAAATTATTATTTTTGGCCTCGTGATGGAGCAATAAAGGCCGAAATTATTTATCGCCAAGAAACATATGTCGAAGTTGATTTCAGAACTAAGAAAATTAATGTTATTAAGGACCAATTTGAGGAATATCCAAAAATAATATATGGTGACGAGTATATTGAGATTACTTTACTGGGGGATTATCAAATTGATGGGATTAATCAAGAAGTAGTTATTGTTGTTGATTTTAAAGAAAAAAGAATTAAAGTTTCGGAAGAAAAAAGTCCTAATAATTTATGTAGTAGGCAAGGGTGGGCCAAACACGGATATATTATTTGTCTGCCTAATTCGGTTTCAATAAATTTCTTTACTGGAACATCAACTGATGGGGTGGTATAAATGAACAAAAAACTTAAAAAATATGTAACCCTATCAATGATGTTAGCAATAGCGATAGTATTAAACTTAATCGAATATTATTTTACCGGATTTATTCCAGTTCCAGGTGCTAAATTAGGACTAGCTAATATAGTGACACTAATTGTTCTTTTTACATTTGGATTTAAAGAAGCGTTTGCTGTTGCGACCATAAGAGTTGTTATTGCGTCATTGTTAGCGCCTGGAAGATTTTTAGGGCCAACGTTTTATATGGCTTTGGGAGGCGGTATCCTATCGGTTATTGTAATGGGACTTTTCAAAAAGATTGATTTCTTTGGTGTGCCAGGTACAAGTTTGTTTGGATCGCTTGCCCATGTTCTTGGACAAGTATTGGTTGGGCTAATTGTTATTGGTGAAGGTCTATGGGTTTATTTGCCACTGATGTTAATTTTAGGAGTAGTAACTGGAATTGTTATCGGATTAATTGCTAATCAATTTTTGAAAATAACAAAAGAATGGTTTCCAGAAAATTTTGCAGAATCTAAAAAGATTAAAAAAGAAGAATAAATTTAAGGGGATAAATATACTAATATTTAACGTATTTAAAACACTTGCTTAATAAAAATCATAATGTTATAATATATCGGTAACTTATCATGATTAAATTCATGGCGGAAGGAGCGGAAATAATGAAAAAGGATATTCAACCAAAATATAATGTTGCAAAGGTTACATGTTCAACATGCGGAAATGAATTTGAAGTTGGTTCAACATTAAAAGAAATCAAAGTAGATACATGTTCAAATTGTCATCCGTTTTATACAGGAACTCAAACTTTTGTTCAAGCGGCTGGTAGAGTTGAAAAATTCAACAGACGTTATGGAATTGATCAAAATCAAAATAAACCTGAAAAGCGTGATGAGTAATCACGTTTTTTATTATCAAAAAAGTGGAGGATTAAATTATGTATCATACATATAAAAATGGATTTATTGAAGTGGTTTGCGGCCCAATGTTTGCCGGCAAAACAGAAGAATTAATTAGAAGAATTAAACGTCTTCAATATGCTAATCAAAATATTGTTGTTTTCAATCCTAAGCTTGACAATAGATATTCACAAAGTGAATTAGTATCACATGGCAATCAAAGAACTCAAGCTTTCTTTATTAAAAAAAGTGCCGATGTATACGACTATATTGATGAAAATACTGATGCGGTTGTTTTTGATGAAGCGCAATTCTTTGATATGGAAATTGTTGATATTGCTGACGATTTAGCAGATAAAGGTATTAGAGTAATCATTGGTGGTTTAGATCGAAATTTTAGGGGTGAACCATTTGGACCAATGCCATTTTTATTAGCTAAAGCCGAATTTGTCACTAAACTTTCGGCAATTTGTGTTAAAACTGGTGAACCAGCAACAAGAACTCAAAGAATAGTTGATGGGAAACCAGCTGATTATAACTCGGAAATTATTTTAGTTAGTGGACATGATTATTACGAAGCTCGTTCAAGACATGCTCACGAAGTTCCTAACAAGCCTAAATATGAACCAAAAAAATAAATATATGAGCCTAGCGCTTGAAGAAGCGCAAAAAGCATATCAAATCGGTGAAGTACCAATTGGTGCTGTAGTGGTTTTAAATGAAGAAGTTATTGGAAAAGGACATAATTTAAAAGAACTTTTACAAGATTCAACATTACATGCAGAAATTATTGCCATTAAAGAAGCATCTCAAAAACTAGGTACCTGGCGATTAGAAAACTGTGATATGTACGTAACGCTAGAACCGTGTCCAATGTGCGCTGGAGCTATTATACAAGCGCGGATTAAAAATTTATATATTGCTACAGCTGATCCTAAAGGGGGAGCTTGTGGCAGTATTGTTAACCTGTTCTTAGAACCATGGAATCACAAAGTTAATGTTGAATTTGGTATAATGAAAGAGGAAAGTTCTCAATTATTACGCGATTTCTTCAAAGAATTGAGATAAATTTAGTTCCTATCTGGCATCGCTATTCAATTTCAACGTGTAAACCTGGTCAGGTCGTGACAGAAGCAGCCATAAGCATTGTTGGGATGTGGATAGCGATGCTAGATAGGAATAACTTATGAAAAGTCTTAAATGTTAAGACTTTTTTTGATGGATGTAATTAAATTTACGGATATAAATATTTACAGAATATTTATGACTCATTTAATGCTATAATATAAATTAGAGGTGATTAACATGAAAATAAATAAAAGACTATATGATTCATTAACAAGAGAACCAAATGAGGTTCAATTAATAGGTGATAAAAAATTAGAAATATTTTTTATGACAGAAGAAGAAAAACAAATGTTTGAGGCTGATGGAAGATATAACATGTGGACCTCTGACGGCAAAAACTTTAGATTTTTGGTTAATGAAGAATTTTATAATTACGGAGTTATTAAAGAGTTTTATAAACAACCAATAAATGCAATGTGGATTAACTATATTGATCGAATTTCAAAATATCAACGTAAATTTTTATATACATTGATGTTACCATTAATGGTGGTATATTTAATTGTTGCGGTACTAGCAATAACATTGCTTCCGGATTATGCAATCTATATTTTAATTGGGATGATGGTTGTAATCTTTGCGGTTAATGCTGTCCAAAGTAAAGTGGTTAGAAAGAAAATGGATGAAGAAAATGATAAAACTCAAAACGAAATCCAAGAACATTTGACACCAGAAGTATATGAACAAGTTGCAAACGATCAGGTCCAATTTAGAGAAATGAAAAACAAAGAAAGAGAATTAGCTTACGAAAAAGAACAACAAGAATTAAATAAAACCGAAGAAGTTCCGCCAGAAGATGATGTAGTAGATGAAGTTGAAACCGAAGAAGAGAATAAAAAGGAAGATTCACATGCTTAATCACAAAGACGGAGTCAATGCAGTTAGATTTTTAGGAGTAGATGCCATTAACAAAGCTAATAGCGGTCATCCAGGTATAGTATTGGGAGCGGCACCTATGGCTTATTCATTATTTATTAATGAATTAAAAATTAATCCTAAAAATAGTAAATGGATGGATAGAGACCGTTTTGTTCTATCTGCAGGACATGGTTCCGGATTATTATATGCACTTAATCATTTATCAGGCTTTAATATTTCACTTGATGATTTAAAAAATTTTAGACAAATTGGAAATACTCCAGGTCATCCTGAGTATGGTCATACTGACGGAGTTGAAACTACTTCTGGTCCACTAGGACAAGGTATTTCTAATGCGGTAGGTATGGCAATTGCTGAAAGTCATTTAGCTGCAAGATTTAATAAACCAAACTTTGATGTCGTAAATCATTATACATATGTATTATGTGGTGATGGAGATTTACAAGAAGGTGTTGCTTTAGAAGCTTGTAGTTTAGCTGGTCATTTGAGGTTAAATAAGCTAATCGTTTTATTTGATTCTAACGATATTCAATTAGATGGACCAACTAGTTTAGCTACTAGTGATAATATCGCTGAAAAATTCCAAGCGATGAATTGGCATTATCAATTAGTTGAAGATGGCGAAAACTTAGAAATTATTCACCAAGCTATAATGAAAGCTAAAGCTAATTTGGATAAACCATCCTTAATTGAAGTAAAAACCGTAATTGGTCACGGTGTTTCATATCAAGGTACTAGTAAAACCCATGGATCACCTATTGGTGATAAAGAAAGAGAATATGCAGCTGAAAAGTTAGGGTGGGAATATGCTCCATTTGAAATACCAACACATGTTTATGAAATATTTAAAAAGAATGTTTTAAGTCGCGGTCGAATCTTAAATCAAGCACATAATAATTTGTTAGAAGATTATGCTAGAGAATATCCGAATGAACATCAAGAATTAATGATGTTTATGAGTGGTGAAGTTAAACTTAATTATAAAAAATATCAAAAATTAATTACTAAATCGAAAGATGCAACTAGAAATGTCAGTGGAATTGTCTTAAATCAATTACAAAAAGAATATAAAAACATCATTGGTGGATCTGCTGATTTAACAGGATCAACTAAAGCTAAAGGTGCTGACGGTGATTTTACTAAAGATAATCGTTTAGGTAGAAATATCAACTATGGTGTCAGAGAACACGCGATGGCCGCCATCAATAATGGTATCGCCTTACATGGTGGATTGAAAGTGTTTGCAGGAGCGTTCTTTGTCTTTAGTGATTATTGCAAACCATCAATTAGATTAAGTGCCTTAATGGGACTTCCGGTAACATATGTCTTTACTCATGATACTGTTGCTGTTGGTGAAGATGGTCCAACTCACCAACCAATTGAGCAACTTGCAGGATTAAGAGCGATTCCTAATTTAAATGTATTAAGACCAGCTGACGCCAATGAAACGATTGCTAGTTGGAAGATAGCAATCGAATCTGAAAGTGTTCCTACAGTTTTAGTTTTAACTAGACAAAATGTAACAAATTTAGTAAACACTTCATTAGAAGGCGTTAAAAAAGGTGCATATGTAGTATCACCAGAAAAAGATAGATTAGATGGAGTTTTATTAGCTGCAGGCAGTGAAGTTGGATTAGCAGTTGAAGCTCAAGCGTTACTTTTGAAGAAGGGTGTAGATGTTAGAGTTGTTAGTATGCCAAGTCATTTCTTATTTGCCAAGAAACCAAAAGGTTATCAAGATGAAGTATTGCCTAATGTTCCGACACTAGCAATTGAAGCGGGTAGTACAATGAGTTGGTATCAATTTACACCACACGTTATGGGAATTGATCAATTTGGTGTTAGTTGTCCAGGCGGACAAGCGATGGAACACTTTAAGTTTACTGCTCCTGAAGTAGTAAAAAGATTCCTAAAATTAATAAAATAAAAGGAAAAATTAGATAAATGTTTGATGGTATAGTAATTGGTGGAGGCCATGCCGGTGTAGAGGCTGCTTTAGCTATGGCCAAAATTGGAAAAAAGACAGTATTAATTACGAGCGACTTAAATCATGTTGCTACTTTACCATGCAATCCGTCAATTGGTGGACCAGCAAAAGGAGTTTTAGTTAGAGAAATTGACGCTCTAGGAGGTCAAATGGCTAAAACTACTGACGCGACGTTAATTCAAATTAAATTATTAAATTATTCAAAAGGACCAGCAGTTAGGGCCTTAAGAGCTCAATTAGATAAAAAAGAATATCCAAGATTTACTAAAGAAGTTTTATTAAACGCCCCTAATTTAACAATTATTGAAAAAACGGCTAATGAGTTAATCATTGAAAATGATGTTTGTAAGGGTGTAGTATTAGATGATCATACTAAAGTATATGGTAAAACTATTATTTTAACAACCGGAACTTATTTAAATAGTGAAATTTTAATTGGTGAAGAAAGAGTTAGCGTTGGACCTGACGGTGCTAAAACAACTAAAGCAATCAGCAAACAATTAGCTAAATTAGGTTTTGAAATGACTAGATTAAAAACGGGAACGCCACCAAGAATTGATGGTAGAACGATAGATTATTCGAATATGATTTTGCAACCTGGAGATAAAGAGTTTTTATCATTTAGTTTTTATCCTGAAAATGAAGAAATAAAACAACAAGTTGATTGTCATTTAACTCATACTAATTTAAACACTCACCAAATAATTAATGATAATCTCGATCGTTCTCCGATGTATACAAGAGAAGATGTTGGTGTTGGTCCAAGATACTGTCCATCAATTGAAGATAAAGTTGTCAGATTTAGTGATAAAGGGCGACACCAAGTATTTGTTGAACCTGAAACTTTAAATGGGCACAGCATTTATATTCAAGGATTGTCAACTAGTCTTCCTAGAGACGTTCAAAGAAAAATAGTCTCAAGTGTAAAAGGATTAGAAAAAGCCAAAATTATTAGATATGGTTACGCTATTGAATATGATGGGATTAATCCATTAGAATTATATCCAACACTTGAAACTAAAAAAATAAAAAACTTATATACCGCCGGGCAAATTAATGGGACTAGTGGCTATGAGGAAGCCGCAGCCCAAGGTTTAATGGCAGGGATTAATGCAACATTAAAAATAGATGGAAAAGAACCGTTTATTTTAAAGAGAAGTGAAGCTTACATTGGTGTTCTAATTGACGATTTAGTAACCAAAGGAACTAAAGAACCATATCGATTATTAACATCTAGAGCTGAACACCGCTTACTTTTAAGAAGCGATAATGCTGATTTAAGATTAAGCGAATATGGACACCAAGTTGGTTTGTTGCCAACTAGCGAATATAAAAAGTTTCTTAATAAAAAAGAAAGTATTGAAGAATTAGCTGATTTTTTCAAAACCACAAGAGTTACTCCAAATACAATAGTTAATCACACCGGCAAAGAAATAATATTAAACGATTATTTACAACTGTTTAATTCATCGCCACTTCAAGAAGGAATTTCACTAATGGATTTAGCTAAACGTCCAGAAATCAAAGTTAATGAACTATTACCATTTGTTGAAAAAGAATATAGTATAGATGTCTTTGAGCAAGTTCTACTACAAATAAAATATTCAGGATATATTGAAAAAGCATATAAAGAAGCCGATAAACTTAGTCGGTTAGAAAATAAAAAAATCCCAGCAACCATCAATTATTACGAAATACCAAATATTAGTTTTGAGGCTAGAGAAAAACTAATAAAAGTTTCACCATTAACAATCGGTCAAGCCTCAAGAATTATTGGAGTAAATCCATCAGATATCCAAATTCTAACAATATATTTAGAAACATTAGGTAGAAAAAATGAATTTTAAACAAATAGTTTTAAAATATACTGGGTATGAACTAACTGATTATCAAATTAATCAGTTTGAAACATATTACGAATTTTTAATTGCATATAACAAAAAAGTAAATTTAACAAGAATCACTGATAAAGAAGAAGTTTATATTAAACACTTTCTTGATTCTATTTTACCGATAAAACAAATTGATTTTAAAACGATCAATAAAGTTATTGATATGGGATCTGGTGCTGGATTCCCTGGCATTCCATTAAAAATCTTATACCCACACTTAGAAGTTTTATTAGTAGATGCTAGAAAGAAAAAGTTAGTGTTTTTAGATGAGTTAATTAAAAAACTTAATTTAACTAACACTAAAACATTACATGAACGTCTTGAAAAAATAGAAATTAAAGAATATTTCGATTTGGCAACCGCAAGAGCCTTAAGTAGTTTAGAAGACATTATTAAATACGCTTATCCTTTAATTAAAATGAAAGGTTATATTTTAAGTTATAAATCTTTGAAATATGAAGAAGAATTAAATCAAGTTTCTGATAAGCTTAAAGATAAAACTAAAGTTATTAATATAACAAATTATTACCTACCAGATGAAAGTGGTACACGATACAATATAGTGATTAAAAAAGTAAAATAACACTACATATTAAATGAATACACACGCGCGCACGCGCATAGAACAAAGCCAAAACTAGTAATAATTTATTTTCTAACTATTCTAGTTGCTTTTTTAATGTCAATAGTATAAAATAATTAAAGACACGTCTTTTAGCGGAGGGGTAGCGAAGTGGCTAAACGCGGCAGACTGTAAATCTGTTCCCTCAGGGTTCGGCAGTTCGAATCTGCCCCCCTCCACCATCTATTTATTGAATATAGTTAAATAAATTGACAAGTTATTTTCTAAATGATAAAATGAATGAGTGTCTAAAAAAGACGAAAAGTATTTGGTCTTTGAAAACTGAATAATGATGAGAAATTAAACAACCAATTTTTTTGAAAAAAAATAAAAGAGCTAAAGCTCAAACAATACCAAATAATGGAGAGTTTGATCCTGGCTCAGGATTAACGCTGGCGGTACGTCTAATACATGCAAGTCGAACGGAGCACTTGTGCTCAGTGGCGAACGGGTGAGTAACACGTAGGTAACCTACCCTTAAGACGAGGATAACTCTGGGAAACTAGAGCTAATACTGGATTGAAAGTGGACTCGGCATCGAGACCATTTAAAAGGTGCGATAGCACCGCTTAAGGAGGGGCCTGCGGCGCATTAGTTAGTTGGTGAGGTAACGGCTCACCAAGACAATGATGCGTAGCCGGACTGAGAGGTTGAACGGCCACACTGGGACTGAGAACGGCCCAGACTCCTACGGGAGGCAGCAGTAGAGAATCTTCGGCAATGGGGGGAACCCTGACCGAGCGATACCGCGTGATTGAAGAAATACTTCGGTATGTAAAGATCTTTTACAAAGGATGAATGACGTTAGTAGGAAATGACTAACGAGTGACAGTACTTTAGGAATAAGCCCCGGCTAACTATGTGCCAGCAGCCGCGGTAATACATAGGGGGCAAGCGTTATCCGGAATTATTGGGCGTAAAGGGTGCGTAGGCGGCTATTTAAGTTCATGGTTTAAATTCAAGGCTCAACCTTGAATCGCTTTGAAAACTGGGTAGCTTGAGAGAGGTAGAGGCAAGTGGAATTCCATGTGTAGCGGTAAAATGCGTAAATATATGGAGGAACACCAGTGGCGAAGGCGGCTTGCTGGGCCTTATCTGACGCTGAGGCACGAAAGCGTGGGGAGCAAACAGGATTAGATACCCTGGTAGTCCACGCCGTAAACGATGAGTACTAAGTGTCGGCCAAGTCGGTGCTGCAGTTAACGCATTAAGTACTCCGCCTGAGTAGTACGTGCGCAAGCATAAAACTCAAAGGAATTGGCGGGACCTCGCACAAGCGGTGGATCATGTTGTTTAATTCGACGATACGCGAAGAACCTTACCAGGCCTTGACATACCGAGCAATGTTATGGAAACATAACGGAGGTTAACTGGGATACAGGTGGTGCATGGTTGTCGTCAGCTCGTGTCGTGAGATGTTGGGTTAAGTCCCGCAACGAGCGCAACTCTTATCGCTATTTGCCATCATTAAGTTGGGGACTATAGCGAGACTGCCAGTGACAAACTGGAGGAAGGTGGGAATGACGTCAAATCATCATGCCCCTTATGGTCTGGGCTACAAACGTGATACAATGGTTGGTACAAAGGGAGGCGAAACCGTGAGGTCAAGCGAACCCCATAAAACCAATCTCAGTTCGGATTGAAGTCTGCAACTCGACTTCATAAAGTCGGAATCGCTAGTAATCGTAGATCAGAACGCTACGGTGAATACGTTCTCGAGGTTTGCACACACCGCCCGTCAAACCACGAAAGTTAGTAATACCCAAAACCGGTGGCCTAACCTTTAAAGAAGGAGGGAGCCGTCTAAGGTAGGGCTAATGATTGGGGTTAAGTCGTAACAAGGTATCCCTACGGGAACGTGGGGATGGATCACCTCCTTTCTAAGGAGAAAGGCATAACAGCAAAACTTCAAATTTCTCATTATATTCAGTTTTCAAAGGCCAATTACGGCAAGAAATGTGGGCCTATAGCTCAGTTTTGGTTAGAGCGCACGCCTGATAAGCGTGAGGTCGATGGTTCAAGTCCATTTAGGCCACCATATATTTTTTGGGGACTTAGCTCAGCTGGGAGAGCGCCTGTTTTGCACGCAGGAGGTCAGGGGTTCGATCCCCCTAGTCTCCACCAAAAATATTTAAGATCTTTGAAAAGTAGATAAATTCTGTCAAAACAAAAAAGTAAAATAAAAGGTTAAAGAAGAAAGAGCGCACAGGGAATGCCTAGGCACTAAGAGGCGAAGAAGGACGCAACGAACGGCGAAACTCTACGGGGAGCAGTAAGTACGCAACGATCCGTAGGAATCCGAATGGGGGAACCCGTCATGTGGGAGACATGACATCTCGAAAGAGAGGCGAAACGCAGAGAACTGAAATATCTAAGTATCTGCAGGAAAAGAAAGTAAAAACGATTCCGCTAGTAGTGACGAGCGAACGCGGAGGTAGCCCGTTACCGTAAGAGTCAAAAATTATTTTAATAGAAGAATAACCTGGGAAGGTTAACCGAAGAAGGTGAAAGTCCTGTAATCGAAATTAAAATAACTCGGGTAACAAAGAGTACGGCGAGACACGAGGAATCTTGTCGGAACTAATAAGGAGGACCATCTCCTAAGGCTAAATACTCCTTAGTGACCGATAGTGAACCAGTACCGTGAGGGAAAGGTGAAAAGAACCCCGGGAGGGGAGTGAAAGAGAACCTGAAACTGTGTGCTTACAATTAGTCGGAGCCCGTTAATGGGTGACGGCATGCCTTTTGCAGAATGAACCGGCGAGTTATGATATATAGCGAGGTTAAGCTTTAAGGAGTGAAGCCGAAGGGAAACCAAGTCTTAAGAGGGCGAGTGAAAGTTATATGTTGTAGACCCGAAACCGAGTGAGCTAGCCATGAGCAGGTTGAAGTCTATGTAAGAGTAGATGGAGGACCGAACGAGGGAGTGTTACAAAACTCTTCGATGACTTGTGGTTAGGGGTGAAAAGCCAAACGAACTCGGAGATAGCTGGTTCTCCCCGAAATAGCTTTAGGGCTAGCGTTCGCGGAAAGTTTTATGAAGGTAGAGCACTGAATGTGTGATGGCCTCACCTCGAGGTACTGAGCCCAATTAAACTCCGAATGTCATAAAATGTAGCGAGCAGTCAGACTGCGGGTGCTAAGGTCCGTAGTCGAAAGGGAAACAGCCCAGACCGCCAGTTAAGGTCCCAAAATTGATGCTAAGTGGAAAAGGAAGTGGAGATGCCCAAACAACTAGGAGGTTGGCTTAGAAGCAGCCACCCTTTAAAGAGTGCGTAAAAGCTCACTAGTCGAGTGGCTCTGCGCCGAAAATGTACCGGGGCTAAGCATCATACCGAAGCTGCGGATTCGTATCAAGAGATATGGGTGGTAGGGGAGCGTTCTAGTTACGAAGAAGCTATACTGAAAGGAGTAGTGGAGTGGCTAGAAGTGAGAATGCCGGTGTAAGTAACGAAAAGAGAGGTGAGAATCCTCTCCGTCGAAAACCCAAGGTTTCCAGGGGAAGGTTCGTCCGCCCTGGGTAAGTCGGGACCTAAGGTGAGGCTGAAAAGCGTAGCCGATGGATACGAGGTAGAAATTCCTCGACTAGTTATAAGACTGAAGGAGTGACAAAGGAGGCTAGCGTTCGCCCGTGAATGGATTCGGGACAAGGGAACGAGGTGGTCTGGGTAGGCAAATCCGCCCGGATGATAACACTGAGTTTCGGTAGGTAAAGAACGACGATGTCAAACTTTCGAGAAAAGCTTCTAGGGCAAATCTTATAACTACCCGTACCGTAAACCGACACAGGTGGGTGGGTAGAGAATACTAAGACGCGCGAGAAAACTCTTGTTAAGGAACTCGGCAAAATTACCCCGTAACTTCGGGATAAGGGGGACTTTTAATGAAAAAAGAAAGTCGCAGAGAATAGGCCCAAGCGACTGTTTATCAAAAACATAGGTATCTGCAAAACCGCAAGGTGAAGTATAGGTGCTGACGCCTGCCCGGTGCTGGAAGGTTAAGAGGAGGAGTTAGGAAACGAAGCTCTGAATTGAAGCCCCAGTAAACGGCGGCCGTAACTATAACGGTCCTAAGGTAGCGAAATTCCTTGTCGGGTAAGTTCCGACCCGCACGAAAGGCGTAACGATTTGGGCGCTGTCTCAACAAGAGACTCGGTGAAATCAAACTACCGGTGAAAATGCCGGTTAACCGCGACAGGACGAAAAGACCCCATGGAGCTTTACTATAGCTTGATATTGGTATCTGGTATTTGATGTATAGGATAGGTGGGAGACAGGGAAACTGGGACGCTAGTCTCGGTGGAGTCGACCTTTGAATACCACCCTTTAAATACTGGATATCTAACCTGCTGGTGTGGAATCAGAGGGACAGTGTCAGGTAGGTAGTTTGACTGGGGCGGCCGCCTCCTAAAGAGTAACGGAGGCGCTCGAAGGTTCTCTCCGAATGGTTGGAAATCATTCAAAGAGCGTAAAGGTAAAAGAGAGCTTGACTGCGAGACCAACAAGTCGAGCAGGTACGAAAGTAGGACTTAGTGATCTCTCGGTTCCGGATGGAAGGGCCGAGACTCAACGGATAAAAGCTACCCTGGGGATAACAGGCTAATCGCATCCAAGCGTTCACAGCGACGATGCGGTTTGGCACCTCGATGTCGGCTTATCACATCCTGGAGCTGGAGTAGGTTCCAAGGGTTGGGCTGTTCGCCCATTAAAGTGGTACGTGAGCTGGGTTCAGAACGTCGTGAGACAGTTCGGTCTCTATCCGTCGTGGTCGCAGGAAATTTGAAGGGAGCTGTTCCTAGTATGAGAAGACCGGAATGGACATACCCCTGGTGCACCAGTTGGCTTGCCAAGGCCACAGCTGGGTAGCTAAGTATGGAAAGGATAAACGCTGAAAGCATCTAAGTGTGAAGCCTCCCCTAAGATGAGATTTCCCAAATTAAGTAAGATCCCTCAAAGACGATGAGGTTGATAGGCCAGGTGTGGAAGTGCGGTGACGCATGGAGCTAACTGGTACTAATAGATCGAGGATTTAACTTTTAAAAATATTTTATTTTAAGTTTTGACAAAAGAATTTATCTAGTTTTGAAAGAATCTGGTGACGATAGCGAAGTGGACACACCTGTACCCATCTCGAACACAGCAGTTAAGCACTTCATCGCCGACGATAGTCCTAAGGGGCCAAAATAGGAAGTTGCCAGTTTCTTAAACTTAAGCCTACATAGCTCAGTCGGTTAGAGCGCTTGACTGTTAATCAAGAAGTCGAAGGTTCGAGTCCTTCTGTGGGCGCCACTCAACAATTTAAGGTTTCTTGTCGCGAGAAACCTTTTTTATTTATATAGGGCTTTGATGAAGCGATAAAGATAGCACTCAATTGGGAGTGTTTTTTCATGTGTTTCATAAAAGATGACTGAAAAAATCTTATTTTTATTTTTATTTGTCAGCCATATGTAATTTATTTGTTTAGTCTTTGTAAAGAATTTATAAAACATTGACAACCAAAAGTAAATAATTATATACTTTTGGTGTAAAAAACATTTAAAAAAAAGAAAGGAAAAGGTAAAATGAAGATTAGAAAATTGTTAATTGTTTTATTGGCGGCATTAGTTTTTGTGCTGGTTTCATGTGATGATACGACTCCAGATCCTGAACATACGCATAATATTGGTAGTGAGTGGAAAACATCTGAAACTGAACATTGGAAGGTATGTGACGGATGCGATGAACTTTTTGAAAAAGCGGCACATACATTTGATGAGGGTGTTGTTACTAAGGCGGCTACAGAAACTGAAACAGGAACTAAGAAATTTACTTGTACCGTTTGTGGATACGAAAAAACCGAAGTGATTCCTAAATTAGAACACACTCATACATATTCAACTGATTGGACCAGTGATGCAACTCACCACTGGCATGCATCTACGTGTGGACACGAGGTAGTAGCTGATAAAGCGGCACATACATTTGATGCGGGTGTTGTTACTAAGGCGGCTACAGAGACTGAAACAGGAACTAAAAAATTTACTTGTACCGTTTGTGGATATGAAAAAACCGAAACGATTCCTAAATTAGAACACACCCATACATATTCAACTGATTGGACCAGTGATGCAACTCACCACTGGCATGCATCCACGTGTGGACATGATGTAGTAAGCGAAAAAGGTGAACATAACTTTGAAGTTACTAAGACAGTTGCCGCAACCTGTGAAGCGGCTGGATATAAAGTTCATACTTGTAAAGTTTGTCAGTACACTTATAATGAGCCAATTGAAAAACTTGCTCACACTTTAACTAAACATCCAGCAGTTGAAGCGACTTGTACAACAGGTGGTAATTCAGAATACTATTCTTGCTCTGTCTGTAATAAATATTTTTCTGATGCTGAAGGCAATAATGAAATAGAGAAAAATAGTTGGCTTATTGATGCTGGTCATGTTTTAAATCGCAATGAAGCTATTGAAGCAACTATTAGCAGTCCTGGTCAAATTGAACATTGGGTATGTAGTGTTTGTGGAAAGAAATTCTCTGATGCAACTGGAACAACGGAAATTACCGATGTTACTATTCCGCAATTAGTAGCTTCTATATCACAAATTAAGACGGCTGAAATTGGTGACGAATTAATAGTGAGAGGTGTTGTAGTAGGTTATGCAGGAACAGCGGCAACCTTTAATCTAAGAAATATGATGTTGTTAAAAGATGAAAACTCTAATGACACTATTGGATTATGTTCTATTAGATCTACTGGTGAAGAATTGAATACAGTATTAGAAACAGCTTTAGGTACTAGTTCAACAGATATTGGAAAACCATATCCTCAAGGAACAATTATTGAAATTCCTGTTACTTATACAAAATCACCAACTAATTATGCCAATGGACAAGCCCAAATCCCTTTCTTACTTTTCACCGATAGAAATCAAGAAATAGTATTAGACGATTTTAATAAAGGCACTGCTACCAATTTTGCTTATGATTATACAGCAGAAGACATTGTTCCAATAGCTAACCAATCTGATTTCTTCAAATTTATGGGATTAGCTAATGGGTCAAATGATCCAGAAAGTGAAGAATACGGTTATGATGTTCAAGTTGCTGCTGGCAATGCGTTTAAGTTAATAAAATTTACTAATGGTTTTAATACTATTCCATATGGACCTTCATCAGCAACATATGAAAGTCAATATTATCGAATTGCAGTTGACTCAACGGTTACTTCATTCAGTAAACAAATTGTTAGTCCAAAAGGGGTGAATGGTGCTAAACAAAACTTCTCACCTGTCTTTAGAAACTATAATACTTTCATTAACACCGGTAAAACCTTTTCAGAATTAGTATATGGTATAACAGAAAAACAAGCTAGCGGTAGTTATACTAGCCCATTAGAATTTGACGGTGTAGTATATGCCATGTTTATTGGTGGCAATGACTACTACGCTCAATTCATTATTATAGATGAAGCGGCTGTTATTCCAAATGTAACACCTTAAGTTTAATATAATTAATTAGTAATGAAGCTCCAAAATTTTGGAGCTTCATTGATTATAAAAGGAGTAAAAATATGAGAAAAAACAAAATATTTTTGTTATTTTTATCGTTGCTATTTATTTTTGTTATACTTGTTGGTTGTAACGATATTAAAAAACCAGATGATCCAGTGGATGAGCATACTTATGGAACTTGGATTGAAGAAGTAAGTGCTACTTGTGAAGAAGATGGTATCAAAGGCCATTATCATTGTAGTCAATGTGATGGATATTTTGATTTGGATCATAAAGTTATTACTGATTTAACTATTCCAAAGACTGGACATGATTATGGAACTTGGATTGAAGAAGTAAGTGCTACTTGTGAAGAAGATGGTATCAAAGGTCATTATCATTGTAGCAAATGTGATAGATATTTTGATTTGGATCACAAAGTTATTACTGATTTAACTATTTTAAAGACTGGACATGATTATGGAACTTGGATTGAAGAAGTAAGTGCTACTTGTGAAGAAGATGGTATCAAAGGTCATTATCATTGTAGCAAATGTGATAGATATTTTGATTTGGATCACAAAGTTATTACTGATTTAACTATTTCCAAGATAGGTCATACTTTATCCCATGTTGATGCAGTAGCTGCAACTTGTGTTACTAATGGGAATATTGAGCATTTTAAATGTGATACCTGTTTAAAATATTATTCTGATGAAAATGCAACAACAGAATTAAAAGAAACGGATGTAGTAGTTGATAAATTAGGTCATATTTTAATTCATAGACCTGCTACTGAACCTACATATACTGTGAATGGAAATATTGAACATTATGAATGTAGCCGGTGCGGTAAGCTTTATAGCGATTCATTAGCAACAAATGAAATTCAAGATGTTGTAGTGGAACACGTTATATTAAGTGTGTCAGAGGCAAAACAAATTACCGATTCTAATTTAAAAGTTACCGTTGAGTTTGTCATAGTTGGAGCTTCAGGAAATTATGATGGTGGATATGTTTGGTATATAGTGAAAGACTTAGAGACCAATGAAACATGTGCTTTACGAAAATCTTTAGTTTCAGAATATGGTGTAGAATCAACTCCAATTAAAGGATATTCTTATGCACCTACTATGATTTTTCCACTAGGGTCCATTGTTAGAGCGCCAATAAGTGTTAGAATAAATCCGGCAACTAAAGGTGGCGAAAAAGGGAAAATAATGTTTATTTGGCGTGGTGATGATTATAATGCTGCAGTAACTGAAAAAACTACTGAAGAATGGTTTAACAAATACATTGTTGGCAATACTAATGATTATAGATTAGATTTAACGCAAGTTAAATATACAATTAATAGCCAAGAATCATTAACATCATTTCTCACTGATACAAGTAATCCATTTGCATATCAACTTGTTTGTTTAGAAGGCACTGAAGACCAGCCACTTAAATTTACAACGAAATCCGGTCCTAATGGAGTAGGAGATATAAATCGATCTTATTTATTTTTGTTTTATGATAATCCAAGTACTCTTAGTGATACTAAAATAGCTGGATCATATCCTGTCTTAAGTAATTTTGGGAATACCTACAATTTTGTCAGTCCATTAACTACACTTTTAGGAGGACAAACCGAATATGAGGATGTTAATCTTAATAATCCGTATACATTTATTGGTAAAATTTACTGTATGATTATCGGTGGTTCAACTGCCTATTATCATTTTGTCATTTTGAATGAAGATGATATTTTACCAGCAAGCGGCACTCTTAATTACGATTTGATTCATGCTAAGGTTGCTAAGGACAGATTTTTTAAATATATGGAGGACAAAGCTGCTGAAATTGGAATCAATATCCAAACTCCTATTACTAGTGCAGTTGGTGTTTCTAATGTTATTAACACTGAAGATATGGTAAGAATTGGTATAGCAGCAACAAAAGATCCTAAATTAATGGAGATTTGGAATACTTATTCTTACACAACCACATATAAAGATGCCAATAATCAAGATGTAACAATAACGGTACCTAATAAAGTCCTACAACATGGATATTATCAAAATGCTATTGCTCCATATTATACATGTTTGGGAGCTAAAGGTGGGTCACTTAGTACATTATCCGCTTCTAGAGATTTTTATGTGGCTAACTTAATTTTAGTTGCCGAAGGACCAAATAACACTTACCTTGTTGGAGCTGTTGCTATGAGGAGAAAAGATGAAGAAAATGATAATAGATATACCAACACTAAAATTTTATTTGATATTTTAGTAGCAAAATCACAAGGTTTAGACACTTCAGAACTGGAGGCAAGTATCACCGCAGATCATGTTGCTGGTGTGATAATTCCTAAAGATGGAAGTGCTCCAAATGGATATGATTGGTTTGGAGAAAATAGTAAATATATTAACTACACAAAGGATGGTAAAGAATTAATTGTAACGGCAAGTTGTTGGAAAACCATGACAGGTTTATGTGCATTAAGTTATATGACTGACGAACATTTTTCTAAACAAGTTACAATTGGAACTAGTGAACTTAGCTCAATAGTATCGACACCAAAATTAGAAGGTGGCGAAATTATTACCCTAAAAGATGCTCTTTATTTTATGATGTTAGCTTCATCAAATGTTACTCCAAGTGTTATCGCAAGATCAATTGGCGAAATGATTGTCAGGGCAGAACACTTGACACCTTAATAATGAAAACAAATATAAGGAGGATGTGAACGCATCCTCCTTATATTTATCTAATGCTTAGAATAAAATTATTAATGAGCGCTAAAAATTAATTGTCCATTTTCTTGACTGAATATTATGTTCACTAATCTATGAGATTTGTCAGTCATATGTAATTTATTTGTTTACTAATTGTAAAGAATTTTGATAACATTGACAACCAAAAGTTATAATTATATACTTTTGGTGTAAAAATCATTTAATAAAGAAAGGAAGCGAAAAAATGAGGTTTAGAAAATTTTTAATTATTTTACTAACGGCATTGGTTTTTGTATTAGTTTCATGTGATACCGAAACTCCAGAACCTGAACACACGCATAATATCGGTAGTGAGTGGCAAACATCTGAAACCGAACATTGGAAGGTGTGTGACGGATGCGATGAACTTTTTGAAAAAGCGGTACATACATTTGATAACGGCACAGTCACTAAAGAAGCTACACATACTGAAAAAGGTACAAAAACATTTACTTGTACTGTTTGTGGATATGAAAAAACCGAAGAGATTGCTGCAAAAGTTGATGAACATACATTCGCAACAGTTTATTCAACTGACGCTACACATCACTGGTTTGCGTCTACCTGTGGGCATGATGTGGTTAGCGGAAAGGCGGAACATACTTTTGAAAAAACCAGCACAGTTGCCGCTACATGTACTGAAGATGGATATCATGTCCATACTTGTAGCGTTTGCGGGTATAAATATAATGAGCCAATTGATAAACTTAATCATTCTTTAACTAGACACCCAGCAGTTGAGGTTACTTGTACAGAAGATGGTAATTCAGAATACTATTCTTGTACTAATTGTGATAAATACTATTCTGATGCAGAGGCTACAACCGAAATTGAAAAAAACAGTTGGATTATTCCAGCTGCAGGCCACATATTAATACATCATGAAAGTGTTGATGCCACTATTAGTAATCTAGGGCAAATTGAACATTGGGTGTGTAGTGCTTGTGGAACAAAATTTTCTGATGCAATGGGAACAACGGAAATTACCGATGTTACTATTCCACAATTGGTGGCTTCTATATCACAAATTAAGACGGCTGAAATTGGTGACGAATTAATAGTGAGAGGTATTGTAGTAGGTTATTCTGGAACAGCGGCATCTCGTAATTTAAAAAATATGATTTTATTAAAGGATGAAAATTCTAACGTTACTATCGGATTGGGCGCGGCGGCTGATACTGCCTTAGAAACGGAACTAGGAACTGCATCAGCTAATGTTGGGAGTCCATATCCTCAAGGAACAATCATTGAAATTCCAGTTACTTATGTCAAATCAACAACTACTTATGCTAATGGACAAGCACAAGTTTGTTTTTTAATTTTTACTGATAAAGAGGCTGAATTAAGCACGTTTGTTAAAGGTACCGCCACCAATTTTGCTTATGATTATACAGCAGAAGACATTGTCTCAATAGCTAACCAATCTGATTTTTTTAAATTTATGGGATTAGCTAATGGATCAAATGACCCAAAAAGTGACGGATATGCTTATGATGTTAATGTTGCTGCTGGTAATGCATTTAAGTTAGTAAAATTTATTAACGGAGTTAATGCTATTCCATATAAGACTTCAACATCAGTTTATGAAGGTCAATATTATCGAATTGCAGTCGATTCGACTGTAACCTCTTTTAATAAAGAAAATGCTCAAGTTATTTGTCGAAAAGGTGAGAACAGGGCTGCTCGAGATTTCTCACCGGTCTTTAGAAATAATAACACTTTTGTTAATACCGGTAAAACCTTCTCAGAATTGTTATTTGGTATAACTGAAGTACAACCAACTGGAAGTTATACTGATCCATTAAAATTTGACGGTGTAGTATATGCCATGTTTGTTGGTGGTAATGATTACTATGCACAATTTGTTATTATAGATGAAGCGGCGGTTATTCCCAATGTAGCACCATAATTACAATTAGATTAATAAATTATGAAACTCCAAATTTTTAGAAATGCCATTGGTATCAAGGAGGGTAAAATATGAAAAGGAAAAAAATAATATTAATAATTATATCATTAGTTTTTATGTTTTTTATACTTGTGGGCTGTAATGGCAATAATATTGAAACACCAGATGATCCAGTGGACGAACATATTTATGGAACTTGGATTGAAGAAGTAAGTGCTACTTGTGAAGAAGATGGTATCAAAGGCCATTATCATTGTAGTCATTGTAACGCTGATTTTGATTTGGATCATAAAGTTATCACTGATTTAACTATTCCAAAGACTGGACATGATTATGGTTCACTAATTCAATTAGAACCTACATGTACCGATTTTGGAGAAATAGCGCATTATGAATGTTCGAGATGTGGTAAAAAATTTAATCAAGAAAAAGAAGAAATTAGTCATGCTGATCTTATTATTCCTAATACTGGTCATACTTTAACCCGTATTGATGCAGTAGATGCAACTTGTGATACAGATGGTAATATTGAGCATTTTAAATGTGATATATGTTCAAAATATTATTTAGACGCTGCTGCAACAACTGAACTACTAGAAGAAGATGTAGTTATTAAGAAAAAGGGGCACAACTTAATTCTTAATCATCGTGTTGACCCAACATATACTTCAAAGGGAAATATTGCATATTATGAATGTAGCAGGTGTGGTAAGTTTTATCGTGATTCCTCGGCAACAACGGAAATTCAAGATGTTGAGTTAGACTATGTGGTTGCCAGTGTTTCAGAAGCGAAATTAATTACTGATCCCAATTTAAAATTTAATGTTGAGTTTGTAGTTATTGGTGCCGCTGGGACTTATGATGGCGGGTATACGTGGTATATTGTTAAAGATTTAACTAATAATGAAACTTGTACATTAAGAAAATCTTTAGTTTCAGAGTATGGTGTGGAATCGACACCGATTAAAGGATATTCTTATGCTCCTAATATGATTATTCCACTAGGTTCAATTGTTAGAGCGCCAATTAGTGTTAGAAGAAACACAGCCACCCAAGGTGGCGAAAAAGATAAAGTTATGTTTATTTGGCGTGGTGATGATTATAATGCTGCACAAACTGCTGGAACTCCCATGGAGTGGCTTAATCAGTATGTTGTTGGTAATTCTAATGACTATAGATTAGACTTAACCAAAGTTAAATATACGATTAATAGTCAAGAGACATTAGAAACATTTTTATCTAATCCAAGTGTCCCATTTACTTATGAACTAGTCTGTTTGGAAGGTACTGCCGATAAACCACTTAAATTTACAACAAGAGCTGGAACTACAAGCGGTAAAAATGATATCAATAGAGAGTATTTACATATATTTTATGATAATCCGACTAAGCTTGATGATACTAAAGTTGGTGGGGCATATCCTGTGTTAACTAATTTTGGTAATACTTTTAATTTGGTGAGCCCATTAAGTACTTTAATTGGTGGACAAACTGAATATGAAGACGTTAATTTTGATACACCATACACATTTATCGGTAAAATTTATTGTCTGGTAATTGGTGGCTCAATATCATATTATCACTTTGTTGTGATGCATGAAGATGATATTTTACCTGCAAGTGGCACTCTTAATTATGATATAATTCATGCTAAGGCTGCGAAAGATGCATTCTTTAGATATATGGAAGAAAAAGCCGCTGAAATTGGAATAGAAATTACCGCCCCAATTACTAGTGCAGTTGGTGTTACCAATGTTATTAATACTGAAGATATGGTAAGAATTGGAATAGCGACAACAAAAGATGCTAAATTAATGGAAATTTGGAATACTTACTCTTATACGTCAACATATAAAGATGGTAATAATCAAGATGTAACTGTGACGGTGCCAAATAAGGTTTTACAAAGTGAATATTTTGTAGATGCAATTGTTCCTAATTATACTAGTGCAGGCGGTAAAGGAGGAAGCTTAAACAGCCTTACTGATACTAGAGATTTTTATGTTTCTAATATTATTGTAGTTGTTGAAGGGCCAAATAACACATACCTTGTTGGAGCGGTCGCCATGAGAAGAAAAGATGAGATTCATGATAATAGATATACTAATCTCAAAACATTATTTGATATTTTAGTAGCTAAATCACAAGGTCTAAACACTACGGCTATTGAAGCGAGTATTACTGCCGATCATGTTGCTGGTGTTATGATTCCTCGAGATGGAAGCGCTCCAAATGGATATGATTGGTTTGGAGAAAATAGCAAATATATTAATTTTACAAAAGGAGGCAAGGAACCAATAGTAACGGCAAGTTGCTGGAAAACGATGACAGCCTTTTGTGCCCTAAGTTATATCAATGATGAACAGTTAAATAAACAAGTTACCGTAACCTCAAGTGAACTTAATCAAATAGCATCTACACCTAGTTTTAATGGTGGAGAAATTATTACTATTAAAGATGCCCTTCATTTTATGATGCTGCCATCATCCAATGTAGCTCCAAGTGTTATTGCAAGAGCTGTTGGCGAAATGATTGTCAGGGCTGAACATTTAGCACCTTAGAAATAATATAACAAAAAAGGGGGATTATAGCCCCCTATTTTTGTGTATATTTCTAATAAGAAATTTATAGATGACGTATTCTTCGTCTTCGTCTAATTAGTACAAATGTTCCGATTCCACCTAATACGATGATAATGGCTGCAAGTCCTATAATTAATGTCATATTTTCATTAAAAAAAGAATTATGACCATTATCAATTATGATATTATTTTGATTATCATCGTTAAATGGTTGATCAATTTTATCATATACTTGAATTTCAATGATGATGTTGTCATCTAACTCTTGTGGAGCACCAGCATTTTTAACGAGTATGATTTCATATTCTCCAGGGATTGATTTATAGTTAGTCGCTTGTACTGAGTAATACATCATCGTGTTAGGATTAAGTTGTCCGATGGCGATTAAATGTTCAATGATTTGTTCGATAGTGTAATTTAGAGTGCCATCAATATTAATAAAGTGTCTATTAGTATAGATAACCGGAGGCAAATCGTCAGTAACATTGACTGTCACAATAAAATCAGTACTATTATTACTAGAGTCAGTCGCTCGATAAGTAATTGTGTATGTACCTAACTTGTCAAAGTTACTTGTATAATTATCTTGAACTAAGACTATGTCTAAAGTTTCATCATAGTTGTCAGTAACGCCAAGGGCACTTCTAATGGTTGATTCGGGCAGTTTTTGTTTAGCGACGACATCATAAGTATCGGTCCCGTAAATTAATGGCGGGTCAACGTCAACCACTTTGACATTGACGATGACATAAGAAGTATTACCGGCGGCATCACTTACTGAATATTTTAATGTGTAAGTTCCTAAAATATACATATTTTGGGTGTAATTGTCATTAACTAAAACGAAGGAACTAGATGGGATATAGCCATCAACATTATCATGGGCAGATAATCCTGATTTTATAGTTTGTTGATTAACCGGATGATTAACATTAGTAATGTAGTTAGTTTGACCATTAATAATTGGGACATAAACATCTTCAATATCAATTTTCATCGTAATGATGAAATCATCATCAGGAGTGGGATCCCACTGGGTTTCTAATGTATCGGCATTGCAAGCTAAAAAAATGTCGTTATGGCTATTAGAAATTTCTAATTCTAATTCGGTTGTAACATTACCTGGTGGTCCGTATATGTGAGTATCTAAAGCCACAAAATATAACTCACCTTTAGAAATGGTAATATTGACTCTTGGGTCAGTCATTTGTTCAGGAGTTATTTGTGAATCAATAATTCCGTAATACGCACAAATATCTTCAAATGTTTGTTGGATTATCGTAAAGTCAGGATTTAAATTATTACCTCCAAATTGATAAGTGATATTTTGAAAATTTTGGGGATTCGCTCTCACTTTAATGGTTGGTAAAGTGATTCCTAAGATTAAACCAATGAGAAGAACTAAAGTTTTTATTACAATTTTTGTTGTCTTTGTCATATTTATCATCCTTTCTTATTAGACAAAAGCTTTCCTGTTTATCTAATATTAGATAAGGAAATGAGAAATTACTTTTTTATCCTATTATTTGACAATAGGTGAATTGAAAAAGTAATTGCCCTGTTATCGAAATTGCACTTTTTGACATAGTAATTGCTTCATAAAAAGAAGGGAAAAGTAAAATTCAAATAATCCTCTTGTATTTAGTATTAAAACTTGATAAATTATTGGTGAGAAATGAATAATATTTGGGCATGTTAAAAACGGAGTAATTGCCTCTTGAAAAAGTAATTGCCCTATTTAGTTTGTCCCCAAGTTAGTTCAAATTGATGATTTTACTTCTTATTAAAAAGTCTGTTTTTGATTGTTAATTCATCAAGATTTATTTTCTCGATACCGAGTTTTCTAGCCGTATCTTCTCCAAATCTTCTAGTGAAGACTTGGTATGGAGATTGCCCGCCTAATTTAACTCTTGTTAGTGTGTTAATAGAGGATATGGCTAGATTTAACTCGTCTTGTGTTACATTATCAATAGATCTTCCTTTAGGGAAAACTCGTCTTAATAAAGTATGTGATTGTTCAATTGTTCCCTTTTGATAAGCACTATTTGGGTCGCAGTAGAATACTTGCGTCCTTTTTTCTTTTGTTGCTACACTACTTTCAATTGCTTCAAAATTTTGAAATTCATGACCCCTATCAGTTAGAATAACTTTGAAAATCTTTTTGAAACTTTCGTTTCCTATTTGTTTTTCAATTTTATCAAGAGCTCTTTTTACCTCTTTTTGTGTATGTTCTGGTAAAATTCTTGCTATCATGAACCCAGACCTTTCGTGAATTAGAGTTAAAAATACTTGACTATCACTTTTCTTTCCTTCTACACAGTCCATCTCAAAAATATCGATTATATTATTTTGAGATATATAATTTATATAGTCTGTGTAAGTTCTAAAGGATAACCTAGGGTCAAATATTTCACTCTTTATCTTTTTCTTTCTTGGCTTTCTACGGACCTTAAGTGGCATTTTGGCTTGTGATACTTTAATAATTCCATCATCGATATATCGGTATACCGTTCGTTCGGTTACATCTAGATCATTAGTCCTAACGATATGACCTACTGAAAGCCCTCTTTGAATACCGTCTTCAATAATTTCTTCAAGCTCTATCACTTTTTCAAAAGGTAGGTGAATTCCCCTTTTTGAATTTCTGTTTCTAATCCGGTAATATTCATGGGCTTTTTCGGCTATGTATTTAGCTTTCTCAGATGATAGGCAACTGCCATTTTTAGATTTTGGACAAAAGATACATGTATAGGGAAACCTATCAAGTTTATGGCATTTTACCGGATTATTATTCATAAATTTATAAGTTTCGTTTTTGTACATGTAACGGTTTTGTTTTACCTCTCGTCTGATAGTAGTAACGGTTCGTTTTAAAGATGTTGCGATTTCTGTTGCGGTATTACCATTTTCAATTAAACTTTGAATTAATATTCTTTCAGGTAATGTTAAATGATATTCTCGTCCCATAATTTTTCACTCCTTTCTTGAACTTGGGGACTTAATATAAAAATATAATATTTAATTCAAAATGCCAATGAATAAACGAAAAAAAATCAATTCGACGCACGGCGGTTTCGGATTGATATAGTAATTGCCCCTAACATATTAAAGAGTGTTATTTGAATTTCAATTCAAGTTATTTGACAATATTGGCTGCTAAACTTGACATTTTTCTAATAAGTGATATACTATAATTAGCACTCAATGTGTTAGAGTGCTAACGATGTATAGGGAGGTGTGTAATTATGCAAATGGAAGATTATTCAAAAGATCCTGATATTTTGATGAAGTTTGGACGAATGATTACTGATGATGTAGTCAAAGGTAAAATTGATCCAGTAATTGGTCGTGATGATGAAATTCGGAGAATGGTGAAAATTCTCTTGAGAAAAACTAAAAATAATCCAGTTTTAATTGGTGAACCTGGTGTTGGTAAAACAGCTATAGTTGAAGGTTTAGCGCGTCGTATGGTTGATAAAGATGTGCCACTTGGTCTTCAAGGCAAACAACTTTATGAACTTGATTTAGCGGCACTTGTAGCTGGCGCTAAATTTCGAGGTGAATTCGAAGAAAGGTTAAAGGCGGTATTAAATAAAATAAAAGAATCGAATGGCGATATTATTTTATTTATTGATGAACTTCATATGATTGTTGGTGCTGGAGCGGCTGAAGGTTCGATTGATGCTGGTAATATGTTAAAGCCAATGCTAGCTAGAGGTGAGTTATATTGTATTGGGGCAACAACCTTAAATGAGTATCGTCTACATATTGAAAAAGATCAAGCGTTAGAGCGAAGATTTCAAAAAATCTTAGTTGAAGAACCAACCGTTGAAGATACCATTAGTATTTTAAGAGGACTAAAAGATCGTTTTGAAGCCCATCACGGAGTTCATATTAGTGATAATGCTTTAGTCAGCGCTAGTACGCTTAGTCATCGCTATATTTCTGATCGTTTTTTACCAGATAAAGCGATTGATTTAGTTGATGAAGCTTGTGCGAGTATCAGAATGGAAATGGATTCAATGCCAGTCGAATTAGATCAAGTTAATCGAAAGATTATGCAACTAGAAATTGAAAAGAGTGCTCTTTCTAAAGAACAAGATAATTTATCTAAGCAACGACTGGAAAAGATTGAACAAGAATTAGCGGAAGCGAAAGTTGAACAAGCCCAAATTAAAAATACTTGGGAAACCGAAAAAGGTCAAATTGATTCAGTTAAACAATTAAGAGTCAAATTAGAAAATAAAAGAAATGAACTGCAAAACGCTTTAAATAATTATGATTATGAAAAAGCGGCTAGACTTCAATATTCAGTAATTCCTAATTTAGAAAAAGAAATTAAATCACTAACAGAAGATACTAAAGAACATACACTAATTAGTGAAACAGTAACTAGTGATCAAATCGCAGTTATTGTCTCAAAATGGACTCATATCCCGGTTACTAAATTAATGCAAGCTGACCGTGATAAACTAATTAACTTAAAAAGTGAACTTCAAAAGCGAGTTATTGGTCAAGATCACGCATTAGAGTTAGTTAGTGAGGCGATTATTAGACAACGTTCTGGAATTAAAAATGATAAAAAACCAATTGGTACTTTCTTATTTTTAGGACCAACTGGTGTTGGTAAAACTGAAGTAGCCAAAGCGTTAGCTTTTAACTTATTTGATGATGAAAATCAAATTATTAGAATTGATATGTCAGAATATATGGAAAGACATTCAACTTCTAGGTTAATTGGAGCGCCACCAGGTTATGTTGGTTATGATGAAGGCGGACAATTAACTGAAAGTGTCAGACGGAAACCATACTCAATTGTCTTACTTGATGAAATCGAAAAAGCTCATCCAGACGTATTTAATATCTTACTTCAAATTATGGATGATGGTAGGTTAACTGATAATCAAGGTCGAACTGTCGATTTTAAAAACACCATTATTATTATGACTTCTAATTTAGGTAGTGAATTACTCTTAAGTGGCGAAGGTGAAGATAAAGTCCAACAACTAGTAAAACAAACTTTTAAACCGGAATTTATTAATCGTTTAGATGAAATCATTATCTTTAATCCATTATCACGTGAAGTTCAAAGAAAGATTACTGAAAAAATCTTAAATGAATTATCTGATAAACTCAAAGAAAGAGATATTTTAATTACTTTTGATAATTCAATCAGAGATGAAGTCATTAAAGAAGCTTATACTGAAGAATACGGAGCTAGACCGTTAATTAGATATATTGAAAAACATATTGAAACATTAATTGCGGTACTAATCATTAAAGATGAAATTAAACCGAATCATAAATACACGATGTTTTATGATGGGGACTACACGCTTAAAGGCTAGTAGTCCTTTTTCTAATCTTAATTATTGATAATAATTAAATAATTAGGTAAAATTAGATTAACAAAGGGGGAAATGTAATGAAAGGGAATAATACATTAAAAGAAGGATTAACTTTTGATGATGTCTTGTTGATACCACAAAAGTCACAAGTGACACCAGGGGAGGTCACACTTAAGACTCGTTTAACAAGGAATATTGAATTAAATATTCCAATTGTTTCAGCAGCAATGGATACCGTTACCGAATCAACGATGGCCATCGCCATGGCACGAGAAGGTGGTATTGGATTTATCCATAAAAATATGTCCATTGAAAAACAAGTTAAAGAAATTGATATTGTTAAAAGAACTGAAGCGGGAATGATTATTGATCCAGTTACTTTAAGAGAATATAATACCACTAGAGAAGCTGAACAAATCTTAAAAACTTACCGGATTAGTGGGTTACCAGTTGTTGATGAAACTAATACTTTAATTGGAATTATTACCAATCGTGACATCAAATATTTAAAAACTGATGATACTCCAGTTACTAAAATTATGACCAAAGATAATTTAATTACTGGCACAATGGAAACGACATTAGAAGAAGCGAAAAACATTTTATGGAAACACCGCATTGAAAAGTTACCAATTGTTGATAAAGACTATAAACTAATGGGTTTAATTACTTCTAAAGATATTGATAATATTTTAGAGTATCCTGACGCTTCAAAAGATGAGCATGGAAGGTTATTAGTTGGAGCGGCAATTGGTGTTAATGCTGAATCAATGTTACGAGTTGAAGCGTTAGTTAAAGCCGGAGTTGATGTCATTACCATTGATTCAGCTCACGCGCATTCACAAAATGTCATCAACCTAGTCAAACAAGTTAAAGATAAATATCCAGAACTAGAATTAATTGTTGGTAATATCGTAACTAAAGAAGCGGCAGTTGACTTAATTGAAGTTGGTGCTGACGCCCTTAAAGTTGGCATTGGACCTGGTTCAATTTGTACAACTAGAGTTATCGCTGGCGTTGGAATGCCACAAATTTCGGCGATTATGGATGTTTATGAATATGCTGAAACTAAAGGTGTTCCTGTGATTGGAGATGGCGGAATTCGCTTGTCTGGTGATATTGTTAAAGCGTTAGCTGCTGGAGCGAGTACAGTTATGTTAGGCTCACTACTTGCTGGATGTAGTGAATCACCAGGTGAAGAAATTATTTATCAAGGAAGAAAGTTTAAAGCTTATGTTGGTATGGGCTCAATTCCAGCAATGAAGCGTGGTTCAGCTGATCGCTATTTCCAAGAAGATGATATTGATATAAAAAAATATGTTCCAGAAGGCATTGAAGGTAGAGTGGCCTATAAAGGAACAGTTAGAGATACACTTTATCAATTAATTGGTGGAGTTAAATCAGGAATGGGTTATTGTGGAACTAAAACCATTCGTGATTTACAATTGAATCATAAATTTGTCAAAGTAACTGGTGCTGGTTTAATTGAAAATCACCCACATGATATTGAAATTACTACTGAAGCACCGAACTATTCTAAAGGAGTTAAATAAAAGATGAAAGATCAAGTTATATTAGGTTTATCTGGAGGCGTTGATTCTCTAGTAGCGGCAGTAGTGTTAAAAAAAGAATATGGCGACAGATTACATTGCGTTTTTATTGATACAGGCTTAATGAGAAAAAATGAAGTTGAAGCAATCCAACAACTGGCCAAAGATAACGGACTAAAATTAATGGTAGTTGATGCTAAAGAAACTTTTCTGAATCAATTAAAAGGTGTGACCGATCCTGAAACTAAAAGAAAGATTATTGGCGCTGAATTCATTAACGCTTTTAAAATCGCTAGCCAGAAGATACCTAATTGTAAATACTTGGCTCAAGGTACAATTAAAAGTGATGTTCAAGAAAGTAAAAAAGGTGAAGGCTTTGTTAAATCTCACCACAATGTGGGTGGATTACCTGAACAACTTGGCTTTGAATTAATTGAACCCTTAAAAGAACTAACCAAAGATGAAGTAAGATCTTTAGGATTAGAATTAGGATTAAAGAAAGAATTTATCTTTCGTCAACCATTTCCGGGCCCCGGATTAGCGGTTAGAATCCTTGGTGAAATTACAAAAGAAAAATTAAATATCGCGAAAGAAAGCGATTATATTCTTCAAAAATTTTTAAAAGAGAATAATATCAAACCTTTTCAATCTTTTACTGTGGTCTTAGATTCTAAATCAACCGGCATCAAAGATGGTAAGAGAAACTACGCTTATGTAGTGGCAATTAGAATCATTGATTCAATTGACGCTACAAAAGGTAGTGTTACATATTTTGATCATAAATTAACCGAACTAGCAAATATAATAATTAAAGAAGTTCCAGGAGTTTCTAGAGTAGTATATGATATCACTGGCAAACCTCCCGGAACTATCGAATGGGAATAAAACTTTTCAAAATAATATTAATGATAACTAAAATAGGAGGGAAAAAATGGCTAAAAAAATAGAACCTCATTTAAAAACAATTGGTTCATACCTAGAATTGAATAGTAATACCTCATTTGAGATACCAGAATATCAAAGAGCATATTCATGGGAAATTAAACAGTGCGAGAAATTGTTACAAGATTTAGACAATTTTATTGATAGTGGTGGAACTGATCCATATTTTTTTGGGACAATTATTATTAATTGTAAAGATGATAATAATGAAGATGTTAGATTAAGCTTAATCGATGGTCAACAAAGAACTACGACCTTTATTTTATTATTAAGAGCATTGTTACTTAGGTTGAATGAAGCCATTGAAGGTTCAAAAGGTGATCCGAATTCAATCAAATTAACAAGTACTCTTAGTATGAAACGCAATAAAGTTATTAAAATTTTATATAGAGCTACTGATGATGATATTTTTGATATTTTACACGATTTTGAAAATGCAAAAATTACTAATTTTATTAATAATTATTCTATCAATGAGAGGTATCAGTCTGATTTAGATAAAATATTAAATAGCCCTACTTTGGAAGTTGCTGAAAATTTGGTTCATGAACACAAGTACCGTAAAAAAGATAATAGATATACAAATTATTTTCGCAATTTTAAATTTTTCTATAATGAACTCAATCGGACTCCATCGAGAATTAATACTTTTGCTGAGTATATTCTTGATAAATCAGAAATAATAGAAATTCGTAGTTGGAATATAGAGCAAGCTATAACAATGTTTAATTCTCTTAACTCTGATGGCATGCCTCTATTAGATGCTGATATTATATCGGCAAAACTATATTCAAATTCCGGGGTTAACAAAGATGATTTTAATAAAAATTGGAAAGAACTCAAGGATATCGTAAATATACTCGAACAAGAAAAAGTTGTGGATTTAGATGGGATACTAATGCAGTATATGTATATTAAACGTGCACTGGACAAGGAATATATTTCCGAAAGAGGTGCCGTAAGCGTGACTACTCCAGGATTGAGAAGATATTATACTGAAACAAATAAAATATTACTTGATAATCCATTATTTTTAACGGAACAATTACTTAAAATAGCTAATATTTGGGTGCGAATCAAAAATTATTCAATTGTTAAATTGGCCTTTAAGTTTAATGACAATATCAAACTATATTTAATTTCTTACCTTTATAGGTTTGAAATAGAAGAAATTAATAAAACTATAGTTTCAGTTTTCTTACAACATCTTTTAAAGTTATTTGCTGTTTTAGAAGTCGTGGAAACCGCTTTTTCTAGTTCAAAATTCAAAATGTTTTTATTCGGTTTAAACACAAAACTTGTTGACAAAAATATTGGAATAGAAATCATAGAACAAGAACTTAATGAACATATCAAAACTTGGACAAAAGAAGAAATTATTGAAGGTATCTTAAACTATGAAAGAAATCCATTAGTCTCACTATATGAATATATTATATCTAGAGAAAATGATAGGGCCTTTTATTTACCTACAAAACATGAAGTGGAACACATTATGCCAAGAAGCGGCAATAATATCATTAGCATAAGAAGAGATGCAGGTATAGAAGATCAAGAAGAGTTTGAACGGATTGTTAATAAGTTAGGGAACAAAATATTATTAGAGGAAAACATTAATCGATCTATTCAAAATATATGGTTTAGAGGAAAAATTGAAAATTCAATAAATCAAAAGAGTGGATATAAGGACAGTGTTTTCTTTGAAACGAGAAAACTAGTTGAAACTTACAAAGATAATTCTATGCCTTTATGGACTGTTGAGGATATTGAAAATCGAACCAAAGAAATTGCAGAAAAAGTAGCCCAATTTATTTTTGCGGAAATTTTACTTGAACATGACAAAAGTGAACAAATGAGACATGAATATAACGAAGACTACATATATCTATATGATGAAGATGTTAAAATCGGTGAAATTTTATTTCCGATTTTTAAAGATGATATTAGAGTCATCAATCGAACATATATTGAGCCTGATTACCGTTTAATTGGATTAGCATCAAAATTAGTTATAGAAGCTTATCACTACTTTAAAGAAAATAAAGTTAGAGTAGTTGCAACTTGTCCATATGTGACAAAATGGTTTGAACGTAATGTTGATAAACAAGATGTTATTGTAAAGGAAGAACAAGACGAACTTTATGAGTTTTGTGAGATGCCACTATGATTTTAGTAATTGGAGCGATGCAAAGTGAGCTAGAATTACTTGTTTCTAGCTTAGAAAATAAAACTAAATTAAATACTAAAAGTTTAGCCTATCACGGTTTTTTAAACGGTCATGAATTAATTATCTCAATTACCGGTGTTGGTAAAGTCCATGCTAGTATGGCACTAACTGAACTACTAACAAGATATAATTTTAGAAAAGTGATTAATATTGGATTAGCTGGGGCAACAACCGATTATCAAATTGGGGAAATGGTTTTTATTAATGAATTTATTCAATATGATTTTGATTTAACTCATTTTGATTATGAAAGAGGAAAAATTCCGGGTTATGAACCAAAAAGAGTTAATCATAAAGAAAATATCTTGGATTTATCTGAAGGACCATTATATACCCAAGATCGATTCCAAATTGAAGCATTACCAATTGATCGCCCATATTTATCAGATATGGAAGGTGCAGCCTTATATATGGTCGCTAATAAATTTAACGCTAATTTTATTAGCATTCAATATGTCTCTGATCATATTGCAGCAATTAACCAAGAAGAACAATATTTTGAATCAGAATTAAAAAATGGAAAAGAAACGATATATAATTTCATAACACATTATTTAGAGGTGATAGAAAAATGAAAGGGTTAATGATTATTGGCAACAACATTGAAGACGGCGAAGCTCTATTAACTAGAGATTTATTATTAAGAGCAGGACTAAAAGTAGATTTAGTGAGTATCTATAAATCTAATCGAAAAGTTAGGACAGCTTATGGTTTAAATATTCAAGCTGATTTTGCGGTTAATGAAGTTGAACTATTTGAATATGATTTTCTCATTATTCCAGGAGGAAAATGGATTTTTGAATTACTAGAAAATCCTAATACTCAAATAGTTTCTAAGTTAGCACTTACTTATTACAACAATGATAAATTAGTAGCGGCAATTTGTGCCGCACCAATGCTACTTGGTTATGAATATATCTTGAAAAATAAAAATTATACTTGTTTTCCAAGTTGTGAAGAAGAAATTGATGGTAAATACCATCAAGATAAAAAAGTGGTAGTCGAAGACAATATTATTACTGGCAAAGCACTAGGGGCCGCTTATGAATTTTCTTATGAAATTATTAGGTATTTATTAGGTAGAGAAGCTGCTGAAAAAGTATTAAAATCTATCTATTATAGATAGTAAAGAGTAAGTAAAAATTATAATTAAATAATTTGACTTTAAATAACATATTTCGTATAATGATATAGGCGCTTGTTTCTGGCCCGTTGGAGAAACGGTTAACTCACATGCCTTTCACGCATGCATTCACGGGTTCGAATCCCGTACGGGTCACCATGCATAATAACTCCAAGCGCCTATGTACTCATAGCTCAATTGGATAGAGCGCTTGACTACGGATCAAGAGGTTGAGGGTTCAAGTCCTTCTGAGTACGCCATCGTGTCGGGAAGTGGCTTAGTTTGGTAGAGCACCTGGTTTGGGACCAGGGGGTCGCAGGTTCAAATCCTGTCTTCCCGACCATTTTATTAGCGGGCGTAGTTTAGTGGTAAAACCTCAGCCTTCCAAGCTGATGATGTGAGTTCGATTCTCATCGCCCGCTCCATTAAGCCATTATCACGATTTCATCGTGTTGTATATAGAGTAGACCTTATGGTCTTTTTTTATTTATAATCATTTTTTGGTGTGATAATTGTATTTATAAGTAGATAAATCCAAATTTTTAATAGTTTTATATTTTTTTGATTTATCCTCATTAAGTGGCAAATTTTTGGTTATTCCAAATATAGCGTCATTTAAAATTAGTTCTAAATGTTGATACTCACTATATTCACCGATAGATGCTAATACCAAGGCGTTTCTAAAATATTTAGAGTGTTTTTCTAATAGATCAAAGTTTATATCTAAATTAATTTTTTTTAGGTATAAATATAAAAATACAACAATAGCTCTAGTGTTTCCTTCTCTAAATGGATGTATTTGCCAAATTTTAGAAATTAATCTTGAAACATTTTTAATAAATAAATTATCATTTTGTAAAATAGTCATTTTATTATTAAGATAATTAAGTTCTTTTAATATTAATTTATTGTCGCAATAATTTACACTTAAACCATTTAAAACTGCTTCTTGTTTTTCAATATTAATAGAACGAATATTTCCGGCCCATTCATAAACCTCTCTAAAGAGTAATTTATGAATATTTAATATATCAGTAGTATTAATGATATTAAGCGGATTTTGTCTTAAATTCTCAAAAGCTAATTTAAACATTAGGGCTTCGTATTGATCCAATCTATCTTGGTTTTTAATATTTAATTTATTTATTAATACATTCGTATCGGGATAAACATAAGGGTCAGCCATTTTTAAATTTCTCTTTTATTGCATATAAAGCGACGTCATAACTGATGTCACCCTTAGCAAACAAATATATAATTTTATCATATTTTGGATCGGTTTCTACCCCGCCTAAAGAATTAATTATTTTACCCATTTTTAATGCCTTTTCAGTTTCATCTTCATTAGGCAATTTAACATCAAAAGGAATGCCTCTTTCTTTGATTATTTGAACCAAATAAAGATCGATTGCGGAAGAAAGAGAAAGTCCTAACTCGTTTAAAATAGACTCTGCTTTTGCTTTAATATCACTATTTACTCTTACGTTAATATTAGTATCTTTAATCATAAATATCACCGATTATATTATACTATAATGTAATAACATTGTCAATACAGTCGAAAGCTTATTTTACTGCTTTATAATAAAATTAAGTTAATTTTGCGGAGTAATAATCATCGCCCGCTCCATTAAGCCATTATCACGATTTCATCGTGTTGTATATAGAGTAGACCTTATGGTCTTTTTTTATGTTTAAATTTTGGAAAAGTTTCGCGATTATGTTTGAAAAAAACAAAAAAACAAAAAGTTTTGCGATTTCATTTGAAAAAGTGTATAATATAGATGGAGGTAATTATTGTATGAAAATAAGAGCACATTATCTAGAAAAACTTATTAAATATTTAGATACCGAATTTATAAAAGTTATTACTGGGGTAAGAAGATCTGGCAAATCATTTTTACTTAAAATGTTATCTAATCACTTATCTGATAATAATAAACAAGTTATGTATTTAAATTTTGAACATCCTGATACTTTTAATCTTCATGATGCAAGTAATCTTTATGAATATATTCAGAAAAATGTAAATATAGATGAAAAAGTATATTTTTTATTTGATGAAATTGGCGAAGTTTTAAATTGGCAAAAATTAATCAACGGATTAAGAGTTGCTTATGACTGCGATATTTATATTACTGGATCAAATGCTAAATTGTTATCAGGAGAATTAGCTACCTACTTAGCTGGCAGATATGTTGAAATAAACGTTTATCCTTTATTACTCGATGAATTTCCAAATTTTTCACAAATTGATAATAAAGATTTAAATTTGGAACAGTATATTAAATATGGCGGGTTTCCTTCTGTTGTTTTAACTAAAGATGAAGAAATGAAAAAAGATATTCTTAAAGGAATTTATAATAGTATAGTTTTAAATGATGTTGCAGCAAGAGGTAATGTTATTCAAATAGACATACTGTTAAAATTATCACTTTATTTATTAGATAATATTGGTAATACAACATCTAGCACAAAAATTACAAATTATTTCAAATCAAATAATTTAAAAATTAGTCATGAAACAATAAACAAATATCTACAATTACTTGAAGATGCATTTATATTTTATAAAGTAAATAGATATGACATTAGAGGAAAAGAACGTTTAAAAACATTAGGCAAATATTATGTGGTAGATATGGGTTTTAAAAATATCATGCTTGGAAGAATGAATACTAATTTAGGAACAATGGTTGAAAATATTGTTTATTTGAAACTAATTAAAGATGGTTGGAATGTCTTTGTAGGTAAATACGATAATGTGAAAATTGATTTTGTATGTTTTAAAGAAAACCAAACAAAATATGTCCAAGTTACTCTAAGTATCCCCCCTAATAGTACAAGAGAATCGGATAATCTTTTATTGATAAAAGATAATTATGAAAGAGTAATAGTTACATATGATTATAAAGATGTTGGATTTATAGATGGAATAGAAGTCATTCATTTAACAGATTTTCTAACAAGATAAAAAGAGGTAAGCGAGTTAGCTTGCCTTTATTCTCAAATTGTAGTTTAATTAAAAACAAAAAGCCGACTTTTTAGCCGACCTTGAAAAATCTATACAACTTGGTATGGAATTAGATGGTTATTTTGACAACCCTTTTCTTCAAGAGTTAATTAGTCGTAAGGCGACACTTTCATCAATGAAGTCAGACATCATTAGTGTTCCTAATGAGATGTTCTTATTAGACCAAGACTTTGATTTAAAATCATATCTTTCAGCGTCTAATAATGTAGAATTACTTGATAGTGGTATGCGAAAAATAATGCTACCGTCATCATCTAACATATATCTATATTTAACTGACACAAATACCACTCCTTCCAATGATAGTTTACAACAAAATAATAAAAAACTCTATAACAACTTGTTTAACAACAAGTAATTATATAAAAAATAAGATATAAATATGGACTTTACAATTTTATAATCAAATAAAGTCAATATTATGGAGCAGTACTTATTGCTCACTCGATTAAATATTCCACGTTATAGAGTCATTGGTTCGAATGGTCAAATAGTAAGATATGCTGGTGGGATTTAGATAAAGAGAAAGGTTTAAGAAATAGAAAAGAAGACAAATAAAACTCATAAGTTATAATTATATAAAAGTAAACATTAAAACTGGTCTAATTAATTTTACAATTAGACCTTTTTATTATAAAAATATTAATAATTTTCATAATTTAAAAATGGCGTTTTATAAGGCAATTAAGCCCATAAATGGGTATAAGGTAATAATAAAAATGAAAATAATGCATTTATTTTCAAAAAAGGTTGACTTAAATATTATTTTGTGTATAATGGCTAAGGAATGTAAAGAAAATTCTAAAAATTTGAAATGGAAGGAGTGGAGAAAAATGATTAAAAAACTATTATCAGAAAAACTGAATCAACAAGAATTTCAAGTTAGAATTGATGAGTTACATGCTTATGACATTGCGCAAGAATTATTAGGGCTAACGCCATTAGAACGTGAAGAATTGTATCAATTCTTATCAATTGAACAGCTAGCTGAAATAGTTGCCTATTTAGAGCCAGAAGATGCCGTTCGTCTGTTAGAAGAGTTTGACATAGCCAAACAAACTGAAATATTTGATGAAATGAATGTCGATGATACGGTTGATATTTTACAGGCGTATGAAGATGATGATTTAAGAGATGAAATTATCAAATCATTAGAAGAACGAGAAGACATTCAAAAAATTATCGAATATGATGATGATCTTGTAGGTGCATATATGTCCACTGATTATGTCCATATTTATCCTAACATGGATGTTAAAGAAGCTTCCTCAAGTTTAATTCAGCAAGCCGATGAAGCTGAGAGTATTAATTTATTATTTATTGTTGATGAAAATCATAAATATTTAGGGGCAGTTGATTTAAGAAAATTAGTTCAAACGAGAAGCCCTAAATTGATTGAAGAAATTATGATTGATGTCCCAGCAGTTAATGATAATTTACCAGTAACGGAAGCGGTATATGACATGAAAAACTATGAGTTATATGAACTTCCGGTTGTTAATCAAGAAAATAAATTAATTGGTTTTCTAACAGTGGATGATATTATTGATGTTGCGACTGAAGAAGCTGAAGAAGACTTTGAAAAACTAGCCGCATTACCACGAACTGATCAAACTAAAGGATGGGTCCAAACGGCATTAAGAAGACTACCGTGGTTATTGATACTAATGATAATTTCAATTCCACTAATGTCCTTTTCCGATATTATGATCGGCAGTATTAGTGGAGTTACCATTCTCGCCTTTTTTCAACCATTAATGTTAGACTCACCAGGTAATGTCGCTACTCAAACATTAGCGGTGGCCTTAAAGTCAATTGCTAATGAAGGTAAAATGAAAAGAGTAGAGGTAAGAAGAGAGTTTACTTCAAATTTAATTACTAGTTTAATGTTAGGACTAATTACCTTCGTTATTTCATTTGTTTTTGTATATTTTTCACAACTAGGATTACCAGAAGGTGCTAATCAATTCACGAATGTAGAAACGGCATTAATCTTTGCAACGATTATCGCCGGATCACTAACTGTGGTAGTATCGGTTGTCAGTTTACTGGCAATTGCGATACCACATATCTTTAAATCATTTAGAATTGATCCAGCAGTTGCCAGTGGACCATTTATTACAACCATTATTGACTTTTTCTCAACTTTAGTTTATTTTGGCTTGGCCGCATTAATTCTTAAGGGGGTGGGGATGATATGATTAAATTAGATTTTAAAAAATCAAACCTCCAACTTAAACGTGAGCTTAATAAGATCCAAGCTTATGATATTGCTGAATTATTTTATGATTTAGAAGAAAGTGAACAAACACGAGTTCTTGATTTATTAGATGCTAAAAAATCAAGTGAAGTTTTCTCTAGACTATCAGAATATGAACAAGTTGAAGTTTTTGCAGAGTTAAATGAATCAAGAAAGAAAAGAATTTTAAATAATTTAGAAGTTGACGAATTAAAAGAATTTATTGGGTTTTATGAAAAAGATGAACAAGAAGCTATTTTGAAATATGTTGATGAAGAAAGAGCTAATATCATTAGAGATTTATTAATATATTCCAGTGATTTAGCACCATCAATTATGACTACTGAGTTTTTAAGTATTAACATTAACTTAACAGTTAAAGAAGCGACATCATATATCTTTAATAACTCAAGAGATGATTTATTTATTGATAACATTTATGTAGTTAATGATAATGATGAATTATTAGGCGTTTTATTTTTAAAAGATTTAATTATTGCCAGAGCAAATGACGCAATTGATAAGATTATGATTTCAGACTGTCATTATGCCTATAATGATAGTACCGTTAAAGAAGCCATCGCAATCGTTAGAAACTATGACTTAACATCACTTGCAGTTATTAATCATCAAAATGAGTTATTAGGAATTATTACAGCTGATGACGTTTTGGAACAATTAATTAATGATTATGATAATCTTTATCATAAATTCGCTTTCTTACCTGAACATGATGATGCATATACTGGACTTCAAAGAAGTGCTAAGCGTCTCCCTTGGTTAATTATTGCAACCGTACTAAATATTTTAATTGCAATTTTATTTTTACTAGTTCCAGCCTTTGAACTAACACTAAGCCAAGTCTTTGCCTTAGTATTATTTCAACCATTAGTTTTAGACATGGCAGGAAATATTGGGACTCAAAATTTAGCAGTCACAATTTTAGGGATTCATAAAAACGAATTATCAAATAAAGATGATAAACGATCATTTTTAAGAAAAGAATTATTAATTATCATTTTTAATTGTATCATTGTCGCAGTCTTTGGATTTTTGGTAGTTTCTTTATTTTCACTAATTACCAATCAAACGACTAATGCTGGCGCTTTAATTGCTCCATATAAACTTGGTTTAGTCGTTAGTGCATCATTATTTGCTGGCATGTTTATCTCGGGTTTATTAGGAACTATTTTACCAATTTTCTTTACTAGTCGTAATTTAGATTCAGATAATGCATCTGGACCAATCTTGACAACTGTAGCCGATATTGTTCCGATTTTAACTTATTATTTAATTGCGGCAATAATGTTGTTATTTCTATAATTAATTTAAGCGTAATGTCAAAAGAACTAACCAAAACCGGTTAGTTCTTTTTTAACAATAAAATTTATTCTTTTTGTAATATTTTTTCGCTACAATATCGTTTAACAACTAAATAGATAACGGCAGCTGATAATATAATGTTAATTGATAAAGAAAGATATAAGTAAGTATAGTTAATCGCTCCGACAATGGCCATCTTCATCGCTAAGACGGTTCCGATAAACGGAATAAACATTTGGCCAAATGAGACAGCTGACGGACTTAAGGTCATGACGACATAACTAACGAGAACTGGAGTAATCATAACTAATGAACTAAAGGCGGTCGCACTACGATTACTTTTACTAAAGACGAAAACTAGTACGTTTAACACTGCTGCCAGCAGAGTTAAACTAAAGATAGCCATTACAAGTGAGATAATTGAACCTGAGGAAAAATAAATGTCAGTAGACTCAAAATAAGATTTATTCAACAAGACTGCCAGTACTAACGATAAAAACTGAAAGATTGAACCAATAACACTAAAGAGGATACTAACTGATAATTTTGATAAAACGATATTCTTTCTTTTAGCTGAAGTAGTTAGTAGTGATTCAATAGTATTTCTTTCTTTTTCTAAACTGAATAATTCAGCTGAAACCGAACCACTACCAAAACTAATAAAGCCAATGATAATTGTCGGAACAATCGTAATTAGCATCATATTATTTAATCCTTCAATCCGCCGATTGGGATAAGCTTGTTGGAGGGTTTCCAAAGAATAAGTTACACCAGTAATTTCATCAAGTGATGATCCGATTTGTTGAAGTCTTAACTCGTTAACATTTATTGAGTAGGCACTAATTAGTTTAGTAATATGTTCAGCATGTTTTAATCCGGATGAATAAGTTTCATTAAATACTAATTTAACATCTAATTTACCATTATTAACTTTTTCGATTAAATCACTATCAAAATATAACGCAACATTAACTTCTTCATAGACGAAAGCTTTAGTAATATCTTCAACAATTAAATATTTAGCATCTAATGTTTTTAATACAGTATTTTTAATATAATTAAATTGTTCCAAGTAAGTAGTTGTTGATTGATCAATATTATGTTCAATACCATTATCAACAATGTATAAGGCAATATTAGGCGAGTTTATCTCTTTATCAATTTTTTGTTCACTTGAGATAATCATCGTTAACGCAAACGGCATAATGAGTAGTGGCATAACAATTGATAAAAGTAAACTGATGCCACCTCTAAAGAGTGACTTTAATTCTTTTTTAAAAACAATCTTAAACTCTCTCATATTTTACCCCCATTAATTCATATAACTGGTCATAGTTACCTTGTTTGGTAACTAAGTTGCTGATTGGACCAAAATAAGCTAAATTACCATCTCTTAAAATAATCAAGTCTTCGCATAAACTAGCGATTTCATTCATATTATGTGATGAAATAATAATCGTTTTATGATTGCGTTTATTAAATCGAATAAACTCAGCAACTTCATTGATTCCAGCGACATCTAATCCAGTTGAGGGTTCATCTAAAATAATGATTTCCGGATTGTGAATTACTGAGCGTAAAAAGAGTACTTTTTGTTTCATTCCACGACTAAAATTTTCTACGCGGCGATGCATATAATCTTTCATATTGAAGAATGTTTCATATTCTTCAATCGCTTGATTAATTTCATCAAGCTCTAAACCGTTTAACTCACCGAAATATTTAATATTTTCAAAGGCAGTTAATCTACCATATAATCCAGCTTCTCCTCCAAATAAAATTCCAATTTTCTTTTTAGTTTCATCTTGATGTTTGGTCACATCTAAACCATCAACATGAACTATTCCGTTTGATGGTTGATATAAAGAAGAAATGACTTTTAGTAGTGTTGATTTACCTGATCCATTAGCGCCAATTAGTCCTACAACGCTGCCTTTTTGAATTTCAAAGGTAATTTCATTAAGAGCGACTTTAACATCTTTTTTACCTTTATTTTTAATATCGAATTTCTTAGTTAAATTTTCAACTTTAATCATAGGTACCTCCGATAACTATATTAGTGGTTAAATTCTGTTAACAAGTCTATTATATATGAAATCTAACAAGCAATTGTAAAATTGTCGTAATTTATCTTTTGAATGTGTTAAAAATTATTTATTTAATATTTTCAAAATAATACAATTATCATTAAAAGACAGATAGATTTTAATTTTTTTCAACGGATCAATTTAATTATAAAATTAAATACATAATGTTGGTTAAATGATTGTCAAAAATGAATAATAATGGTATTATTATTTATATAGGAGATGGTAGATATGGCAGATTTTATTGTAGAATTTTTTACGGCATCGCCGTGGTATATAGTATTATTAGTGTTTACAGCTAAAGTTGTGGAAGTCACTTTAACGACAGTGAGAATTATTATTGTTAACCGAGGTTTCAAACTTCCGGGAGCGGTAGTTTCGTTTATTGAAGTTTTAATTTGGGTCTTTGTTGCCAGTCGGGTCGTCAATAACGTCGCCGAGGCACCGCTACTAGGAATTACTTATGCTTTTGGTTATGCCGTTGGTGTTTATGTTGGCTCAATCGTTGAAAAGAAATTAGCCTTTGGGAAAGTATTATTACACGTAATTATTCCGGTAGAGTCAGAAGAGAAAGTCAGTCACTATATTAGAAGTCATAAAATCGGACTGACGTCAATTGGGGCTAAAGGAATTAGTAGTGATAAATCAGTTTTAATGATGTATGCTAATCGGAAAAATATTGAAGTTTTAAAAGAAGGAATTTTAGAATTAGAGCCACATGCCTTAATTGGTGAAAGTGATGTTGTTACAATTGATGGGGGAACTGTACCTAAAAAAAGCAGAATCGTCAAATAAGGGGTTAATCATATGAAAAACAAGATATTACTAGTATTAATATCTCTATTCCTAGTTTTAGGAATATCAAAATTTGAAGTAAAAGGGAAAAGCCAGGCCGAAATTGACGCTGATGCTAATTTTGCCTCGCTCATTGCGAATATTGAAAATACTCATGAGTATTATTTTGAGGTAAATGAACTAACAACTAAAGGACAAGAGTTATATCGTTTAGTCCTTGAACATTTCTCAGCTGATGTTGATAATTACAATAAAGATATTGAATGGGTCATTAAAGCGGCTGATATCCCTGAAGAAAATGAAACTAAAAAAGCGTTAGTCACGTTCTTATATGACTATAAAGTCTTTTTTTGGTTAACTGGAGATATCGCATATAGTTATGAATCAATTCCGTTAACCCCAAATGTTAAATATACTATCACTTTGAAAGCTTTAGATATCTATAATGATAAACAAGTTTTCTTACAAGACTTAGCTGAAGTTGTGCAAAATCAACAACATATCAAAACATTAGTTGATGAACAACCAAATACCTATCTTAAAATTAAAGTAATTCACGACTGGCTCCTAGAAAATAACACTTATAAAAGTACTGGTCACCAAACTAATCACTCACCAGTTGGAGTGTTAGTTGAAGGATATGATCCAGTATGTGAGGCTTACGCCGAAGCGTTTCTAATGTTAGCTAACCATAATAACATTAAGGCAATTTATGGTACTGGAAGAGCGAATAATGGTGAACGAACCGAAGATCACGCTTGGAATTATGTTTATGTTTTAGATAAATATTATTTTCTAGACGTGACCTGGGATAAACCAGGTACGACTATTAACTATAATTATTTTCTAACGACCATGCCCGCTAGTCATATTAAAACTAATGAAGAGATTATGCCAACTCCGTTTACTACCGCTAATTATCAAACTGATAATATGGTAAATATTATCGTAGATACCGATACTAACTATCTTTATAGTGGGAGTGCAATTAATGGATATAATACAATTGAAATTGAAGGAAAACCAACAGTAGCAGTTAAAATTACTTACTATGATAGTGATGGGACTAAACTTGCTGGAGCTCCGAAAGATATTGGTAAATATTATTTAGTCGCGACCCCAGATCCAAGTTCAGGATTAGTTGGCGATTTACGAGTTAATTTTGAAATTATTCCGAAAATTAATAAAGTCAGATTTTTAGACTTTGAAACTCATGAAGTGATTAAAGTAGAAAATGTTCCTGAAGGTGGCAACGCCACCTTACCAGTTTCAACTAAAAATGGTTACAAATTAGTTCCGCAATCAAATGATTATCAAAATGTGACTAGTAATGTTGATATTTACATTAAAGAAGAAAGAATCAATGTTACATTTACTGATGATAAGGGACAATCACTAGAAGTTACGTTAGCTGATCACATTTATGAAACAAATTATCCAAATGAGTTAACCGGAATTAATATGATCTTTGTCGGATGGACGGTTAATGGTAAATTAGTAACTGAAGAGACAGTTTTGACAACCGATGTTGAATTAAAACCTTTAATTGAAGAAATTAAAATTGAAGGAATTAAAGGGGCTAAATATAGTGATGGTGTTTATAAGATTGGTGATGCCAAGTATGGAGTTGAAGAAATTACTCTAACTAGTAAAAATCAATTTATTGTCGGAACACCAGTTGTTAGTGAAGTTAGTGGTGGTAAGTATACCATCACCATCAAAGTTGGGGCAAAAGGCTCACCAAGTGTGGAAGAAATCGAACTTCAAATGGAACAGTCGTCAATGTTACCATTTGATTTAAAAATTAGTGAAATTATCTTTTATGCAGTCATCGGAGTGGTAGCGATTGTAATGATTGCGATTATTGCCTCAGTCATTAAACATCGAAAAGATGAGTAATACTTGTGAAAAGCTAAATTAAATTATATAATTAAATTAGAGATTAGAGTAGAGGAGGAATCTTAAATGTGTTTTTTTAGAAAAAGAAAAAAAGCCCAACCAGCACAGGCCAAACAAGAAGAAGTTAAAAAGGTAGAACCGAAACCAGAAGAGCCAGTTAAACCAGCTGAACCTGCTAAAGTTGAGCCAAAGAAAGTCGAACCAAAACCAGCAGAACCAAAGAAGGCTGAAGCTAAACCAGCTCCAAAAAAGGTAGAACCTAAAAAAGAAGAACCGGTCACAGAAGAACCAGTTAAAGAAGAATCAACTAGAGCTCAAAAATATCATATTTCTTTAAATAATGATGAAAAATCAGAGTTCTACAAACAATGGAGAGTTAGAAAATCAGGTTCTAAAAAAACCATTAAGTATTTTAAAACTCAAAAAGAAGCCATCGATTACGCTAAAACATTAGCTAAAAATGCTGATACTGATATCGTAATCCACCGAACTGACGGAAGAATTAGAAAACAAAAATATTAAAAGTACTAGATGAAACAAAGACTAAAAGATTATTTAGATCTATTCATTACTTTCTTTAAAATAGGTCTTTTTACCTTTGGTGGCGGTTACGTCATGTTAGGGATTATTGAAAAAGAAGTAACCGAAAAGAAACAGTGGATAACTAAAGACGAGATGTTTAATTTATTAGCCATCGCTGAATCAACTCCAGGACCATTCGCGATTAACGCAGCGACTTTTATTGGATATAAAAGAGCCAAGTTCATCGGCTCTTTTTTAGCCACGCTCGCAGTCATCTTACCATCTTTTATCATCATTATCTTAATCTCAATCTTTTTAAATCAATTTGAGTCCAATAAATATATTCAAGGATTTTTAAAAGGAATTCAAGCCGGAGTCGGAGTTTTAATTTTCCAAGCCGCTTATCGCTTGAGTAAACCTATAGAGAAAACCTATTTTAATATCATTATTTTCTTCATTGCCCTAATTGTTGCCTTCTTAACTAACTTTAACTTAATTTACTTAATGTTAATATTAATGACATTCGGCATCTCACTATATTATTTAGGGAGGTCGATTGAGATATGACATTTTTAAAGTTACTGAAATTATTTTGGACTTTCTTTAAAATCAGTTTATTCACTTTCGGTGGCGGATACTCAATGATTCCTTTAATTAATCAAGAAATGATTAATAACGGATATTTAACTGAAACACAAGTCTTTCAATTTATTGGGATTGCCGAGTCCACTCCAGGACCATTCGCCATCAATATTGCCACATTTGCTGGCTATGAAACCTACGGTTTCTTAGGCGCATTATTTGCAACATTAGGTGTAGTGATGCCATCATTTTTAATTATTTTATTTATCGCTGCCATCAGCGATAAATTCATCAAGCACCCACTCGTTAAGAAAGTATTAGATGTCTTAAAACCGGCAATCATCGGCTTTATTCTAGCAGCCGCATTAAATGTTTCATTAAAATCAGTACTCGGTGATTTCCAAAATTTTGACTTTAGTTGGCAAGCCCTAGTTATCTTCGCAGCTATCTCCATTCTTAGTTACATTTTTAAAGAAAAATTCTCACCAATTCTTTTAATCCTAACATCAGGTTTACTAGGAATGGGACTCTATTTAATTTAACTCTAAATGAAAGGTTTGCAAAAACCATAAAAATTAGATATAATTAAATAGCGTAATTAGGCCCCGTAGCCAAGTGGTAAGGCATGGCTCTGCAAAAGCTTGACCACCGGTTCAAATCCGGTCGGGGCCTCCAAATAAATCTTACTTTAGTAATGGCTTTATTAAGCCAACAAAGCGATTATAGAAATTTATAAGCCTTAGAAGAATTTACTTTTCTGAGGCTTTTTTCATGTAAAAAGTATCAATCGTAATACGAGTACGAACTGTCCACTATTTTTAATCGTGATACGAGTTTGAACCAATTTCGCTTAAAAAGTTGCATTTTAAACCAATTAATAAGTATAATTAAAGTATCGAGAGTGACTAAATATAAAACGCGTATCGGTATAAATAATGAGAGTCAATTAATAGGAAACTATAAGGTTCATATTTCAATATTTTATAAAGATATGCTTCTAGAAAATAAAAAATTCATTTATATGTATGTAGATTTTTGAAATAAATTAAAAAAATTTTGTAAGGAGTATAGAAAGATGGGATATGATTATAAACAAAGGAAAAATGTGATTTTTGGTATTTTAGATTCACCCGCTGAAATATCCAATAAGGCTTCAATTTCAGAGCTTGAAAAAGAAGATGGAGGGAGCTTAACTTTTAGTAACGGAATCAGAACTCAAATAGGTTCAATATTTATTGATATTGAAAAATCTACCGAATTATTTAGTAAAGATAAAAGTGAAGATACTACAGTTGCTAGAATTATTAGAGTATTCACTTCTGAAATAATTCAAATATTAAATGATACAGAATTATATAGAAAGATAGGTATAAGAGGCGACTGTGTGTTTGCAGTTTATGATGTTAAAAATGAAGAAGATGCTGTAGAAATTTATAATATGGCGGTTTATATTAACACGTTAAAAAAAATGATTAATAAAATTTTTAAAGGAAGAAATATTAAAACCATTAATTATGGAATAGGATTGGGACTTTCCACTGATTTAGTCATTAAAGCTGGAAAAAAGAAAGTCATTAATGACTTAGTATTTGTAGGTGATGCGGTTATTAATGCAGCTAATTTATCAAGTAAAGCAGGAAGGACTAAAACAGCAGTAAAAGGGATTGCGATGGATACCAATTTCTACAATAAAATATACAAAATAGAGAAAGAAAAATATCCAAATTTTGATACATGGTTTACTCCTAAATGGGATAATGGAATCGAATATTATCATGGTAGTGTTATAAATACTAATTTTGATAAATGGATAGATAACGAATTATGATTTATGAGGTGCAAAAATATGAATGATTTAAACCATATATTGGAAGAACAAAAATCTAATACATTACAAATACTTTATAATCAAATCGCTTCATTTGATAATAAAGCCTCTATAATAATTTCTATTTTAGGGATTGTTTTTGCACTTTCTTTTACTGTTATTGATATTATCAATGAAAAAGATATTTCAATCAAACCTTATGTATTTAGTTCTTTTATTCTTTTTTTAATATCTATTATGTTTTCTTTTTTCTTTTCAATTATGGTTTTTGCTCCTAGAAAAAGAATAGATAAAGAAAACAAAAAGAAATCTTTAACTTATTATGAAGATTTAAAAATTATGACAGAACGGGAATACAAGGAATTATTTAATAGTCACGATAATGTTGGTGCAAGTTTTGAACAAATAAAGCAAAATGCCATTATTTGCTCTAAAAAACATAAAAACTTAACCATTTCAATCTATTTATTAGTACCAATTGTTTTTTTCTTTCTTTCAACTGTTGTTTTAATAATTTGGTTGTAATCATTTCGATAATGGTTTAATTATTGAGGAGAGTGCAAAATGCTAAAGGAATTAGAAGGAAATCATGATTTAATAAGGCGATGCATATTTTGCAAGGAGTCATCAGAACATTCGAAAAGTGTCGAACACATTATTCCTGAATCATTAGGAAATGATACATATATATTGCAACCCGGTATAGTATGTGATAAATGTAATAATTACTTTGCTAGAAAAGTTGAAAAACCTATTCTTGATTCAGAAGATTATAAAACAGTAAGATTTTATCAGTATATAAAAAGTAAAAAAGGTAAAATACCGAAATCAACAGCGTTAATAGCTGGGCATGAAGTTATGTTACATTGGGAAAATATTAAGGGGGTTCCTAGTCTAATGATGGGGGTTTCATCAGAAGGAATAAGAGATATATTTAATAAAAAACCCAAGTTGTTTTTAACTAAAAGTATTAATTTGGATAATAGTGATTTAAAATATGAAATGTCAAGGTTTCTTGCTAAAATAGCTTATGAGATGATGATTTATCTAATATTGGATCATTATAAAGAAGAATTAAAAGACGCTGTATTATATTTTGATTCTGATTTCGATAAGGACTTTCAAGAAGTTATAAAATTCATTAGATATGGGAGAAAAAACAAAAAGCCATGGAAGTATACTTCTAAAATCATCAAAGATTATCAACCAATGAAAGATGATTTGATTGCTTCAGTAAATCTAAAATATGATATAAATTCTTTAATAATGACACTGGTATTATTTAATACAGAATTTAAAATAGATATACTTAATAAGGATTAGAGCAGATCCTTATCCACAAACCTTTCTATGGTAGATAATACTCGATTAAAGACAAATATATACTATTTTCGCAGTTAAGCATTTAAATATAGCATTGTTAAATTTATAAAAGGGGTTATAAAATGGAAGATTATATTAATAGAATAAGGGAAGAATTAGAAAATAAAATATTTAATGGACTAGGATTAGAATCCTTTTCAAAAGGAAATGAGAAATTAATTATTGAATTATATAAAACTAAAAACGATTTCTTTGATATTTTTTTTGACATCTCATATATGAGTGCTAATCAAGTTTATGATTTTATTTTCTTTGATCAAGAACACAAGCATATACGAGAAAGTCTTTTAAGTATTCTAGATTTGGATAAAAAAACAAATTATGACTATTTTCATCAATATACACTAAATAATGCAAAAAAAGAATTTATTGAAATTTTTAATAAATCCAGCATTGATTTTAGACGTTTATATAGAGAGTTTGTGAAAGCAATGATTTGGTTGGAGTTAATGCCTAAAAATGATGATAAAACATATTTAGTTGCAGAAAATGAACTTGATTATATTGACTATCGTGATAAAACAGAAAATAATTCATATTATCGAGGTCAAGCAAATTATAATTGGAGTTTAAGCCCATCTCTATTAAGAGGGTTCTATTATGAAAAAAATGATGGCTGCGTCATAGATATCTCCAGATTATATGTTATTTATAGGAAAACTGGATTAATTGACAAGTATAATAAAACCATGGGAAGCAAAAAAATTGGAAATTGTAAGGATATTGATTATGATTTTCTCTCGTTTATGCAACACTCTATTTCATTTAGTCCTTTAATTGATTTTACTAGTAATATAAAAATAGCATATAAATTTGCTCTTCAAAAAAGTACACCTAACGATTATTTATTAAATGATTCAGCTGTTTTCACTCTAGATTTAGGAGATAAAGGTGATTTGATTAATAATAGGGAAGAAGAAAAAAGAATCATTAATGATTTTAAGATTATTTTCCTTAATAAAAAAATTAAACCTGGATCTCTTATGTGGGTAAACGAAAGTTCTGGTAGATTTATACTACTTAGTTTTAGAACAATAAAAGATATTATTTATTATTTAACTCCAAAGTTTTCAATTTTCGAAAGGGAAACTAATGATAGAATGAGATATCAAAAAGGTAAGTTTATATTATTTTATGATTATGTATCCGTTAATGGAAACATGTGGCACACACTAAATAAAGGCCTTAGATTAATCAAACGTAGAATTCCTATAGGAAGCAAAGATGCTATAATCGACAAAATAGATGCGGAAAACCCTGAATTAAAGAATAGTAATCTAATGAACCCATATCAAATATTTAAAGACTAATTGATAAAAATGTAAAAATATAAAGTGATGAATGAAATTTATAAGCCTTAGAAGAATTTGCGTTTCTGAGGCTTTTCTTATGCAAAAATTATTAAACTCGACAGTTGTCCGACCCGATTGGCTTTTGTAAACTCAACAGGTGTCCGAGCCGACCTTTATTTTTATCATAATACGAGTAAGGACCCAAAATATTGATAATAAAATAAATTTAAGTTTTCAAACAAAGATTTTATAATAAATCCTAATAATAGTTATAGTGGTGAATTGAAAAAGTAATTGCCCTGTTATCGAAATTGCACTTTTTGACATAGTAATTGCTTCATAAAAAGAAGGGAAAAGTAAAATTCAAATAATCCTCTTGTATTTAGTATTAAAACTTGATAAATTATTGGTGAGAAATGAATAATATTTGGGCATGTTAAAAACGGAGTAATTGCCTCTTGAAAAAGTAATTGCCCTATTTAGTTTGTCCCCAAGTTAGTTCAAATTGATGATTTTACTTCTTATTAAAAAGTCTGTTTTTGATTGTTAATTCATCAAGATTTATTTTCTCGATACCGAGTTTTCTAGCCGTATCTTCTCCAAATCTTCTAGTGAAGACTTGGTATGGAGATTGCCCGCCTAATTTAACTCTTGTTAGTGTGTTAATAGAGGATATGGCTAGATTTAACTCGTCTTGTGTTACATTATCAATAGATCTTCCTTTAGGGAAAACTCGTCTTAATAAAGTATGTGATTGTTCAATTGTTCCCTTTTGATAAGCACTATTTGGGTCGCAGTAGAATACTTGCGTCCTTTTTTCTTTTGTTGCTACACTACTTTCAATTGCTTCAAAATTTTGAAATTCATGACCCCTATCAGTTAGAATAACTTTGAAAATCTTTTTGAAACTTTCGTTTCCTATTTGTTTTTCAATTTTATCAAGAGCTCTTTTTACCTCTTTTTGTGTATGTTCTGGTAAAATTCTTGCTATCATGAACCCAGACCTTTCGTGAATTAGAGTTAAAAATACTTGACTATCACTTTTCTTTCCTTCTACACAGTCCATCTCAAAAATATCGATTATATTATTTTGAGATATATAATTTATATAGTCTGTGTAAGTTCTAAAGGATAACCTAGGGTCAAATATTTCACTCTTTATCTTTTTCTTTCTTGGCTTTCTACGGACCTTAAGTGGCATTTTGGCTTGTGATACTTTAATAATTCCATCATCGATATATCGGTATACCGTTCGTTCGGTTACATCTAGATCATTAGTCCTAACGATATGACCTACTGAAAGCCCTCTTTGAATACCGTCTTCAATAATTTCTTCAAGCTCTATCACTTTTTCAAAAGGTAGGTGAATTCCCCTTTTTGAATTTCTGTTTCTAATCCGGTAATATTCATGGGCTTTTTCGGCTATGTATTTAGCTTTCTCAGATGATAGGCAACTGCCATTTTTAGATTTTGGACAAAAGATACATGTATAGGGAAACCTATCAAGTTTATGGCATTTTACCGGATTATTATTCATAAATTTATAAGTTTCGTTTTTGTACATGTAACGGTTTTGTTTTACCTCTCGTCTGATAGTAGTAACGGTTCGTTTTAAAGATGTTGCGATTTCTGTTGCGGTATTACCATTTTCAATTAAACTTTGAATTAATATTCTTTCAGGTAATGTTAAATGATATTCTCGTCCCATAATTTTTCACTCCTTTCTTGAACTTGGGGACTTAATATAAAAATATAATATTTAATTCAAAATGCCAATGAATAAACGAAAAAAAATCAATTCGACGCACGGCGGTTTCGGATTGATATAGTAATTGCCCCTAACATATTAAAGAGTGTTATTTGAATTTCAATTCAAGTAATAGTTAGAGTCAAGAAAATAGAAATGAAAAATATAAATAAACTTGTTATAATATAATTGATTACGAAGATGGGGGTAAAACTATGGATTATAGAGAAATATATAAAAATGAATTAGCAAATAAGGATACAAGATATTTTATCCTAGATACTTATTCATACAACGCCATTGATGTTGATTTTGAAAAATATTCTTGGGAAATAAATAAATATAATAAAGTAAGGCCTAAGGATTTATTTATATATAGAAGACCCGGAGGGGAAAAATCTGAAACAGGAGATTTTTATTATTTCGGTTCTGGAAAAATTTCAAATATAATAGGTGAAAACGAAGTCTATGCCGAAATTACTTCGGGATTACTTTTTGGCAAGTATCTTACTAGAACAGATTTAGAAACTTTTGAGTGGACCTTTAAAAAAAGAGGAGACAATTGGCTAAATTTTACACATCAATATGGAATGACCCAAATAACGAAAGAAGATTTTGTAGGATTACTAAATTTACAAAATACGCTGAGTATTGTTGAAGCTAAATACGGAATTATTGAACAAGATTATGATTACACTAATATTGAAAAAGAAATTTACCAACAGCAACAACAAGAAGAATATTATGTTCCTGATCAAGAGGGATACACTAAAACACGAGGAGCAGCACAAGCAGTTTTCGCACAAGCAGTAAAATTAAATTACAGATATAAGTGTTGTATTACTGGTATATCTACATCTGACTTTTTAGTGGCCTCTCACATTGTTCCTTGGAGTAAGGATGCCAATAATAGAATTAATCTCAAAAATGGATTATGTTTATCGTCTCTTTTAGATAAAGCATTTGATAAAAGATATATATCTTTTGATGATAATTTTAAAATTATTGTTTCAGAAAAGATAGTGGGAGATGATGTACTAAAAAAATATTTATATAAATATGATGGTTGTAGAATAAATACATATGGAGGAAAACTACCGGATTTAGAGTTTATCAGATGGCATCGAAATAATGTTTTTAAAAAATAAATATTTTACATAGGAAGCATAGTTTATGACTAATTTGCTTTGTGTAAATTCAAAAAATGTTATAATTCAATAATAAATTAAAATATATAATCAGTTGATTAATGGGGGGATATTATTGTCAGACGATATTTTTGGTAAATACCAGTTTAAAAAAGGTGTTTTTAAAGCTCCTTTTACTGTTCTCAAAGAAATGGTTAATTTTTCATTTGGTAATTGGAATTATGAAAGATTGCCATCATTTCTTTGGCTTGCTTTGATAGTGAAAAAATATGGGCATAACAATGGCTTAGAAATTTGCGGAAAGATTATAAAGTTTATAAATGAACAATTAAATACCCATTCAATCATTTTTCTAGATATTTTGGAATTAGAAGATGAAAAACAAGAAGAACTTTTTGAATATATAAAGACATTAGTTGATGCAGAAGTTTTATATCCGCTTACTTTAATTTTTACTTATTCTAATTATCCCATATTCGCTAAACATTTTTTTGTAAAAAATAACTTTATTAACAGGAAAAACATAATATTAGAAATAATTAGGGATACATATGACCATCAAAGCGAAATATCTACTGATTTAAGATTTTTAATAATTTGGAATGCTGTTTTTGCAAAAAAAATATCATTTGCAAAAGGAGACCCATTAATTGAAAGTTTGTTAAATTATCATAAAACACCTCATTCGGAAGATATAATGAAATTGTGGAGACCTAGTATTAGAACTACCGAAAGTGCTATTAGTAGTCAAGTTAAATTTGATGTTAATTTTAATAATATGTTTTGGGGGGAAATTAGCGAAATGACTAAATGTGAACTATATATTGTAGATAGAAGTAAAGAAATTGATTTAGGTGAAGCAAAACAATTTATTGAAAAACTGAAAAATATCGCAAAATATTACAATGATATGTTTATTAATTTTTATCCTCTTGATAAGAAAATGGAAGTATTAATATCTATTTATTGTTATTCTTATAAAAGAATAATTGAGTTAGTGGAACACAATTTATTCAATGAAATATCAGGAAGAGGAATTATAAGAAACATAATAGAAAACTATATTATGATGAAATATCTTGTTAAAGAAGAGAGTAACCACCTAAATATTTGGAATGATTTTATTTCATATGGATTTGGTCAAATGAATCTTATATTGACAAAATATAAAGATACAAACAGAAATGTTCCGAGGAACTCACATTTTGATGTAAATTATATAAACACAATTATAAGTAGCGAAACTGATTCAAGATTTTTGGATTTGGATACACGATATTTTGATAAAATAAATATTAGAATTAAAGCGGACATTGTTGGAGAAAAGGATCTATATGATTTTTATTATGACTATGATTCTCAATATGAACATGGATTGTGGGGAGCAATTAGAGAATCGGTTTCATTAATATGTAATAATCCTGCACATAAATATCATCATGGGATTGATTACGAAGACAAACAAAAATTACCAAATGTTTGGAATGATTGCAAAGACATTATGAATAAGACTTTAAAATTCTTAAATACTATTTATCCTATTCCGGAGAAACTGTTATGAAAGATAACTTTTTAATAAATTTAATGATTAATATACAAAAAGAATACTTACAAATTTTGCATAAAATGTACAATATAATTTCTAGAGATAATGCGTATTTGTTGTTAGACGAAATAAAACAATTTTGGCTAAAAAGGGAAGATAAAATAGAGTTGATTTTTGAATATCTTTTATCAGACAACAATATTACTTTTTTTACTGCAATAACAAAGTTTGATGTGTCTACATACGAAGAGTATTCTTTGTTATTATGTGGGGAATATCATGTTTTTGATGATCCTTTATTTATTTTACTTGAAATTAGTGATGATTCCAACAACGAGTTTTCCGAATATATCTATAAAAAAAGTATTGATGTTATTGAAGATACAATAACACTTATGGAGAAAACTAATCATCTAATTTGGGTAGTTCCTATAAGATTGGTATATTCTAAATTTGATAATAACGAACTTGTTGAATTATCAAATTCATACTTTATATCAATGTTTAATGGTATTAGCAATATAGAAGATTTTTTATCTAAATGTAGTACAATTAAAGATGTTGAAAAATATATTATTCCTAATATAATACAAAATTTTTATCTTACAGATATTGATACTTCAGATATGACATTAGCTGAGAGAATAGAAAATGTAAAACAAGCCGATGTTATTAAAAAGGTTAGATATAAAAATGATGCGGATTTATTTTTTAAAACATTTACTGCTTTAACAATTCAAGCACTACATATTATTAATTTATCAGCAATTTCAGGATTAATACCATATATAAAAAATCTTGCTACAGTCAGAATGATTCTAAATTTATTGGCTGAATTAAGTAATAAAGATAAGTTTTTCAAAGATATGTCAAAAAAGGTATTACTATATCACATGATACAAATGTTTGTTGATGTAGATAAATTTATTGGCATAAATTTATCTGAATATAAAAAGAAAATTGATGCACTTAACATCTTTGATAAACTAAAAAAGGTAGATTTTGATAATAATTATTCATTTTATGATATTAAAAATCAAATTGAAGAAATATTAAATGACTTAATAATATAGTTTATACAAATACCATTAAATTTTGAAGATAAAATTAAGCTTTTAATTTTCCTCCAATATACCCCAAAAGTATGCCGTTTTCCCATTGATGGACAAAAAGCACCAGTTTAGGCAAAATACTCAATTGTCCGCTGGAATACACCTCAAAAGTATATGAAAACGCCTTATTTTCCCTTTGACGGCCAAATGTTAGCAGTTTTACACAGTTGAAACGGAAAAACCAATCCCTTTAAGGAAAAAGATGGCTCCAAATAAATCTTACTTTAGTAATGGCTTTATTAAGCCAACAAAGCGATTATAGAGTTTTATAAGCCTCAGAAAAATTCGTGTTTCTGAGGCTTTTTTCATAAAAACATTAATCATGATATGAGAACGAACCAATTTTGTTTAAAAAGTTGATTTTGAAGGTAATTAGAAAGTATAATAAATACGATGATAGGAATTTTTACGTAATAAGCTATTGTTAATATAACATAAGTAAGATAGAAGGAGGGTACTAAAAAATGAATATAGAGAGTGTTACTAATATAATAAGTAATATGAGGGTCTCAAATCCCTTAATGGATAATATAAGTTCACAATATACACAAAAATTTATTGATAATGTTTGCTCTTTGAGAAATGTTGATGATTCCAAAATAATTCAATTATTGACATTGGATAATAATAATCCATATTTTTCATATAATCAAACAATTTCAGAATTTATGTTATATTTTTTACTAAATAAGAAGAATATTAATTTTGAAATAGAGAAAAACAAAAATCCTTCTAATGATAAAAATGTAGATGTCTGTTTTAATTTTTCGGGAATTAATTTCAATATTGAGATAAAATCGCCAGAGTTTGATTGGAGTTTAAAAGATGATACGCTTAGAATTTCATCAATTTTTCGTCAAGTCGAAAAAAAAGAACATGATGAAAAAATGAATGAATTAAAATCTATGATATCCGAATATTTAGAAGCAACCGAATATAAATCAATTCAAATAAGAAATTTAACAGATAATAAAATTAAGAGTTGCCTGTTAAACGCTCAAGATAAATTCGGTGATCCCAGTTCAATTGAATTAAATATACTTTTTATTAATTCAACAACTACCGAGATGATTTCATATTGGAATTATATTGTAAATTATAAAACGGGATTTTTTCATCCACATAGTGATGTAAGTTGCTTTCAATTTAAGGTTGATGGTAAAATTATTAGAGAAAAGAAATTAAATAAAAAAATGTATAATAAAGTAAATATGATTATATTATCAAATGCTTTAACATTAAATGAAAGAGAAGATTGTTCAGCTTGGGATATTTCTAAGTCCATAAATATTTTTTTAAGAAATCCTAATAGTAAAAAAATAAGTTATAATGGGTTAAAACTTTTGGAAGAAATTTTCCCGAATAAAACAGTTGAATTTGAAAAATTCATTACTACGAGCGTACGCAACAATTTAGGCATTCCTGCAATGGTTCATTTTTATTCTTTTATGTCAAATAATGGTTTTGATGTGAATGAAGAAAAAGAAAAGATAAAAAGGAAGAAAGGAAAATAAATCAAATTGTGGCAAATGCACATATTAATTTGAAATATATAACAATATGAAAAATAAAAGAGGTTATTGAAATGGGAGAAAATAATGTGTTTAGTGTTTTTAAAAATAAATTAAAAATCAATTTATTTGATATAATTTGTTTTTTAATTATAGGTATCGCAACAATTTTGAATTGTATTTTTAATAATAAAATTAACGATTTTATAAAATCCAAATTATTTTTTGATTATTCTATAAATGTTGTTATAGTTGTATTACCATTAGTTTTAAACATTCTTTCTATAGTTCTTTCTTTACCTAAAGATAAAATATATGGACTGGAAAAGAATGAGTTTAGAAAATTCGAGAAATCTGGGAAATATAGTTTTTTACATATGCTAATAATAGCCCTATTTATTTTTGCTATTTATTCTATTTCAGTTATGTTTGGTTTATATTTGGTGATTTTAGTTGCCTCTGTAATAGCTTTAATTTATAGTTTACTTTTTTTATTTCAAGAGATTCCTTTATTAACCCATAATGAAAGAAGAATCGAAAAGATTATAAGAATAAATGTCCATTATAATTTATCAAAATATAACGATCCTAAAAAAGACAAAAAAATACTTGTCGTGGTATTTTATTTGATAAATAAAAAGAACATATTGTATACATACAATATACTCAAGGACCCTAAAAATAGTGAAAGTGATAAGAAACTTTTTGATAATTTACTAGATATACAAAATTACTATTTGTGGAGATATAGAGAAAATTATTTAGGAAAAACAAGCGAAAATGATTTTAAAATAAATGAATTTGCAATAGTTGATGTTATTGATAAAGCTTTTGAAAATATTGACTTTATAATCAGTCAGAATGATACAAACATAGTTGCAATTTATAAAGGAGAAGAATATTTGTATCATTTAACTCGCTCACTATTTTCATTAAGAGATATTTTAAATAAACTGGGTTTAAAACAAAAATATGAAAAGCAGTTTGGCGATTTATTATCCTCAATTTTTTGGGCAATAATTTTTTCTAAAGAAAACAAACAAAAATTAGTTGACAACTACAAAATATTGAATATGATGCTGACAACCACCCTGTCATCAGAAGAAGATTGGTTTATCAAATTATTAAGGGATCAAGTTTACTTATCTAATAATGTGATAAGTGGGCCTATTGAATATATGGTTTTTGTATCTATTTATTTATATTATCTATATGAGTTAGAACCATATGTTTCGTCAGAATTTAAAGACAAAATTAAGGAGTTTTTAAATTATGAAAATAAATTCTCTAATTTGTATGGTAATTCTTGGAAAACTGTCATGAACAGAAAACTTGAGTTTGCTGACTTAGAGGAAATAAATAATATATTAGTTGAATTGCTGAATATATTTGACACACAAAAGCCTTATTCGAATTGGTATTTTCCTGAAAAAAGAAGTGTTTATTCTTCAACTTTATCAAAATCATTTAATAAAGATTTATTTTTTAATTGGTGGATAGGTTATGTAATTAATAGCGAGTATCTTTCAGCCTATATGTTTAACAAAGAAACCCAATTTAAAATTCCTAGCTTATCTGAAGAAAACCTAGATAGACTGGCTTCAATATTAAGCAACGAATGGTTTGAAGACAATGAACTTAAAACAAAATTAGACACGTCTATTTTAGATTTTTTTGGAATGGAAAATAGGTATGTAAATTCAATGGTGGTTAATTATCTAAAAGAATTTTCTAATAAAAGAATGAAAGAAAAAGCAATAGGAAAATATAAAGATTCAATTAAAACAGAAGAAGACTTTATTAAATATAAGAGCATGCTTTCCAAAGGAATGGTAGAAGCTATCGAAAGACAACCTTTTAGAGATACTACTATAGAATTAAAAGATGTTAAACCTGTTTTCTATTCCTATATAGTTGAATCATTACATACTGAAAAACTTTTGAAGATGTATATTGATGACATGCCAAGAGCGCTGGATAGATTGATTTTATTCGATTTTAAGAATAATAAGGAAGTTAAAAATTTCGAATATAATATTAGTCAATATAGTGAAGATGTACTTAATAATATTCTTTCTTTTAATCCGAATTATAAAACAGAATATGTATATGATTTTAATACTAATGAAGATAAAAAGAAATTAATTAATGATGTTAACAAAATTCCTAATGAATCAGGAGTATGGCTTCCAAGGGGATTATTTTATAAAAAAGGAGCAATTAAAATTAATGTTGAATATTTAGAAGAGCAATCATTTGTAAGAACATTGAGTTCAGAAGAAGTAAACACCATTATAGATAGAGACTTTAGACTTGTCAACGGATTTTATAAATATTCGGAAACATCCAATAGCAAAAGCGGTATTATGTTGAACCGCGAAGAAATATTTGAATTAATTTCAAAAAAATACTTGATTGTTAATTTGTTTATCAAATATAAAGTCCAATATAATAGTGAAAAAATACTTTACTATAAATTAGAAAAACAAGAACAGAAACACAAAATAAATGATTAGATTTGAAAAAGATATTTCAAATTAATAATATTAAATCTCAGAGTTTTTGTTAAAAAATGCATTTAATGGAGGAGTTTCATGAAAAAGAAAAGAAGAAAAAATTATTCATTATTTAAACAAGAAAACACGATTAATATTGTTTTGCCTTTGGTAGGAGTATTTAGTATCATAGGAGTTGTTTTAATAGTTTTGGGTAGTTTTATTAGAAAAAATGAAGAGTTTCATGATGATCATGCTTTTGCTTTTTTAAATGGTCTTATCCAAAAGACAAATGAGACAGGAGATTTAATGATTTTATTAGGTATACTGATACTTATTGGTTCAGCTATAGCTGGCGTCGTTGCTTTTTTTACTAAACATTCAAAAAGTAATTTTGATAGATATGATAGATGGTAATAATTTCGGGATAATATTAAAAAAATAATATGAAACAAAGAGTAATTTTAGTTGTTATTTAATCAATTGTAAAAAAAAGAAAAACTGGTTGAAAATAATTAAAGGATATTGTATAATTTAACGATTTAGGAAACTAAATGGAAGGCAATGGGGAAAAACATTTAGGAGTTGATAAATATGTATCATTTTATTGAAGACAAAGAATTTTTAGGAAGAATGAGAAAATTATGCTCGGATATTGTTAATCAATTAGTTCAAGAAATAAACAAAGATGATTTCTTGAATGTAAAAGCATATTTGGTTGGAAGTGGAGCTAGAAATCTTATCACACAAAACGCTAATAATCCAATTGATTTAGATTATAATTTGGATGTTATTGAATCAAAGTGTGATATAAATAATGGAAAAGAAATTAAAGATTATGTCCAAAAAGTATTTAATGAAGTTTTAAACAGAAATAACTGGGAAGATTGTCAAGATTCCACATCAGCATTAACAACAAATAAGATGCACTTTACAAAAGGGAATCAAACTTCATTTAGCATTGATTTAGCGATTACTAAGAGAGATGGAAGCGGTAATTTATATAGGTTAATACATAAAAAAACTGGGATTGTATTTCATGATGAATGGTATTGGAATGAAATCCCTAAATCTAAGGGATTAGATAAACGAATTAAATGGTTGAAAGATAATAATAAATGGGGAGAATTAAGAGAGACTTATCTAGATAAGAAAAATATGTATCTTAAAGGGAATGATTATGATCACCCTTCTTTCATATGTTATATAGAAGCTGTAAATGAAGTGTATTATAAATATAATTAAAATACGGGTTTAATTTTCCTCTAAAATACCCTAAAAGCACTCTATTTCCCCTTTGATGGACAAAAAACACCAGTTTAGGCAAAATACTCAATTGTCCGCTGGAATACACCTCAAAAGTATATGAAAATGCCTTATTTTCCCTTTGACGGCCAAATGTTAGCAGTTTTACACAGTTGAAACGGAAAAACCAATCCCTTTAAGGAAAAAGATGGCTCCAAACTTATCTTTGATTAGTAAGTTGATAAGAATGGCTTTATTAAGCCAAAAAGTAAATTAAAAATAGAAACTGCTTTAGATAAAATTACACATTCAGAGCAGTTTTTTTATGCATTTTGTATCATAACATGGTAGGGAGTCGAACTCAATAAAAATTTCTTATGCGGTAGGGAGTCGAACTTTATTTTAACAAAAACTTGATTTAGAAAGATATTAAAAGGTATAATAAACATGGATAATTTATATCAAAAATAATTAAAATTAGATTTTAATAAGATGAAAGTGTATTTTTTTAGAAAATATTCAATAAAAAAATATTAATAGGAAGATGATACCATTAAGAGACATTTGCGATAAATAATATAGGAGGTGCAATTATGCATGATGTTGAACATTTAAAAGAGTTTATTGAAAAATTTGAAGAAATCAAAAAAATGGGATGGATTAAAACACATCGTTCTGGTAATACGGGTGTTGGAAAGACACTTGAAGATTTATTAGGCATAACTGAGAATAACATACAAGGACCAGACTTTGGTTCTTATGAATTAAAATCACGCAGAATTGATTCTAACTCAATGTTAACTCTTATGACTAAATCTCCTGAACCAAGAGGAATTAATAGTGTTTTATTAAATAAGTTTGGATATCGGAGCCCCAAATCAAAGAACCCTCAAAAAAAGGTTTTATATGCTACTCTAAAATCCGGTGTAAATACTGAAATTTTTGATACTGGTAACACATTAAGACCGGAATATATTGAGGCTTTTGAAACTATTCATGGCCCACTAGAAGCTATTACGTTAATTTCTAACTTCGGTATTGAAGAACCATACTGGCCACTAGAAACAATTAAACAATTGGTTTCACAAAAATTAGGTAAATCATTTATTTACGTTAGAGCTGAAAATAGAGGAAAAGGGAAAAATGAAGAATTCAAATATACTGAAGCTTATCTATTAAAAGGTATTGATGACGAAAATATAATTGAATTAATAAGACGTGGAATAATTCGTGTAGATATTAGGATTGGGCAATACGCCGATGGTTCTGCTCATGATCATGGTACAGGATTTAGAATCAAGGATTCAGACCAACATCTTTTATACAGTGAAAAAATAAGACTAGATAATGAAAACTCCCAGGTATAAACCCGGGAGTTTTTCATATTTTCTTAAAAAATAGAATGATTTCGTTTGCCATTGTTGTTATGGTATCACCAGCAACATTAGTTGGTGAATTAAGTAAAGGCATGACTTTATTAGAAATTTTTCTATAATCTTTTCTTAATAACTTTAAACCATATTTTTCTGCCAATTCAGAAATAATTACATCAGTTTCTAATAATGTTTTTTTAACTGTTCTATTACCAACTACCCAAAATTGATACCCATTTTTCTTCGTTTTTAAAGCGATTTTTTCAATTGTTTTATCTAAATCACAGTAAAATGATAAAACTTCATTAGCTCTTTTTTTATCTATCTCTAATAATTGGTTAATGGTTGATTCTAATTTTGCACTTTTTAATGATTTTAAATCATAATTTTTTTGTTTTCTTCCACCTAGAAGTAAAGCGTCAATGTTTTCGTTTTCTATTAAGCCAAGCCATTGTGAGCTTAGTTTGCTAAATTGTCCATATGCTACAGTAGTATGACTATCTCCGTAAGGCGGAGAAGTTATTACAATGTCTACGCTTTCGTCTTTAATTGAATCTAATGATTGAGCGTCTTCTGAGTAAACAGAAATAATACTGTTAGAATTAATGTTTTGGACATATTCTTGCATTTTTCCAATGTTTTTTTCTAAAATTCTATTAAATTCCTTTTCGACATCAAAGAAAATGTCATAGACTTTTTCTTTCTTCATTCTATAAAGCTTAAATTCACTATTTCTTGTATTTGAAACAAATCGGACTAATTCACTAAATGTACAATTTAACATAGCATTTATTTTAGAGTCTTTAGTTAAAGAAATTTCATTTTTAATTATTTGAAGTGGAATAATAGTACTAGGCGAAAACCAATAACCTAAGTTTTTAAAAGGATTATTTATTACTAATTTTATATTTTTTTCGTGTAAAAAATTATTTGTCATTTCTTCGGCATTATTTGCCCAACCTGTTTTTGAAGATATATCATAATTGGACTTTATATGCTTGTCAAATCCAATAATAACAGGATTTAACTTAAGTAATTTTTTACTTATTTTCTTTTGTATTATTTTTATAGAATCAATGTCATCATCATTTAGCATGGTTGTTTTTGCACATGTAATCAATCTAGCCAATGGATTTAAATCATTACCGATTACATAAGGTATATTTTTAATTTGCCCTTCAACAAGTACAGTTCCTGAGCCTACAAATGGGTCGAACAAACAATTAATTTTTCTATATTTTGAAACTATATTTAGTATGGTTCTGCTTATAGGATAAATCATTACTGCAGGATAATTATGTAGACCATGTATTAATTCATCAGTTGATGAATCATAAAAATCCCAAAATCCAGAAGGTAATTGTTCAAATTCCTTTAATATTTTCTTATCAGTTTCATCTATAAAATTCATCGTAACACCTCGTTGATGATTATAGCATCTTTCACAATAAAAGACAAAGGTTCTCATGGTTAAAATGTTTAAAAAAATATTGATCACAGTAACGATGCAGAAAAATAATTTAAAAGATATTATTAGATAATTTAAAATAGCAAAGGAACGTCTTTATCTTTATTATTTTATGTTTCCAGCAAGTTAAAAAACACTTCATATTTATGTGTATTTTAAAACATTGTATGATATAAAGACAAACTTTATTCTATTAAAAAGTTGTATTTAAAATATGTAAATGTGTATAATAAATATGAAAATATGAGTTATAAAAATTATTCTTGGGATACATTTATAAAATTAAAACAGATTGAATATCCTTATTATTTTAGTCTTTATTTCAGTCCAAAAGTAAAGCTCAATAGTGAAAATTCAATTTCAAAATGTTAAAGAAAGGTGATGCAAATGCACATTCCAAGTGAAAAAATAAGAAAGGAAATGTATTCTGAAAATGCTAGTATCTGGTATTCTTTTGCAAATGGAGGAGAAGAACTAGCTGTTTTAATTAAAGTGCCTACCTTAACAATAAAATCTTTAATAATGGGATGCCCTTTAACGCTAACTTTTGGTAAAAAGGATATATATTTTTGTACTGGTGTAGAAATTAAGGATATACCAGAAAAAGGAGTACTTGTTTCAGGAATACAACATGAATTTGATCAACATGAAGCTTTACTTCAAGTTCTAAAAAAAAGAAAATTTCCATTATTTTTATTTAATGAAGCTGATTTTTGCGTTGCATGGACTAACTGTGAAATAATAGAAACTGACTCAAACAAATTGATTGATTTTATGGGCGATATTGGCAAGTTATATGTTGGACCTCATACCGAAGAGACAAATTATGCTTTAGATTGCTTTTGTAATTCTATCGAAGGGGTAATTAGATATGCAAATGCACCCTTAATACCAATAATTAAAATAGAACCTAAAATTGATAAATGGACAATTAATAATCTTCATTTTTTTGGCTTTGAAAATTTGGAATCCGTTTCAATTGATGATAAAGATGAGGGAGAAACATTTGAGCGAATTATTTGGGTTTCTTTGCAGTCTGTTTTTCCAACAACATTATACAAGAATCCTCAAACAATAAGCGGAGAAAAGAGAAGAGAGTTTGTAGATGTGTTGTCGTTTTACGAATGTGGGTCGTTTTTATTTGAAGCTAAAGATTTATCAGTTTTAAATGCCGGCATTACTCTAGATATGGATAGGCGTGTTAAGAACTTAAAAAAACAAATAAAGAAAGCCATAAATCAATTAGTAGGTGCTACAAAAGTTTTTAAAAATGGAGAGTTAATTACGAATCAAAGGGGGCAAGAACTTATTATTAGCCGAAAGAACCCCCCTCATTGTATTATTCTAGTAACTGAACTTTTGATGTTGGATGATTATAGCGAAGTAGTAGATAAATTACTTCAAGCAACACATAAAACAGGTGCTTATTTTCATATTTTAGATTTAAGGGAACTGATATCATTGCTCAAGGGATCATCTGGTAATCCATATCTGCTAGATTATAATTTAATTAATAGATATAGATTTCTTGTAAAAAATAGAACTATTTCCATTAGAGGCGTTCCTGCACCAAAATAAAAAGAGCATAATTTTATGAAAGGAAGAGATATAATGTGTTTTTGTATGAAAAAAAGAAATGATTATAAAGTGTATTATCATGGTACAAAAAGTAAAAATATAGAAGGAATAATATTTAACCAAAAACTCATACAAGGAGAAAAAAACTTACAACAAAGCGAAGATGGAATTATTTATATAGTTGATGATGAGCACTTTTATGATGCTATTTATTATTCCAAAGATAAATATGCGTATACTTTCGTTAGGATTGAAGTGTTTATCAACAGTTCTCTCTATGAAAACTTTAAAATCGTGGAAAAAGAAGTTGACTTTTTGGGTATTCTCGCAAAATACAAACATATTGAATATAAAGGGGAAATAGATTTTTCAGATGAATCCATTAAAAGCGCAAAAATTGTTAGTTTTAAATCTGGAACTAAAGAGTATAATAATTTTTTTTGCTTATACACATCTAATGAATTTGATAAAGCCAAAGCAATGGTTGATAATGCGAGCGGATATGATTTAAAAGTAGACTTGTCAAAAATATAATTGGTATTTATGAAATCACTGGATATAAATGAAAATTTTGGAGAGATAGAAAAATTTCTAAAATTGAAAAAACATCACATACAAATTAGGAGTTAACTATTGAAATATATATATAATTTTTTTAGGTCTCTATTTTCCCTTTAATTCCCTTATTATTCCCTAAAAGGTAAAAATTAACAAGTTAAGCACTGTTACCAACTTTCTGTGGAGTTCTCTCAAAAGTATATAAGAATAACCAAAAGAGAACAAGAGGGTAAAAATTAACCAGTTAGGCTTTTTTCCATTTTTTGAGCCTGTCCCATTAAGGTCAATAATGACTCCATCAACAGGAGTTGAACTCTAAATAGTAAATATAATAAGATGTCTGATGATATTAGACGTCTTTTTTATTGTAGGTAACTCAATTATTATTTAATGAATTAAAGTAAAATAGATAACTTTTTTCTATTATTAAGGGGATTGAGATTATGAAAACATATGTGTTGTTAATTCAATATAAAAGTAACAATTTTTAAAAGTAAAGGAATTAGGTTATTTATGATAAGCAAAGAATATTTGAATAATTTAATTAGGGAATTGCTCGCGTTACCCAGTGAAACAGAGTGGATAGAGTTTAAACATAATAACAGTGATCCTCAAATGATAGGGGAGTACATATCTGCTCTTGGAAATTCCGCAACTTTATGTGGTAGACCTAAGGCATATTTGATATGGGGAGTTAACGATGAAACACATAAAATTGAAGGAACTACATTTAATTATAAAGAAACTAAAAAAGGTGCAGAGGACCTTGAATTATGGCTTTCTCACATGGTAGAGCCAAGAATTGATTTTAGATTTTATGAAACTGTAATAGATAATGAAAATGTGACATTACTTGAGATTCCATGTGCGGAAAACAACCAATTAAATTTGGTGGTATCGAATATATAAGAATTGGCGCAAATAAGAAAAAACTAAAAGATTACCCTGATAAGGAACGTGCTTTATGGCGAATGTTTGATACTATTCCTTTTGAATTAAGAATTGCAAAAGAAAACTTACCATCAGATGATATGCTCCAATTACTGAATATTGCTGGTTATTATGAAAAAATGGGATTTGTATTTCCAGAAAATAATAATAAAATAATAGAAGACTTTACGAATGAAAAATTTATAAAAAGAAATGATTTGGGAAATTATGATATTACTAATTTGGGTGCTTTAGTTCTATCTAAAGATTTAAATGATTTTGATAAATTGGTTCGTAAATCTGTAAGAATAATCTGGTATAAAGGTAATAGTAGGCTTGAGACAATTAGAGAAAAAGTATTTAATGAAGGATATGCAATATCATATAATAAAATTGTTGAATATGTTTTAACAATTATTCCTCAAGAAGAAATCATAGAAAATGCTACTACAACAGCAAAACTTAGTTATCCTGAAATAGCTATTCGTGAGTTAATTGCAAATACTATTATTCATCAAGATTTTGAGCAAAAAGGAACAAATCCGATGATTGAATTATTTGAAAACAGAATAGAATTTTCAAATCCTGGTTCTCCATTGGTTTTGATTGAAAGATTTGTCGATACTGTTCCAATTTCAAGAAATGAAATTTTAGCAGGATTTATGCATAAGTGTGGTATATGCGAAGAAAGAGGAAGTGGTTTTGACAAAATTGTTGATGCTACAAGTAAAAACTCAATGTTGGCTCCTAAAATTGAAAATCAAAATGATATGTTTACCAAAGTAACACTATATCATAAAGTTCCTTTTGAATTAACAAGTAAAGAGGATAGAATAAGAACATGTTATATGCTTGCTTCTTTAGTATATGTAAATGGCGAAAGCCTAACTAATAATATTGTTCGTGAAGCATTTGATATTAGTGACAAAGACAAATATAAAGCTTCAAGAATTATAAAAGATACATTAGAAGCAGAACTTATTAAACCAGTTGATGAAAATACAGCACCTAGATATATGAAATATAAACCGTTTTGGGCATAATTTAAGTTGCAGTAAGTTGCAAAAAATGTGTTTTGCACCTATTTTAACAGGAAAAAGCCGTAAAATAGAGCTTTTATGTGGAAAAAGGAGGAAATCTAAGTTGCAGCAAGTTGCACTAACCGTAAATTATAAGTTGTATTTAGTTTAAGTAAACATTGAACAACTCAACAGATAACGAACATAAAAAAGGAAAACAAGTGTCTTAAAAATGTTTAATTTTCCTTTGTTTCCCCTTAAAAGTATCAATTATAGTAGTTTTGTGAAAATGCCTTTGGTTGTATCAACTTTCCCTATAAAGTATATAAGAAGTACTCCATTTTAACCTTGATGGATTCATATAGTAGTTATCGTTTTAAAGCCTTTAAAAACGGCTCCTTTAAGCGATAATAAGGTCAAAAAAATCTTACTTTAGCAATGACTTTATTAAGCCAACAAAGCGATTATAGAAATTTATAAGCTTTAGAAAAAATCAAGTTTCTGATATGATACCTCCAAAGTAGACACATAAAATAAACAAAATATTGGAATGTTAACTAAAAAGTGGACATAAAGTTAAGAGGTTTTAAGAATTAGATAATTCAAATTGTAAAGGTGTCATGTATCCTAGCAATGAATGATGTGTATGCTGTTAAATAAAATTTAGACTACATAAAAACAACAATGTTTTTATATATTCATAATATGAATTATATCAAAATACCCATGATTTAGTTTTAATAAGAGTCTACATGTTATAATTATAGTAAGAATATTATAAGAAATGGTGACTCAATGAACAGAATAGTATTTTTTGATTTAGAAATTTCAGGTAAAAAAAGAACAAAAGACATTGGTGCTATTACATATACCAATGCTATTTTTAGTGGCCATGATCTTTCTGAATTTTATGATTTTATTAAAAAATATTCTTTTATTGCTGGGCACAATATTTTTGAACACGATTTACAATATATTAGTAAACCAAATAAAATGATTGCGATTGATACTTTATTATGGTCTCCTCTTTTATATCCTAAAAAACCGTATCATAGACTACTTAAAAATGACAAGTGGAGTGAGACTGATTCCAATGATCCAGTAAATGATGCTAAAAAATCGATGGATCTATTTTTTGAATTAGTCGATAAATTTAATCAATTAGATGAAAATATGAAAATCATATTGTATGAGTTGCTGGGCAAGGATAAAAGATATGATGGATTTTTTAAGTATCTTAAATATCGAAAAAGTACATGGAATTTGATTAAAACAATTAGAGATTATTTCAAGGGTTTTATTTGTGAAAACGCAGATATAAAAGAAATCATAAAGGATAATCCTATCGAATTAGCTTATGCTTTAAGTATTATTAAATATACTAATGATTCTATTTTGCCACCATGGGTTAACTATAGATATCCAAAGACGCAAAATATTTTACACCGACTAAGAAACATAAATTGTGGTAGTTGTGATTACTGTCAAACTAATTTGAATGAACAAAAAGCACTTAATGATTTCTTTGGATATGAAGATTTTCGTAAATTTTCAGGTAGAGATATTCAAAGAGAAGCTGTTCGTGATGCAATTAATGATGAATCATTATTAGTTGTGTTCCCAACCGGAGGGGGAAAATCACTTACTTTCCAACTGCCTGCATTAATCGAAGGAAGAAGTATAGGTGGTCTAACAGTAGTTATTTCTCCGCTTCAAGCTTTAATGAAAGATCAAATTGACAATTTAGAGAAAAAACATAGTATTACAAGTGCAATTACTATTAATGGATTATTAAGTCCAATAGAAAGAAAAAAAGCTTATCAATATTTAGAAGATGGGACAGCTCATATTCTATATATTTCACCAGAAATGTTAAGAAGTAGAAGTATAGAAACAATGTTAAAGAAACGAAACGTTGTTCGTTTCGTTATTGATGAAGCGCATTGTTTTTCAACATGGGGTCAAGATTTCAGAATTGATTATCAATATATTGGTAAATTTATTAAGAAATTAAATGAGTATGAACAAAAATCAATTCCTGTGTCGTGTTTTACTGCTACAGCTAAACCACAAGTTATTGATGATATTAAATCGTACTTTAATAAGCATTTGGACATAGAATTTAAGGAACATATTTATAGCGGTTCACGAGAAAATTTATCTTATCACGTACGGATGGTTAAAGATGAAAGGGATAGATACGAGAAATTAAGAAACATCTTAGAAGAATCAAAAGAACCGACCATTATTTATGTTAGTAGAACGCAATTAGCCGAAGATTTATCAAATAAATTAACGGAAGATGGATATCCGTCAACTTATTTTCATGGTCAGTTAGAACGAGAAGATAAGAAAAACAACCAAGATAAATTTATGAGTGGGGAAGTAAATATTATTGTTGCTACTACAGCTTTTGGTATGGGTGTTGATAAAGATGATGTTAAAAATGTAATCCATTATAATATTTCCAGTTCTTTGGAAAATTATATACAGGAAGCTGGGCGAGCAGGAAGAAATCAAAGTATGCAAGCCCATTGTTATATTTTATATAATGAAGATGATTTGAATGTTCATTTTAATTTATTAAATCAAAGCAAACTATCAATTGATGAAATCAAACAGATATGGCAAGCGATTAAAAGACTAACTGGGAAAAGAAAAGATTTAACCATTTCTCCATTAGAATTAGCTAGAGAAGCCGGTTGGGATGAAGACGAATTCGATATTGATACAAAGGTAAAAACCGCGGTTAATGAACTAGAAAGAGCTGAATATTTAATCAGAGGACAAAATAATCCTTCGGTTTATGGTACTAGTTTAAAAGTTTCTAACATTCAAGATGCGATGAGATATATTGAAAAATCTCCTTCACTAACAGAATACGGAGAAGAAGCAAGAAAAATAATTAGTAGAATGTTAACCGTTAAAAAAACTAATAGAGATGATCCAATAGCGAGAGTGGAATATATTTCTATTCAATTATCAATGGAAAAAGAACAAGTTATTCAAATAATTAATTGGTTAGCTGAAGTTGGAGTTATCGAAGATAATTTAGACATTAAGTCATATATTGGTAATGATTCTCAAAGAAAACTTTCAAATAAGCTTGCGACATTATTTGAATTAGAAAATTATCTATATGAAATAATTGACAACGATGTTACTATAGTTAACTATAAAGAAATAGTAGAAAAATTTATTGATGAGGATTTTAAATATAAAGTTAATATAAATCAAATTATTCAACTAATAAACTATTTGGTTCAAGAAAAATATTTAGATAAAGGTAAATCAATTAGAAAACATGTCTATAGATATTCTTGGAGTAAACACGTTGACATTATCAAAAAGGAAAGAGAGAAACATTACGATTTAGCTTATAGAATTTTAGATTTTTTATATGATGAAGCTAATAAAATTCGTCTTGAAAATCAAAAAGAAGTTCCTGTTAACTTCTCACTTAAAGATATTCAAGATTACTATAAAGGCGATTTATTTAATGAACAAACAAGTTATGATACGATTCAACAAGTACTTCATTTTTTAACTAAAAATAGAATTATACGCGTTGATGGTGCCTTTTTCGTCTTATATAATACTATTAGAATTAAAAGACTTGTTGAGGAACAAAACATTCAATATAAAAAAGATGACTATAAACATTTAGAGAGCCACTATAAACATAAAAATGAGCAAATTCATATTGTTGGTGATTATGCAAAGATGTTAGATGAAGATTATAACAAGGCTAGTCAATTTGTTAGTGATTATTTTAATCTTTCATTTGATAAATTTCTTAATAAATACTACAAAGATAGAAAAAAACAATTAGAAATTTCTCAAACACAAGAAAAATATAATCGAATTTTTAATGATTTATCTGAAAAACAATCTGAAATAATAAAAGATCCATCACAGTATATAACAGTATTTGCGGGTCCAGGAAGTGGTAAGACAAGATTATTAGTTCATAAACTTGCATCACTTGCTTTACTTGAAGATGTTAAGGCATCTCAAGTTTTGGCTTTAACATTTTCAAATGCTGCAGCTATTGAATTTAAGACTCGATTAATTAATTTAATTGGTGATATGGGTTATTTTATTAAAGTCTCAACTTTTCACAGCTATTGCTTTGAGTTAATAGAAATAGAAGGGACTATTGAAAAAAGCGATCGCGTAGTTGCTGAGGCCGCTAAGAAAATCATGGATGACGAAGTTGATTTAAGTAAAATCACTAGAACTATGCTAGTCATAGATGAAGCTCAAGATATGAGTGCAGCAGAATTTGAACTAATCAAAGCGCTAATGATTAAAAATCCAGATATGAGAATATTAGCTGTTGGCGATAGTGATCAAAATATTTATGAATTCCGTAATTCCAATAGTAAATATTTTGAATCTCTAAATAAAGATTATGGCGCGACATTTTTTGAGCTTGTCACTAATTATAGAAGTAAGAAAAATTTAATTTGGTTTACTAATCGATTTGTTAGAAGAATTAATGATAGAATTAAGAAAACTCCAATTCAACCAATCAATAATGAAAATGGAACATTAGAAATAACTGAATATAGCGCAGATGATTTAGTTATACCAATCGTTGAAGATGTAATTTCCCAAAAACTTAAAGGAACTACAGCGATATTAACTAGGGAAAACATTCAGGCGTTGAATATTTATACTCAACTTACTAAAAAAGGAATAAACGCCAAGTTATTACAAACTGAAGTTAACTATCGATTATACGACTTATTAGAATTAAGAACTTTCTTATCTTATTTTGAGAATAATAAGCGAATAAATGAGGAAGAATGGTCTAAGGGATTAAATAGATTCAAAAAAGAATTTAAAGAAAGTGAATTATTAGATAGTTGTTTGAAACTACTATACAATTTTAAAGAAGTGTATCCGACTCTTTATACTTCTGATTTAAAACAATTTCTCTATGAATCTAGAGAAGAAGATTTCTCTGTTGATGAACAAACAGAAATTGTTGTTTCTACTATGCATCAATCAAAAGGAAAAGAATTTGATAACGTTTTTATCTATAATGATTTTATTTCGTTGAAACAACAAGATGTTAGACTCTTATATGTTGCAATGACAAGAGCTAAGAATAATCTTTATATTCACACAAAAACAGATATATTTAAAAAATATAATGCGTTTAATTTAAAATATACAATTGACAATAAGAATTATGAAAGCCCTGATGAACTAGTTATTCCGCTTAATTATGAAGATGTTCACCTGGATAAATTTATCAGTCGACAAAAATTAATTTTAAATATGCGCTCAAGCGATAAATTAGAAGTTGGTAAGACCGGATTAAAAGCTTACGGAAGGTTGATTGTATCATTTTCTAATAAATTTATAAATTTGCTTAATAAAAGACAAGCTGAAGGTTATGATATAGAATCAGCTCAAGTTAAAAGTATCGTTTATTGGTATAAAAAAGAAACTGAAGAAGAAAATTTAATAGTTTTACCAATTGTAACCTTAAAGAAAAAGGAAAATGAAGAAGTTCTGGAACAATTGAACCTAAAACAAAACTTTGAAAATCTTTTTATAGAATTACAAGAACTTAGAGAAAATCTTAAGACAGAATTAAGAAAACCAATAGATTTAATTTACAAAGATAATTCAATACATGATCTTATTAAAAAAATGCCTAAAGATAACGACGATTTACTAAGTGTTTATGGTTTTGGTCCTAAAAAAACCAAACAATTCGGAAAATTTATTCTAGAAATCATTGATAAATATAGAGAGTTGATTAAACCAGGAGAATATGAATATATAAGAGATTCAAATGAAAATTTACCTAAGCTTTGGACTAAAGAGGAAGAGCAGCAGTTAATTGATGAAGTAAGTAGAGGACTAACTAATAGCGAAATTGCCAAGATACATAATAGAACCATTGGCGGAATTAGAGCTAGAAGAAAAAGATTAGTCATATAGAAAACATTCTAAATTTAAGAATTGGTGAATTGAAAAATTAATTTCAAATGTTAATATAAAAAGTATCCAATAATGTGCATATAACTTTCCTCAGTTATAGTCACTAATGAAAGGGTACTTTTTTAAATCAATTAGGTTTTAAGATCAGCATTTGTTAATTAAAGTAAACTTTCTATTTTATTACTAATATTAATTAGGTGACAACTAATGAAAGAAGATAATAAAATAGAATACAAAATAGAAATACCTAAGAAAACTAAAGACTTAAAAGCTGAAATAGTTTCTTTTCTAAATAGTGACGGTGGAACTATTCTTTTAGGTGCTGATGAAAATGGTAAATTACTAGAAGATAAGGTTAAATACTATAAAGAATGGGAAGAAATATTATCTAATTGGATTAGTGATGCTTTTGAACCAAATGTTAACCACTTAATTAATATCTATCCAAATGAAAAACCTTTTAGAATTGAGGTTAAAAGTGGAACTGATAAACCATATTTTTTTAAAGAGGGTGAAGGTTTTAATTCAAAAGGAGTTTTCATAAGAGTTGGTAGCACTAAAAGATTAGCTAGTTTTGAAGAAGTCCAAAGGCTAATATATAAATCAAGATCTCATAAGTTTGAAAGATTGGTATCATTAAATCAAGACTTAACTTTTACTTATGCTACTAATATATTTAAAGAAAAAGGATTAAACTTTGATTTATATGGTTTACAATTATACACACCTAATAAAGAGTTCAATAATGCAGCCCTATATTTAAGTGACGAAAACCCAACAATTACTAAGTTTGCAGTATTTCAAGGTTTAACAGTAACTACTTTTTTAGATAAAAAAGAATTTAGTGGTTCAATTATAAAACAACTTGATGATGTGCTATATTTCGCTAATTTATCTAATAGAAAAAAAGTAGTGATAACTGGTAAACCTCAAAGAGATGAATATCTTGATTATCCTAAAAGAGCATTAAGAGAAGCAATAGTTAATTGTTATTGCCATAGGGATTGGACATTAAGTGGAGATATTAAAATAGAGTTTTATGATGATAGAGTACAAATATTTTCTCCTGGAAGTCTACCTGATGGACTTACATTAGAAAATATAAAAGAAGGTATGTCAGCTAAAAGAAACCCTATTATTGTAAATGCATTAGATAAAGCAGATTATATCGAAAATTATTCTACAGGAGTAAGAAGGATATTTGAAGATTATATAGGCTTTCATAAACAACCACATTTTAGTATTTCAGATAATGGAGTTATAGTTACACTCTATAATAGGAATTATGATGACTCTCAAGAAACAGATGTCGTATATGAGAGTCAAAATGGTTGGAATGTCACTCAAAATGTCACCCAAAACCACGAAAATGTCACCCAAAATGACACTCAAAGCTATGGGGAAGTTAAAATAAGTCCAGAAGAAAGACTATTAAGTATAATAGATATGATAAAAACCAACCCAGACATAACTGTTCAAGAAATTGCTGAAAAATTTAATTTGACAACTAGAACAATTAAAAGAGATATTGCAAAATTAACAAAAGAAGGACTTATTAAGTATGAAGGAAGCTCAAAATCTGGTAAATGGGTTGTTTTAAAGTAAAAAGTAATTTATGTAAACATTAAACTGCTCAATAAGGTATAAACTTAAAAAAGGAAAACAAGTAATCTAAGAATGTCCAATTTTTTGCTGTTGCTCGGTTTGACATGTCAAGCCTACTCATTGATAAAATGTCGTTTTTCATATATATGTTCGCCATTTTTTCTTTCACCTAATATTCATCTTATATGGGAATATTATAATATTTGTTGTTGTAGTGGCATATTTTCATTTTAATGTTTTAATATTTAGTGGCACAGTTTCATATTAACATTAACAAGACTACAGATTATCTTGAATTGTTTTTAAAGAATTTACTTTATAATGAAAAAAATGAATTATTAAATAGATATTTACATGTAGATTTTGAAAAAAACCGGACATTCAATTAAAAAATATCAACTTAACCAATAAAACAAAGGATAATATCATTACCTTATACAACCATATTAAAATTAATGTTTTTGGAAGAAAAGATGTAATTAAAATATTAGGCTTATCTTCATCTAAATCTTCTGAACTGATTAAACAAATGTTAGAATTTATGATTATAATACCTGTAATTGGACATAGTAAAGGAAGATATAAGTTTAATGTGTAAATTAAATCTAAATTTAAGAAAACCATTTACGAACTAGGGTACCAAAAAAGGTGCCTTTTATTTTTATTATATAGTAAGGTATAATGAAAAATAGTCGGTTTTTGATAGATTTAAGTTCAAGTTTTTAGTCTAAAGTTAGGTATTTTTCTATTAAAAATGTGGTTTTATTCACTTTTTTGGTCGTTAAAGTTCTAAATTTGGGGGGTTCGTATTGTAATTATAGTGTTTTTATAATATAGTATAGATACCAAAATATCTATAAGCGTAACTAAATAAACTGAGAAAGAAGGCTGAAAAAAAGTATAAAGGAGAATATTATTATGAGACTAAAACAAATATTAGGTTTATTAACGATAATTCCATTTTTATTATTTTCACTTTTTAAATGTGATCCAGAACCGAATAATGGTAATGATACCGAAAAAGCTGGGTTCCGAATCAATTGTATTGATATTGAGTCAGGGGAACATATTCGTGATCCAATCATACAAAATGGGAAATTAGGCGAATATGGAACGATAGAAATCCCGGAAGTTCCGGGATATTTAGCTTTATTCGAGGGGTCACTTGAAGAAGTTCCATATCAAATGCCAATAATTGATTGCGATATTCTATATGTACGACTCCAGCGTGTTGGTCCTGACCAAGGTTTAGTTATTATCAAGTATGTTAATGACCAAGGTTTCTTTGTTCATTTTGAACAAATTGTTGGTACAATTGGAGATAGTCAAAGCTATACTCATGATTTTCCGGATGAAGCGTATCAAGTTGTTAATGAGGAACAAGAAACAATCATGCTTGAATTTAGTGGCGAACTTCAAGTAATTAAAGTCGAGGTTGCTCCGGTAGTCCATGTTGATAAGTTTTGGTATACGGTTAAATACTTAGAAGAATCAAGTAATAAAGTGTTACATGAAGAGTTACGAGGGGTATATCCGAAAGGAGAAACACTAGATTTAGAATCACATCCAGTAATTCCTGGATATAAAGTACAAACCGAGCAAACCAAAATCGTGATTAAAGATGCTCCGGATGCGAATGTCTTAAATGTATATTATGTTAAAGATGAAACTCAGTGGGTAACACTAACTTTTTCGATTGGAGAAAATGCGACAAAAGTTGGATGGACACAAGAAACTTATGAAGTTATTAAAAACCATCCATTAAATGGGAGAAATCAACCAAGTATCAAAGTACCTGAATTTGAAGCTAATCTTGGATATAAAATTAATCCTGATGGAAAATGGTCAGAACAATTTGATCCTGAAGATATAATGACTAGAGATAAAACCATTTATGCTCAAGTCGTAATTGATGAAGACCAAAAGTTTGGATATACAGTCTACTATCGTGAAAATAGGGAACATGGTGGAGAGTTGGCCGATCGGTTAACGGGAACCCACCATCTTGGTACTATCGAATTACCAGAACATCCAGTAATTCCCGGTTTTACTTTAGAAACTGAAGAAAGAGAATACGAAATTAAAAATCATGAATACTACAATCGGATTACGATTTATTATGTTAAAGATTTAACTCAATGGGTGACAATTCAATTTAAGCCAAGGCATTGTACTTTACATGGTGTCGGTGCTCCAGAATATGAAGTCATTAAAGATTGGCCATTAAATGGAAGAAATCAACCAGATATTAAAATATTAACGATTTCTAATATCGACAGAGGATATAAAAAGGCTAATCAATTGGATGAGTGGGTTCCATCATTTGATCGATATGGAAAAGTTTTAGATGATACAATCTATTATGCCAATGTAGTAGTTGACCCCTCTCAAACCTTTTATTATGAAATTTACTACCTAGAACAAGACGCAGGTTATAAAAAAGTACGAGAAACTGTTGAAGGATTTCATCATGTTGGTGAATTAGATATCGGAAATCCACCAACAGTTCATGGTTATAATGTAGTTGGCACTCCACCAACAACTTTAGAAATTTCGGCGTACTCTCCGAACAAACTAACAATTTACTATGAAAAGATTGTAGATGACTGGGTAACAGTTAGATTTTCTGGAGGCGATCATGGTGTTGTATTAGGAGATAATCAAACCTATGATATTTTGAAAGCTTTCCCTTTAAATTCACCAAATCAACCTAAGAAAGTTCTTGCACCAGCAGTAGAAGGATATCCAGGATATAAGCATAATCCAAATCACCCATGGGAGCCAGCATTTTCATCAAGTATGCAAGTTTTGGAAAACACAGTTTTTGTAGCTCGATATGTGGCTGATCCCAATGTTAAATTTGACTATCAGATTAATTATTTAGAAGAAAATACTAATAGAGTTTTACTTACGGCCAAAAGAGGAAAACATCATATCGGAACACTACAATTAGACCCACATCCAACACTTTCTGGTTATCACCCATCAACCACACCAGCTGTAATAGAAATTACTGATGATACATCTAAGAATATCTTAAATGTTTATTATTCAAAAGATCCATCACAATGGACTACCGTAACATTTGCCTCTGGTGAAAATTCAACGGTAACGGAAACTCAATTTGAAGTAATTAAAGGAATTCCGTTTCATATGCCAATCCAATTACCGATTACTCCGCCAGAGATTACTGCTCATTTTGGATATGAAGTTGATTCTAATGATTGTTGGTCACCAGTATTTTCACCAGAGGGCCAAACTTCTGAACCAATAACCTATAGATCAAAAGTCGTTTTTGATTCAGAAAGATACACGACAGTAACATTTTTACCAGGAGATAACGCCACTTTAGAAGGTGTTACACAATTTGCAGTTTTGAAAAACCATCCATTTAATGGTGAAAATCAAGGAGTAACAGTAACCCCACCACAAGTTATTCCAAAACTTGGATATAAGAATAATTTAGCTGGAGATTGGATCGGGGGATTTGATGCAAGTACATCCACTTCAATACCAGTAACCTATACGGCTCAAGTTGATATTGAACCAAGCGAGTGGCGTGAGATTACAATTAATCATCTTGGCGCAGATTTTACTGGTAATTTCACGGTTGTATTAGAAACTGATAATGTAAGTGGAATAATAAGTATCAATTATGATACTCCAGAAAAGAGTTTTACAGGTTATACTTTTGATCCAACTAATGCAGCAACTTATAAAGTTAATGAAGGGGACAGTCAAGTAGTCGAAGTTAGATATACAAGAAACAAACATACTATTTCTTTTCAAAGTGGAGTTGATATCAATCCAAATCCAATGAATGATGTATCTTATGGAAGTGAATTATTGGATGTTTTAGTTTTAGATCAAACACCTCTTAAAACTGGTTATCATATTGAGGGATGGACTATTGGTGATACCGGTGTATTGATAAAAGATGGCGATACAATGCCAGATAATGATATTTTATTAAAAGCTAGGTGGAAAGCGAATACTTATCTAATACTATTTAATCCAAATTGCCACCATTCAGAGTATACAGGTGTTGTATATGATTTGGTAGCAACTTATGATAAGTCAATATCATTAAGAAAAAATGAATATGAAAGAGAAGGATATGAGTTTTTAGGATGGGCCATTGAACCGACTGGTGGGGTTAAATATAATGATGAACAACAAGTAATAAATCTAGCAACAAGTGGAGAGTTTAAGTTATATGCAGTTTGGAATCGTCTCAACAAAATAACCCTTTATTTAAACGGTGGCAGCTTGCCAGAAGGTAGTGACGAAGTAATAATATATCTAAGAGATGAGGACATGTCTTACAAATCACCTTATTATTTGCCAATACCAACTAAACCAAATATACCTGCACAAGGCATCGAATTTTACGGATTTGAATTTGCCGGTTATTACACAGAAAATATCATTGTAGGACCGCCAACTGAGAAATTAATGGTCGCTAAAGATTATACTTTTCATGCAACATGGTACAAGTATTATCATGAATCTTACTATCCACAATCAAAAGTAACTGATCCTGACTTGATTACAATTTTAAATCAACAAGAAATGGAATGGAAAAGTGCAACAATAACTTCAAGAGGTGGCCAAACATATACTGAAGAGTGGAATGTTATTACTTATAATGAAGAAAGATATGAAAAAGTAGGCGATGACTTTTATAAATATGAACCAATTGTGCATTATTTAACCGAAGATGGAGTCCATTATTTTAAACATATAATAGATTTTGCCCCATTTGATAGTGGAGGAAACAATACAAATACTTATCATAATAGTTATTTGTTTCATTATATGAAAGAAGTATTTGATTCAAAAACCGGATATAGCACTCCTAAGTTATTTATAAAAGAAAGACTAGAAAATTCTGTATCTTTCCCAGATAGTTGGGGAAGAAGAGCTCAACCTACTGATTATGCTCGGGCAGTTGCTGAAGGTAAAAGGTCTGAGATACCATGGGCAAATTATGAAGGGACTGATCCGCGTGCCTATTGGACTAAGACAAAGGCGACAGCTCCATATAATGAAGACGACGTCTATTATGTGTGGTGGGTAGGTGACTTCGAAGGCGCTCCAACCAATTGTATATTGGGTATTCGTCCAGGTGGCGCGTTTATGGATCCATAATAAAGGAAAGATTAACTGTTAAAATAAAATAAGAAAACTGCCTCAGATAAATTTTGATTATCTGGGCAGTTTTTTTATGCCTTTTAAAGTTATTTTTTATATTAAATAGCGTTGATGCTATTTTCTTTTTTTAAAAACTCTTCTAAAGCTTCTATCGGTAAAGGTCTTGAATAATAATATCCTTGTATTTCATCACAATCCATATCTACTAGAAAATCTAGTTGTTCCTTGGTCTCTACACCTTCAGCTGTAGTATCGGCCATCAGTGCTTTAGCTAGTGATACGATTGTTTGGACAATAACAGTTTTTTTCTTTACCTTAATGATATCGTCGACAATGCTTTTGTCGATTTTGATTCTATCGAAAGGAACTAGTTCCAAGCGATGGAATGATGAATATCCCTTACCAAAATCATCAATGGCAATACTGACACCAAACTCTTTTAGTTGCGATAATTTTTTAATTGTATCAGCAAAATTAGTAGACAAGAAACTTTCAGTAATTTCTAACTCAATATATTTTGGATCTACTTTGCTTTCTGTGATTAATTTAATAACTTCAGGAACGAAATCATCTTTTCTAAATTGGACAATAGATATGTTTACTGAAAAGCGAAGTGGCTGAAAGCCATTTGCTACGAGCCGGTTATGTTCTTTTAATGTTTGTTCAAGCACCCAAAGTCCAACCTCGTGAATTAATCCGGTTTTTTCAAGAATAGGGATAAAGATATCAGGTCGGATTCTTTTATCAACATCATAATTCCATCTTAACAAAGCTTCAACACCAACTGTTTTTCCAGTTTTACTTTGAATTAGAGGTTGAAACTCTAAAGAAAATTCTTCATTTTCCATGGCTGTGAAAAGGCGATTCGTGAGTAACGTATTTTCGGTAATTTGGGTGGTTAATTGGTCTGAACAGAAAACAACTTTATCATCAGTATGTTTCGCTTCATATCCGGCTAAATCTGCATTTTGCACCAGCGTTTCTGCATCATTTCCATCATCAGGATAGATGGCAACACCGATGGCAGTAGTAACAAATAGTGTTTCTTTCCCTTTACTAGGTAGAATCGGAACCGAAAAGGCGTCAGTTATTTTGTCGATAAAATCTTGGATTTGTTCCATGGTTTTCATCTTAGGAAGAACAATCATAAAAGCACTGTGCTCGACTCTAGAAATGTAACAACATTCTCCCAACATGTTTTTGATAATTGATGCTGATTTGATGACGATCTTATCACCTATTCTATGACCAAAGGTATCATTAATCATTCTTAAATTCTCAAGTTCAATATGCAAGACAGCGAGTTTTTCCGACTCGATTCTATCCTGTAAGTTTTGCTCTAATGTTTTCATTAACATATTCTTATTTGGTAATTTTGTAGTTTCATCGTAATAAGCAAATTCATATAGTTTTTCTTCATACAAGTTCTTTTTCTTGGTATCGGCTAATATATTAACTATTACTCCTAAAAAATTCCTTTGATTTTCCCAAATATTTAGATTAACTTTTTTGCGATTTTCAATAATAAGTACTGCAAGTACCTTATCTTCAATAACTATTGGCTGTGCATAATAAGAGAGGATTCCTCTTGATGCGAAAAATTCTCTTTCTTCAGCATCATCATGAATTGAGATACTTGTGGTATCTGGGCATCCGATAGATTGTTTACTATTAATTAGGGATTTAGCTATTGGAAAAGTTTCAGTTTTGAGTTTCGTTCCTTCTGTGTAAATAATTTCATCATCTCTTGAATACACATTTATAACTGTGGCATCTTCATAATCTTTACTAAATTCCATTAAATATCCATAATCAAAATCAAGGACTTCAGCAGAAATTCTTAGCATTTCATTAGTTTCCGTTTGTGCATTTTCACCAGTGACTGATATGAATTTGGTTGACAATTTTTCTAGTGCTTCTTGTTCATTGGCAAATCTTTGATATCCTCGCATTTTTAGAGTATATTCTTTGGTTAAAAATCTTACAGCAAGATAAGATAAGAAAATAATGAATATTCTGAGTACATACTCATTGATGTCCAAAGTGACGATAACTTTTGGGTAAAATATAATTAAAATAATTTGTAGCACAATACATACTAGGGTAAAAATAATGGCAAGATGTTTGTTTTCAAGGACAACGGTCAATAAAAGAAATATTATATATAGTGACCAGACTGTTAACGCTCCTTTATTAGATTGGCTCATCATAAAAAATACCATTCCACCTATGCAAATTAACAAGAAAATAATATTTTGAATAAAATATTTTTTCGTTATAAGTGGTAAAAATAATAAAAAGATAGAGGTTACGAAAATAAATGCTGCAGTTATAAGTTCTTGCTTAATTGGTTTTTTCATACCAAAATATCCAATCATAAACGATGCTAAAGCACCGACCATAAACAGGACTGAGGTTGTGTGAAATAAGCGTAGTCTATCTCGATTGCGATCATGTTGGGACCGCGGATACCGAATTACTGTTTTGTCTTTTTCTAGAAGTATTCCAGAAGTTTTAAGTGACACAAATAACAATAATATTGGAAATATTAAAAATATTATAGAAACCTTTGGGATAAGTGCGGTACCGATAAAGTCTGGTAAAATATCTAATCCAAAACCAAAACAAAGTGATGATAGTACTGATATCAAGAAAAGTGTGGCATGTCATTTTAAAACGGTACCTCGTTCAAGTTTAAACCACCAGCGAATAACTAGTGTAACAGCAATGAGTGTAAAAGTTAGATAAAATAACGAAAGCCAAATGTTCATCCATCCCATTGGCATTATATGTATCCAACCAAATTTGCTTGGTATCATTTGGTATATTTCATTTTTAAAAAAGCCAAATGGGCCAAAAAGAATAATATTGACAACAGGAGGTAAATAAATCAAAGAAATAAGAAGGCGCTTATATTTAAAACGAGTTGTAGTCTTTGTCAAAAGGATAATAAAATGGAGTAGTAAACTAAAAAATATACCTCGTCCAAAAACAGTCATCGACATCCAAAAAATACTCGACTCTTCGGTTGGTGCTGAAATTGCAATAGAAAGTGTCAGTGACCAAAAAGACATTAAAAGGGTTAAATATAAAAACAATCGATTGGTACGACTTTTAAAATTAGAAGTTATGCCAGATATTCCGAAAAATAAATAGAAACAACCGCCGATATATAAGATTATTGATAGCAATGTATCATATTCCATAAATTTCACCTTTCTTTGAAGAAGTGTTGCGTTTTCATTGATGTATCATTTATGCACCTATCATTATTGATAGGGAGTAGATCACAGTTTTTTACTCCTTTAATATTATTATCATTTTAACACATTATAATTTAAAATATACACTTAATTATAATGAGGCGAGGGACTTTAGATAAAAATTTACATTTTTTAATTTTATTTCGTGGAATTAACTTAAGTTTCCCAAAAAGTATTTATTTTTCCTCAAAATCAAAACCTATTAGTAAATTAACTAAAATAGTCAAAAGATAGTTTTTCCAAATAGATGTTAGCTACAATCACTAAAGTTCATTCATTGATAGTTTTTAATATAGAAAATATGAATTTTAATAGAAAAAAAGCCTTCTTTTTCTTTTTTTTACAAAAAAAGATTGAAATATGTTTTATTTAACATAATTGTATGTTAAAATTTAAGTAAAGAACTGTAGGAGGCCATAATTTATGCTGGAAAATTTTAATTTAATCTTGAATATGGTGTTTGTTTTAATTATTATATTGTCGGTATTAATGGGACTTTTAAGAGGAATGAGAAAGTCGATTTTTCAGTTTATAATGTCTATGGTTTTCCTAACTCTGGCAGTTATTGTCATCCCTTACATAGCGTCCGCTTTATTAGAAATGAATATCGAAGCGTACAAACATTATTTCCCTGCTGAAATTCAAGAACATGTTACCACCATTAAGGGAACCGTCGCATCTTATTTACAAACACTTCTTCCTGATCAACAACATCTTTTTGAACCGGGTTCAGAAACACTAGAAATTGTTTATGGAGTCATTAAACTCGTTTTAGAATTAGTATTGTATTTGGTTTATTTTGTTTTTTCAATGACAATACTAAAGATAATCACTTTGATTGTTTGGTTGTTTGTTAGACCAAAAGAAAAAGTTCCTAAACGTCGACTTATCGGCGCTTTAGTCGGTGGCGTTAGAGGAATAATAGCGGTTATGATCTTGGCGATACCACTAGTGGGAATATCTTCAATATATGGTTCAGTTAAGACTATTACTAACCCTAATGTTACATTAGACGCCAATAATCAAGCAGCTAGCCCTCAAGGAGGAATATCAGAATTTGATAAATATTTATTGGCGTATGATAATACGTGGGTCGGAAAAACTTTTGATTTAACTAATTTTGATGAAGTAATGTTTGATTACATCTTTAAAGTGAAGATAAAAATTAATGGTAAAACCGAATCAATTAATATTAGGAGAAATATTTATCACGGGGCGAAAGTTTATGAAACTATTATGAGAGCCTCCGATGGACAACTTGATGAAACAGCGATCTTTAAATTAACGAATGAAGATATTGATGAAATTAAAAAGAATTTAGAAAAAACTGATATTTTTAAATTAGTTCAAGTGGTGGCCGTAGAGTTTTTATATAATGAAATCGTCGATCGAAATCTTGCCGTTGACTATGAAGAACATTTGACTTTAGAAAATCTTAAGGCTATTGATTTGAAAAATGATGTCATCACGATATTTAGTGTTTTACAAATTATTAATGAAGTAGAATTTACTGGTGAAAATGTTGAAGAAAAAATATTCTCACTTGAAAAAGATACTGTTATAGAACTAGTTGATGAAGTAGCGAAGATTGAGTGGTTAGAATACTTACTACCAATGGCAATTAATTACGTCTTAAATGATGAAAATCTACAAGAGGTAATTACAGAATATGGAATTGATAAAGATGATATTACTAAACCAACTCCGGAAGAGTTAGTCAATGATTTTAAAAACATTCAAGAAGTTTATTTACTGTTAAAAGACGTAGATGTCAAGAGTTTTGACGAAGTCGGAGAATTATTTGCTGACGGCGCTTTCTTAGAATTAGATGATGACAAAATTGAAAGATTAGTTAATGTTGTCTTTGATTTTGAAATTATCAATTCCAATATGAAATTAATTGCTGCATTCGGTCATAACGCACTCGAACAACAAGAAGAACTTCAAGGATTAATTTCAAGAGATGAGTTTTTAGAAAACTTTGATGAAGAAGAAATTAAATCAGTTTTACTTTTAGCCAAAGTTTTAGTAGTTAATCATGCGTTAAGTGAAGATATTGATCTTGAGGCTCTTTTAACTAAAGAAAACATTGAGAATATAGCAGATATTTTAGCTAATTCTAAATTAATTAGTCTTTTAACGCCAAAAGTCTTAGAAATGATTTTTGATAATTTTGCTGAATATTTTGAGTTAGAAGTTCCAGATGATATTTCCTATAAAGGCGAAGAAGGTAAAACAGAAATCATGGCGTTATTAAAAGCTATAGAAATGCTCTATAGAAATGATTTCTTAACATCTGATTTTGATCCTAGCAAAATTAGTGATGAGGATATTAGAGAAATTGCTGAAAGATTATCTGAAGCAATCACAATTAAGCATAATATTACTGCGATTGTCCAAAAACTAGTTAATGATCAAAATCTTGATAAAATCAAAATTAAAGATTATGTAAGAGACCATTGGAGCGTAGATGAAATATTACATACCTTAATGACATTTAAATTATTGAGTGAATTTGATTTATTAGATTCTGAAGTTGAGATGTCCACCATAACCGATGATCAAATTCAAAGACTTGCAACTAATATGTCATCGAGTGTTACAATTAGGGATAACATTACACCAATTTTTGAAGAAGTTGTCCAAAATTTAAACTTTGACCAAATCACTATCGACTATGAAAGTGACCACTGGGATTATGACGAAATCTATCATACAGTAACATCAATTAGATTATTCCAAGATTACGGAATGTTAAGTGACACCTTTGATATGTCAGAATTAGTTGATGATCAAATAAAAGATCTCGCCACCAACATGTCATCAAGTATTACAATCAAGGATAACATTACCTCGATTTTCAAAGAAGTAGTGAAAAATTTAGAGTATGATGAAATTACTGTCGATTATGAAAGTGACCACTGGGATTATGACGAAATCTATCATACAGTAACATCAATTAGATTGTTTCAAGATTATGGAATGTTAAGTAGCACATTTGATATGTCAGAATTAGTTGATGATCAAATAAAAGATCTCGCGACAAACATGTCATCAAGTATTACAATCAAGGATAACATTACTTCGATTTTCAAAGAAGTAGTGAAAAATTTAGAGTATGATGAAATTACTGTCGATTATGAAAGTGACCACTGGGATTATGATGAAATATACCACACAGTAACATCAATGAAATTATTTGGAGATTACGGAATGTTGAGTAGCACATTTGATATGTCAGAATTAAGTGACACTCAACTTAATAATCTTTCAACTCATATGTCATCAAGTAACACGATTAGAGATAATATTACTCCGATTTTCCAAGAAGTAGTGGAAAACTTAGAGTATACCGAAATTACGATTAATTATACACCTGATCATTGGGAAAAAGATGAACTTTACCACACATTTAAAGGATTAAAATCAATTCAAGATTGTGGATTATTATCATCGTTAGATCTTGAAACTTTGACTGATGAAAAATTAAGACCACTTTCACGAGATCTATCTTCAAGCCTGACAATTAGAGATAGTATTACACCAATGATTAGAAGTGTCATGTCTGATCAAGGCTCTAAGATTGTTGTTAATAATGATTCAAGTGATTGGACTGAGGACGAAATTTTCCATACTTTAAGAGCATTTAGAATTGTTCAAGTAGAAGATATTTTACTTGAAGATAATAGCGATATTTTAGCGACTTCTATGTCAAGATCTAAAACTGTTAATAGTATGACCAAAGAATTATTAGAAGAAGCGATTGATAACTATGATTATGAAATCGAACTAGTAATTCTTGAAAACGAAGAATATAAAGATGATCAGGGTGAAATCGAATTAAGAGCTTTATTTAAAGCGATTAAGAGCATCAACAATAATAATATGTTAAATCCTGGTTTTGATGTTGGTAATTTAGATGATCAAGTTATCGAAGATGATATTGCTGTCAATTTATCTGCCAGTAAAACTGTTAGAACTAATATTAGTGCCATTGTTAATCATATTTCTGATGCGAAAGGTTATGATTTCGTTCAATCAAGAACCTATGAAGAATCACATTGGAGTGGAAATGAACTTAAGTATACAATGAAGGCTCTTAAGTTATTTGATGTTAATGAATTAACTAGTGAAAATATCCACACTCTACCAGATGAAGATATTAGCACAATTGCTAAATCGAAGACGATTGCCTACGCTTTCGGCGATGAAGTAGTGAGAATGAATGATGATGTTGAAGAAAACACTAGTCCAATGAAGGGTCAACTAGTTTTCCCACCAGAAGACGAATTTGTTTGGGAATCAGTTGAGCAACCTGATGGCACGACTACTCCAGGCGAAGTTGAAAATATATTAATCTCAATTAAAATAATTCAAGGCGAAAATCATTTCTCAGACTTTGTTCCAAATATTGATAACTTATTTGGTAAAGAAAATAAACAACAAATCTTCAAATCTAAGATTATCTTACGTACCTTTGTTGAAAACCATTTGAAACCACTAATTAAAGATGAGGATAAGTTGGGTCGATATTTTGAAGAAAAAGACTGTAATGGTAATGAATATCGTTGGTATGCTGATGAGGATAATGATACGGTTGCATTTGTTCAAGCACTAGATGATTTAGCTGCCGCTGGAATTGACTATAAGACAATGAGTTACTACTCATTCCGTAGCGTCTTAAAAGAAGATCCAGATAATAATCCACAAAAAGTCAACGATGCTATCGTTCAATCAAGAATCTTTACTCACTCATTAAATAAGATGATGGCCGAATTACTTGAAGAAGGTGGAGTCGGAGCATATATTCCATTTGAACCATGTGAAAATCCAGAAGATTGGGGTACTCCTGGCCATCCTGGAAAACTGTTAGAAATGTTAAAAGCAATTGCTAATTTACCAGACTACTTACCATAATAAATAGTAACTAATTACGAAAAGTGCGTGTTTATGATACGCACTTTTTGTTTGATTTTAAACATTATATAACTTCTTAAAAATCATTGATATATTAAAAATAGCATAGTATAATTATAGGTGTTTGAGGTATAATAGGGAATATTTAAATGAATGAGATTATTAAAATACAGTGTTGCAGTTATTGTAGTGAAGACTAAAAAAATATCTCAAACTTCAAATATCATACATAAAATTATAGTAAAAAATCTCAAGAAAGGAAATGTATACTCGATTTACTATAATTCACTATTTAGAGTATACAAGTTGAAATATGTTAGGTGCAATTATTGGTGATATTGTTGGTTCAAGATTTGAATGGAAAAATCATAAAACTAAAGATTTTGAATTTTTTAATCATCAATGTCTTTTTACTGATGATACCGTCATGACGCTTGCGATAGCTAAAGCTATACTAAGTTCAAACGAAAATTATGATGATTTAGGACCTTTAACAGTCAAATATATGCAAGAAATGGCAAGGGAATATCCAAAAGCTGGTTATGGTATGAGATTTATTCAGTGGATACTTTCAGATAATCCAAAACCTTACAATAGTTTTGGTAATGGAGCTGCCATGAGAGTTAGTGCCGTTGGATTTATTGCGAATTCAATTGAAGAAGCGATTACCCTTTCTAAAAAAGTAACTGAAGTAACTCATAATCATCCTGAAGGGATTAAGGGGGCAACAGCAACTGCAGTCGCTATCTTTTTAGCAAGAAGTGGTTGTAGTATTTCTGAAATTAAAAATTATATTAATCAACATTATTACAAAATGGATTTTAAATTAGATGAAATTAGAAAATCATATAAGTACGATGTCACATGCCAAGGTACTGTCCCACAAGCGATTACTGCATTTTTAGAATCTACAAGCTTTGAAGATGCGATTAGAAATGCTATTTCTATTGGTGGAGACAGTGATACAATTGCCGCCATCACTGGTGGGATAGCTGAAGCCTATTATGGCATTCCAACTGACATTAGAAATCACGCTTTAACATTTCTTGATGAAAGATTGCTTGCTATTTTAGTTGAGTTTGAAAATAAATTTAAACCAATTTATTTATCATCATTTTAATATAGAAAAAAGTTTTAAAACTAATAGAAAATTCTTTTGGGCTTTCTTTTTCACACTTATAATGCTAAAATGAGTTCAAAGACTGGGGGCAAAGATGATGAATAAAATTTTAAAAAAAATTAGAAACTTACTTATGTTAGTAGTTTCTATTTTTATTTTAACTGGATGTGATGTAATTAATTCGCAATTACCGATTAGTTCAATAGAGATAGATGGAACAACACTTGAGGATAGTTATGAAATCGATAACTTTGATTTATCAAGTATTAAAATCAAGGTATCTTTTTCTGATGGAACGTTTAAAGTTTTACCGCTCACTAAAGAAATGTTATCTAGTGAACATTTGTCTTTGTTGAATACGGTAGGTGAGCATGAAATTACTATTAATTATAAAGACAAAACCACCCAGGTAATAATTAATTTAATACCCACAGAACCATTATATTCCATAAATTTTCATGTTAATGGAGGTAGTGATATACCACCGATTATTCAAAAATATCAAACGATAGTAATTATGCCTCTTGAACCATCAAAAAAAGGATATATTTTCGATGGGTGGTATCTTGATGAAGAATTAACAATAGAATATATATTTTCTACTATGCCAGCCGAGAATATTACTCTTTATGCAAAATGGAATGTTGAACAATATACAATAACATTTGATACTGATGGTGGAGATATAATTGCCCCAATTACTAAAAATTATGGCGAAGTAATCGAGATTCCAGACAATCCGAGAAAAGAAGGTTATACATTTGTTGGATGGGATCAAGAAATTCCAGCAACGATGCCAACCGCTAATATCACTATTACTGCTGAATGGTCAATTAATCAATATACTATTCATTTTGAATCAAATGGCGGTAGTCCAATTGATTCAATTACTCAAGATTATGATACCGAAATTATTGTACCAGACAATCCAAGAAAAGAAGGTTATACATTTGTTGGATGGGATCAAGAAATTCCAGCAACGATGCCATCAGCAGATAAAGTAATTAAAGCTCAATGGTCGATAAATAGTTATACAATAACATTTGATACTGATGGTGGAAATATAATTGTCCCAATTACTAAAAATTATGGCGAAGTAATAGAGGTTCCAGACAATCCAAGAAAAGAAGGTTATACATTTGTTGGATGGGATCAAGAGATTCCTACTACAATGCCATCAGCAGATAAAGTAATTAAAGCTCAATGGTCGATAAATAGTTATACAATAACATTTGATACTGATGGTGGAAATATAATTGTCCCAATTACTAAAAATTATGGCGAAGTAATAGAGGTTCCAGACAATCCAAGAAAAGAAGGTTATACATTTGTTGGATGGGATCAAGAAATTCCTACTACAATGCCATCAGCAGATAAAGTAATTAAAGCTCAATGGTCGATAAATAGTTACACAATCACCTTTGATACTGATGGTGGAGATATAATTGCCCCAATTACTAAAAATTATGGTGAGACTGTTATTGCACCATCAAATCCAACCAAAGAAGAAAATAAATTTGAAGGTTGGTTCATTGATAAAGAGTTAACGAATAGTTATATATTTTCAACAATGCCAGCTGAAAATATTATTTTGTATGCCAAATGGAACACTAACAAATATACGATTACATTTGAATCAAATGGTGGAAGTAACGTGTCACCAATTACTCAAATATATAATGGAGAAATCCAAGAGCCGGTTGCGCCAACAAGAGATGGGCATATCTTTGAAGGATGGTATTATGATGCAGAATTGGAAGATTATTTTACTTTTTTTGATTATATGCCAGCATGTGATTTTACTTTGTATGCCAAATGGACAGCTATTTTTGGGACTATCACTTTTGAATCAAATGGTGGAAGTAGTGTACCACCAATTACTCAAATATACACTACATTAGTTACAGCGCCAGTTAATCCAACAAGAAAGGGATATGATTTTAAAGGTTGGTATTGCGATGAATCGCTAACAAATATTTATACATTTTCAAATATGCCAAATTATAAAATTACACTTTATGCAAAATGGAGTGCTAAAAAAAACACTGTTATATTTGAATCTAATGGCGGAACTTTGATCCCAACACAAAATGATATTTTAACAGGTACCGTTATTGAATTGCCAACACCTAATAGAGATGGATATCAATTTGAAGGTTGGTATTTAGATGAAAATGGAATGGGTGAATTCATATGGTCTAAACTTTATGTTGATGATTCGATTACACTTTATGCTAAATGGAAAAGTTTATTTTGCAAAGTGACATTTCTTGATGAAAACGGTGAAGATATATTATTTACGAAAAATTTAGAAATCGGTTCTTCATATCAAGATGTTGTGGCTCCGATTAAAGAAGGATATGTTTTTAGCGGTTGGTATAATATGAATGATCGTGTTATTAAAGATATGTCGGTTATCGCACGATATAATAGAGAAACGGCTATTTCTAAAGATTTACTTGCATATAGATTTGAAACGTTATATAAAGTAAATGGTTACCCTTTTCTTTTTGATGATATTGAACGAATTGCTATTGTCTATGATGGTGTCGGAGACTTCTTTTTGCAAGAAAAAGTTGAATTTCCCAAATATATTGATGGATATCGAGTTGCAACTTTTGCATTTGTTGGGTACCTTGAAAAGTATTCTGGATTTTCAATTGAGTTCGAGTTTATTCGCTCGTATGATAATATTCAAGAAATAATATTCCCAGATGGCATTTATATAAGTAGAGGATTTAGGTTCTTAAATAGTGTTAAAAAAATTACTTTTCTTGATGGTCCAGAAACAACAGTTTTAATAGACGGTCTTCAAATTCTATATGGGTTGAAGACAATTGAATTTTATCAAATTCCTCATAATTATTGGGGAGATGGTCAAATGTCAGCTATAAATGCACTGCCACTTCTTTATCACGCATTTGACATTGACACTATCATTTTACATTGCCGACTTGGCGAACCAGAAAAGGGATATGATTTTAAAACATATCATTACGTTGGGGATAAAAAGGATTCTATTCGGTTTTATGTCCGAAGTGAAGATTTAGAATATTATCATAACTTAACTTACTGGGATGAAGTCTACGATCGTATCTTTCCTATTGATGTTTTAGATGGTGATTATATAAAGAAATTAATTACGGTGGATGGAGTTGCTGGCTGGGAAATTCTTCGTTATAATGGTAAATCAAATATCGCATATGTCCCTGCCTTTATTGATGGGTTACCAGTGCTTAGAATTGGAAAAATGGCTTTTTCAAGTCAAATAATAATGTCAACAGGGTCAAAAGAAGGACAATGGTCTAGAACAAGACATGTTTCTGTCGTGATTATGGAATCAACGACACCACCTGAAATTGATCCATTAGCATTTCTTTTTGAACCAGATGATCGTCCGCCTCATATTATTGTTCCAAATGAGGCTTATGATACTTATATTACTACAGTTGGCTGGGAAGATTATTTATCGAAGAATTATCATGGTGTTAGTTCTAAATGGATTTATTCAGATAATCAGATTATTGATAACTATCTTGTAGAATCAATTACTATTGATGAAAAATCAGGTTGGAATCTTTTATGCTATTTAGGAGAAACTGATTCGCTTACTATTCCAAGTCAACTTGAGGGAATTGATGTTATTGCATTAGGTGATGTTTTATTGATGAACCGAATTCCCCACATTACTGAAATAACAATTCCTGCAAATATTATGAAAGTTGGACGACGAACATTTGCCGGTAACGAAAAATTGAAAAATGTTACTTTTGAACCAAATTCCCAACTTCGTTATATTGATCCGGGATGTTTTAATGTGACTGATTTAAAATTTGTTGCGATGACAACCCAAGATGTTGAACCATATAATGTTAGTTTTAATCCTTATCGTGTTCATACCACAGTAGTACCCGAAGAATTAGTTTCTGAATTAGGTGTCTTACCACCACATGTTGGTAGAATCAATGCTTCAGGTTGGATTTATACAATTGACTATGAAAATGAGATTAATGGTGCAATCATCCAAGGGTGTACCAATACTGAAGAAACACTAATTATTCCGGAAACTCTTGGAGGATATCCAGTTACTGCGATTGGAAAAAATGCTTTTGAATATGATTTATCAATTAAATCTATAGTTTTCCCTGATATTCCGATAACTATAGGGGAAAAAGCATTCTTTTTATGCAGAAATCTTAGTGAAGTCAAACTTGGTAATGCTCCGTCCACAATAAATGAAAACGCATTTTATTATTGTCGTCAATTAACAAATGTAGATTTTGGTGGAGTAGTTTATATTGAAAATAATGCTTTTTTAGAGACAAATTTAGGTGAGATCGAACTCCCAAATACTATATCATATATAGGGAAAGGTTTTTATGCTCGAAAATTGTTACTCAATGGACATATTGCATCGGTAAATTCAAGTTATCCGCCCCCTCTTTACGGATATGAAATAATAGTACTTGATGGACCAATTTCGAAAATAAAGTCCAGTAGAATAACTTATTATTATGGTAATGAAGTCAATGAAGAAGTGACTTTTCCGTTTACATCTCTAACTGTTTCATACGCTACTAATCTTGATGTATATACAGCTAATAGCGACTATTTAGGTACTTTTGCGGTTCCAGACGTAATTTATGATGAAATTAGGGCCAAATATCCTTATGCAAAACTTTATCGTACTGAACAAATTATTGATGGTTTCTTAGTCGAGATGACGGTTGTTGATGGAGTTGAAGGATATAAGATTATTGAGTATTTAAAAACAGATTCTCATATTGTTATTCCGGCTTATCTCAATGGCATTCCAGTAGTAGATTTTGATTTTGTAGTGAGATCTGAAATACCTGAAGTTTGGTATACAGTTGAAGCGGAATCAATGTTTTTTAAATCAATTGACGGTATTATCTACTCTAAAGATGGGACACGTTTGATTAGAGTACCTGGGGACTATCCTTATCGTTCTTTGTCAATACCATATGGGGTCATTGAAATATGTTCTGGGGCTTGTGTTATGAAAGAAGTATATGAAATTATTATGCCATCTTCAGTTACAACAATCAGTGATGGTGCATTTATAGGATTAAAAGGGTACTTCACTTTATCCGACAATATCACAAAGATAGACGACTATGCATTTCGAAGTTGTAATTTTTATAAATTTAATTGGCCAAAGAATCTTCAATATATTGGAAAACATGCTTTTTATGGTGCAATTTGGTTTAATGAAGTAAAAGATGTTCTCATACTGCCATCCAATTTAAAGGAAATTGATAATTATGCATTTGGCGACCAACACCTTAAGCAAGTGGTTTTACCAGACGGATTAGAAAAAATAGGCTCTCAAGCATTCAATTGTGATACTATCGTAATTCCTGAAACAGTCTATTTTCTTGGATTTAAAGCTATAACCGCCAATGAAGTTATTTTTAAATCTTTAGTGCCACCTAATGGAGATGACAATAATATACGCACTATCATAGCTAATAATGAAAGCATCTTTTCGATTAAAGTTCCTGCCGAGGCAATTGATCTTTATAAATCATCACAATATTTTGAGGTTGATTCAATATATTTTGTTCCATCTCAAGTAGATAATGGGATTTTAGTATTTATTTCATCAGAACCAGGAATGTTAGAATATCGAATAGTTAATGATGGCGAAGTGTTAAACATTGATGAACCGAAACGTAGTGGATACTTATTTAATGGATGGTTACTTTATGTTGGTGGAGACGAAGAACAATGGATTCCATATGATCTTTCAACTCCGGTTACAACATCAATTCGACTTCGTGCTGATTGGGTAGAAGATGATTCTCAACTTGATAATCTAATTATTGGAGTTAATAATTTAGGGTATTATCCTTCACTCTATTATTCTAAGTCGTATTTATTTAATGCTGGAAATTCAAAAAACTACAAGATGCATTTTATTTTAGGTAAAGATTATCCTGTAGAGGGAGCCTCAATTTATTTTAGAAGAACGAATATGCCACTTATAATCGAAGTTTATAATAGACACGGCGACCTTGTCTATGAAAACAAGAACAGATGGAGTGCGGATAATCAAAACTTAGTTGTAAATAAATATATGGACCTTGTCGTACCAGAGGAAAATAATGAATATATTGTCGTCATTAAAGGGATATGTGGTACAGGGTATACATGTACGATTAGTGAATCTAATTAATTTTTGTCTTGATTTTTGGTTTATACATAGGTTCTAAAATAGATGGCAGAACATTGATCAAATGTTGTCCATCATATAAAATAATTTTTGATAATATAAACTAAAAGGCGAAAGATTAAATGTCAAGACAAAAATTTAATAAAAATAGTAAATTCATACAAATTTACCACTTTATATATGAAAATTAACCGAATTGTATATAAAGACCAAAAACAAACTCATAGTGATATATTAATATTAGAAAGAAAGGAGATAGTAATTAGGTGTATTATTCTGATCTAAATACAGTTTAATTATTACATGAATAAAGATAGTGAAAATTGAAGAATTGAGATTAAATTTAGAAGATACAGAGTGGCCATTGGAGTATATTGATCATGATAGAGTAATTGCCAGAGCGATTGTAGTTGACAATAATTACTTTTATTTTGTCAGGGTCGAACGTGATGATGATTTTGGTAGAGCTACCCTTATTGAAACTTCTGGTGGCGGTGTTGAAAAGGGGGAAGATCTAAAAACTACTATAATACGAGAGTTAAGAGAGGAGTTAGGTGTTGAAGTTGAAATAATTTGTAAAATAGGTGTGGTAAGTGATTATTACAATTTAATTCACAGACACAATCTTAATCATTATTTTCTGTGCCAGATTCGTTCATTTGGAGATAAGCGCTTAACCCAAGATGAAGCGGATTATTTTCATCTAACAACCCTTCGTCTTACCTACGAAGAGGCAATGAAAGAATATATAAAATGTTCATCGACTCCATTAGGGAAATTAATTTTTAATCGCGAAGTACCTATCTTACAAAAAGCCCAAGAATTACTAAAATATTACCAAAGATAATCACTAATGTTAAACACGGTAACGATTAGATTGATATAGATTAAAATAATATTGTTTAAAATAAACATAAATCTAAAAGATAGAACCATAATAAATCAATCGACTAAAACTGTATTTTCATTTATTTTAATCATTTGATAATGTAATTTAAAAAATGTTTAAGAAAATATGGATAAATTTTTGATGTTTAGATATATAATATAAATATCAATATGAATGTACCAATAGTTGCGGTAGGTGATGAATATGGGGAAAAAATATAATATTTTAAAGATGTTAAGTGCAATTTTATTGGCACTCTTTATTTTGGTCGGCTGTGACAAAATTAATACGATGAATTTAGATTTACCAGAAGGGGTATCATTAGTTGATGATAAGTTAAATCTAGCACGATTAGTATTAAATGAAGAAGCCGAATTTTTAATTACTCCAGAGACCGGTAAAGAGTTAGATCAATTAATAATTAATGGCGTTGACCAAACCTCAATTGTTAATAATAATCGTTTTGTCACTAAGATTGTTGAAGGTTTAACCATTGAGGTTACATTTAAGGATATCAATGATTCTGATTCAGACAAATATACGGTAACACTTGGTGAAGGATTAAGTTCTAATGACACATTAACTGACTTAGTGGCGAATGTAACTATTAGCATTCTTATTACCGTTCCCGAAGGACAAGAAGTTGATGAGTTTAAAGTTGATGATAATGTAATTAACTTATTTGGAGCTACAGTTTATGAGTTAACTGTAACGAAAAATCATAATCTTACCGTTACTTTTAAAGATAGAGGTGAATCAAAATACACGGTAACACTAACCGAAGGGTTAAGTTCTGAAGATCAATTAACGGACTTAAAAAACGGGGCCACAGTTAATATCATTATTACCGTTCCCGAGGGACAAGAAGTTAATGAGTTTCGAGTTGATGGTCGGTTGATTGACTTAAACGGGGCTCTAACTTACAAATTAGTTGTTAGTAGTGGACATTTTGTGTCAGTAACTTTCAAAGATTTACCAGCACCAACCTATACCATAACATTAGATGAGGGTTTGGGATGTATGCATTCATTAACTAACTTACTAGCAGGAACAGAAAGATACATTAATATTAGTTTACCTCCAGGTCAAGAAGTTGATGAATTTAAAGTTGATGGTAATTTAATTGATTTAAATGGTGCCTTAAGTTATAAGTTAACGGTAACTAAAGATCATCATGTCACCATCACTTTTAAAGATATACCAATAACAACTTATCAAGTAACGCTAGATGAAGGGTTAAGTTCTGATGATGCATTAACTGATTTAATTGTTGGGGCAATTGTTATTATTAAAATTGATATTCCAGAAGGTAAGGAAATAAATGAATTAAAGGTTGATGATGCTATAGTCAACTTAAATGGAACGTTAACTTACACTTTAATTGTTAGTGATAATCATAATGTTACGGTCTCTTTTAAAGATTTATCATTACCAAAATATAATGTCACTTGGAAAAACGGAAGTTTAGTCTTAGAATTTGATTACTATATTCCACATGGAACCAATCCAGAATATAACGGCCCTAAACCAACTAAAGAAGCTGATGCTCAATATACCTATACCTTTAGTGGATGGTCTCCTGAATTATCACCAGTAACAAGCGACATTACATATGAAGCTCAATTTACTAAAACACTAAGAACCTATACCATAACCTGGAAAAATGGTGAAGAAGTTTTAGAAACTGATCTAAATGTTTTATATGGGGACACCCCAGAATATAATGGAATTAAACCAACATTACTCCCAACTTCACAATATACATATACTTTTGCTGGTTGGGATCCAGAAGTATCTGAAGTTACTGGAGATGCAACATATCAAGCTTCATTTAGTAAAGAATTAAGAACTTATACCATAACTTGGAAAAATGGTGAAAAAGTCTTAGAAACTGACTTAAATGTTTCATATGGGACTACCCCAGAATATAATGGAACAACTCCGACATTACCTTCAACTAGTCAATACAACTATAAATTTGCTGGTTGGGATCCAGAAGTATCTGCAGTTACTGGAGATGCGACATATCAAGCTTCATTTAGTAAAGAATTAAGAAAATATACCATAACTTGGAAAAATGGTGAAGAAGTTTTAGAAACGGATTTAAATGTTTTATATGGGGCCACCCCAGAATATAATGGAATTAAACCAACACTACTCCCAACTTCACAATATACCTATACTTTTGCTGATTGGTCTCCAGAAGTATCTGAAGTTACTGGAGATGCGACATATCAAGCTACATTTAGTAAAGCGACAAGAACTCATACTGTGATTTGGAAAAATGGTGATTCAGTCTTGCAAACTGATGAAAACCTCTTATATGGAGCGACTCCAAAATATAATGGTACTCCGCCAACTAGACCAATTACCGCTCAACACACATATACCTTTATTGGTTGGAGTCCAGCAGTTGGTCCGGTAACCAGTGATGTGATTTATACTGCTGATTTTTCTGTAGAAATCAATAAATATACCATAACATGGAAAAATCACGATGGTACCGTATTAAAAACTGATACAAATATTCTTTATGGTACTACAGCAACCTATACTGGTCAAGAACCAACCAAATTAGGAGGGTTTGTTTTTGCGGGTTGGAGTCCAACTGTAGGAAAAGTTATTGGAAATATTGAATATACCGCTCAATTTACCGAACCATCAACGACAGATAAATATACCATAACTTGGAAAAACTATGATGGTACTATTTTAGAAAGAGATACTAATGTTTTGACAGGAGAAACTCCAACATATGATGGAGCCACTCCAACTAAAACGGCAGATGCTCAATATATGTATGTCTTTAACGGATGGTATCCAGAAGTTAGTGCTGTGACTGAAGATGTTATCTATGTTGCCCTATTTAGAGAAGTTCCTCAAAGGTATACTATAACATGGAAAAATTATAATGGTGAAATATTGAAAGAAGAAAGAATGGGATATGGCGACACTCCATATTATGGTCCAAATAATCCAACTAGACCAGCAACTGCTCAATATACATATACATTTATTGGTTGGAGTCCAGAAATTACTTCAGTAATTGAAGATGTTTTATATATTGCCGAATTTAGTGAAACAGTTAATAAATATACTATCACTTGGAAGAATGGTGAAGAAATTTTAGAAACCGATTATAATATTCTTTACGGAGAAACCCCAGAATATAATGGTATTGAACCAACATTACTCCCAACTTCACAATATACCTATACTTTTGCTGGTTGGAGTCCAGAAATTAGTGTTGTTGAAAGAAATCAAGTTTATATCGCTCAATTTACGAAAACACTAAGAACCTATACTATTACTTGGAAAAACGGTATTGAGGTACTAGAAACTGATTTAAATGTTCCTTACGGCACCATCCCAGAATATAACGGAACAACTCCAACAATACCGTCAACTCCTTTATATACATATACTTTCGCTGGTTGGGATCCGGAAGTTTCTGAGGTAATAGAGGATCAGATTTATCAAGCTTACTTTACCAAAGAGGCAAGATGATATACCATTAAATGGAAGATGATGATTCTCATCTCTATTTATCAAGTATAAAAAAGTTATAAACTAATTAGTCATAATATTTGATTTAGTCAACAGATATTAGTTGTTTTTTAAGAAGAAGAATTTTAAATTAAAGGATAAATTATGCATATAGATTTTGAAATCAAAGGAAAAAGTATCAAATTAAGACAATTCAAAGAATCAGACATTGATGATGTTATTAGATGGATGACAATTGATACGGAATGGTTCAACTGGGATGCCCCGTGGGAAGACTCAAGTAATTTTAATCCTAAAACATATAAAAAAGAAAAATTAAAAAAATTACGCAATCAAAAAGAAGTACCTAACTTTTATCATCGTTTAGAAATCGAGGTATTAGATACTTTAGAGCATATTGGATGGGTAAGTTCATATTATATTGATGACAATTATCAATTCATTAGTAACCAAGGTTATTTGACAATCGGAATTGATATTTGTCATCCAAAACACCGCAAACAAGGCTTTGGAACCGAAGCTTGGGTTCTCTATATTGATTATGCTCTATCAAAAGGATATCAGCAAATTTACACACAAACTTGGTCAGGAAATTATTTAGTTCAAGCGTTAATTGAAAAACTTGGTTTTGAATTAATTAATGTTAATAAAAATTATCAAATAGTAAATGATAAATATGTTGATGGGTATACTTATTTACTTAATATCAACAAGTTTGAAAAGATCAAACAAGAAATCTAAAATTTAAATTAAAAATGCTCAGTTTGTACTGAACCCCTAAATCCGGACTAACCGGAGGAAGGGGTTCACATCAGTTGGAGCATTTTTTTAAACATAGTTTTGAATTGAAAGTTGATGCATTTGGTAAATCATTGGCTTGGTCATATTAAACTCTTTGATAATTAGTTCAATAAAATATTGAAATAATCGTTTGTCTTGTTTGCCAAAAACTAATGATATTACTATTGATAAATTTTCCATAGCGTCATCATGATTTCCACTATGGAATAAACAATAAGCTTTTAAGTAATAGAGGTGATGAATATTTTTGGTGACGTTATATCTTTCACTATAACTAATTCCTCTATCACAAATCACTAATGCATGTTCTAAATCTTTTAATTTAGTATATAAATTGGGCACATTGGCATAAAGCGTAGCAATCATTGAATAGTTTTCACTGATTGAATAAAGTCGTTTAGTATCCAATAAAATGTTATGAAGTTGATTTAACGCATTAGTTTCATTGTTAGGAACCTCTAAGAACGCTAGTTTTTCTAAAATCATAATATCATTAAAAGTATAAAAACCAGTATGACTAGGTAGTAGGCTAGTTAGAAGTTTATGATATTCTGATTTTGTAATTTTTTTTGTTTCATAGTGATAAGTATGTAGGATTAATTCAAATAGGATTTTATTTCTATGTAGAGTTATCCCTTCTGTCCGAATTTGCGGAATGGATTTTTTAATGGCATCATAATCTTTAATTTGTAGGTCATAAAAAAGCCGATGAATTTTTTGGTATTCATATGAGTTTTTAGTATAAACATTATAAAGAAATTCATCTAATTCAATTCCTAGACGATCACAAAACTGTTTAATGCGAGCAATTGGAATGTCTCTATCACCTAATCGATATCTCCGATATGAACTTTCATCACAAATATCTAGACATAAATCTCGTACAGTTAATCCCTTGCTGATTCTTAAATTGTCTATCGCAATCGCAAAGTTTTGAATGATTTTCATACTAGCACCACCCTACTGTAAAGCGTGACAAAAACGCACGCCCTATTTTACCAATTCCATTATAACATAAAATTGAAGGAGGGGGACTATGAAAAAAATATTAAGTTATTTAATGGTAATTTTATTGTTAGTATCGGCCGTATTAGCATTTGCTGTTCCAAGAATTAAAGTTTCAGCTAGTGAATTAGAACCAGCACCACATGATTTACCACTTGTTGTAGAAGAAGACTAATTAATATAAGTAATATAAGAGGAGAAAACTATGAATAAAATACATGCAAATTACTTGCTGTTATACAAAACACCGATATCTGAATCTGTTTTGGAATACGCAACAGATAATTTCACCAAAAATAATGCAGTAAAATTAATTGAATTGAATGAAGACTCAAATAAAAGTGAGCTCTTATTAGTGATTAAAGATTTAATTAAATGGTATGAGAAAAATATAGAAGCCATCAAAAAAGATCGCTTTGTCTTGCAAAAGGAAGATCATATCAGAAGTTATAACCTACTTCAGATTATTGAAAATCAATTACTTTCTAATTAAATTGAAAAGACGGGAGGAGGGAGGCCATGGCATATGATTATAAACAACGAAAGCAAGAAATCGATAAGATTCTAGATTCTGCAGCCGAAGTTTCAACAAAAAAAAGATTTTCTAATGTTAAAAATGAAACAGGCAGCAGTTTAAGATTTGGTCATACCAATGAAGGCTGGACAGTCTCTCTTTTCGTGGATATCGATGATTTACCAGAACTCAAAAAAAATAAAGATATCACTTTTACCAAAATTATCAGATTTTTTGCTTCTGAAGTCATTCAAATTTTAAATGATACACGACTTCACAGAAAAATTGGAGTAAGAGATGACTGTATTTTTGCTGTTTTTGATATTTCAACGAGAGAAGAAGCTGCAGAGATTTATAATATGGCCTTAGATATCAACACTTTAAAACACATGATTAATGAGATTTTACTAGAAAGAAAACTACCATCAATTAATTATGGTATTGGCATTGGTTTAACTCAAGATATCGTAATTAAACCGGATAAAAGTAAAATTGCTGATGATTTAATTTTTATTGAAGCGGTAGTTAACGCTTCAAATTTGTCTGGTATTGCTTCTAGGGATGAAGTTGGATCAATTGTCATGGATAAGATTTTCTATGAAAATATTCGTGAGATTGCGATGAAAGATAATCCTGATATCGATATTTATTTCAGTTTAGATTATTATAAACATATGGAATTTTATCATGGAGTTGCATTTAACATTGAATTTCTCGGTTGGTTACATAATGGCATGAAAACAGTATAATATATTAAAAAAAGAAAAATAAATTTGATTTAGAAAGTCCATTTCAGAATGGACTTTTTATATTATTTGGTATAAATAGATAGTAAAAATTTAATTGGGATCATATATTAATAGATAGAGGATACGAACGATAGTATTTAAACATTATATTTAGTGCAATATATGAATCAATAGTCAAGTTTTTAAAGGGTGAATTCTATTTATTTTGCAAAAATTTAACAAAATGATGAAAAATAATAGCTTTTATGCGATAATTATTGTATAATAATTGTGTAATTTGCAAATTGTGCGCAAAATAAGGAGGAAAAACAATGTTGTTAAAGTTTACAGTAGAGAATTTTAAGTCCTTTGTTGATAAGGTTGAGTTTTCTATGGTTCCTGCTCCAAAACAAAAAGACTTAGAATATAGTATTTTAAGCAAAAAAATTCAAGGTAAAGAGTATAAGGCTTTGCCTTCATCTGTGGTATACGGCCCTAATGCGTCAGGCAAAACCAATATTATAGGGGCATTTGAAGTTTTTTTTGCTATAGTCGAAAGGGGAGATATTAGAAATAGAGAGTTTTTATCTCCTAATGGTTCAATGTATTTTCTTGAATTAATTCCAAATACAAAATTAACAGAACCAAAGCCTACTACTTTTTCTATTGAATTTTTAATGAATGAAAAACATGTAATATATCAATTAGCGATTGATTTGGGATTGTTTCAAGATTATAACTATGATAGAAAGGTTTTACTCGAAAGATTAACAATTAATGGAAAAGATGAGTTTATTAGAAAGGGGAAAAATGTTAAAATTTTCGATAATAAATTAGTTGAGATTCCGAAAATGTTAGAACAAATTAATAAAAATTTAAAAGATGATGAATTGTTTTTTAGCAATGCTTACAGAACTTCTTTTAATGGTAAATTGGCTAATGAAATAATGGAACATTTTAAAACGAAATTTGATGTGGTTTATCGTTCGGATGTTATTAGAATGTCCAGAAAGATGAAAGAGGGACAAAAATATTTTCATGATGAAGAATTGACGAGTGTCGCTCATAAAATAGGATCATGTGGTGAAAAAGTAGTTTTTGTATCTCGTAGTGATGAAGAAGGAGCCTCAAGTTTAGGGGTTACTATACCTAATGACAAAGAAAAAGATTATTTGATTCCAGCTGAACTTATTGAATCTTATGGAACTATCAGGATTTTAAATATGTTTCCAATCATAAAATATACTTTATTAAATGGAGCAACTTTAATTGTAGATGAGTTTGACGCCTCATTACATCCAATGATTGTCATGCATATTATCAATTTGTTTCATGATGATGATATTAATAAAAATAATGCTCAATTGATTTTTAATACACATAATCCAATTTTTTTAAACAATAATCTTTTTAGACGTGACGAAATAAAGTTCGTCGAAAAAGAAAACGGTAATAGTATTATTTACTCATTAGCTGATTTTGGAACATCAGGTAAGAACCCAGTTAGAAATACCGATAATTATATGAAAAATTATTTTATTAACAAATATGGAGCTATAAATGAAATAGATTTAACTGACTTGTTTGCATCTGAGGTACAAAGATGAAGAGACAAGAAAGTATTTGGTATCACTTTTCTGTAGAAGGCGAAACCGAAAAATATTATCTTGAGTGGTTACAGAATGTTATAAATAAGCATCAAAATAAAAAATATAAGGTAAAATTTATTGTTAGAATTGATAAAGACCCTATCTCGTCTGCTAAAAAATTTACCGCTCTTGATCCGATTGAAGCTATTCATGTTTTTGACTATGAAAGTAATGATGAACAACATGTAAAACAGTTCGAAAATATACTTTCAAAAATGAAAGAGGTTGAAGAATATTATTGTCATAAAGTATCAAAATATCATTTGGGATATACTAATATGACTTTTGAATTATGGATGATTCTTCACAAATCTCCTTGTAATGGTAGTCTGCATTATCGTGATCAATATTTAGATAAAATTAACTCTGCGTATGGTAAAAATTTTCTAGATTTAAAAACATATAAAAAAGAAACTAATTTTAAAAATCTACTAAAGGATTTAACTTTAAATGATGTAAAAGAAGCTATTGGTAGAGCAGAATACATTTCTAAAATAAATGAAGAGGATTATCAAAATCAAATTATGTATAATTTCGGCTATAAGTATTCTACAAATAATCCATCTCTATCATTGCATGAAATATTATCAAATATTTTTGAAGAGTTAGAAATAGTATTTGATTAAAAAAATATTGTATGAAGAGCTGTAATGAAATGAAGAAAACTAAAACCTCATTTCTTTATAGTTCTTTCTTTACTATAAAGGAAGTGTTAGGATGAAAATATCAAAATCTACATTTATCAATTTAATTAGATGTTCTAGATATGCTGGACTCTTTGATATTAAATATAATAAGGATAAGTCTTTTGCCACATTCACTAGTGAAGAAGATGAATTTGAAGGGTTAAAAAATCTAGAAAGATTAGATAAAATCAAGGCTTTAAAAGAATCAATTATGGTAATAGAAGGTGAAGAAGATAATGATGGTGATGATATATCTTCTCAAGATGCTTTAACTCATAAGATTTTAACTTCATATGAGAATCTGATGCAAGATTACTATAATGAAATTGAAATATTAGCTTCAAGGGTTATCCAATCTAAATTTGGTGGTATGCAAATTAGTATGAAATATGATGATCAAAAGTATTTTAAAACTTGGTATGAAGACTATGAATTTTATTGTTTCTTAGACGTCTATCAAGAAGATGAAGATACTATTAGAATCTTTGAAGTAAAATCTTCAACTGATACAAAAGTAAAAGATGCTAATGGCAAGAGAATTCAAAGATTTTATATTGATGAAGGGAGTGACACTTGGAAGTTATACGGAGATTATGATGAAGAAAAAATGGAAGAAGCGTCAACATACTTATCTCAAAAATATAAAAGTAACCTATTCAATTTTATTTATGACTTAACTTATCAACGTTTTGTTGTTGAAAAAGCATTAGAAGAAAGAGGAGTTACTAAAAAAAGAGAATATTATTTAGTTTTATTAAATAGTGAATATAAATTTGATGGAACTTATAAAAACGGAAAACCTTATTATGATGATTCCATTATTAGGTTTGTTGATTTAACTAAGTTAACCGAAATCTTAGTTGATAAAGTATTAATTAATGATTTAAATATGGCTAATCATTATTTAAACGAATTAAATGCTAGTCCAACGCATGTTGGACCTTGGTGTCAAAGAGAAGCGACTAGAGAGTGTGAATTTTATCCGATATGTCTATCCGATAAAAATTACCCACCATTCGATAATGTCTCCATTTATAATTTTGTTAAAGCTGATTTTGGTGATGAAAAATTAGATGATTTAATCAATAGTGGTAGAGTTCATATCACTGATGTTCCATTTGAACAATTATCAGATGAAAAGAACTATATTAGAAGAGTTGCCTACGAAGAGGCAACTCCCCAATACGTCCCAAAAATGATTAAATATGCTATGGATCAATTTAAATATCCCATCTATCATTTAGATTTTGAAACGTTTAATGCGCCTTTACCTCGGTTTATTGGGGAAAGATGTTATACGCAATCAGTTTTTCAATTTTCTATTCACATTGAAAGTAAACCAGGTATCTGTGATCAAGAATTAGATAATGTTTCATTTCTAGCTAGCAATAATATTGATGATTTTCGTGAAGATTTGATCAAACTTTTAATTGATACCATCAAAGATGATGGTGGAACTGTATTAGCTTATAACCAAGGGTTTGAAAAAATGGTAATTCGTAGTTTATATGAAAATAAATTATTCGAAAAAAAATATCGGAAACCACTAGAAAAAATTCACGGTCGTATTTTTGATTTAATCTATTTATTTAGAGGAAATAGTACCTTTTATAAACCTTTAGATGAGACTGGAGCTAAATATTCAAAAATGCATCCATATTATGATAACTTAATGCAAGGCTCATTTTCAATTAAAAAAGTACTACCAGCATTAAGCGATTTAACCTATCAAGGGTTACCAATCGCTAATGGAACCGAGGCCATTGCTGCCTATAGTGTTATGAACAAATTAAATGAAGAAGAAGTCAAACAAACCAAATCTAACCTCATTTATTACTGTAAACAAGATACTTGGGCAATGGTTTTGATATTAGATAAATTAAGAAAATTGGTTGAATGAAATTAAATTTTTTAAATTGAAATGAAATATCTTTTAAATGCGTTATATGATAAAATTGTTTATGAAAAGAAAATAATCCTGACTTTTGTAAATATTTTAATAATAAAGGCACTTTTAAGCTTTACTAAGCCCAGAGGTGCCTTTTCATCTTCTTGCGAATTAAAAGTTGTTAAAATAATTTTTTTATCTCTTCGTTATTTTTAGTAAATTGGTTTAATTTTATACCATAATATTGACTAATTAACGTTAAATTTTCATCGATATAAAGTAATAAATATTTGTTGTTGGAGATTTTTACAGCTTGATATTTTCTTAAAGAGTCGACTAGTGATGTTAGTGATATTTTCTTTTTTAATTTTTTAACTTCAATTACTCTTAATAAAAATAATGTTACCATACAAATTAAAAAGTGTCCTCTAATTGATTCCATTTTAGAGTGATATACGGGTCTTGTCTCTAAGGTTGTTTTTAAGACTCTGAAAGAATCTTCAATTTGCCATAAAGCTTTGTAGGCATCTACCACTTCAAGTGGTGGTGCCTTTATTTCACTTGTTACGAATAAGTTAAATCCATCTAGTTCACTATCAATATCTACTTTTTCATAGTCAATAAACCGTTCGGTATCAACTTTTAACTCTTGGCCATCTTTATCATATGATATCTCTTTTATAAATTTAGAAGTATGACCAAATAATTCTCTTTTATATCCGGAAGGAGTCTCTACCTTCTTTTCTAATTTTGTTAGGGCGACATCTCGCTCATATTTAGTCTTTTGAGCGTAGTCTCTTGACCAATAAGCTATCTGAAGTTGTGGGATTTCAACTTTTACTTTTTTACCGTCTTTATTAGTGACTGTTAGAGTATCAAAATAGTCGACTCTAGATTTATATTTAGCCATTAAGTTTCCTTCTTTATCCAATATTTCTTCATATCCTTTAGGGTCAATAATCCAATCTTTTATTTCCTTTTTCGCTCCACGAACGGTTTCTGAGAAAATATAACCATCTCCATCTAAATAAGTTTTAGCTATGTTTTCACTTGAGTTTAAACCTTTATCTGCTATTCTAATTACTTTACCTTTAATGTTGTGCTTTTCTTTCATTTGGCCAATTACTTCATTATAGAAAGGATATTCTGATTCGTTTCCTGGATATATTTTATAATCAATTGGAATTTTATCTTCATCTAATAATAAAGCTAGTCCAATGATCGGTGAATTAGTATTTGACTTGCATGGTCCTTTTTGCATATAATCATGTGGCTTATCTATTTCAAAGAAGAAGTTTGTACAGTCAAAATACACTTTCTTTGTATTGGTCCTATATCTTTTACCATACTCACTTCTTATGTATTCAAAGATGGCTGTATCGGCATTATTACTCCCCAATGCTTCAATCGCGTCATACATTTGAGCTTTAGAAAAATCATAATTGTGATAAAGTGAATTATACATCGATTCATACGATTCAAGTTTAGAATTAGGATTTAATGCACGCGAATATACTAATAATTCAAAAACGTTAGATAAAGAATATCTAGCGTTTTTCCTAGACATATAAATGGTTGCGTCAACCAATTCTTTAAGTTGTAACTCATTATATAACCTTTTTAAAGGAAAATATCCAAGATGAATTAATTTCTTTTTATCTGTAGGTATCGGATCTAAAACTGAATTTTTCCTTCTTTCATTTTCCTCTTTAATCCAATTTTGAAAATATCCAATTGGATCAACATATTCTTTTTCTAAATTATCTAGATATCCTAAAGATTTAAATGTTTTTTGTCTAACATTTTTAATTTTCGGATCATAAACAGAGTCAACAATTGATAAATATACCCTTCCATATTGAGGGGTCTTTTTTAGATATAAAGCCATCTTTCCACCTCTTTGTTATCAAATTACTTCTATATTTATATTATATCATAATTCGCAATAATACGCAAGGGAAATGATAAAAATAAAATTTTACATTTGACAAATAAAAAAGGCTTTATAAAGCCCCAAAGTAGAAATTAGAATAAAATTAATTAAAAAATATTTCTTGCGTATTTACAAAAGACGGGAAATTAAATTTTTTAAATTGAAATGAAATATCTTTTAAATGCGTTATATGATAAAATTGTTTATGAAAAGAAAATAATAAAGGTTATTCTGCAACTTACCGTCATAAAATTGTAAGTTGCGATAAATTTAACATTTTAAATTTTTCTTTATATATAATAAAGGCGGATAGGAAAATGATTAAATTGGTTTTAAATCTTGAAAGAGCCGAAAAATTAATCGCTATTCTAAAAGAAGATGCCAACATTGAACTTGAGACGGTCGTCCTAAAAAATGATGTGATCTTTCAAGTACCTACGAAACATGAGGCTTCTTTCTTTAGGGTGCTAAATCAGATTGTTGATTTAGAAAACGAGTTTTGGCTTGAAGCGAATGATCAAACTATCAAAGTTTACCCTTCTAATTGTCTATATTTTGAAGCTTTAGGGCATGATGTGGTTTTAGTTAATAGTTACTATAAACCTATCTACTTGAAGCATTCATTAGCGGATTTAGAAGAAAAATTAGCTGATTTAAACTTTGTTCGTATTTCTAAATCAGTAATTGTAAACCTTGATAAGATTGAATATGTCAAGCCACTAATCAACTCTAAATTAGAACTTTCGTTGCCTGGAGGAGTAAAACTAGAAGTTAATCGTTCGTATCTTAAAGCGTTTAGAATAGCGCTTAAGGAAAAGGGAGGAATTTAAAATGTTATGGGTAAATATTGCAGTTGCAGCATTGTTAGTAATTTTATTAGGATTTTTAGCTGCTAGATTAATTTGGAATGTTAGACTATATAAATATCAAAAGAAAAGTGGTATTGAACGTTCTAAATTAAATAAAAGAGCATTGACGACAAATATTGCCACAATGTCTTTATTATTAGTGGTAGGAGTATTTTCAATTGTAGGTGGATCAGTAATTAATAGTCCAGATCGATTGTCTTTTAAACCAGTAAAAGTTGATAATGTGGTTTATGAAAGCGCGAAAATGTTTTCAAATTCAGAAGAATTTGAAGAAGTTTTCCAATCAATCGCTAAAAATGAACGTGGTCGATTCAGAGGTTTTAGATTTAATAATATATATCGAACTGATAGTGCTAAAGGTGACATAGGAACTGACGCTTTTTCACCAACTAACACAGAGGGCAGCTACCAAAACCAAAATCAACACCAAAACCAAAACGAAAATCTCAATACCAATAAACCTAAATCAGATACTTATAATCAAGTAGCAGGAGTTGCGGAATCAGATATCGCTAAAATTCATAAAAGTGGGAATTACTTCCTATATGGTCCAACATTGGGTAATTGTGTTTATAAAGTTGGTTTAGATGAATTTGGTAATCATATCGGAACATATGAAGAACAAGTCTTCCAAAACTTTCAATTTATGAACATGTTGTTGTATGAAGATATTTTAGTGGTATTGGGTTTTGATACAACGCCAATAGATACCGAAACTGATTATCACGGAACTATTTATCAACCGTTCAGTTCCAGTATGTATTATAGATATCGTACTTATTGGACATATCATATTATCGACACTAATACTTTTGAAGTTATTAAATCAGAAAAATTAGATTGGTTAATTGATACAAGACTTGTCGATAATATGCTATACCTATTTGTTAATGAGTATGTACCATTTGATGAAGAAGGGAAACTAGCAACTGGTAAAAGAAAATTAGATGTTAGCAATACTTATTATTTCAAAGGAGAACTTAACTCACTTAATATTTCGCGAATTTATTCAATTGATTTAAGTGATCCGGAATTAAAAACTGAAAAAATTGGCTTTGTTGGTGATAATCAAACCTTCTATATGGGCAATGGACTAATCGTCTTGATTAATCATAAATGGAGAGAATATTATGATTTAGATCGTTATGTTAATACTTCTCAAATTGTTGTCGTGTCATATGATGAAACTGGTAAGATGGAATATTTAGGTTCTAGAGAAGTTGAAGGGTATGTTTTAAATCAATATTTTTTAGATGTTTATGAACAAGGTGAAGGTGAAAAGAAAGAAAAAACAATTCGAGTGGTTACTACATATGGTAAGGATCGAAGAAATCATTTATATATTTTGAAAACTCAAAAAGGAAGCGATAATTTAGAATTATTATCAACTCTATATAAAGGTTTAGGAAAACCAGGCGAAGATGTTAAGAGTGTTACTTTCAATAAAAATATTTGTAAAGTTGTGACTTTCCAACAAACAGACCCTCTATATACGATTGATCTTAGTGACCCAAAAAATCCAAAAATCGTTAGTGAGATTGAAGAACCAGGATACTCAAGTGTTTTATATATTTGGGATGAAGAAAATAATACTATTGGTTTTGGATTTATTGTTGAAGACAATCGAAATGTCGGTATTAAAGTATCAGCTTATCGTACTGGAGATACTGAACCAACTCAAACTATCGAGTTTAGAAACGATGATCCAAGATTTGGTAGTTACGTTTGGGCTAATGTTACTTATAATCCGAGAGAACATCTGTTAGTTAGTAAAGAATCAGGTATAATCGGATTTATCGTTAATCATCATGCAAATCGTGAACATTACGAAAGTGCTTACAGATGGATTATTGTGGCTCATTTAGCACTATTTGATGTTGACTTCAGTCAAGAAAATCCACTAACTTTAAATGAACCATTATTTGAAAAAGAATTTATAGGTATTGAAAAATTATTATTGATCAATGAAACTATTCACTTACTTTCACCACTAGAAGATGCAACATGGAATATTACACAAAATATTTTAAATGAACCACTTAAGTTTGCTAAAGAAGAAACTGCTACTGAAAAATAATCATTAAAATTTAGATACAAAAGAAGCTTGCGGAAAACCTGCAAGCTTTTTTCTTACTAAAACATTGTAAAGAAAATGTAAAAATGTTATATAATAAAAACAAGCAAGAAAATTGTTAGGGGGATACAAAATGGCTCAAAACATAATGTTGGTATTAGGTGGACTTACGTTATTTTTATATGCAATTGAATTAATGTCAGCGTCATTAAAGAATGCAGCGGGCAACAAATTAAAAATAATTATTGAAAAAACAACAAATGCCAGATGGAAAGGAATTTTAGTAGGAATTGGGTTAACTGCGTTAATCCAATCATCATCAGCCGTAACAGTTATCATTATTGGACTAGTAAGCGTAGGTTTGATGACATTAAAACAGGGGGCAGCTGTAGTAATAGGGGCTAATATTGGAACTACTGTAACTTCAATTTTAATTGGTCTTCCAGTTTCAAAATGGGGGTTATGGTTTGTTGCTATTGGAGTTTTAGTTTTTTTCATCTTTTCTAGGAAAGTTCCAAGAAATGTTGGGAGAAGCGTTATTGGATTTGGTTTACTTTTTGTTGGTTTACAATTTTTAGGCCAAGGTGTTAGTGATCTTGCTCAAGCGGATTGGGCTAGAAATACTCTTGAAACATTTGGTAATCCAAATGTCAAGGGTTTTTGGCTATTTGGATTTGGCTTTTCTACATTATTCACTATGTTAATTCAGTCATCATCCGGTACCGTCGGGGTAATCCAAAAACTTTATGACATTAATACAATTACTGTCGTTGGTGCGATTCCAATGGTATTAGGTGCAAATGTTGGAACAACTATTACTGGAGCATTAGCAGCGATAAAAGGAAGCAAAAATGCCAGAAGAGTGGCATTTATTCACACCTTATATAACATTGTGGGGACATTATTAATTATGCCATTTATCTCACCGATTTCTAAATTGCTAATTAATATAGAAAATAAATTCTTAACTGTTGATACCAAGATGATGACGATTGCGTTTATTCATATGTTCATAAATGTTGCCACAATGCTAGTGTTTGTTTGGTTTATAGATCCGGTGTGTAAACTAGCAACTATAGTAATTAAAGATAAAAAAATTGATGATGAATTATCAAAGGTATTAGATGAGAAAATTCTGGTTGGCACTCCAAGTATTGCTCTTGGTTATGCTAAAAACGGCATATTCTTAATGAGCGATTTAGTTTATGAACATTTACAAATTATTAAGCAATACCAATTTGAAGATAAATCAAAATATTTTGATAAAAGTGCTGAAATAGAGGCTAAAGTAAATAATTATGATCAAAGGTTACACGCTTATATGATCGAATTGGTTCAAAAAAACGAATTAATGGAACATGAATCGTTAATATTTTCTGGATACATGGATATTATCAACGATTTAGAAAGAATCAGCGATCATTTAGAAAATTTAGGCGAATTTATCAATAAACGTTATGAGGCTGGATTAGTAACTCCGGAAGCAGCAAATGTAGAATTAAGGAAGTTCTATCAACTAATTGAAGATATGATGACTAATGCTCTAAATGCTTTAGCAAATAAAAATCTTAAACTAGCATTAGAAGTTATTGATAGTGAGGATACGGCAGATAAATATGAAAAAGATTTTAAACACGCTCATGCTCAAAGATTTAAAGATGGAGTTATCATTTTATCACACGAAAATAACTATGTAGATATTTTAGCTAATTTAGAAAGAATAGCTGATCACTTAACTAATATTAGTGAAACTGTAATTATGTTGTATACACCAAAATCAAAAAAACAAACAGTATTTGGTAGATAAAATTGAAATCTTTATGAGGAGATTGAAAAATCTCCTTTTATTTTTCGCAATAGTAATTAAAAATTACTAAATACTTTACCAATATGATAAAATGAAAGGGAAGTGTTAAATTTATTTTATTATTAGGTGGTGAATAAATTGTCAATTTTAAATCAAGTAATTAAAGCTGAACAAGATGCGAAAAATTTGGTAAATCAGGCTAAAGATGATCAAAGAAATATTATTGAAACTTCAAGACAACACGCTGAAGAAGAAGGTGCTGTTATTTTAGAAAATGCACGAGCAGAAACTAAAAAAATTAATGAAGATTCGATTAAACAAATTGAAAAACTAACTCAAAAACATCAAGAAGAGTTAACTCATATTGAACTAACTATCCGTAAAAACTCTTCTAAAAATATTGATAAGTTAGTTGATTTTGTCGTTGAAAAGGTGATTTCATTATGATTGTTAAAATGAAAAAGGCGAAAGTTTTCGCCATCAAAGAACACGAAGACAAATTAAAACGTTCACTTCAACGATATGGCGTGTTAATGATCACTAATGAAAATAAAGAATCGCGTGTGGCTGATACACAATATGAAGATAGTATTATTTCAAGATCAAACCGAGTCATTAACGAATTAAGTCAATATGAACCCAAACCAAGTTTTTTTAAACCAAAATTCCAAATTGTTGATTATGATCGTTTTAAAAATATCAATTCTGAACAAATTGAATTTTTAGAATTAATTGAAAAAACTTTAGCTCACGCATCAAAATTAAAAGAAGAAAATGAAAAATATGCCGAGAGTGTGAACTCTTATAAACCATGGTTAAAATTAGGAGTCACCACCAAAGATATTTCAAATTTAAACTACATTCACATTTATCTTGGCCAAATTTTAACTCAAGATATTGAGTCTTTTACTGATTTCTTATCATCAAAAAATTTACTACATGAAATTTATGATGTTGATGAAAATGGTCAAGCTTACGCTATTGTTAGTGGAAGTGATATTTTAGATGATTTAAGAGGAGTTAATTTTAATATTGTTAATTTGCCAATATTAAACCACCTAGTAGCGGATGAAGTAAAAATATTAGAAGAAAAAATTAAGACTAATTTAGAAACTATCAATCATTTAGAAGAAAAATTGAAAACATTTGCCTTATCACTAGATGAGATTAGACTTTTAAGTGATCAAATGTTATCTGAAAAAGAGTTGAAAAAATACGAAGCGGAAAAAACTGAAAGAACTGTATATTTTGAAGGATGGGTACGGGAAGATCAAACCGAGTTACTTGAAAAAGCCGTTAAAAAAGCGACAAATGAATATGAAATTGAGTTAAGAGATCCACTTCCTCAAGAAAACCCACCAACATATACGAAAAATAATAAATTCGTTTCTCCGTTTGAAACAATTACGAATATGTTTAGTGTTCCTAACTACAATGAAATTGACCCAAACCCAGTGATGTCAATTTGGTATTGGCTGTTTTTTGGAATGATGATGGGGGATTGGGGTTACGGAATTGTGATGGCTTTAGCATTTGGATTATTCTTACTCATTAAAAAACCAAAAGGGGAAAGTAAGAAATTAATTCAAGTCTTATTCCTAGCCAGTTTTCCATCAATTCTCTTTGGAATCCTTTACGGATCCGTCTTCGGAATTGGTTTTGATATTGGAAAAGCGATATTTGGGATTCCATTTAAAGTATTTGATCCAATGACTGATCCAATACCAATGCTAATTTTTTCATTGGCGGTTGGAGTGGCTCATATTTTTATTGGGCTTATTATGAAAGCCATTAGGTTAGCTAAAGATAAAGATTTTCTGGGTATTTTGTCCGATTCATTAAGTTGGATATTAATTATTCCAGGGTTAGTCATCGTTCTTGTCCTTCCGGCGTATTCACTTATCGGTTGGATTATAATGGGAATTGGTGCTTTATTCATTTTACTTTTCAGTGGTCGAGAAAATAAGAGTATTATAAAGAAAGTTACTAGTGGATTAGGTGGACTATACGGGGTAACTAGTTATCTTTCGGATATTCTTTCTTACTCCAGAATTTTAGCATTAGCTCTATCATCAGGAGTTATTGCGTTTGCGATGAATTTGATTGGTGGCTTGTTGTTAGGGCCATGGTACGGATATATCTTTGGTGTTATCGTATTTATTATTGGTCATGTCTTTAACTTATTGATGGGTTTATTATCAGCATATGTTCATGACAGTAGATTACAATACATTGAATTTTTTGGAAAATTTTATGATGGTGGTGGCTATTCGTTTGCCCCATTTAAATTACAATATAACCACATTTACGAAATTGAAGATAATTTATAGGAGGAAAATACAGTATGATTTCAGAAGGATTAGTTTTTGCATTATTAGGAGCCGCTTTAGCAACAGCTTTAGCAGGTGCAGGATCAGCAATTGGAGTGGCTATCGCAGGTAAAGCTGGAAATGGAGTTATTTCAGAAAAGCCGGATTTATTCGGTCGCGTTTTAATTTTACAGGCTTTACCAGGTACTCAAGGTATTTATGGGTTCTTAGTAGCGGTCCTAATTTTAGTTAAAACCGGATTATTAGGCGGACAAGCAGCAGATCTTACTCCTGAAGTAGGAATGGGATTGTTATATGCGGCATTACCAATTGCAATTGGCGGATTGGTTTCGGGGATTTGGCAAGGAAAGGCAGCAGCAGCAGCGATTCATATGGTTGCTAAACAGCCATCAATGTCAGCCCGTGGGATGACAATGACAGCGATTGTTGAAACTTATGCGATTTTAGCATTATTAGTGAGTATTTTAATGTGGGTTTCAATTCCAGTTTAATAAGGAGTGATGAACTTGGAAAAGCAAAACTTAACTGATTACATAGTTTCAAAAGGTAAGGAAGAAGCAAAACAAATTCAATCACAAGCTACTAAAGAAGCGAAAGCATTAGAGAAAAATATTATCGAAAGAGCTCAAAAAGACGCTGATAGAATTATTAATGATGCTAAATTAGCAGCTGATTTAAAGGTTAAATCACTAGAGATGTTTCAAGAAATTCAAAAAAGACAAACGATGTTGCGTGCTAAAAGTGAAGTTATTAACCAAGTTTTTAATCAAGCTTACCAAAAAATTAAATCGTTACCAGATAAAGAATTTTTATCGCTTTTAGTAAATTTAATTAAATTAGAAGAATATAAAGGTAATGAAGAAATTATGGTTAATCAATCAGATTATCGAAAATATGAAACTTTAATTCCTAAAATAAATAAAGAATTAAAGACAAGTTTTAAATTATCAAATCAACCAGCCTTAATTGATTCAGGTTTTTTAATCGTTGGTGAATATTACGATTTAAACTTTGATTTTATGGAATTAATTAACAAAGTTAGAAGAGAATACGAATCAAAATTATCACAGGAGTTATTTAAATAATGCCTTATACATTCGCAAGTGGAGCCATTAATGCTAAAAGCGCTAATTTATTTCAAGAACAACAATATTTAACGCTTTTAAAAACTGATAAAAGTGAATATTTAAAAGTTTTACGTGACTTAGGTTACGGTTTTGATCATGTTTCATATTATTTAGATGAAGTTATTACTAATGAACAAATTAAAACTAAAACTTCACTTTTTGGCATTGTTCCTAATTTGCAAATTGTTAAGTTATGGTATTTAAAATACGACTTAATTAACATTAAGTTATTGTTAAAAAATCATTTATTTTCACAAAAAGAAGAATTATCTTTTGAAAAACAAGCGATAATTCCAATTTATGAACTAAAAGAAGCTTTAATTAATAAAGACTTTACTAAAGTTTCAAGCGATCATGAAGATTTATTAAAGGAATTAAGTGAATTAACTGATGAAAAGGAATTAACTAGTCAATCACTTTCAACTAAAGTTGATAAAATCATTTATTCATATATGTTAGCTCAAGCGAAAAAGTATCATGAAAAAGCTTTAGTAGTTTATTTAGAAAAAGTAATTGATTCACAAAATTTAATTACCTTATTTCGTTCAGAAAAGATTAAATTATCTACTAATGAATTAAAAAACCATTTAGTTAGTGGCGGTTTAGTTGATTTGGATGTATTTGCCAGTTTATATAACTTAAGAATTGATGAAAAGATTGATATTTTAAAGCTTCATTTTAATGAAGAAGTTATTCATGTTTTACAAGGATTTAATGAAAAAGTCAATTTATCATTACTTGACCACACCTTAAAACAAAATCAATTAAAAAGTATTAACGATTTTAAATATGATACTTTCTCTAGTGGTCCTCTCATCAATTATTTAGTTGCCAAAGAATTTGAGATTAATAATGTGAGACTACTTTATTTCGATAAAGAAGTTGACATTTCTAATTTATTGAAATATTAGGAGGTGTAATTGTGAGAATTGAAATTGCCTGTTTAGGGGAAAATGAAGATATTATTTTATTTCAAGGTGTCGGAATTACTACCTTTGTCATTAAAGATCGAGATATCTTAATTGAAAAGATTGAAGAATTAGCGAGTATTGGTACGAAAATTATTTTAGTTAGTGATATTTTTAATGAAGCGATAGAAGAGACAGTAGTGAAATATCAAACTAAACCATATCCGATTATTCTTTCACTACCATTAAGTGGTATTGAAAGTCAAAAAGGATTAGATAAAATTAGAAAAGATGTCGAAAGAGCCATCGGCATTAACATCTTTTAGGAGTGAAAAGCATGAAAAAAGAAAGAAAACACGGAATTATTACCAAAGTATCAGGACCATTAATTGTTGCTAAAGGGATGCAAGATGTCCAAGTTTATGACGTAGTTCATGTTAGTGACCGTCATTTAATTGGTGAAGTGATTGAACTTCGTGATGATTTAGCATCAATTCAAGTATATGAAGAGACTGCCGGAATTGGACCGGGAGAACCAGTCTATTTTACAAATCAGCCATTATCAGCCGAATTAGGACCAGGATTAATTGAAGGAATTTTTGACGGAATTCAGCGCCCACTAGATCATATTTATCAAATTAGTGGTAACCATATTCCATTAGGAATTGATGTTCCTAAATTAAATCGAGATAAAATCTGGCACTTTAAACCAACTTTAAAAGTTGGAGATCAAGTTGTCGGTGGCGATATTATAGGTGAGGTTAAAGAAACTAGTTCGGTAATCCATAAAATTATGGTGCCACCTAATATTTCAGGTGTCATTGTTAAAATTGATGAGATTAAAGGACCAGTTACTGAGACGGTATGTGAAGTTAAGGATAATAACGGAAATGTTACTAAACTGAATATGATTCAATATTGGCCGGTCAGAAAACGTCGCCCTTATTTAGAAAAAATTGCTCCGAATCAACCAATGGTAACAGGACAAAGAGTCATTGACACATTATTTCCGATTGCGATGGGTGGGATTGCGGCGATTCCAGGACCATTTGGTTCAGGTAAAACGGTCGTTCAACATCAATTAGCAAAATGGGCTGATGCCGATATTATTGTCTATGTTGGTTGTGGCGAACGCGGAAATGAGATGACCGATGTTTTAATGGAGTTTCCACGATTGGTGGATCCGCATACAGGCGAGTCATTGATGAAACGAACCGTTTTAATTGCGAATACGTCAAATATGCCAGTTGCCGCTCGAGAAGCGTCAATTTATACTGGGATTACCATTGCTGAATACTTTAGAGATATGGGATATAAAGTAGCGATTATGGCCGACTCAACTTCACGTTGGGCTGAAGCACTCCGTGAAATGTCAGGTCGACTTGAAGAGATGCCAGGTGAAGAAAGATATCCGGCATATCTTTCATCAAGACTCGCTGAATTTTTATGGCGCGACCAATGTATAAAAGCGAACGCATCAAATTCCAAGGACCCTTTCAAACTGGAAGAGGACCTTAGGGAAGAGAAACAGAAGACCAAAAGCCTTGAAAGAGAGCTACGGCGGAAAGAAAAAAGCATTGGCAGAGGCTGCCGCACTACTGGTGCTGCGAAAAAAAAGCCCAAGCGATTTGGGGGGGACCACGAGGAAGACTAATCAGCGCCCCAGATCGCGCAAAAGCAGTAAAGCTGATTGATGAAGCAAGGGCATCCGGGGCCAGGCTGGAACCTGCCTGTAGGGAGCTTGGCATCAGCGTTCGTACCTATCAAAGGTGGGTGGGAAACGGATAGTGGCCAAATAAAAGAGGATCAAAGGCCTATCACTAAACGACCTTCACCTAAAAATAAGTTAACAGAGAAAGAACGCGCAAGGGTTATTGAAGTAGCTAATAGCCCGGAATATGCGGATTTACCCCCATGTAAAATTGTTCCCGCACTCGCGGATAGAGGCGAATATATTGCATCGGAGTCAACATTCCATCGCATCTTAAAGGAAGAAAAAATGGATGCTCATAGAGGTCGCAGCAAAATGCCTGCAAGAAGGGAACCCCCTACCCACATAGCATATGGTCCCCAATGAAATATGGGACCTGGGACATCACATGGTTAAGTGCCGCCGTTAAAGGCCGATATTTTAAGCTATACCTAGTAGTCGACATGTTTAGCCGGTTTATAGTCGCCTATGAGGTCTGGGAGACTGAAAAGGCCCGAATATGCCGAGCAGCTGGTTAGAAAGGCAGTTTTATCCCAAGGGCATCCAGGGAAAGCCATTGGTATTGCATTCAGATAACGGGAGCCCCATGAAAGCCGCAACCTTTCTGGCTACTTTAGAAAAAATTAGGGGTCCAGAGTTCCTTTTCAAGGCCCAGGGTGAGTAACGATAATCCATACTCAGAATCACTATTTAAAACAATGAAATACCGCCCAGAGTACCCCTTTAAAGGTTTTAAAACCCTTGTAGAGGCTAGGGAATGGGTGCAAAGGTTTGTAAGGTGGTATAATTTTGAACACTTACATAGCGGCATAAACTTCATAACCCCTCATCAAAGGCACTATGGCCTGGATAGAAAGATCATAGAAAAACCGTATTAGAGTCTACGAATCAGCTAAGGCTAGGAACCCTTTAAGGTGGTCTAGGGATATCAGAGGACTGGTCGTTGCCGCAGGCTGTGGCTCTAAACCCGTTAGGGGGAGAGGAACTTAATGAGGCCTTAAAGGGAGTCAAAAAGCAATGATTACGGGACTTGTAACTAAAGCTTGGTAAAATTCCAGAGCCTGCCCTTACCATAAAAGTTAGGATAATTTTTGAAGTCCTATTTACTATGAGTGGCGGGATATGATAGCCTGGCTAGGCGCCAGCCGCAAATCCCAAAGCTCACCCTAAGAGAAAGACCCACGGGGATTTATGCGGATGGCCCTACGGCTGGTTAATCATATCCCGAGAGGCTCATTGTCAATAGGGATCCTTGAAAAAATATCCGTGCGTGTGCCAATCCATGATCTTTGGAAATCAAATATTGGGTAGTTTTACAGAGCATCCCCATAATGGAGTTATGCTAAAGGGAAACTTATATCTAGATCAAATTTATACGACAACTTACTAGACAAACACCGCTAATGTAATTGTTTTCTTCTTGGTCTCCCAATGCCTCTACAGTATCCTTAAGAAATTGGCTATCACTGTAGGTATTAGCTTGATAATCGTAATCGGAGATAATACTTGAATTTTCGCCTACATCTTCAGTAAAGTTTGCAACATAGCCATGATGTTGCTTACCTGATTTAAAACGGTAAGTTGCATCAGGATCAGCAGGGTTTTGCAGGATCGTAGAACCCATAGTTTTATCGTTTTTATCCTTGAGCGCCAAAGAACCGTTTTTCATCTTCTGTGGTCTGCTCACCAATGACCCGCACCAGAAGCTGATATTCGCCGCTTGCATCATAGCTACCAGCATATTTCTTCACGAGAAGGGATGCATCACAAAGAACTTTGTTCATTTTGTCATTGACGTCCATACTTCTTGTGTGGTAGATAACTTTATTTAAGTCATCAGGTTCATAATAGTGTTCCATGCCGGATGGTATATCATCTTCATTTTTATGAAGGAGTTTTACAAGGTTTGCAACGCAGGTATACAGTAATTCTAGGCGGGAAAGCTTTTTAATATTAGAAGCCACCATCATACTGTCCATCCGTTTTAATCCGGTATTAATCCCCATAATATCAGCAATCTGAGTGGAGAGACCGGCAATACAGTTTTTAACAAGATCTATCCCAGTCATGGCTTCATAAGTAAGGCACCTTTCCCGAAAACGGCTCAGGGTTCTATCGCTTAACGGTTGTTCTTTAAAGCTGGTAGTATGAAGTGCATACTGGAGTCTTATATCAAACATTAAAGACTCCATGATCTCGTCATCCGTTAGCCCCAAGAGTTTCCTTTAGTATGAGTGTTCCAATAATAATATTAACCGGCGTATTAGGTCTTGAAGCCTTTTCACTATACAAAATAGCGAAATCTTCTTCTTTTATCGCTGGAAATATATTTTCTGCAAAAGCCTTCGCCCAGGATTTATTGAGAAACTTTTTTCTCTCTTGCGGTTAGCGATAAAGTACTATCATCGAATGATATCTGGTTACTGCTGTTTTCAACAAAAGACATTGTAAATTACCTTCCGATCCATCTATAGTCTACCTATATTATACTATAAATTGGCGGATTTGTGGGATTTGTGTTAAGTTTTCAAGGTGCAAATTTGGGATATAATTAGGGGCTTTTGACACCCTAATCGTTTTATTAAACTTGTATTATTCATTACAAAATAATACGCAGTCAAGTCCAAAATAGTGTGTAAATTACCTCGGTAGTAAAAATATCTTGTCTACCTTTGAAAACGTAGAATTTCGCACCTTGAAAAACGTAAGCTTTTATGCCGCGAAAGCCTTTTGATACGGGGGAGCCCCCCCATTGGTATAATCTCGGGGCGGAAGTAACCGCCCCATAGGGTTAATTCCGCCATAATGGGGGTGTCCGGAGGGGGCAGGGGTTCCCGTGTCAATAGGGACCGTGGAATAAATGCGCTCCCTGCTAGGCTAGCTCCTTGATTGGCAGTTGCATCTTGCTCCCGGTAGTACTAGAGCCATATCAAGGTACCTGCGTCCCCGTTTGCCATTTTTCGTCCTGCTCCATTAGCAGCGCCCCCATCAGACGTACGACGGATGCCTCATTAGGAAATATTCTGATGACACGCTCGCGCCTTCTGATCTCCTGGTTTAGCCTCTCTACCCCATTGGTGGTGCGCAGGCGTTTTACGGTAGTAAAGCGGCAGGGATAAGACCGCAGTGACATCATCGAAGCCTTCATCCAGGACGGTTACAGCCTTTGGCGCCTTTGCCTCGTACTTCAGCGAATATTTGATCCCTGTACTTACGTGCGCTTCCTCAATATCGACGGCATTCGTAGAGCTTCCTTAAATCTTCCTTGATCTCAGGCTGGAGGGATTTTGGCGTGCGATCAATTACGTTCTCTGGAAAAATGGGTCCTGACAGCGTTGCCAGCTGGCCCCCTGAAAATGCTTTCTAACCGCATTTACAAGCCCTTTATGGTTATCAGAGGTAACCAGCCTGACATCTTTAAGCCCCCGCTCTTTGAGGGAATTAAAGAAGGTACCCCAGCTGTCCTCAGTTTCGCTGTTGGCAAGATTAAAGCCTATGATCTCCCTGCGGCCTGCTTCATTGATGCCTACGGCCACCAGTAGGCCCTTGGATTCAACGCGGCCATTCTCCCGAACCTTTAAGGTAGATGGTGCATCTACCTGTACAAAGGGATAATGGGCCTTCAGGGGCCTGGTTTTAAAGGCCTCGACTATGGGATCTAGACCCTTGCAGAGCTCTGAAACGGTGGATTTAGAAAATTTCTTACCACAAAGCTCCTCAGTAATTTTCTCTACTTTTCTAGTGGATACGCCGTTTACTACCATCTCCATCATTGCCAGCACCAGAGCCTGTTCGCTGCGTTGATACCTGGCAAACAGCTCTGTACTAAACTGGCCATCACGGTGCCTCGGAACCTTAAGGGTAAGGGTGCCAACCCTAGTTGTCATCTGCCTGTCACGAAAGCCGTTACGGTAGGCAGTCCTTGCTTCAGTACGTTCATAGGGCTCCGCCCCTAACTGTTCTGAAGATTGGGCTAGTAATACTTGGTTGAATATTTCTTCTACTAGTTTGGAAAAGGCTTCATCTTTTCCATTTGATAAAAAAAGTCCGTGCAAAAGTTCTTCGGTTATTGTAATATTATACTGAGCCATGGTTCTTCCTCCTCGGTTTGGTATTTGGTCGTACTTATATTTTAACCGAGGTAGAGCCTTGGCTCAACTTATTTTTCTATTTACACCATTATACGGACTTAATCTAATACGCTGCCGTAATTGTTAGTTTTTTAACCAGCAGTTCATAAATACGAATTTTCCGTACGAGATTGGTTTAAAAATAGGCACACTTATCACGTAAAGATATTTAATCGTTTTTATGAACTTGCCAAAGAACATCAAATTGTTATTCCAGCTGTATCCTGAGCCCGCTTATATTTTGCAGGATTTGATAAAAACTCCTTTTTATATGGGCAACTACTACAAAGCTTAAAGGTTAAGTAACGGCCACCGCGTACTATCCTTGATGCGATCTTAATGAGCTTAAGCCTTATGGTATCTATTTGATACTTGCGCATCTTATCCGGCAATGTAAGCCGTCTTAACCAGTTAAAAATATTATAGGCCAGCACTTCAATCTGCAGGACGGTTAGCATTTACTATTTTGCTGCTGCTACTCATAGGGTCAAATGCAAAACCGTTTTTAGATTCCTTTATGAAGTTTTCCATGCGGCCGCGGTTACAATAAAACTTAATTAGCCCCCTGGGCTTTAGCGCCATATTTGTTACGATAAATGTATACATGTTTGTCTCATGGCCATCCGGTTTTTTCTACCTTTACAACTACCCTACGGGGATAGTCCCCAGCTTCAGGCCTGATAATTAAACTGGCCATAGCATACAGCATAATCAACCTTGTTTAGGGCAGTTATATCATCGAGTTCGTCTGCTAGGTAAGATGCCTTTTTGTAGAGAACGTTATTGGCCTTAAGCCTAATGGCATAAGAGCAGGCGTTTGGCTCTAGCAGGCTAAAAAGCTCCGGGGCAGCAAAGCCGCTGTCTCCCCTTAGGACAAATATTCGTTCCGGGGTATTTATCCATATGCTCCGAGAGCAGGGGCCTGAGAAATTCAACAACTCCACTTGATGTATAGACGTTACCATTACGAAGCTGAGCCTTTAGAAGATCCCCGGTAAGCCCATCGTAGCAGAGTAATGGGTGATAGCCGTTACTGGAGTAATGATAATTAAAAGCCTGGCCTTCTTGATTGCCATAGGTGCCCAATAGCGTAGAGTCAATATCAAGGAGTATATTCTTGGGGCTCTCGATGGAATAAATCCTCTCTCTCATGGCTCTATGGATTTCTTCGTACTGATTGAGAGTATCAGCATCCATACGGTTAAAGAACCTTGACATTGTTGGCTGGGAAGCCAGGGCATCCTTTTCAAGCAAGGTATTGAATACGGGATTATTAATGGATTCGTCGGCATCATCATCCTGGAAATAGCCGGCTATGGTCTGGTAGATTTCCTGGAATAGATTCTCGTTATCCTTATGGTACGGATACTTGGCGGAATCGTTAATTTTAAAGTTATCTTCTACTATATCATCAAGGCCAACCTTATGGATGAATTCTTTTAAGAGAAACAATCCTGTATCAGAGGATAAATCATCGCCATCGAAATTAATCTTTATTTTACTGTTGCTTTCTAAGCGTGCATCAACCAAACTAGACATTGGGGACCCTCCTTTGTTTGGTATTGGTGCAACTATATTCTAACAAAGCTGGGTCCTTTTATCTATAGAAAACCTTCACTTTTTAAGTGAATGATAATTTCAGCGGTAATGCACTGCCTATGCCGCCCAGGAAATAATCAAATTAATTCTACGAATAATTCAGGCTTAATATAAAAATAGGTCCAGAGGCCCTATTTTATAGCCTCTGAACCTAATATCTTATACCGCATTTAAGAACTTGTATTGAGCTTTGTATAGATTGTAATAAATCCCCTTTTTCTTAATCAGTTCATCGTGATTTCCTGATTCAAGTATTGTGCCCTCATCCACAATCATAATTCTATCGGCATTTCTGATGGTGGACAGCCTATGGGCAATAACAAAGGATGTTCTGCCCTTCAATAGCTGAGCCAACCCCTTGTTGTACCAGAATTTCAGTCTGTGTATCTATGCTGGAAGTAGCCTCGTCCAGAATTAGTATCCTGGGGTCTGCCAGTAATGCCCTGGCGAAAGAGATCAGCTGTTTTTGACCTTGAGATAGTCCTGGATCCTCTCTCCTTTACTTCGGTGTAATATCCCTTTTCCATTTCAGATATAAAGCCGTGGGCATTTACAACCTTGGCTGCATTCATTACCTCCTCGTCAGTTGCATCCAGTTTTCCCGTATCTTATGTTATCCATTATTGTACCTGAGAAGATAAAACTGTCCTGGAGCATAACACCCATCTGTTTTCTAAGGGAATTTAGGGTCACACCCTTTATATCGTGGCCATCTATAAGTACCCTTCCTTTAATGGGATCATAGAAGCGGCTTATTAAGTTTACAATGGTGCTCTTTCCTGCTCCTGTAGGTCCAACCAGGGCT
>JBMNNF010000012.1:0-29639 GCA_050953825.1 Acholeplasmataceae bacterium | reverse complement strand
TCAAAATCACTAATTTTAATGACTTTAATTAAAGTTTCATCGCGTTGAATTGGAACGATATTATTAATATAAACTCCTAAGTCACCCCAACGTTGTTCCTCAAGTTTAAAGACTGGTAAGAATATATAGTTACCTAAATTGGTAAAAATTAGTAAAGTATCAAGCGTTGACACTTCTTCTTCAAAGATAAATTGATCGCCTTGTTTCAAGCCTGGCGTTTTCGTTGAAGAATAACTTCTTAAGTTACTTCTTAAAACATAACCTTCTTTAGTAATCCCGACCTGAACATTTTCATCAGAAATTAATTCTCTTTCATCGATTTTAATAGTTTCAATTTCCGCTTCAATTTCGGTTTTTCTTGATTGACCTAAAGCTTTTTCGGTCGCTTTTAACTCTGATTCAATGACTTCATTTAAAACTTTTTCGTTAGTTAATATTTTTTCTAGTTCAGAAATTTGATTTTTTAATGACTCGCTTTCTTTTTCTAATTCATAAACATCGGTATTAGATAAGCGATAAAGTTGTAAAGTCACGATAGCTTCAGCTTGAATTTCCGAGAAAAAGAAATTATTCATAATGTTATCTTTAGCATTCGCTTTGTTGTTAGAATTTCTAATTGTTTTGATGACTTGATCTAAAATGGAGACCATTTTAATTAATCCTAAAACAACGTGTTCACGTTTTTTAGCTCGTTCTAATAAGTAATTAGAACGATTAGTCACAACTTCTTTTTGGTGCTCAATATAAGCTTTTAAAATTGGGATGACACCAATTTGTTCGGGTCTATTATTAACGATGGCTACCATATTATAGTTGTAAGATACTTGTAAGTTAGTGTTTTTTAATAAGTATGCTAAGACAACGTTATAATCAGCGCCTTTTTTAAGGTCAATTGCAATTCTTAAACCTTCTTGGTCACTTTCATCTCTCACTTCAATGATATCTTCTAGCACTTTATCAACTCTTAACATATCAATTTGTCTGACCAAATCAGCCTTATTTACTTCATAAGGGATTTCAGTTACAACTAACCTGTCTTGAGTTCTTGAAATTTCTTCTTTAATGACTTTAGAGCGAACAATGATTCTTCCGGCTCCAGTATTAATCGCATCTTTAATCCCATCAAGTCCTTGGACGATGCCTCCAGTCGGAAAATCAGGACCTTTAATATATTTTAAAACTTCTTTCGGAGTTAAATTTGGATTTTTTAAATAGGCAATAGTTGCACTAATAACTTCAGATAAATTATGAGGCGGAATTCTTGTCGCATAACCGGCTGCAATTCCCATCGCACCATTGACTAAGAGATTTGGGAATTTAGCTGGTAAAACTACTGGTTCAGTTTCTTCATCATCAAAGTTTGGCACAAATAAAACCGTTCTTTTATCTAAATCTTCTAACAAATATTCACTGGCTTTTGAAAGTCTCGCTTCAGTATAACGCATCGCAGCTGGTGAGTCACCATCAATTGATCCGTTATTTCCGTGCATATCAATCAGAGGTACTAGCATTTTGAAATCTTGAGACATTCTCACCATCGCTTCATAAATTGATGAATCGCCATGAGGATGATATTTACCCATGACTTCTCCAGCAATTCTGGCTGATTTTTTGTATGGTTTGTTTTGAAACATTCCCATCTCATACATCGCATACAAAATTCTTCTTTGAACAGGCTTTAATCCATCTCTGACATCAGGTAGAGCCCGATCTTGAATGATATATTTAGAATATCTACCAAAACGTTCACCAACAATTTCGTTAAAACTAGATTTTATGATGTTTTTATTGACAAATTCATTTACTTTTTTAACAACACTCATAATTTATCACTTAACAGTTGCTAGTTATAACAACCATTCCTTTCTGTTAAAATCTTAATTAAGATAATTTGAAATGTATTACATTTCTTTATTAACTTCAAAGTCATCAGAGACTTCAAAGTCAACATTGGCTTCAATCCATTCTCGTCTTTGAGCGACATTATCACCCATTAAAGTGGTAATTTTTTGATCAGCTTCAGAAATGTCTTCTAAAGTTACTTGAATAATAGATCGCGTTTGTGGATTCATTGTTGTCTCCCAAAGTTGATCTGAATTCATTTCGCCTAACCCTTTGAATCGTTGAATGCGATAACTTGATAAATCTTCAACTTGATTTAATTCTTCATCAGTCCAAACATAAAATGATTCTTCATTTCGACCACGTTTTCTCATTAATCGATATAACGGTGGTAAGGCAATATATAATTTCCCGGCTTCAACTAGTGGTCTCATAAATCTTAAGAAAAATGTCATAAGTAACACTTGAATATGAGCACCATCAGTATCAGCGTCAGTCATAATAATGATTTTGTCATAATTCATTTTCTTAAGGTCAAACGCACTACCAAAATCAGCACCGATTGCGTGAATTATGGTATTGATTTCTTCATTTTTTAAGGCTTGATCAGTGCTAGCTCTTTCGGTATTTAACACTTTACCTCGCAACGGTAAAATCGCTTGAAAGTGGCGGTTTCTTCCTTGTTTCGCTGAGCCACCAGCTGAGTCACCTTCGACTAAGAATAATTCTAAAACCGATTTATCTTTACTTTGAGCAGGAGTTAATTTACCTGATAAAGTTACTTCTTTTTTATTTTGTTTGCGGCCACTTCTAGCAGCATCACGAGCTTTTCTGGCGGCTTCTCTCGCTTTTTTAGCATTAATTGAACGAGTAATGATGTGGTTAGCAACGGTTAAGTTTTCTTCTAGGTAACTTAACATATTTTCAAATACTACCGATTCAACTGCAGTTCTAGCATCAGGTGTTCCTAACTTATTTTTAGTTTGTCCTTCAAATTCTAATAAGTCTTCAGAGATTCTTAAACTAATAATCGCGGTAATTCCTTCTCTAATATCGACACCATCTAAATTTTCATCTTTTTCTTTTAATAAACTGTACTTTCTAGCATAATCATTAATCGCTCTAGTAAGGGCTGATTTAAATCCAATTTCATGGGTTCCACCGTCTTTCGTACGAACATTATTTACAAAAGAGATAATAACTTCGCTATATGATTCTGAATATTGAAAAGCTACTTCCACGTTAATTGGAGTTTTATGTCCATTAACTTGATATTTTGAATTAATAATATGTACTTCATCAAAAGGTTTTCTTTGTTTATTTAAAAAAGTTACATATTCTTTAATGCCATCAAAATATTGGAATACTTCTTTTTGTTTATTTCTTTCATCATGTAAAGTTATTTTTAATCCTTTAATTAAAAAAGCTGATTCTCTAACTCTTTCTTTAATGATGTCATAATTCATTAAAGTCGTTGAAAAGATTTTTGGATCTGGTTTAAACCAAACGGTTGTTCCCGTTTTTTTAGTTTCACCGATTTGTTCTAAATCACCGATTTTAGAGCCACCATCAGAAAAGTTTTGACGGAAAATTTTTCCGTCTCTGTGGACCGTTACCACTAAAAATTGGCTCAGTGCGTTAACTACCGCACCACCAACTCCGTGAAGTCCTCCTGAGACTGAATAACCACTATCACTAAACTTACCACCTGAGTGTAGGGTGGTAAAAATAACTTCAGTCGTTGGACGACCTGAAGTATGAGTTTTATAGGGCATACCGCGCCCTTCATCAATGATTTCAATTGAGTTATCTTCTTTAATTGTAATTTGAATAGAATTACCGTATCCTGATAAAACTTCATCGATTGCGTTATCTAGTATTTCCCATACTAAATGATGAAGTCCGCGGCCATCAGTTGACCCAATATACATACCAGGACGTTTTCTTACAGCTTCTAATCCTTCAAGTATTTGAATACTTGATTCATCGTATCGTTGCATATAACCACCTAAAATAATTATAACAAAAATATCTTCTTTCTCCAAATATTTAATGTATGATATAATTTTAATTAGCAAGGGGGTAATTATGCAATATTTTTTAATCGTATTGTTATTGACAGTAAGTTATTTACTAGGTTCAATTCCATTTGGATTAGTCATTGGTAAGCTTGTCAAAAAAATTGATATTCGTGAACATGGCAGTAAAAATACAGGAGCTACTAACGCTGTTAGAGTTCTAGGATTTAAGCTTGGTGTTTTGTGCTTTTTTCTTGATGCCCTTAAAGGTGCGTTAATTATCATAATTGTTAGATTATTAATTCATTTTAATGTCCCATTAGGTCATGATTTAGGGATAATTCACATCAATGAAAACATCAATATTAGTATCACTGCATTATATGGTTTAACCGCTGTATTAGGCCATGTCTTCCCAATTTTCTTAAAGTTTAAAGGTGGTAAGGCGGTAGCTACTTCAGTAGGTGCACTTCTCGCATTAGCCCCTATAATTGGACTTTTAGGAATCTTAGTATTTTACATCGTTTTAAAGATGTCAGGATATGCTTCACTAGGTTCATTAATGGGAGCTGCTACAGCACTGACAACATTAATTATTTATGATTTATTTATGGGTAAGGCTGATTATGGAGTTCTCTATTTTGAGTATAGTAAATATAATTGGGCTAACTATTCAGTTGAGTTATTATCAGTATTTTTATATGTATTGATTATCTTTTTAAGACATCGGACAAACATTGATAAATTAAATAAAGGTACAGAATCAAAATTCGAATTTGAAGATGAAGAATAAAAATGAGAGTGGGGGTTCTCCACTCTCGTTTTTTATTAAATAATCTTTTTCTTTATCATTTTAATATTGGCATCTTTTGGTTAAATTTTATTTTTTTTAAAATAAATTACAATTTACTATTCAATAAAAAATCCAACATCAAGTTAAAAACTTTTGTTGGATCAATTAATTATTATTGAGGGGGTGATTAATTTTTCACCTTTTTTTCTTTCTTTTTCTTCTTATCTTTTTTGGCCGGTTCTGTTTTAGCTTGATTCATTGATGCCATCACTTGTCTTACTTGACGTTCAGATGGAGTTCTTCCCATTTGTTGCATCATTACACGAATCATTTGTTCATTAACAGGTGGGTTCTTTTCTAAATATTTTTTAAAGAAAAGGCGAGCTAGAAAAAAACCAACAATTAAACCTACTAATAAAATTAGTATTGGAAAAACAATAACCATCCATAGTTTCATTGTAACCATAATCTCTTACCTCCGTACAGTTTAATTGTATCTAAAAACACTCATTTTTTCAAGTTATAAGGTATGGGATAAAACGATTATGCGTTTACTCCCATAAATTTTATCTTTTGAAACTTCTAAATTAGGATAATCTAAATTTATTTCAAGACCTTTATTTATTTCAATTACGATTTTTCCTCCATCTTTGAGTCTGTCAATAATTAAAGGAATTACTGTTTCATATGTCCCCTTAAAGTAAGGCGGATCAATGAAAATTAAATCAAAATAAATATTGTTATTTTTATAATAATTTAGAGCTTTTTGATAATCTAAAGTCAAAATATTAGCCTTTTCTAATTCTTTTAATGAATTTAAATTTTCTTTAATTAAGCTGGTGTTTTTATAGTTAATATCATTAAAATAGACATATTGTGCGCCCCTTGATAAAGCTTCTAAACCATATGAACCACTGCCAGCAAATAAATCTAATACGATTAAATTAGTAACATTAATGAGCATATTAAAAACGCCTTCTCTAACGATGTTAGATGTCGGTCTAGTTGTTGCTGATTTGACATATTTAATAATTCGTGAACGGTGTTTTCCTGAAATAATTTTCATAATTAAAAATAAAAGGGGACTATTCCCCTTGATTATTTCCTTCTTCAATAGTTTCACTTGGTTTAGCAGGTTTTTTAGGGAAGATGTTTTGTGGCTTAGCTGCAATCAAAAATAACCACGTATGAATAGCTTGTAAACCATACATATAAAATATTTGATCAAAAAAGTCATTTGCTGGAAAGCCAACTGCGGCACGCCAAATCGTTAAAACTAAAGTAAAAAATACAATATTGGCATGAATAATAAATCCGATGAATGGAAATTTATTAGAAATCTTTTCGAATGTTGCAATTTTACTACGAAAGATGTATAGCATTTGAAAAACAGCTAAACCAATAATACCGATGATCATTGGTAGTCCCAAAATTAAACCACTGATACCTAATGCTTTAGGAGTAGGGTTATCAATACCGGCCCATCTTCCATAATCAATTAAATTATTCAATATCATATAGAAAAGTAAATATAAAGCAATTAAGCCAACAAAGAAGATTTGTGTTGTTTCATTAAAAAACTTTTCTTTTTTTCCTTTTTCCTTAATTTCTTCATAATCAATTTTAGCGCCACATACAGCACATTCATGGGCGCCTTCATTTACAACATTTCCGCAAACATTACATTTCATTTTTTTATTTCTCCTTAATATATATAAATTTTATAAATTTAATTTATATAATAAAAATCTAGAGGCGTGTTGAACGTGTTCGTTCAAGGTAGGATCCTTTAACCAAATTGATATATTGGGAATCTAAATTAATGGATTACACGCCTATATCTTGGAAAGTTCCAAAAAATTATGGTTTGGGTTCGACGAGGGCCTCTAGACACCTTTAATATAACACTTTTGATTGGAATAATCAAGATTCTATCGCAATTTTGATTTATGAATTATCCTTTATAATTTCTTTCATCTTATCTTTTAAATCATCGCGTCTTAATGAGTATTCAACAATCGCTTTTAAATATCCTTCTTTTGAACCAATATCATATCTTTTAGCATCAAGATCAAATGAATATAGTTTGGTGTCAACTTTACTTCTTAAAATTGCGTCAGTTAGCTGAATTTCTCCGCCTTTACCTTTACTTTGAGTTTCAAGATATTTAAAAATTATTGGTTTTAAAATATATCTGCCACTAGCAGCACTTCTTGAAGTGACCTCATGAGGTTGTGGTTTCTCGACGAAATCATCAAGTTCATAGACTGGTCCCTTTTGATTAGGTAAGGTTTTGCAAATGCCGTATTTTACAGTATCTTCATCGGGGACTGTCATTGTTCCAATAATATGGCCATCGTATGTTTTAAAGGCGTCTATGAGTTGTTTGATGGCAGGCTTGGTATCACTATAAAACAAATCATCACCTAATAATACCGCAAAAGATTCGTTTTTTACGAACTCTTTAGCATGTAAGATTGCATGTCCTAAACCTAATTGTTCTTTTTGGATGACATAATCTATTTTGATATTTTTAAACTCATTAATTAATTTAATTGCCTCATAATTTTTCTTGTTGTTTAAAAACTCTTCTAAAACATTATTAGTTTTGAAATAGTCAATAACTTCAGTTTTATGAGGGCTAATAATTAATAATATTTCTTCTATTCCAGCTTCAATCGCTTCTTTTACAATATATTCAATCGCTGGCCGATCAATAATTGGTAATAATTCTTTGGAAATAACTTTAGTAATTGGTAAAAAACGGGTGCCAAATCCAGCAGCTGGAATCACGGCTTTCTTAACCTTCAATTTCTTCACCTCTCGTGGCTGCGGTAATTCTAACGTAATGGCCGTCATTAATTAACGCATTTAATAATATCTCTCGTACTTTTAAGTCGATTAGATAATCGACATTAGCAATTTCAAACTCAACTTTCACAGTAATCACATTTTCTCTAAGTGATATTAAATCGACATTATAGTGTTCAACAAATCCTCTTAAGTCTTGTGGATTATTAAAATAGAAAAACATCCTAATAATTAATGGGATTTCAATGTCTAAATTTTTAATTAGTTTTCCAAATGAAAGGGCTCTAGCGACAATATAGTCATCGGTTTTGAAAAAAGTGTTTTCAAAAATTTCGTGACTTGGATCGGAAGTGATTGTTGTCGCAACATTAGTTTTATATTTCTTTTCTAAATATTTTGTAAATTTTTCAGGAGATTTTTGATGATTTTTATGAAACTGAGTATAAATTACGACTCCTTTTCCTGTATCAATATAAGCCGTGATAAAAAATAACTTAAAATTGGCATATGCTAAAACATCATTAAGTCTATCGTGGAATTGATCAATATCAATATTTAATTCATAGATTCCGACGGTTGTAAAGTACTCATTAAACATATATGGCTCATATAACAAATTAGCGTATACAAAATGGTTATTATTAGTATCTAAATAATTACTAGAGTGATAAGTAACTCGTCTCATATATTGATAAAAAGCGTGAAATAATAGGACCAAAGCGACAGCTCCGGAAATTGAAGCGATGATTACCTTCCAAAATAAACTTAAATTAGTCATAAAAGCCAATAATGGAGTTGGTAAAAAGATCATTGGAATGATATTATGTTTTAATGAACTAAAGCCTTTTTTATTAATAACTAAAGCGGCGAAAAATATCGCTACGACGATATAAAAAACTAAAATAGATTCCAATCTTAGCTGTTGTAATTCTCTAGCCATGGCATTTAATTCTAACAAAGTTAAAAAGATGCCAATTCCCGCTAAGATAAAGGTAGTTATGTTAACAAAGTAATAATATTTATTATTCTTATAAAATTTACGTGTTTGTGGTAAATGATAATATTCTTTCATTTTCGCACGATAGTCAAAAATTGGGAAATAACTTCTTTTAACTAACATTTGAAATTCAATTGGATCAGGGCTATCAAGCGCTTTCGCTATTTTATTTTCAAAATATGCGAGTGGATTTAAGAGTAAAATAAATGTTCCAATAATGATAAAAGCGAATTTATAGTCGCTAAAAAAGTACATTAATAAAAATAGTCCAATCCCATATATTATATAGACAAATAATTTAGATAAGCCACCAATGAAGTAGATAACGATATAAAATGTTGAGATAAAAAATGCCAATAAAAAAACGGCGCTTAAATTTCCAGGTAACGCTATGGGCAAGATTAAAAATGTTAGTGACAAGACAATAAAAATAATTGATGCAATATAAAATCTTTTCTTCATACTTTTATTATACCACCCTTGAGCGATAATATTTTATTTATTATCAAATAAAAAGAGAGCAACTGATAAAAAGTTGCCCTCTTAATCTTAATTTAAATCAAAAATACCATCCTGTAGCTCCGTTGCTAAAACGGATATAACCGCCTCGATACCAATTATAACCATATTGGCCTGTTGACCAATTAGGCTTTGGTGGGTCATCGCTTGAAGCATCGGTATGAACACAGTAGTGTGAACCAGTTATTGATCCACCCGCTCCATATTCTGCATCAAAAACAAAAGCTTCACATTCAATTGTCTCAACGGTTTTTGGGACAAAAACAGTAACTACCTTGCAGAAAGGTTTTGGATTGTTTCGATCGATTAAATCGTGTGGTAATTCATTACATAAATAGAAGGCAATCCTTTCAATATATTTTACACTTGCCGGAATCGTTACTTGTTTAATATCAATTTTATAAAAAGCACATGAAGCAATTCTTACAACACCATCTGGAATTGTTGAATTTTTACAAGCTACAATTAAAGTGTTGGTTTCGGTTGTGATAATTGAATTACAAGCATTTCTTGAATCATAAACTGTATTGTCGGCGTCAACAGAAATACTAGCGATGTTTTTGCAATCTTCAAATGGGAGTTCACCAATTTTAGTAACACCATTTGGTATTACCACTTTAGTTATTCCTTGACAATTACTAAATGCAGATTTACCAATTTCTAATAGTGTTGACGGTAGATCAAAATTTATTAATTTAACACAATCTTTAAAGGCCCGATTACCAATCCATTTAAGCCCTTCATTGAAAACAACTAAACCTAAATTACTGCAACCATCAAAAGCGTGATTATAGATAGTTTCAACGGAACTTGGTATTTCAACTGTTGACAAACTAGTACATTCAGTAAATGCACTACCACCAATATATTTTAAATTTCCATTTAGGGCAAAATAAAGTGATTTTAATTCACTACAACCAGAAAATGCTGCCGTTTGGATTTTTTCAAGAGAGTCTGGAAAATTAATCCCTTCTAATTTATTACAATTTTCAAATGCACACCTATCAATTATTTCAAGGCCTTCTGATAATAAAACAGTTTTCAAGTTAGTACATCCGCTGAATGCGTTCGCTCCAATTTCTACAACTGGTACATCTATATCAATTAATGATAAAGCGGTACACCCTTCGAAAGTTTCATCTTCAATATGAGTAATTTTAGGCCCAAATTTAAAATCTTCTAATGCCTTACAATCTTTAAAGGCTTTAGAATCAATCCAAAGAAGTCCATCGGAAATAGTTACTTTTTTCAATTTTTGAGAACCCTCAAAAGCCTTATAACCAATTTCATTGATCCTTTGTCCATTGTACCAAAGCGGAATCACTACTTCGACGCCGGTATCTTTTAATTTGTAATTAACTATTTTTAAGCCACCATATCTCCAAGATTCCTCAAATTCAAATTCTTTACTCGGATCTAAAAAACAATCATAGGTCGCATCATATGTAACATCTACATTTTTAACTACATCAATTGCTGGCGCCCAATCTTTAAACGTATATGAATATTTTAAGTCGTTTGGTCTGGTTGGATTAGGACCAATATATTCAGGAGTTTCTCCTTTAAAAACATCCTCTTCTTTGAGAACAACTCCTTCATTTGTCCAAGTAATTTTATGGACTTCGCGGAACTCGGCAATAAATGTAGTATTTTTCAAAATTTTAGTAGTATTTGGATTTAGACTCCAACCGTAAAATTTCTTTCTCACACCTGTTACCGTATCATCAGGAAAAGTTGGTTCTGCTCCGTTATAAACTGCGTAATCACCAGCGTTAATAGTTTCAGTATAAATTACACCATCAAGTGGGTGTTCCCACGTCACGGTGTAAGTCTTTCTTATTGCGGTAAATTGAGCGGTATAAGTCCTTATATAATTTGCTGGTCCTGGCTTTGGAGACCAACCAGTAAACATATAATCATAGTAATCATCTGATTCTTTAGTTGGAGCTGGTCCTGAATAAACTGGTATTTGTGTTGCGTATACCGCGCTGGTTGCTAGTGTTGTTCCATCCCAATTTTTCCAAGTAATTTCATATGTGTCAGCTGATGCACCATATTGAGCGGTATAGATTTGATCACAATTAGCTTCAGTTACTTCTGGATCCCAACCTATAAAGTTAAAACCTTCTCTTGATGGTCTTGTTCCATCATATGTTGGGATTGTTCCTCTTGGAACTTCTGAATCTACCTCTAAAACTGTTCCGTCATGATCAACCCAAGTAATGATATATTTTCTTTCTGACTCAGGAACAACTACTACTTTAATTTTTGCCTCTAGTTCACCACTTTTAACAGTGATATAGGTTGTTCCTTCAGAAACGCCAATCACCTTACCATCTTCAACAGTGGCCACACTAGGATCTTCTGATTCCCAAACTAGATCTCCAAGAAATTGGTTTAATACTCCTACTTGTATTTCTTCACCCAATGTAACGGTTACTTCACTTTTATCTAAAGAAATATCCGAATTTTCTTCGCACCCATATAAAAACATCAAGACAGATAAGAAAAGAACTAATAGGGCACCTAAATTTCTAAATGTTTTTTTCATGAAACCTCCTACTAAAAAATAGACTAAATAAACTTAATATCCAATGTAACAATTTTTAATTGTTCTCCCGTATTTGATTTCATTATATTTTTTATTTTTTTGATTATCAAACCTAAATGCGTAATCGGTTAATTTTTGGTTTATTCGGTCATTTTTTGGCGTATTTGGCTAACTAAAAGTGGAATAAATTCTACTTGGGGCGATTTCTTAAATCGCCTTTTTAAAAATAAATTGTAATTTACTATTCAAATAAAAAAGTCCTAAATCACTAAATCTTAATAGATTTATTTCAGGACTTATCTAATTAATTATTTTCTAATAATTCAATTAATTCAGCTTTTTTCAGTGAACTATATCCGGTTAGATTTTTTTCTTTAGCAATATCTCTTAGTTCAGCAACTGTTTTTGAAGAATAATCAACTGATTGAGCTTGAGGTGCAACTGGTTTTTCTTCTAGTTTAACCTTGGTTTCAGGTGCTGGTTTTTCAACTTTTACTTCTGGTTTAACTTCAACTTTAACTGGTGGATTTTTGATAGCTTCTTTGGCAATATTAGTTATTTCGGTAAATGCATTGGCATCATGTACCGCTAAATCAGCTAAGATTTTTCTGTTGATATCAACATTGGCTAATTTTAATCCATGAATTAATTGTGAATATTTCATACCATTTAATTTAGCAGCTGCGTTAATTCTAGTGATCCATAATTTTCTAAATTGACGTTTTCTTTGTTTACGGTCACGATATTGATATCTCATTGAGCGCATAACTTGCTCATTAGCAGTACGGTATAAAGTTCTTTTTGAACCGAAATATCCTTTAGCTTGTTTTAAAACTTTTCTACGACGTTGTCTTGTTACTTTGGAATTTTTAACTCTAGGCATTTCGTTTTCCTCCTATTTCATATTAGAAATAAGTGTTTTAATACGTTTCTCATCGGATTTGTGAACACTTGTTTCTTTCCTTAATTGTCTAATTTGTTTTTGTGATTTTGATGCTGATAAGTGCCCTCTATATGCGTGAGAACGTCTTAATTTTCCAGTACCAGTAATCTTAATTCTTTTTTTAAGTCCGCTGTGCGTCTTTTGTTTTGGCATAGTAATCTTCTCCTTTATTTTTGCGTATTTGGTGCTAAAATGGCAATCATGTTACGACCTTCCATTTTAGGTTTGGATTCAACAATAATAGTGTCTCCTAGTTCAGCGATAAACTTTTCCATAGTTTCCATACCAATCTCCGTATGAGCTAACATACGGCCGTAGAAACGAATTGAAAGTTTAACTTTATCGCCATCTTTAATAAATCTTTGTGCATGTTTTAATTTAGTGTTAAAATCATGAACATCAATAGTTGGGCTTAATCTAATTTCTTTCAAATTTACGACTACTTGATTTCTTCTAATCTCTTTAAGTCTTTTTTGTTGATCAAAACGATATTTAGAATAATCCATAATTTTAGCGACTAAAGGGTCACTTTGAGCAGAAACAACAACTAAATCTAATCCAGCGTCATAGGCTTCTTTTAATGCAAAATCAGTCGATACGACACCTTTGTTGTTGCCATCTTCATCAATTAATAAGACTTTACCCTTAGGGATATCCTCATTAACTAATTCGTTGCTTTTTCCTTTTACTGGTCTTCTAATAAAATTCACCTCCAAATAATTTTATTATAAAGAAAAAGGGCATAAATGCCCCACATAAAAGTCATAACATATAGTTAATAATCATCAGGTGACTTTTATACCCATTGACCGAATCAATCGGGTGAGAGGGCTCCTCTTCTTTCCACGCTAATTATTATAAACTATTATTACTTTAATTGCAAATAATTTAATTATTCAACTCGAATTTTAAAAGATTCGGTTTATTCTTCAATATGGATAAATGGAAATACTCTTCTTAATAACCAAGCCATCATAAAGATTGATGCAATTCCAAAGGTTACGATAGTTAAAAGAATGTAGATATAAACTGTTCCTAGTAAATCTTTACCTTCTCCATCAAATCTAACTTTTTTGCCATCAATTACGATATTGCCGTGATACCATTTTAAATACCATGATAGTAACCAAGGTGTTGCGATAAATAATGTAAATGTTGCGCCTAAACTAAATAAAAGTGATCTCCAAATTAATCCCCAGTTTGAACCAGTAAATGTTGATTTCTTTTCCATATAATATTCTATCTCCTTTATTTTATTGATTAATGTCTATTAATCACTTATAGATTTTATCTTACTAAAGATAAATAAATCAATAAAGTTTAAACATTGTGTTTAAATGGAGAAAATTATGTCATTTTTTTCATTTTTACTTTCTTTTACAATATTTTATCGTATGATGATTTTTGATGCAAAATTCGATATATAGTTATTTTGTTTAAAATGGAGTTAAATTTATAAAAAATTAAGTGACTTCCGACTATTAAAAATCTATAGCCTTGATCTCTAACAGATTTTATTAGTGGTAAGTTTCCTTTTTCAGGAAACTCAGATAGAGAATTGATGGATTTTTCAATTTTTAGAATGTATGTCTTTATTGTCAAAGGAGTTGCATAATCAGAGATCATATATTCAACTATATCATTTAGATCACTATATGCGATTAGAGTAAATTCAATTTTAGCCATATTATTTTATCTTTTTCTTAACACTACTAAAAACTACTTCAGAGTCCATAAGATGGCCTTTATTGACATCATCTTCTGCTATTGCCAATGATTTTAATAACTCTAATTCGGCTAATTGTTTTTCATAAACATATTGACTTAAAAGAACAGTATCGCCTCTACCATTTACAGTAATATATATTGGTTGTTGTTCTTCTTTTGCTAGTTTCGAGATTTCAGGATATTTATTCCTTAAATCGGATGATGGAACAATCTTTTTCATAGTATCACCTCTATTATATCATTATTATATCATTTTATTGATATATGTCAATGATTAAATTAGTTAAATATTCTCATTTTTGAATAATAAAAAGTAGATGTATCCTAACAATATTACATAAACCATCAAATAGTAATAACCTAATTCATATTCAAATATTTTAGATGATGATAGTGGTATTAAATAACTGAACAATAATTGATCGCTATCTTCTTGGGCAAAAGTAATCATAATAAATAGAATTAGCAACAAAAAGCTTAATGGTTTTCGATTATCTCTTACGATTATTAACAATATTAGTGTCATTATTATAAAATCAGGAATTAGTTTTATAAATTCAATAAAGTAATTCATATTAAATTGATAGTAGGTAGTGATTAAGGAAGGTACTACAATAATTAATGAATAAATAACTAGTATGAGCCAGTTAACAATTAATAAATAAAATAATAATTTAAAAAAAGATACTCTCCCTCGATTAAAATAAGCAATTAATGGTTTAATAAAAGGGGCATCGTGTTCAATTAAAATTAGCGAAACTGAAAACATCAAAATATAACGAATAATCATTAACATGCGATTATGATATTCTTCATTATAATTATTCATATTTAAATACATCTCGGACTGAGATGTTTGCGGATTTGAAATAATAACGGCCAATATAGCGACTAACATTAAAACGATGATAGTTATTATTCTCATCTTCTTATTAAAGAAATGAGCGAAAAAATATTTAATCATAAGGCAAGATGATAGGTGGCCATCTTTTCAAAAACTTTAGGATTATGAGTTGAGATAATAATTGATTTACCAGCTTCTAATAAACGTTTAATGATTCTTTTTAAAGTATTACAAGTTTTTCTATCTAGACCTGATAACGGTTCATCTAAAATAATTAAATCACTATTACCAATTAAGGAGCTAGCGATGGCGACACGTTGATAGTTGCCTTTGGAAAGATGACCAATTTGTTTATAAAGAGGGATATCTAATTCGATTAATAATTTAATATCTAACTCGACTTTTTTTAGTTTACTAATTAACGATAAATAATCATAAGCTGTTTGAAAATAGGGTAAGTAAGATTTTTCTGGTAAATAATTAAATTTAATCTTTTTATATTTTATTATTTTGCCAACATCTGGCTTAACAAAGCCTAATATCAATTTGATTAGAGTGGTTTTACCACTACCATTAGTTCCAGTTATTAATAATAATTCATGTTTATTTATCGTTAAATTGTAACGTTTTTTTAAGTAATATTTAGAGGCACTATCAACTTTAATCAACTTCATAGATGTGACATAAATCACTACCAATTTCTAAGGTGTGATAATCGTTAAAATATAAAAAATTATCAATAACTTGAATACTAGTTGTACCATCTTTAGTTAAGGTTAAAATTAGTGGAGCTTGAAATAATGAGACCCTTGAAAAAGGAATTTCAATATGAATTTCATTTTGATTAATGTGATAGATTAAATCATTAGTACCATCAATTGATATAGATTCGACTGTAGTATTAGCTAAGTCACTGGTTTCTATAATGATTTTATTTAATCTTGGGAATTCACTTCCTTCTTGTTTGTAACCATATAATCCGAGTATTTTAATTACATGCTCTTCACCAACATTGGGATAATATAAAAATTGAAATTTCCCAATTTCTAATAAATAGTTAGTTCCGTCAACTAATTGGATTTCTAAATAAGCATTATCAATTAACATATTAGTTTCTAATCTTGGCATTTTAAAATGATAGTTATAACAATAAAATTCATCACCAATATATTTTTCTGAATGTGAATAATTGATTTCTAATAATTCTAACTCAAAGCGATTACTTTCATCTTCATTAACTAAAAAAGCGTAATTGATATTGTCAATAAAATGAGTTTTGTGTTTGCTTTTATTAGAATATATTTTAATAGTTACTCTTTTAGTATCAGTATAAACGTAGTTATATTCGGTTTTTACAGTTAATAACTTGGGTGATACCTTCGGTTTATTAGTTACAATTACCGCAATGATAGCACCAACGATCAAGATTCCAGAGATAGCAAACAAGATTTTTTGAGTCATATTCGCTTCTTCTCCAATCGATAAAATAAACTGTTAACATTTAAATATTCATAACCACCAGTATGAGTTCTAAACCAAAAAACATATCGTGAGGCTACGCCATTAGAGAGTTTACCATTTCCTTTAATATAAATGTCTAGTTGTGTCATTGGATCAACTGTTATTTTAGTTGACATTGATTCGGTTTGACTAATGGTAATGGTGGCATCTCCTTTAATATTTAATTTTTTACTAAGTCCAAATTTGAAAACTTTAATTTGACCGCTGCCACTAGCTTCAATGCCACCAGAAGCTCCAATTGAATATTTTTGTGTAGTTTCCGTTTTAATCGTTTTATCTAAAACAATTGGAGTCGAACCAGTATTACGGATTGAAGTTAGTGTCGTTTTAGTAAAATTAACTTTTTCACTTTTAACGATTTCATATGTTTGCCAACCAGCAAATCGTCTTTTACTTACTTTTGAATAGTATTTACTTAATTCTTCAGGTTTATATTGACTTAAAAACTTTATTTTTGGATTTTCAAAAGTAATTTCTTGATAATTATTGATTAAACCCGCTTCAACAATGTATTTAATATTTAAAAAACCTAAAAATAATATAAAGATAATTATAATCTTTTTCATATGTATTTCCTCCTTTTACTTAATAATAGAAGGAATTAAATTTTATTACTTTAAAATAAAAAAGCGCGCTTTTTAGCCGCACTTCTTTAATGTATAATTATTTACTCATAAATTTTTCAATATCTATAACTTCTTTAATGATATCTTCAGATAAATTGATTGATCCAGTTTCAGTAATTAAAACGTCATCTTCAATTCTAATTCCAATACCTTCTTCAGCAATATATAAACCAGGTTCAACTGTAACTACCATTCCTGGTTGTAAAGCTATATTATAATCACCAACATCATGGACATCTAAACCTAGGAAATGTCCAATTGAATGATAATAGTATTTTCGGTATTCTTCATCAGATTTAATTAAACCTAATTGATACATTCCTTCAACTAAAATCTTAATGGCGAATTCATTGAATTCTTTCCAAGTAACTCCAGGTTTTAACATTTTAATGGTTTCTTTGTTGGCTTTTAAGACAACTTCGTAAACTTCTTTTTGTCTCGGAGTAAATTTTCCGCTTACTGGATAAGTGCGTGAAATATCTGAAGCGTAACGATTATAGTAAGCTCCGAGATCAAATAACATTAAATCATTGTCACCTAATTTTTGATTATTATCGACATAGTGTAAGACGGTTGCATTTTTACCACTAGCAGCAATGGTGTTAAATGATTCAACTACATTATTAAGATTTAATGTGTGCAAGAAATGGGCTTCCATTTCATATTCATATGCGCCACCTTTCAAGTGTTTCATAATGTTTTTTAAGCCTTCGTTAGTTACTTTAATCGCTTGTTTAATATTTTCAATTTCTTCACTATCTTTAATCATTCTTAAAGTTGAAAGTTCAAAATTAATATTAACTACTTGTAAGTATGGATGAACTTCTTTAATATCATCTAGAAATTGATAAGCTACTGATTCTAAATTGTTAGATTCTAAATCAAGATTAAGTTTATCTAATTTTCCGTAAGTATTACCTCTTCCACTTGAGGTTACCATTTTTAAAAAATTAGTTAAGGTATCAATGTTTCTAACTTCATCAACTTTAGCGATTTGTTTGACTTCATCGATTGTTAATAATTCTCCGTCCCATAGAGCTCGTTCTGGAGATCTAATTTCTTTAAAGACTATTTCTTTGACTTGATGATTACCTTTAATAATAACTAAAGCCATATTAGCTTCGGTTAAGTTTGTTAAATAGTAAAAGTTATTATTGGCGAAAAAGTGATAATATTGATCACAAGTCTTAACTTGAGACTTGCCTGAAAAAAGTATTGTAATACTTCCATCTTCTAGTTTTTTGATTAAATTTTGTCTTCTTCTTACAACCACTTGATAAAAACTCCTTAAATTTTGTTAGTAAATTCTAATACTTCTTGAACAACTTTGTTTAATTCTTCTTCAGCCCCTTGTTGGGATTTACTAATGACACTAAAATAAATCTTTAATTTAGGTTCAGTGCCTGATGGTCTAAAGATGACCCACATGCCATTATCAAAATAAAATTTTAAGACATTTGATTTATATTGATCAAGTTTTTCAGTTTTACCGCCAGGGTAATATACTTTAGATACTTTGTAGTCTTCATATTTAACTAATTTATGTTCTTCTAAGGTAATTCCATTAGTTCTAACGTAGTCCATAATTTCTAAGATTTTTTTAGCACCGTCTAAACCAGTTAAAACTAAGTTATGGGTATATTCTAAATAATAGCCATATTTTTCATAAATTTCATGTAAGTAATCAATAAATGTCATTCCTTTATCTTTTAACCATGAAGCAATTTCAGTATACATTAAAGTTTGTTGAACTCCGTCTTTATCTCTGACGAAACCTTCAATTACTGAACCAATAGCTTCTTCACAACCAAATTGGAATTCGTGTTTACCTTCATTTTTTAACGCTTGTTCACCGATGAATTTAAATCCAGTTAAAACTCTAACTGAGTTTTGACCAAATGACTTACCGATTTCGCCAATTAAGTCAGTAGTGACAATTGTTGAATAAACGTTACCATTTGGTACTAATTTATTGTGTTTTTGACGTTGAGATAATAAATAATAAACCGTAATGGCTGCGCCTTGGTTACCATTTAATAAAATATAATCATTACCATCACGAACAGAAATCCCAGTTCTATCAGAGTCTGGATCGGTTAAAATAATCGCATCACAATCATTTTCTAACGCTACTTTTGCCATCCCTTCCCACGCTTCTGGCATTTCAGGGTTAGCATTTTTCGTGTTACTAAAATCAGGATCCACTGCTGCATGTGGTTCATAAACCAAGACATTGTATCCCATTGATTCTAATACTTTAGGAATAACCGTAATTCCAGTACCGTGAAGTGGTGAATATAAGATGTTAACTGATTTAGAAGTCTCATTTAATTGAATATTTCTAACTTTTTCTAAATATGCGGCTTCAACTTCTTCTAATACTGGAACAATTAGATCATTATCAGCAGTTTTAATGTTAAACATATCAGTTACTTTGTTAACTTCAGCGATACATAAATCAGATTGTGGTAAGTCTAATTGAGAACCTGATGAGTTATAAACTTTATAACCATTATATTCTTTTGGATTGTGGCTAGCTGTAAGCATTACTCCACCAGCACAACCATAATATCTAATTGCAAATGACAACATTGGTGTAGGTCTTAATTCTTTGAATAAATAAACCTTGAATCCTTCATGGGCAAATACTTTGGCAACTTCACGAGCGAATTCTTTAGAAAAGTGTCGATTATCGTGACAAATCGCAATTCCTTTTTTCTTATTTTTCGGATCAAGTGCTAAATAATTAGCAAATCCTAATGATGTTTTTCTGACTGTAAAAACATTCATTTTGTTGGTACCAGCGCCAATAATTCCTCTTAAGCCACCAGTTCCAAATTCTAAATCTTTAATAAAAGCTTCCTCCATTTGAGTTTCATCCATTTTTAAAAGTTCTTCTCTTAAATAATCGGGCATGTTGGGTTCATTTACCCATAAGTCATACTTTTGTTTGATTGTCATTATATCATTCCTTTCTCTTTTTTCAGTATATCATAATCCAAAAGCGAAAAATATTATTTTATTTAGTGTTTAAATAGTAGATATTTAATAATCCTTCCAAAACTAAATTAGGTCTTACTTCCATTTTTAAATCAACAAGTGGTGAAATAAGCTTGGCTAGTCCTCCGGTAATAATGACATCGCATTCACTTTGGATTTCTTTTTGAATACGATGAACAATTCCTTCAACTTCGCTAGCGACCCCATAAATTACTCCTGATTGCATACATTCTACAGTGTTGTTTCCTAAAACTTTTTTAGGAACTTTAATTTCAACATGTGGTAATAGTGCCGTTGATCCCACTAAAGCTTTAATTGAAACGACAACTCCTGGAGAAATAATAACTCCTAAAAGGGTTTTATTTTTAACATACAAGTATTTGTTGGCCGTTCCTAAATCAACAATTACTGTTGGTTTAGGGTCAATAAGGGCGGCGGCTCCACAAATAAGATCGGCGCCAACTTCTTGTGGATGATCGGCCTTAATATTGATTCCAGTTTTAGTTCCTGGTTCTAAAACTATTGGTTCAATTCCGTATAATCTTTTAGATAAAATTTTTAAATTGATGGTAATTTCTGGGACAACACTAGCAATAATAACTCCAGTAATTTGTTTCGGGTCAAACATTTGATTTAGTCTTATCGCATACATATCAGGAGTTTTATTAGTTACTGAGTTAATTCTAAAAACTTGTTCAATTTTATGGTCTTTAGCTAAACCTATTTTAATATTAGTGTTTCCACAATCAAATAGTAAAATCATCTTTGATTCCCTTCTTTCCTAATTAAAGCGGCAGTCGCAATTGGTGTACCGATTAAAGCGCCAACGAATGCCTCAATCACACCATTAAAGGCTGCAATTGATAAGATAATTACCATAATATTTTTATTGCCAAATGTTTCAGTAAAAACTTTAGGGTTGAAAATTAACACTGAAGAAATGACTAAAATAGTATGAACAATTGTTGAGATAATAAAGACTGAGGCAATATAAGTGTGTGTTCCTTCTTTTTTAAGAGTAAAGAAATAATATAAAACTCCTAAACCAATGATGATAACTATCGAAATAGGTATTGTAATTTTTTGATAATTACTAAACCTTTCTTTCGCTTCAACTGTCAAGGTCCCATCTGCTAAAACATCATCACTTTTTACTTTAATTAATTCTTTTAATTCATCAATTCGATTTTCTTTAGTAGTTATTAAAGTTTGAATGTTGTCTGGAGTGCTTCCTCTAATTTGTGAAAGATCTTTAGTGAAATAAATATTAAGTGAACCACTTGTAACTTTGTATTTTCTAATTAATGCCTTTTTAGCAGCACTATCACTTCTTGATTCAGCAATAACTTGTAAGACATCATCATGATTTTGTAATAAAATAATTTCACAATTAGTGTTAACAATTTCATTATTAGTTTGATTATAATCACGGTATGCATACTCTTTAGTGATATGATTAACGCCAAAGAAAAGTCCTAAAGCGGTAGTTAAAGTGATGATTCCAAAGATAATTTGTTTGCCATATTTAATATCATTAAGTTTTTTAAATAGGCGAGCGATAAAATAAGCACATAAGGCAAATAACATTCTTGGCAAGACCGAAATTAACGGGTTAACAAACGCCATATCAAATGGAGTTGTTGGTCTTGTGGCTGCCACTAATAGTGAACTTAATCCAAATAAGGCACCTAAAAATAAATTTTCGCGCCAACCTAATAAAAATGCTCCAATAATTACTGGAATATGCATAATAGTTACAGCAACTCCAGGTAAAATTTGAATGAATCCCACGTTAGGGACTAATGCTAGAATTAAGATTACTGCTCCAATAATAGAAGTCAATACCAATTCGTAAACTGTCAATTTTTTCTTCATTTTTCAATCTCCTTTTTAGGCCGCTAAGGGTCCCATAAGTTTCTATAGATATTTTATAACAAAATTTAATATATCATTAAAAAAACGACTTTAGTCGTTTTATTTAATTAACAAATGATTTAGTTTTTCCTCGTCTAAATCTTCAATAATCGAAGCCACTAATGCCTTAACGGCTTTTAAATCTTCGATTTCAAATAAAGCGGCATTAGAGTGGATATATCTTGTAGGTAAGACAATAGCCGTTGATAAAACACCAGCGTTAGATGTTACCACTTTAGATGCGTCAGTATTTCCTTTTGAGATATAAAATTGATGTTTGACATGATATCTTTTAGCAACATCAACAAAATAGTCTTTTACTTTTAAAGGTAAAATGATGCCAGGATCGTGAATTCTAATCATCGCTCCTTCGCCCATTTTGCCTAAGTTTTGTGGTTCTAATAAATCATTAATTGGTGATGAATCCATTGCAATAAAAACATCAGGTTTAATGACATTAGCAATCGTTTGAGCTCCTCTTAAGCCCACTTCTTCTTGAACAGTAGCTCCTAAAACTAAGTTAAAAGGTAATTCTTTACCACTAAAGTGTTTGACTAATTCTAATGAAACCCCAACTCCCATACGATTGTCAACCGCTTTAGAAATTACTCTTTTTTGATTGTGTGTATAGGTAAATGAATTAGTAAATGTAATCATTTGACCTAAACTCACACCCCAACTTAGAGCCTCTTCATCACTTTTAGCTCCTATATCCAACAACAAATCTTCAAAATTAGTTGATTGGGTTTGACGTAAATGTGGTGGTTTAGCTCCAACAATTCCTGGGATAACTCCGTTTGGTGTATGAATCTCTAAAACTTGTGATAACACAACTTCGCCGTTAATGCCACCGATAGGTAAAAAGTTAATCGCTCCATTTGGTTTAATATTAGAAACGATAAACCCAACTTCATCCATATGACCACCAACCATCACGGTTTTAGCATTAGGATTTTTAGACTTTTTATAACCAAAAACTGATCCTAGATTATCAGTAATGACTTCAAAATCTGGATATTGATGAAGATAATTTAGGACATATTCTCTTACTTTATCTTCATGTCCAGAAACGCCAGGTAATTTAAATAAATCTTCGTATATTTTTGGTAACATTAGACTAGTGTGCCTAGCCCTTCGCTAGTTAAGAAATTAGTAATTCCTTCCATTGCTTTTTCTTGATCAGGGCCGGTAATTTTAATTTTTACGTTTTCACCACGATAAATACCTAGTGACATGACTCCCATGATAGATTTTAAATTAACTGTTTTCCCCATTGATTCCATTAAAATCTCAGATTCAAATTTCATAGCTTCATTAACTAAACGAGTCGCTGGACGTGCGTGAATACCATATTCAGCAATAATTAAGAATGTTTTTTCCATTTACTTTCCCTCTTTCTTTTTTCTATTTATATACTTATATACTTCCTTAGGACTATCCTTTACTAACATTTTAACATTATTTTTAGTAATTACAGCCCCTAATTTTAAATTTCTCATTTCTTTTGGCTGTAATAAGTTTAAATCATATACAATTACATTAAACCTTCTTCGAGATAGACTAGTTTCTTTGATATTTTCGATACCACCGAGAGCAGATATAATATTTTCAGCCAATTCATTTTGTGATTGTAGTTTTGACTTGCTCCTTGTTTTTTTGACAATTAGTAAAACGATTAATATTATGATTGCTAAGAGTGTTACTAATCCAATAATAATAAGAGCTAAAGTCAAAGGATTGATAAAATCAAGATTGTACATATTCTTCAACTCCTAATAATATTATAACTTGTTTTATTGATTAAACCAAATATATTAAAGTTAATATATTAACATTGAATCTCCGAATGAGAAAAAACGATAATTATGTAAAATTGCATCATTGTATGCCGCTAAAATCTTTTCTCGAGAGTAAAAAGCAGAAACTAACATTAATAAAGTTGATTTTGGCAAGTGAAAGTTAGTAATTAAGTGGTCTACCACTTTAAATTTATATCCGGGATAGATAAATAAATTTGTTTCAAAATACCCACCATTAAATTTATCGGTATAATTACTTTCTAATACTCTTAATGAAGTCGTGCCAACACAAGTAATTTTTTTATGATTTTTAATAGCTTGATTTAATAAACTTGCTGATTCATCTGATAGATAATAAGATTCATAATGCATATCATGATCTTCGACATTTGTAACATCCACTGGTCTAAATGTTCCCAAGCCAACATGAAGGGTTACATTAATAATTTCTACGCCCTGTGATTTTAGTTTTTGAAGGGTTTCATTTGTGAAATGAAATCCAGCAGTTGGTGCAGCCGCACTTCCTAAGTTTTTAGCATAAATAGTTTGATAGTGATTACTATCTTTTAACTTTTCATGAATATAAGGAGGTAGTGGCATTTCGCCTAACAAAGATAAAATCTCGATTAAAACACCATCATAGATTAGCTTGCCGATGGCGATTCCTTTATCCTTAACTTCAAGGATTTCTAATTGTAATTTATTAGAAAAATTGATGATAGTTTGGGGTTTTACTCTTCGAGCAGGTTTAACTAAAATTTCCCAAATATCAGGTTCAATTTCTTTTAATAATAAAATTTCTATTTTAGCATTTGTCTTAATTTTGTTACCATAAAGTCTGGCCGGTAGTACTTTGGAATCATTTAATACAATTACATCATTTGTTCCAAAATAATTAGTGATATCATAAAAGTTTTGATGTTTAATAGAATCATCATTTCTATTTAAAACCATTAATTTTGAGGTATCTCGTTTTTCTAGTGGGGTTTGCGCAATCAATCTTTTTGGTAAAACATAATCAAAATCATTAACTTTCATTAAAATAATCCTTTATAGTACTTAATCTTTAATTCATCATAAGCTTTTTCGGTCGCAATTCTACCTCTAGCAGTTCTTTGAATATAACCTTCTTGTAATAAGTATGGTTCATAAACATCTTCAATGGTACTAGCTTCTTCTGAAATTGAGGCAGCTAAAGTTTCTAAACCTACTGGGCCTCCGCCAAAGTTATTAATAATTGTTTTTAAATAATTAATATCTTTTTGGTCCAGGCCATTTGCATTAATCCCTAACTTGTCTAATGCCAAATTACAAATATCTGTGGTAATAGTTCCATCGCCTATGATTTGCGCAAAGTCTCTAATTCTTCTAAATAATCGATTAGCAATTCTTGGAGTACCTCGGCTTCTTTTAGCTAAATTATTGACAGATTCAGGAGTAATTTTAGTATTATAAACATGAGATGTTCTAAAGACAATTTTTTCTAAATCAGATATATTGTAATAATCTAATCTAAAAACAACACCAAAACGATCTCTTAAAGGTGCTGATAAATCACCAAACCTTGTTGTGGCACCGATTAAGGTAAATGGTGGTAAATCAATTCTAATTGATCTTGATTCAGAATCTCTTCCTAAAACAATATCAATTACGAAATCTTCCATTGCTGCATATAAAACTTCTTCGACAACTCGTGGGAGACGATGAATTTCATCAATGAATAAAATATCTCCGGGTTCTAATGTTGATAAAATTGCTGCTAAATCGCCACTTCGTTCAATCGCTGGTCCTGAAGTCGTTCTTAAATTAACTCCCATTTCATTAGCGATTATTTGAGCAAGTGTCGTTTTACCTAAGCCAGGAGGACCATACAACAAAGTATGATCAATGACTTCACCTCTTTGTAAAGCGGCTTTAATATAAACATCTAAAACCTCTTTAACGTCATCTTGACCGATAAAGCTTTCTAAACGTTCAGGACGAAGTGATTGTTCTTCATCATATTTTTCCTGTAATTCTTGAATAATTTTTTGATATTCACTCATTATTAATCCCTACTTTAATAAAATTTGAAGTGCTTCTTTTATCATTTTATCGACTTCATCACTTGGTTTAAGTTTCTTTAAAGTACGATTGATTTCTACTTTTGAATAACCAAGAGCACTTAATGCTAATGCTACATCTTCAAGTTGATTTGGAGCACTTGGTTCTTCTAAAGATAATTTTCCTTTTAAATCAAGAATAATTTGTTGAGCACTTTTCATTCCAATTCCCGGAAATTTAGTTAAAAATTTGGCGTTTCCTTCTTCAATCGCTTGAATTAAATCACCAGTATTTTCACTTGCCAAAATACTTAATGCACTCTTGGGTCCAATTCCATTAACTCCAATTAATTTTAAAAATAAATCTTTTAGCTCTAATGTTTTAAAACCGTATAAAAAGATATCAGGCTCACGAAACCTCTTAAACACATATATTTTAGTTTCTTGACCTAATTCGAATGAATAAGGATTACTTACTATTAATTCATAGCCAATATTATTACTTTCCAGAACAATATAATTAGGTCTAATTTGGACAATTTTTCCAATTAAATATGAGTACATGAAATCACCATTTTCATTTGATAATATAGTGTAATTATACCATAATATAAGGCTGAAATCACGAGTTTTAAAATGAATAAATTCATTTTTAGATATATCTGGTAACAAATACAACAAATTATTATGAAATATCATCTAATAACATTGCGATAAATATGTGATATTTACCAATATCCATGATATAATTATTATTAGGAAGTGATATTTTGCCTCGAGAAAGTGATATCAAGCCGAAATTATTATTACTCTTCGATGACTTAAAGGAAAATGAAAAGATTAAGGTTGCGATTGACAACATTTTTTCTCGTTATGAATTTCTTTTAGATTCATTCAAAGATTTTTTTAATCAAAAATATGAGCAAGATGTCAAATATGCCTTAGCAGTCAACCGTCAATATTATGATACGGTTCAGTTTGAAACTAAAAAATATCACGATATATTAGAAAATAATCACGCTTCTTTGAAAGAAGCGATTAAATCTAATGATGATAAACTAATAAAAATTCAAAATAATAGCGATGAATTGAAAATCGAATCACAAATTATCATCGATAATCGTGAAATTGATGTCAAAAAAGAAATAATTATTGCTAATCGCCGATTAAATAAGTTGATTCAAGCTTCTAATAAAGAAATTGAAGGAGTGAAAAAGAAATATTTAGAAAATTCTGATAAGCTCTTAAATGACCGTGATATTGAATTGGAAGTTTTAGCGAGCGAATATCAAATTAAATTAGAAAACTTAAGGCAACAAACGCGTGATCGTAATCAAATCTATGAACAACAAATTTCTAAAAATAGACAAATTCGAGAACAATATGTGTTAGCTCATTCTGATAAATATAAGGAAATTAAAAATTTACATACTTCTTTTTCAATTTATTATAATTCTAAAATTGATGAGATTTCTCAAAAATATCGAAGTGAAGTCAAAAAATTGAATAAATCATATAGTGAAAAAATAAATGCATTGACGGAAAAGGTTTCAGGAATTGAAAAAAATATATTAGCTAAAGAATTGGAAACCAAAGATTTAATTCAAGAAAAATCAGAAATGTTAAAAACACCTTTTCAAGAAGCTAAAGATGCTTATGATAATGATTTAAGACAAATTCTCCAAAAACAAAATGAAGAACTTCAGGAACTTGAGGATGATTTTAAAGTGAAAGAACAAGGATTACTTAATAAAATTAAAACTCATCAAGAAAATTACGATGCTAGTAAAAAGACCAAAGAAGATCGAACTTTATTAAATACTTTAGTTAAACCAGTAAGAAAATCTTTATTTAATGAAAGAAAAGCCTATATACTGCAAGTTAAATCAGTAAAAGATGATTATAAAGTAATAACTAAAAACCTTTATGAACAATTTAATTTAAAAAAATTGAATCTTGATTTAGAATTTGTCTCTTTTGAGTATGCAGCTTTATTGGAAAACGGTAAATATTTTGAAGAAAGTCTGTTACAAATTAATTTATTAAATTTAGATATTGAAAAACTTGAAGAAGAAAAAAACCAAAAGATTTGGCTTTTAAATAACGCATATAATTATGACATTAATTATATTGAACGAATTTTAGCTTTAGGTTCGGAGCGTCAAGAGTTTATGATTCAAGATCAAGTTGGAAATAACTCTTATGCATTAGCTGCTAGTCAATATAATAATGAGTTAGTGAAAACTTCTTTTGAGATTGATTCAGAAAATAGTAATTTGGAGATCAAAATTTTAAAAATTGCCTATTTAAACAATGTAAAAATGGTTACTTCAAAGTATCAGCTTTTAATTCAAGCGGAAATGGTTAAACGTGATACTTTGATTAAACAATACGAATATGAAATAGAAATTGAACGGGAAAATCTAAAACACGTTGAACTTTCTTCTAACCTTGATCATGACTTATTAAAATTAAAAGCTGAAAACGAGTTGGAATTAGAGTTGATGGCTAATGATCAAAAAGCGAAGAAACTGAATTATTTTCTCAATTTAACTAAAATTAAACTTGATAATGTTAATAAAAAGCACGAAGCTACTCTCGAGTATGAAATTGCTGAAGCTAAAGCTAAAAGAAATATGATTATGTACCGGCAAGAATCAGAAAAAGCAGATCGCTATTATTTAGGATTAATTGAAACCTTAATTAAACATCATACGAAAATTGATGAAATTGTTGACATTATCGAAATCAGTTACTTACATCCTGAATTTTCAATGATAAAATTTTATCAATTAGTTGACTATATGAATGAAGTAATCCCTATTATTAAAGATGAAAGTAAACTAATCTTATCATATTTTGCTGAATTAACTGATTATGAAATCTTAAGAAAATTAGACGAGTTAACAGGGTTCCATTATCAAAACCGACTTCAATCAATAATGGATCAAAATGACAGTTCCGAAGAAATTATTAGACAAGATATTGATCAATTAACTGAAGATCGTCGAGTTTTAAATAATGAATTGATTTCATTAGACCGCAGTACCCATCGAGATAATATTCAAATTTCACAATTATATCGCGATATTCAAGTTTTAAAAACTGAAAAACATGATTTAGAATCAAGTGATGAATTAATTAGATTAAAAGCGGAAGTTGAAAGACTTAATAATCAAGTTAGACAATCAGAAAAACTAAAAAAACAAATTGAGAAACAAATTGCGTATAAAGATAATAAAATTCTTCATCATAATAATCGTTTAAATCGCCTGAAAAAAATTTATAATATGAAGAAGAAAAAATTGAATAATCGTGTTAAAAAAGAAGGAAGAGTATATTATCAAGAACGCGAAAACAACTTAAGAAGTTTTGAAGAACTACGAAAAAATATCGAAAATTATGTTAACTGTATTATTAGAAATTTAAATCGTTTAAAGTTAAATTTAACTAAAACTGGTGAAGCTATTGAAATCTTTTCCAATAAACATCAAGCTTTAAGATTGGATTTTAAAAACATGCTTTTTAAGAAATTAAATGATTTTAGAAAAGTTAACATTCGTATGTATTTTAACCAAGAAAAAGACCAAGAAAATATTTCGAATAGTTTTAATTCTTCTTATCATATCTTAGTGAATAATTTAAATCAAAACTATCGTAATAATTTTATTAAAGAAAAAAGAAAGAGAAA
>JBMNNF010000011.1:0-31574 GCA_050953825.1 Acholeplasmataceae bacterium | reverse complement strand
GGACCACTGGTTTATGTCCTAACTGTGCAAAACTACTAACATTTGTAAATGTTTTCAAAAACTATATATTGTTTCAAATTCATTTGGTTCAAAATTATTTATAATATATATCCTACATAATGTAGTCGTGTCGTGCTCAGGATCGGGTTACATCTTGCCATTTTCATCTAAAGGACAAAAATGTGGATATTTTTAAATTCTTTTAATGTCATTATATCTGTATTAGAAAATATTTTTAGAAGTTTTTCTTCAAGTTTATAAATTTGTGCTTTATTTTTCATATAAATTGCATTAAATTTCCTTCTTAAAAATTATACTTTATTTTCATATTCAATTCTAAAATAATCTAAATACTTTTTAAATTTATCTTGTGCCGTAAGACAAGTATCAATTAAATAACTTTTTTCATTATTCCATTCTTTTAATCCTCTATAGTAGAATAATTTGAGATTTTCATCAATAATAAATGGAACTATATTATGTTTTAAGCATTCTTTAAACATTATTAGCCTTCCCACTCTTCCATTTCCATCTTGAAATGGATGAATGCGCTCAAATCTATAGTGAAATTCGATAATATCTTTAAATGTTATATTTTTTTTATTATTATACCAACCTAATAATAATTTGATTTCTTTTTGAACATCTTCAGGTTTAGTTGTTTCATCTCCTCCAACTTCATTTGGTAATTTCTTGTAATTACCTACAAAAAACCAACTTTTTCTACTATCAGTAGTTCCATTTTTTAATATCATATGAAGTTTTTTTATAAACCCCTCAGTTATTTCATAATTTGCTTTATCGATGATTAAATCTACACACCTAAAATGATTAGCTGTCTCTAAAACATCATCAACATTTATTACTTCTTTTTCTAGTCCTATCGTATTAGTTTCATAGATGAATCTTGTTTGATCATGTGTTAGGCGGCTCCCTTCAATATGATTTGAGTTATATGTAAATTCAATTTGGATTTTATGATAAATTCCCCCCTTAAGTTTAGACTTTTTTTCCTCTTTCAAAATATCTAGGAGTGTTTTTTTAGTTATCTTTTGTCCTTTTCTACTGGGTTTAGTAGAATCAGCTGGAATCATCCAAGTTTTGCCAGAAAGGATAGCACCTTTCACCCTTCCTTGATTACAATAATTTCTTACACTTCGCTCCGATAATCCCCATTTTTTTGCTATCTCTAATACTTTTAAATATTTCATGCGGACAACCTCCTATGTGTAATTTTACCACATTACCGGCAATATTACAATATCAAAAGCTTTTTGCATTTTATTATGCCGATAAAATAAAAAGTACCCTTTCGTTAATGACTGTAACTTGGGAAAATTGCATGCACACTATTGGGTACTTTTATATTAACATTTGTAAGATATAAGTTTATTTAAATAATAGTCTCTTTTTATCATCATATTTATCCCTCAAATGAATTCCACTCGAAAAACTAAAAAAAATCAAGAGTTTTTCGAGTGGGTTTTAAATTTTGCTAGAAATCACTATCTATAATTATATGGACAGTTTGGAAACGACGTCTACATCTATTTAACTTCTTATCGCGAAATAAAACCTCCTAACTATATAAAAATCCATCAAGGATAAAATTGAATACTTCTTATCTGCACAAAAATGGGGACATTTAACTTGACATCTATACTAACTAACTAATATTTTTTTGTAAGTTGACTTATTAATAGTTATCTCCTATACATAATATTTATTCAATTGGTCCTATGTAAAAACTCATATTGTACAAAAAAAGAGCCTCGTAAGGCTCTTTTCTGAAAACAAATTATCTTTTTGAGAATTGTGGTGCGCGTCTCGCTTTGCGTAAACCGTATTTTTTACGTTCTTTCTTACGTGGGTCACGAGTAATCATGCCCGCAGGTTTTAAAACTTTTCTTAATTCTGGATCGATTTCTAATAATGCTCTAGTAATACCTAAACGAATAGCTCCAGCTTGACCAGTAATACCGCCGCCATGAACGTTAACTGTAATATCAAATTTTCCAACTGATTCAGTCAATTCAAGTGGTTGTAATACGTCTAAACGTGTAGCAGGTGATGGAATATATTCTTCAAATTCACGATCGTTAATCATGAATTTTCCAGAGCCATTAGTCAAAATAACTCTAGCAACCGAACTTTTTCTTCGGCCTGTACCAAAATATTGAACTTTATTCATACATTACACCTCCAACGCTTCTGGTTTTTGAGCTTCATGTTTATGATCTGGACCAGCATAAACAAAAAGTTTGCGATACATATCAGCACCTAATTTAGTTTTAGGCAACATTCCCTTAATAGCTTTTTCTACCATTCTAGTCGGATGTTTTTCCATAACTTCTTTAGCGCTTGTCGCTTTTAACCCGCCTGAGTAACCACTGTGGTGATAATACATTTTATCATCCCATTTGTTACCGGTTAATACGATTTTTTCAGCATTAACTACGATTACATAATCTCCACAATCTACATGAGGAGTGTAGATTGGTTTATGTTTACCACGTAATACAGATGCTACTTCTGTAGCTAAACGACCTAAAGTTTTACCTTCAGCGTTAACTACATACCATTTTCTCTCAATTGATTCCTTTTTTGCTTGAAATGTTTTCATAAAAATTCTCCTATCCTTTATTATAATAAAGGGCTAAGTGGATAAAACGTACCGAATAGTATAATACTATAAACCTTTTTTTTAGTCAAATAAAATCACTTATAATAACTACTAATCCATTATAACTTACTAACTTATAGGCATTAAATTACGATTATTATTAATAAATGATATTTTTATTATAGTTTTTCTCACATTTCCGGATTTATAAAACAACAGCAAAACGCTTTCATGTTTGCTTATTACCTATTTTCGGACTATTTGCTTACTTTATTTACACATATGTTATATAATATGTTTTGGTTAAAAAGGAGGAATGTTTTATGCATAAAAACCAATGGAGAAATTTCAAGGGAGAAAATTGGAAAAACGAAATTAACGTTAGAGACTTTATGTTTCAAAATTATACAGAATATACTGGTGATGACAGTTTTTTAACTGGCCCAACCACTAGAACTACAAAACTAAATAATAAATTCAATGCTTTATTATTAGAAGAACTTAAAAACAACGGCGTAATTGATATGTGTACTGATGTTGTATCGGGTATTACTAGCCACCCAGCGGGCTATTTAGATAAAGATTTAGAATTAATTGTCGGTCTTCAAACTGATAAACCATTAAAAAGAGCGTTTCATCCATATGGTGGAATTAGAGTTGCTGTTCAAGCGGCATCAAGCCATGGTTATGAGATTAATCCTCAACTCCAAGAAATTTTCACAAAGTATAGAAAAACGCACAATCAAGGGGTATTTGACGTTTACACTCCTGATATTAGAGCTGCAAGAAGTTCTGGTCTAATTACTGGACTACCTGACGCTTATGGTAGAGGTAGAATCATTGGAGACTATCGTCGAGTCGCTTTATATGGAGTGAACTTTTTAATTGAACAAAAACAAAAAGATAAAGATTCAATTGGTTTCCCAATGACTGAAGATAGAATTAGAATTAGAGAGGAACACCAAGAACAAATTATCGCTTTAAAAGAGTTAATCGAATTAGGTAAAATCTATGGATTTGATATTTCAGTACCCGCTTCTAATGCTATTGAAGCTATTCAATGGACTTATTTTGCTTATTTAGCGTCTGTTAAACAACAAAATGGTGCTGCTATGAGTTTGGGTAGTACTGCTACTTTCTTTGATATTTACATTGAAAGAGACATCAAAGAAGGGATCTTAAATGAAGAACAAGCTCAAGAGTTAATTGACCAATTTATCTTAAAATTAAGAGGAGTTAGATTTGCTAGAACTCCAGAATATGATCATTTATTTACCGGAGATCCAACATGGGTAACTGAAAGTTTAGCCGGTATGACTAATACTCCTGGTAAATCTTGGGTCACAAAAACAACTTTCAGATATTTACAAACACTTTATAACTTAGATACTTCGGCTGAACCTAACCTAACTGTTTTATGGTCAAGAGATTTACCAGAAAACTTCAAAAAGTTTTGTGCTAAAGTTTCAATTGATACCTCAAGTATTCAATACGAAAATGACGATTTAATGAGACCTAAACACACCGATGATTACGCTATCGCTTGTTGCGTGAGCCCAATGGGTGTTGGAAAAGAAACTCAATTCTTTGGTGCAAGAGCTAACTTAGCCAAAGCGTTACTTTATGCTATTAATGGTGGGAGAGATGAAATTACTGGTAAACAAATTTCACCTAAAACTGAAGTGATGACTGGAGTTCTTGATTATGATAATGTAACGAAAGCCTTTGATAAAGTTTTAGACTGGACTGCTGCTGTTTACGTTAACTCATTAAATATCATTCATTATATGCATGATAAATACGCTTATGAATCATTACAATTTGCATTACACGATCTAGAAATTAGAAGAAATTTAGCCACAGGTATTGCCGGTTTATCAGTTGTAGCTGACTCATTAAGTGCGATTAAATATGGTAAAGTTACTGCTATTCAAGATCCCGAAACCGGACTTATTACTGAATATCAAACTGAAGGTGAATTTCCATTCTACGGTAACAACGATGATCGAGTTGACTCGATTGCTGTTGAATTAGTTGAAAAATTTATGGAAAAGATTAGAACTAATCCATCTTATAGAGGGGCATACCATACAATGAGTGTCCTAACCATTACTTCTAACGTTGTTTATGGTTTAAAAACTGGTGCAACACCAGATGGTAGAAAAGCGGGCGAAGCTTTCGCACCTGGTGCTAATCCAATGCACGGTAGAGATTCAGAAGGAGCATTAAAATCATTATTAAGTGTTGCTAAAATTCCAAGTGATTTTTGTGAAGACGGAATTAGTAATACCTTTACTATTCTTCCAGCAGCATTAAGTGGAGATCAAGATGATTTATATGCTAACAGCGATGCAATTCAAGCTGATAACTTAGTATCAATTCTAAATGGTTATTTTAACAGCAATGGTTATCACTTAAATGTTAACGTGTTAAATAGAGAAAAACTAATTGACGCTTATAACAATCCAGATAATTATCCCAACCTTACTATTAGAGTAAGTGGATATGCCGTTAACTTCTCTAAATTAACCGATGAACAAAAATTAGAGGTAATTAGTAGAACTTTCCATGAGAGAATCGCTTAATAAAAAAGCTTATATTCACGCAATCGAAACTTTTGGTACTGTTGATGGCCCTGGTGTAAGATATGTTTTATTTTTACAAGGGTGTCCTTTTCGCTGCAAATATTGTCATAACCGTGATTCTTGGAAACCAAATATTAGAGAACAAAAATCAGTTAAAGAAATTTTAGATGATTATAACAAATACAAACAATTTTATATCAACGGTGGTTTAACAGTAAGTGGTGGCGAACCATTAATGCAGTTAGATTTTTTAACAAATCTTTTTAAAGAGGCGAAAAAACTTGGTATCCATACAGCTCTTGATACTTCTGGTGGCACCTTTAATTCAAGTCGAGAAAAAGAATTTTTAGAATTACTTAAATATACCGACCTAGTTATGTTAGATTTAAAACTAATGGATGATGAAAAACATAAATGGTTAACTGGTCATAGTAACAAAAACATTTTAGAATTTGCTAAATTTGTTGATAATCAAAACGTTGATCTTTATATTAGACATGTTGTTATTCCTGAAATCAACGATGAAGAAAAATTTTATAAACCCTTAAGAGAATTTTTAGATACATTACACAATGTTAAAAAAATTGAACTCTTAAAGTATCACAATTTAGGCATAGAAAAATGGGCTAAAATTGGTTTCGTTTATGAGTTACCACATATTAGACCAGCCACACAAAGTGATATTGATAAGGCTTCAAAAATTATTCTAGATGGTTATAAATTTAAAATTTAAAAAGGCTATCAGCGATAGCCTTTTTTCATATGTTTGTATTATTTTTTGTAAGCATCTACAAAACGCTTAGTAATTAATTGAGGTCTTGTAATAGCGCTCCCTACCACAATAGCGAAAGGGTTTTTCGCTTTTACAGCTTCAAAATCCTCAATTGTGGTAATTCTTCCCTCAGCAATAACAGGAATTGAAAGTTCATTAACTAAAGTTTCTACTAATTCAATATCTGGTGCTTCTTGTTGTTTAGAATATGGTGTATATCCGGAAAGTGTGGTTGAAACTATGTCAAAACCAAGCTTTTCGGCTTTAATTGCTTCTTCAACAGTGGAAATATCCGCCATTGCAATTAATCCCGCTTTATGAATTAAATCGATTCTTTCTTTTAAACTTGAACCATCTGGATGACATCTATTAGTGGCATCCAATGCAATAATTTCACAACCAGACTTGATTAATTCATTAATTTCGTTAATTGTTGGCGTGATATAAACGTCACAATTTGGATATCCTTTTTTAATCAAACCAATAACAGGTAAGTTGGTCTCTTCCTTAATTGCAACTATATCTTCAATACCGTTCGCTCTAATTGCTGCAGCTCCACCTTCTTTAGCGGCTAAAGCCATTTTTCTCATAGTATGAGAACCATGTAATGGCTCATGCTCTAATGCCTGACAACTTACAATTAATTTTCCTTTTATTAGTTCTAGTACTTTCATAAATATTCCTCCATAACTGAGTGAGGCCACTCTAGTAAAATTCCTTCATCTATTAATAATTTTTGATATTTTTTTAATAATTTATCATCTTCATATATTTCTCTAGGTGTTACATTATTTCTTATAGAAAACGCCACTAAATAACCAGCACTTTCACCAATATTCCATTCAACAGGATGGACTCTATAACAACCGTTAGTCACATGAGTTGTTCCTATATTTTTACATGCTGCCACTAAATTTTTCGTTTTTATGGGGATAAGTGCTCCCAATGGAATTTGAAACGGATAAGTTTCATCATAAAAATGGGTTTTTGTTTTGGTAGTCATATGTAAATCAATATGATAATGACCTATACCAACACTATCTTTGAAATGTGGTGGTTTTTTAGCACATTTTCGACTAATATCTTGTTCCTTAACGGTATATAACGCTTTGATTCTTCTAGATTCTCTAATATATGGCGCCATCGCTAAACCATCTTTGGTTCCTAATACTTCAGGAACCAAACAAATTTCCGGATAACCGTATCCACCATCATCACGTTTTGCTTCAGTTTGTAGCCAATAAATTAGAGATAATGTTAATTCTCTAGCGGCATGTTTGTGATATTCACTATTAGGATCATCATAAATATTCCCAAAAATATAATCATTTTGGGCCCAATTAATTAACATTACTGAAAAAGGAACACCTTTTTTAAAATAATCTTTTTCAATAACTTGACGATATTTAAATAATCCAAGTTTATTTTCCAATCCGAACATTGAAAATTCTTGTTTTGATCCTTGAGCTAAGCCAGATGTACACCAACTTAATTTTGATTCTCCAAATGGCATAATGTAATTTTTAAATTCATCATACATTTGCGGTTTTTCAATTATTTTAGTGTTATTAGGATCAAATCCTACGGCCGCTGTCCACGTAATTGGTTGCATATCTTCAGGGTCTCCAATTTTAGGAGCGTGTGGTTCCCCAGTTTCAAAAAATGATTCCGAACCTGTGACATAATCTGTTTTTGTAATTGGTAATAAAGAGCCTGTATCGGTTGCATCTAAAAAGTATTCAGCTTCAACAAAATGAATTCCTTCGTTGTTTTTAACAACGATAAAATCGATTCTATCTAAAGTTTTTTCTGCATCTACAACTTTTGTATTTGTGAAAATTTCAAGCGTTCCATTTTTAGTAAACGGCTCTAACATGCCGTTTATTAGTTTTAATGAAACTCGAGGGTCACTACTGTTTCTTGAAACCCAACCATTACCGGGATTAAATATCTCTTTATTTTTTAGTTCGTCAATTATATCTGGATGATTTCGATAATAATTTCGAATATTATTTCTAAAATTTCTGTAAGTTTTCGTTGCTCCTGTCAATTCGATATATCTGTGTTCATCGCTTGGTACTCCTTGATTAGTGAGTTGCCCCCCTATCCAAGATGTTTCTTCAATTAACGCTGTTTTAATTCCTTGACTGGCTAAAGCATATGCTGCTACTACACCACCTAATGAACCTCCAACAACGATAGCTTCATATTTAAGTTTCATATCAACAACTCATTTCATATTATTCTTTTTCATAATTAGGGTGGATAACAACGGTAACACTACCTGTATTAGGGTCAATCGTGGTATATGTAAAATACTTGTCATTTGGGGCTCCTAATGTATCACTTCTTTGTTCAGTAAATGGCACGCGGTATTTTTGACCATTTATTTCTCTATGTAAATATACATTTTCCCAAATTGCCGTTTTAACATTGGAATTAGTCATAATTGCTGGTTTTCCTTCATTTCCACTTTGATCAATCGCATTAACACGTTTAAACTCAACGTTCATGCCGGTTCCATGTCCTTGCGATACAAATAACGGGCTCATAAAGTTTTCCGGATCTTTCCAACCATTTTCTTCTCTAATTCTTATTGATGATTCAAGAGTTGATTTTTCTATAACCTCTATTTGTAGTTGCAAATAGTTGGCTTTTGGACTATAAACAATCATTCTTAATTTATCACCTGGTAAATAATAATATTCTGTATCTTTATAATACCAATGGGCATACATATTAGTTTCGTTTGTATTCATTGCGTAAACTTGATATCGTCTATTATTATTTATATCGGCATTCCCGATATCTTTGTTAGGTTCATTTTTGGATGTAATATAACGCCAAAATGGCCGATATGCATATGAACCTTTGGATACTAATCCATTTCCTAATAAAACTTTGGATAAACTTAACCCAACATCACTATGAAAAACGGCTTGTCCTCCCATATAAATAGAAGGGTTATCTAAATTTTTACCGTTGGGATCAATATTTAAACTAGTATTATAATTACCATCATATCTTTTGATTTCAAACTCTGGTAAAGTAATAACACCTTCAATACCGTCCCATTTGTCTTTAGTTGAGATCGTTTTGAAATAAAATGCTCCTTGAAATAATGATTGTTTATCGATTGTCTTAACTTCGTTTGGTATTTCGCCTTCAAAAATAGGGTATTGCATAACCAATCCATAATATTCTTCTACTATCACGGTTAGAAACTTCACCTCCGATTTATTATTTGAACTATCAAATACATACACATCAATAATATATTCTCCTGGTTGTGAAACATCAAAATTATTAGTATTTATCTCAATATTATTAGTTATATCTCCATCAACATCGTCAATCGCTTTTATCCCTAAATTTATCAGTGTTTCTTTTAAGTCTATATCTTGATTTTGTTTGATTCTGATATTTTGAAGTTTCGAATTTATAATAATAAGTGGTCTTATCACGTCTTCTTCTTTGGGTTCAATAATAGGTTCAGGTTCTTTTTCACATGCGAATAAAGTAAAACTTAATAGTATTACTAATATTACCTTGTATATTTTAGTTAGCATAATTTACCCCTCCTATATAGTTTTTATTAAATAAAAATTTAATTTAATAAGTTACGCTCTTTTATTCGGCTACACTTATTCTTGTGATAACTTTAATTACATATCCTTCAGCAAATGGATTAACTGTCATACCTTCAACACCAGCTACATTGTAGGCTGTAACATCAGCAAGACCAGTTAATTGTTGACAGCCCCAGGCTCTAATCGGATTACCTGTGACATTGGTATTTTGGAATAATACCACATATCCACCATTAGGAATATCATTCAATAGTCCGTGTTGCATAGTTGTCGGTGTTATTGATTCATCATCTACTACATAGGCATTAGTTCCAGAATCCCAAGTGATGATATGACCTGGGTGAATTCTAACTTGAACTACTTTTCCACTAGCATCGATAATGGCTAAAACCGAAAATTGGATCGTATAATTTCTACCTTCATCATCTGATGTAGTTGTTGTATCATATCCTGGTAATGCTGCTAAAAAATCTTTAGAGAAAACTAATACGTGAGTTGTTTCAGCACCACCAACTCCACTTGTATCTTCCCAATGATAAGTATCAACTTTAGCTAGATGTTCGTTTTCCCCAATTTTTACATATGTTTCCTTTTCGACATCTTGGCTTGCTTCTGCACTAACAATTACTTTAAAGCCTTCGGCAAACGGATTGATTGGCGGATTAGTCCAATCACTAAAATCACTACCATCTAAATTATATGCGGTATTAAATAGACTTGGTTTTAATCCTAATAAATGCTCATATGCAAATTTCATCGCTTCTGAGAAACCATCATCTTCTGTTGGAGTTCCTGATGAAAATACGTAGACAAATCCTCCTTCTGGAATTAAAGCGTTAACCCCTTTACCAGTATGGTTTCTACTAAATGCATCCTTAAGTTCGGCTACAATTTTACCATCAGTATCAACAGTAAGTTGAATTCCTGATTGCGGATCATCAACCCATTTTTGATAAAGTCTTATTACTTTTACATTACCTTCGACATCGGTAATAGCTAAAGCCATATTTGCCATTTGATAGGTTGCATAATCTGGATGACTTTCAGCATCAATAATTGTCGCAATTTCTTGCCATTGAGCTTGAGTAAATTGATAAATTCCTGGACACCAGGCGATATTTTTATCAAACGCAAAGCCCTTTTCATAACTGTGTATCGCTCCATTAATATTGAAATATGTCACAATTCCACTATGAATATCATTTGCTAAATGACGCTTAACTCCATTTTTAGTGTAATAAATAGCAATTCCTGAAGGATTTTCACTATCAATTTCTAAAAGTATTTCACTAGTTAAATTTGTATATTTATGTGACTCTCCATTTATTAGTATATCAATTTCACTAATACCGGTTTTATCAATAACATCTAATTTAAGATGTTTATCTATTATTTCTAAATCATATGCTGGTTTAGGTTCTTTTTCACGAATAAATAATAGGGCATTTGCCACACCACGATAAGGGTCAACTTCAGATGGTGTATTTACATATTGTAACTCTCCATTTACTCTAAAGACCGCTTGGGTAGAACCACCACCGTCTAAACTATATCCGTCAACAATACCATAATGTTTCATTATGGCCGCAAATTCTCTTAAATTAACCCCTTTAGAAGTACCACGTCCATCAACCGTAATTAATACCATTTTGCCATCAGCGTCATAACCGAATCCAGTTCTTGGATTACGATTTTTATTTCTTGATACTTGTTCATCGGTATCAGTATTTAATTCATTAAATTTTTTAATAGTAGAATTTTCTATAATTGTTGTATCAATTCCAATTACCATATCGTTATATCCAATATTTCCGGTCATTTTTTGAACAATTATTCTTTGATTAGATTTGAGTAAACCAATTAATACAGGATCTTTAGTTGCTAATACTATTTCACCTGCATTTGAAGCGGTTATTTTACTACCAACTTTAGCTTCAAAATGGATATGTGGTGTAAGAACATATTGATTTTTTTGGTTGACTATGAAATAGGTGGCAGCACTATCATATGTATATGATTTTTTGAACATAACTGTTGTTTCATTGGCTTTTAATGATGTTCTATCAATTGAAACATCATTATTGTAATAAATTAATCCACCATCTTCGGCATATAACAATAAACTAAAACCACCTAAAGCTGATAATGTTTTATGGACACCTAAATTTTTCCCAAATTGATTAAATTGAACTGCATAATAATAACCTGCATAAAAGCTATCTGGTTTAACAACTCTATTGCCAAATAGTATATTAGGACCAATATTATATGTAACACCTGATTGTGCAAAGAAGAAATCACCATTAACTGCAGCTATGACTTCATAATCTGGATTATTCAATTCAAAGTCTTTAGCAATATTTAAAGTAGACGATAAAACATATTTGCCATCGCTATTAAACTTAGACCAGTTAGCAACCATGACATTTTTACCTTGTTTGAACACGTTAACATCTTGATAAGTTTTTACATTATCATCATTAATGGCATCACCTTTAGCTTTGATATGTTCAACATTGCTGACTGTTGTTGATGTTTTTCCAGTTTCTTCAAAACCAACTGTTTCTTTTTCAATAACCGTCACTTTTCTAGTCGCAGTAGCGACACCGCCATCTTCACTTTCAACTCGATACACTAAAGTATAAACACCTACTATAGATGTTTTTACTTCTCCTGTAACTGTAATTCGCAACGTTATATTTTTTCCATTCCAAGTTGCAGTTACTCCCGCTTTAGGATTGAATGGGTCGCCACATTCGATTGTGACATCACCAACACCACTTAGAACCGGCATAATAACCCCTCTTTCTAAAACTGTTACTTTTCTAGTTATGGTAGCTGAACCACCATCTTCACTTTCAACTGTATATTCTAAAGTATAAACACCAGCTTCAGATGTATTCGCTTCACCGGTAATTGTAATTTGTGATGTGATATCATTACCATCCCAAGTTGCAGTTACGCCTGCCCTAGGATCAAAATCAGCACCCCAATCAATACTAACATCGTCAGCACCATTTATAATCGGTTGAATGATTGCTCTGGCAACTACCGTTATTTTTCTAGTGGCTCTAGCAATATCACCTTCTTCACTTTCAACTGTATATTCTAAAGTATAAACACCTATTTCAGCTGTGTTTACTTCACCTGAAACTTCTATTGAAGATGTAATATCTATTCCGTTCCATGTTGCAGTTACACCTTCCTTTGGATTAAAAGTATCTCCGACCTCAATAGTTTCATCTTTAATTCCATTAAACACTGGAACAGTGCGTTCCCCTTCTTCACAACTAACTAGTAGTAGTGCCAAAAAAAGAATAAAAATAAGTGTAAATCCTTTTTTAATTACTTTCATATTTAACTCCTCCTTTTTTGCGGTTTTGATTTTACTGCAGCTATAATTAAAAATAATCTTAATTTTATTTATTAAATTTTATCTACCCATTTACAACCAATAATTTCTAACTCGTTATTCTGGAAAACTAGATTGGGTAACTTCGAATGGGTTAGTAATTGCGTTATTTATCGCTTCAACTAGTATTTTAAATTCATCATCGTTTACACCATACGGGCGATATGTTATTTCATCTATATCAAATCCCGTAATCGATTTAAACCATGATAATCCTGCTATAAAACAGCCTATGTCATTTAAATGATATCCATCACGAGTTAGAGTATCTCCAAGACGACTCGTTCTAACATTTTGAATGGCTGTTCCGGTTGGTATTAAACCGGCAATTTCTTCATGCGGTTTAACATTTTCAAGGTACGCATTAACTATTTCTTCATACATTGTGGTTTGATTTGATTGATAAAAATAAGAAAACGCATATTCAGTACAATCTGCTTGATATGCCCATACTAAATACCACAAAACATTCGCTTCTTGATTAGTTTTGTGTTCATTGATATATGCCAATAAATTTGTTAGATGTGGTTCATAGTATTGTGATTTTCCACTTTTTCCGCTTTCTTGTTGAATGACAATTATGTCCCAATCCTCATCTAACAAACCATCTAATATTGTCTTATTATCAGCAGTAGTTTTTTCACCATTATTATTTTTAATATACGAGTATGTAGCGCGATTTGATTGAGCATAATTAGCGTGCTGAGACAACTCAGCACCACCAAGATATATTGTCCCTAATACAATATTTTTAACACCATAACTATTGGCAATTTCATAAAGATAAGTCATGGCATTATTACTAAAACTATTCCCAATTGCTAATACTTTAAAGTTTTCTGAAAAATCCACTGATGACCAAACAGTTTCATCTTCTTTTTCTTGGATATTTACTTGTATATAAACTGCAATGGAGTCTTGTTTAATTTGAACATAAAATGTTCCAGCAACAAGCGCTTTAACACTAAACTTTTCGTTTGAGTTATCTTCATTAAATGATAATCCACACACATCATCATTACTAAGTTCAACATATTGATTATTGACTTTTTTTACTAATTTAAATTTTAAATCTTTTATGACATTAATTGGAGTCACATTAATTGTGGTGGATATCAAATCATCTACAACCGCATTAAAAACAAAAGGATCATCTGCAGTACCTTGACCTGATGAGTCAGCTAAATTAATTTCGGTGATAACTGGCGAATCAATTGGTATTTCACCCTTATCACAGGCAACAAATACAAAACTAGCTAACATTAAAAATAGCAAATATAATATCTTTTTCATATTTTCTCCTTTTTGCGGTTTTTATTTTATTAATTTTTTTTAGAATTGTGAAAAAACCGGCCTGAAAATTGACTTTCCAGGCCAGTCTCATTATTTAATAATTTAATTATTTTTCAACTATTTCGATTTCGAAATCGGCAGCAAATGGATTAACGGTCATATTTTCAACTCCGCCGGTTTTATCATTCGCATAACCACTGGCACCAACATCGGCAAATCCAGTTAATTGTTTACAACCCCAAGCTCTAATAGCATTCCCTGGCGCACCTGAATTTTGGAATAATAATAAATATCCGCCTTCAGGAATATCAGCTAATAATCCATGTTGCATGGTTGTCGCAGTAAGTGAAGTCTTATCTACTGCATATGTATTATTTTTAGCATCCCAAGTAATCTTGTGGCCTGGGTGGATTCTAATTTGAACAATTTTACCTTCATCATCAGCAACAGCTAAAATTGAGTATTGAATCGTATAATTTCTGCCTTCATCATCGGCTGTATCTACTGTATCATATCCTGGTAATGCTGCTAAAAAGTCTCTACTAAATAGAAGTGCGTAATCGTTGACAGAACCAACTCCACCTCCGGCTTTCCAATCATAAGCATTAAATTCAACACGATAAAATTCATCACCAATTTTAACATATCGTTTTATCTCTGATTCTTTTTTGAGTAAAACTGTGAATCCTTCAGCAAATGGATTAACGGTCATATTTTCAACTCCGCCGGTTTCAGCGTTCAGATAGCCTCCTTTACCACCACCAACATCGGCAAATCCTGTTAATTGTTGACAACCCCATGCTCTAATAGCATTTCCTGGGGCACCTGAATTTTGGAATAATACGACAAATCCACCATCTGGAATATCAGCTAATATTCCTTTTTGCATGGTTGTCGCAGTAAGTGAAGTTTTATCTACTGCATATTTATTATTTTCAACATCCCAAGTAATCTTGTGGCCTGAGTGGATTCTAATTTGAATAACTTTACCATCAGCATCAGTAATAGCTAAAATCGAATATTGAATAGTATAATTTCTGCCTTCATCATCGGCTGTATCATCGGTATTATATCCTGGTAATGCTGCTAAATATTCTTTACTGAATGCTACTGCATAATTATTTAGTGCACCGACTCCACCTGGAGCATCCCATCGATAATTATCTAATGTAACAGGATATTTTTCAGTACCAATTACAACATACATTGGTTCTGATTCTTCTGGTTCAATATATTCAGTACCAAAGGTAACCTTAAAGCCCTCTGCAAATGGATTGATTGGAGGGTTAGTCCAATTTGTGAATTGAACATCGTATATATACGCTGTCTTATATAAACTTGGTGTCAGTCCTAATAAGTATTTATACCCAAATTTCATGGCAGCTGACCACCCTAGATCGTCACCTGGAGTTCCAGTATCAAGAACATAAACATATCCACCATCAGGGATTAGTTCATTCAGACCAATTTCTAAGTTATTTCGATTAAAGGCATTTGCCGCATCAGCTACAATCTTACCATCAGGACCAACTGTTAATTGAATTCCCGCTTGGTTCGTAGTCCAACCTTGATATAGTCTAACTGCCACTACTTTACCATCAGCATCAGTAACAAATAGTGCAACGTTAGCTAATTTGTAATTACTATTAGCTTTATCATAGCCATCAGCATCAACAACAGCGGCAATTGGTTGCCATTGTTCTTTAGTGAATTGATATACTGCGTGTTCAGCATATGCAATATTAGTTGCAAAATCAAAGCCTCGGATTAGTTCAAATGAAGCTTCGCCATTAATTGTAACATAAATTGGTGGCAATTCAGATTCTTTTAGAAGTAAGACTTTGAATCCATCAATAAATGGATTAACGGTCATATTCTCAACTCCGCCGGTTTCAGCGTTCAGATAGCCTCCTTTACCACCACCAACATCGGCAAATCCAGTTAATTGTTGACAACCCCATGCTCTAATAGCATTTCCTGGGGCACCTGAATTTTGAAATAATACGACAAATCCACCATCTGGAATATCAGCTAATATTCCTTTTTGCATGGTTGTCGCAGTAAGTGAAGTTTTATCTACTGCATATTTATTATTTTCAACATCCCAAGTAATCTTGTGGCCTGAGTGGATTCTAATTTGAATAACTTTACCATCAGCATCAGTAATAGCTAAAATCGAATATTGAATAGTATAATTTCTGCCTTCATCATCGGCTGTATCATCGGTATTATATCCTGGTAATGCTGCTAAATATTCTTTACTGAATGCTACTGCATAATTATTTAGTGCACCGACTCCACCTGGAGCATCCCATCGATAATTATCTAATGTAACAGGATATTTTTCAATGCCAATTACAACATACATTGGTTCTGGTTCTTCTTCTGGTTCAATATATTCAGTACCAAAGGTAACCTTAAAGCCCTCTGCAAATGGATTAATTGGAGGGTTAGTCCAATTTGCGAATGGAACATCATCATATATATATGCTGTCTTATATAAACTTGGTGTCAGTCCTAATAAGTATTTATACCCAAATTTCATGGCAGCTGACCACCCTAGATCGTCACCTGGAGTTCCAGTATCAAGAACATAAACATATCCACCATCAGGGATTAGTTCATTCAGACCAATTTCTAAGTTATTTCGATTAAAGGCATTTGCCGCATCAGCTACAATCTTACCATCAGGACCAACTGTTAATTGAATTCCCGCTTGGTTCGTAGTCCAACCTTGATATAGTCTAACTGCCACTACTTTACCATCAGCATCAGTAACAAATAGTGCAACGTTAGCTAATTTGTAATTACTATTATCTTTATCATAGCCATCAGCATCAACAACAGCGGCAATTGGTTGCCATTGTTCTTTAGTGAATTGATATACTGCGTGTTCAGCATATGCAATATTGGTTTTAAAATCGAATCCGTAGATAAGTTTAAATGAAGCTTCGCCGTTAATTGTGACAAATGCTGGTGGTTGAATATATTCGGTTCCGAAAGTAATTACATAACCTGCAGCAAATGGATTAACTGGAAGATTGGCCCAATCGGTAAATTTATTGCCCTCTAAGTCAAATGCTGTATCATATAAACCTGGTTGCAATCCTAATAAATATTCATAACCGAATTTCATGGCGGCTGACCAACCTGAATCATCACCTGGAGTTCCAGTGTTAAGGACATAAACATATCCTCCTTCAGGAATTAGTTCATTTAGACCAATTTCTAAGTTATTTCGACCAAAGGCATTTGTTGCATCAACTACAATCTTACCATCAGTACCAACCGTTAATTGAATTCCCGCTTGGTTCGTAGTCCAACCTTGATATAATCTAACTGCTACTACTTTACCATCGGCATCAGTAACAAATAATGCAACGTTAGCTAATTTGTAATTGCTATCATCTTTAACATAGCCATCAGCATCAACAACAGCGGCAATTGGTTGCCATTGTTCTTTAGTGAATTGATATATTGCATGTTTTGCATATGCAATATTAGTTTTAAAATCAAAGCCCTTGATTAATTCAAAAGAGGCTTCCCCATTGAATGTAACATAAGTTGGTGCTATTTCAGATTCTTTTAGAAGTAGAAGTTTGAATCCGTCAATAAATGGATTAACTGTCATGTTGGCAACTCCACCGGTTGTTTCTGCTGCATAACCAGTACCACCAACATCAGCGAATCCGGTTAATTGTTTACAACCCCAAGCTCTAATGGCATTTCCTGGAGCAGTAGAGTTTTGGAACAATACCATAAATCCGCCATCTGGAATATCAGCTACGATATCTTTTTGCATGGTTGTCGCTGTGAATAATTTGTCATTTACCACATATTTTTCATTGGTAGCATCCCAAGTAATCTTGTGACCTGGGTGGATTCTAATTGAAACAATATTACCATCAGCATCAACAATTGCTAAAATTGAATTTTTAATAGTATAGTTCTTACCTTCATCATCAGCTATATCTTCTGAATTGTATCCTGGTAGTGCTGCTAAATAATCTTTACTAAACGCTAAAGCGTGAGTGGCAATCGCACCAACACCACCATCAGCATCCCATTTATAAGCATCTAATTCAACAAGGTACTTTTCTTCACCAATAACAACATACATTGGTTCTGGTTCTTCTATTTCAGATTCTTTTAGAAGTAGAAGTTTGAATCCGTCAATAAATGGATTAACTGTCATGTTGACAACTCCACCGGTTGTTTCTGCTGCATAACCAGTACCACCAACATCAGCGAATCCGGTTAATTGTTTACAACCCCAAGCTCTAATGGCATTTCCTGGAGCAGTAGAGTTTTGGAACAATACCATAAATCCGCCATCTGGAATATCAGCTACGATATCTTTTTGCATGGTTGTCGCTGTGAATAATTTGTCATTTACCACATATTTTTCATTGGTGGCATCCCAAGTAATCTTGTGACCTGGGTGAATTCTAATTGAAACAATATTACCATCAGCATCAACAATTGCTAAAATTGAATTTTTAATAGTATAGTTCTTACCTTCATCATCAGCTATATCTTCTGAATTGTATCCTGGTAGTGCTGCTAAATATTCTTTACTAAATGCTAAAGCGTGAGTGGCAATTGCACCAACACCACCATCAGCATCCCATTTATAAGTATCTAATTCAACAGGGTACATTTCTTCGCCAATGACAACAAACATCAATTCTGGTACTTCTGGATCTTCTGGGTCTTCTGGGTCTTCTGGATCTTCTGGTACAACAACTTCTTTTTCAAATAAAATTTTGAAATCAGCAGCAAATGGATTAACTGTCATGTTGGCAACTCCACCGGTTGTTTCTGCTGCATAACCAGTGCCACCAACATCAGCAAATCCAGTTAATTGTTTACAACCCCAAGCTCTAATTGAGTTTCCTGGAGCAGTAGAATTTTGGAATAAGACTACAAATCCGCCATCAGGAATGTCAGCGACGATATCTTTTTGCATAGTTTCCGCTGTGAATAATTTGTCATTTACTACATATTTTTCATTGGTAGCATCCCAAGTAATCTTGTGACCTGGGTGAATTCTGATTTGAATAACTTTACCATCTTCATCAATAATTGCTAAAACAGAAAATTTAATCGTATAGTTTCTTCCCTCATCATCATCTACTGTTTCTGTATTATATCCTGGTAGTGAATTTAAATACTCTTTACTAAATACTAATGCGTGAGTGTTAACAACACCGACTCCACCTGTGTCTTTCCAATCATAGGAATCTAATTCGACAAGGTGTCTTTCTTCGCCGATGACAACATACATTATTGTTGGTTGTTCTGGAGTGACACGCTCAGAACCAAAGGTAATTACATAATCTGCAGCAAATGGATTAACTGGAAGATTAGTCCAATCAGTAAATTCGTTGCCATCTAAATCAAATGCCGTTTTTAATAATCCTGGTTGTAATCCTAATAAATATTTGTAACCAAGCTTCATCGCTGGTGACCAGCCTGAATCATCCCCTGGAGTTGGAGTTGCAAGTACATAGACATATCCACCTTCAGGAATTAAGTCGTTGACACCAATTTCCACATTATTTCTACTAAATGCATCTTTAAGTTCAGCTACAATCTTACCATCATTATCAACAGTAAGTTGAATTCCTGATTGAGGCTCATCAACCCATTCTTGATATAGTCTAATGGCAACTACTTTACCATCAGCATCAGTGACAAATAATGACAAGTTAGCCATTTTGTAATTGCCTGTCTTATTATAATCTGGTGCATCAACAACAGCTGAAACTACTTGCCATTGTTCTTTAGAAAATTGGAATACTTTTGACTGATAACCAATATTTTGAGTAAAGCTATAGTCTTGAACTAGTTCTAATGAAGCTACCCCATTAAATGTTACATATATTGCATCTGGATCTGGTTCTTCTTCTTCTTCATCACTAACAAATTTAATGACTCTTGTTTCTTCCTCAACGTTACCAACTTGGTCAGTAACACGATATACAATCATGTAAATTACATCTGTGTTATCTGAATCAATTTGATCCCAAGTGATTTCTGTTTCTTCGCCATCAACCACTTTAATGATTTTGTGAATTTCTGGAGTTAATTCTTCTCTGTCATGATAAACTGTTACTCCACGTAATAAATCATTTTTACTAGTAATTTCAGTTCCTTTTTCAGCTTCTATTATTGGTATATAACGGTTATTAAGCTCTTCTTCTTCTAATTTGATTACTGGATAGGTTTTAGTTTTGTCAAATTTATCAGAATCATCAACGTTATTGAACGTAACTTCAATTCCAATTGCTTCAAATGCGTGATCAACAACTTGTGAATAACCGAATGCGCGTGGTGAGCCTTCAAGGTTAGTACCATCATTAATAAATACTACTACATATCCGCCATTAGGAATAGTTAAGTTGGCTAACATACCTTGACGATGTTCATAAGCTTTATTATCAGCTGTTGGTGTACCGGTACACCAAGTTGTTCCAACTGATGAACCCTCAGCGTTTACTTGATTAGTCACAGGATCACGATATTCAACAATTTTCCTATCGGCATCTAATATTACAACTATTGACCAATAAGCTGCAAATCTTTGATTATTGTGTTCCAATAACCATTCTGCATAAGCTTTTTCAAATACTGTGACAGTTTCTAAATTAAATGGGAATGATAGAGAGTTAGCAGGGCGTAATTGTGGATTATATTCCATTTGATATTGCTTGCCACCAATTTCAATAGTTGTTCTCTTTTCAGCTACGGTTATTGTCCGAGTTTCAGTTGTTGTATTTCCAGCTTCATCCTTAACAGTGTACGTAATCGTATACGTACCAGAAACAGTTTTGTCAAAACCACCTTTATCAATTACCACTTTATTAGTAATGGTTCCATCAACGTTGTCTCTTGCCGTAACACCAGTCATTAAATCATAATCTTCATTCCACTCTAGGTTAACAGTCTTTGGTTTAACTTCTAGTAGTGGTGCAATTGTATCTACTGATGTTGCCGCTTTAACAGTAATGGTAAAGGTTTTAGTTTTAGTCTGACCATTGTACTCCAAGGTAGCTGTCAATTTTACAACTGTATCTTTACTTGGCATTACTACTTTTCCGGTGTTAGAAATAACAGCTTCGTTATCTGAAACCCAACTAATTGTGACTTCTCCAACTTTTGTTGGCAACTGAAGGTTACCCGTTACCTTTTCTAAGGTATCACCTTCCACTGAAAACGCAATCTGTAGGTCATCAAAAGCGTCAACTAGTGTTTTATCTTGATCACAACCTACAAGACCAACAACCACTAACATTAATAATGTTAGAGTCGTCAAAAGAAATTTGAATGGTTTTCTCATATTTTTCCTCCTTTTTTTATTTTTTTTAGGATTGTATAGACACCTATACACCTATATTATAAGCGCTTTCATTTGTATAGTCAAGCACGAAAAGCACAATCTTTTTTTAAGATTTTTTACGTTTTATTATTATAAACCCAGCAAAAACTCCCGCAGCTAGTAAAACTAGCGCTCCAACGCTAACTCCAATAATTAATTTTATGTTAGGACCTGGTTTTTCATTGTGGCCCGGAGTTTCGTTATTATTTGAATTTCCATTATTGTTGGATTCACTTTCTTTAGCTGGATATTCAAAAGCGTAAACACTTGGTCTTTGCGATTCTTGGGTCAAATCCCAGTGGTTATTATTAATTAAATACCTAGAAATTCTGATATCTAATATTTCCATCAAATATTCGATATCTTCCATAAAACGTTCAATGGCTGCCCCCTCAGCATATAGTACCAACTCTAATTTCAAAAGATCTAAAGCTTTGTAAAGTTCATAATAGTCAACTGGATTTTGATAATCGGTTTTAGTTAGTTCGTCTAATCTGGCTTCTAAAGCATTTCTCTTTTCGGTAGTTGAGACATTATTTTTAATATAAATATTATCGAATTTATATAAAATATCTTCAACAAACATAGCGAAAACTTCATTTATCGGATCTTGAATTGAAACTGATTTATTTTTATAAGTGCCATTTTGAAAAATAGCGTGTAATTGGGGTTTGTTTCTATAATTCCATGTTGCAAAAATCGTTTGAACCATGGGCGCCATTTTTATTGATTGCATCAGTATATGAAGCATTATAAATATCCGGCAATTGATCATAAGTTGGGGCAATACCCGGCATCATATATGCATATTTAGACATAATTGTTTTAGCATCTTTAACCGTTGAGGATACTACCGATACCCCATTAACATATACCATTGGTTCTACTGAATCAATCCAGCCATTTTCAACCCATTTCTTCCAATCTTGCATCAGATTCGCTTTTGAATATGCTGCATTAGGACCAACTGCCATTGAAAAAATAATTTTGCTATTTAGAGCTCTGATTTCATTATGAAGTTCTTCCACAAATGAATCAATTACAGATTGGCGATATTCATTCCATTTTTCATAAAGATCTGGATCGGTTTTAACCTGTTCCCTAATATCTCCCGTAACATTGTATAATCTTTTAAATTCATGTGTTGCATATGCTGTATATCCCGAACTATTTTTAACATCTAGATTTCCAGAAGGATATCTAATGTAATCTAAATGCAACCCCGCAATATCAAATTCAATAATCTCTTTATAGATATCTTTAATAAAGTCTCTAGCATCAGGATTTGCTGGATCGAAAAATAAAAATCCCTCTTCTTCTCCACCTGGTTTGCCGGTAATTACATTTTTGCCATCGGCATTCACTATTTGCCATCCTTCGTGATCGGTCCATAATGAACTATGGCTCCAAGTAGCACCAACAAAAAAGTTTTCTACCCATGCGTGAACATTAATGTCACGTTTTTTAGCTTCACTAATAAAAGCGTCCATATAATCTTCATACTCACCATATATGAAACCATCAAATCTTTCATGATATGGAGCAAATTTTGATTTATAGATTGTATATCCATTCCAAAATGTTTCTAAATATACATCTGTAAAATTCATTGACTTCAATTCATCTAAAGTAGCTTCAATCAAAGCTAAATTTGTTTCATAAGGACGATGCCAGATTCCTCTTGATTCAATTCTTCTAGATACGATTGTATCAAAAAAGATTTGTTCAAATAGTGGCGCTATTTCATCTTTTTTATCTAAAAATGTTCCAATATCAACTGGATTATTCGTACTATGAATCTTATTTTTTAAAGTCTCCATTAAATCAACCGCATCTAATATTGTCGTTAAGTTTTCTAAAGCTCTTTCCAAGTTATTAACATCATACATACCATCTCTTGCAGTATAAACCTGTTCTTTAACAATATTTGACTCGTGTTTGTAGTTATATAATGTTTGGTCAATAACATGATTACTAACAGTAATGGTTTTAGTGGTTGTGTTATAACTTACAACACTACCCAAATGAATATTTTCGTCAATAAATGTATGAGCCTCTCCATGACCAGAAACAGCAAAACCACCTTCTGGAATGGTAACTAAGATACCCTTTTCAACAACAAAACCATTACTGTCTACCGCAACTTCTATTCCGTATATGTTTTGTTGGGTCGAAAATGATGGGTTGGAACTCGCAGGATAAATAACTAAATAATCAGCAAATCTTGTTCCATTAATTGATGTATATTTTCTAGTAGTTACATTTCCAAGTTTTATATAGTCTAGTTGAATTAATTCAATTACATCGCCTTCATTAAATAAAACACCATTGTTAAACATATACATCTTAGGTTTAGAGTTAGCCGCTACAACAAAACCCGCTTTGGGAATTTCATTGTTTCCGCTTTTACCAACACCGGTAACTTTAAAATTATTTGAAGTATCATCAAAAGTTACAACAATCTCATTAGTATTAAACTTATTAGTCGCCGTTCTCTCTCCATATAAACGGTTATAGTATGTAAATTGATTATATTGAGATTGGGTATTAACTGAATTAATTCCTATCCTAACACCCTTATCACTTGAAAATGCATGTTCGTATGTTTTGATTAAAACACCGTTAGGCGAAATAGTATCACCAATATTGAAATTAGAGGTTAATGTTGTTGGAATGCTTAAAATTACTCCGTTTAAGGGGATTTCATTGTCTTTTGTCTTATTTTTGGTTTGAATAATGTAGTCTCCACTATCATTTATTACCGCAACATATTCAGTTGATTCAATAGTTCGATTAGGTTTTAAATACGGCCAATCTGGCGTATATAAAACCGCCTTATCAGTAGTATCTTCTAAAGTTAGTCCTTTATTATCAAAGGATATTGGATCTATTACCACTTCTAGATTAACTCCATTAACTTTAATTGTCTTAATAGTAACTGCCGCTCTAACATTTACTATTTGTAGCACGATAAACATTAATGAAATTAATACCATTAGAAATCTTTTTACTAATTTACTCATTTTTATTTTCCTTTCTGAAATGCCTTCTCTGTTTTTTAATATTAATGATTTTAATGAATCTATTTAAAATTTTAATTATGTTACCAGCAGCAACATTATCCTTTTTAATTAAATAATGTATCGCCAATTCTATGTTGTGTTTCAATTCGTTTAAATCAAGATATTTTCTATTTAAGATGTCTATTAATTTATCTATTTCTTCAATAGTTATTAGTCCGCTTTTGACATAGATTTTTTGTGATTTTTCTTTAATATCTAGAATCAAATATTCTAACAGTTTACCAATATCTTGATGTGGTGAAATTGCTTGATAACGATGCGTTCCTCTTCTTAAAACTTCTTTTACTTCATCATTATCAGCTAAATTATGATACGCAAATATTATTGAACCAAGTGCTCCATTTTGATTACTTTCATCAATAAAATATGTGTTCAATATATTAGGAAGTCCATCATAAGTTGGAGCTATTCCAGTGTAATTATAGGTATATCCTTGGGTAATTTCGTTTTGTTGAATCACGATGGTTTTAATGTAATCTTTTGATCTAACATAGGCCATTGGTGCTACAATATCAATCCATCCATTTAAAACCCAAGTGCTCCAATCTTGCATTAAATTGATTTTGGCATAATCGGTAGTAGGACCAACTGCAATCGATAATAAAAGATCTTTATTTTGTTTTCTAACTACTTCATACACTCTTTTAACGAATTTAGTAATTACATTTTGACGCCATTTATTCCAAAGTTGATAGTTTTCATCTTTTGTAACATAATCAAAAATGTTTTCAATTTTTAGATTGTATTCTTCTTGAAACTGATTGATTGCATTTTGGGTGTATCCACTACTATAAACATAGTTTTCATTAGCGGAAGGATATCTATCTCAGGGCTCGCGAAATCGGCAGCATGTTCGTCGTAGTAGGCGGCAATCTGTTCGTCTGTCACGACGGCGTCCTTAGTAGATATCTTGAAGACAAGTAGGCTAATCTCAAGATTGTTCCTGAGATCATCGGCGGTCATTCCGTACTGCGCCAGGAGACTCTCAAACTCCGGGCCCACCTGCTGACGAACGGCTTCGAATTCCAGCTCCACCTCATCTTTCGACACCGACACACCGGCTCGGGTGGCAGCCTGCGCAAGCAGCATCTCGCTTATGAGCTGATCCAGTACAGGCCTTCCCACCGCATCCGATAGAGCTATGTAGAAGTCCTGCCTGGTAATGGGTTCGCCGTCTACCGTGGCAATGGCCGCCTCGGCATCGGTCATTGACTGCTCCGACGAGCCCAGGACCACAGACTGAACCTGCGATTCATCAACCGGGATGTTGTACGTGACCTGCGAGCCATCGCTCATAGTGACAACCAGATGTGCCGCCATAGCCGGGCTTGAACATGCCGTGAAGAGAGCCAACGCCCCTACTACTACCATCAATACAGCAAGCCTAGTCTTTCCCAGAGTCATCAACATCAATCCTCCACCATCCTTCAGGCCGCCGACGCGCGATTTGACAGACAGCCTTTCCTATTATAGCTCATACGTGCCACAAGCAACATGTGTTCCCGCATGCTCCTACTCGACGCGCCTGATCCGGACGACCAAAGCCGTCAGCACACCAAGTGAGTCCACCAGCACATCCTGTCGCGACCCGGATCTGAATGCCGCGGTCAGCTGAATCTGCTCGTCCATGGCCGCCACTCCCACGGCCGCGATTGCCGCCGCCGCACATATGATCGCCAAAGTCCTGCGACTGCGAGGAGGGCGTGAGAACGACAGAAAGGCATTTACAAGAATAGTGGCGAATAGAGAGTACCCGAGGAAATGCGCAGACTTGCGTATGGCCACTACCAGCATGTGAACATGCCGACTCGCAAGGCCCGGCATCAACCGCTCGATCAGCATCCGGGTGAACTCGGCGCCGAACTCAGGACGGCTTGCGGCCACTATCAGAAGAACCGGGTACGCCACTGCAAGAAGCCACCACAGGGCGGCCAAGGGCCAGGAGTATCTATCGATGCTTGGTCTGCTTGCGTCTTTCAATAGCTGGTCCTCCAGGCAATGTGAATGTACATGATGCCTAACGAGCACAACGCGTGTGCAAGGAGTGTATTCAATGAATAAGACTATCACACTTATCATACCGGTTCTGCTCAGCGCTGTCGCAATGGCAATGCTACCGGCACAGGTGTCAGCGGCGGGCAACGCCTGGCCTCGCCTGGACCGGGCGCAGGTGTCGCTCATCATCGCAGACGGCGTCAGCGCGGGCCTGGGAGCAGGCCTCTCCGAATACCTGCGTTTGGCAGTCAACCTCGATATCGGGCGCGGGGCCAAGTCCGCCGGCGCATCCCTGCTCTTGGTCTATCCAAGGCAGTTCACAATCCTAACCGGTCTCTACGGAGGGGTGGGCATCACCCGCGAGTTCACCCCTGGCTCAACCGGGCTCCACCTGATCGGCGGGGGCGAATTCGGCCCATGGTTCGCCGAGTTCGAATGGTTGATCCCACCGCGCAACTACGGCAGGCTCCGGTCAGGTCTGCGGATAAGGTTCTGATCTGGCGATATCGTTGCCCGCTACAGCCTGACGCCGAGGGCCGCCCCGGCGCGCCAGTACCTGTGTGTGCTGCCTTGAACGTGCCCCTTGCTGAACGTTGTACCGAGCTCCAGCCGTCCAGCGAACAACACGGGCTCAAGCAGGGTCCTCTCCAACTCCAGCGATACTCTGACCGTCTTTTCTACGACGCCGCTCGGCCCCTCGCGGTCGCCGCCCTCTCCGGGCGACCATGGATGGCCGATCTCGCCCTCACCGTGACGAGCAAAGGCGCCGACAAGCGAGACGACTGTTCGAGAATCCGGCCGAAAATCCGCAGCAAGCGCCAGCATGTCGGCGTCAGGCCCCAGGCTGTGGCCGATCCCCGTTCCGCGATATACGTAGCTGCAATCGGGGTTTCTGTGAGAGTATACGTAGTTGGCGATCGCCACATACTCCAGGTGCACCGCGAAACGGGGGTCCGAGGGAAATCGCGGAACACGCACTCCGACCAGCGCGCCCAGGAAGTCCGGAACCACATCCCTGCTGGACATGGATCCCTGCGCGTCATCGATCAGCAGCTCTCCATATGCTTCTAGCTCTGGCCATCGCCCCTTTCCAGGCAGCGTCGCCACGAAGTCGGCCCCGAGGTTGACGTTGATGAGACTGTCCTGCGCCCTGTCGCGCTGACTAACGGCCCGCTGTAACGCGTACAGCGGAAGTCCGGGAAAAGGCCAGTAGAGCAGAGGAGAGGCCTCCCCCGACACCACAGCAGTCTCGCTGACCCCTAGGCGCAGCCACGCTGTCGGCGAGTACTCCAGTCGATGCCCGATCAGCCTTCTTCGCTGCTCTGACTCCATCAGGCCAACGAAACGGACGTAGTCTACGCTGCCCACGGCAAAGCGGTAGCCGACGTGCGGCATGGGAGGCGTCCGACCCGACATCATGAGCGATCCCGTGCGGCCGGGCCCCCACTTGGGCAGGCCGGCCCCGGCGAACAGCTGGAGTCGCCCGGAAGTGCCAGGCTGCCTGAAAGGCCCGAATGGCTCGACCCGATACCCCAGCAACAACTGGAGCCCGTCGTATTCGACGGAAAGGGCCGGCGCAGAGTCTGGCGAACTATATATGATGGCCAGGACGCCGCCGATGACATCCAGCGGACTGCGTGACACCTCAGGAGCGGCATGGGCGACGGAACCGAGAGTCGCCGCGATAGCCGCCACCAACGCGGCGAGTATCATCGGATATAGCTTACGCACTGTACGCACCTCCAAGCCAGAAAGGAGTGGACGGCCGTGAATTGGATCCCCGGCCTCAGCGAACAAGACCGCGCACGCATATGGCAGCATCTCAAGAAGTATCCGGCAATACCCGCGCTGAAACGCGTGGAAGATGTGGATATTGCCCATCGCTACCGGGCCAAGCTAGTGTTCTTCCTGACCGGCACTCTCTACGACCTGCGAGATGTATGCGCACGCGGCGAGTGCCTCGGAATGCAGGTCTTCTGCCACCTCGATCTAGTGCAGGGTATCGGAAAGGATCCCGCAGGCATCAAGTGGTTGGCAACTGAGATAGGCGTGCGCGGAATACTCACCACCAGAAGCACTCTGATCCGAGCGGCCAAGAACGAAGGCCTCATGGCGATTCAGCGCCTGTTCATGCTGGATTCCGAATCGCTCAAGACCGGCCTCGAGATAATCGCATCATCGCGCCCTGATGCAGTGGAAATCCTTCCCGCTCTGGTGGTTCCCAGTATGGCGCACCGGTTGCCTATGGACAAGATCCCGCCGTTCATCGCCGGCGGCTTGGTAGAAACGGTCGCCGATATCGAATCGATCATGGCCTCCGGAGCGCTTGGCGTGTCTACCAGCAAAAAGGAACTATGGGCCTACGAGCGCGCATGACGGATCATCTCGGCCAACTGCCCCACATCGTCCACGATCAGGTCGGGATGGTCGTCCGGGCCTAGGTCGGGCAGGCTTGTCTCACCCGACAGCGTCAGCACCGACAGAAGGCCCCATCTGGAGCCGAAACGGATGTCGGTGTACAGCCTGTCGCCGACCATGGCAATCTGCTTGCCTCGGTATGGCGTATTCGCCTCCACCAGGTCCAGCATTCCGCGCTCGGGCTTGCCGATGTACTCAGTGGTAACGCCGTACGCCGTCATCAGGCAGGCGCTTATGGCAGCGCAGTCCGGGATGAACTCGCCGCCCTCCAAGGGGCAGACCAAATCCGGATTCGTCGATATCATCGGCGTGCCCCTCTGCAGATGCCGTCCGGCCGCCCGCAGTTTGCTGTAAACGAGCGAAGTGTCGAACCCCACGACCACGCAGTCCACGTGTTCCTCTCTGTCGTCGCACACAGTGAGGCCGTAGGCTGTCAACTCGTCCGTGAGACTCTCGGTACCCACGACGTAGAGCCTCTGATAACCGCGGTTCTTGAGAGTGATGGCTGTGGCCTGGGATGAGCTGAGCACTCCATCGGACGTCACCGGCCAGCCCATCCGGGTAAGCTTAGACGCGTAGTAGCTTCGCGAACGCGAGGAGTTGTTCGTGAGGAAAAACACATCGATTCCAAGATCCTGTGCCGCCTGGCGCAGGAGTAGCGCGCCCGGTATCAACTCGTCGCCTAGGTACACTGTACCGTCCAGATCGAGAATCAAGCACCTTACTTGCTCCAGCACCGCTAATAATCCAACCTCCCCCAAGATGAGTCTGTTCTTCATTATTGGAGATTCTACAGGCCGAGCAAAAACCTTTCAAGGAATTCGGATCGTCTTGCCGAAATGTGAGCATGGCCGCGATATCACGATACATGAGCCAATGAAAGGGTTGTGGAGAGTGCATACTGACGATCTGAAGAATCGAGCCCGCGCCTTGATCCATCGTTTCCGGGGAGACAAATACGCCTACGGTGATGGGGCGCTCGGACGGGTGGGCGCCTACGCCAACGAATTGGGGGGGCAGCGCGCGCTGGTCATAGCCAACCGCAGCGCGTGGCTCAAGCCCATCGTTGAAGAAGTCGTCTCATCCCTCAACGAATCCGGCATAGAGCTGGCGGGCGATAGAATCGCTCCCGGATCGAGGCCCAATTCGCTGCTGGACGACGTGTACAGGATATCGCTCTACATACTGCTTTACCGGCCGGACTGCATCGTAGCCGTCGGCGGAGGCAGCACCATAGACGCAGCCAAAGCCGCCAATGTGGCAGCTTGCCTGGGGCATGACGACCCCGAGCTGGAAAGCTACTACGGAATGGGCCTGGTCGGCCCGGCGCTTGCGCGCACAGGCGCTAGGTTGCTCCCGATGGCGGCTGTGCAGACTGCGTCCGGCTCAGGGGCACACCTCACCAAGTACTCCAATGTCACCGACGCCTGGGCCGGACAGAAGAAGCTGATAGTGGATGAGGCGGTAACTCCCGACCGGGCTGTGTTCGACTACTCGCTGACCCGGAGCGCGCCGCCTGACGTGACATTGGACGGAGCATTCGATGGGCTCGCCCACTGCCTGGAGGTATTCCTCGGCGCAAAGGGAGCAGACCTCGGCCTGCTTCAGGAGATAGCGGAGGTAGGAATCGAGCTGATTGTGTCCGGCATCCCTGCGGTTATGGCCGACCCCGAGGCACGAGCGCCTCGTGAGGCCCTGGGCCTTGCCACTGATCTCGGGGCATACGCCATCATGGTCGGAGGGACCAACGGCCCCCATCTCAACAGCTTCTCTCTAGTTGACGTCACATCACACGGACGCGCCTGCGCCATAATGAATCCCTACTACGCCGTGTTCTTCGCGCCTGCGATCGAAGATAAGCTCAGGCTAGTGGGCGGCATATTCCGGCGCTACGGGTACATTACCGAAGATCTCGATGCCCTGTCGGGACGTGAACTGGGGATAGTAGTCGCAGAAGGCATGACCAACCTGAGCCGGAAGATCGGCTTCCCGACCAGGCTGTCGGAACTCCCAGGTTTCACTGACGAACATATCTCGCGCGCACTCGGCGCTGCCAAGAATCCACAACTGGAATCGAAACTGCAGAACATGCCGGTGCCTCTGGTGGCATCGCAAGTAGATGAGTACATGGGGCCTATCCTCGAGGCCGCCAGGTCCGGCGACTTCAGCCTGATAGTGAACATGTGATCCTGCACTCGATGATGCGCCTGTAGTGCATGATTTGGCATCAGTCCCAAATGACTATACATAACAGGTGCAAATTAGCAGGAGTCCATCAGTTTGTACCGAATCAGCAGTTGGAATAGGAAGCATCGGTCTTCCACGGCTTCCCAAATGCGATTCGGAGGTGAACTAAGTGAATTCTCTCTTGGTGATGGTTGTGACGTTCGCCCTGTACATCTTGGCGTACAACCTCTACGGA
>JBMNNF010000010.1:0-365996 GCA_050953825.1 Acholeplasmataceae bacterium | reverse complement strand
ACTTAGCTAATACTACAGTCGAATCTATATCAATTGATGGTACTAATGATTTAATCTATCACATTAATCAAAATGAAATTCATATTGAAATTCCTTTTTCAAGGGGTCTCATTATTTCAAGCTCCACTAATTTTAACCTTAACTAAAGATGGTACAACTAGTATTCAAGTTATTGATAATTTTTTATATTTTAACGATTATCACACCTTAGAAATTGGTAGTGATTTATGTCACATCTATGAAGTTGATTAAAGTTGATAGTGCCTCTAAATATTACTTAAAAAAACGTTACAATTTAACGATAAATAAACATGAATTATTATTAATAACTGGAACTAATGGTAGTGGTAAAACCACTCTAATCAAATTGATATTAGGCTTTGTTAAGCCAGATGTTGGCAAAATAATAAAATATAAAAAGATTAAATTTAATTATTTACCAGAAAAATCTTACTTACCCTATTTTCAAACAGCTTATGATTATTTATCGTTAATTAGTAAACTAAAAAAAGTCGAGTTAGATATTAAATTATTAATCGAATTAGATATCCCGTCTTTATAAACAAATTGGTCATCTTTCCAAGGCAACTATCAACGTGTCGCCATCGCTAGCTCCTTAATTGGTAATAGTGATTTAATTATTTTAGATGAACCGTTATCAGGTCTAGATAGAAAAACTTGTAATACTTTAAAAAGAATCATTAAACGTTTATTAGAAGCTGGTAAATCAATTATTATCTCAACTCATAATCCTAAAGTTTTTGAAAAGATGGCCACCTATCATCTTGCCTTATGATTAAATATTTTTTCGCTCATTTCTTTAATAAGAAGATGAGAATATAACTATCATCGTTTTAATGTTAGTCGCTATAATTGGCCGTTATTATTTCAAATCCGCAAACATCTCAGTCCGAGATGTATTTAAATATGAATAATTATAATGAAGAATATCATAATCGCATGTTAATGATTATTCGTTATATTTTGATGTTTTCAGTTTCGCTAATTTTAATTGAACACGATGCCCCTTTATTAAACCATTAATTGCTTATTTTAATCGAGGGAGAGTATCTTTTTTTAAATTATTATTTTATTTATTAATTGTTAACTGGCTCATACTAGTTATTTATTCATTAATTATTGTAGTACCTTCCTTAATCACTACCTACTATCAATTTAATATGAATTACTTTATTGAATTTATAAAACTAATTCCTGATTTTATAATAATGACACTAATATTGTTAATAATCGTAAGAGATAATCGAAAACCATTAAGCTTTTTGTTGCTAATTCTATTTATTATGATTACTTTTGCCCAAGAAGATAGCGATCAATTATTGTTCAGTTATTTAATACCACTATCATCATCTAAAATATTTGAATATGAATTAGGTTATTACTATTTGATGGTTTATGTAATATTGTTAGGATACATCTACTTTTTATTATTCAAAAATGAGAATATTTAACTAATTTAATCATTGACATATATCAATAAAATGATATAATAATGATATAATAGAGGTGATACTATGAAAAAGATTGTTCCATCATCCGATTTAAGGAATAAATATCCTGAAATCTCGAAACTAGCAAAAGAAGAACAACAACCAATATATATTACTGTAAATGGTAGAGGCGATACTGTTCTTTTAAGTCAATATGTTTATGAAAAACAATTAGCCGAATTAGAGTTATTAAAATCATTGGCAATAGCAGAAGATGATGTCAATAAAGGCCATCTTATGGACTCTGAAGTAGTTTTTAGTAGTGTTAAGAAAAAGATAAAATAATATGGCTAAAATTGAATTTACTCTAATCGCATATAGTGATCTAAATGATATAGTTGAATATATGATCTCTGATTATGCAACTCCTTTGACAATAAAGACATACATTCTAAAAATTGAAAAATCCATCAATTCTCTATCTGAGTTTCCTGAAAAAGGAAACTTACCACTAATAAAATCTGTTAGAGATCAAGGCTATAGATTTTTAATAGTCGGAAGTCACTTAATTTTTATAAATTTAACTCCATTTTAAACAAAATAACTATATATCGAATTTTGCATCAAAAATCATCATACGATAAAATATTGTAAAAGAAAGTAAAAATGAAAAAAATGACATAATTTTCTCCATTTAAACACAATGTTTAAACTTTATTGATTTATTTATCTTTAGTAAGATAAAATCTATAAGTGATTAATAGACATTAATCAATAAAATAAAGGAGATAGAATATTATATGGAAAAGAAATCAACATTTACTGGTTCAAACTGGGGATTAATTTGGAGATCACTTTTATTTAGTTTAGGCGCAACATTTACATTATTTATCGCAACACCTTGGTTACTATCATGGTATTTAAAATGGTATCACGGCAATATCGTAATTGATGGCAAAAAAGTTAGATTTGATGGAGAAGGTAAAGATTTACTAGGAACAGTTTATATCTACATTCTTTTAACTATCGTAACCTTTGGAATTGCATCAATCTTTATGATGGCTTGGTTATTAAGAAGAGTATTTCCATTTATCCATATTGAAGAATAAACCGAATCTTTTAAAATTCGAGTTGAATAATTAAATTATTTGCAATTAAAGTAATAATAGTTTATAATAATTAGCGTGGAAAGAAGAGGAGCCCTCTCACCCGATTGATTCGGTCAATGGGTATAAAAGTCACCTGATGATTATTAACTATATGTTATGACTTTTATGTGGGGCATTTATGCCCTTTTTCTTTATAATAAAATTATTTGGAGGTGAATTTTATTAGAAGACCAGTAAAAGGAAAAAGCAACGAATTAGTTAATGAGGATATCCCTAAGGGTAAAGTCTTATTAATTGATGAAGATGGCAACAACAAAGGTGTCGTATCGACTGATTTTGCATTAAAAGAAGCCTATGACGCTGGATTAGATTTAGTTGTTGTTTCTGCTCAAAGTGACCCTTTAGTCGCTAAAATTATGGATTATTCTAAATATCGTTTTGATCAACAAAAAAGACTTAAAGAGATTAGAAGAAATCAAGTAGTCGTAAATTTGAAAGAAATTAGATTAAGCCCAACTATTGATGTTCATGATTTTAACACTAAATTAAAACATGCACAAAGATTTATTAAAGATGGCGATAAAGTTAAACTTTCAATTCGTTTCTACGGCCGTATGTTAGCTCATACGGAGATTGGTATGGAAACTATGGAAAAGTTTATCGCTGAACTAGGAGACACTATTATTGTTGAATCCAAACCTAAAATGGAAGGTCGTAACATGATTGCCATTTTAGCACCAAATACGCAAAAATAAAGGAGAAGATTACTATGCCAAAACAAAAGACGCACAGCGGACTTAAAAAAAGAATTAAGATTACTGGTAGTGGAAAACTAAGACGTTCACACGCTTATAGAGGACACTTATCAGCATCAAAATCACAAAAACAAATTAGACAATTAAGGAAAGAAACAAGTGTTCATAAATCAGATGAGAAACGTATTAAAACACTTATTTCTAATATGAAATAGGAGGTAACCGAAAATGCCAAGAGTTAAAAACAGTAAAGTAACAAGAGCACGTCGTAAAAAAGTTTTAAAGGCAGCTAAAGGTTATTTCGGTTCAAAGAGAACTTTATACCGTACTGCTAACGAACAAGTTATGCGTTCAATGAGATATCAATATCGTGACCGCAAACAAAGAAAACGTCAATTTAGAAAATTATGGATTACAAGAATTAACGCTGCTTGTAAACTAAATGGAATGAAATATTCACAATTAATCCATGGATTAAAATTAGCCAATGTTGATATTAATAGAAAAATCTTAGCTGATTTAGCCGTTCATGACGCTAAAGCCTTCACTGAACTAACAAATATCGCTAAAGAAGCTATCAAAAATCCACCAGTTAAAGTTGAAGTTAAACCAGAAGTAAAAGTTGAAAAACCAGCACCTGAAACCAAGGTTAAACTAGAAGAAAAACCAGTTGCACCTCAAGCTCAATCAGTTGATTATTCTTCAAAAACAGTTGCTGAACTAAGAGATATTGCTAAAGAAAAAAATCTAACCGGATATAGTTCACTGAAAAAAGCTGAATTAATTGAATTATTAGAAAATAATTAATTAGATAAGTCCTGAAATAAATCTATTAAGATTTAGTGATTTAGGACTTTTTTATTTGAATAGTAAATTACAATTTATTTTTAAAAAGGCGATTTAAGAAATCGCCCCAAGTAGAATTTATTCCACTTTTAGTTAGCCAAATACGCCAAAAAATGACCGAATAAACCAAAAATTAACCGATTACGCATTTAGGTTTGATAATCAAAAAATAAAAAATATAATGAAATCAAATACGGGAGAACAATTAAAATTGTTACATTGGATATTAAGTTTATTTAGTCTATTTTTAGTAGGAGGTTTCATGAAAAAAACATTTAGAAATTTAGGTGCCCTATTAGTTCTTTTCTTATCTGTCTTGATGTTTTTATATGGGTGCGAAGAAAATTCGGATATTTCTTTAGATAAAAGTGAAGTAACCGTTACATTGGGTGAAGAAATACAAGTAGGAGTATTAACCAATTTCTTGGAGATCTAGTTTGGGAATCAGAAGATCCTAGTGTGGCCACTGTTGAAGATGGTAAGGTGATTGGCGTTTCTGAAGGAACAACCTATATCACTGTTAAAAGTGGTGAACTAGAGGCAAAAATTAAAGTAGTAGTTGTTCCTGAGTCAGAAAGAAAATATATCATTACTTGGGTTGATCATGACGGAACAGTTTTAGAGGTAGATTCAGAAGTTCCAAGAGGAACAATCCCAACATATGATGGAACAAGACCATCAAGAGAAGGTTTTAACTTTATAGGTTGGGATCCAGAAGTAACTGAAGCTAATTGTGATCAAATCTATACCGCTCAATATGGTGCATCAGCTGACACATATGAAATTACTTGGAAAAATTGGGATGGAACAACACTAGCAACCAGCGCGGTATACGCAACACAAATACCAGTTTATTCAGGACCAGCTCCAACTAAAGAATCAGATGATTACTATGATTATATGTTTACTGGTTGGTCTCCAAAGCCAGGACCAGCAAATTATATAAGGACTTATACCGCTCAATTTACCGCAATAAGAAAGACTTACACCGTGACGTGGGAACACCCACTTGATGGTGTAATTTATACTGAAACTATTAACGCTGGTGATTACGCAGTTTATAACGGAGCAGAACCAACTTTTCCTGATGATACGGTAACAGGTGTGAGAAAGAAATTTTACGGTTGGAGTCTAAATCCAAATACTACTAAAATTTTGAAAAATACTACATTTATTGCCGAGTTCCGCGAAGTCCATAAAATTACTTGGACAAATGAAGGAGTTGTTCTCAAAGAAGAGGATGTTTTTAAGGAGAAACTCCTGAATATATTGGTCCTAATCCAACCAGACCAAACGACTTAAAATATTCATATACGTTTAAAGATTGGGCGCCAGCAATTGATGTAGTTAAAAATGTAGATGTTACATATGATGCGACCTATGATTGTTTTTTAGATCCGAGTAAAGAATTTGAATTTGAGGAATCTTGGAGATATGGTGGCTTAAAAATAGTTAATTACAAATTAAAAGATACCGGCGTCGAAGTAGTGATTCCGCTTTGGTACAATGGACAAAGGATCAATGAAATTGGTTATAAGGCTTTTGAGGGTTCTCAAAAATTGAAAAAAGTAACTATTTCCGATGGACTTCTTTGGATTGATTCTAAAGCCTTTAAAGATTGTAAGGCATTAGAAGATTTTAAATTTGGGCCTAAAATTACTCATATTGAAGATGAAACTTTCGAAGGGTGTACCGCTTTATCATTAATTGATATAGATGTACCAGTTGTAGAAATTGGAGCGAACGCATTCAGCGGATGTACTAACTTGAAAACTGTTTTATTATCAGAAGGCCTTGAAATAATTGATAGGTGTGCATTTGAAAATTGTAATAAATTAGAAGGGATTAATTTTCCAGACTCTCTTGAAAAAATCCAAACGGCAGCATTTTCTGGTTGTAGTGAATTAAAATCACTTTATTTTGCCCTAAATGGAAATTTAAAATATATTGGTGGTAGTGCATTTACTGAATGTACTAGTTTGTCAACAGTTGAAATACCAAGTTCCGTTGAAACTATCTATAATCACGCTTTTGATGGTTGCAGTAATTTAGGTTTAGTTGTTTTCAATGAAGGGCTTAAATGGATTGGTAATCGGGCCTTTAAAGATTGTGTTAAATTAATAAATTTTGATCTACCGTCAACACTATTAGAAATTGGTAAATCTGCATTTAGTAATTGTCAAGGAATAACTAAAGTGGTAATACCAAATGGTGTTACTAAAATTGGTGAACTCCCATTTGAAGATTGCAAAAACATCGCTAGTATTTCTGTTGACGCCGACAATACAGTTTATGATTCAAGAAATGCTTGTAATTCAATTATCACAACCGAAACCAACACTTTAATTGTAGCTTGTAAAAATTCAACAATTCCAGATGGTGTTGTAAGAATTGCTTCATGTGCTTTTTATAAAATTGATATTAAACAAGTAACGATTCCGGCAAGTGTAAAATATATTGAAAGGATTGCCTTCTATTTATGTAATGAATTACCACACGATTTAATCGATCGAAACAATCCAAAACCTTTCTGCAAGGTAGTTACTGTTTTTGTCCCAAAAACCGTTGAGACAATTGAATGTGAAGCTTTTGTTTTTGATGCAGAATATGGAGCGGGTGGATCAATAACTGGTTCACACTACTGTGTTCATACCGATGCTTCAAGCGATGACCCACCAAAGCCTAATTGGTCAACAGGCCAATATGGTTATAATTGGTATCGAGGCGGTTATATCCGTTTTAGCAACGGAGCTACAGGATGGTATTTTTGATTTAAATTAAGATTAAGAGGGCAACTTTTTATCAGTTGCTCTCTTTTTATTTGATAATAAATAAAATATTATCGCTCAAGGGTGGTATAATAAAAGTATGAAGAAAAGATTTTATATTGCATCAATTATTTTTATTGTCTTGTCACTAACATTTTTAATCTTGCCCATAGCGTTACCTGGAAATTTAAGCGCCGTTTTTTTATTGGCATTTTTTATCTCAACATTTTATATCGTTATCTACTTCATTGGTGGCTTATCTAAATTATTTGTCTATATAATATATGGGATTGGACTATTTTTATTAATGTACTTTTTAGCGACTATAAATTCGCTTTTATCATTATTGGAACATTTATTTTACTCTTAAATCCACTCGCATATTTTGAAATAAAATAGCGAAAGCGCTTGATAGCCCTGATCCAATTGAATTTCAAATGTTAGTTAAAAGAAGTTATTTCCCAATTTTTGACTATCGTGCGAAAATGAAAGAATATTATCATTTACCACAAACACGTAAATTTTATAAGAATAATAAATATTATTACTTTGTTAACATAACTACCTTTATCTTAGCGGGAATTGGCATCTTTTAACTTTGTTAGAATTAAATGCCATGGCTAGAGAATTACAACAGCTAAGATTGAATCTATTTTAGTTTTTTATATCGTCGTAGCGATATTTTTCGCCGCTTTAGTTATTAATAAAAAAGGCTTTAGTTCATTAAAACATAATATCATTCCAATGATCTTTTACCAACTCCATTATTGCTTTTATGACTAATTTAAGTTTATTTTGGAAGGTAATCATCGCTTCAATTTCCGGAGCTGTCGCTTTGGTCCTATTATTTCACGCTTTTTATCAATATATGAGACGAGTTACTTATCACTCTAGTAATTATTTAGATACTAATAATAACCATTTTGTATACGCTAATTTGTTATATGAGCCATATATGTTTAATGAGTACTTTACAACCGTCGGAATCTATGAATTAAATATTGATATTGATCAATTCCACGATAGACTTAATGATGTTTTAGCATATGCCAATTTTAAGTTATTTTTTATCACGGCTTATATTGATACAGAAAAGGAGTCGTAATTTATACTCAGTTTCATAAAAATCATCAAAAATCTCCTGAAAAATTTACAAAATATTTAGAAAAGAAATATAAAACTAATGTTGCGACAACAATCACTTCCGATCCAAGTCACGAAATTTTTGAAAACACTTTTTCAAAACCGATGACTATATTGTCGCTAGAGCCCTTTCATTTGGAAAACTAATTAAAAATTTAGACATTGAAATCCCATTAATTATTAGGATGTTTTTCTATTTAATAATCCACAAGACTTAAGAGGATTTGTTGAACACTATAATGTCGATTTAATATCACTTAGAGAAAATGTGATTACTGTGAAAGTTGAGTTTGAAATTGCTAATGTCGATTATCTAATCGACTTAAAAGTACGAGAGATATTATTAAATGCGTTAATTAATGACGGCCATTACGTTAGAATTACCGCAGCCACGAGAGGTGAAGAAATTGAAGGTTAAGAAAGCCGTGATTCCAGCTGCTGGATTTGGCACCCGTTTTTTACCAATTACTAAAGTTATTTCCAAAGAATTATTACCAATTATTGATCGGCCAGCGATTGAATATATTGTAAAAGAAGCGATTGAAGCTGGAATAGAAGAAATATTATTAATTATTAGCCCTCATAAAACTGAAGTTATTGACTATTTCAAAACTAATAATGTTTTAGAAGAGTTTTTAAACAACAAGAAAAATTATGAGGCAATTAAATTAATTAATGAGTTTAAAAATATCAAAATAGATTATGTCATCCAAAAAGAACAATTAGGTTTAGGACATGCAATCTTACATGCTAAAGAGTTCGTAAAAAACGAATCTTTTGCGGTATTATTAGGTGATGATTTGTTTTATAGTGATACCAAGCCTGCCATCAAACAACTCATAGACGCCTTTAAAACATACGATGGCCATATTATTGGAACAATGACAGTCCCCGATGAAGATACTGTAAAATACGGCATTTGCAAAACCTTACCTAATCAAAAGGGACCAGTCTATGAACTTGATGATTTCGTCGAGAAACCACAACCTCATGAGGTCACTTCAAGAAGTGCTGCTAGTGGCAGATATATTTTAAAACCAATAATTTTTAAATATCTTGAAACTCAAAGTAAAGGTAAAGGCGGAGAAATTCAGCTAACTGACGCAATTTTAAGAAGTAAAGTTGACACCAAACTATATTCATTTGATCTTGATGCTAAAAGATATGATATTGGTTCAAAAGAAGGATATTTAAAAGCGATTGTTGAATACTCATTAAGACGCGATGATTTAAAAGATAAGATGAAAGAAATTATAAAGGATAATTCATAAATCAAAATTGCGATAGAATCTTGATTATTCCAATCAAAAGTGTTATATTACAGGTGTCTAGAGGCCCTCGTCGAACCCAAACCATAATTTTTTGGAACTTTCCAAGATATAGGCGTGTAATCCATTAATTTAGATTCCCAATATATCAATTTGGTTAAAGGATCCTACCTTGAACGAACACGTTCAACACGCCTCTAGATTTTTATTATATAAATTAAATTTATAAAATTTATATATATTAAGGAGAAATAAAAAAATGAAATGTAATGTTTGCGGAAATGTTGTAAATGAAGGCGCCCATGAATGTGCTGTATGTGGCGCTAAAATTGATTATGAAGAAATTAAGGAAAAAGGAAAAAAAGAAAAGTTTTTTAATGAAACAACACAAATCTTCTTTGTTGGCTTAATTGCTTTATATTTACTTTTCTATATGATATTGAATAATTTAATTGATTATGGAAGATGGGCCGGTATTGATAACCCTACTCCTAAAGCATTAGGTATCAGTGGTTTAATTTTGGGACTACCAATGATCATCGGTATTATTGGTTTAGCTGTTTTTCAAATGCTATACATCTTTCGTAGTAAAATTGCAACATTCGAAAAGATTTCTAATAAATTTCCATTCATCGGATTTATTATTCATGCCAATATTGTATTTTTTACTTTAGTTTTAACGATTTGGCGTGCCGCAGTTGGCTTTCCAGCAAATGACTTTTTTGATCAAATATTTTATATGTATGGTTTACAAGCTATTCATACGTGGTTATTTTTGATTGCAGCTAAGCCACAAAACATCTTCCCTAAAAAACCTGCTAAACCAAGTGAAACTATTGAAGAAGGAAATAATCAAGGGGAATAGTCCCCTTTTATTTTTAATTATGAAAATTATTTCAGGAAAACACCGTTCACGAATTATTAAATATGTCAAATCAGCAACAACTAGACCGACATCTAACATCGTTAGAGAAGGCGTTTTTAATATGCTCATTAATGTTACTAATTTAATCGTATTAGATTTATTTGCTGGCAGTGGTTCATATGGTTTAGAAGCTTTATCAAGGGGCGCACAATATGTCTATTTTAATGATATTAACTATAAAAACACCAGCTTAATTAAAGAAAATTTAAATTCATTAAAAGAATTAGAAAAGGCTAATATTTTGACTTTAGATTATCAAAAAGCTCTAAATTATTATAAAAATAACAATATTTATTTTGATTTAATTTTCATTGATCCGCCTTACTTTAAGGGGACATATGAAACAGTAATTCCTTTAATTATTGACAGACTCAAAGATGGAGGAAAAATCGTAATTGAAATAAATAAAGGTCTTGAAATAAATTTAGATTATCCTAATTTAGAAGTTTCAAAAGATAAAATTTATGGGAGTAAACGCATAATCGTTTTATCCCATACCTTATAACTTGAAAAAATGAGTGTTTTTAGATACAATTAAACTGTACGGAGGTAAGAGATTATGGTTACAATGAAACTATGGATGGTTATTGTTTTTCCAATACTAATTTTATTAGTAGGTTTAATTGTTGGTTTTTTTCTAGCTCGCCTTTTCTTTAAAAAATATTTAGAAAAGAACCCACCTGTTAATGAACAAATGATTCGTGTAATGATGCAACAAATGGGAAGAACTCCATCTGAACGTCAAGTAAGACAAGTGATGGCATCAATGAATCAAGCTAAAACAGAACCGGCCAAAAAAGATAAGAAGAAAAAGAAAGAAAAAAAGGTGAAAAATTAATCACCCCCTCAATAATAATTAATTGATCCAACAAAAGTTTTTAACTTGATGTTGGATTTTTTATTGAATAGTAAATTGTAATTTATTTTAAAAAAAATAAAATTTAACCAAAAGATGCCAATATTAAAATGATAAAGAAAAAGATTATTTAATAAAAAACGAGAGTGGAGAACCCCCACTCTCATTTTTATTCTTCATCTTCAAATTCGAATTTTGATTCTGTACCTTTATTTAATTTATCAATGTTTGTCCGATGTCTTAAAAAGATAATCAATACATATAAAAATACTGATAATAACTCAACTGAATAGTTAGCCCAATTATATTTACTATACTCAAAATAGAGAACTCCATAATCAGCCTTACCCATAAATAAATCATAAATAATTAATGTTGTCAGTGCTGTAGCAGCTCCCATTAATGAACCTAGTGAAGCATATCCTGACATCTTTAAAACGATGTAAAATACTAAGATTCCTAAAAGTCCAATTATAGGGGCTAATGCGAGAAGTGCACCTACTGAAGTAGCTACCGCCTTACCACCTTTAAACTTTAAGAAAATTGGGAAGACATGGCCTAATACAGCGGTTAAACCATATAATGCAGTGATACTAATATTGATGTTTTCATTGATGTGAATTATCCCTAAATCATGACCTAATGGGACATTAAAATGAATTAATAATCTAACAATTATGATAATTAACGCACCTTTAAGGGCATCAAGAAAAAAGCACAAAACACCAAGCTTAAATCCTAGAACTCTAACAGCGTTAGTAGCTCCTGTATTTTTACTGCCATGTTCACGAATATCAATTTTTTTGACAAGCTTACCAATGACTAATCCAAATGGAATTGAACCTAGTAAATAACTTACTGTCAATAACAATACGATTAAAAAATATTGCATAATTACCCCCTTGCTAATTAAAATTATATCATACATTAAATATTTGGAGAAAGAAGATATTTTTGTTATAATTATTTTAGGTGGTTATATGCAACGATACGATGAATCAAGTATTCAAATACTTGAAGGATTAGAAGCTGTAAGAAAACGTCCTGGTATGTATATTGGGTCAACTGATGGCCGCGGACTTCATCATTTAGTATGGGAAATACTAGATAACGCAATCGATGAAGTTTTATCAGGATACGGTAATTCTATTCAAATTACAATTAAAGAAGATAACTCAATTGAAATCATTGATGAAGGGCGCGGTATGCCCTATAAAACTCATACTTCAGGTCGTCCAACGACTGAAGTTATTTTTACCACCCTACACTCAGGTGGTAAGTTTAGTGATAGTGGTTATTCAGTCTCAGGAGGACTTCACGGAGTTGGTGGTGCGGTAGTTAACGCACTGAGCCAATTTTTAGTGGTAACGGTCCACAGAGACGGAAAAATTTTCCGTCAAAACTTTTCTGATGGTGGCTCTAAAATCGGTGATTTAGAACAAATCGGTGAAACTAAAAAAACGGGAACAACCGTTTGGTTTAAACCAGATCCAAAAATCTTTTCAACGACTTTAATGAATTATGACATCATTAAAGAAAGAGTTAGAGAATCAGCTTTTTTAATTAAAGGATTAAAAATAACTTTACATGATGAAAGAAATAAACAAAAAGAAGTATTCCAATATTTTGATGGCATTAAAGAATATGTAACTTTTTTAAATAAACAAAGAAAACCTTTTGATGAAGTACATATTATTAATTCAAAATATCAAGTTAATGGACATAAAACTCCAATTAACGTGGAAGTAGCTTTTCAATATTCAGAATCATATAGCGAAGTTATTATCTCTTTTGTAAATAATGTTCGTACGAAAGACGGTGGAACCCATGAAATTGGATTTAAATCAGCCCTTACTAGAGCGATTAATGATTATGCTAGAAAGTACAGTTTATTAAAAGAAAAAGATGAAAATTTAGATGGTGTCGATATTAGAGAAGGAATTACCGCGATTATTAGTTTAAGAATCTCTGAAGACTTATTAGAATTTGAAGGACAAACTAAAAATAAGTTAGGAACACCTGATGCTAGAACTGCAGTTGAATCGGTAGTATTTGAAAATATGTTAAGTTACCTAGAAGAAAACTTAACCGTTGCTAACCACATCATTACTCGTTCAATTAATGCTAAAAAAGCGAGAGAAGCCGCCAGAAAAGCTCGTGATGCTGCTAGAAGTGGCCGCAAACAAAATAAAAAAGAAGTAACTTTATCAGGTAAATTAACTCCTGCTCAAAGTAAAGATAAATCGGTTTTAGAATTATTCTTAGTCGAAGGTGACTCAGCTGGTGGCTCAGCGAAACAAGGAAGAAACCGCCACTTTCAAGCGATTTTACCGTTGCGAGGTAAAGTGTTAAATACCGAAAGAGCTAGCACTGATCAAGCCTTAAAAAATGAAGAAATCAATACCATAATTCACGCAATCGGTGCTGATTTTGGTAGTGCGTTTGACCTTAAGAAAATGAATTATGACAAAATCATTATTATGACTGACGCTGATACTGATGGTGCTCATATTCAAGTGTTACTTATGACATTTTTCTTAAGATTTATGAGACCACTAGTTGAAGCCGGGAAATTATATATTGCCTTACCACCGTTATATCGATTAATGAGAAAACGTGGTCGAAATGAAGAATCATTTTATGTTTGGACTGATGAAGAATTAAATCAAGTTGAAGATTTATCAAGTTATCGCATTCAACGATTCAAAGGGTTAGGCGAAATGAATTCAGATCAACTTTGGGAGACAACAATGAATCCACAAACGCGATCTATTATTCAAGTAACTTTAGAAGACATTTCTGAAGCTGATCAAAAAATTACCACTTTAATGGGTGATAATGTCGCTCAAAGACGAGAATGGATTGAAGCCAATGTTGACTTTGAAGTCTCTGATGACTTTGAAGTTAATAAAGAAATGTAATACATTTCAAATTATCTTAATTAAGATTTTAACAGAAAGGAATGGTTGTTATAACTAGCAACTGTTAAGTGATAAATTATGAGTGTTGTTAAAAAAGTAAATGAATTTGTCAATAAAAACATCATAAAATCTAGTTTTAACGAAATTGTTGGTGAACGTTTTGGTAGATATTCTAAATATATCATTCAAGATCGGGCTCTACCTGATGTCAGAGATGGATTAAAGCCTGTTCAAAGAAGAATTTTGTATGCGATGTATGAGATGGGAATGTTTCAAAACAAACCATACAAAAAATCAGCCAGAATTGCTGGAGAAGTCATGGGTAAATATCATCCTCATGGCGATTCATCAATTTATGAAGCGATGGTGAGAATGTCTCAAGATTTCAAAATGCTAGTACCTCTGATTGATATGCACGGAAATAACGGATCAATTGATGGTGACTCACCAGCTGCGATGCGTTATACTGAAGCGAGACTTTCAAAAGCCAGTGAATATTTGTTAGAAGATTTAGATAAAAGAACGGTTTTATTTGTGCCAAACTTTGATGATGAAGAAACTGAACCAGTAGTTTTACCAGCTAAATTCCCAAATCTCTTAGTCAATGGTGCGATGGGAATTGCAGCCGGTTATGCGACAAGAATTCCGCCTCATAATTTATCTGAAGTTATTAGTGCAACTATTGCCTATTTAAAAAATCCAAATTTAACTCCGAAAGAAGTTTTAAAATATATTAAAGGTCCTGATTTTCCGACTGGAGGCATCGTCCAAGGACTTGATGGGATTAAAGATGCGATTAATACTGGAGCCGGAAGAATCATTGTTCGCTCTAAAGTCATTAAAGAAGAAATTTCAAGAACTCAAGACAGGTTAGTTGTAACTGAAATCCCTTATGAAGTAAATAAGGCTGATTTGGTCAGACAAATTGATATGTTAAGAGTTGATAAAGTGCTAGAAGATATCATTGAAGTGAGAGATGAAAGTGACCAAGAAGGTTTAAGAATTGCAATTGACCTTAAAAAAGGCGCTGATTATAACGTTGTCTTAGCATACTTATTAAAAAACACTAACTTACAAGTATCTTACAACTATAATATGGTAGCCATCGTTAATAATAGACCCGAACAAATTGGTGTCATCCCAATTTTAAAAGCTTATATTGAGCACCAAAAAGAAGTTGTGACTAATCGTTCTAATTACTTATTAGAACGAGCTAAAAAACGTGAACACGTTGTTTTAGGATTAATTAAAATGGTCTCCATTTTAGATCAAGTCATCAAAACAATTAGAAATTCTAACAACAAAGCGAATGCTAAAGATAACATTATGAATAATTTCTTTTTCTCGGAAATTCAAGCTGAAGCTATCGTGACTTTACAACTTTATCGCTTATCTAATACCGATGTTTATGAATTAGAAAAAGAAAGCGAGTCATTAAAAAATCAAATTTCTGAACTAGAAAAAATATTAACTAACGAAAAAGTTTTAAATGAAGTCATTGAATCAGAGTTAAAAGCGACCGAAAAAGCTTTAGGTCAATCAAGAAAAACCGAAATTGAAGCGGAAATTGAAACTATTAAAATCGATGAAAGAGAATTAATTTCTGATGAAAATGTTCAGGTCGGGATTACTAAAGAAGGTTATGTTTTAAGAAGTAACTTAAGAAGTTATTCTTCAACGAAAACGCCAGGCTTGAAACAAGGCGATCAATTTATCTTTGAAGAAGAAGTGTCAACGCTTGATACTTTACTAATTTTTACCAATTTAGGTAACTATATATTCTTACCAGTCTTTAAACTTGAGGAACAACGTTGGGGTGACTTAGGAGTTTATATTAATAATATCGTTCCAATTCAACGCGATGAAACTTTAATTAAAGTCATTAAAATTAGTGATTTTGATACTACGCAACAGTTACTACTAGCAACTAAGAATGGAATGATGAAACTAGCTAAATTAAGTGATTTCTTAGTACAACGATATTCAAGACCAATTCGTGCGATGAAATTAAATAATGGTGACGAATTAGTGGCAGTTGATATTGATGTGTTAAGTAATATCTATACTGTAACTAAGGGTGGTTACGCCTTAAGATTTAAGACGATTGAACTTCCTCAATATGGCTTACAAGCATCCGGAGTTAAATCAATGTTACTCCAAACTAATGATGAAGTGGTCGCATCATTCTTCGTGGAGCCAGAAGATGAAGTGGTGGTGTTGACATCTCGTGGTCATATTATTAAAGAATCAGCTGAAGGAATCCAATGTTATAACAGGTATCGACGAGGCACTTTAATTGTTGATCGGATGAAATCAAATCCACATTTAGTAGTAGATGCCGCTAGACTTTCGAAAAACCAAACTAGAGAAGAAGTACCAATTGAAATAATTTGTGAAAAAGGATTACAAAAAATAAAAGCTACTGACCTCAAATATACCGCTAATAAATATGGGCGTAAAATTTTAGAAATTACTGATCTTGGTGAACCTTACATGATGTTAGTTGAAAGAGCGTTTGCTGATGAAATTAAAGTGACGAAACCGGCTCCTACTATCAAGGAAAAAGAGGAAGAAGTATTTGATGCCAAAATATTAGCTGAAGAAATTGAAACTGATGATAAAGTTAAAATTAGAATTTCTAAATTTGACTTATTCGATGAATAGAAGGAGTGGAGTTTATGATAAAAATTAATGTCATTGGACATAAAGAAATACTAGTAAAAAATCACACCACACTACTTGAAATATCACAAATGTTAAATATTAAACCATATGCCGCTAAAGTTAATAAAAGAATGCGTGAATTAAATTCACGCCTTTTATCTGATTCTGAAGTTGAATTTTTATATCTTACTGACAGTGATGCCGTTAGAATTTATGAAGCCGGATTAAGATTTATCGTAGCGATGGCAATTAAAAATCTATATCCAAAAGCTAATGTAAGTTTTAGTTATAACGTTTCTCGTTCAGTTTTAGCGATTATAAGAAATTTAGCAGGTGGAGTTAATGATCAAGTTATCAATCAAATTAAGGACGAAGTCAAGCGAATTGTTGTAGCTGATTATCCAATTACCAAGAGACTTTTTAACTTAGAGGAAGCAGCTATTCTATATGAAAATCAAGGTTCTCATGATAAAGTTAAATTACTTCAATTTAGACAAGAAGAGTACATTAACTTATATGAATGTCAAGGATATGTCAATCATATGTATGCCTTAATGGTTCCATCTACGGGATACATTACAGAATATAATATATTCCCATACGGAGCTGGCTTTATTATTCAATATCCACGAGCGGAAGCTGGTGGCGTGATTCCTCCGTTCTATCACGCACCAACGTTTGCTAAAGCGCTTCGTGATGCCGCACGTTGGGGTAAGAGAACGAAAGGAACCGCAATCGCTAATATGAATGAATACGCTCTTTCTAAACAAGATTTAATTGATTTTGTTAATATGTGCGAAATCAAACATACTAATGAGTTACATGAATTAGCTAGTCAAATTGTAGAAAAGCGTAATGAAATTCGGTTAATTGCCATTGCTGGTCCTTCTTCAAGCGGTAAAACTACCTTTTCAATGCGTTTAAGAATTACTTTAATGTCATTAGGTTTAAAGCCAGTAATGATCTCAATTGATGATTACTATTTACCTCGTGGGTCAGCACCACTTGATGAATTTGGACAACCTGATTTAGAACATATTGAATCACTTGATATTGATCGATTTAATGATGACATTGCCAGATTAATTAAAGGTGAACTAGTAACTTTACCAAAATATGATTTTAAACATAGTTCCGTTACTAATGGTGAAACGATTAAAGTTGAACCGGATACACCAATCATTATTGAAGGGATTCATGCGTTAAATGACAGACTCACTAGCAAAGTCCCAAGAGAACAAAAATATAAAATTTATATCGCACCACAAACTCAATTACATATTGATGATCACAATCCAATTAGTATTACCGATTTAAGATTATTAAGAAGAATTGTCAGAGACTCTAAATATCGCAACGCTCCAGCTACAGAAACTATGGGCATGTGGCCATCAGTTAGACGTGGTGAATTTAAATGGATCTATCCATTTCAAGAAGGAGCCGATTTCGTTTTCAATACTGAATTAAGTTATGAATTTGGTGTTCTTAAAAGATTCGCTTTACCACAGTTACAAGCCATTCCAAGAGACTCAGAATATTTCATTATGGCTAACCGACTTGTTAAGTTTTTAAAATACTTTGTTGATATACCGGAAGAATTAGTCCCATGTAATTCACTGTTACGTGAATTCATTGGTGGTTCTTGCTTCCATTAAGGAGTAAATAAAATTGAAATCACTAAAAAACATCTCACGAACACAATTAAATAGTGAAAAGTTAATGCTACTGCTTGATACTTACGAACAAAAAGGAAAAGAATATTACTATGATAAACTATTTGAAAAAGATCAAGATATTTTATATAGTAGCACTTTTGAAGAAGATATTTACTATCTAGGTAAATATTTTCAGTTTGACTTTACCGATTTTAAAATGCGCCAATGGTCAAAGAAAAGTTTTGTTGCCAAAAATAAAGAAGAAGAACAATTTAATAACTATAAAACTGTCTTAAGGCGAATTCATCGTGCAGGTAAATCATTTGAATTAATTCACTCACAAATCGTTGATTTATCCCGTTTAATTAGTAAAAACGTAAGAAAAGTGAGTGTAAACTACTTCAAAAACGAAGAAAAAGATATTTTAAATACCAATACAAGAACTCCAATGACATTTCAGTTGCAAGAATTAATCGAACTATTTTATTCAGAAATGACGCATAAAAGTCATGAAACGATTGCCTTAATTATTAATTTTTATATTGATTTTATTAATATGGAAATATTTTCTTCGTATAATGAAGAAATGGGATTATTTTTAATGTATGCCCTATTTTTAAAACATTTCAATGTTTTTAAATATGTTTCATTTTTCAAATATTTTTACCAAAAGGAAAACATCTTTAAGCAAGGAATCTTAGAAGCTAACTATAACTGGCAAGAAGGATATTCTAGTTATGAAAGATTATACATTTTATTTATCGATATTTTGAAAGAAAGTTACCAAGAATTAAAAGAAAAAGCTCACAAATATGAGCTTCAAACCGAATATCAAAAAGGTGATTATGTCAGAATTACTATTTTAAAAGGTCCAGAAATCTTCACCAAACAAGATGTGAGAGGAAAAAACCCTTTAGTTAGTGATTCAACAATCGAAAGAATTTTAAAAACATTACGTGATGAAGGATTAATTAGACCACTTGGAACCGGAAGAAGTGCGAAATGGCAATTAATCTTTGATAACAAAGATTTTACTCATACTCAATTATCACTTTTCTCAGAAACTGATTTTGAATAATCTATTATTCATATTAAATGATTTAGCACAATTTTTATGATTTGAGAGGAATACTTATGAATGATCAAATATTATTTTTAGAACCCGTTTTTAAAGAAAAAATTTGGGGAGGTAACAATCTTAGAAAGATGTTCAATTATAAAATCCCTTCTGAATCAACTGGTGAGTGTTGGGCAATTTCTGGACATAAAGATGGAAGTACAATTATAAAAAACGGCCCTTTTAAAGGGCAAACATTAAAAAATGTATTTGAGAATAACAAAGATTTATTTAACAATATTGAAAATGATGAATTCCCACTATTATTAAAGATAATTGATGCTAATGAGAATTTATCTATTCAAGTTCATCCAAACGATAACTTTGCTAGTCGTTTTAATGAAAAAGGAAAATCAGAATTTTGGATTATCTTGGATACAAAAGAAAACAGCAATATTATCTATGGACATAACGCAACAACAAAAGCAGAGTTTAAAAAATATATAACAGATAATAATTGGGATAAGTTATTAAAATATAAAAACATAAAAAAAGATGATTGTCTTTATATTCCGGCAGGAAAAATACATTCAATTAATAGTGGAACTACTTTATTAGAAATCCAACAATCTTCAGACATAACTTTTAGGTTGTATGATTATAATAGGTTAGGATTAGATGGTTCTTTACGAAAACTACATATAAAAGAAGCCATAGAAGCAACAACTATTCCCGATGAAAGTCATAAACTAAATATTAATGAATATAAAATTGGCATGAATAGTTTTACAACCTATATCGATAATGAATATTTCAAAATTGAAAGATGGATTATTAAAGAAAAGTTTGAATTTCAACCAGAGCAATTTTTATTATTCTCAGTAATTGAGGGAAATGGTTATATTAATGACTGTATAATCAAAACTGGAGACCATTTCATAACTACTAGCAAAGTCAAAAACTTAAATATAACTGGAAATTTAAACTTAGTAATTTCATCAAATAATTAAAATTAGATAAATTTTAGTAACAGCGATTTTTCTGTAAAATCGCTTTTTTTATTTTCAGTTTTCAAATAATATATCACGTCTTTTATAAAACAAAAACATAAAAGTTTCAAAATAAATGTATATATGTACAAAATTGCTGAAACCGCTTGCAAAAAGATTCACACCATGATAAACTTTCAGTATAAATGTAAAGAAATGTAAAGAATTTTATTAAAAAATTCGTTTGTTTTTTTACATTTTATTTACAAATGGAACAATTTTATACATATAAACACTTAAGTTTCGGGTTTAGATTTAATGTGAAGATTTATAAAACAGTGTTGACATATTACTAAGTTATTTATTGTAACGTACATTATTGAATTAACAAATAAACTAGTAAAATAAAATAGAAAAGGAGAGTCGTATCCTCATAAAAAAACTAGTTTATCAAATATAAGGATACGCAAAGTTAAAATGAAGAAGTATTCAAAAAGAATTTTTTTAGCGATGTTGTTTGTTTTAAGCATCATTGCACTAGTTGGATGCGGTGGCAACAAAGAAAAAGACATTCTGCAAATTAACAAAGAAAAAATTGCCAAAGCACAAAAGATGAATGAAAAAGAATTAGCAGCTGCTGCTAAAGAAGAAATTGGTGATAATATTTTTATGTTTAAATCTCAAACTAGTAGCGCTAAATATTCTATCGCTAAATTTTCTGAAAAATACGGTATTAATTATGATAAAGAGTTTTCTTCAAAATCTAATAAAGATACCGACACTTACGCCGCTCTTGATAGAGTAGCGGGTGGTGATTACTATGCAGACGTATTAATCGTTCAAGAAGTAAAAACCGTTCTTCAGTATATGGATCAAGAAATTTTATTAAACTTTGTTCCAAAAGATATTGTAGGATTGAAGGATGAAGATAAGTATCCTTTAGCTGCGCTATATATCAACAAATTATTCTTATGGAATAAAAAGAATATTGAAGATCCTAATTTCTTTACAAATGTTTGGCAATTAGCTGGTTCCAAAGAAGAAAGACAAGCTAATCCTGATCGATATATTGCCAAATCATCATTCCAAAGTTCAACTCAAGAAAAAATTAATGCTGGATTCTTAATGTCATTAACTTCACCAGAATCAGTTGCTAAACTCAAAGATGCATATCAAAAATTCTATGGTAAAGCGTATGTAGATGAACCACAATATAAAAATATTGGTTATAAATATTTAACTGAATATTTATCAAACATTACTACATGGCACAGCAGTGACACAACAGCTGTAACTGAAACATTAGTTCAAGACACAGCAAATCCAAGAACCGTATTTTATGCATCATTTACTAAACACAAAGGTTTATCCTCTCAGCTAGCTCCAAAAGATGAATCTTTCGGAACAAAAGAAGAAAGAGCTGCTGAAGGCGTTAGATTAGCCAATGAAATTTTATCATATGATATTAAACTAGAAGGATTCAACGGCTATTTATATAAGATGTTTACCGTTATTCCTAAAACAAGTAAATACTGCTATACAGCGTGCTTATTTGCTAGATATATGTTAACCGAAGAAGCCTTCAATGCTGGATTCCAGGGTTACTATGCTTACTATTCACCGATAGAAACTATTCCACAAGCTGCTGGTGATTTACCACTTGCAGAGTGGAAGAGAAGAAACATTGTTGAAAATCAAGCTTACTTAAAAACAACTGATTACGCATTAAAAGAATTAATCGATAATTTAAATAAATCGTCCAAATAATTAATAAAAACATCTTAGAAAAACATCAGTGATAAAAATGAGCAACACAAAACAAAAAATTAAAAAACATTTTAGTTTAATATATTCATACTTTACTAAACCTCAAAATACAATAACAATAATATTTTTAATGATATTACTAGCAACGGTTTTATTTCCTCTTTTTGGGTTGCTTAAAGAATCTTTAATAATCCATGCTGGCGGTGAAGCCGCCAGATATGGATTAAAACCTGGAACCGTTACACCAATACATTGGAGTAATACATTATTTAAAAACAGTTCTTTTAACAACTTTTACAAGCCATTATACAGATCTTGTACAATGGCTTTATTAGCATGCTTTATTGCTATTTTTGTAGGTGGAGGATTGGCATTTTTGATTACTAGAACTAATCTTCCATGCAAAAAATTTTTATCAGTATTTTTCTTGTTCCCATACATTATGCCATCTTGGTCAATTGCGATGTTCTGGGAAAGTTTTTTTAAAAATTCATCTGTTGACTCGGCTTACAATCAAATCGGTTTTTTAGAATTAATAACTACAATTAAGGTTCCAGAATGGATGGTCTATGGATTTTTCCCAATGGCTATGGTATTAGGAATTCATTATGCTCCATTCGCTTATATTTTAATTGGTGGTATTTTGAAAAATATGGATGCTAATCTAGAAGAAGCCGGAACCATTTTAAAAGCTTCAAGATTTAAAGTTTTTAGAAAAATTACATTGCCTATTATAAAACCTGGTATAGTATCCACTTTCTTACTAGTGTTTTCTAGTTCTATGAGTAGCTACACGGTACCAGTCTATTTAAACAAAAATAATAAATTTAGCACAATATCGATTATGATGCGGCAAGCTTTACAAGATTCTGATAACCGAGGTATAGGGTATGTAATTGGTATTATTTTAATCTTAATAACAATAACAATACTAGGAGTTAATAGCTTACTCACTAGTTCAAGAAAATCTTTTGTTACAGTAACTGGAAAATCGGGTCAAATTTCAAAAATCAAATTAAGAAAATCAAAATGGCCAATTTTAGCAATAGCTATGTTTATTACATTATTTTTCTCAGTCGTTCCACTAATAACCTTTGGGTTCCAAAGTTTCTTAACGGTAAATGCTGATGGAAAAGCGGTATTTACTAGTTATTATTGGCTAACTGATGAGCAAATAACTACTCGGGCTGCTGCCGATAGTAGAGGAATATTAAAGAACACACTAATTTGGAAGTCAACAGGAAGAAGTATTTTACTGGCCTTTGTTGTTGCATTGATTGCTGGAACGGTAGGAATTCTATTAGGGTATGCAATTTCTAGAAAAAGAAAATCAATTGCAGCTAAAGCGGTATCTGCTTTATCATTTATACCTTATTTAATTCCTGCACTATCATTTGGCGCGACTTATTATGCATTAACATATAATCCCGGATTCAAGTGGTTACATGGTACATTTTTATTAATTGTTATGGTCGGTAGTGTAAAATTTCTCCCTTTTGCATCACGTTCTGGAACCAACGCGATGCTACAAGTATCCACCGAAATTGAAGAAGCTGGTATCATGCTAGGAGTTCCATGGCGAAGGCGAATGACCAAAATATTATTCCCTATTCAAAAATCCAGTTTCCTTTCAGGATATTTACTACCGTTCATTTCAACCATGAGAGAATACACTTTGTTTTGCTTAATTGCACCTGTGGGTTCGCTATTAACACTTCTAATTAGGGATTTTGATGTAAGTGGAATTAGTCAAATTGCAAATGGGTTAAACTTCATTATGATGATTATAATCATTGTATTAAACTTCTTAATCAATAAGATTACAGGAGCATCAATTGATAAAGGAATTGGAGGAAATTAAAATGCCAAAAATATTATTAGAAAACGTAACTAAAAGATGGGGAGATTTTACCGCAGTTGATAATATAACTTTAGAAATTCCTGATCGTTCCTTCATTACTTTATTAGGACCATCAGGTTGCGGTAAAACAACTATCTTAAGAATGATTGCAGGATTAGAAGATCCTACTAGTGGAAGAATTACTATTGATGATGAAGTAGTTTTTGATTCTGAAAAAGGAATCAATGTTTCTCCTTCTAAACGTGATATAGGTTTTCTTTTCCAAAATTATGCCTTATGGCCACATATGACTGTATATAAAAATATTTCATTTGGATTAGAAAATTTAAGATGGCCAAAAGAAGAAATCGACAAGAGAGTTGATGAATTGTTAAAATTACTAAAAATCGAACAATTCGCCAAACGATATCCAAGCGAATTATCTGGCGGTCAACAACAAAGAGTTGCCATTGCTAGAACATTAGCCCCACATCCAAAAACACTGTTTATGGATGAGCCGTTATCTAACCTAGACGCTAAGTTAAGATTAGAAATGCGCACTGAATTGAAACGTTTATTTAATACAACTGATTCAACTTTTGTATATGTAACACACGATCAATTAGAAGCGATGACTTTATCAACTAAGGTGTGTCTTTTAAAAACGGGAGTAATTGAGCAATACGATGATCCACTAACTGTATATTCACATCCTGCCAATACTTTCGTTGCAGACTTCGTAGGAAATCCAACTATGAATTTCATCGATGCAAAAGCTAAAAAAGGCACAAACAATAAAGAAATCGAAATTGAATTTGCTAAAACTATATTCAAATTTGAAGCAAAACAAGACATCAATTATGTTCCAAAAGATGTAATTGTTGGAATTAGGCCTGAATTTGTTAATTTGAATAGTGGAATTGAAGGAGAAATATACTCATCGCTACCTTCTGGTATGTCAACTACTTTAATTATTGATTATCGAAATATTTTAATAACTTCTGTTGTCTTTGGTCAGATTGACTTTGAAATTGGATTACCAGCTAAGCTTAATTTTCAACAAGATAGTATTGTTTTGTTTGATCAAGAAAACGGGGTTAAGTTCGCTGAAGGTACCTTATTATTAGATAAAGTTCTACCAATTTCTGAAGAAGAATTAGAAGAAATCAAAAAACACTATGAACTCCGACACCAAGAAATTGTAGATGATGACGAGGATAATGAAGAAACTCAAATCGAAAAATTATCGGTAATTGATAAAGTCAAAAATATATTTAAACGCAAATCAAAAAGTGAAGAATAATTATTTCATCTAAATATGACTTACATTATTTTTTTCGACATTGATAACACCTTATTGGAAGGTGGAAAATCAAAAGTTTCTGCCAACACTAAACAAATGCTAGAACATCTTTCCAAAAGAAACGATGTTATTTTAGGCATAGCAACCGGAAGAGGACCTAGTAGACTAGATGAAGTCAAAGACATCTTAAAATATTTTGATGCTTTAGTACTTGGAAATGGTTGCTACGTAAAACTCTTTGGTCAAGTTATATACACCAACTTTTTTTCAAAAAAAGAACTAAAAAAAATCAAAGAAATAGTTGGAAACATTGAAGGAATCTTCATTGGGGGTTCCACTATAAATCATCCTTTTATTTTGGATAAAGAAGCTAAAGAACTAAATCGTCAAGAAGAAGTTTATTTGATAGATGATATTGGTGATGAAACATGTCATTTGTGGATAAACGGATTTGATTTTGAATCCCTAAAGCCGATTCAAGAAAAATTAAATCCGTATTTCGATACTTACATACAAGAAAAACCAGGACTTGATATCGTTCATAAAGGTGATGGCAAATTTAAAGGCATTGAGATAGTAATAAAAAAACTTAATTTGAAAACGACTTTAATTTGTTGTGGCGACGGACAAAATGATTACGAAATGATTAAAAATGCTGATATTGGAATATGTATGGCTAACACTAATTTCCCAAAATTAAAAAGTGTTGCTAAATACATCGCTCCATCTGTTATGGAAGATAAATGGTTTGAGTTTTTCAAAGAAATTAACATTTTATAATTTAACTATATATGAAAACTACAGTTAGGCGATTTGGAAAATCGCCTTTCCTTTTTTTATGCCTAAATTTTTTAAATTGTACTACCATTATTAAAGAAAAAGAAAAGGACCATAGGTCCTAAAATAATTTATTAATTTGCTCCATATATCTTCTTATACATTGGATGATATAAAATAGCATATAAAATCACTTTTGTTCTTTTTTAAACATTCCTTTATCTAAAAATTTCATTACTTCATCAGTCAAACGGTCTATATATTCAACATCAGCGTCTTCATTAAACAATACTTGTAACCCAACAAAGTTAGAAATCCCCATTAAGATATATGACATTGTTTCAAGATCAATATCATCATAAATTTCACCATCTTTAACTCCACGCCTTAACCCTCTGATATATCGTCGTGAGAAATCTTGATAATAATTTTTAAAAACGTCATCATCAACATACATCGCTTCCCAAAAAATACGATATGATATCGGATTTTTCAGTGCGTAAATTAAGAATGAACGAAGTCCCAACTTTTCCATCTCATAGCGATTTTGAGCTCCTCTGGTTCCTTTTTGAATCGCTTTTTTAATTTCTTCACCATATAAGTCAATTAAATAAAGATATAAAGCTTTTTTGTCGTTGAAATAAAGATAAAATGTGCCGGTAGCAATTTCAGATTTTTCAATTATTTCATTAATTGATGCACCGTAATAGCCAAATTTAGCGAATAACTGAACTCCCGTTTTAACTATTTTATTAAATGTTTTTTTACCATCCGAGCGAACTGGTAATCGATAATCTTTCATGAGTCCCTCCCCTGCTATAACTAATTTTAGTTTAATTTAACTAATGTTTTTTGTCAACATAATTAGTAACTTGAGTTCCCCCGTTTTTTCTGAACCAAAATGAATTTTGTTAAAAAACTTGATTTTTTGTCTAAAAACAAGGTTTTATATCCATTTTCAGGGTGAAAACCCTCAATTTGTGAGTTAAAATAGATTTGAAGAAAATATTCATACTCGCAAATGAAAGAGAGGTTTTCACATGTCTAATTTTACCACACTTTTTGACTATTTAATAAGAATAATTCAATCTATTTTAAAAACAATAATTAATGAAAAAAAACGCCCACAATACAAATTTTATCTTGATATGGTATTTGGAATATTAAAATCATCTAGTATGGTTTTAAATGATATCGCATATTCCCTTAATGAAAATATAGCTTTAAAGAAGGTTAATGAAAGGCTATATAGAAATCTTTTAAAAGAAAATGATATTTCTAGTTGATGATTCAGATATAATAAAACCATATGGTGTTAAATTTGAAAACATAGGGATGGTTAAAGATGGATCTAGTCTTACAGAAAAATATGAAAAGGGGTATAGGTTAACAGCGATAGCTAGTTTAAGTAAAAATACAAAGCATCCAGTTCCTATTTATAATAAGGTTTATAGTGAGGAAAAGAAAGAATTTAAGTCAACAAATCTAGAAACAAAGAAAGCACTAAATATGGTAATATCCCATATAAAAGATTATCAAGGTGTATTCGTATTTGATAGAGGATATGACGATACTAAACTAATGAATTATCTTATATCAAACAAACAATATTTCGTTATAAGAATTAGAAATAATCGCGTCTTAAAGCGAAAAGATAAAAAAATAAAGATATTTGATGACGCCAAAAGACGAAAGGGTAAAGTAATAGTTCCGATTAAATATAGGGGTGAGGATATTAGTCTTAAAGTTTCACATATAGAAGGAAATATTAACCGCGTTAAAGATAAAATAACAATAATATTTTCCTATCTTGATTTTGAAACAGAACCAATGGTTTTAATAACAAATATTAAGATTCATTCAAAAGAAGATTTGATAAAAGCAAGCCTACACTATATATCAAGGTGGAAAATTGAAGAGTTATTTAGATTTAAGAAAGTTCAATTTGGGCTAGAAAATTTTAGAGTAAAAGCATCTACTTCAATTAATAATTTATTCTTTATTTTGGATATAGCAATGTTAGTTATGGTTCACATAATTGAACATAAGAATAGAAACATTATTTACAACGAACTTATGGCTTTAAGTAAGCGCATAAAAGATAATGTAAGTATTGAATACTATCAATTAATTACTGGAATAATGACTATTTTCGCTCGCAATGAAAAAGGGGTTAAAAATTATCAAAAAATAGAAAGATGGACAACTGAAGAATATAATCTTTTTAATTCTTTAGAATTAAAATCCAAGAAAAGAGTTCGGATTAAACAAGCAAAACGCCAATGAAAATTAATGAAAACTTTATTTTTATCTATGTGTTTTGGGGGAACTCAAAAATTAGTAAATTTATAGTTGATAATAATCTTTCAATTTTTTAAATTTACTTTACGATTATTCATAATTAATTTATAATTATACTAATTATACTTGACTATTTCAAAAAAAAGAGTTATTATATAGTTAACGTGAACAATTATTCATATTAAAGAAGGGAAGGGTTAATATATGCTATATAAATTAGGATTAACATTACAAGAGCTACATATTGGCGATACTTCATCATACACCAAAACTTTTACTGAACGAGATGTAGTTGAGTTTGCCAAGATATCTGGAGATTGTAATCCACTACATTTAGATGAAGATTATGCCAAATCGACTCGATTTGGAAGTAGAATCGTTCATGGAGCGTTAATATCTTCATTATTTTCAACAGTCTTAGGTGAACAACTTCCAGGAAACGGCTCAATTTATTTTAGACAAGACTCCAAATTTGTTGCTCCTGTTTACTTAAACGATACAATCACAGCGACCGTTAAAGTAACAGAGATTAATGAGGAGAAAGGGAGAGTAGTTTTTGAAACTACCGCAACTAATCAAAAAAATGAGAACGTAGTAGTCGGAACTGCTATTGTTTATCCAAGAAGAGGAGAATGAAATGGCAAGAGAAAATGAACTAATTATTAAAATGGTCACAGAATTAGCTGAAAATTATGTTGAACCTCGAGCTCAAGAAATTGATGAAACCGAACAATTTCCACATGACATTAGAGAACTCATGGGTAAGTATGGTCTATTCGCCATACCTTTTCCACGTGAAGTTGGTGGTGCTGGTGGTACTGACACTGATTATGTTGATGCTGTTAGAATTTTAGCCAATCATTGCGGAACATCATCAGTTATTTTATCAGCACACGTATCACTTTGTTGCTGGCCAATTTTTAACTTTGGTACTAAAGACCAAAAAGAAAAGTATTTACCAGATTTATTATCAGGTAAGAAATTAGGAGCTTTTGGATTAACTGAACCGATGGCTGGTACCGATTCAGCGGCTCAGCAAACAAAAGCCATTGATCAAGGTGATTATTACGAAATCACTGGATCAAAGATCTTTATTACAAACGCTGGAGAAGCGGATGTATACGTTATCTTTGCGATGACAAATCCTGAATTAGGAACTCGAGGTATTTCCGCTTTTATTATGGAAAAGGGAATGCCAGGATTTTCTTTTGGACCAGCTGAGAAAAAAATGGGAATTAGAGGCTCAGCTACTAAAGAATTGGTTTTCGATAAAGTGAAAGTTCCAAAAGAAAATATGTTAGGTCGAGCCAACCAAGGATTTAGAATTGCAATGCAAACACTTGATGGCGGTAGAATTGGAATTGCCGCTCAAGCGTTGGGTCTAGCTGAGGGGGCATTTAATAGAACTGTTGAATATGTTAAACAACGTAAACAATTTGGTCGTCCAATTGCACAATTTCAAAATACACAATTCAAAATTGCGGAAATGGCGACTCAACTTGAAGCAGCTAGATTATTAGTCTATAAAGCAGCTAAAGCGAAAGAAACTCAAAAAGTATATACTCAAGAAGCGGCAATGGCTAAATTATATGCTTCAAAAGTTGCTGTAGAAATTACTAATTTAGCAATTCAATTACATGGTGGATACGGATATATTAGAGATTATGCAGTTGAAAGATTAGCTAGAGATGCTAAAATTACTGAAATTTATGAAGGAACTAGCGAAGTTCAAAAAATGGTAATCGGAGGAGGAATTTTAAGATAATGAAAATATTAGTTTTAGTTAAACAAGTACCAGACACATCTGAGATTCAACTTAATAAAGAAACCAATACTTTAGATAGAGAAAATGCCAAAGCGATTACTAACCCAGATGATTTGGCTGGTGTTGAAGAAGCCTTAAGATTAAAGGCTAAATATGGTGGTACTGTGACTACGGTTACAATGGGGCCACTTCAAGCTAAAAATATGATTCAAGAATTATACGCTCTTGGAATTGATCATGCCGCATTAATTACTGACCGCGCATTCGGTGGGTCAGATACCCTTGCTACTTCAACAATCATTAGTGAATATATTAAACGATTTCAACCTGATTTTGACTTAATTATTGCTGGATATCAAGCTATTGATGGCGATACCGCCCAAGTTGGTCCACAAGTAGCAGAATTACTAGATATCCCACAAGCAACATATCTACAAAAAATTAGAGATGTTAACGAAAAAGAAAAGAAAATTGTTGTTGAAAAAAGATATGAAGACCACGTTGATGTCTTAGAATTACCACTTCCATGCTTAATCACAACTTTAACTGATATGAATACTCCAAGACTTTTAAATACTTGGGATATTATGACATCACAAGATAAACTAGATAATGAATTACAAGTGGTGACATATGAAGAAATGCCAATTGATAAATCAATTATTGGATTAAAAGGATCTCCAACTAAAGTTAGTGGAATTTCCAATAAACAAGCTGTTCAAAAATCACCTGCTGAAGAATTATCTCCTGAAGAAGCAGCTGAAAAAATTGCTAAATTGGTTTATCCATATATTGAGGTGAATAAATAATGAAAAATACTGTATTAATTTTTGTTGAACAAAGAGAAGGCCATATTCAAACAGTAAGTTTTGAATTAATTAGTGAATCAAGAAGATTATTAAAAGACACTAACTTTCCAGTAAAAGCATTATTTGTAACTGATAAAGCCACCGATGAACAAATTAATGATTTAGTTTTAGCTGGAGCTGAAGAAGTTATCGTTTTGGAAGATAAAAGTTTAGGACATTACGATACACATAACTATAGCCGAGCAATTACTAACTTTTTTGAGGCTGAAGGTAGACCTGAAATCTTTTTAGTTGGTTCAACTCTTTTAGGACGCGACTTAGCACCAAGAGTTTCAGCTAGAATTAAAACTGGATTAACTGCTGACGCCACTGTTTTAGAGTTTAAAGAAGAAGGTGGAAGACCAATTTTATACGCCACTCGTCCTGCACTAGGTGGTAATATTTTCGCAACAATTTTATGTACTGACCACGTTCCACAAATGGCTTCAATTAGGCCTGGTATTTTTGATGTTCAAGCTTTTGAAGATAATAAGAAAAATGTCAGAATTGTTAAACCTCAATTAGATGGTGGCTCACAAGTTAAAGTTTTAAAACGCGAAAAATTAAACGTTCCAAAACAAAACTTAGATAAAGCTAAACTTATTTTTGCTGGCGGTCGAGGCGTTTCCACTATGCTAACAACGCTTCAAGAATTGGCCGAAGTTGCTGGCGGTGAAGTTGCTGTATCACGTGCCGTAGTTGACGCACAACTAGCACCTAAGAGCCAACAAGTTGGACAAACTGGAGTTACGGTTAGACCAGCTGTTTATGTTGCCAGTGGTATTAGTGGAGCGATCCAACATATCGCTGGGATGGAAAATTCTGAATTAATTATTGCCGTAAATACTGATCCAAAAGCATTAATTTTTGACATTGCTGACGTGTCAATAATTTCAGATGCTAATAAAGTTTTACCTTTATTAGTTGACAAATTGAAAGTTTTAAGACATTTTAAGAGATAATTTTTTAAGGCGCTTTTTGCAGAAAAGTGCCTTTTTATATAGTTTATATATAAATTATAGTTAATATTTGCTGAAATCGTTGACTTGAAAACGGTTTCATGATAAAATAATAGTATGTTAACATGAATAAATATTCATATAAATGAAAAAGGGGGACAAAATATGAAAAAAGTATACATAGTAGCAGCCAAAAGAAGTGCTGTTGGATCGTTTCTAGGAACATTAAATGGTGTACATCCAGCTGACTTTGGTGGACACACTTTAAAGGTCATGCTAGAAGAAGTTAAGGTAGATCCGAAAAATTTAGATGAAGTAGTAGTTGGTAATATTTTACCAGCCGGATTAGGACAAGGAATTGGGCGACAAGTAGCTATTAAGGCTGGTGTTCCAATTGAAGTTCCTGCCTATTCATTAAACATGGTTTGTGGCAGTGGTATGAAGTCAATTTTCAATGCTTACGCCAACATAAAATTAGGATTACATGATTTAGTAGTAGCTGGTGGCGTTGAGTCAATGTCTAATGCTCCGTACTTAGTTCCAGCACAATCTCGTGAAGGAATGAAAATGGGAGATAGAACATTAGTTGACCATATGATTACTGATGCCTTAACTGATGTTTTTAATAACTATCACATGGGAGTAACTGCCGAAAATATCGCAGCTAAATATAATATTACGCGTGAAGAACAAGATGAATTTGCCATCACTTCACAAGAACGTGCTATTCATGCAGTTGATTCAGGAGCATTCAAAGATGAAATCGTTCCTTATACTATTAAAACTCGTCGAGGCGATATCGTATTTGAAAATGATGAATATCCAAATCGCACAACATCATTAGAAAAGCTAGCTAAATTAAGACCTGCATTTATTAAAGATGGTACAGTTACCGCTGGTAACGCATCTGGAATTAATGATGGTGCAAGTTTTGTTTTAGTGGCTAGTGAAGATGCCGTTAAAAAATATAATTTAAAACCATTAGTGGAAATTGTCGCTGTGGGACAAGGTGGAGTTGATCCATCAGTTATGGGATTAGGTCCAGTTCCAGCGATTAGAGCCGCTTTAAAGATGGCGAATATGAAATTAACTGAAATTGATATCTTTGAATTAAACGAAGCGTTCGCTTCACAATCATTAGGTGTTTTAAGAGAATTAACTCAAGAACACGGTGTCTCAAAAGAATATATGTTAGAAAGAACTAACCTTAACGGTGGTGCCATTGCCTTAGGTCACCCAGTTGGGGCCAGTGGTAATAGAATTGTTGTCACATTAATTCATCAAATGTTAAAAAATGATAAGAAACTAGGATTAGCTAGTTTATGTATCGGTGGCGGTATGGGTACTGCTGTAATTTTAAAGAAAGTTTAATCAAATAGAAAGGGGTATATTAAAAATGAAAAGATTAGAAGGTAAAGTAGCTGTCATTACAGGCGGAGCTAAAGGTTTAGGAAGAGCAATGGCTGAAACATTTGCCAAAGAAGGAGCAAAAGTAATCGCTGTTGATATGGCACCATTAGAATATGAGTGCAAAAATGTTGAATTTTACGAGTTAAATATTACTGATGAACCAGGTGTTGAAAAATTTAGAGACTATGCAGTTGAAAAATATGGACATGTTGACATTTTAGTTAACAATGCCGGAATTACTAGAGATGCAATGCTTCATAAAATGTCAACCGATCAATGGGATTTAGTTATTAATGTCAACTTAAAAGGTGTTTTCTTAATGGGTAGAGCTTTTGGAGCTCACATGAGAGACATTGGCGGTGGATCAATTATTAACATTTCTTCTGTAGTTGGTGAATTTGGTAATATCGGTCAAACTAACTATGCTGCAACTAAAGCTGGAGTTATTGGTATGACTAAATCATGGGCTAAAGAATTAGCTAGATTTGATAGAAAAACTGAAAGATATATTCCAGTCAGAGTTAACGCAATTGCACCAGGATATACTATGACTGACATGATGAAAACTGTTCCACAAAACTTACTTGACCAATTTGCTAGTCAAACTATGTTAGGTAGATTAGGTCAACCACAAGAAATTGCTGATGCCGCACTATTCTTAGCTTCAGATGAATCATCATATATAACCGGTCACGTCTTATCAGTTAATGGTGGAATGAGACTATAATTATATTTTTTTAGAAGAAAGAGGAGATTATTATGAAAAAACCAGTAATTGGGATTAGATCAGTTGGAATTTATTTACCAGAACATCGAATGACTGCTAAAGAAGTTTCCGAAGCCACAAATGGTTTTTGGACTGAACAAGCAGTTATTGATAAATTAGGTATTGTTGAAAAAAGAATGCCTGGTAAAGAAGATGGTTCTCAAGAAATGAGTGCTAAAGCCGCACAACAAGCGATTGAGAGAGCTGGAATTGATCCTAAAGAAATTGATTTAATTTTAGATATAACTGAAGAGTGGAAAGAATACCCACTTACAACATCAGCATTATATGTTCAAGGTGTAGTTGGTGCTACTAATGCTTGGGGAATTGACGTTCAAAACCGTTGTTGTACCGCAATTAGTGCGATGACTATCGCTAAAAATATGATGCTAGCTGACGATGATATTAACACTGTATTAATTTCAGGTGGTTATCGTAATGTTGACTATGTTGATTATACTGACAAACCAATGAGTATGATGTATAACCTAGGAGCTGGTGGTGGAGCAATAATTTTACAAAAAGGTTATGACAAAAACGTTTTACTAGGCTCACATATTATGGGTGATGGAACTTTAGCTAGAACTGCAGGAGTTGAGATTGGTGGACAGGCTAATCCAATTAACGCCGACAACTGGAAAGAAGCTGCGAAATCACTGAGATTAATGGACGCTCAAAAAATGAAAGATAGACTAAATGAAGTCTCAATGCCTAATTGGATTAAATGTATTGATGAATCACTTAGAAAATCTGGTTATACAAGAGAAGACTTTTCTAAGGAAGGTTATTTAGGAATTCTTCATATTAAAAGATCAGGTCACATGTGGATGTTAGACCAACTAGGTTTAACAGAAGATCAGTCTATCTATCTAGAAAATCATGGCCATATCGGACAAATTGACCAATTCTTATCACTAGATTTAGCAATGCAACAAGGAAAACTTAAAAAAGGTTCAATTGTTTGTTTGCTAGCTGCAGGTATTGGTTATGTCTGGGCAGCCAACATTATTAGATGGGGATAGAATTTTATGGGTTTTGATGGATTTACTCAAATTTTATTAGGAAGTTTAATGCAAGCCGCTATTTTAGCCCTTGCAACTTTCGGCATTGTCTTAATCTTTAAAACTTCATTTACTACTAACTTTGCTCAGGGATCCATTGCCGCTTTTAGTGCTTATGTCATGTTTGCTGTGATTAACATGTTATTTGAGAGAGGTCCAGGACTTACCACCCCATGGTATTTCTATTTAATTGGTATGGCAGTAGCCATTATTGCCGCATTTTTAATTGGACTGTTTGTTGATACCATGATTATTCGGAAAGCAAAGTTTATTACATCAGCCGGTAAACAAATGATTACAATGGGATTAGTTTTAATTCTAACTGCATTAACCGATATTATCTTTGGAGTTTATCCAAAAACCGTTGATAGAATTAGTTATCAAACATTTGAAACCGGTGGTAATTTTAATGTAACTATGACTGGACAAGAATTATTTGGAGTCATTATTGCTTTCACTGTACTAATACTAGTTTTCATGGCTTTAAGATTTACTAAATGGGGATTAGGAGTTAGAGCTACCGCATCAAATGAAATTGTTTCATCAATGATGGGAATTAATACTAGGTTTATTACTGCAATGAGTTGGGCAGTAGCTGGAGGACTTGGTGCCTTAGCGGCAGCATTATATGCTCCGTCAACGGCTTACTTATCATCAGCGATGATGGTATCATTCCAAGTTAACGGATTTCTCGCATTAATTTTAGGTGGAGCCGCAACATTCCATGGCCCAATAATTGCCGCAATCATCATTCCGATAGCTAACGGCTTTGTTTCATATTATTTACCAGAATGGGCCAATGTAATTATTTATGTATTGATTTTATTTGCTATTTTAATTAAACCTAACGGGTTATTTGGCAAGAAAGTTCAGAAGAAGGTGTAATCTATGCAAAAAGAAAGAAAGAAAACAAAAGTTAAAGAACAAGACATTCAATCTGAAAAAACAACTGCCGAAGTAGCAAAAACTAATACAAGTCAAGTGCCAAAAGCTGCCACAAAAGAAGGATTAACACCAGATAAAGTCAGTGCGGATAAAAGTATTGTTGCCGCCGAAAAATCAACTTCAGCAGAGTTAATAGTCTCAAGTCAAATTGGTAAAAAGGTTGAATCGCCTTTCCAAAGAAAGCTAAAACGAATGACTAGCCACCCATATTTTGGATTTATTCTAGTCGGTTTTATCTCAATATTACTATTGCTACTATATGTAGCTGGAGCGATGGGTATTTCTACCTTAAGAGCTTTAGGACTAACGATTATTTATTTTACAGTTGCTCTTGGATTTACTCTACTATTAGGATACTCGGGGTTAGCTAGTCTTGGAACCGCCGGTTTCATCGGCTTAGGTGCTTATTCGGTTGGATATTTCATTGGATCAGTTGGAGTTCCTCCACTATTAGCCTTCATCATCTCAATTATCATTGCCATTTTAATTGGCTCAATTGTTGGATTTATTTCATTAAGAATTGAGGGAATGTATCTCGCTATTATTACTTTGGGATTATCTGAGATTTTGTATGAAGTTTTTAAAAACGCTGATAGCATTACTGGTGGCGTTACCGGTTTTAGATTAAAAAGACCAAATTTCTTATTTGCCATTAGTATTAGCGTCGAACTAGCCTTCGTTCTTGCGGTAATCGTAATGGTTTTAGCGATGATTATTACAGCAAATATTATTAAAAGCCCAACCGGTAGAGCGATGCTATCGATGAAAAACTCAACATCAGCCGCTCAAGCTATGGGAATTAGCTTACTAAAATATCGATTATTAGCTTTCGTCTTATCAACAGTTTACGCTGTTATTGGCGGTGGATTATATATGCTATTTTATCGTTTTACCATTCCAGGTACATGGAGTTTAGCATTATCACTTAATATTCTAGCAGCAGTCATTGTTGGTGGAGCGAAATCAATTTGGGGGGTGTTTTTAGGCTCATTCCTCATCTTCGGGTTTGACCTAGCAATTCTTCAAAAAATAAAGTTTTTTGCAGATAATCCAAATGCTAGTTTAATCTTTAGTGGTTTACTAATTATTATTATTGTTATGTTTTATCCACTTGGATTAATCCAATTTTTCAGAAATAGTTATTACAGAATTAGAAAGTGGATTTCAAAATTAATAGAAACACAAAGGAGGAAACGTTATGGCGATACGAACGAATCTAACCAAGTTAAGAGCCAATATATACTTGAACAACGTCAAAAAATTGCAGGATAGTATCACTAAAACTAAAAATTATCTTCCTGTTTTAGAAGAAAACTTAACTAAATCAAACAATAATAAAATTAATAATCTCATTGAAAAACAACAAAAGAAAATAAATCAACTTGATATTGCTGTTAATCCACATGAAGCATTTAACCGATTAAAACAACTTGAATTAGAAAAATTAGAAAACAAATTATATTGGAATTTAAGAAAAGAAGAAACTTCCTTTAATAAAAAATCGAATGATGAATCCAATAGCAAATTAGAGTATGAAGGTAAATTAAAGGAATTATTTTCAAAATATGACAATAATTTAATCACTTTAGAAGAAAAATATAGTGAAAATTCATTTAAAAATTGGTATTTTAAAAAATTTAAGGTTTCTACCCTTGATTTGGATGTTGATAAACATATAAAATATTATAAAGAGGTGTTGGAACAAACAGTCACTGATAACGAGTTAGAAATTGCCAATTTAAAAGATCAACTCGAACAAAAAAGACAACTTAAATTAGAAAAAGAAACTGAAAAAGCAGAAATTAGACTAATTAAATTAGAAGAAAAACTAGAAATAGCTTTAAATCTTCTACAACAACAACGTGATCTTGAGTACAATGCATTGCTTCAAGATTTAGAAACCGCTCCATTAGAATCAAGTGATGGAGTTAAAACCAAACAAGAATTAGAAGACGTTGTTGCTTTATACGACGAAAATAATGAAACTCACCTTTTAATCCAAAATTTATGTATGTATTTTGGAGGATTAAAAGCGGTTGAAAAACTATCATTATCCGTCAAAAAAGGAGAAATATTTGGTCTAATCGGCCCAAACGGTGCTGGAAAAACTACAGTTTTCAACTGTATTACTCAATTTTACAGTCCGACTAGTGGTGAAATTTATTTCAAGAATAAAGAAAATCACGTCTTAAATCTGAATAGTTTTCAAGTCCATGATGTGATTAAACATGGAATTGTCAGAACATTCCAAAACGTTGAGTTAATTTTAGAATTAACTGTCTTAGAAAATTTATTAGTTGGAGCTCATACAGCTTATAAGACTAACTTTTTCATTCAAGCCTTACATCTTCCAAGCTTGAAAAAAGAAGAAGACATTAACCGTGCTAAAGCGTTAAACATTTTAGAAAGACTTAATTTGTTGGCCTATAAAGATGCTTATCCAATTGGTCTTCCATACGGAATTTTAAAACGGATTGAATTAGCTAGAACACTAATGCTAGATCCAGAATTAATCATTCTAGATGAGCCAGCAGCCGGGTTAAATGAACAAGAATCAATCGAATTAGCCAATTTAATTGTTGAATTAAAAGAAGAATTCGATTTAACTATTTTCCTAGTTGAACATGATATGAGTTTTGTAATGGGAATAACAGATAGAATCTGTGTACTAAACTTTGGTCGAAAAATTGCTTTAGGAACACCTAAAGAAATTCAAAACAATCCATTAGTACAAGAAGCTTATTTAGGTAGTGATAGCGATGAGTAAGAAAATTGGAACAGACAATCAAAAACTAATGATAGATAATCAAGAAACTATCTTAGAAATTAAGAACTTAGTCATTGACTATGGAATTATTAGAGCGATTAAGGGTGTCTCAATGAAAGTCAATAAAGGAGACATTGTAGCGATTTTAGGTTCTAATGGAGCTGGTAAAACCACTCTTATTCGAGCCATCAGTGGTGTTGTTAAAGCTTCAAGTGGAGAAATTTTATATAAAGGTGAAAACATTACTAATCAACATCCTCATAAAATTGCTTCACACGGATTGTATCAGTCTCCTGAAGGTCGATTAATCTTAGCTGGACTAACCGTTGAAGAAAATTTAAACGTTGGTGCTTATAGTTTGAAACCTGAAGTTAGAACTGATGAAAACGGAAATGAAATTGTAATTCATAAAAAGGAATTAAAAGAAGAATTACTGAAAAAAGTTTATTCGTATTTCCCGATTTTAGAAGAAAGAAAAAAACAAGAAGCTTCAACCTTATCTGGTGGAGAACAACAAATGCTAGCTATTGGTCGAGCTTTAATGGGAAACCCAGAAATCTTACTTCTAGATGAACCATCACTAGGATTAGCCCCATTAATTGTTAGAGAAATCTTTGAAATTATTAAAGAAATTAAAAATGATGGTAGAACCATTATTATCGTTGAACAAAACGCTTATCAAACACTTAAAATAGCTGATTATGCATATTTAATTGAATTAGGAAAAATTAGTAAAGAAGATACTGGAGAAAATTTATTACAAGATGACGAATTAATCGCAACCTATTTAGGTGGCAAAAAATAAGATGATAACAAAAGTTTTCATAAATAGTTAAAATTAAAAAAGAAAGGAGAACTAAAAATGAAACTTATAAAAAGATTATTATTATCTGCTGTTATCGCATTACTAGTTGTTGGATTAGTAGGCTGTAACAAACAAAGAGCAACCCAAGGTATTGATGATGAATACATCTACATTGGGAACACTGCTACTACATCAGGAGCAGCTGCAGTTGTTGGTGTTCCATTCAACCAAGCAATCGAAGGTAGAATTGCTTTATACAATGCACAACCTGCAGAACAAAGATTTTTAGGCGGTAGAAAACTTAAATTGGTCACATATGATGACAAATTCGAAGCCGCAACTGGTCTTGCTATGACTGAAAAATTAGTGGACGAAGACAAAGTATTTGCCCTAGTAGGACACTTCGGTACACCAACAGTTGGTGCAACTATCGATTTAATGAACGAAATCGGAATTCCAATGGTCTATGCTGCAACAGGTATCAACGATTTATACACTAAAGAAGCTAGAAAAGGTAGAGATGGATACTCAATTATGCCAGTTCAACCAATCTTCATGACTGATGGTAGAATTATGGCTGCTAGACTTCTTCAAGAAAAATTACATGGTAAATTAACTGGTACAGGCGCTGCAACTACCGGTGCTAAATTAGGTGATAAGGATAAAGTTGGTGTTCTTTATACTAATGACGATGCTGGTAAAGGAATCTTAGCTGGTGTTAAAGAAGAGTTCAAAATCCTTAAAAAGACTAAAAATTTAGTTGAACAACAATTTGACAATACCTCAGAAGCAAATATGAACGCTGCTGCAGTTAAGATGAAAAATGACGGTGTTAAAGCGATCATTATTGCTGCTAACCAAGCTCCATTCAAAGCAATGTTAGCTGCATTAGCTAGAAACAACAACACTGCTGACGTCTTCTCATCATATGTTAACGCTGACCCAACAGCATTTGATGCTAACTTAACTTATAACTTTAACGTTTATGTTAACGCATGGGTTGATGCTTTATCAGAAAAAGGACAAGCTGCTGCTGTAAACTATGTTGCTGCTATTAACGCTCACCCAACTCTAGATCAAGCAACTAAGACTGCATTATACACTAACGCATTTGGTATTGCTGGTTATATTGCAATTGAAGTATTCTTAGCTGGATTAGAAGTTTATGACAAAGACTACTATAAAGCTGGCGAAGAAGTTCTATGGGTTGATTTCATTGCCGCAATGTCTAAAAAACCTATTGAAATTCCAATGGGGTCAACTGTAGACTTTGGCGATGGTAAACGTTGGGGTATCGCTAATATGAGTTTATTACGCTTCGACTCTACAACTAAAACTTTCGTATTAGCAAGAAACTTCGAAGAATTAACAGCAATCGAAGATAAGAAATAAGAATTAAACATCACAAGATCTCTTCCCAAATAAGCGAAGAGTAAATTTGGGAGGGAGTTTTTCCCTCCCCTTTTTAAAAAAGGAGATAACAATATGAAAAAAACACCAAAATATATCACGGTTGATGATTTTTTAAAAATGCTCAAAAGTGGGGACAAAATTGTCGGTGGGATGGCGGCAAACGAGCCACAAATAACAATTTCTAATCTTCATCGAGCATTTGATGATTATAATGTAGACTATTTAGAGTTTACTAACTGTCTTGGAATTAAACAAGATGCTCCAATTTATACTGAAAAGTATAGTGATAAAATTGAAATAGCATCATGGTTTTACGATCCAGCAATTAGAAAAGCTCACGGAAATGGAAATGCATCATTTATTCCAAACTATCTTCACTATGCTGGTAAGAAAAGATTTGGAAGAGTAAAATATGACTATTTTGTCAGTGCAGCCACTACACCAGATAAACATGGATTTGTTTCTCTTTCAACATGTAATGTTTATGAAAAAGAAGCGGTTGAAAATGCAAGAGTAGTTGTTTTAGAAGTTAATCCGAACTTCCCAAGGACATTAGGAGATCTTGAAGTTCATATTAGTGAAGTTGACTACATCATTGAAGCTGATTATCCATGCCCAACTATTCCTGACATTCCATTAAATGAAAAAGATATCGCTATCGGTAATTTAATTGCCGAAAGAATTGAAGATGGATCTTGTATCCAATTAGGTATTGGAGGTATTCCAAACGCTGTTGCCGAAGCCCTAAAAAACAAAAAAGACTTAGGAATTCACACTGAAATGTTTACTTCAACAATGGTTGATCTAATTGAATGTGGTGCCGCTAATGGTTCCAAAAAACAATTACTACCAGGTAAACACGTTTGTGCGTTCGCTTTCGGTAACCAAAAATTATATGATTTTATCGATAATAACCCATCAGTTCTAGTGATGAACGGAGCTTGGGTTAATGACCCATATGTAATCGGTCAAAATGATAATCAAGTATCAATTAATGCCGCTTTAGAAGTATCTTTAGATGGCCAAGTTGCTAGTGAATCAATTGGACCACGCCAATTTAGTGGTGCTGGTGGTCAAGTTGACACTGCAGTGGGAGCTCAAAACTCAAAAGGCGGTAAATCATTTATCGCTCTTTATTCAACTGCTTTGGTAAGAAATCCAGAGACAGGAGTTAGAGAACCTAAATCTAAAATCGTACCAATTATTACACCAGGTGGAGCAGTTACATTATCAAGAGCCGATGTTGATAATGTTGTAACTGAGTATGGGGTAGCTGAATTAAGAGGAACAACATTGAAAGAAAGAGCAATCGCCTTAATTAAAATAGCTCATCCAGATTTTAGAGAAGAGTTATTTAATGATGCCTGCCATTACGGCATTTTATCAGAGAAAGATAGGGTGAAATTTAGTGAAGACTTTTAAATATAACGATCTCGATATTAAATACTTAGTGGAAGGTGAAGGGAAACCTCTACTAGTGTTAAATGGCATTATGATGACAATAAACTCTTGGGAACCAATCGCTGAACCTTTTAGAAAACAAAATACTTTAATTAGGTTAGATATGATTGATCAAGGACAGTCATCAAAAGTTAATTATGACTACACAATTAGTGATCAAGCCGATATGATTGCTAGTTTTATTAAACATTTAGGATATTCTAAAATATCAGTTATGGGAATTAGTTATGGTGGCTATGTTGGAATTAATTTAGCTTCAAGATATCCTGATTTAGTTGATAGACTAGTTTTATTTAATACTGCCGCGGATGTTGATAAACGCGATGCTGAATTATTTAAAACCTTTTTAGTTTCAGCTAAAGGTGATGATCCATATGCATTCTACTTAGCCACAATTCCTCAATTTTATGGTCCAACTTGGTATACTACGCGAAATGATTGGATGTTAACTAGAGAATCAATTCTAATCGAATTTTTCAAATCTAAACCGTATCGTGAAACAGTTTATCGTTTAGCTAAAAGTTGTTTATCACATGACTGCAAAGATAAACTAAAAGATATTACTGCTCATACGCTCATTGTTAGTGGTGAAGAAGACTATTTGCTGCCTTATCCAAGACAAGAATATCTTCATCAACACATCAAAAATTCCCAACTTGTCCAAATGGCTAAAACCGGACATGTTTCACCATATGAAAATCCTTGGGTTTATACAAGTTTAACCTTCGGATTTATTAACAATCCGGCATTAGACTTTAAAATCTAAAAGTGGGACATTTCTTAAAAACTTTTAAATACCATGATCTTGATATTAAATATTTAGTAGAAGGTGAAGGGAAGCCTATACTAGTTTTAAATGGTATTATGATGACTATTGATTCTTGGGAACCAATTGTTGAACCTTTAAAAACTCATAATACCTTAATTCGAGTTGATCTTATTGATCAAGGTCAGTCATCAAAAGTTGATTATGATTACACAATTAGTGATCAAGCCGATATGATTGCTAGTTTTATTAAGTATTTAGGATACGAATGTATCTCAGTTATGGGAATTAGTTATGGCGGATATGTGGGGATTAATTTATCTTCAAGATATCCAAATTTAGTTGACAGATTAGTTTTATTTAATACTACAGCTCATGTTAATCAACGTGATGTTGAAATTTTTAAAACTTTTATGTCAGCCGCAAGAGGAGACGATCCTTACTTATTTTACTTAGTAACAGTTCCACAATTTTACGGTCCAACTTGGTTTAAAACACGAGTAGAGTGGATGAAACATCGAGAATTAATTTTAGTTGAATTTTTCAAATCAAAAGACTATCGAGAAACTGTTTATAGATTATCTAAAAGTTGCCTATCTCATGATTCAAGAGATAAACTTAAAGATATTACCGCTCAAACATTAATTGCTGGTGGTGATGAAGACTCTTTATTCCCATACGCGAGACAACAATATCTTCATGATAATATTAAAGACTCTCAATTAATTAAAATGGCAAATACCGGACATGTTTCACCATTTGAAAATCCATGGATTTATACAAGTTTGACCTACGGATTTATTAATAATCCTATAAAAGAATTCAAAATATAGAAAGGGGTATTTTATGAATTTAAATTTAGACAAGAAAAAAATTAAACTATCTAACGGAGAAACACTAGCTTATTTAGAAGAAAACGTTAATGGAAAAGAAACTGTCTTATTAGTACACGGAAACTTCTCAAGCAGTGCTCACTGGTTAAGAATGATTGAAGATTTAAAGGGAAAATATCATGTATTAGTACCTGATTTACGTGGTTTTGGTGATTCTACATACAACAATAGAATTTCTAGTTTTAAAGAATTAGCTGATGATTTGGCATTATTCTTAAAAGAAAAGAAAGTTGAAAAAGCTCACGTATTTGGTTGGTCACTTGGTGGTGGAGTTGCGATGGAATTAGCCGCTAATCATCCAAAACTAGTTACTAAAATGGTTTTAATTGGTTCAACAACCCATAAAGGTTATCCGGTCTTTAAAAAAGATGCTGACGGTAATCAATTAGTTGGCGAGTGCTATGCCTCACCTGAAGAAATGTCCACTGACCCAGTTCAAGTTGCACCATTATTATTTGTTCAAAAAACTCAAAATCTTGAGTTTATGAAACAAGCACTAGTTTCACTAGCTTCTAAACCAATTCCTGATGCGGAATTAACTTTATATGCTAGTGAATCATTAAAACAAGCTAACTTAATTGATGCTGACTGGGCTATTTCAACTCTTAATATGTCAGCTGAACCATCACATTATTCTAAAGGAAGTGACACCATTAAAAACATTAAATGTCCAGTGTTACACATGTGGGGTTCCAAAGATATTTGGTTAGCACCTGAATATATGACATTAGATAACTATAATGCCTTAAGAGACAACTCAAAATTGATTTATTATTATGACTGCGGTCATATGGTTTTCTATGATAAGAGAGAAGAATCAGTTAAAGATATTATAAATTTCTTAGAAAGCGAATAATTAGATAACAATGAAAAAATTAATTAAGTATATATTAGCATTTTCACTGGTCATCACCAGTGTGTTTGGACTTGTAGGTTGTTCTGGAGATCCCGAATTAAGCGTTGAAAGTGATCAAGTACTAGTTAAAATTGGTGAAGAAGCAACAATCAATTTAACGATTAATCCTAAAAAAGTTGACTACACTATTTCCGTTGATCGTAGTGATGTTGCCACAGCAACTAAAGATGGTCCAACTATTAAAGTAAAGGGAGTAGCAGCTGGTAGAGCTGTACTCACTGTAACTCACAAAAATGAAAATGTGATGCCACTTTATATTAATATTGGTGTCATTACTCCAGAAATTGATTTAACTTACCAAAAGAAAAATATTGAACTTTCTAATGGCGAAACTTATGCTTATTTAGAAGAAAATCCACAAGCTACCAAAACAGTTTTATTATTACACGGTAACTTGTCAAGTAGTGTTTATTGGTTAAGAGCAATTAAAGAGCTAAAAACTAAGTATCATGTTTTAGCACCAGATTTCCGTGGGTTTGGTGACTCAACACATAATACAAGAATTACTAGTTTTGCTGATTTAGTTGATGATGTTGTACTATTTATGAATGCGAAAAACGTTTCCAAGGCTTATGTTATCGGTTGGTCAATGGGTGGTGGGGTTGCAATGGAATTAGCAGCAGCTCATCCAGCATTAGTTGAAAAATTAGTTCTTGTTGCCTCAACCACACACAAAGGTTATCCAACATATAGTGTTAATGGATTAACTGGCGAAAAGAGTGCATTTAAATCCGCAGAAGATATGGCTAATGATATCGCCATCGGTGCCGGATTAGAAATTTTTAAAGCTAATGATCGTGCAACAATGAAAGAATCTTTAGTTAACTTATCATTTAATCCAATTCCAGATGCTGAATTAGATTTATATGTAGCTGAAGCATTTAAACAAAAGAATTTATTAGATGCTAACTGGGCTTTATCGACTCAAAATATGTCAGCTGAAGCTTCACTTTATTCACCTGGTGCTAACACTATTAAAAATATTACTTGTCCTGTTTTACATTTATGGGGGAAAAAAGATGATATTCTAGCTCCTAAAGCGATGACTGATGATAATTATAACGCCTTACAAAGTGTCTCTGAAAGAATTGATTATGATGATTGTGGACATATGATTTTTCTTGACAAATATTTAGAAGCAGTTCAAGATATCATCACATTCTTAGATAGATAAATATATAGAGAGTAAAATTATGACAAAGATTTACCAACAATTAAAAAATGGCGAAAAATTAGCTTATCTAAAATCTGGTCAAGGTAACATCAACTTAATCTTAATTCACGGTAATTATGCCTCTAGTTATCAATTTTTAAAGTTGATTCAACAAATCAATCCTGATTTGTATACCGTCTATGCCGTTGATTTACGTTGTTTTGGGGATTCTACTTGTTACCGTAAAGTTCATGCCATCGACGATTATGTCGAAGATATTATGAGATTTATCAAAGCTTTAGATATTAAAGATCCGCACCTTGTCGGTTTTTCACTAGGTGGTGGTGTGGCCTTACAATTAGCAGGACAATATCCTGATAAATTTAAAACCCTTACTTTAATCTCGTCCATTACTTATCGTGGTTACGCTTTGTATAAAAAAGATGAAGAAGGAAACACCTTAATGGCTGACACTTATAGAAGTGCCAACGAATTACGAGATGATCCAGATGTTAAACCAATTTTAGAAGCCATTGAGAATAAAAATATCAATGGAGTTATGGAATTTATGGATAAGTTTTTCTTCCACGGCAAACAGCCAGATGATGATAATTATTATTTATCGTTAATTAACGAAGTTATGAAAGAAAGAGGATTATGCGAAGCTATCTTTGCGATGGCCGCCTTTAATATGTCTAGTGAACATAATTTCTATATTGCTGGTAATCATACAATCAATTATATTGAGTGTCCAGTTTTACATTTAGTTGGAGTTAATGATATTTTAACACCACGTGAAATGGTAATGGAAAATTACTACGCGTTAATGAAAGTTTCAAAAATAATTGAATATAGTGAATTTGGACATTCTCTTTTATATATTCTACCAAGAGAAATAGCTAAACATATCCATATGTTTATCAACAAACAATATTAAAAAAGTTTCAAATTTTCTTCCTTCTAGGCCATCATAATATGAGTCCGACCTCAATTTATGATGGCCTTCTTTATTTTTACAGATTATGAAAAGGTTTACAAAATGATTAAATAACATGAAAACATATTATTATGTTATAATAATATAGGAGTTTATAAAAATACTATTATAAAGGAGTGTATTTATGTCAAAAAAATTTGTTTATTTGTTTAATGAAACAGATGCAACAATGAGAAATTTAGTTGGTGGAAAAGGAGCTAACCTTGGACAAATGACTAAATTAGGTTTACCGATTCCTCAAGGTTTCACTGTAACTACCGAAGCTTGTACTCAATTTTACAAAGATGGAGAAAAAATTTCTGCATCAATCGAAAAAGAAATTTTTGATCACGTTAAAAAACTAGAAAAGATTTCTGGTAAAACATTTGGAGATGCCAAAAATCCATTATTAGTTTCTGTTAGATCTGGCGCTAGAGTTTCAATGCCAGGGATGATGGATACCATCTTAAACTTAGGTTTAAATGATGAAGTAGCTGAAGGATTAGCAAAAGCAACTGGAAATCCACAATTTGCCTACGACTCATATCGTCGTTTTATCCAAATGTATTCTGATGTCGTTTTAGGTTTTGATAAGTCTAAATTCGAAAGACTTATCGACAAAATGAAACATGATAGAAGAATTCAATTAGACAGTGAATTTACTGCTGAAGACTTAAAATTAATGGTTAGAAAATTCAAACAAATCTATTTTGAAAACACTAACACTGAATTCCCAGTTGATCCAAAAGAACAATTATTAGGAGCTGTTTCGGCAGTATTTAGATCATGGGAAAACCCAAGAGCTGATTATTACCGAAAAATGAACGGAATCCCAAGTGAATGGGGAACTGCCGTTAATGTTCAAGAAATGGTCTATGGTAATATGGGACCAACTTCAGGAACCGGAGTGGCATTCAGCCGTAACCCAGCTACTGGTGAAAATAAAGTGTTTGGCGAATATTTAATGAACGCTCAAGGAGAAGATGTTGTTGCCGGAACTAGAACTCCTGAACATTTAGATACATTAGCTGACGTATTACCTAAAGTTCACAAAGAATTCGTTGAAATTATGAAATTCTTAGAAACTCACTATAAAGATATGCAAGACGTTGAGTTTACTATTGAAAATGAAAAACTATATATACTTCAAACTAGAAGTGGTAAGAGAACGGCTCACGCCGCACTACAAATTGCTGTAGATATGGTTCATGAAGGACTAATTACTGAAGAAGATGCAATTATGTTAGTCGGAACTGAACATTTAGATAACTTACTACATCCAACATTTGACCAAGATGAATTAAAAGAAATCAAGCCAATTGGTTCTGGTCTTCCAGCATCTCCAGGTGCTGCCACCGGAGTTGTGGCTTTCAATGTTGATCAAGTATTAGAATTTCACCGACAAGGTCTACCTTCAATTTTAGTAAGATTAGAAACATCACCTGAAGATATTGAAGGGATGCACTTATCAGAAGGATTCTTAACTGCACGTGGTGGGATGACATCTCATGCAGCAGTAGTGGCTCGTGGAATGGGTAAAACCTGTGTTACATCAGCCCACAACATCTTCATTAATGAAAAAATGGGATTCTTTGAATTAGGTGGTCAACGACTAGTTAAGGGCGATTGGATTGCCCTAGATGGTACGGTCGGTAATGTTTACGGACAAAAAGTTAGAACTGTCCCAGTTAAAATTTCAGGTTACTTTGAAGAATTTATGGGTTGGGTTGACAAACACCGCAGATTAGGCGTTAGAACTAACGCTGACACTCCAGCAGATGCGAAACAAGCATTAGCTTTCGGCGCTCAAGGAATTGGTTTAGTTAGAACTGAACATATGTTCTTTGAAGGAACAAGAATTAAAGCGATGAGAGAAATGATTCTAGCTAGAACTGGAGCTCAAAGACGTATCGCTTTAGATAAATTATTACCAATCCAACAACAAGACTTTGAAGGGCTAATCGAAGCTATGGAAGGTTATCCAATTACAGTTCGTTATTTAGACCCACCATTACATGAATTCTTACCAACAAGTATGGCTGACGTTAGAGATTTAGCTGAAGACTTAAGGTTAAATCCAGAAGACGTCAACGCCATTGTAACATCACTTCATGAATTCAATCCAATGATGGGACATCGTGGTGTTAGATTATCAATTAGTTATCCTGAAATTGCTGAGATGCAAACTACTGCATTAATTAATGCTTATATCAAGGTTCAAAAAGCTCATCCAGAATGGACTTTAGTCCCAGAAATTATGATTCCATTAATTGGTGATGTTAAAGAATTACAATATGTTAAAAAGGTAGTTGTTGAAACTGCAGATAGATTAATCAAGAGATCAGGAATCGAGTTAAAGTATCAAGTAGGTACTATGATGGAAATTCCAAGGGCTTGCTTCTTAGCTGATGAAATTGCCAAAGAAGCTGATTTCTTCAGTTTTGGTACTAATGACTTAACGCAAATGACTTTCGGATTCTCAAGAGATGACGCTGCCGGATTCTTAAAAGACTATCAAGATAAACGAATCTTTGAATCTGATCCATTCCAAACTATCGACAAAGAAGGAGTTGGCAGATTAGTTAAAATGGCGGTTGAATTAGGACATAAAGGAAACAAGAATTTAAAGATTGGTATTTGTGGTGAACACGGTGGAGATCCGCGTTCAGTTGAATTCTTCCATAAGGCAGGATTAGACTATGTGTCATGTTCTCCGTACCGAGTACCAATTGCAAGATTAGCAGCAGCTCAAGCAGCTATAAAAGAAAAGAGAGCAAAATAATAAATAACAGATTAGGCGTCAATTTGACGCCTTTTTTTATTTAGAATACTATAAAAAATTCAACACAATAAATCTACTATTTTTTTGTTGTTCAAATGACAAATCGAGATGTATGATTACTAATCTAAATAAATTTCGATTTGCCATACCAAATGTATAAATTAAATTATTTTATATTTTTTTATAAATTAGATAAAAACAGCAAATTGAATTATTTTATATTTTTTATAAATTACGAAAAAACAATAAATTGAACTAAAATATAAAAAATATAAATTAAGTTATTTATAATTATAATAAATAGATTTTTTTACAAAAAATTATTTATTATAAAACAAATTAAAATAAGTTATCGAAATCAGAAGAAGTTATTAATAAAAATAAAATCTTAATAAATGAATCATATATACTAATTATAAATAATATAATTAAGATAAAAACAGTAAATTCACTTACTTTATAAAAATAATAAATAACGAAAAATGTCAATTTTACTTAAAATAGATTTTTTCTAAATAGATTAAAAATAGATTTTTTTCTAATATGTAATTTTTATAAATAAATAAAAAAATAATATTAAATTTTATTTACAAAAATAATAAATAGTTAAAAATCGTAAATTCGATTATTTTATATTTTTTATAAATTGATATATATTGCATAAAATTTGTTAGAATGAAACGAGTTTAGTTATTGTATGATTGAATACATTTCATTTGATCAGAGAGCGTCATATTTTCGAAAGAAAAAATACACACATATACCCGAAGAGTAGAAGAAGTACAAGTACATCAAAATTATACTATATATAATCAATTCAAAAAATGAATAGATTTCCACATAAAAACATGCTTTATGAGCGATGACACATCCAGATTAAGGAAAGTACAAGCAATGATATTCCGATTTGTCTCTGAGCTTCTATTTTGTTTATAAACTGGGTCACAAGAAGAAGTATAAGCAGTTTAACTGGTTAAATTATTTATTTCCAATCGTTTAAACGGCATCAACATCAATATTCTAACCACAATAAAACAACTTTCGTCGTTTTTATAATTTTCTTTTTGTTCCTATAATATATATTATGTAAACCCTTAATTGTTTTGATTACAAAGCGGTCAACCGATTCGGTGTGGAAAGTGTGGATAACTTTTTTAGCTAAATTTCGGTCTTCTCGGTAATAAATATGTGTGTTGTAGCCAAAAACTACCATTATTTGGTAATTTTGTTTTTTAGTTGTTTTTTCACGATAAATTGACATCAGCATTTCTACGAATGACATGATTTCGATTGCTTACAACGTGCCTATATTAAACACGATATTAACTTCTTTAATATTGTTTAGTTTTATTAATCTGAAACTCCAATTTTAAACATTACAAAATAATTACTTAAAAGTTTACTTTTGCTAAACTTACGTTTTTTCTCTTTTCATGATAAATAAAAAAATGACTTGAAAAAAAGTCATTTTTTTAATTTAACTAATTATTTAATGATAATCTGTTTTTAAAATATTATTTTTTATCTTTCTTTTTTTTGGAAGCCTCTTTTTCAACTTCTTCAGTTTTTTCTTCTTCAGATTCATTGTCATTTTTTTCGTCATCAACTTTTTCTTCTTCTATGACTACTTCAGCTTCGACAACTTTTTCTTCCTCAATAACTACATCAGCTTCAACACTTTTTTCTTCTTGTTTATTTTCTTTCTTGTCCTTTTTATTTTCTTTTGCTTCTTTTTCGGAAGTTGCTTTTTCTTCTTTAGCTAATTCTTCCTCTTTTTCTTTTGCTTCTTTTTTAGCTTTTTCTAATTCAGCTTTTAACTCTTCATTCTTTAATTCTTCAACCTTTAATTCTTCTCGTGATTCTTTTTTCATTGTTTCTCTTTGAATTTGTTCCAGAATTAATTTTTGTTCTTCAATTAATTTTTGTCTTTCTGCTTCGACTTCTTTTTGAGCTTTTCTATCAGCAATCTTTTTGTTTCTCTTAATTACACTATTGTGTCTAGCTTTTTTAAATGGAGCACAAATGTTTTGGAAGAAAATAGAAATTCTATCACCAGTGGTAAATGTTCCATCTTTATATCTTTTCTCTTTAAGTGCTTGGATGTAATCTTTTTTCTCTTGCTTTAATGCTTTCTTAATTTCTCTTCTAGTTAATCTTGCAGATGATTTTTTAATGTTGCCAACACTATTTTCGTAATAAAATTTAATTCGTTTTATCTTGAACTCATCAACACCCAACAACTCTCTTACCTGAGCGTGTGTAATAACATATTCAAATCTATTACGAGCGCTAACCCTTGTTTTTTCTTCTAAAATGACAACTTTTTTCTTCTGATAAATCATACCAATTTCAGTAATTTCATTATCAATATAACTGCGGTTGACTATCTTAATATTAGTAACTATACCAGTATCGGTATTAAGAATTTCCTCTGACATCTTAAGTGATCTACTCGCAATCTCTCTCGAGATTCTTAACACTACAACTAAGATGATGAGTACTAATACTACTAATAAGAAACCAACTACCAAGTAAATTATTTCTATTTGTTCTAAGTCTTTAATCCATTCCATTATTTAGCCTCCTTTGCTCTTGGATGAGATTTGTCGTATACTTGACGTGCTCTTGTTTTACTTATATGGGTATATATTTGTGTGGTCGAGATATCCTCGTGACCTAGTAATGTTTGTAAACTACGGAGGTCAATTCCGTTTTCTAATAAGTGTGTTGCAAACGAATGTCTTAATGTATGTGGTGATACGTTAACTTCAATTCCAGCATCACTTACTAGTCCTTGCAACACTTTATAAAATCCTTGTCTTGAAAGTTTACCACCTTCATTATTAATAAATAAGTATGGAAGTGGCCTTCGAATTAACTTCGGTCTTCCATCAATCATATATTTTCTTAAGGCAATAGCTGCGATATCAGAGATTGGTACAATTCTCTCTTTTCCACCTTTTCCTTTGACTAAAACGTACCTTTTATCGATGAAAACATCGCTCATTTGTATATTTAGTAGTTCTGAAACGCGCAGGCCTGATCCATAAATCAACTCTAATAGTGCTTTATTACGATAGCCAAGCGGAGAATCAACCTCTGAAATTTCTAGTATTTTCACTACTTCATCGACCGATAAAACGGTCGGTAAGTTTTTTGGTATCTTCGGAGTTTGAAAATCACTAGAAATATCAATTGGTGTAATTTTCTCATTAAACAAGAAATGATGAAAACTTTTTATCGCACTAATTTTTCTAGCAATTGTCTTCGGCGATAATTTACGACGATGTAATGTCTGCAAGAAATTTTCAATATACCTTCTTTCGATTTGTTCGGGATTATCAACTTGATAGTATTTCATCAAATGATTAGTATATTGGTCTAAATCTTTCAAGTACGATTTAATTGTATTATCACTTAATCCTTTTTCCAATCGAAGATAATATTCAAATTCTCTTAATATATATTTCATACGAATATTTGAAAGACTTGATTGCCTAAGAAGATTCCTTCTTTAGTTAATTTTAAATAACCATCTTCTTCGGTTAATAGTTTCAATTCTTTCATCTCCTCTATTTTAGGAAATAATTGGTGAAGATCAATCCCATATTGTAAATTAACTTGGTTAATCTTAATCCCTTTAGTTAATCTTAACCCCATAATTAATGTTTCGGTAATTTGATCTGATTTAGTTAAGGTCTCTTCCTTATATAATGTATTCTTTAAATATTTGTTAAATGACCTTTCACTATACATTCTCTTACCCTTAATTAACCCATGTGAACCTAAACCAATACCGATATAATCCTGATTTTCCCAATATTTTAAATTATGGAGCGATTCGTAATTTGGTTGAGAGAAATTAGAAATCTCATAATGATTATATCCAAAACTGGTAAGTTTTTCAATAATAAGTTCATACATTTTTCGAGAAGTATCATCATCGACTTCTGAAAACTCATTTCTATTATATAAATAATGGAAATATGTATTTTCTTCTAAGATTAAATTGTAATAAGATAAATGCGGAATTTCTAATTTTAAAAAGAAATCTAAATCCTGATTAATCATCTCTAATGTTTGTCCGGGAATAGCAAATATTAAATCTAAGTTGATATTTTTAATTCCAAGTTTCTTTAAGCTAGATACTGTATGGATTACCTGCGAATTATTATGCTTTCGATTTAAAAACTTAAGCAATCCTTGATTGCTCGTTTGAGCTCCGATTGAAACTCGGTTAATTCCATATTTTTTAAAGATTTCACCTTGTTCATCACTATAGCTTTCTGGATTTAATTCAATTGTGAATTCTTTTGGTTTAATTGGTTTTAGCGCCTCCAACAACATAATTAATTCTTCATTAGTTAATGTGTTTGGTGTCCCACCACCTATATAAATCGTATCAATTTTGTTAAATTGATTTTGATACTTATTTAATTCTTTAATTAAAGTATTAAGATATTGCAATCTTAATTCTTTCTTTTTCACTCCAACCTTAACAAAGTCACAGTAGTGACAAATATTATGGCAAAACGGAATGTGGATATATAGACCTAACATTAGTCATCTCCATGTGCAAGAATTGCTAAGAAAGCTTCTTGAGGAACTTCAACACGGCCAATAGCTTTCATCTTTTTCTTTCCTTCTTTTTGTTTTTGAAGTAACTTTTTCTTTCTTGAAACGTCCCCGCCATAACATTTCGCCAAGACGTCTTTTCTTAAAGCTCTAATCGTTGATCTTGCAATAATTTTAGATCCTAAAGACGCTTGAACTGGAATTTCAAACATTTGCCGCGGAATTATTTCAGCCATTTTCTCGGTAATTTGTTTGCCTCTTCGGTAGGCAAAATCGCGATGAACAATTACCGCTAAAGCGTCAATTACTTCACCATTTAGTAAAATATTCATCTTTTGAAGTTTAGCTTCCTTATATCCAGCTAACTCATAATCAAATGATGCATATCCTTTAGTAGCACTCTTTAATCTATCAAAAAAATCATAAACTATTTCTGAAAGTGGCAATTCATAAACAATTGAGACTCGTGATTTATCAATATATGACATTGTCACAAATTGACCCCGCTTACCCTGACAAATTTCCATAATTGGTCCCACATATGTCTCAGGAGACATAATATTGGCTTTGACCACTGGTTCTTCAATTCGCAAAATTGATTGTGGTTCAGGTAGCGATGATGGATTGTCAACTTTAATCATTTCGCCGTTATTTAAATAAACGTGGTATATCACTGATGGTGCTGTCGCTATCAGTTCCACCCCAAATTCTCTTCTAATTCTTTCTTGGACTATTTCCATATGTAACAGTCCTAAAAATCCAGATCTAAAGCCAAAGCCTAATGCTTGAGATGTTTCAGGCTCATAGACTAATGATGAGTCATTTAATTTTAACTTTTCTAAAGCTTCTTTTAGATTAATATAATCATCATTATCAACTGGATATAATCCGCAAAAGACTACTGGATTTAAATTCCGATATCCTGGTAGTGGTTCTTTGGCCGGATTTTTTGCATCAGTAATCGTATCTCCAACTTTAACATTGGAAATATCTTTAATCGTCGCTACGACATATCCTACAGAACCAGGGCCAAGAATTTCTCTTTCAGTCATATGTGGCGAATAAACACCAACCTCAACTACATCATATGATTGATTAGAAGCCATCAACTTAATCTTATCGCCCTTCTTAATCGTTCCGTTTTTGACTCTAATTAAAGGAATTACGCCACGATATGGATCATAAAACGAGTCAAAAACTAACGCTTGTAGCGGAGCGTTTGCATCCCCTTTTGGAGCTGGAATATCACGAACAATCATCTCTAAAATATCTTTAATCCCAATTCCATCTTTAGCGCTAGCTAAGACAACATTCGAAGTGTCAATTCCAATAATATCTTCTATTTCATGTTTCACTCTTTCAGGATCGGCACTTGGTAAATCAATTTTATTAATCACTGGTAAAATTTCTAATTCGTTATCAAGTGCTAAATAAACATTGGCTAATGTTTGAGCTTGAATCCCTTGAACGGCATCAACGACTAAAATAGCTCCTTCACAAGCTGCTAATGATCTTGAAACTTCATAAGTAAAATCGACGTGCCCTGGAGTGTCAATTAAGTGCATAATATATTCATTGCCATCATCCGCCTTGTAAACTGCCTCTACTGCATTTAACTTGATAGTAATCCCGCGTTCTCGTTCTAAATCCATAGAATCTAGAACTTGATTTTTCATATCACGTTCACTAACTGTCTGGGTGTATTCTAGCAATCTATCGGCTAGTGTTGATTTACCGTGATCAATGTGGGCAATAATTGAGAAGTTTCTGATTCGATTTTGTCTTTTTGTCCATTCATCTAATTTCATATCTATATTATGTAAACCTCACTACATATTTTATCATTTTTCTTTCATTTTTTCTATTATAAACTAACTATTTAGTCATATCCATTAAAAATATAAATTTAAACCGGTTTTATCGTTGTTTTTTATGATTTTCATTGATTTATAATGGCAATTATTCTATAATTGTAAGAGAGTTGAAAAGAACTTCACATTTCAAAAAATTAAGGAGGAAGAATATATATGAAAAGATTTTTTGCGATGATTTTAGTCTTCGTTGCTGCATTAGTATTAGTAGGATGTGGTGAGAAAGAATTTAAGACTGACGGAGAATTTACTGCATTCGAAGTAGGAACTACATATGACGGAGCTCCTCAAGTTACTTCAGTTACTGTTACAATCGAAAAAGGCAAAATTGCTAAATTCTATATTGACTGCCGTCAAGGAAAGGTTACCAAGGATGCTAACAATAAAGTTACTGCTGTAGCATGGAATACTAAAACCAAAAAAGAATTAAAGGAAGATTATGGCATGAAAGATGTTTCTGCTATTGGTAAAGAATGGTATGAGCAAGCTAAAGCTCTTGAAGATCATTTCTTAGCTAATGGTACCAATTTAACTGTTGACAAAGAGGGATTCATCCAAGGCGTTGCTGGAGTTTCAATTAAAGATGGCGGTTACTCTAAATTAGCTAAAAAGGCTGTTGACAATGCTAAAGCTAGTAAATTTGTTGTTTTTGAACACAGCGCAAACTACGACGGAACTTCTGCTATTACTTGGGTAGAATTAGTTGTGGAAAAGAAAAAAGCTAAATCTATTTTTATTGACTGTAGACAATCAACTTTAAAAGCTGATGGTTCTGGATTAGCTTGGAATGTTAAAACTAAAAAAGAATTAAAATTTGATTATAACATGAAACCAGTTTCTGAAATCGGTAAAGAATGGTTTGAACAAGCTGAAGCAATTGAAGCTCAAATTTTAGCTAACGGACCAAATTCAGTTACTGTTAATACTGATGGATATATTACCGGTCTTGCTGGGGTATCTATTAAAGATGGTGGGTACACTAAATTAGCTAAAGCTGCTTATAAAGCTGCTGGATTAGATGCATCTGCTTCTAAAAAATAATTATTAATTACTAAAAGTGGAATCTTTATTCCACTTTTTTTATTTCATATAATTTAAGATAAATTATAGACATTTAATTTTATATGCTAAAATATATACATGAGGGGAGTAGTTAAACCTAAATTAATCGTCAGCACGGCATATCGCCCGGTTAATTTCAAGCCCCGCTTGTAACAAGACCTCAAAACCTTTTTTTGAGGTTTTTATTTTATCACAAGGAGAGAAAATTATGAAATTCCATCAAATGACGACTGAAGATCTAATAAAACACTTTAATACTGATTTTAAAAAAGGATTAACCCAACAAGAAGCCAATGAAAGATTAACTCAAAATGGTAAAAATGAATTAGAAAAACCAAAAAAAAGACCATTAATTTTAAGATTTTTTGATCAGTTAAAAGATTTTATGATCTTAATTTTATTTATCGCAGCTATTTTAAGTTTTGTTACTGCTGATTATGCTGAAGGTATTTTAGTAATTGCGATTATTTTAATTAATGCCATCTTAGGTGTAGCACAAGAAGCGAAAGCTGAGAAAGCCTTACAAGCGATTCAAAAAATGTCCTCGCCTCACACTACGGTTATCCGTGATGGTATTGAAATTGTACTAGATGTTAGTGATTTAGTTTTGGGTGATATTGTTTTATTAGAGGCTGGCGATTATATTCCAGCTGACTTACGAATTATTGAATCGGTTAACTTAAAAATTGATGAAGCCATCTTAACTGGAGAGGCGATTCCTGTTGATAAAAAAGCTGGAATTATTCCCCAAGATGAAGTGGCCCTAGGTGATAGAATTAACTCGGGATATATGTCAACTGTTGCCACATATGGACGTGGTGTTGGTTTAGTCACCGGAACTGGAATGGATACTGAAATTGGTCATATTGCAACGATGATTTCAGCTGCTAAAACCGATCAAACTCCACTTCAAAAATCAATTGCTAAATTAGGTAAAACTCTTGCTATAATCGCTGTAGTAATCACACTTCTTATCTTTGGCATCAATATTGCTGAACACTATTACTTCAGTAGCGGTGGCGTTGGTTGGGAAGTTTGGCAAAAATCATTTATGGCATCTGTGGCTTTAGCGGTCGCGGCGATTCCTGAAGGCTTACCAGCAATTATTACTATCGTTTTGGCCTTAGGTATGCAAAATCTTGCCAAGGAAAGAGCGATTATGAAAAGCTTACCTGCAGTCGAAACTCTAGGTTCTACTTCGGTTATTTGTAGTGATAAAACTGGTACTCTAACGCAAAATGTTATGACCGTTACTAAAGTATACTCAAATAGTAACATCATCCCAATTAATGAAAATACTCCGGTTGATGATAATCTATTACAATTGTTAACGTATGGTGTTTTATGTAATGACACTAAAGTTAATCTTGATGAAGAAAATAACTATCACAAAATTGGTGATCCAACCGAAGTCGCATTTGTTGATTTAGCAATTACATTAAATCAAAATCCAATCGAAATCTTTAATAATAATCCGCGTATTAGTGAATTACCATTTGACTCTGAACGAAAATTAATGACTACTGTTCATGATTTTAACGGCAAACGTTATGCCGTAATCAAAGGAGCACCAGATGTCATGTTACGCCGTTCGGTTGAAACCGATAAGTCAATTAAAGCTTATGAAGCGGCCAACGTAGCGATGACTAGTGACGCCTTAAGAGTGTTAGCAGTTGGTTATAAAGAAATTGATCAAACCTTGCCTCTTGATAAATTAACTCACGATTATTTAGAAAATAATATTACTCTAGTTGGTTTAGTGGGGATGATTGATCCACCACGACCTGAAGTTAAAGATGCGATTAGGGTAGCCAACCGCGCTGGAATTGATGTCATCATGATTACTGGTGACCATAAAAATACCGCAATGGCCATTGCCAAAGAGTTAAATATTATTAAATCCGATGATGATATGGCTTTATCAGGATTAGAACTTGACAAACTATCTGATGAAGAATTTCACCAACTATTACCACATATTCGAGTTTATGCTCGAGTTAGTCCAGAAAATAAAGTAAGAATTGTGGAAGCGTGGAAAGAACATGATAAAATTGTCGCGATGACCGGTGATGGTGTCAATGATGCCCCAGCCTTAAAAACTGCTAATATTGGAATAGCGATGGGAATTACCGGAACTGAAGTTTCCAAAGGCGCTGCCGATATGGTCTTAACTGATGATAACTTTACTACAATTGTCACTGCAGTTGGTGAAGGTAGAGGGATTTATGCTAACATTAAAAAAGCCATTCACTTCTTACTAAGTTGTAATATTGGTGAAATCATTACTATTTTCTTAGGAACTATTTTAGGAGCATTCATCTTCTCCGAAGCGGTGACTACCTTAACTGCTGTCCAAATTTTATGGGTCAACTTAGTGACTGACTCACTAATGGCGATTGCCATTGGTCTTGAACCTAAAGAAGCCGATATTATGGAAGAAAAACCAAGAGATCCGAAAAAATCTTTCTTCGCCAATGGTTTAGGACTTAAAATTGGTTGGCAAGGAGCTATGTTAGGAATGCTTTCATTTAGTGCCTTTGTTATCGGATTCTTTATCTATCCAAATACTGAAGGTGCTACTGGCGATGCCTTAAGAACTGCTAGATTAATGAACGCCTCTACTTTAACTTTTATGGTTTTAGCCATTTCCCAATTATTCCATGCGTTAAATGTAAAAAGTGAAAGAAATTCAATCTTTAAAACTAAATTTAATAAACCTTTATTATTTGCATTTATTATCAGTTTAGCTCTTCAACTACTAACAATCGTTTTCCCATTTACTAGAGATTTATTCCACTTATCACATCTAAACTTAGTAGAATGGTTAATTGTTATTGGATTATCAATTACTCCACTCTTCGTAGTAGAAATTCAAAAATTAATTTCAAATACAATTAAAAAGAGAAAAAGAGCGTGATTCGCTCTTTTTTTCATATAAGCCAATGTGCATAAGCCATGTTCTGTGCCCTTGCGGGTGTGACCATTTATCTCTTCTTTCGAAGCGTCTTCATCGCTTCTTGTTCGCGTGTCGACGTGCCCCTACCAAAATTTGGGTTTCTAGTTTGTGGGGTTTACCCTTTTCACTCTAGCTTCGCAGCTAGTATCGTCTCTGTGGCACTTTCAGGTTTTAAACTACGTGAGTTTAAAGATCCGCCGTTACTAATAAATTAGTACCCTGAGTTATTATTTCCTCAGGCACAATCACTACTAACATCACAGTTAGTACTAGCATGGACTTTCCTAACCTTTATTAAAAAGTTCGGTCACCTTCCATTGACTATAAATGATTATATCAAATATTATTTAATATTTCAAACTCATAAATTTTATTAAATATGTGACATCGTGTTATTTATTGTTTTTATAATTAAACTATGCGCTTTGTTTTATGAGAATCGCGATATATGATATAATAATTATGGATAAAATATATAGTTAGTTATATAAAAATTTAGAATAAATAAGGAGGAATATTATGGAACAAACTATGACAAGATTACCATTAATTGGAGATAAAGCTCCACAATTTAAAGCTCAAACAACAAACGGACCAGTTAACTTCCCAGAAGATTTCAAAGGTCATTGGGTAGTATTATTTTCACATCCAGCTGACTTTACACCAGTATGTACTACCGAATTCATTACATTCGCTCAAAGAGAACCTGAATTCGAAGCGTTAAATACTAAATTAATCGGATTATCAGTTGACTCACTACACTCACACATCGCTTGGTTAAGAGCCATTGAACACTTACAATATCGTCACTACAAAAATACTAAAGTGACTTTCCCATTAATTGTTGATATTTCAATGGAAGTATCTCACTTATATGGAATGATTCATCCTAGCACTGGAAATACAACTTCGGCAGTAAGAGCGGTATTCATTATTGACCCAGAAGGAATTATTAGAACTATTTTATACTATCCTTCATCAGCTGGACGTAATTTTGATGAATTATTAAGAATCATCAAAGCCTTACAAACATCTGATGAATTAGGTGTTGCCACTCCAGCTGACTGGGTACCAGGTGAACCAATGATCGTTCCACCAGCAGGAACTACTAAATTAGCTGGTGATAGAATGGCTGGCGTTAAAGAAAAAGTCGAAATGGAATGCCAAGACTGGTTCTTCTGCTTTAGAAAGAAATAATTAATGTCCAAGAGAAAAGCTCCAAAAAATTTTGGAGCTTTTTTCATTATCATTATTTCATTGCATCTTTTCTAGATAAGTCAATTCGACCTTTATCATCAATCCCAATACATTTAACTAAAATTTGGTCACCTAATGATAAAACCGATTCAACTTTATCAATTCTTTCTCTAGCTATTTTCGAAATATGAACTAATCCTTCAGTTCCTGGCCATAATTCAACGAACGCTCCGTAAGATTCAATTCGCTTAACAACCGCTTCATAAATTTGACCAACTTCAACTTCTCTAACTAAATCTTCAATGACTTTGACAGTTGAATTAATCCATTTTCTGTCTTGATGCATAATGTAGACGCGACCATCTTGTTCAATATCGATTTTAACGTCGTTATTATCTTCAATAATTTGGGTAATAATCTTACCACCAGAACCAATAACATCTTTAATTTTTTCTGGATTAATGCGAATCATAACTACTTTTGGTGCATAATCTGATAATTCTTCTCTAACCATAGGAATGGTTTCATTCATATGATTTAGAATGTGTAATCTACCTTCTTTAGCTGCCGCTAAAGCTTCTCTTAAGATATCTTCATTAATTCCTGAAATCTTAATATCCATTTGTAAAGCGGTAATTCCTTCAGTCGTTCCAGTAACTTTGAAATCCATATCACCTAAATGGTCTTCTAAACCTTGAATATCTGAAAGAATAATATACTTATCTCCTTCTTTAATTAATCCCATCGCAATACCAGCAACTGGCGCTTTAATAGGAACTCCTGCTGCCATTAACGCCATCGTTCCCGAGCATACTGAAGCCATTGACGATGAACCATTAGATTCTAAAATTTCTGATACGACTCGAATTGTATATGGAAAATCATCTTCTGAAGGAAGGACTTGTTCTAAAGCTCTCCCGGCTAAAGCCCCGTGCCCAATTTCACGACGTCCTGGCGAACCATATCTTCCAGTTTCCCCAACTGAAAATGGTGGGAAATTATAGTGATAGATAAATCTTTTAGAATCTGCTACACCTAAATCATCAATAATTTGTTTTTCAGCTAATGCCCCTAAAGTGACAACTCCTAATGATTGAGTCTGTCCACGAGTAAACAATGCTGATCCATGAGTTCTTGGTAAGATGTCAACTCTTGATGAAAGTGGTCTAATTTCATTCGCTTTTCTCCCATCAGGTCTAACCTTATCATGAGTAATTAGTCTACGGAATTCAACTGAAATAATATTTTCTAATATTTGATCTAACATCTTATGATATTTTTCTTGATCACTTTCTTTTAACACTTCAAACTCTTGAGTGTTTTCATATTTATTAAATACTTCATCTTTAACTGATTGTAACGCTTCTTCTCTAGCTTTCTTTTCAAATGTTTGAAGGGCTACCGAAATCTTATCATAAGCTAATTGATTAATTTCTTTAACTAATGTTTCATCAACTTCTTTTGGCTTAACTTCTAATTTAACAGGTTGTAGTTCGTTAACAATTTCTTCTTGGAAGGTAATAATTTTCTTAATTTCTTCATGTCCAAATAAGATGGCTTCTAGCATCACTTCTTCTGACACTTCTTTCGCCCCAGCTTCCACCATATTAATCGCATGTTTAGTTCCAGCAACTGTTAAATCAATTTCACTTATTTCTAACTCTTCTGGTGTTGGATTAATTATTAATTTCCCATTAACTCGACCAACAACAACCCCAGCAACCGGACCATCAAACGGTAAATTTGAAATACTTAAGACGATACTTGAACCAATTAATGAAGACATTTCAGTTGAAGCATTTTCATCACTTGATAAAACCGTATTAACTACTTGAACATCATCATAAAATCCTTCAGGAAATAATGGACGTAATGGACGGTCAATTAATCTAGAAGTTAATGTCTCATTTTCCGTTGCACGTCCTTCACGGCGTAAAAATCCTCCGGGAATTTTACCTCCTGCATATAATCTCTCTTGATAAATTACCATTAACGGGAAAAAATCACGGTCAAGATCATCTTCTTTACTGGTAACTACTGATAATACCGTAGAATCACCGTAATAAATTAAAGCCGAACCTAAGGCTTGCTTGGCAACTTCACCAATTTCTACTCGAAATTCGCGACCACCAATTTCTGTTTTAAATACTTTTTTCATTATATAAAATCTCCTTCATTTTATATGCTTTTTCTAACATATTCTATTTCACTAATCTTAAATATTATACCATGAATTATTGATTACTTCTTTTAATAAGATACTAAAAGGTGAAAAACTTGAATTGAAATTCAAATAACACTCTTTAATATGTTAGGGGCAATTACTATATCAATCCGAAACCGCCGTGCGTCGAATTGATTTTTTTTCGTTTATTCATTGGCATTTTGAATTAAATATTATATTTTTATATTAAGTCCCCAAGTTCAAGAAAGGAGTGAAAAATTATGGGACGAGAATATCATTTAACATTACCTGAAAGAATATTAATTCAAAGTCTAATTGAAAATGGTAATACCGCAACAGAAATCGCAACATCTTTAAAACGAACCGTTACTACTATCAGACGAGAGGTAAAACAAAACCGTTACATGTACAAAAACGAAACTTATAAATTTATGAATAATAATCTGGTAAAATGCCATAAACTTGAAAGGTTTCCCTATACATGTATCTTTTGTCCAAAATCTAAAAATGGCAGTTGTCTATCATCTGAGAAAGCTAAATACATAGCCGAAAAAGCCCATGAATATTACCGGATTAGAAACAGAAATTCAAAAAGGGGAATTCACCTACCTTTTGAAAAAGTGATAGAGCTTGAAAAAATTATTGAAGACGGTATTCAAAGAGGGCTTTCAGTAGGTCATATCGTTAGGACTAATGATCTAGATGTAACCGAATGAACGGTATACCGATATATCGATGATGGAATTATTAAAGTATCACAAGCCAAAATGCCACTTAAGGTCCGTAGAAAGCCAAGAAAGAAAAAGATAAAGAGTGAAATATTTGACCCTAGGTTATCCTTTAGAACTTACACAGACTATATAAATTATATATCTCAAAATAATATAATCGATATTTTTGAGATGGACTGTGTAGAAGGAAAGAAAAGTGATAGTCAAGTATTTTTAACTCTAATTCACGAAAGGTCTGGGTTCATGATAGCAAGAATTTTACCAGAACATACACAAAAAGAGGTAAAAAGAGCTCTTGATAAAATTGAAAAAACAAATAGGAAACGAAAGTTTCAAAAAGATTTTCAAAGTTATTCTAACTGATAGGGGTCATGAATTTCAAAATTTTGAAGCAATTGAAAGTAGTGTAGCAACAAAAGAAAAAAGGACGCAAGTATTCTACTGCGACCCAAATAGTGCTTATCAAAAGGGAACAATTGAACAATCACATACTTTATTAAGACGAGTTTTCCCTAAAGGAAGATCTATTGATAATGTAACACAAGACGAGTTAAATCTAGCCATATCCTCTATTAACACACTAACAAGAGTTAAATTAGGCGGGCAATCTCCATACCAAGTCTTCACTAGAAGATTTGGAGAAGATACGGCTAGAAAACTCGGTATCGAGAAAATAAATCTTGATGAATTAACAATCAAAAACAGACTTTTTAATAAGAAGTAAAATCATCAATTTGAACTAACTTGGGGACAAACTAAATAGGGCAATTACTTTTTCAAGAGGCAATTACTCCGTTTTTAACATGCCCAAATATTATTCATTTCTCACCAATAATTTATCAAGTTTTAATACTAAATACAAGAGGATTATTTGAATTTTACTTTTCCCTTCTTTTTATGAAGCAATTACTATGTCAAAAAGTGCAATTTCGATAACAGGGCAATTACTTTTTCAATTCACCAAAAGGTGAAAAAAGACCTATACTAAGGTCCTTTACAGTAGTTTCGCGACTAAATCAACAAAATTATTAGAATTATTTAATCAACAATAAACTAGTTCTAATTTTAGATAGCGATAATTAGAATAAAAATAAAGACTAAAAGATTGGGAATAAGTTTTAAAATTAAAAAGGTAATGACCGTTTTGTGGCGCTTTTGATAAATCTCTTCTTTGCTTTTTACAAAATAAATAATTAAAAATATAAATGAGACAATCAGTAAAAAAAGCGTCACTAAACCAAGTAATAACATCGCTGGATGGCCCCATCTTAATCCATCACTGATGACTAATAACATAATGGCCGTTACCAAACTATAAATTAATGAATAATGGGCAAATCCCATATAAAGATAGAAATAAGGATTCTTTTTCTTATTTTCGACTACTTCCATTGTTTTCTCCTACAACTAATTGATGTCTATATTTTAGTATCATCTTTCCAAAATGTCAATATACAAAACTAAAAGCGGAATAAATTCCACTTGGGGCGATTTGTAAAATCGCCTTTTCTTTTTTCTTCTTATATCCTATAATGAAAGTATGAATATTAGTAACTATATCAAATATCATTATAAAGATGCCTTACACGTTGCTCGCCTTGCCGGAGCTAACGTTTATAATAATGAGTTTACTAAATTAGTTAATCTAAAATATATTCGTTCTCTAACTAGTAAACATGTTAGAATCCAAGATCTTTTTAAGGAGTATTGGCCTTCTTTTAAACTCAAATATGGTGATAAGTTAAGACCTTCTATTATCAAAAATGTTGAAGCTATGATTGGTTGTAGAGATTTAACTAAAGGATATCTGTTTTATGAATGCCCTAATTGTGATAATTTTCATTTAACTGGATTATCTTGTAATTCTAGGTTTTGTCCTTCTTGTGGGCATAGATATCGTGATGAACGGGCACTCGCTATTAAATCTAAATTGTTAGATGTCCATCACAGACACTTTGTCTTTTCAGTTCCCTATGACTTAAGACCTTTCTTTTGGAAATGTAGAAAGTTATTTCATGTTTTATTTCAAAGTGTTAATGAAGCTCTTCATCTTACTATTACTAAATCAAGTTTAGATAAAAAACTTGATAGAAAATTAGGGTTTGCTGCGTTTTTGCATACATCTGGTAGAAGTCTTAATTGTCATCCCCATCTACACATCTTAATCGCTGAAGCTACTGTTGATAAACATGGTAATATGAAAAGGTTGTTTTTCTTTCCTTTCGAAAGATTAAGAAAATCCTTTATGTATTGTTTTATTAATAATATGAGTAAATGTTTAAAAGATTTTGGTGATAAATCTTTATATAATGACTTTCAAAAGCTTCGTAACTTCATATCTAAAAAATATGAAGAAGGTTTTTATTCTTATGGGCCTAAAATTAAAGAGGAAGAAAAGTTTGATTCTACTGATGAGACGGCTAAATATTTAGCCAGATATGCTTCTCACCCTCCTATAGCTGAATCTAATTTACTGTCTCTTGATAGTGAAACTAATGAAATCATTTGGAAATATACTCCTCATGAAGGTGATGGAACCCCAGAAATTATCAAAGAACACCCTCATAATCTTATTAAAAGATTAATTAGACATATTCTTGATGAAAGTTTTCATCAAATTAGATACTACGGTTTCTACTCAAATCGTACTAATAGAACTAAAAAGTTAACTAAAAAAATTAATTACTTTCAACATAATAAATTGAAATCTAATCTCACTTGGCATAAAATGATTATGAGATGTTTTAAATATGATCCTATTTTATGCCAATGTGGGCATAAGATGATTCTTAATCTAGAATATTCATATCTACCTACATATAAAAATGAAAAGAGGAATATTGATTATGGCTAAACGTTTATTTAATGTTATTAAAATTGAGAAAAATCGCGAAGAGTTAAGAGCTCAATATCAAGAATATTTACGCACCTGTAAAAGAATTAAATATGAGCCTGTTTCTTGGGAAATCTTTAAAAGTGCACCTGATTTAAATACTTATGTAGATATGAAGTGTCTTAATTGCGGATTTGAGTTTCAAACTCAATTCGGCAATTACGCTATGGATATGGAAGAGTTTAGTCTTCCGTTTCCAATTGATTGGTGTCCTGTTTGTAACCTAAGACACCTTGTTCCTAAAGATATTTGTGATAAATTATTAGACGAATAATATAATCTTAGCTATTTTTATAGCTTTTTAAGCACGTAATTCGTGCTTTTTGTTTTTTTGAAATTAAATTACAATTTACTATTCAAAGAAAAAAGGACCGAGTCCTTTTTATCTTCTTAATCCTAATTTTTGAATTAATGCTTGATATCTTTCAACATCATTATCGCGTAAATAGCCAAGTAAGCTTCTACGATGACCAATTTTCATGAATAGACCTCGTTTTGAATGGAAATCTTTTGGATGTACTTGTAGGTGAGCATTTAACTCATTAATTTCATGAGTTAATAATGCTACTTGTACTTCAACTGACCCAGTGTCTTTTTCATCTAATTGATACTCTTTAATGATTTGAGCTTTCAATTCTTTTGTTAGTGCCATTCTCTTTCTTCCTTTCTCGTTTAACTGAAGATAAGGCGGCATCCATTATCCTCGTTAACGTCCTTTAAAATTATAGCATATTTAAAATAATATGCAATTGATTTAAATCTTAATAAATTGGTCAACGTCTAAAACGAAGACGGTAGCTCCACCAATTTCCACTTCAATTGGTAATGCACTATAAGTTCCAAATTCATTAATGATCGTATTTGGAACCATTTTAGTTCTCTTTTTACTGTGTGCTTCAATAATATCTAAAACTTGTGGAACTCTCTCATCATTTACCCCAATTAAAAATGTTGAGTTTCTAGCTCTTAAAAAGCCACCAGTTGTTGCCAATCTAGTTGCAAATAATTTTTCTTCTACCAACGCTTTTTGAACACGATTAGCATCATCATTTGATACAATTGCGATAATCATTTTCATCAATATCACACTCCCATGTATATTTTAACATATTTAATACATTTTTGATAATTTAAGTATGTCTTTTTTATCTTTTGATAATTGATGAATTAGTTCTTCTTTTGAACTAAATTTCTTCTCTGGTCTTAACCATTCAATCAACTCTATTTTGATAGTTTCACCATAGATAGTTTTGTCAAAATCTAAAATATGCACTTCCATTTTTTTCTCTTTACTATAATTAATTGTCGGATTATATCCAATATTAGCCATGCCCAAATAACTATTATTATCGTGGTATACTTTGACAAAATAAACACCATTTGGTGGAAGTAAGACATTATCATAATCTAAATTAGCGGTAGGAAATCCAATTTTTCTACCGATTTGATTCCCTGATATCACAATCGTTGAGATTATATATTCATGGTTTAATAACTTTCTTGCTAATTCTAAATTGCCATTAGTAATATAGTCCTTAATTAAGGTTGATGAGACTAAAGTATCTTCATAATATATATCATTAACTATATATAGATCAAAATCACTAGCCAAATCTTTAGGCTTACCTAAGCCTTTTTTACCAAATCTAAAGTCAGTTCCAACCACGATCTTTTTCGCGTTGATGCTTTTTAAAAAGTTTATCATGTCTTGAACTTCTAGACTAGAAAATTCTAAATTAAACTCAACCAAATAGATTTGGTCAAGTGGATATTTTTTCAGTTGATTGATTTTATCTTCTACTGTATGAATCGTTTGAAATTGATTATGGGTAAAAAATTGCATTGTATGAGGTGCAAAACTCATCACCGCCTTTTGGTAACTATCATCATATGTTAAAAGTTGCTTGATGAGTTCTTGATGGCCTAAATGAACACCATCAAAATTACCAATGGCCAAAGCTAATGGTAAATCATTTTTAATATTTTGATATTTTCCCTTAATAACTTTCATATTAACTCCTAAAACATAATTTTGGGACGATATCTGCCGTCACCTACTGGTTCATATAATGCCAATACATCATCATTTTCATCTAAGATAATAAATTCATTTTTAGTGTCAGTTTGTCTATTATCTAGCCAAACACCATTTCTTACTAGTTTAGTAGTATATTGATCAAATTGATAGCTCTCATAATTTTTAAAATATTCATTGATTGAAATAAGTTTAAAATCATCAATAGACGTTGCATCAACAACTTTAAATGGTCCTATTTCTTCTCTTCTTAGCACCTTTAGGGCGGCAAACTCACCTAAATAATTGCCTAAATCATAGGCTAAACTTCTAATATAGGTTCGTTTCGAAACTATTGTTTCAAAACTAACTTCATAGTTATTATATTTGCTAGTCTTGGTAAAATTATGAATAGTTACTTCTCTAGGTGCTAAATCTACTTCTTCACCTTCTCTAGCATATTCATAGGCTTTTTTGCCATCAACTTTTAATGCTGAATATATCGGTGGCGTTTGCATATAAGTATAATTATGAAAGTGATTAAAACCTTGAATCACTTCGTCTTCAGTAATTTGTGGCTTTTTAGTGTTAATAATCTTGCCATCAATATCATATGAATCATATAAATGACCAAAGATAATTGTGCCACTATACTTTTTCCTATCATTAATTAAAAGATTAAATAGTTTAGTGGCGCTTCCTAATAAAACGATGAGTAAACCACTCGCTAATGGATCTAGGGTTCCAGCATGACCAATTTTAACACCTTTTATTTTCTTCTTTAATTGTCTAATTGCATCATATGAAGTAATTCCAGATGGTTTATCAATTAATAAAATTCCATTCATTTCTAACACCTTTATTATTATACTATAAAATAATAATAAATTTAATAATAAAATAAAAAGGCGCGATTTTCGCGCCTTTCAAATTGGATAACCATAGGTTTTACATGAATCTAAACTTTTTTGTTTATTTCATGTGTCTACTTTGGAGGTATCATGTTATTTAAAGACTTTTTTAAAAATTATCATTGTTATACGCTAGTCAGTTATACCATGAGTACTACGATGTTTTTCTCCAATTAATTCAATATGGCGTTGGTTTAAAACTTTATTTTTAAAGATGGCATCTATATCTTTTACCATATCATAAAACACACCATCTTTGTAAACTTTCATCATCCAACTATTACGATACTTAAATTCCACACAGGAGATTGTGTGTGTTTCTATCCAATCAGCATCACCAGGTAAAAAGAACACAGCTGCTCCATTGTATAATCCATAAAAAATTGTAGTATTTTTATTTATCAGTTTCCATCCACATTGTTCTAAATGTTCGGCATTTATTCTCGCTTCTAATTCAGGATCCAATTCATAAGAAACTATCAATTCTTCATCATTATCCTCTGCATTTATCTTATTACAACTTGTAATAAATATAGCCGAAACCATTAGTAATAAAATTCCCATTACTTTTCTTAACATATATATCTACTCCTTACTTCAAAATTATGAATATTATGTATTTACATATGTTATTATTTCACCCTTATAATAATATATATATATATATTTGTCAAGGTTATTTTGTTTTTTTATTCAAATTAAATTTCCCGTCTTTTGTAAATACGCAAGAAATATTTTTTAATTAATTTTATTCTAATTTCTACTTTGGGGCTTTATAAAGCCTTTTTTATTTGTCAAATGTAAAATTTTATTTTTATCATTTCCCTTGCGTATTATTGCGAATTATGATATAATATAAATATAGAAGTAATTTGATAACAAAGAGGTGGAAAGATGGCTTTATATCTAAAAAAGACCCCTCAATATGGAAGGGTATATTTATCAATTGTTGACTCTGTTTATGATCCGAAAATTAAAAATGTTAGACAAAAAACATTTAAATCTTTAGGATATCTAGATAATTTAGAAAAAGAATATGTTGATCCAATTGGATATTTTCAAAATTGGATTAAAGAGGAAAATGAAAGAAGGAAAAATTCAGTTTTAGATCCGATACCTACAGATAAAAAGAAATTAATTCATCTTGGATATTTTCCTTTAAAAAGGTTATATAATGAGTTACAACTTAAAGAATTGGTTGACGCAACCATTTATATGTCTAGGAAAAACGCTAGATATTCTTTATCTAACGTTTTTGAATTATTAGTATATTCGCGTGCATTAAATCCTAATTCTAAACTTGAATCGTATGAATCGATGTATAATTCACTTTATCACAATTATGATTTTTCTAAAGCTCAAATGTATGACGCGATTGAAGCATTGGGGAGTAATAATGCCGATACAGCCATCTTTGAATACATAAGAAGTGAGTATGGTAAAAGATATAGGACCAATACAAAGAAAGTGTATTTTGACTGTACAAACTTCTTCTTTGAAATAGATAAGCCACATGATTATATGCAAAAAGGACCATGCAAGTCAAATACTAATTCACCGATCATTGGACTAGCTTTATTATTAGATGAAGATAAAATTCCAATTGATTATAAAATATATCCAGGAAACGAATCAGAATATCCTTTCTATAATGAAGTAATTGGCCAAATGAAAGAAAAGCACAACATTAAAGGTAAAGTAATTAGAATAGCAGATAAAGGTTTAAACTCAAGTGAAAACATAGCTAAAACTTATTTAGATGGAGATGGTTATATTTTCTCAGAAACCGTTCGTGGAGCGAAAAAGGAAATAAAAGATTGGATTATTGACCCTAAAGGATATGAAGAAATATTGGATAAAGAAGGAAACTTAATGGCTAAATATAAATCTAGAGTCGACTATTTTGATACTCTAACAGTCACTAATAAAGACGGTAAAAAAGTAAAAGTTGAAATCCCACAACTTCAGATAGCTTATTGGTCAAGAGACTACGCTCAAAAGACTAAATATGAGCGAGATGTCGCCCTAACAAAATTAGAAAAGAAGGTAGAGACTCCTTCCGGATATAAAAGAGAATTATTTGGTCATACTTCTAAATTTATAAAAGAGATATCATATGATAAAGATGGCCAAGAGTTAAAAGTTGATACCGAACGGTTTATTGACTATGAAAAAGTAGATATTGATAGTGAACTAGATGGATTTAACTTATTCGTAACAAGTGAAATAAAGGCACCACCACTTGAAGTGGTAGATGCCTACAAAGCTTTATGGCAAATTGAAGATTCTTTCAGAGTCTTAAAAACAACCTTAGAGACAAGACCCGTATATCACTCTAAAATGGAATCAATTAGAGGACACTTTTTAATTTGTATGGTAACATTATTTTTATTAAGAGTAATTGAAGTTAAAAAATTAAAAAAGAAAATATCACTAACATCACTAGTCGACTCTTTAAGAAAATATCAAGCTGTAAAAATCTCCAACAACAAATATTTATTACTTTATATCGATGAAAATTTAACGTTAATTAGTCAATATTATGGTATAAAATTAAACCAATTTACTAAAAATAACGAAGAGATAAAAAAATTATTTTAACAACTTTTAATTCGCAAGAAGATGAAAAGGCACCTCTGGGCTTAGTAAAGCTTAAAAGTGCCTTTATTATTAAAATATTTACAAAAGTCAGGTATGTTATTATTTCACCCTTATAATAATATATATATATATATTTGTCAAGGTTATTTTGTTTTTTTATTCAAATTAAATTTAAAGGCTTGATGCCGATTTAATATCGATATCAAGCCTTTTATTATCATTTTTTTGTTTTATATTTTTACTTACGAAATGACAATTTAATCTAATTCATGTTTTTATTTGTATGAGTTAATCCACTCAACAATTTTAGCTTTTGGTCTGTATCCAGAAGCTCTGTCAACTACTTGGCCATCTTTAAATAAAATTAAAGTTGGTACTCCTCTAACTTGATGTTCAATTGCTAATTCACGATATTTATCGATGTCAACTTTATAAATTGATACAGCCTTGTCTTCTTCAGCAATTTGATCAAGAACAGGCATAATCATTTGACAAGGTCCACACCATGTAGCGAAAAAGTCAACAACGACTAATCCTTTTCCAACAACATCAGTAAATTTTTCGCCTTTATATTCAATCATTGTTATTACCTCCTATTTGTTATTCATAATGATTATATATTATAAGCTTATTTTTAACAATTGTAATGCTTTATTTAAGGGTAATCACCGTTACTCCTAACATCCCTTCATTTTCGCCACCAGGACGATGTGATTTAATTAAATTTGAATTATTAATGTATTCATGAACTGCCTTTTTCACCGCTCCAGTTCCATAACCATGAATAATTCGTAATGACTTAAGATTACTTAACAATAAATTATCAATCGCTTTATCTAAAAGTTCATGAACTTCTTCATATCTAACTCCTCTTAAATCTAACTCAATGCTAGCGTGTTTCATCGGTGTTTCACCACCTCCACGCGAACTTCTTCTTTCAAGTTTTTGATCAGGTTTTGGTCTTGGTGTTAAAATTAAATCACTCTTTTTAAAATTCAGAACAAACGGTCCTAAATCAATATAATAATCATCACCTTTGATTTCTTTAATAAAACCACTTTGTTGATATGATTGGATTAAGACATAGTCGCCAACCTTAAAGTTATAATCAGTCTTAATGTGTTTTTTAGTATGTGGTTTATTAACGGCACTCTTAATCTCGGCTTCTTCTTTAGCTGATAACTCTTTTCTTGATTTTAAATCTTTGATAAGTCGTTGAATTTCTAAATGTTTTTCATTCCATATCTTAGTTTCGTTATCTCTAATTTCTTTTAAAGCCCGTTCTTGTTCTTGATGGTTTTTTAATAATAAATTTTCATATTTATCGATTTTTTCATTAAGAGTTACTAAATTATCTTCATATTCTTTCTTTTTGGATAATAGTTCTTGTTCTTTAATGGCTAGGTTTTCGATAATCTTAGCAATATCACTTTGATGACCGCTTACACGCTTTTTAGCGTTAGCAATAATCTCTTGGTTAATTCCTAGTCTATTAGCGATTAAAATCGCGTTAGACGAGCCAGTAGAGCCAATTTGTAAGTGATATTTAGGTTCTAAAGTTACTGTATCAAAAGCGACACTGGCAGTAACAATATCATTTGATTCAAAAGCGTATATTTTTAATTCAGAATAGTGTGTTGTAATAATTAATCTTGGTTGATATTTTCTTAAATAATCTAAAATTGAAATGGCTAATGACGTTCCCTCAATGGGGTCAGTACCACTCCCTAATTCATCAATTAAAATCAAATCATTAGGAGTAACATTATCAACAATTCGTTTGATTTTTGTCATATGACTCGAAAAAGTTGACAGAGATTGTTCTAGTGATTGCTCATCACCAATATCAGCATAAATATTATCAAAAATGGCTACTTCTGATTTTTCATGAGCTGGAATTAGTAATCCCGATTGCGTCATTAAAGTTAGTAAGCCAACGGTTTTTAAAGCAACAGTCTTACCACCAGTATTAGGACCCGTAATAATCATTGTTGGTGCTTTTTCATCTAAATAAAAATTGATTGGTACAATTTCTTTAGGATCAATTAATGGATGTCTTGCTAAATGAAGATCAATTATACCTTTATTATTAACTTTTGGAATTACTCCACTTACCTCTTTTGCATAACTCGCTTTAGCATAAATTAAATCAAGCGTTAAGAAAATTTCTAAATTGATTTTTAGGGTTTCAATATGAATAGCTAATTTATTGGAAACCTCAGCTAATATTTTTAAAATTTCCTTTTTCTCTTCTACTTTTAAAAACTCGATTTCTGAAGTAATACTTCTAATTTCTTCAGGCTCAATATATACAGTTTGACCACTGCTAGAAATATCATGAACTACCCCTTTAATTTTGTTTTTAAATGATTGGTTAATGCATAAACAATAACGATCATTTCTCATAACTACGACTCTTTCATTTAAATATTCAGAGTATTTATTCATTAGTTTTTCCATTCTTTCAGTCACGCTTGCCACTTTAGATTGAAGAATTCTTCTGACCTTTAATAAATTTGAACTAGCCGTATCATAAATATTTCCATCTGGGTCAATGGTTTGATTTAGTAGTGTTAGTAAGTCATCATGCACATTGATATCATCAAAATATTTTTGAAGATGAGGCAATGAAAGTTTAATCTTTTTAAAATTAAACGAATAATTTTTAAGTCTTGCCTCTTCTTTTAAAAAGATATGGACCAACAATAATTCATTAGTTTGTAAAATGGAACCAATTTCTAATCTTTTAAGTGATTCGATAATGTCATATTTTGGATCAAGCGAAAGATTAGATGAGCGGATTATTGCCTCTAAAGCATCATTCGTTTCATTTAACAAACTACTAACAACTTCTAAGTTAGTATAAATTGGTAAATCTAAAATAGTTTCTTTAACACGATGTGATACAGCGTGTCTAGAAACTAGCTTTAAAATCTTATCAAATTCTAAAGTTTTGGTCTCAAATCTCATAAAAAGTCCTCGCAAATTTTCAAAAAGCGTGATATAATATTAGGTGAAAAGGGGTGATATTTTGAAATATTTTTCTATTACATTAAGTCAAGAAAATCTTAATAACTTGCTAATAGCATATCAAGATTTTATTGTGGAAAATAATATCGAACATGCCCTTTTTAAAGCGGTTCATCGCAATGTTGAAATCATCGCTTACAAATCAGGTACCGTCTTATTAAAAGGGTTAGATGTATCCGATGAAATTATTTTAATTAAAGAAGGTTTAGGCCTGAAAGACTATGAAGCTATTGGTAGCGATGAAGTTGGTACTGGTGATGTTTTTGGACCAATTGTCGTTTGTAGCGCTTTAGTAAAATTAGATGATATTCCTTTTTTAGAATCACTAAATATTAGAGATTCTAAGAAAATGAGTGATCGTGAAATTATTAAATTAGCACCAATTTTAGCCGAAAAACTAACTCATTCATTAATGGTATTACACCCTATTAAATATAACGAAGTATCAAAACGACAAGGTTTTAATCTAAACAAGATTAAAGCTCTTCTTCATAATAAAGCTATTTTAAAAACAAGTATGAAATATGACTTACCAGTTCCGGTAATTTTAGACAAGTTTTGTTCAGAAAGTAATTATTTCAACTATTTACGTGATGAAGAGATTGTCTATCGTGATATTAACTTCCACGAAAAAGCTGAAAATGTTCACTATAGTGTGGCAGCGGCAGCAATCATTGCTAGATATGCTTATTTAGTAGCGTTGATTAAGTATCGTCGAGCTTTAGGTATTACTTTCCCAAAAGGCGCTGGTCCAAAAGTTGATGAAGTTTTAAAAGAAATTATCACTTCTCATGGCATTGACACCTTAAAGCAATACGCTAAATTAAATTATCGTAATGTCACTAAACTACTAGGTGACGCTTAACTAACTCTAATTTAAAGTCTTGTGGAGGCTCAACTATAAAGTTGAGTTTTTCTTTAGTTATGGGGTGATTAAATTCTAATTGATAGGCGTGAAGAAATGGTCCACTTTTTCCATATACCTTTTTCGGCCCATAAATTGGATCTCCTAATATTGGATGGTTAATTGATTTTAAGTGAACTCTTATTTGATGGGTTCTTCCAGTTACTAAGTTTAATTTTAAATATGCAAAACCATTGTTTTGTGATAAAACTTCATATTTAGTAATCGCATTTCTTCCTGTTTCAGCAGTTGTCATCATTTGACGATGTTTTGGATGCCTAATAATCGGTTTTTCAATATTTCCACAATACTCTTTAAATTCATGATAGACAATTGCTAAATAGTGTTTCCTAATTTGACATCTTTGAAACATTAATTTTAATTTTTCATGCGCTAAATCGTCTTTGCCAACTATTAAAAGCCCCGAAGTGTCTTTGTCTAAACGATGCACTATTCCTTGACGAAACGGCTCACTTTGATTAGAGAGCTTATCAAATTCATATAACAGCCCATTAACTAAAGTTGTTCCTTCATAACTATCACTTGGGTGAACAACTAAACCTTTAGGTTTATTTATTATAGCTAAATATTCATCTTCATAAATAATTTCTAAGTTTAAATTAACTTTTTTAGGAGCTTCTTCTTTCTTTTCTTCTGGCAAAGAAAGGCTGACTAAATCACCAACTCGTAAAATATAACTCGGTTTAGTTTCTTTATGGTTAACCAAAACTTGACTAGATTTAATTAATTGTTGGATTTGATTTCGCGATTGATTTGTCTTTTCTTGCAAAAATTTATCAATTCTCGTCGTCTTCTCTTCCTTTATTTTCCACTGTATCATAGACACACGAAACCCTTTCTTTATTTCTTTCTCTTTTTGATTCAAAAAAGATCACATCAATAATTAATAAAATAATTCCAACTGTTAAACATAAATCAGCAATATTAAAGGTAAAATTAGGTATTTTAAAGATACCCAAAATATAAGTTAAAAATGGAATGTGAATAAAATCAATGACATATCCTAAAACTAATCTATCAATAGCATTACCAAGTGTTCCGGCAATTAACAAGATAATCGCTGAAGTATATACCTTCTTTTTCTTTAAGTCAATTTTAGTAAATAGATAGCCAAACGCAACTAACGCAATAATTGTTACTAAAAAGAAGAAAAATTGTTTTCCAGAAAATATGCCCCAAGCGGCACCATCATTTGGAACATAGTTAAAAGTTAAAACTCCTGGAATCCAAACTGATCCCGGTTTATCTTCAAGTAAATATTTAGCTAAATGTTTTGTCCCTTGATCGAAACCGATTAAAAGCGCGATTATAATTAATCCTATTATCATATTGCCTTCTCCTCTATGTTTAGTAAAAGTAAACTTAACGATTTTCTAAAACTTCATTTCTCAAGATGATTTTGTAAAATTTCAACCGCTTCCGCAAAAGTTGAAACCGGATAATACTCAAAACTTTTTTCAATATCAATAACCTTTCGATTGTGGTTTAATAAAGCCATAAAGAATACGTCAACTTTAGCCTTGTTAGCGGTGTGAATTTTTTGCACTTCGCCACCAATTTTTCCTACTGATCCATCCAAATTTATCGTACCAGTACCTGCAATTTTTAAATTTCCAAAGTTTAGATTTAGTAAACTTACATAAATATTTAATGTTTGCATAAGACCACCACTAGGCCCTCCCGTAATTGATTCTTCTCCTGGAAGTTCAAAAGTCGGATGACTTTGAGTTATGATAATATTTGGATAAAATTCAAAATAAAATTTATCATTTTGATATTCATAATTAAAATCAAACTCGTGATTTTCTCTTTTAATTGTTAGGGTAAATGTTGGGTGTTTAGTTTCTAATATTAACTTTTGATAATTAGTTTCATCAACCACTTCATCATTGACTTTGGTAATAACATCACCAATCTTAATCTCTTTGATTTTACTAGGTCTATAATATAAAACTAATCCGACGACTTCATAATTGATTGAAATTGTATTATCAATTTTACTGGCTTCCCGATAAGCGTTTATTAAACTAGCTCGATAAGAGTGTTTTTTTGAAACTTGTCCCATTTCATAATCATCACGATTACTAATCGTTTTTGCTCGTTCACCCATCATTTCTACTTTATTTTTATTACTTAATTCTAGTAACATTCTAGTAATTGGTGTCACTCGAGTCATATAATAAACTGAAGTTGTATAAAAATTTGTTGAATTTTCTACCCCCTCAATTACGATATTATCTTTAACTTGATCAATATCACCAGGCATAGTTACTGAAAATGTGGTGGGAACAAATAAAGCTAGTAACAAATAAAATCCCGCAAAAATCAAAGTCAAAAATAATTTGTTATTTTTTTTCATAATTTCCTTAGTTTAATATTAGCCGATTGGGCCATTCTCATTGAAGCGATGTTTGATTCGGTACCCTCATATTTGTTATCTTCATAGATAACTTCGACAATCCCAGATTGAATAATTAATTTCATGCATTCATGACACGGAAATAATGTAACGTATAAATGAGCACCTTTTAACGATTGAGTCGCATTTAAAATTGCATTAGCCTCCGCATGAACCACATAAGGATATTTGGTTTCCACGAAATCTCCTTCATTAGTCCATGGATATTCATCATCATCACAGCCATGAGGCAAGCCATTATAACCAATCCCAATAATTCTTTTATCTTGATTGATAATACAAGCTCCAACTTGGGTATTTGGATCTTTTGATCTTCTTGCCGATAATTTGGCAACTCCCATAAAATATTCATCCCAAGTGATATAATCATTTCTTTTCATCTTTTATCACCTTAATTTTTAATTCATCTAATTGACTTTGATCAACACTGGATGGTGATTGATTCATAATGTCACGAGCATTTTGATTTTTCGGAAATGCAATCACATCTCTAATATTAGTTGTATTGGTTAAAATCATGACGATTCGATCTAATCCTAACGCAATACCACCATGAGGTGGAGTTCCGTATTTCAACGCTTCAATAAAGAATCCAAAACGATCCCGAATATCTTCATCACTTAATCCTAACGTTTCAAACATTAGTTGTTGAACATCTTGGTTATGGATTCTAATTGAGCCTCCACCAATTTCATATCCGTTTAAAACAATATCATAAGCTCTAGCTAAAGCTTCATGTGGTCTATTTTTCAAATCATCTACTACTTGTGGGGCAGTAAATGGGTGGTGAGCGGCACTAAATCGTTTTTCCTCTTCATCATATTCCAGTAATGGCCAGTCAATAACCCATAAAAATTGATAAACATTTTCTGGAATTAAATTTAATCGTTTCGCCACTTCTAATCTAACCGCTCCTAGTGATTGGCTGACATCTTCAAATTTACCTGGAACTAAAAATAAAATATCATCTTTGACTAAATTTAATCCTAATAAATCTTCTTCAGTTAAAAACTTTCTGACGCTTCCTGAATAATCATTACCATCAAAACGAATGAAAGCTAATGCTTCAGCATGATTTTTCTTGGCAATTTCAGTTAACTCATCAATCACGCGGCGAGTAATTTCCTTTGCATTAGAAAATTTAACTCCTCTAACATGTTCTTTACCAGCAAATAATGGAATATCATCTCTTATTAAGTGATTATAACCACTAATTAAGTTTTCAAACCTCATATCCGGTTTATCACTCCCATAATTTAAAAGGGCATCGTGATATTTCATTTTTAAAAATGGCGTTTTAATTTCTAATCCTAAAACATCCCTCATTAAGTTTTCAAATAATTTTTCTAAAAATCCAAAAATATCTGTCTCTGAGATAAATGAAGCTTCAATATCAACTTGAGTAAACTCTGGTTGACGATCCGCTCTTAAGTCTTCATCACGAAAACATTTAGCAATTTGATAATACTTTTCAATCCCTGAAATCATTAATAATTGTTTATAGATTTGCGGAGATTGTGGTAATGCGTAAAAGTTACCTGGATTAACTCTTGAAGGAACTAAATAGTCTCTAGCACCTTCTGGAGTTGATTTAGATAAAATTGGAGTTTCTACTTCAATAAATCCTAAATCTGATAAAGTGTTTCTAATTGATTTAACAATTTCATTACGCTTTAGCAAGTAGTTTTGTTGAACTGGACGTCGTAAATCTAAATAACGATATCTTAATCTTACATCTTCTAACGCATCAGTTTCATCAGCTACAATTAGCGGTGGTGTATTAGCAGTACTTAAGATTTCTAATTTTGTTAGTTCAACTTCGATTTCACCAGTTTTTAACTGTTTATTAGGACTAACTCTTTTGATTACTTTACCTTCTGCTAAAATAACATATTCGCTTCTTACTTTAGTAGCTTCATTATAAAACTTGTTTTCAGGGTGAACTACTACTTGAGTAATACCATGCATATCACGAAGATCAATAAAAACTAAGCCACCTAAGTTTCTAACACGGCTAACCCATCCTTTTAATTTAACTTGTTTATCAATATCTTTAATTGTTAATTCGCCATTATTATGTGTGTATAACATCTTATTTTCCTCCTAATCTTAGAAACAGATGCAAACTATCTAGATTCATTTTATCTTGAACTTGAGTTTCAGTATTTTTCACTGAAACCTCATTGTTATTCACTTCATCTTCACCAATGAAGATTAAATATTTGGGATTAGCTTTAATAGCTTTTTTCATTTTAGATTTGACTGATTTAGTGTCATAATCCATATCAATAATAAATAAATTATCTCTTAAGATTTTTGCCACTTTAGAAGCATAAGTATTATATTTTTCATTAAAAGTAATAATATAGCAGTCTAAATCATAAGTTAATTCTGGCATCGCACCACTAACTTCTAACGCCTCAACAAAGCGTTCCATTCCAAATGAAAAGCCAATTCCTGATAGTTGTGGACCGCCTAAATCGGTTGATAAATTATCATATCCACCGCCACCACCTAAGGTGTTGGCGTTACCGAAACCTTTAATATTTGCATGAATTTCAAAAACAGTTTCAGAATAATAATCAATTCCTCTAACTAGGTTATGATCAATTTCATAATTAATATTATTTAAATCTAGTACTTGTAATAAAATCTTTAAATGTTTTTTAGATTGATCAGTTAAATAATCAATTGACTTAGGAGCGTTTTTAACCACTTCTTTAGGTCCATCAATCTTACAATCTAAAATTCGAAGTGGATTATTTTCAAGACGATTTTGACAGTCTTGACATAATTCTTGTTGATGACCATCAAAGTATTCTTTTAATACTTTTTGATAGTTATTTCTTGATTCATTATCACCTAGTGAATTTAATTTGATTAAAACTCCTTCTAATCCAAATTCAGTAATAATATCACTAGCTAGCATAATCACTTCGGCATCTAAATATGGACTCTTTAAACCAATCGCTTCGACACCAAATTGATAAAATTCTCTAAATCTTCCTTTTTGAGGACGTTCATAACGATAATTTGGACCAATATAAAAATACTTTAAGACATCATTTTGAGCATAACTTTTCATTTCAATGACTGATCTCATGATTCCAGCAGTTGCCTCAGGTCTTAAAGTAATATTGCGATTTCCTTTATCAACAAAATTATAGGTTTCTTTTTGAACCATATCAGAAAATTCACCATCTCGATGAAAGACTTCAGAATATTCCATAATTGGAGTTCTGATTTCTTTATAACTATAACGAGAAAAAATCTCTTTTAATTTATCCGAGACATATTCCCATTTAATTGAATCTTCTGGTAATAAATCATAGGTTCCTTTAACTTTATAATTCATCATAAATCCTCCGTATCAAAAATTATTGTCACTGGTCCCGAATTAATTGAATGAATTTGCATATTAGCACCAAACACCCCAGCTTGAACTGGATGTTTTGCGGCTAAAAGCTCAACAAACATCTCATACAAAGGGATAGCATGATCTGGGTGAGCCGCCTTAATAAATGATGGCCGATTCCCTCTTTTCATATCGGCATATAAAGTAAATTGTGAAACCACTAACATTTCACCCTCTATTGCATCAATATTTAGGTTCATCTTACCTTCGCTATCTTCAAAAATTCTTAAACCAGATATTTTATGAACTAGTTTTTCTACTTCAACTGCAGTATCACTATCAGTAATACCAACATAAATCAAAAATCCATTACCGATTTGGGCATGAATTTCATGATCAATTGTAACACTAGCTTCACTAACTCTTTGAACTACTAAACGCATTAATTAACCCCTCTTTTGACTGAAGAAACACCATCAACTTTTTTAATGTTAGCCATTAAAGATATTAAAGTGTGCAAATCTTCAACTAAAACTTTAATACTGACAATAAACTCAAATTGGGTTGGAGTTTTAGCATTAACTTCAGCGATTGAAATTCCTTGAGCATTAATTGATGTAATAATATCAGTTAACATATTAAGCCTAGCTACACCTTGTATTTTAATCCATGTTGCGTATTTGCGTGATACATTATCGGCCCATTTAACATCAATTAATCGGTTGGGATCCAGTCCAATCGCATTCGGACAATCACTAGTATGAACGACAATCCCGCTCCCTTTAGACACATAGCCAAGTATGATATCGCGGTACACCGGATTACAACAATTAGCTAATTTAATTTGAGGACTAGTTAATCCTTCAACGAAAATCCCAGTATCACTTTGAGTAATAATTTGTTGAGTCGCTTTTTTCATTTGACGTTGCAAAATTTTCTCACGATCAATTTCTTTTCCTTGAATTTTAGCAACTACTGTCTTCGGTGAAATCATGCCCTTACCAACTTCTAAATATAAGCCAGTAACGTCAGTCAAGCCTTGCTTTTGGAAGTTTTCTTTAACAAACTCATCAGTCGGCATTTCCACTTGCATCTTATGACATTCTCTTTCTAAAGTCGTTTGACCTTGTTCAATTAATTTTTCACGATTTGCCGTATTTAAATAAGCTCTAATTTTATTGCGAGCTGAATTTGATTTAACAATCTTTAGCCAGTCTTCACTTGGCTTCGAATTTTTGTTAGTTTTAATACTAACTATATCTCCAGTTTGTAATTCACGATCAATTGGAGCAATTTTATTATTAATGGTTGCCCCAACCATAGTATGACCAACTTCAGTATGTATTGCATAAGCGAAATCAATAGGAGTGGCTCCTCGTGGTAACTCTTTAACTTCACCACGTGGAGTAAATACATAAACGTTCGCTGATAAAATATCAGTTTTGACTGTTTCAACGAAAGTATCAGCATCTTCGGAATCCCTTTCAGCTGATATCTTTAATAAATCGGCATACCAACGCATTTTTTGGGCCATTTCAAATTGTTCTTTTTCATGCGAATAGGTTTTCGTTTCTTTATAAGCCCAGTGTGCTGCCACTCCTAATTCGGCAATTTCATCCATTTCATGAGTTCTAATTTGCACTTCAAATAATGTACCATCACCACCCAATACTGTAGTATGTAGTGACTGATACATATTTGGTTTTGGCATCGCAATATAATCTTTAAAACGTTTAGGAATGGGTGTAAAATTAGCATGAATCAACCCTAACGCATGGTAACAGTGTTCGACTTTATCAACAATAATTCGAATCGCTAATAAATCATAAATGTCTTCAAAGTCTCGTCTTTGATAAACCATTTTTTTATAAATTGAGTGAATATTTTTAATTCTACCCTTAATATCAAAATTAGTCATCCCACTTCCAGCAAGTAGTTTTGACATATCATCAATAATACTATTAATCGCTTCTTCTCGTTCTGATTTTCTTTCTTGAACTAATCCCGAAACATAATAATACATTTCTGGATTAATTTGTTTCAACGCTGTATCTTCCATTTCGGCCTTGATTCTAAACATTCCTAAGCGATGAGCTAAAGGCGCATAAATTTCTAATGTTTCTTCAGCCATCGCTTGACGCCTGTCATCTCTTAAATATTTAAAAGTTCTTAAATTATGTAATCTATCAGCAATTTTGATTAATACCACTCGAATGTCATTGGCCATCGCTAATAACATTTTTTGTTGGTTTTCAGCTTGACTAACACTAACATTAAATTGAAGTTTACTTAACTTAGTAACACCATCAACTAATGTCGACACCTCAGGTGTAAACTCTTTAGAGATATCATCTAATGTTAAATCAGTATCTTCAACAGTATCATGTAATAATGCAGCGGTTAATGTTACTGGACCAGCATGTAATTCCGCAAGAATTGTTGCCACAGCCACCGGATGAGTAATGTATGGTTCGCCACCTTTTCTTAATTGCCCTTGATGATATTTTTCAGCCCAAAAATAAGCTTTGCGAATCATGTCAACATCGCTTGGCTTTCTAATATAGGTTGAAAAAGTTTTTTCAAGAGCTTTTAAAAGTGGTGGGCTCTCAACCATCATCATCACCGCTTTCTAATATTCAACAAGTGTTAGTACTGGAATATCTTTAATTAAATCGCGACCCTTTAGATCTAAAAGTTCAATTAAAAACGCAGCACCAACAACACGTCCTCCTAATTTTCTCACAATATCAATTGTTGCTTTAACTGTTCCGCCAGTAGCCAATAAATCATCAATAATTAAAACTCTTTGACCTGGTTTAACAGCATCTTTATGTAAAGATAATTCATTTGAACCATATTCTAATTCATAAGAAACTGTCACAGTTTCTCTCGGTAATTTGCCCGGTTTTCTCACAGGTGCAAAACCTATTTCTAATTCATGTGCTACAGGACAACCAAAAATAAAGCCTCTAGCTTCAGGACCTACAATGACTTCGGCACCAACAATTTTGGCAAATTGTACCATTTCTTGTACTGCTTGCTTAAAGACTTTTCCATTCAACATTAATGGCGTAATGTCACGGAAGATGATTCCTTCTTTCGGAAATCCTGGAATAGTTGCAATGTGATCTTTATAATTAAACATTTTTTTCATAATTTTATCCCCCTTTATTTTTAAAAATACACTATATATTTTACTCTATTTACTGATTATATTCAAGTTATAGAGTATAATAATAAAGGGTGATATACAATGAAACCATTAGCTTATCGATTAAGACCAACCGAATTTAATGAAGTTGTTGGACAAGACCATTTAGTTGGTAAAAATGGAATTTTAACCAAAATGCTTGAAACCGGCAAGTATTTATCGTTTATTTTATACGGAAATCCTGGCACTGGTAAAACTACCATTGCCATCATATTTAGTGAAAAATCACAATTAGATACCTACTTTTTTAATGCATCAACTGATAATAAGGCGAAATTAATGGACATTTGTAATACAACTGCCTACCATAATGTTTTATTAATTATTGATGAAATTCATCGGATGAAAGCTGATGTTCAAGACTATTTATTACCTTTTATCGAATCAGGTAAGGTAACAATTATTGGACTAACCGCTTTAAATCCTTATCAAAATATTAACCCAGCAATTCGTTCAAGATGTCATCTATATCAAGTTAAAGATTTAGCGGATGAAGATATAAAAAAAGTAATTGAACGTGGTAAAAAAGAACTAGATATTAGGTTTTCTATTGCTGATGAAGCATTAGATTTAATTGTTCGTTTTTCCAATCACGAAGTAAGGAGTGCTCTTAACTTGCTAGAGGCGACAAGTTTGGTCTTACAAGACGGAGATCATTTAACTCCTAATATTGTAAGAATGGTGATGGGAATGCCAAATCTTGACTTGGATGCTGGTGAAGATAATTTTTATGAGCTATTATCAGCACTTCAAAAATCAATTCGTGGTAGCGATGTTCACGCTAGCCTTCACTATTTAGGAAAATTAATTGTTCTAGGAGATTTAGAATCAATTGCTAGAAGATTAATGGTCATTGCCTATGAAGATGTTGGACTGGCTAATCCTAACTTAGCGCCAAAAGTTGTTACCGCTTGTGAGGTTGCTAAAAAAGTTGGACTTCCAGAAGCGAGAATTCCTCTATCAGCAGTTGTGATTGAAATGTCATTAAGTCCTAAATCAAATACCGCCATTACTGCAATTGATCTAGCCTTGGATGATATTAAAACGATTGATACTGGAGTAATTCCGCCACATGCAGACAATAAAGCCATTCGTAAAAATCCTAATATTTATCACTATCCACATGATAGTGTTAATTCCCTTAATGAACAAACATATTTACCTTCAAAAATTAAGAATAAAAAGTACTATCATCCAAAAGACGAATCGCCGTATGAAAAAGCTTTGAAAACACGTTATTTAGAAATAGAAAAAATCAAAAAATTAGACAAGTAATAGTAAAAGGACCACCCAAACTAGGGCGGTCCTTTGTATATTAATTTAGCTTATTAATTATTTTTTATAGTGGTTTAAAAAGTTTTGTAGTGTTTCTTTTGCGTCACCTAAAAATAAGTGAACATCACTATTATATAAAGGATTTTGAACACCACTATATCCAGGTTTGGTATCATAATTGAAAATAAAAATGTTTTTAGCATCACTAACATTTAAAATTGGCATCCCATATAACGGAGTCCCTTCATCGGTTTTCGCTTTTGGATTAATTACATCATTTGCCCCAACGACAATTACCAAATCGGTTTCTTTAAAATCGTTATTAATTGAATCCATATCATACAAATCATCATAATCAATATCAACTTCTGCTAGTAAAACATTCATATGACCTGGCATTCTACCAGCGACTGGATGAATTGCAAAACGAACATGTCCTCCTCTTGATTTAATAAAATCGGTTAATTCTTTAACTAAAAATTGCGCTTGCGCCACGGCCATTCCGTATCCAGGAACAATAATAAATTCTTTGGCTTCATCAAAGATTAAGTAAGGATCTTTCGTTTGGACGAAAGTTTCTTGTGGTTCATCTTCAATAACTTGTTTTTTAGTTACTGTTGTCTTACCTAAAACAATTTGTAGTAAAGATTTGTTCATCGCTTTTGACATAATCCGAGTGAGGATTAGTCCAGAAGCGCCAACAATAGCTCCCACTGCAACTAGAATCGGATCCTCAATAGCAAGACCTGAAATTGAGGCAGCCACTCCAGATAAACTATTTAACAAACTAATAGTAATCGGCATGTCGGCTCCTCCAATTGACAAACTAAAGATTAGGCCGAATATTGTTGAAAGAACGATAGCACATAATAAATACACCAATTCTAAATTCTTAACAATTAAGCTAACAACTAATAATGCAATCATTAATATAACATTTAAAATGATAAAAACACCATAAAATTTAATTTTTACTGGTTTTTGTGAAATAATACGCGAAAGTTTAAGGGCTGCTACAATACTACCAACAAAAGTAATATTACCAACTAAAATTGCTAAAATACTAGAAAACACTGAAAATGCTTCGGCGGTAGCTCCAATTTGATATAACGCAAACCCACCAACAATAGTACTAGCTAAACCGCCTAGGCCATTAAGAACAGCAATCATTTGCGGCATATTAATCATTTTCACTTTAAATGCCAAAATTAGTCCAATAACAATTCCGATTTGAAAGTAGATATGGATTTGCCAAATATCAACAATTTCATATTTTAATAAAATAGTAACCGTTGCCGCCAGCAAACTAATCGCACTTAATCCATTTCCTAAGCGGGCTGTCTTGACTCGGCTCATCAAATAAATTCCTATCAAAATAATAATGACAAAAACAGCCGATAAAATGTAGTATGTTAAATCACTTATCATCTTTTTTTACCTCAATTTTAAACATTTCTAACATTCTATCAGTTACCGCAAAACCAGCAAAAACATTCACTACCGCAGCTATAATCGCAATCCCACCTAAAAACTGAGTAACCAGCCCATCTTTAGTAACAATTGCGGTTGCGATAATGGCTCCAATAATCGTTATTCCAGATAAAGCGTTCATTCCACTCATTAACGGAGTATGCAGTAGACTAGGCACATTATTGATTAAAAAATATCCAATAATTGTTGATACAATAAACACAACAACTAAAATGATTTGTAAGTCTGTCATTGACGCATCGCCTCAATCGTACCCTCGTGAAGAAGTTTATTTTTATAGGTCACTATGGTTGAGGAAATAATTTCATCATTCATATCTAAATATAACTTGTTATCACGGACTAAGTATTTTAAGAAATTATAAATATTTTCAGAAAACATATAAGTTGAACTAGTTGGAATCATCCCTGGAATATTTTTCGTTCCATCAATTTTAACTCCATGAATTTCAATCACTTCTGCTGGTTGAGTTAGAGCACAGTTCCCACCTTGATCAATGGAAATATCAACAATATAACTACCTGTTTTCATAGATTTAACCATTTCTTCAGTGACTAATATTGGGGCTTGTTTTCCAAAAACTAAAGCACACAAAATTAAGATATCAGCATTTTGAACGGCATCTTTAATTTGTTCACGTTCTTGAAGTAAATATTCTTTTGGTAAATGATTAGCGTGTTTGCCATCACTTGATACGGCCACCTCTTTTGGTATATTTAATTCGACGATTCGTGCTCCTAATGATTTAGCTTGTTCTACTGCTTCAGCACGAATATCACAAGCGTAAACTTGAGCACCTAACCCTTTCGCAGTCGCAATCGCTCTTAAACCAGCAACACCACATCCAACGACAAATACGTTACCTGGTCTAATCATTCCAACTGCTGATCCAATCATTGGTAAAAATTTAGGTAAACTATTAGCTGCCATCATAACGCTTTTATAACCAGCACAGGTTGACATTGAACTTAACGCATCCATAGCTTGTGCTCTTGAAATTCGAGGAACACCATCTAAAGTAAATGAGGTAATACCTTTATCTTTTAACATTAATACCATTTCATGGTTGACATGATTAGCTGGGTGTAAAAATGTAATTAAAATTGCGCCTTTGCGCATCATTTCAATTTCATGTTGACCAACTTTATCATTAACTTGTGGTTCCTTAACTTTTAATACTACATCAGCCTTCGCATATAATTCTTTGATATCTTCTAAAATTATTGCTCCTGCTTCTATGTATTCCTGATCTAAATAAAAAGAGTCAACACCAGCATTTTTTTCCACAAAAACTTGATGACCATCTCGAATCATTTTTTTAACAGTTTGTGGAGTAGCCGAAACTCTTTTTTCACCTTTAAGTATTTCTTTTGGTATGCCAATAATCATGTCAATTCCCCCTTCTTTTCAATTAAAATATATCATATAGTTATGTATCTGTGCAAGCGCTTACACAAAATCTTGTCTTTATTTGATTAGATTTTTTTGTACATATGTGAAGAATATATGACAAAATTAAAAAGGAGCACTCTCGTAACTCCTTCAAACTATAAGTTATTTAAAACACATGAAACATTACTGATCCAGTTTCTAAATCAATTGCGCCGTGTTTAAGATAAAAATGATAAGCTTGAGTATTTTTTATTGTTGTAAAGAAAGCTCCACTTACTCCCATTTGTTTCAATTCTTCTTTAGCAGCAAGATATAATCTACTGCCAATCCCTTTTCTGCGCATGTTAGATACAACAAACATCTCTTCCAGATAAAGAGATTTTCTTTTATCATAAGTTCTAATATTACCAAGTAATGCACCTAAAGGTTGATTATTCTCTACCGCAACCAAACCATAAAAGTTAGTAAAATTAAATAGTTCAAATAGTTTATTATATGCACTTTCTTCTGTCCATAATTCATTCCATGGTTCTCCGTTAAATGTTTCAACAAATATTTTTACTATTTCATTAACATCTTTAATTTTTCTTATTTCCATAATTTATTCTCCTAACATTTGAAATATTTTTTAATTAAGTTAGTATCTCCAATTTCTTTTATTTTCTTATTTTCAATTAAAATTGCTTTATCAGCTAACGCAAGTGCACATCTTTTATCATGAGTAATCGTTATGATTGTCGCATTTGTATCTTGATAATAATTATTGATTACATCAACAATATTTTTAAGAGATTCATAATCTTGGCCAACCGTTGGTTCGTCAAGAATTAAAACTTCTGGCATACCGGCTAAAACACCAGCGATTGACACTCTTCTTTTTTCTCCTTCAGATAAACTTTGAGGATGTCGATTCTTAAGGTGTTCTAAGCCGAGTTCTTTAATAAATTTATTAGTTATCTCTGCTGATTTAGAATTATAATTAATATCTTTATAGACAGTTGGCATAAATAATTGATAATTTGGATTTTGGAAAATATATCCAACTTTTGAAAACCACTTGTCATTTCCTAATTTTCGATTATATTTTTTAAAAATAAATTGTTCATAATTACCCCTTGTTGGTTTGATTAACTTGGCTATCAAATTAAGTAGGGTTGTTTTCCCAGCTCCGTTATCACCAATAATCAAAACTCTATCGGATTTGTTAACCAAAAGATTGATATCTTTTAATATTAGTTCCTTATCAATACTTATCTCCATATCATTAAGTTTAATTAGTGGTGTATTGGTATTGATTGTAGTAATTTTATTTTGAATTATGTTATTATGTTTCAAGCATTCACGAGTATCTAAATTGGTAATTGTTTTGTTTTTTAAATACCAAAACTTATCAATGTATTGATGAACTTGATCAATACGGTGTTCAACAATTAATATGGCATAACCTTCATCTTTAGCTAACTCTTTTAAATAAGAAAGTAATAAATGACTAGTCTTATTGTCAAGATTAGCTAGTGGTTCATCTAAAATTAATATCTTTTGTCCCATAGCTAGGGATGAGGCGGTAATTAATTTTTGTTTTTCACCACCAGATAACGATTTAGTTTTATCTTTTTTATCTAAATCAAGTTCGCTAGTATATTTATCGACAATGCTGACAATCTTTTCTTTTGGGATTCCTAAATTTTCTGGACCGAATGCAATTTCATCTTCAACTAATTCATTAATTATTTGAAGTTCAGCATTTTGCATAACAATTCCCACTTCTTTTGAAATTTCATTTACTTTTTTTCCTTCGATTAATTTATTATTAACCAAGATTTCACCAACATAATTGGCTTTAATTAAATTTGGAATAATCCCAGAAATTAAGTTAATAACGGTACTTTTACCACAACCAGAAAAACCACTTAATAATGCAACTTCACCATAATTTAAGTGAAAGTTTACATCTTTAAGTAGTGGATTATCTAACTTTTTATATGATACCGTTAAATTTTTAATTTCTATAGCTTTCATAAAAATATCACCAACATAGCCCCAGTGATTACTAATAGTAAATAAAGGATATCCTTAAAATGAATTTTTATATCTTTATAAGATGTAGTTTTAGTTTTGTCAAAACTGAACCCTCTAGTTTCAATAGATATACTTAAAGTATCACTAATATCATCAATCCTTGATATTAGTGGGATTAAGAAAGCTCTGTAAAATACTTTAATATTACTAGCATTCGTCTTTCTAGTTTTCATCGCTTGTTTAATTCTTCTAACCTCTTCTTTAAACACTTTAATGAAACTAAAGCCAATCATAAATCCTAAAGTTATTTTCTTAGAAATTTTAATCTTTTTCATGCTCCTAATTAAGTCTGATGGATTGATTGCCATATTTGGAATAACCGATAACATTAAAGCCAATACTCTAGCGATAGCATATTTTGTCTCTGGTAATTTCCCGCCAACTAAGTAAGTAATACCTCCAAAGATTAAAATCATTATTATAGTAATGGGAATAATTAGTAATAGTTGTTTCCAATAACCGAAAATAATATATAGAATCGATAAACCTAAGAAAAACCATAATATCTTCTCATCTTTAGCGAATATTACACCAACGATAAAAACTACTATGCTAGATAGTAAACTAATAAGAGGATATATTGGTTTTTTATATAGGTTTATCTTATTCGTCATCTTCTTTACTTTCTTTGGCTTTTTTGATTTCTCTTGATATTACAACTCCTAAAAATGAAGCTATTAATGAGATTAAAATAACTGCTAAAGTAACAACGATAGTTATCCATGGAACTTTCGATAATAATTCAACTTGAATTTCTTTAGCTAAAATTAAATTTATTAAAAAATTCAGTGGTAATGTCAATGGCATAAACAGACTCGCTTTTATAACTACTGATAGATCACTATTACCTTTCCTAAAGATTAAAAGTCCTAAAATTTCAACTAGTAAGCCGGCAGTTGTAAACACCACAAGCATAATCCAACTCATAAATACTAAAATCAAACTCATAAATAAAGACATATATAAAACAGATCCTGGTTTTCTTACTTTATATAGTCCTATTGTAAATAATATTGAAATTTGAAACGCTGTTACAAGTTGAGCAATTCCGTAAATTTGTGTTACAAGCGGAATCACTAACATCATTACTGATGATCCTAGAATTGATAATATTGATATTATTGATAAATAAACTATATCTTTAATAGTGAATTTTTGAAATATTTTTCCTTCATGTGTATTATTCATTTAATAACACCAACCTTCCATTTTCAAAGCTATATATTGTATCACATATATTCATTGTAGATTTTCTATGAGATACTAAAATAATCGTTCTATCTTTATTTTCACTTAGTGATTTTAAAATAATTCCTTCATTAATCGCATCAACATTGCTTGTTGGTTCATCAAGTAAGATTAATTTTGATTTTCTTAAAAACGCTCTAGCAAGACCAATTCTTTGCTTTTGTCCGCTTGAGATATTGTCTCCGTTATCAACTATTATATGATCATATCCATTTTCAAGAGTCATAATAAAATCATGAATTGAAGCACTCTTACACGCTTCATATACTTCTTCTAACGTAGCGTTTGGATTAGCCATTAATAAGTTGTTTAAGATTGTATCATTAAATAAATATGTACTTTGGCTAATCATTGTAACATTATTTAAAAGTGATTCGGTTTTAATCTCGTTTATTGATAAATCATTATAATTAATTTTTCCTTTTTCATATGGCCAAATTCGAATTAATAATTTTAATAATGTTGATTTACCACATCCACTTGGACCAATTATTCCTACTATTTCTTGATTTTTTAATTTTAGTGATAAATCCTCTATTACATAAGGTGAATTATCTAGATATTTAAACGATATATCTGCTACTTCTAATTTTTCGTATTCAAATTTATGCCCATCTAAATTCTTTTCTACCACTGGTTCTTCATCTAATATCGCAAATACTCTCTTAGCGCTTGCGAAGGTTTGGTTTAAACTTCGAGGTAAATCAGCAAGTGCTAGCACCGGACCAAATGATCCCATTACTGCAACAACACCGCCAATCATTAAACCAACATCTAAATTATTATATTTAACTAAAATAACTCCTACAATAAATGAGATTAAGGTAAATAGTGAGACTATCAGTGTATAAATTGATTCATTTTTGCTAATTCTCTTATTTAATTTAGTAGTATAACTAATTAATTCATCTGATCTTTGATTAACTCCTTCTAATCTTTCTTCGTTTTGATTATTTAAAGAGATTTCTTTAATTCCTTTAATACTATCTAAATAGTATGCGTTAAATGAACCTAAATGATTTCGGTAATTTAAACCATCTTCATTTAGTTTATTACTAGCTATCTTAGGCATAACAACGCCTAATAAGATATAACCTAATAACGCAACTAAAGCTAGATACCAACTAGAGACAAATCCAATAAATAAAAGTATCGTCACCTGGGTAATTATCGCAATTAATACTGGTGACATTGTATGAGCATAAAATACTTCTAGCATCTCGATATCAGATGTGACTGTTGAAATAATGTCACCTTTTTGTTTAGTATCAAGTTTAGCTGGAGCTAATCTTTTTAGCGCGTTATAAACATGATGTCTAATAATTGCTAATATTTTAAAGGCGATATAGTGATTTGAGTACTGCTCAAAATATCTTAAGATCCCTCTTAAAATACCGCTGGCAATAATTAAACCAATGATCAACTCATAACTCATATTAATATCGCTACCAAGTACTTTAGCAAGTCCAATTGCACCTAATACGGTAATTGCAGTCCCACATAAGAATCCTACTGCACCGTTTACGACTGCAAGGATTAAAACATTAATAAACTTACCAATTAATTTTAATAATCTTCTAATTATTTTAAAATTACTCATATTAATTCCTCGCATATCCTGTCTCTAAACTTTTTTGTGTTTTATATAAAGTAGAATATTCTTTATCTAGACTCATTAGTTCTTGATGATTTCCCTTTTCTATAATTCGTCCATCTTCTAATAAATATATATAGTTAGCACCAACAATATTTTGAAGTCGGTGCGAAATTACAATTACAAGAGAATCTTTTGATAATTGATAGATGTTATTCATAATTACTTCTTCACTATCAATATCAATATTTGATGTTGCTTCATCAAAGATATATAATTTTCGCTTTTTAGTAAGTTGTGTCGCTAATATTAAACGTTGTTTTTCTCCACCTGATAAGTTTTTACCTTCTTCTAAAATAATTGAATCTAGTGTGTTATTATCTAATAAATAACTAAGCTTCACCTGGTTAATCGCTTCAATAATTTCATTATCCTTTACCTTAGGATTAACCATTAAAAAGTTGTTTCTAATTGTGTCATTAAAAATGTATGATTCGTTTGATACAATTGAAATATTTTTGTAGTAATTTGCTTTATCAAGCGAGTATAAGTCTATGTTATCAACTAATACTTCCCCATTTTCAACTCTCAATTGACCAGTTAAAATATTCGCAAGAGTCGATTTTCCGCAACCTGATTTTCCAACAATACCAACAAGACCAGTTTCTTTAAATATCATATTTATATCTTTTAAAACTTCATTATTTCCATCATAAGAAAATGATAGATCTTTAATCTTAACTTCATATTTATTAGGAATCTTATCTCCCCATTTATGAGTTGGAATGCTTAATAAATATGATATTTTTTCAGCGGCGCTTGCTCCGTTTAGGCTAACATGAAATGTTGAGCCCAAAGCTCTAAGTGGTAAGAAGAATTCAACAGCTATTAAAATTAAAAATAGTGAAAATGCTACTGCTAATCCAGTGTTAGCAGCTTGTATAGCAAAAACAATTCCTACAGCAGCACCACCAAAGGCGACTAGATCCATAATTCCAATACTAAATAGTTGAATTACTAATACTTTCATCGTAATTCGTCTAAACTCTTCAGCTCTTTTATCGATTAACTTACCTTGTTCATCTTCATAATTGTAGATCTTTAATTCACTTAATCCGGAGATACTATCATAAAATGTATCGCCCATTTGATTATAAATTCCCATATATTTATTAACTGTGTGTTTCGCTTTTCTCGCAAATAACATAATCGAAATTGGAATTAGTGGCACGCAACCTAATAAAACTACCGCTGCTCTCCAATCTAAAATTACAGATACTAAAAATAAAATAACTGGGGCAATCAATGAATAGAAAAATTGAGGAATAAAACTAGAATAATAAATGTCTAATTGCTCAATCCCTTCAAGTGATATTTGCGTTAGTGTTGTCTTAGAATATTCGTTTGTCGCATTAACACCTAATTCAGATATCTTCTTATATGTTTTATTTCTTAAATCTTTTTTGACACTATTACCTAAGATATTTTTTAATTTGTTAATCGCCATAACTAAAAAATATCTTAATATTATTATTGTAAATATTAAGACAATTGGAATTATGATATATGTAATTTCTATATTTGATATTAGTATATGAATTCCGTAGGCGATACTTGCAGTTATGCCTAAACTAGTTAGTAAATTTATGATCATTAAGATGACTGTATATACTACATACTTTTTATTTTTATCTAGTAAATTAAATATTTCTTTATTAAACATGCTTTCACCTTCAAGTCGTTTCTCAAGATTTATAATAATATTTATTATAAATAAAGTCAATCATATAAATAAAAATTATAAATAAGGGCATTATTTATACTAAATAATCATTTATTATTTCTTTTATGTTTAATTAAGCCTAAAACATGTTTAATTGATAGTATTGGTGCTCTAAATATCATTTTGGACCCACTGTACCTCATTATTTCAATAACCTTTTCTCTCATATCCTTTTGATAGCAATGAACTTTACAGTATGCACAAAATGGTTTGTCTAATATAAAAGGACACTTCTCAATTCTTGTGTGGGCGTATCTTTGAATTTCTAAACATTCATCGCAAAGGACTTTTGATTTATGTTTCTTTTTGCAATATATCTTCAACATTTTATCAAAAGTCTTTTTCTCTTTTAGTATTATTTTATCTTTTTTCTCCATTTAATCTAATCCTTTTAACGCTTCAACCATATCAATATGTTTATTCTTTCTAGATACCATAAAACTTACTAATAATGATAGCCCTGCGATCATTATGGTAGTTATTAGGTATGTATGCCATTTAATAACTGCAATCATTTCATATTCAGAAGCTAAAGCATTTGTTAAATAGTTTAAAACAAGTACGCCCAGTGGGATTCCTATTATGATACCAATTAAAGTGACACCGAAGTTTTGTCCTACTAACAGGCTTGCAATTTTTTTATCTTTAAAACCAACTACTTTTAATGTTGCCATCTCACGATATCTCTCGGTATAACTCATGATACCCAAATTATATAAAACTACAACGCCTAATATAATTGCAATTAATATTAAAATAGCAACAATCACATTCATAATTTCTAAAAACTTATCAAATGTGTCCATTAAATTTTGTTTAGATTGAACATTTAATATTGACTCTTCTAATTGGATATCATTACTTTTAGTTTTAGTGTAAATTGAATTGATTTTATAAGATATCCCAATTTCATTGGCATATTCCTTTGTAATAATAACACTTTCAGTAAGTGATCGAATTATTCCACAGACTTTTAATTGATATGATTGATTAGTACCAAAAACATCTATTTGAAACTCATCGCCAATTTTAAGATCAAATTCATCGGCAATTCTAGTAGAGAGATACGCTCCATTATTTTTTAAAGGTTCGAATTGATTCTTTTTATTTGGAAAGCGGACATAACCGTTTTCCAAATCATAAATATCCAACGATATTACTTTTTCATCAATTTGTACACCAATTGAGGCACTAGAGTCTCCATCGTATTCAATAATTAATTCATCAATTTTTTCATCAGTAACAATTTTTACTAAATTAATTTTACTATTATATAACATAGCCTCTTTATAATTTAAATCTAAAAATGAATTCATTGTATCATTAATTCCTAATGAAGCTATGGCAATTGCCGTACATCCAATAACGCCAAATATACTAAGTAGCGTTCTAATTTTGTGTCTCATGCTATCTCTAATATTCCATCTCACCCCAAAACCTAAATTGTTCCATAGTTTTGTTTTTTCAAATAAAACTCTTTTTATTTTTTTCGGTATGTATGGTTTTAGCGTGTCAGCTGCTGTACCTTTTAAGATATTGCGAACTGATAAATATCCAATTAAAGTCAAAATTATAATTAATACTATTACGGTTACAACACCAAATAATGGCATATATAAATTCATCTTAGGAAGGTCTAAATAATCCATCATCGCTCCTCCCGGTTTGAAGATATATAAAGCGATTAAATATCCGATACCTACGCCAAATAAAACCCCAACAACTGTAACAAAAAAGGAATATAGGGTATAATGAATCGCGATTTTTTTATTTTTAAAACCTAAGGCTTTTAAAGTACCTATTTGAGTCTTTTCTTTAGTCACTAACCGATGCATAGTAGTTACCATCGTTAAGCTAGCGACAAATAAAAAGATTACTGGTAAAATTGAACCCATAGTTTTTCCTTCTTCAATTTCACTTTGGGTTCCTGCATAAGATCGGCTTTCATCTTTTGAAAGTACTATTAAGTTTTTATTAAATGTTGTTTTAACTAAATCATTAAATTCTTTTTTACTTAGATCAGATATTACACTAATTTTAGGGTAATAATCAAATCCGAATAAATTTTGATACATCACGGGTGAAATATAGGCATAACCGTGAGTTTTATAATCAGGCATTAATTGGGTTTCGTCTCTTACACAAACCATATATTCCCCAGAATGAATTAGTCCTTTTATTTTTCCTTTAAATTCAATATTTTCATATAATAGAGTTATTTCATCACCTAAATTGAGTTTATTTTTCTTTGCGTAAGTATTAGATATCCATACTCCATCTAAGCTTTCTTTATCATATTCTTCTCCAACTACAACAATAAAATTGGAAATATTTTCTTCTTCCATTATCGTAAGGTCAATTGTATTTTCAAATTTATTTTTCACCTCAGTTTGAACTGATAAAGAGCGGCTCGCTCTTTCAATTTTAGAGTTATTACATAATTTATTGATATCATCTTTAGTAAATCCCATTTCATTGATAATATGATAATCAGCTAAGTTAGTTTCTTCGAAAAATTGATCGGTATTCTTTTTAATACTTACCCATTCAATATTAAATCCAAGAAAAATACCAACTCCTAGTGATATCATAATAATCATTGAAATAAATTGAGTTTTATAAAGTAAAAATGTCCGCCAAAGTTTCTTTAAAAGCATATTACCACTCCACTTCATCAGCACTCAGAGGATTTTCTTGTTCTAGGAACGTAGTTATTCTTCCATTTCTAACTCTAATTACGATATCGGCCATCTTGGCGATATTTTGATTATGCGTTACGATAACAATCGTCTTTTGATAACTTCTTGCCATTTCTAAAAGTAGCTTTAAGATGATAACTCCTGTTTCAGAATCAAGTGCTCCAGTTGGTTCATCACATAGTAAAACTTTCGGATTTTTCGCAATCGCTCTTGCGATTGACACTCTTTGTTGTTCGCCACCAGAAAGTTCTGTTGGGAATTTATTTTTGTGTTCTAAAAGGCCAACCTCTTTTAAAACTTCTTCTGAAGAAAATGGATTTTGAACAATTTCATTGACCAGCATAATATTTTCCTTCACTGTTAATGTTGGAATTAAGTTATATGATTGAAAAATAAAACCAACTGTTGAAGCTCTATATTCAGCCAATTCATCATTTGAAAGATTTGAAATATCTTTACCGTTAAAAATAATCTCTCCTTTAGTAGGACTATCCAAACCACCCAGTAAATTTAAAAGAGTTGATTTACCAGCCCCACTTGGCCCTAGGATAACGATAAATTTGCCTTCCTCTAATGAAAAACTAACATCATCTAAAGCTTTCAGTTTATTCTCACCTGTTACATAAATTTTACTTACATTTTTAAATTCAATTATTGACATATTTATCATCCTTTTAGTTTTGATTTTGTTTTTTCCAAAGGTTATAAAATAAACCTTTATTTGAAATCAATTCATTGAAGTTTCCAACTTCAACTATTTTACCTTTATCTAAGACTACTATTTTATCAGCATCAGCCACCGTTCTTAAACGGTGAGCGATAGTAATAACTGTTTTATTTTTAATTAAATTAGATAAGGCTTCTTGGAATCTCGCTTCATTTTCAGCATCCATACTAGCTGATGCCTCATCTAAAATAATAATAGGTGAGTCTTTTAAAATCGCTCTGGCAACGGAAATTCTTTGCCTTTCACCACCAGATAATAATCTACCATCCTCACCAATCATAGTTTCGTATCCGTTTGGTAATAACTTAATAAATTCATCGACTCTTGCTGCCTTACAAGCTTCAATTACTTCTTCATCACTGGCGTTAGGATTACCAATTCTTACGTTTTCCATAATCGTATTATTAAATAGGACAACATCTTGAAATACCATTGAATAATATTTATATAGATGTTCCGGATCAATTTCACTAATGTTTTGTCCCCCTAAGGAAACACTACCTTTTTGTGGATCCCAAAAGCGAATCGCCAGTTTAGCTAAACTTGATTTACCAGATCCAGATGGACCAACTAAGGCAGTAACTTCGCCTTGTTTAATAGTAAGATTGATATTTTCTAAAATGTATTCATCTTCATAAGCAAATGAAACATTATTAAATTTGATATCAAATTTATCTAAATCAACCATTTCCCCATCCATAGATTCTATCTTATTAATATCCTTCATTCGATTAATCGGAACTTCGGTCATAATAAGTTGCATTGTAGATGGAATAACCGCTCTAATTGGCTCATAAATTAAAAAGGCAATAATAATTAATGGCACCAAATAAGTTAACTCGATTTTCCCTTCGGTGTATTGCCAAACTAATAATAAAGTTGATGTTAAACTGCCTAAAGTAAAAAGTCCATTTAATGGAGCCATTAAAGCTCCCATAGATGCTTCACTTTTGGTGTGGGCTTTAAATTCTTTATTCAATTCTTTTTTGAAGTCATCTCTTGTTTGCCCTTTAATTTGATAGGCTTTGATATCTAAAATATTTTCTAATGTTTCTTGAATTTTATCAGCTACTACTCTTTTTTGATTGGAGTGCTTAATTTCATTTTTGGATAAATAATTTTTAACCAAAATAATTATAATAGCTACTGCCAAAACCGGCCAGTACATCGCTAATGCTAATAACGGATTAAATATTAAATATCCTAAAAAGATAATTGTAACTGAAATAAATGATCCGAAAAATTGCGGAATAGAATGAGAATATGCGTTTTCTAAAATTGTAACATCACCTAAAATTGTTGCGGTTAAGTCTGAAATATCTCTTTTTTCAAAAAATGACAGTGGTAAACGTCTCATTTTATCAGCAGTTTCAACTCTAATTCTAGTTGACTCACTGTATGTATTATAATAACAAGCGTTGTATTGAAAATAATTAATAACATATTGAATCAGACATATAACCACTAAGGCAATAAAATAATAAATCAAAGAATATTTCGTTTGATTACCTAATAGATAAATATTAATTGATTCAACAATAAAGAAGCTTGCCACACCATAAGGTAAAATTCTAGCGAAATTAAGGAATGTTGATAAAATTGTCGCTTTTATCATATTTTGGGCGCCTTTTTTCGATAACAAAAATGTTTTTTCTAAATAATTACGCATTTTTAACCCTCCATTTCACTGTTTTTTGATATTCATCATATAAGTTTTGATACTCTTTACAAATTTTAATCAACTCATCATGAGTACCACTAGCCAAAATTTCACCTTGATCTAACATAATAATTTCATCAAAACTTTGAGCTGAACTTAATCTATGTAAAATCATAATGGTTGTTTTGTCTTGTTTTAACCGGTCAATAGTTTCTAATATTTCTAATTCATTATCTGCATCAACAAATGCTAATGCCTCATCTAATAATAAAATCGGTTTATTTTTAATGAATGCTCTTGCCAATGAAATTCTTTGAACTTCTCCCCCTGAAAAATGCGTTCCTTTTGATCCATAGATAGTAAATAATCCATCTTTTCTATCATTAACTATTTCAAGAGCGTTTGCTCTTTCTAACGCTTTTAATACATCTGTTTCAGTTTTAGTTTCATCGTACATTCTAACATTTTCAAAAATAGTATCTTTTAATAGTTTTTGTTGTTGGAAGACAATACTAATATCATTAAATATTTCTTCTTCCGACATCCCTTTAATATCCACACCATTAATAAGGATGTTGCCTGAATTAACATCATAAAATCGACTAATTAAATTTACTAATGTCGTTTTTCCTGAACCACTTTTACCAACTAATGCATATGATTTTCCTTTTTCAAAATTAAATGAAAGATTTTTTAACACATCACGCTTTCCGTCATATGAAAACGTGACATTATCAACAATAATTGAATATTCGGTTTCACTAACAGCTTGATTTTGATTCACAGGAAGTGGATTTTTTTTAGTAATTTCATTAATTTTATCAATTGCCAAATTAAAATTATTACTTCCCATCGCTAGTTTTACCAATCTTAATAAACTCATTTGGAAAACGATCGTTATTAGGATATAAAAGACGGCGTTAGTAATTAACAATAATGGTTCATTAGAATTAGGAACTAATAACGTAGCTAATATCGCAATTAGTATATATGGTAAATATAACGCGATATTCATTAGTAAATAAGAGTTTCTAAACTTAACTGTATAATCTAGACAATATTTTTCATAATCTTTAATCACTTTATAGAACCGATTAAAACTTAAAACAGATTGCTGAAAAACCTTTACTACTGGGATTCCCCTAAAATATTCAACTCCTTCGGTATTAATGTTTTCCAATGCGTATTCATACTCTTCCATCTTTTTTCTATTTGTTGGACTAAATGAGATAGCCATTGATCCCATCAGCAATAATAAACAAAATACTAATACTAATCCAAAACGCCAATCAATTATAAACATTGACGCAACTACCATAAGCGGGATTAAGATTCCTGGAATCATATCTGGCACTTGGTGAGCGATATATGAATGGGTGAGACTTGCATTATCATCAATAATCTTTCTTAACCTACCAGACTCATTTTCTTCAAAATAACCAAGTGGCAAATCAAGTAAATGAGAAAATCCCGATTCTCTTAAGCCATTTTCAACTTCGAAAGCCATAATATGAGCTAAGATTGAAGCGAAAAACGCACAAAAAGTTGCTATTATCTGGATTATTACTGCCCATAATAAATAATTATTAACTACCGCAGAATTAAAATTCGGATAATCATTAAAGATTACCTTTACAACTTTCCATAGTAAATATATTGGAATTACAGAACCAACCGCAGTAATTACTTGAAAGATAAAACAAGGTGTTAAATACCTACTTTTACTTTTCCCGTATTTTCGTATCACATTAAACACAGATTGTTTATTTTTCATATTATCTATAGACCCTTTCTATTATTAACTTATAACAGCTTTTTATTAACTAACACAAATATCTCAAATGTTTTCTATTTCCATTAAAGAACTTATACATTGCTTTAAATCTAGTTCTATTTTCTTTCTTTAATCCATTTTTTATAAATTGTTCAGTCCAATTATTAAATGTTTTAGGATCATCTTTAATTAATCTTTGAGTAATTAAATCAACTGCAATCTTTCAGTAATCAACATTAAACCAAAAATGTGGATCATGTAATTGATCTTCCCAACCTAAGAGGACAACACCGTCATTATTATTATGTTTTTCTTCTAATGTAACACCAATATCTAATACTTTATCACCTAAGGTTTTTAATGTTTCACCCATTTGAGCCTCCAAATGTAGACCACTTACAATTACTAAATCTGCTTTTTGCAATTTTTTAACATCTTGTGAAACTAATGTATATGTATGCGGATCAACCCCTGCCTTAATTAACGAAACAGCTTCAACATTATCTCCGGCTAGTTGCTTGACAGCATCATTTAACATTGTAGTTGTTGAAACCACTAAAAACTTATCACTTTTTTCATTATTACATCCTAACAATGTAATTCCTAGTAATACAATAGTAAGTGCAACTAATAATTTTCTTATTTTGTTCATTTAACCATCCCCTTCTTTATAAAAATTATAAGTTAATTCTAATATACCACTTAAATTTCATAAATGCAAACAATTTATAAATTTTATAAATAGTGTCGTTCTATATTATAAATAACTAAAAAAAGAGCTTAACATTTCCAATAAGCCCCTTTTATTAACATAAATATTTTAAATTTAATATTTTTGAAATTAATATTTACAATTCAGTAGAAATAATTACTGGAATAATGATGGGATTTCTTCTAGTTTTTTGGTAGATATATTTGCTAGCTTCATTTCTAAAATTGCGCTTATAATTATTCCAATCAACATATTTAGCAATTAATTCTTTGTTGCTTACTTCTAAAAAGATTTCTTTAAGTTTGTCTAAGATATTTTCTGATTCATGATAATATGAAAATCCTTTAGTAACTATTTCAATATCATCATTAATGATTTGTCTTGTTTTTGGATTAACATTTGCTATTATCATTACCACTCCATCTTCAGCTAATAATTCACGATCTCTTAGAATAACATCATTATTATCATCAAGTGGGGTTCCATCAATTAAGATATCTCCAGTTCTAATATCTTTTTTACTGACATAATTAATTTTTTCTTGGAATGTTGCCACATCACCGTTATCTAAAATTAAAATATTATCTTCAGCATAACCAATATCCATGGATAAATTTCGTACTCGAATTTGATGTTGATATTCACCAATTACTGGAATGATATATTTAGGTCTCAATAAATTAATCATCATTTTTACTTCTTCTTGTGAAGCATGTGATGTTGATAATAAGTTTTTATCAATAATTTTAATTTTCGCTTCTCCGCGATATAAAATATCTAAAGTTCTAGCGGCCATAGTTTCGGTTCCAGGGATTGGTGGCGTTAATAAAACGACTGTATCATCATTTTCAATATGAATTAACCGGTCAATTTTTCTTGCCATTCGTTGTAGCATATAAAAAGGTTCATGACGTTTACCAGTGACAATTGCTACTAAATCTTCTTGATTATTTTTATTTTTATCATCAATATATCGTAAATTAATGAGTGCATCTTCTGGAACATCTAAATACCCACTCTTTAAAGCGATATCAACAATTCTTTGCGCTTTTCGCCCAATTACTGCAATCTTTTTTTGATGGGCAAGTGAAATATTGATAACCCATTGGATTTTTTGAAGATCACTAGAAAATAATGAAACAACAATTCTTCCTTTAGCATTAGCGAAAATATTCTCAATTTGGTGTCTTAATAATTCAGCATTTCTAAATCCGGTATGATAAGCACCCGTTGACTCAACTAACAAAGCTAAAACACCACGATTAGCAATTTCATTAATTTGTCTAAAATCAGTTTTATATTTAGGATCTTTAATTTGATTAAACGTATATTCACTTGTATAAACGATACTACCAATCTCAGTTTCAACTGCAATTCCAACTGATTCAGGTATCGAGTGCGTCGTTTGGAAAAAAGTAACTTTAGCGTTATTAAACGGCAAAGTTGTGTTAGTGTTAACAGTGATGAAAAGATAGTCATCTAAATCAAACTCCGCTTCAACTAAGCTATCTTTAATTAATTCTATCGCTAAAGGTGTTCCATAGATAGGAACATTTAAATCTTTTAATATATATGGTAGGGCGCCAATATGATCCTCATGAGCGTGTGAGATAAAAATACCAACTATTCTTCTTTTAGCTGCAACTAACATTTTATAATCAGGAATAATTTCATCAACACCATATAACTCATTCGTTGGATATTTTAATCCGGCATCCAAAATAAACAGTTCATTATTGACATCAACTGCATACATATTTTTACCGTTTTCGCCCAGTCCTCCTAATGCGAAAAACTTTACTTGTGTCATTTTAATTCACTTCCTTTGAATCGTATCTTCGTTATTTATATTATATCATATCCGATTTTATGTTATTTATAATTTGATAAATTCATCTTTCTTTAATCAAATTTATATCTAATAAAATTAAAGATGATTAAAAAACTATGATAAACTAAATATAGTGGTGGTGATTGTAGTGATTAAATATCCAAATTTAAAAAAAGTTAAAAAATCTGATAAGCGTGATACAAGTTATACTTCTAATCTAGGAATGACTTTAGAGTCGGATTTAGATAGTACTAACGAGTTTTATTTAATCAATAACATCGCTGTTATCCATAAAAAACCAACACCAGTTCAAATCGTTGATGTTTCTTATCCTTCAAGAAATAAAGCTAAAATTGTTGAAGCTTATTATAAAACACCATCCACCACCGACTATAATGGTGTTTATCAAGGAAAATATATTGATTTTGATGCCAAAGAAACAAAATCAAAAACGTCAATTCCTTTAAGTAATGTCCACCCCCATCAAGTCAAACATTTAAGAGCGGTACATGAACATGGTGGAATTGCCTTTTTAATTGTTCATTGGAAGTATTATGATGAATATTATTTACTACCGTGTGAGGTTTTATTTGAATATTGGGATAATCAAGAAAAGGGGAGAAAATCTATCCCCTACGAAACTTTTCAAAAACGAGCTTATCCGATTAAATTTAAAATCAATCCCAGAATTGATTACCTAGAAGTTATACGACTCTACTATCTAAAGTGATCAATTTAGAATGCAATATATAAATAATGGTCGCACTTAAGGCAATATTAATAATCATATAAGTGCCATTATAAGTAAAAAATGTATAAATAAATGCGTTACTTCCCACCGGAAAATAATCTCTAAAAAATAATAAACCACTAACGGAATGGCACAGCCATCTGGCAATTCCTGCCAAAAATATTGCCAACATCGTATAACCTACTTGGCCCGCTTGGGCTTTTTTTATAAATAAACCAGAAATAAATCCGACTAGAGTAAATGGAATTAAATAATCAAAGAAAATTGATCCCCAATGAATAAATCCGTCAATTAATAAATTAATTATTGAATATAAAAAACCATTTAAACTTCCATGGGCTGGTCCATGACGGAAAGCAAAAATAAATAAAGGAATCATCGAAAGTGAAATACTACCACCATTAGGGAATCTTAATCCTATTAAATCACTAGCAACTGATAGAATAACGGCAACTGCCACCATCATTGCACCTTCGGTCATCACCTTGACACTAAAGATATTTTTATTATCTTGTTCCTGGTTGGTAAATACCTTCCATACCCCTAATGTTGAAAAGGAAATTAATGAAATTAAATAAATAATATTAGCTACCCCCAAAGAATAAGCATAATTGTTATATTTATCAAAATCTTTAGGGAAACGAATTAAAATGTAAAAATAATACGCAATTAAGATTGTTGAACTCCCAATCCCCACTAATAGCAACATTAATAACAATTTGCGATATTTTTCTTTAGTTTCATCATTAACCAAAAAAAGTTTGATAACCGCTAACGCTACATAATTAAAAAATAAGGCAATTCCAACCCATAAGGCATTAGCTGCTAGATTAGTTAACACTTTCAAGTTAGTCGCATCTCGAATTAGATCACGATCAATCTCATCATATAAATTCAGTCTACCAACAACGATACCTCCACGACTCGGTTTAATAATTAGCGCCGCAGAAATGACAATAAAACTTAATAAAATAATAATCAAAATGGTTAAAATGATTTTTGATGATTTGTTTTTTAACATTGTAACATGCCCCCTTATTATTTAAAAAACCGTGGCATGCCACGGTTAAATAATAAAGTATTATGATACTTAAATATCCCTCCGTTGGCATTATCCAAATCAGGTTTGCGGGTCGAACTCTTAGTTCCTCTCAGCAATAAGCTCCCCGTATTTTATTTACTTAAAGTTTAACACAAAACTATTTGAAATTATAATTTAGCGAATCACTTTTTCAATTAATTTAACTTTTTTCTTAGTTTTGCCAATCTTTATTGCATTATTTAAAACTTGAATGGCATCACTTAATCCTTTATCATTGTGATAAATTGTCGCAATAACATCGCCTGTTTCGACTTTATCACCAATCTTTAAGTGAAGATCAATTCCAACTGACAAATCTAAAACATCTTCTTTGGTTAATCTTCCCGCACCTAAAATTCTTCCGGCGGTACCAATATCCGATGTAATAAATGATTCAATATATCCATTTTCACTAGCTAATAACTTATGTTTTTTAGCAGTTAGGAAACTTTCTGGATTTTCTACCATTGATACATCGCCACCTTGATTTTTAACTAACACTTTAAATTTCTCTAATGCTCTTCCATCTTTTAATGTCTTACGTAATTCCGCTCTTGCTAGGTCTAAATCATTAAATAGTTTAGCATCAACTAATAAATAAGCGCCAATCTCCACACAGACAGAAACCAAATCTTCAGGCCCTTTGCCGCTTAATGTTTCAATGGCTTCATATACTTCTAAACTATTTCCTATTTTGTGACCTAATGGTTCATCCATACTAGTTAAAATGGCAGTCATTTTCTTACCAGCTAAATTACCAATTTCGACCATAACTTTTGCTAATTCTTCAGCATCTTTTACGGTTTTCATAAAAGCGCCACTACCAAATTTAACATCTAAAACGATGACATCACTGCCACTAGCTAGCTTTTTAGACATAATTGATGAAGCGATTAGTGGAACACTTTCAACTGTTCCAGTTACATCTCTTAATGCATACAATAATTTATCGGCTGGAGTAATATCATCTGATTGACCAATTACAGCCAAACCATTTTTTGAAACTAATTCAATAAATCTTTCTTCAGTTTGTTCAACTTGAAATCCTTTAATTGCTTCTAATTTATCTAAAGTCCCACCAGTATGACCTAAACCGCGTCCACTCATTTTGGCAAATTTAGCTCCTAAAGCCGCTACCATCGGTCCTAAAATTAAAGTGACTTTGTCACCTACTCCACCAGTTGAATGCTTATCGACTTTAATGCCTTTAATTTTAGATAAATCATAAACTTTACCTGAATCACGAACTGCTTGTGATAAGGCCGTTGATTCTTGTTCGGTCATCCCTTGAAAATATGTAGCCATTAGAAAAGCTGACATTTGATAATCAGGAATTCTCCCTTTAACATAGTTATCAATTAAAAATTTAATTTCTTCTTTAGTCAGTTCTTTTCCATCTCTTTTTTTCAAGATTAAATCAATCATTAACATAATAACAACTCCTTTTAACACCTATATTTTACCATAGAATTATTAACTTATAATAATATTTTCCAAATATGTTATATTGTTAGTGGAGGGATAGAATGAAATTAATTATGGTACGTCACGGACAAACAGAATTAAACAAGATGGGATTAATTCAAGGGCGTAGTGATTATCCACTAACCAATCGCGGGATTAAAGATGCGGAAAAGGCCGCTGAAATCTTAGTCAAAAATGTTAAAAATATTGACTTTTTTTATTCAAGTCCATCTAAAAGAGCTTTTCAAACGACTCAAATTATTTTAAATGCTTACGGTTATAATAAAACTGTGATCAGAGATCCAAGTTTTTATGAGAGAAATTTTGGACCTTATGAAGGTCGGTTAGTCAGTGAAGTTTTTCCAATAAAAATATTACTACCTGGTTATGAAACTAACAAAGAAATTCAAGAAAGAGTTTATCATGGAGTAATGAATTTATATGAAAAACACAATGGTAAAACCGTCTTGGTTGGCTGTCATTCCCATACAATGAAATCAATATTAACTGTATTTATGTCTGATAAATATAACTATAGTTCAATATTACTAAATGGCGCTATTTTAATTTTTGATGTAAAAGCGGATAATATCAAATTACTACAAGTCCTTAACAATACTCCTACATCATAATATTTTGGTAAATTATCAAATTTCACCACAAAAAAACCACTACTTTGGAGGTATCATATCAAAATAGTGGTTTTTTCATTATTCGATTACTGAATTAATAATGGCAGTAACTTTGTCAGCAATTTCATTAGTTGTTAAATCTTGGTAATCTTCATATTTAATTACTGGATGTAAAATAATCTTAACTTTAATCGGCCACAAATAAAACTTTCTCTTCGCCCATTGATTAGTTCCTAACATCGTCACTGGCATAATATCGGTTTTTGCCTTTTGAGCTAGTTTATAAGCTCCGCTTCTAACTTCTCTAATATCTTCATGCTCACGATACATCGTGCCACCTTCTGGAAATATTAAGAAACAATGACCTTCTTTAGCACGATCAATTCCTTTCATTAGTTCTCTTAATGTTTTACGGTTATCTTCCCGATAAACATAAAATGAATTCATCGATTCTAATAACGTATTAACGACAATGAATTTAGATAATTCACTTTTAGCTGCATATCCATGTGGACGACTAATCGCTTGCGAAATATAAAGAGGATCTAGTTTTGATTTGTGGTTACCATAAACTGTTAATTTGCCATCTTTTGGTAAATTTTCTTTACCGACGATTTTAACTCTCGCAATTAATAAAAACGTTGTAATCCACCAGCCCATTTCTCGAATATACATATATTTTATTTTCGAATCATAACTTAATCTCGGGAAAATAATTTCAATAATTAAAATTAAAAATATAATCGTTAATAAGTAAAAAATGATAATTCCAGTTACTGCCCAAAGGATGATAAAATACCAGGCAGAACTGACAAAATAAGTCATTAAAAATACATATAGTGCTGATAATAAAAATGATACTGGTACGAACATAATTATCTGATCCTTTCGTATTTAGTAAAGATTAAACTTGGTTCTATTGCCTTATTACTTAATTTAAAATTAGCTAATGAAAAAGGTTTCATATAAATGTCACCTTGGTGACGATTTAAGATATAAGTAATATATAAATTGTCAGCGTAATCTAGTGCTAACTCATAAATTGTTTTACCACCAATAACCCATAATTCATCTTGATAATTAGCCAAGAAATCAGTCACGTCTTTAACTAAGATGGCATCATCATAATGATAATCATTTAAGTTTGCCACAAAAATTTTAACATATGGTAATGGTCTTTTTTTATAGTATCCTTTTAGTGATAAATAAGTCTCATGTCCCATTAACACATCTTTACCTTTGGTTAACTTATGATAATGTTTTAAATCGGTGGGATAGCTCCAAGGTAAGCGATCACGTGCGCCAATTAACCGATTTTCATCCATGGCCCAAATTAAGTTAATCATACAGCAACAACTCCTTTGATTGCTGGATAAGGATTATAATCAACTAGTTTAAAATCTTCAAATTTAAAATCATAAATTGATTTAACTTTTGAATTTAAAATCATCTTAGGTAATGGTCGTGGTTCTCTTGAAAGTTGTAACTTAATTTGATCAAAATGGTTAGTATAAATATGAGTATCACCGGTAGTATGAATAAATTCATATGCGGTAAGTCCAGTTACTTGTGCCACCATCATTAACAATAATGAATACGAGGCAATATTAAAGGGTACTCCTAAAAAAACATCAGCACTTCGTTGATATAATTGAAGCGATAATTTGCCATCACCTGATACATAAAATTGCATAAACGCATGACATGGAGGAAGGGCCATTTGATCAATCTGTGCTGGATTCCAAGCTGAGATAATTATTCTTCTTGAATTAGGATTATTGTTAATTTCATTAATCACATATTCAACTTGATCAACTCCAAAAAAATTACGCCATTGTTTCCCATATACTGGACCTAAGTCTCCGTGTTTTTTTGCGAACTCATCATCTTCTTTAATCTTTTCAATGAATTCTTCCATAGTTTCACCTTGATAATCTTCTGATTCTTTGAAAAGTTCATATGGCCATTCATTCCAAATTCTAACATTATTATCAACTAAATATTTAATATTAGTGTCACCACTAATAAACCATAATAATTCATGAATTATCGCTCTTAAATAAACTCTTTTAGTCGTTAATAAAGGAAACCCTTCTTCTAGGTTATATCGTGCTTGATAACCAAAAAAACCTTTGGTACCAACACCAGTACGGTCTTCTTTTAATTCGCCTCTTTCTAAAATATCACGGCACATTTGTAAATATTGTTTCATAATTTATCACCTTTTATTTTGCCAATTCATATAACGATTCTAAATAGATAATCGTGGCTAACAATAAATCATCTAGTAACATATATTCATCTTTTTGATGAATAAATGATGGTCTGCCTGGCATATGTGGTCCAAATGCGACCACATTCGGTATGCTTCTAGCGTAGGTTCCACCACCAATAACCATTGGCTTCGCCGTTTTATCACCAGTATGTTTTTTATATACCTTAAGTAAAGTTTGAACTAAATCGGACTGTGGTGATACATATAACATATCACTATTAGTTGATCTAGTAACATCTAATTCATATTTGTTTAATCTTAATTTAATGTTATCAACTATTTGCTTATAAGTTATTCCCTTAGGATATCTAATATCTAAAGTAATTAATAACTCCTGTCCATCATATTTAAGAATTCCTAAATTTTCAGTCAATTTCCCAGTTTCGGGACAAACTGTATCAATTCCTAAACTTTTTCCAGTAGTATCTTCAAAAAAATAAGTCCCTAAAATGTGTAATATCCCTCCTGTCAGATTTAACTTATCGGTTAATCTTAATAAATTAAAGACGGCATTTTCACCTAATTCAGGAGTTGAACCATGGGCACTTTTTCCACTAATTCGCAGTTTCGTTTGATTATTTTCAAAGGTTGGAGATAATTTATCATCAATTAATTTAATTTCATCAACTAAATTACCTTTAAACACGACATTAACTTGATCAGGCACCATATTTGCTCGTAATCCGGCATCAATTGAGACAATATTATCATCAATAATTGACCCTCTAATATCAACTCTTAAAATTCCTTTTTCAGCATAAATTAATGGAAAATCAGCATCAGGAACAAATCCTGATACCGGAACTTCTGGATGTTTCTTCAAGTAGTGTCTCATACAACGAGAACCTGATTCTTCATCAGTTCCAATAATTAACTTAATTCTTTTAGATAATGAAATATTTAAATCTTTTAATATTTTCATTGCGTAATATGCTGCTAGTGTTGGCCCTTTATCATCTTCAACACCTCTACCATATAACTTGTTATTAACTATTGTAAGCTCATACGGTGGATAAGTCCAATCACTTCCAGCAGGAACCACATCTAAATGTCCTAAAATTGCCACATAATCTTGTTGATGACCGTATTCAATATGACCGGCATATCCATCAACATTTAATACATTAAATCCATCTTTTTCGCCAATTTCTAACATTTTATCTAATACTTCTCTTGGACCCGGCCCAAAAGGCATCCCTACACGCATTGGATCATAAGATGTTAATTCTGAATTTATTTCAATTAAGGATTGTAAATCTTTTAAAAAATCATCTTTTCTCTTTAATACTTCATTTTTAAAATCAATTCTCATATCATCAACCCCTTTATTATATTGTATCAAAAAACATCAATTTTATCATTGATAAGAGTTTTAAAAAAAGAAAGCTCAAAACGAGCTTTCATCATCAAGACGGGATTCATCATCTTTCCGATATGGATTTGATAAATAAGTGACCCTTTCGGCAATAATTTCAATAATATTTAAATACCTATCTTCACTAATATCATATCTCCTAATTTGAGTCCGACCAACAATTAACACCATCGTCCCCTTTTGCATATAACTGGTTACAGTTTCTGCCAATCCTTCCCACAAGGTAACTCTAAGGAAATCTGTATCATAATTGCCGTCCATATTTTTAAACGCCCTACGGACTGCTAAAGTAATCTCCGATACCCTTTTCCCACTATCAAGAGTTTTGATTTCGGGATCATGGACTAGTCTTCCAACTAATGCGATTTGATTAAACATAAAGCCTCCTTTCACAATGATTATAATTGATTAGGGATAAGATTCATAACTGCCAAAAATTGATTATTATTGGTAATATGAATTAATTTCATTAATCATTTTATATAATTTAAAGAGAAAAAAGGCTAGAATTTTCTAGCCTTTTCAATTTAATAAAATTGGTTGAATTTGTTCAATTTAATTAATATGAATTATCGTTGGGATCAACTCTTAATCCTTCCATAATTTCAACACCTTTAGAGGCACCAAGGCGTGTCGCTCCAGCTTCAATCATAGCCATAGCATCTTCATAAGTTCTAATTCCACCTGAAGCTTTAATTTCGGCCTTACCTTTAACGGTTTCTTCAATTAACTCAACATCTTCAACCGTCGCTCCTCCAGTACCAAATCCAGTTGAAGTTTTAACAAAATGAGCTTTAGCTTTCACGCATAATTGAGACGCTTTAGCTATTTCTTCTTTAGTTAAGTAGCAAGTTTCTAAAATAACTTTAACCACACGACCTTGAGCCGCTTTAACTACCGCTTTAATTTCATCTAAAATTAACTGATGATTGCCTTCTTTCATAGCTCCAACATTGATAACCATATCAATTTCATCAGCGCCGTCTTTAATCGCTTCTTCAGTTTCAAACGCTTTGACGCTGACAGTATGAGTTCCGTGTGGAAATCCAATGACAGTGGCTACTTTAACGTTGCTGCCTTGAACTAATTCTTTAGCGTATTTAACAAATGTGGTGTTGACACACACGCTAAAAAACTCATATTTTTTAGCCTCTTCAACTAATTTTTTAATGTCTTTCTTTGTTACTGTTGGACCAAGTTTAGTGTGGTCGATGTACTGATTAACTTTCATACTTTACTACTTCCCTTCTCTTTTATTTTTCAAATTTTTGAATATGCTTTTCCTTGATATAAAATCTTGAAATTGATCCACATTTTAAACATAAATCTCCGTACAATGGAGCCTTAGCAAATACTTTTGGTTTTCCATCATCTTTAATCAAATTGACCGTAACAGGACCATAACTATTAACTTTAATTTGTCTTAAATCTTCTGAGCCACAATAAATACATTTATTCATCGACCATTAATTCCTCCTTCGATTTATTAAATATTTTTTGGTACATTGAACTAAAAAACGCTATTAAATATGAAGTAAGTAACAAGTTGAATACCGTAAATAACCCAATTTGGGTAAACTCTAATGGTTCATTACTAATGACTCTAACTGAAATTACCATACAAATAAATGCTAGTCCTAAATTAAACAGTTCAAGAATTAGTTTTGAAACAAATAAGTGATTAATCTTCGAATCAATCAATAACATTAATTGCTCATATGGTCCAGAAGGTAACCCCGTTTGTAAGGTTAAGGCGGTACCAAGAGCAATCAAAATAATTCCTAAAACTCCGAATAAAATTTTTAATGCCATATTATCGCCAAGTGGAGTAAATATTTTAAATAGAAATCCCCATAAAAATATCGTAAAGGCAACAAATGTTAAATGAATCCATGAGATAAATAATTTTTTATCCCGTTTAATTAAAAATACTATTATCGTAATTAAAGTTCCATAAATGAATGATGTAATTCCAACTAAATTTAAGATGATTCCATCATCTAATTTACCAACCGCTTGCAAATATAATCTTGCCGTGTAATAATTAAACGCATCTAGTGGAGCTGACCCCATTTGCGAATAAATAATGACTTGAACGCCAAATCCAACTAAACTCGCTCCAAAAACATGAATGATTAGTCTAATAATAAATGGTTTATCATTTTTCATTAATCTAATACCGACATCAAACTTTCTTTTGAAAAACTATATTTGTTTTTTGGAAAGCGAATTTTTTTCATAATTTTATTAACGCGTTTAACATTAGATTTATTAATTACTAAAGTTTCTTTAATGAATCCCGGAACTGGTTCTAAAAATTCCTCGACTTCATCATAAACTAAATCCGCTTTCAAAACTTTAACTTCAGCTTGTGAACGGTAAAAGATATATTCAATATATGGTGGAAATAATGTCGCTGTATTTTCGCGCCATTCCATGGCTAATACTAGCGCATTATTTTCATCTTTTAAAATGTGATATTTAGGAACAAATACATCTAAATCACGATAATAGTTTTGTAATTGTGGTAATTCGTCAATATATCTAAAAATAGCTCCTGCCTTTTTCTTATTTAAAATGTGATATTCTTCAAATTTATCTGGATTACGATCAAGATATGATTTTTTTAATGTAGTAAAAACTTGCATAATGAAATCAATATCAACTTCCATCGGATTATTAAAGATTTCATAATAAATATAAAATCCAAAACGACTAGCTAATTGATCAGCGATATATAGTACTTCCCTAACAAAATAATCCGGTGATAATACCGGAATTTCAAGATGAATATTAACATCTAAAAAAGCCGCATCAATACGGTAAATGTTCGGTACATGCGAACTTTTAGTTTGATAAAATACGGCTTGATGAAGCAACCTTGGGTGTGTATAAACAAATTCAGCACTTCTTGAGTCGTGGATTCTCACTTGAAAATCTTCATGGGCCTCAAAAAACGCTCTTAATAATTCATAGTCAACATTACGGTCTTGTTTCTTGAAAAAATGCAAACTAAATTTTGTCATTTACTCACCCCTTATTATATATTTATAATAACACATTTATTACTAATCTACAATTTAAATTTTCTTATTTTGTAAGCTTTTTTAAATCGTCATAATTGGTTTGATCAATTGTCAGTGGCGTAATAACAATATAATCATTATCTAAATTTGTGGCATCAGTATCACCAGGTTCGTCATAAATCATTTGGCTATAAGTAATTTTATAATCATCAGAATCAGGAAGTGGTGTAAATTCAGCGTGATATAATCTTCTTCCTTGAGTTGTATACTTAATACCCTTAAGCTCATGAGTTCTTGGCATATTAACATTTAAAAGTCGATGTTTTAAATATTTTCTGTCACTAATAATCTCGTCTAAAACTAATTGAATCTTATACTCCAAGTTAGCACTATCAAATGAATGTGTTGAAATTGCCACTGCTGGAATTCCTAAAACTACTGCCTCTCTAGCAGCAGCTACTGTCCCTGAATATAAGTGATCCATTGAAATATTAAATCCGGCATTAACCCCAGCAATCACTAAATCAAATTCAGTATCAAAAACGGCTAATCCTAATCTGACACAATCTGCCGGAAAACCATCAACAGCAATCGTCTTTTCAGAATTTGGAATAAAATAAGATGTTTTATCAACTCTAATTTTACTAGCGATTGTAATCGCATGGCTGGTGGCTGATTGGTGTTCCATTGGTGCTGCAACATAAACAAAGCCGAATCTTGAGGCTACTCTAACTAAAATCTCTAAATATGGGGCTTTAATTCCATCATCGTTTACTACTAAAATTCTCATAGTTAATTACTCCTTTTTGAAATAATATTGGCGCAACGTGGACATAACTCATCTTCATTAATTTTAGGTACTACATTCCAACATCTAGAACAAGTTACATTATCTGATTTAGTAACTTTAACACTAACTTCATCAGCAACACTAATTTTAATCTCAGCTACCATTAACACTTGTATTAAATTGATTTCTAATTCATTAATCGCCTCTAAAATGTCCTGGGTTACTGTTACTTCTAAATTAGCTTCTAATGTTTTGGATAAAACTTTTTCATTTCTGGCTACTTCAATTTGTTTTAAAACTTCATCTCTTAATATTTCGAATTTTTCAAAATCGACTAAATAATGATGAAATTTATGAACATATTTTTTCGGCATATCTTCTAAATAAATATCTTCATATTCACGATATGGAAGATATTGATAAACTTCAGATGCCGTATGCGGAATAATCGGTGTCAGTAACTTTAATAAACGCATTAACACATCATAAATTGTTGATTGAACCGATCTTCTTTCATAATCATCTTCATCTAAAATATATAAAATATCTTTAGTATAGTCTAAATAAAATGCGCTAATATCATTAATGACAAATGGCATAATCAAGCGAAAAATTTTCTCAAAATCATAATTTTCATAAGCATCTAAAACATCATTAGTTAAATCAATCGCCTTTAAGGTAATAACTCGGTTTAGTTTTCCTCTCATGGAAAAACTGACATAATCTTTATTTGGATCAAAATCACTAATATTACCTAGCATAAATCTAAATGTGTTTCTAATCTTTCGATAAGATTCAGAAGCTTGTTTTAAGATTTCATTAGATAAAACAACATCATTTTCATAGTTAACACTAGCAACCCAAGTTCTTAAAACATCAGCCCCATTTTGATTTGATACTTTATTTGGGTCGATAACGTTACCTAGTGATTTTGACATTTTTTGTCCTTTTCCATCTAAAACAAAGCCATGTGAAATAACTTTTTTATATGGCGCTCGATCTTGGTAAGCAACACTATTGATTAGTGATGAGTTAAACCAGCCACGATACTGGTCACTACCTTCTAAATAAACATCAGACTGTTTACCACCTAAGGTTAAGAAACTAGTTCCTGAGTCAAACCAAACATCCATGGTATCTTCTTCTTTAACAAATATGCCGTTAGGACTGTTAGGATTAGTATATCCTTGAGGTAGTAAATCTTTCGCTTCTTTTTCATACCAAACATTAGAACCATATTGTTCAAATAAATCAGCAATATGTAAAATAATTTCTGGTTCAATAATCGCTTCGCCATTTTCACAATAAAATACCGGAATTGGAACTCCCCAAACTCTTTGACGAGAAATACACCAGTCATCTCGATCACGAATCATATTATAAAGTCTAACTTCGCCCCATTTTGGTTTCCACTCAACATTATTTTCAATTTCATCTAATAATTGTGGTTTCAATTTTTCAATTGAGGCAAACCATTGTGGAGTCGCTCTAAAAATAATTGGTTGTCTAGTTCTCCAGTCATGTGGATATTGGTGTTTGACTTTAGTGTGAGTTAGAAGATGCCCTAACTCTTTTAACCTTTCAATAATTTTAGGATTAGCATCACTATAAAACAACCCACTAAATTCACCAGCCTCTTCGGTTAAATAACCTTCGGGGTTAACTGGTGATAATATTTCTAAATTATACTTTTGACCAACAATATAGTCATCAGCACCATGTCCTGGAGCGGTATGAACTAATCCAGTACCATCATCAGCGGTAACATGTTCACCTAAAATAACTGGTGATTTTCTTTGATAAATTGGATGAATATAAGTTAAATTTTCTAACTCATCACCCCAATAAGTATTTAATACTTTGACATTTTCCCAATTTAAAATTGAAGTTAATTCAGCTAATCTTGACTTGGCTACGATATATTTAACTTGATTAGTTTCAATTAAAACATATTCTAACCTTGGATTTACCGCAATCGCTAAGTTAGCTGGTAAAGTCCAAGGAGTCGTTGTCCAAATTAATAATTTAGCATCTTTTAATTCCTTTTTAGCACCAACTAAATCAAAGGCGACATAAATGGAATCTGAAGTCACTTCATGATACTCAATTTCCGCTTCAGCCAGAGCTGATTCACTTGATGGTGACCAATAAATTGGTTTTAAACCACGATAAATTAAACCTCTTTCAACCATCTTAGAAAACAATCTAACTTGTCTTGCCTCATAATCAGGCGTTAGAGTTAAATAAGGATCAGCCCAACGTCCTAATACTCCTAGACGCATAAATTGGCCTCGTTGATTATCAACTTGGGCTAAAGCGAACTCGGCGCATTTTTTTCTAAATTCAACTTTACCCATTTTCTTACGATCAACACCTTGCCTAGAAATAGCGACTTCAATTGGTAACCCATGAGTATCCCATCCCGGAACATAATCAACATATTTCCCTGACATTGTTTCATATCTAATAATAAAATCTTTTAAGATCTTGTTTAAAGCGGTTCCCGCATGAATATCACCATTAGCATATGGAGGTCCATCATGAAAAACAAACTCTTCGTTACCTTTATTTTTTTCTAATACTTTTTCATACAGTCCAATCTCGTCCCAAAACTTTTGAATTTCTACTTCTTTAACGCCTAAATTACCGCGCATTGGAAAATCAGTCTTGGGTAGTAGCAACGTATCCTTGTAGTCTTTTTTCATTTTAATAACCTTCAATTTCTCTAATTAATTCTTCCATAGTTCCGTCTTGATAGACTTTATTATCAGCAAACATATAATGATTACCACTTCTAAAAACATAAATTTCTCCTTCAATCGCAAAAACAACCCCTGATAAAAAAGCCATCGCTTTATTAGCTTCATCAATTTCTAGCAACTCAAAATTAAGAATATGTGGAATTCCTTTTTTAATATCTTCACCAATCTTAGTTAAAGTTTCATCGGTTGAATTTTCTAACTGAATAAAAGAAACTATTGATTTAGTTTCAGGAACAAAAATATCTTCAGAAAGTTGTTCTTTCTTTTTTCTTCGAAATAGTTTAAAACACATACTTTCGCCTCCATTTAGTGATATATCACTATATATTTTATCATAAACTGATTAAACATTAAATCTAAAGAACATAATATCTCCATCTTTTGGTAAATAATCTTTACCTTCAAGTCTAACTTTTCCTTGTTCTCTAGCTTTTAACATGTTACCAGCTTTAATTAAATCATCATATGACACCGTTTCAGCTCGAATAAAACCTCTTTGAAAATCAGTGTGGATGATACCAGCACATTCAGGTGCTGTCATGCCACTGACAAAAGGCCAAGCTCTCGTTTCTTTATCCCCCATTGTAAAGAATGTTTTTAAACCTAATAATTCATAAGTTTTAACAATAATTTCATCTAAAGTTGGCCTTTCTAAGCCGAATTCGCTTAAAAACTCTGCTCTTTCATCACGTGATAACATTGTAATTTCACTCTCTAATTTAATTGATACCGGAATCAATGCGTGGTGGTACTGTTTTAAGTAATCTTTTAAATCATTATACATCTTATTATTTTCTAAATTTCCAATATCATCATCAGCAATATTAGCTAAAAAGATGGTCGGTTTTAATGTTAAAAAGTTAAAGTTTTTAATAACCTTTAATTCTTGTTCAGTCAAATGTAAAGATTTAGGATCAATTAATTCTTCTAATGCTTTTTTTATTTTCGATAAAACACTATACTCTAAAACTGCATCATCTTCTCTTAATTGAACTCGCTTTTCTAATCTTGGTAATCTGCGATCAATTATCTCTAAATCAGCTAAAGCTAATTCCATAGTAATCGTTTCCACATCACGAATTGGATTAATGGTTGATTCTACATGAATAATATCATCATTTTCAAAACATCTAACTACTTGACAAATGGCATCAACTTCTCTAATGTTTGACAAAAATTGGTTACCCAATCCTTCACCTTTTGAAGCTCCTCTAACTAAACCAGCAATATCAATAAATTGAAAAGCTGTCGGCACAATTTTACTATTTTTATGTAATTCGTGTAATACTTCTAATCTCGGATCATCAACTAATACCACACCAACATTGGGATCAATAGTTGCAAATGGATAATTTTCAGCCACAACATTACTTTGGGTAATGGCGTTAAATAGTGTTGATTTTCCAACATTAGGTAATCCAACAATTCCTGCTCTTAACATAATATCATCAAATAAAAAAGGCCTAAGCCTTATTTATTTCCTTTCCCTCTAATCCACGAAGGAATGTTAGAACTTCCTTTTGATTTCTTTTTATTATCACTTGGAGTTTCTTTTGGGGTTCTATAACTTGGGATATCATCGGCTTCGTTTTTATCTTCTGTTTGTCCATGTCTCATTTGTTCTAAAACGGCTCTAGCTAAATCAGAATCTTCTTCTTTAGTTCTTAACTCGAGTCCGGTGGCAACTACTGTCACCACTAATTCGTCTTCTAAGTCTCGATTAATGGTTGTTCCCCAAATAATATTAATATCGTGTGAAGTAGCATTTCTAATTTCGGTTAACACCGCTTCGGTTTCAAACACCGTTAAACCAGTACTAGCTGAAATATTAACAATCGCATCAGTAGCTCCGTCAATACTTACATCTAGAATACTTGAATAAATCGCTTTTCTCGTTGCCTCAACCGCACGATTATTGCCACCAGAAATTCCGATTCCCATTAGTGCAGTTCCCTTATCTTCCATCACGGTTCTAACATCGGCAAAGTCGACATTAATCATTCCTGGAACGGCAATTAATTCAGCAATCCCTTGAACCCCTTGTCGTAAAATATTATCCGATTCTCTAAAAGCATCTAGTAAGCGGGTGTTAGTATCAGCCAGTTTTAATAAGCGGTCATTCGAAATCACAATTAAGGTATCAATATAAGGACGCATTTCTTCAATTCCTTGAATGGCATTTTTCATTCGCACTGGACCTTCAATTTGGAATGGTTTCGTGACAATACCAACCGTTAAGGCGCCTAATTCTTTAGCAATTCTAGAAACAACTGGAACGGCACCAGTTCCGGTTCCACCGCCCATTCCGGCCGTGATGAAAACCATATCGGCACCGGATAAAACTTTTTTGATTTGTTCTTCTGACTCTAATGCTGCCTCACGCCCAACTTCAGGTTTTTGTCCAGCACCTAATCCCTTAGTTAAATGCCTACCAATTACTAATCTTTCTTGAGCATGTGAATAAAGTAAATCTTGTTGATCAGTGTTAATCGCCACATATGTGACACCTTTAACATCATTTTCAATCATCCGATTTACGGCGTTCCCCCCACCACCACCAACACCAACAACCTTAATATTAGGTTTTAGCGAGTCATCAAAATTATCAAATTTTTCGTTATCATAATCTCTAAAGGTCATTTTTACCACTCCTATGTTAATATAGTTTACTATATTTTATTATTAAAATAAAATATTAAATAAAATATTTGAAAAAATAACTAATAATTAGTCTTTTTATAAAATTCTTCTTTGAAATCTAACAACCGATCTTCTTTTATTGCCTGCCTAATTTCACTCATTAAATGTTTAATGTAAAATAAATTTTGATAAGTAATAATTCGTGAAGCTAAAATTTCACTTTCTCTAAATAAATGCCTAATATAACTTTTAGTATATTTAGAAATGGGACTTGGTAAATTAGGATCAAGTGATTCCATATCAAATTTGTACTCTAACTTTTTAATATCATATTTTCCAGTGGTTGATAATACCATCCCGTGTCTAGCGTTTCTCGTTGGCAAGACACAATCAAACATATCAATTCCGTTAATTACATTCTCGACTAAATCTTCCGGAGCTCCTACACCCATTAAATATCTTGGCTTGTCAACTGGTAAGATGTCATTTAAAAATTTAGTAATTCGGTACATCTCTTTTTTCGATTCGCCCACCGAAAGACCACCAATTGAATATCCATCAAAGCCAATTTTGATTAATTCTTCAGCTGAATGTTGTCTTAAATCTTCATAAAGACCACCTTGAACAATACCAAATAAAGCTTGATTAGTTGTCAAGTGATCCTTGCCTCTTCTAGCCCATCTTAAAGTTCGTTCTAACGAATCTTTATGATATTCATAACTAGATTTAGCTGGTGGGCATTCATCAAAAGACATAATAATATCAGCACCGATTACCTCTTGAATTTCAATTGATAATTCTGGCGATAAAAATAATTGTTCGCCACTTTTATGATGTCTAAAGTAAACTCCTTCTTCTTTAATATCACGCAGTTGTGATAAAGAAAACACTTGAAAACCACCACTATCAGTTAACATCGCTTGATCCCAGTGCATCATCTTTTTCACACCACCATGAGCCTTAATGACATCAATTCCCGGTTCTAACCATAAATGGTAAGTGTTTGATAAAATTAACCCGTCAGAAACTTCGCTAATTTCTTGCGAATTTAAAGTTTTCACTGTGCCTTTAGTTCCAACCGGCATAAAGATTGGTGTTTCAAAAACGCCAGATGGCGTTGTTAATTTTCCTAATCTTGCTCCACTTTGTTTACATGTATGTAAAACTTCGAATTTAATCAATTTATTCACCAATATAATTATACCATAAATAACGACTAAATATCATGTGCAACCAACAAATATATTTAGTCGTATTTTTCCTATTATTTATCTTTATTTTTTAATTAACTAAAAATCATAAGTTCTCATGATTTCCGCTGGACTCTTTCTTAAAAGTGTTAAAACTGGAATAATTCCTGACAAAATATTGATGAGATAAACTACTAAAATTCCTAAAATTAATGTTGGAAAATGGGCTCTAATTAAAGCTATTTCACCGAGTGAACCACTGGTTAATTTTAAAAAGACTCCAACGGTTAATAAGTAACCAACTAATGATGTTACCGTAGTTAAGACCATAATATCAACTACGAATGTTTTGACAATTTCTGATTTTCTAACTCCTAAACTACGATAAACATTAATTTGATAGATATGTCTTAACATCTCTGATTTATTGATAAAGAAATAACCCAATGAAGATAATAATAAAATGATAATGGTAAAGGTAAGAATTCCCGCGAATTGAGTTCTTCTTAAGGCCATATCTTCTTTTAATTGGACATCCTTTACACTTTGAACTTGATATTTGGTAGATAATCTTGCTAGTAAGTTTTTATCAGTAGTAAAAATTCGCTTCGTAAATCCGTCATTTTGTATCTTATCATTTAACTTTGATAACGAATTAATTGGCGCTAACAAAACCGCATCGGCAGTGCTTTTAATAGCGGTGACACCAACTACTTTTAATTTGTAGATACCTTCACGATTTTGAAAACTAAAGTTATCATCAACCTTATTAGTATTCCCACTTTCATTGTAATGAACAAATTCTATATAAAACGGAGCGAATGGTTCTTCACCATAACCTAAAGATTTCCAATAAGAATCAGAAATGACCACTTCAATCTCTTGATTTTGATAAATATTTGGTAAGACGCCATGCATTAAAGTATGATCAAATAATTCCATTGGATAGACCCATCCTTTAAAGTAGGCATTTTCTATTTGATGTTGAAAAGTCAAAGTCGCAATTATCGCTTTGGCTAAATCACGATTTGTAAAAATAATTTCACTTTCACGATTACAAATTCCTGAGATAACTAGTTTTCCTTGATTAAATAAAGTTATCTTTCGTCCTATTAGTGCCTCAATGGTATAAAATCCTAAGTTTTGTTTTGACTTTAATAGCTTCTTTGCAATCCCATTAGTAATGACAATTTCAAATTGATTTTCTGGCATTCTTCCAACTAAAAGTTCGGTCGCTTTAATTTCATCAACTGGAGCAACTCTTCCACCTAAAACTGAAGCATTTTGATTGTTACCAACCGAATATATTTCCATATTAGGATAATAATAATCACTACCAGAAGATAAAAATAAATCACCTTCATTCTCAATTTTAAACGTTTTAGTTCCAGAATCATCAATATCAATATAATAAAAATCTTTATCTTCGATTGAAGCCTCTGGAATTTTATGAGTGAAAATATTACCAAATCTAATGACACCAATGGCCATTAACAATCCTGATAACATTAAGGCAAAAATTAATAACTTACCTCTAATTGATTGATTAAATAATTTTGAAAATGAGACTTTAACATTATTTTTAAAAGAAAATAATTTTCTTTTTCCTAAATATTTTTGATCAATCGTAATATCTTCATACTGAAAATCAGTATCACTAATATCACCATTCAATTCTGGAAGTCTTTCTTCTAAAATGGTGACTCGACTATTTTCATTTAATAAATCAACTCTTACATTATCACTTGATTTAATATATAGTGTTCCATCTTGGAAAATTAGTGATACTTTTAATTTATTTTTATTATCACCAAAATATTCTACTAATAAATTATCTTTTTCAATCGTTTCTTTAACCTTTAAATCTGATAAATAAATTTGGTTATCAACGGTAAATTCATTTACCACGCCCGACTTATTTAAAACATCATTGGTAATTTTACCATCAACTAAAGTAATGATGCGATCACTATAATACTTAGCAATATTTTCTTCGTGAGTGACCAAAATTACTAATTTATGTTCACTAATTTTCCTTAAAATATTCATTACTTCAATTTTATTTTTGGAGTCAATATTTCCGGTCGGTTCATCAGCAATAATAAAATCTGGATTTTTAACTAACGCTCTAGCAATCGCGACTCGTTGTTGTTGCCCACCAGATAATTCATTAGCTTTCTTTCTTTTAAAAGGTAACATATTTACTAAATCAAGAGTATATTCAACTCTTTCTTTAATAAATTCTTCATCGTTAATTCCTAACATTTTTAAAACAAATGAAACATTATCAAAGACCGATAAATTATTAAATAAATTATAATTTTGAAAGACATAGCCAATTCGTTTTGACCGAATTTGGTCAAAATCTTTAACCATTTGTCCTTCAAAAAGAATCTCACCTTTGGTTGGCTTATCTAAGCCACCTACTATATTTAATATTGTAGTTTTACCACTACCAGAATGACCAAATAAAGTCACAACTCCCTTATCAGGAAAATCAATTGTTACATCATTAACTGCCTTTACTTCATTCGAGCGGCCTTTATTAAATGATTTATATATGTTTTTAATTTTAATCATTTTAGACCACCTCCTCAATTTGTAAATTTTTAATGACCGTAATCTTAAATATTTTCCGGTTAAATCTAAAGCCTAACCAAATTGAAAATAACATAAATAAAATAAATAATGTGAGATAGTGATACCAGTGCAATAGTCTAAAATCAATAAAGCTTTGTGGCATGACGATTGCCAAAACATTAATGACGATAACTAAGATGATATAGGCAAATACACTTATTAGGATTTGTTGTAGAATTACTAATAGACCGATGGTCTTTTCATTAGTGCCTATTGAGCGAAAGATAGCAAAATCTTTCTTTCTCGCATTCATACTATTTCTAATCACCAATCCTAAGATGGCATATAAAAATAATAAATTAAGTAGTGATCCAACAAATAAGACAACACTAATAATATCTTTTAAAAGCTTATCAGCTGGATCATCAGTTTTAGATAACGTTCTAATTTGATAGATTTTATTATCTAAATTAGAAATTACCAAATCAGCATCCATTTTATCTTTAACGATTAACGCTATTTCATAAGGTGTATTATAAGCGCCTTTAGTAATTTCTTCTAATTTCTTATAAGTCATAACCATTTCATAAAACTGGCTTCCCGTTTTGTAATTAACCTCGGCAATTGGTGCTGAATAATAAGTTTGATTAGCATCTTTGATTTCAATTGATTCAAGACCTTCCAATTCATAATCATTTAAAATAAAATCAACCGCTGGTTCACTTACATCTTCAACAACTAATACTTCATAAATTTTTAGTCGGCCATTCCAATATATTTTTAATTGTCGCCCAAACTCAGCTGCTGAAAATCTAAATCCTAGTTGATTCGGCTTCCCAAAATCTTCATGAAAATAGACAATTCCTTTATTATCTTTGGAAAAACCTTTGATAGTAACTGTTTCAGTCATAAAATTTCCACTTCTTCGATCTTGGATGCGAATTAGGACTTCTTCATCAACATCAAAAGTAGTAATAAAATTATTTGATAAGATGACTTCATTAACTTTAGTGGCTGGACTTCCTTTTGAAATTTCTGCCGCATTGCCACCTCTAAAAATGGTATTGTGACTAGTCCCCTGAACTTTCTCAGTTCGATAGAAATTATCGGTCGATTCCAGTTCCATCCAATTTGCAGTATCAAAAAATTGGATATTATTTTCAGAAACACTAACAACTTTATCCATTGATTTAAAGCTTTCAATTTCGGCTAAAGATATCGGTTGACCATCAAATCGTTGGACATTAATTCGATTTTCAGTATAATAATTAGGTTTTACCCAAAATCCGAATCCTCCACCGGTATCTCTTAAAATCATCTGGCCTCCAGCATAACTTAATGAAAATAATAACATAACTGTTAATTGAGCAATTAACAAAAAGATAAATCGTTTGGGTTTAGAAACTAAATCCATTAAACTCCATTTAAAAGTTTTAGTTCGACTAAACTCAACTATTTCTGGTTTTTTAACTTCATTAGTTGTCTCAACTTCTTTTAATTTAATATCTTCAACAATTTGACCATCATGAATTTTTACTTTTCTTGTCGCATAAGGTTTAACTTCTTCATAATTATGAGAGACAACAATAATTAATTTATCCTTGGAAATTTCATGAAGTAGTGCCATCACTTCAGCTCCAGATTTAGAATCCAAATTTCCCGTTGGCTCATCAGCGACAATAATCGGACAATCTTTGGCTAGTGCTCTAGCAATGACCGCTCTTTGTTTTTCCCCACCAGATAACTTAGCCGCCTTATGATGTTTGCGATGAGTGAGTCCGACTCGTTCAATTAACTCAAGAGCTCTTGATTTAATCTTATCTTTTGGGTAACCTTGTAACTCTAAAGCGATGGTGATGTTTTGCATCACTGTATAAGAATCAACAATATTGTAGTTTTGAAAAATGAAGCCGACATATGTCGAGCGATATTTTTCTAAATCTTCAATTTCATAATGACTGGTCGGTTCACCAAAAAGATACATTTCACCATCTTCATATGTATCTAGTCCCGAAATTACATTTAAAAGCGTGGTTTTACCAGAACCTGATTCACCAACGACCGCCACAAATTCACCAACACTAAACTCCAAATTGGCCTTAACTAATCCTACTGAAACACCAGCATCGGTTTTATAATATTTACTTACATTAACTAATTTAATCATGGATTTCTTTCACCTTCTTAATTATTTCACTTGGATGATTGATAATATGAGTTGCACCATGGCTTTGTAGGGTTGTTAAATCTCTAAATCCCCAAGTCACTGTAATCATCTGAATTTGCGAATTTCTTGCGGTCTTAATATCAACATCACTATCACCGACATAGATTACTTCATTTTTTGACAGTTTCATTTTATCAAGGGCAACATTAACTAAATAAGGATCTGGTTTAACTGGTTTTCCTCGTCTGGCACCGACTGCAATTTCAATTAAACCTAAAAATTTATTTTGATTTAATAACTTAACATCATGATCATCTTTATTAGAGACCACCGCTAATTTATAACCATGTTCTTTTAAATCTTTTAAAGCCTCTAAAATACCATCATATGGTCTTGTTAAAATATCATTATTTTGTTGATAGTGTTCTTGATACTCACTATGGACTTTTAAAAATACATCTTCTGAGACATCACTTGGTAGTGATGTTCTGACAAGATGTCTTGACCCACTACCTAAACTTAATTTGGTTTCTGGAATACTTCTTTTTGAAAAACCATTATTACCTAAAATTAAATTTAGGGCATTGTTAATATCTTCAATCGTATCAAGTAACGTTCCATCTAAATCAAATATAATTCCTTTAATCATCATCTCACCAGTCTTTCTTATATTGAGTCATATGTATTTTATCATTTATCTAATATTTTAACCAAATATAGTTAACACCTTTACAGTGATTTTTCAATAAAACCATATTTTTATAAAATTTACTTGACTTTTTAAACTAATAATTATAAATTATTAAGGCATGGGGATGTTTATGGATTCGCCGGGGTATAATAAGTTATTATAAGCAAGTCTTGGTTGCGCAAGTAAAAACGCCCGAGGTTATAATAACCGGAAACCAAAATTTTGCATTTGCTTAAGAAAAAGCAAAAACCAATCTTTAAGATCTCTTACGTCTTATAGTGCGGCACATTATTAGTAAGATATATTAGTTTAGATGCTAATATAAACTAACGAACTTGATTTAGCTAACTAATCTTCAATTTGAGTATTTATTGAACTTAGTGAAATAAACTAAATACTATAAACTTGTAGAAAGTAATCTCTTATGTACTTCGTACAGGGGTTCAAATCCCCTCATCTCCACCAAATAAATCTTACTTTAGTAATTGCTTTATTGAACCAACAAAGCAGTCATTAAATTTTGTAGGCCTTAGAAGATTCCAATTTTTAAGGCTTTTTTTATGTAAAAATTATTAAACTCAACAAAAGAACGAACCGATTCATTTTAAAATTAAAGTAAAAATCATAATAATTTGTAATATTTAGTGAAGGGAGGATTATACTAGTTGTTTTAGTATACAAACTAACCATGACCAAATTATTACAATATGAGGAACAATTTAAAAAAGTTATTGATATTATAGAATCTCGAAAAACACGCGCATATCATAAAGTAAATGAAGAATTAATACTAATGTATCGTGATGTTGGAAAATATATCAGCATTCAATCTGAAAATTCTGAATATGGAGATTCTTTTGTCCAAAAACTTGCAGATTTTTTTCAAGAAAAATATCCTAATTTAAAAGGATTTACTAAACGCGGTCTTTATAGAATGAAACAATTTTATGAACTTTATAAAGATAATGAAATAGTGTCACCACTGGTGACACAATTAACATGGACTAATCATCTAATAATTATGTCAGCTTGTAAAACGATGCAAGAAAGAATATTTTATATTAAAATGTGTATAAAAGAAAAACTTTCAAAAAGAGAATTAGAAAGACAAATTGATAGCGGTTATTATGAAAGATACATGTTATCTGAAAAGCCTTTGTTACCAGCTATAGAAAGATCGAAAAATGCTACAGGTAATATTTTTTTAGATAATTACGTTTTAGATTTTCTTGATATCCCGTTTTCATATTCAGAGCGTGATTTAAGAAAATCTATCATAATGAATTTAAAAGACTTTATTTTAGAAATTGGGAAAGATTTTACTTTTATTGGGGAAGAATATCGTGTTCAAGTCGGAATGCATGATTATTATATTGATTTACTTTTTTATCATAGAGGACTATCGTGCCTTACAGCATTTGAATTAAAAGTCGGTGAATTTAAACCTGAATACATAGGTAAAATGAATGTTTACTTGGAAGCTCTTGACCGCGAGGTGAAAAAAGAAAATGAAAATCCGAGTGTCGGTGTTATACTTTGTGCTAGTAAAGACGATGAAATTGTAGAATATGCTCTAAGTAGAAGTTTGTCCCCTACAATGGTTTCAGAATATAATTTAAAATTAATTAATAAAAAATTATTACAAAATAAGTTAAAAGAATATATTAGACTAGTTGATAATATTTTTGATGATGAATATTAATTGATACATTTTAAAGATGTAAAAACGGAAGGATTAAATTTGCATCTAAAATATACGTCTACGATTGGGTAACCATAGGTTCTACATGAATTTAAACTATTTTGTTTATTTCATATATTTACTTTAGAAGTATCATATTAGTTTATACTTCTTCATGCCCTTTCTTATTTTACTAACTTTTTACAAAATCACACTTTTTTATATGTTAAACTATATTTGTAAAATATAACTTGATAAGAATTAGCAAAATTTGATAATGGAGAAGAATAAATGAAAATTATTATTTATGGTTCCAAGTATGGAAACTCAAAACAATATGCTACAGAATTATCACAGAAAACTAACATTGAAAAGAAAAGTTACAAAAGAGTGAAAGACATTAACCAATATGATACTATTATTTTTATTGGTTCACTATATGCCGGTAAGACATTAGGACTAAAGAAAACTTTTAAAAAATTAAAAAACTTTAATGATAAAAAAATAGTCGTCGCCACTGTTGGTTTAGCTGATCCTACTTCTTTGGAAAATACTAATAAAATTAAAAATGATTTAAAAAGAGAACTTGGTTATGAGCTGTATAAGAAAGCTAAAATATTTCACTTAAGAGGTGGAATTGATTATCCAAAATTAAACTTTACTCACCGACTAATGATGAGTATGCTAGTTAAGCATCTTAAAGGATTGCCTGAAGAAAAACAAACAGATGAAACCAAACAAATGATTGAAACCTACAACAAAAAGGTTGACTTTGTTAATTTAGAGAGTCTTAATCTTATAGTTGAATTTTTATAGTTTCTCCAAAAGAAAAAGGATGTGTTTAGGCCGACACATCCTTTTTTAAAATTGCCTTATTTTTACATAAAATCAAATGGACTAACATCATCATTTTCTTCTTGCTTAGTTACATCAATTGATTGATTTAATCTAATGTTAAGAGTGGATTGTCTTTTGGATATTTCACGATTTGATGCATAAATCATTAAATCAACATCACCCATTAAAAATAAATATGATTTTGCCCGGGTAATCGCCGTATAAAGCAATTCCTTTTTTAACATATGAATATAATTTTTCACAATTGGAATAATGACAATTGGATATTCTGAACCTTGAGACTTATGAATTGAGATCGCATAAGCTAAGTTTAATTGTTCTAAATCAGACTTAGCGTAAGGTAAGTCTCTACCATCAAAATTGACATAAATAGTTGGCTTGTTTTTGTTGTCAAAAACAATCCCACTTACTACCCCAATATCACCGTTCATCACGTCTTTTAAAGCGTCATTTTCTAGTTGAATTACTTTATCCCCAACATAGTAACTAACATCACCATACTTGACGTGAATCTCTTTATTTTCGATATACATTTCTTGGATAATTTCATTTACCATATCAATTCCGAAATCGCCTTTATATTGTGGAATTAAAATTTGAATATCATCAATTAATGAGTATCCTTGATCAATGGCACCACTAACTAACCTTAAAATTAACCTCTTTAATTCTTGTCTATTTATTTTATAAATATAAGTATCACTATCAGAAACTAAATCTTCATACGCCAGTGTTTGCTGATTAACTTTATTGGCAATTCTAACTATATTAGACCCTCTAGCTTGACGGTGAATTTCATCAAGGCGCACTACTGCACAACTTTTGGAATCAATTAAATCTTTTAAAAACAATCCTGGTCCGACACTAGGTAATTGATCAACGTCACCTACAATTACTACTTTCGCATCATTATTGATAGCTTTAAATAATGAGTTGGCTAAAAAGATATCAATCATCGAGGCTTCATCGATGATAATTAACTTTTCTGAAAACATATTAGTCTCATCATATGTAAATTTACCACTATAATCCATCCCTAATCCTTTGTGAATTGTCGTCGCTTTAAAATCTAAAATTTCTCGCATTCTTTTGGCCGCTCTTCCAGTTGGTGCCATCACTTTAATATAAGAAGCCATATGACTCGCTGTAATATTATTAATGTCACTATAGACTTGCATTAAACCATCAATAATGGTAGTTTTACCAGTTCCTGGTCCGCCTGTAATAATGGTCACTTCATGATTAAGTGATACTTTAATCGCTTCTTTTTGAACATCAGTATAAGTAATGCCAATTAACTTTTCAATTTTATCAATACTTTGATCTAATAATTGTTCTTCGATTTGATTATGTTTTGATAAGTTTAAATCGATTATCTTTTTGGCTAAATTAACTTCAGCATAATAAGCTGGAGCTAAATAATATCGATTTTCTTCTAATACTAATTTATTTTCCACAATTAATTCATTAATATATGGATTAAAATCAATATCTATTTTTAAAAACTGATTAGCGTAATTAAAAACTTGTTCGGCTACTGCATAAGTATCACCATTACGCTCACCATATTCTCTAATTGCATAAATAATGGCGGCCTTAATCCGTCTCGGATCATCTTCAGCTATTCCAACTTTTTCTCTAATTTCATCAGCTCTGACAAACCCAATTCCAGAGATTTCGTCAATTAGTCTAAATGGATTAGTTTTAGCTATCGTTGCCGCCTTTAACCCGTAGGCAGTAATTAACTTCATCGCGGTAACCCCTTTAATATCAAGTTCAAATAAATCAATCGTGACTCCTTCCATCGATTGATTTTCTAATAGTTGTTGATAAAAACGTTCAGTTCTGATCGCATTTAACCCGATTTCTCTTAAGACGTTTTTATCTTCCAAAATTTTCTCAATCGCATCATCACCTAAATGATTCACTATCTTTTCAGCTGTTTTAGGACCAATTCCCGGAAAATAATCACTTGAGAGATAACTAACTAAACCTTGAAAAGACGCGACTTTAGCGCGTCTAAAAGCGTGAACTTCAAATTGTTCACCATATGTCGGATGTTCAATCCAATTACCTTCAAGTTCATATAATAAATCGCTCGTTACTTTAGGAAAGTAACCAACGATGGTCAGTTTACGATCATCTTCAGTTTTTAAAGTGGCAATGGAATAACTATTATCTTCATTATGAAATCGATATCTAGTGATATGCCCTTTAATCTTTTGATATTCTGGAAATAAACTCATGAGTATCTTCTCTTTTCACCTTTAGCAAAAACTTCATTAATAAATCCGGAGCCAATACACTCATCACCTTGATAAATGGCACATACTTGTCCGGGAGTAACTGCTGAAACATTTTTGTATGTAACTATTAAGGTTTTATCATCAACAAATTTCACTTTAACTGGAACATCTTGTTGACGATATCTAAATTTAGCGGTATATTTACCATCAACTTTATCGCCACGCCAAACATAGTCAGTAATATAAGCTTTATCTGATTTTAAATAATCTAGATTATCTTTATTTTCAACAATTAAAGTATTAGTTTCCAATTCTTTGCCAACGACATACCATGGACCATCTAAACCATCAATTGTACCAATTCCTAATCCTTTTCTTTGACCAATGGTATAATTCATTAATCCATTATGATTACCAATTACTGTTCCATCTAATCTTTTCATTAGTCCTGGTTGAGCTGGTAAATAGTTAGCTAAAAATTTGTTAAAATCTCGTTCACCGATAAAACAGATTCCGGTAGAATCTTTTTTATCAGAGACTGATAAATCTAACATTCTAGCAATTTCTCTAACTTCCTCTTTTTCCATATCACCAATTGGAAAAAGAGCTTTTGATAATTGTTCATTAGTTAATTGTGATAAAAAATAAGATTGATCTTTATTATTATCAACACCTTTTAATAACTTAGGGCGACCTTCTGATCGATCAATTCTAGCATAATGACCCATGGCGATATAATCAACTTCTTGTAACATTGCATAATCTAAAAAAGCTTTAAATTTAATTTCATTATTGCATAACACATCCGGATTTGGTGTTCGATTTAATTTATATTCCTTCAAAAAATAAGTAAAAACTCGTTCCCAATACTCTTTAATAAAATCAACTCTTTGTAGTTCAACACCAAGTTTATCAGCAACTTTTTTAGCATCTTGATAATCTTTTTCTTGTGGACAAACGTCATCATGAGCAGTTGGATTACCTAAAATATCACGGTTTAATGCGGAATCCCAATTCCGCATAAAAACGGCTATGACATCATAGCCATCAACGATGAGTTTATATAAGACTACGGCCGAGTCAACACCACCCGATAAGCCTAACATGACTTTCTTTTTCTTAGTATTCAACTTCATTATCTCCTGCCAGTCTAAATCCAGTCACTGGATTAAGACTTATTCCTAATATATTTGGGCCTTCCGGTAAAACATTACGTTTAAATTGGTTTTGATAAAATCTCTTAAAGAATCGATCTAAATATATTTGAGCTTCAGCTGCGGTAATATCAAACACTTCTTGTAAGTAATCTTTTATTTCCGCTTTTGGACATTCAAATTGAATGGTAAACCATAAAATAAAATCATTAATATCATATCGACCTAAAACATCTTCAGTCACTTGATTTTTCAGTAACTCTGGCGATGGTTTGGCTTGAGAAACTTCATAAATCACTTTAGATAAATCAATATATACTTCTTTGGATAAATATTCAAGTGTTTGTAAGACTAATGTCTTAGGAACCCCTTGATTCAGTCCGTACATACTACTAGCATCACCGTTATAAGTTGTAAACCCTAAAGCGATCTCTGATAAATCACTTGGCCCTAAGACAATCCCGCCATATTTGTTCGCTAAATCCATTAAGATATTGGTTCTAATTCGCGCTTGTGCATTTTCATAAGTAACATCTAAATGATCATGCCCTATCGCCTTTAAATGGACATTTAAGTAGTCATCAATCGGAATTACTAGTTTAGTCGCCTTAACGCCTTCAATGAGCTCTAAAGCTCTTTTAGAGCTTGATTCTAGTGAATTAACACTCGGCATTGACACCCCAATTAAATTAGTTGAAGGCAGTCCCATTTCTTCTAGCGCTTGTTCCGCAATTAGTAAGGCTAAAGTTGAATCAGCGCCACCAGAAACACCTAAAATTACTTTTTGTAGGTGTTGTGGTAAAGATGATAACTTTTTGATTAACGCTTGAACTAATAATGTATTAACTACACTGGCAGCCTCATCTGGGGTCTTCCCTTGTAAATACGGATATGGAGTTAATGGATTAGGGTGTTCAAAATCAAAAAATTCTAAAACTTTTTCAATACCATCATCGTATTTTAATTTTTTGATATCTAATTCCACTTCAACATAATCTTCATTATCATATAAGTTAGTCGTTTCATTTAGTAATTCACCCTTATATGCGACAATCATATCACCAGCATAAACATACCTACTACTTGATTCATGCATTGATGGTGATGTGTAAAAACAAGCTAATCTATTTTGATATGAAATTTCTTTAACTAGTTCAACTTTATAAACTCCAGAGTTTAAAATTTCATATTCTCCAGTCGCTATTAGTAATACATTAGCTCCTTCTTGCGATAATGAATAACAATCAATTTCTAAACCTCTTGATTTCTTATTAAGTAAAATTCCAATTTTAACTCCAGAAACATCATATATCTTTTGAAATGTGGCGATATCTTTTTCTAAATAACTAATATAATATTCCGGATCAGTAATAACATCAAAATATCTCATTTCAGTTGAATCAAGATTTTCTTTCATTTCAACACCAATTATTTTTTTATTTTGAACAATTAGTAAGGCGTTAATGACATAATAAAAATCTAATTCCAGTGGCATCCCAATTGTAAATAAACCCGTAAAAGTTGTCTCTTCAATAATTCTTTGGGCTTCTTTAAAGGCACTATCTAAAAAATCGGCATTACGAAATAGATCTCCACAATATAAACTAGTTAGATTTAATTCAGGAAATAATAAAACATCAGCTTTTGAATTATTTAATACTTTGATAATTTGATCAGCATTATATTTTAAGTTACCAACTTTAATTGGTGGCACCGCAATTCCAATCTTTATTTGTTCCATTATTTTTCCTCCTTTAGATAAAGTTCATGTTTTTTAATGTATTCATAAACTTCTGGTAAAAGATATTTTTTATATTTTTTGACATTGGAGCGAATTAAGCTGGCGGAAATGTCAAAATCAAAATTAATCACATCAATTTTAATTTGATATCGAGTTTCAAATTCTTTAACAAATTCATCACTTAATAAATCATCACGATTAAAAACGATAATTTGATACTTTCTGATTAACTTATCAGCTTCAATCCAAGTCTCTAGTGTCAATAAATTATCAGCACCAATCGCTAATGCTACTTCATCTTGATATATCTCTTCTAAATATTCAAGTGACCTAATCGTTCCTTGAAATGGTCTTAAAACTTCATAATCACTAGTTGCCGCATTCAAAATCTTTGAAGTCATTAATTCAGTCATTTCCAGTCGTAACTTTCCATCTAATAATTCTGGTTTATGATAATTATTGCCAACCGGCATTAAAACTATACGATGTGGCGTATAGATATCATTTAATAATTTAATTATTTCAAAATGAGCCCTTGTCGGAGGATTAAAGGATCCACCATATAAAATAATCATAATTTCCAACCTCAAAATAATTATATCATTATTCTAATGATATTTAAATTCTTAGATTAACGGATTAAAAAAAGATGACTTTAAAAAGTCATCATTTTTCATTATTTCTTAGTTATTATTCAGTTTTTTGTCTACCATTTCCAACTTTAGGAACTAATTTAGCTTTCTTTTCTTTCATGATCGCTTCTAAGTTGAAATTGACTACATCTAAAATGGTATCTTCAAATGGTCTTAAGGTAAAACCTAATTCTTTTACCGCTTTTTCATTAGAAAAGTTAGAGTTAGATTTCAAAACTTTAATTGAATAGGTTGTTAGTAGTGGTTTCGTTCTTGTAAGTTTATAATAAAGTTCAGCAAACTTAGACATCAACAAGATAAAAGTATAATTAATCTTATGTTTAATTGGTTTTATATTAGCAACTCTAGCAACTTCATCTAAGTACTCTTTAATTGACATTTGGTAGCCCGTTAAGAGATAACATTCACCACGTCTACCTTTTTCAATCGCTAAAATAATTCCTTTCGCAACGTCTTTAACGTCAACGAAATTATAACCACCATCTAAATATACCGGTAGTTTCTTTTGAAGAAACATATTCACTACCGTACCCATATGTGACCGTTTATAATCGCCCTCGCCCACAATTGATCCAAGATGCACCACTACGATATCTAAATTGTTTTCTTTGGTAAAATCAAGTGCGTATTGCGTCGCAATCGCTTTTGATTTACCATAATGACCAACAATTTTCTTCGGTTCAAAATGATCAATTTCGGTCATTAACTGATTCTTTTTAAGAGCTGGTAGCGCGTGAACACTTGAGATATAAATTACTCTTTCGACGCTATTTTTAAGGGCGGCGTCAAAGACATTTTTCGTGCCATCCACATTTACACGGTAAATTAGTTTTTTATTACCACTACCAATATCAATAACACCAGCCGCATGAACCACATAGTTCATTTCTTTAAAATTGTATTTTAGACCTTCTTTATCTAAAATATCGCCATAAACAATTTTTGAATATGGAGTTAAATGGTCAATCCTATCATGAGGCATTACTAAAGAATAAACTTCGTAATTTTGATGATAAAGTTCTTTCACTAACATATTTCCAACATGACCTGAAGCTCCAGTAACTAAGACTTTTTTCATAATAATAACCCCCTTCTAGATAATATACTTATTATCTAATTTCATTATAACTTTTATTAATTTAAAAGTAAATAGAAATTAACATAATTTCACATATTTCAAATGTCACTTAAATTGACGTAACAAAAAAGGCGTTCGGAAAACGCCTTTCTCTATCTATTTATTTTTGGTTTTTATTCAAATATTGAATTTTTCTAACTTCGGGTGAAGTCAACTTCCCTTTGGCTCTCAGTATCATTAATTCAACTTCTAACTCGGTTGGCTCTTTGCCTTTGTCTTTTGCCATTTGATAAGCTACCATCATCACATCCGCTCGATTTCCTTTAAGTTGGTTAATTCGCATTACTTGATCAGCAGTTATATTCCTAACTACTTCCTCTTCCTTGAACAAAATCATTATAAGTCTTGTTACTTCTTCATCATTGATTAGGCCTTCGGCATGATAGAGTCTAATTTCTATTTCGGCATCTTTTGGGACATAACCCCCTTGGACAAGTAATTCATATTCTTTGATGAATTTCTCTTTTTGCTCATCTGGCAACATTTCAATTCTTTCTTTTTGATCTTTGGTCAATTTTTCCCTCCTTTTAATTTCACAACATTTCCATTATATCGTACGAGGAAAAATTGTCAAGCCCTATTTTTACTTTTGTTTAAAATTTTCGTTTATTTCACTAAAACTTTCAAAATTTCTAAAAGTGATAGCGGTTTCACTTGGCGATTAACGAAATTATGATATCATAATTTTAAATAAATGGTAAACTTGATGTGAACGATTATAAATGTAGGTGATGAAATTGAAATTTTTGAAAAAAATTTATTTAGGATTAATTATGTTAATTGGAGTACTAATTCTGGGAGGCACGATTATTAATGCCCAAACCCCTGAAGAAATAGTTCTCCATTATTATAGGTATAATAATATTGACCAACCTCATGCCGCATGGGTTTGGCAAAATCAACCTAACCCTAAAGAAGGACTAGATAATAAATTTTCTTTGGAAACCGGACAACCAAATTGGCTAGTTACCAGTGTTGATTTAACTAAAGACGCTTACGCTGGTGCGAGAAGATTAGGTGTTATTATCAAAAATAGACTAGGTTGGGGTAATGAAATTCGTGAACCCGGTGGAGATCGATTTATTGAAATTAATGCTAATACCGAAATCATTGATAACAAGTATCATTTTTACTTTGTTCAAGGGGACCAACAAATCTATAATACTAGACCAGTTATTAAAGATACAGTTTTTAAAACTTACTTTACACTAAATAAAAGTGTCTTTGTTGAATCAACTAATGTGGGAACTTGGTCATTAAAAGAAAATGGTGTCGAAATTGCCACAGATACTTCTACCGCTAACGCTTTTACGATTGTTCCACCACAAACTATTGATATTACTAAACAATATACCATTGAACAAACGTTTGCGGATGGTGGTCATAGTGTTAAAACCGTTAGTTTAGAAAAACTATATGACACTGAAGAATTCACCACCGCCTTTTACTATAACGGAAAACTTGGTCCAATCTACACTAAAGAACAAACTACTTTCCGCGTTTGGAGTCCAACTTCAGAAAGTATTACCGTTAATTTATATAATTATGGTCATCCATTATATGACCATGATGGTAATAAATTAGCTGAAGCTGATATTGAAAACACTCCTTATGAAACTATTGCGATGGAAAAGAAGGAAAAGGGAGTTTTCGAAGCTACCTTTACCGGTGACTTACATGGTAAATACTATACTTACACTGTCATTAGTGGTCAAGCGAATAATGAAATCGTTGACCCATACGCTTACTCAACTGGAGCTAATGGTTTGAGAGGGATGATTTTAGATTTTTCTAAAACTAATCCCAAAGATTGGCAACTTACTAAACCGAAAACGATAACTAATTGGACTGACTACATTATCTATGAACTACATACAAGAGATTTCACCACTCACTCAACTTGGGGTGGCCCACAAGAATTAGCTGGAAAATTTTTAGGTTTAGCCCAAGAAGGAACTTCTTATACTAAAGGTGATGTAACTGTAACTACTGGTTTAGACCATATCGCTGAATTAGGAGTTAATGCCATCCACATTTTGCCATTCTTTGATCACGGTGAAGTTGATGAAACTAGATTAAAAGATACCTCATATATGAAAGATAAAGGCTATAATTGGGGTTATATGCCATTAAACTTTAACGCCTTAGAAGGTTCATATTCAACTAATCCATTTGATGGTAGCGTTAGAGTTAATGAGTTTAAAACATTAGTTCAAACACTACATAATAAAGGAATTAGAGTAATTATGGACGTAGTCTATAACCACACTACTAACGCTGAAAACTCTAATTTCCAATATTTAGTTCCAAATTACTACTACCGTTTAAACGATGATGGTTCGTGGTCCAATGGTAGTGGTACTGGAAATGAAACCGCCTCTAATCGTCCAATGTTTCGTAAATTTATGATTGATTCATTAACATTTTGGGCTGAAGAATATAATATCTCTGGATTCCGTTTTGACGTCATGGGTCTTCATGATGTGCAAACGATGAATGATATTGAACGAGTTTTAAATCAAATTGATCCAACAATTATTGTTTACGGTGAACCATGGACCGGTGGTGATACACCACTTCCATTTAATGACCGTGTCGTTACTGAAAATATGCCAAGGGTTAATGTTGCAAGTTTCTCTGACGATTCTCGAGAAGGTTATAAAAAATGGATTACTGGTGACCGTAATAATCCCGAACGGGCCGCTAAAGTTAGATACGGATTAGCTGGTGCGGCTGAAATTGCTGGCGCTTCAGCAAGAAATGGTTATCAATCATTTCATAAAGAACCGAAAAAAATTCTTAACTATGTGTCATGTCATGACGATCACACATTAAGAGATTTTCTCTATCTTGAAGGCAAAAGAGATTTTAATAATAAAGAATTAACTAACTTACATATGTTTAGTAATTCATTGGTCTTACTCAGTCAAGGTGTTTCATTCCTACACGGCGGTGTTGATATGATGCATACGAAAGATGTTCCAATTGATGTTGAATTTTCTACAGATAACCGAGTTGATGGTACTTATAAATTAGCTGGCAACACTTATAATATGCCAGATCGAGTTAACCAAATTGATTATAACTTAAAAATTGATAATGCTGAAGTTTATAATCATTATCGCAACTTAATTGCCGTAAGAAGATTATTTAATACTTTAAGAATGGGAACTGCTGCCGAAATTAAATCAAGAATGAGATTTTTAAATAATTCAGAATATGATAATTTTAAAATCAGAATTGAAGGCACTGCCACTTCTCCGGGAATGACTTTAATCTTTAATGGTAGAAATGTCGTTATGAATTACACCGTTGATAAAGATACATATTTATATACTGACAACAATGGAACTGTTTACGCTAATGGGTACCGTGAAATTAAAGCCGGTGCCTCGCGACCAATTCTACCAAATAAAGTTGGTATCTTCGTCGATAAAAACAGCTTAGTTCCATTTGATCCACAAAATTCAGAATTACCAAACTTCTCAATTATGGATTGGGGATTAGAAGAAATTATTGAAGGTCCAGAAACACCAGAAACCCCTGAAACTCCGGAAACACCTGAAACACCAGAAACCCCAGAGACACCAGAGAATCCAGAAATTCCAACGCCAATCGATCAAGAAATTATTGCGATAGCCGTTGAAGAAATTAAATTAAAAGAAGGTAAAATTTATCCAGTATCATTTAACATTATTGACCAAAACTTCAACGCTAGTAACTTAGTTATTGAAGTTAGCGATGCACAAGTTGCCACCGCTAAACTTGAAGGAGACCAAATCATTATTACCTTCGTTGGTGCTGGCAAAGCCTACGTCTTAATTAAAGATAACGAAGGTAACATCCTTGAAGTTATTCATGTTGAATCACTTAGTTCAGCCCCACAAGAAACTAACGCCGACGATACCAAATTAGTATTAGGAATCACAATTCCAATAGCAGTTATTCTAATTGCTGGTGGAGTTGTCATAACATTGTTATTACTCAAGAAAAAGAAACAAAACCAAATAAAATCTAATTCTAACGATTAATAAATAATACGATATGTCTCAACAAAAGAAAACGCCAAAGGCCTTATTAAGCCCTTGGCGTTTTTAATTATATTGTTAAATATGTAATGATTACCAACCCCAAGTTGTAATTGTATCGTTGACAACTGTTGTAGTAGCGTCTAGATTTCTATTTGGATCCGGTTCCCATTTCTTGCCTGGAACATTATCTTGATCTCTAGTATATTTATAGAGATAAGAAGTATTATCTTCTAACCATACATCTAGTGCAAATGAAGTACCATCTACTGATTTTTCCATTTCCAATCCACTGTATGATCCGTTCCAATTTGCTTGTGGCAAGTTACCTGCAATAAACATATTATTGGAACTATCTAAATTATTTACAGTAAACTTAACTAGTCTAGCATCCTTTCCGTTTAATGCTGCTAAATCATAAATATGGTCTTTCCAAGCGATATCTGTTATGGTAACTTCTTGATTTCTTTCACTAACAGTTAAGGTTCTATTTGTTGATCTATCCTCGCCATATACGGCCCATTGTCTACCGGCTAAGAATTTATATTCAAAAGTAGTTCCTACTGGTACATTTATAGTTAATGTATAATTGTTACCATTAACATGAGTCAATTTCAAATCTGATTCATCAGTATTCCATGCGTTTGTAAAACCAGGAATTGGCGTGTAAGTAGGTTCAGGTTCATTATCAGATACCCCTCCAGCAATTCTAATTTCATTATTTAGAACTGTTGGCCATGTTTTTTGATCAGGAACATTCATAGTCACATTGAATGTGACTTGAACCATTTCACCTTGTGCAGGTGGATTCCAAGTTGTGACTGTTTCATTTACGGTTGTTGTGGCTGAAGCGGTGTATGTTCTATTTTTGTCAACTGGATCTCTATCGACTTCCCAAGTACGATATTCCCCATTAGCTCCAGTTACATAAACATATTTATATTCAAACTCCGCATCTTGATCTGTTGTAAGATCTAATGTGTACACACTACCTACTTTTGTCATTTTATAAGTATCACTGAAATTGTGCCATTGATTACTTGTAGTGTTATTTTCTGGAGTTGGATCTTCTGGATCTAATCCTGGGAATTCACCAATCATATAAATGTTTGCTCCTTCTGGAGTATCATCTGGTGCAGTTAAACTAAAGGTTGTAGTGACTTGAGGAACTGGTATATCTTTGAATGTAGCAACTATTTCAACATCACCTAATACAGTGTAGTAATAATTTGGTGCCGTTAAAGTGGTGGTAACTCCGCCTGAAATAGCTTCAATCTTTTCAACTTGTTTTCCAGGAACTTCTTCTGGAACAACTTTAATTTCTTTATCTCTTTCTACTTGAGTACCAGTAATTACTGTAGGTTCTCCACTTTCATTTAGGTATACTGTTACTTTTGTAGCGTTGTATGTGACTGTATACTTAACCTTATTAAAGACTGCATGTAAGATTGTATCAGTTTCAATTGGAGTATTATCAAAGACAAATGCAGCTCCACCGACTGATGATGACCAGTGGCTAAATGTATGGTACTGATCTTTAGTAGGAGTATTTGATGGCGCACTTACATATGCCCCTTTATTAACTGTTACAACATCACCAAATTGAGTGTCGCCATTCATAAATGTGACTGTTTTGGTAATTGGAGTGACAACATAATCAATAGTAGTTGCCCCTTTAATCGTAAATGTATAAGTATAATTTGTTAATGATACTGGTGAAGTATTAACCTTTAATACTGCTGTATTATAAGCAGCATCATATTCACTAACAACTACAGTTATTTCATCATTATACTTAGCGTTTGTTGGTTCTGAAACATATGGAGTAACACCATTAACTAATACTGATACGTCACTAGCATTAGCTCCACTTACAGTGATTGATACTGGATTTCCAGTATAAACTGCTACTAATGAAATGGTTGTTGTTTGGTTGATTGGAGTATCAAAATCATAGGCTCCGACTACACCATCTTTTTCCCAATGACTGAATGTATAATTATTTTTAGTTGGGTTAGTTGGTTTAGTGATTGTTCCTCCAAACTGGTAAATTTGAGTAGTATTAAAACCAGCAATAGTACCTCCGTCTAAATCAAACGTGACAGTTACATTAACTGGATTCCATGCAGCTTTAAGTGTGATTGTTTCTGTGACTTGTGTAGAAAATGCGTAACTTACCCATTCTTCTAAATCATTGTCATAGATCTGCCACTCATTAAATGTATATCCGGTTTTAATTGGTTCAGCAATTGCAGTTACTGTTCCTTCATATTTCACTGATTTAATAGTAGAGTCATCACCGTTATCTGGATTGAATGTTACATTATAACTATCTCTAGTATATTCAATAGTAACCACTGCTTCACCATCACCATCAATATTTACTTGAGTAACTAACTCTGGAGCTGTAAAGTGATTAAAAGAATCTACTGTTGCAGTTGTATTTGTATCTGTTGTTCCATATAATGTTTCAGTTTTTAATGTAACATCAAATGCTGTACCATCTAAGTTTTCACCCATATGTTTAACAGTATATGGAGTATTAGTGTTTGCAGTCCAAACTGCATATAAAGTTGCATCACCTTCTACAGTATATGGCCAAGACATTACAGAACCACCATCAGTAGTAGACCATCCACCGAATGTATAACCAGCTTTAGTAATGACATCTGTTGGTGCATTAGCTATTTGTAATCCATATTTTTGTTTAATTGCCGTTGGTGTTACACTTCCACCTTTAGAATTAAATGTTACAGTATATTCATCTCTATCATAATCAACATATACAGTAGTTGAACCATCACCCAAAATTGTTTGTTGAGTAATTTCTTTAGCGGTAAAATGAGCAATTGATTTAGCAGTTGCGGTTGTTTGGTGACCAGTTGTGCCAGGAACATTTGAAATTGTTTCATTTATATCATAACCATCTAAGGTTACGTTTTGTGTACGGTGAACAATTGTATATGTCGTATCGCCTGCAGTCCAGAATGCTTTTAACGCTACATCTTTGGTTACTTGATTATCAAAATTATATTGAACCCATTGACTTGTATCGTTATCATAATAATGCCATTGGCCAAATTCATAACCTTGTTTAGTTGGATCATTTGGTTTAGTAGCTTTTCCTTCATAATAGACTTGTTTATTTTGAATAGGTGGAGTAGCAGTTCCTCCATCTAAATCAAATGTAACATCATATTTTTTTCTCGTATATTTGATTTCTAAAACTGTATTGCCATCACCATCAATATTTACTTGTTCGAATACTTGAGCAGTAAAATGTTGAAGTGTTTTAGCTTCGCCTTGTGTATTTGTGTCTGTAGTACCAGTCTTATTTTCATCTGGTGAGACAACTACATCGTAAGTTTCAGGATCTGTTAAGTTTTGACCTCTGTGAATTACTTTATAAGGTGTATTTGTGTTAGCTGTATAAGTTCCGTTAATTATCAAGTTTTCGTCAGGCATATTAGTTGGAACTTCTCTATCCCACGCAAATGTATACCCCGCTTTAGGTGTTACCGCTGGCGCAGTAACCGCCGCATTATAATCATATTCTTGAACTACCGGATCTACAACATCTTCAATATTCCACGTGATTTGATACTGCTTAACTGTCCATTTAGCTTTTAATTGAACGGTTTTAGTAATTGTATATGGAGAATCCTTTTTAGTATCGTTATCATACCAACCACTAAATGTATGACCAGTTTTTGTTGGAGCTGGAAGAGTTACTTCGGTTCCGTAATCTCTGGTCATTGAGGCCAGTGAGTCGCCACCATCAGCGCCATTTCCATCAAATGAAACTGTATATTGATTTAGAGAAAGAGTTGCAGTTACGGTTTGTCCACCAACTGGCATTAATGTTCCCGCTTCTACTCCGACCCACTCAACAAAGTTATGTTCTTCTGATGGTAAAGCTACTGGTTCTACTGTTGATAAATCAGTACCATAAGGAACGTCAACCCGATAAGTATCATCACCAATTACTTGAACTAATTGATAAATATATGGATATTGTGAATATTGTGCCTTATATGTTACCGTTTCTGTTGCTGGTGCAACTACTTTATCCCAACCAGTAAATACTAAATGGTATTTATTTTTATAATCAGCTGTTTCAGCAAGTGATGAAACTGGAATTCCTTCATATGTTGGAATTGTACCGTATGGAACTGTTACTTCGCCACCTGGTAACAATGTATTACCAGCATCATCATTAACAAAGTTTACAGTAACATCTACCTTATTGTAGTTAGCAACAAATCTTAAAGTTTGCGCTGGCATTTTTGCTGGTACCAGATTATCAAATGGAGTTGTTGGATCTTGAACTAATCCTGGAATTGATGATGGTTCACTTGGAACATCGATTTCCTTATCATATTCAGTCCAAACATAGACATTAGTACCGTTGAAGTTGAAAATCGATAAATATTTTTGAACTACATGTCGACCATGTAAAGTTACTTCTAAACTTTCATCAACTTCCACAGCGCCTCTTAAAGCTCTTAATAGTGCATTTTGATCATCTACTCTATCTTCAAAAGATGATTTTATATACCATCCAAAGAAGTTATGACCAGTTACAGATTCGGCTTCTGGAAGTTTAGATAACAAATCTTGGGCTGTCCCTCTCACATTTTCAGGGGCAGTTCCTCCATCTACCACAAATTTAAGGGTATAAGTTATATACTCCCATTTAGCATATAAGTCAGTATTTCCTTGTAGTGCTCCGAACAAGTGCGGTGTAGTTTCACAAGCTTCATCTTCATACCAACCTACAAATTTTTGCCCTTGATAGATTCCTAAATCGAAATTATCGGCGCTAGTGCCTTTAGCAATTTCAACTGTGAAATCTCCTGAAACGCTATTATGATAAGTAACCGTAACAGTTTCGCCCTGAGCAAATACCTTATTACTTGATACAAATAGCATCATGAGACCAAACGATAGAATACCAAGGAAATATACCAATCGTTTTAAAAATTTTGGTTTCTGCATTTATATTTCTCCTTTCATTTATTAATTAATTTTAAATACACTCTCTCAAAATTTATTTTAATACCTTCAAAGCGTTAAACTTTGGAGGTTTATAGCTTTTTTTATGGAGCAGGCCAAGTAATTCCCGTTTCTTCGTGAGTCCAATCATTATTAATTGTAAACTGTTTTTCTCCTTCATTTTGTTCAACATATGTTAAACCATCATCTATTGTGTAGTAATACTTATATTTCAATTCGTACCCATTAGGACCTAGAACTTGTAAAACATAATTATTATCTTGTTTTTCCATTAAATAATCATCAGTAAAGTTGTTCCATTGATGATATGGTTCAGTTGGAGCGATTCCTTCTCCAGGCCAGACTAGTCCTGGGAATACTCCAATCATATAAACTTTAGCACCATCAGGGATTCCTGTAGTATCTAGCTTAAATGTAATTGTTGATGAATTTTCCCAACGAGTTACACTAACATTTGGTTCTGTATCAACACCAACTTTATAATATTTATCGCTACCTTGTTCCCACTTATCACCATTATGGAATTTATAGGTAATGTCCATATTATATGGAAGCGTTAAGGTTTTGGTGAAAGTGCCGTCAGCATTTTTATCCATTGTCATTCCATTTTCAGGAGCCCAGTAATAATTTGGAGTGTCATGCGGGAAATTGCCTAGTAAATTTACCTTTAATGTGCCACCAGGAGCATTATTAACAGTAAATGTTACTTGGACTGGATCCCCATCTTTTAATGGCCAAGCAACATCAGTAATCGTGATAATGATATCATCAGTAATGGTATTGGTTCTTGCGGCTTGATGAGTTTCAATTACTGTTTCAGTTTCTAATTTGTACATAATCTTGTACTTAATTTCATAATCATTTGGAACATCAGTAATCGTTAATTTATATCGGCCAGATTGAGTATCTAATACTAGTTTGTAATCATCAGTAAAATTATGCCATTGATTAGCTGTTGTATTACCTTCTGGTAGTTCTGGTTCTAATCCTGGGAATACTCCAATTACATATGGAACGGCTCCACTTGGCATTTCAGGCAGTGTTACAACAAATTCTACAGTATAAGTTACGACCACCGGAACCCAACCAGTAATCTTATCATCTGTCACTGGAACTTCTCCAACTGTGAAATATCTATTATTTGAATAATCTTCATATTCGGTTCCATTATGGAATTTATATTCTAAATTATGTCCGTGTGGTAATTCTAATATTATCGAGTATGTTCCATCATAATTTTTATTCATTAAGTATCCATTGATTGGATCCCAATAGAATCCATCTGTTTCATGTGGGAAGTTTCCTAATAAATATACATTAGTTGTCCCTTCTGGAACTTCAGTTACCACAAATTGAACATTTACTGGATCTCCATCTTGTGGCCCTTGAACATCCCAAGCTGTAATTTTATCATCCGTTATTGGAACAGCACCTACAATAAAGTTTCTATTATTGTTATGGTCTGGGTCTGAATAAATTTCAAATTCAGTTCCATTGTGGAACTTATATTCTAACTCATGATTTTCTGGTAATTGTAATGTATATGAATATGTACCATCATGATTCTTATCCATTAAATAACCGTTAGTTGGTTCCCAATAATACCCTTGTGTACTGTGTGGGAAATTGCCAAGTAGATATACATCAGTTGTTCCTTCTGGAACTTCAGTTACGACAAACTGAACCTCAACTAAATTAACTGGTGTTTCTACTTCTTTAAAATAAACTAAAATCTTGATATCGCTTACTACAGTGTAATCATAACTACCATTTATTAAATCTGCAGGTAATACAGTCTGTAGTAATTCATCATTAGTGTTATTAATAATTTCAAACTTGATAAATTCATAGTTTATCGAAGTATTAGGTTTAATCTTAACTGATGTATTATAATCAACTACCGAACTACTAGGAACGTTGTTATTGTTGTGAGTTATGCTAACAGTGTTTTGCGTTTCGTTATAAACAATACTATGTTTATCTACTATATAAACTGCAAATAATGTCATATCCTCTAAAACCGGCTTAGCAAAGTCATATGCAACACCATTTTCAGTTGCTGACCAATGACTAAATGTATGATGATCTTTAGTTGGATTATCTATTGGTCTTTCAACACAGATGCCTTTATCAATAGGTTCTGGTTCTATTATTGGAGTCCCACCTTTAGTATCAAATGTAACGGTTACTTTGATGCGTTCTAAATCAAATTCAATGGTTGTATCTGCTAAAACAGTATGAGTAAATACTGTTTGAATTTCAGTAATGGTTGTCTCATTAATCTTTAAAGTGGCATCATATAAAGTACTATCATATTCTAAGGCGATTGTTAGAACATCGTTATAGTTAACAGTATCGGTTAATTTATCATAAGGAGTAACTGAATCATTAACAAATACGATAACTTGATCACTACCACTACCACTAATAGTTAGTGATTTAGTAGTTACTTCATATAACGCATCAATTAAAATTGGATTAACTTGATTGATGGCATTGGCAAAATTATAAGCGGTATTTGTGCCTCTTAATACCCACTTATCAAATGTATAATTATCTTTAGTTGGTGTACCAGTCGGTTCGACGATAGTTGCCCCGAACTTATAAACTTGAATTAGTTCTAATCCAACTAAGGCTCCACCATTTAAATTAAAGTGGACTGGGACACTGACTCGATTATAGTAAATTTTAACTACGGTATCAGCTGGTTCAATAGTAACTTGGTTAAATGGTTTACTGACAAAGCCAGCATATACTTTTTCTTGAGCACTAGTTAAATTACCGGTTTCACCTTGCAAGTTATCAGTATCAACTAATTCATAGCCTGAACCGTCTAGTTTTTCTTGATAGTGTTCAACTTTATACGGTGTGTTACCTTGTGGTGTCCAAGTTGCTGTCAATTCAAAAGAACTGCTGACTTCGGTAGTAAAGACATATTTATTACCATTTAATTGCCACTCAACAAAATCATAACCAGGTTTGGTTGGATTTGGTGTTGGTTTTACAACTAGATGTTGATACTTGACTCCCTGATCATCAATCGTTTCAACACCACCATCTAAATTGAAACTAATTGTATATTTATTTCTTTGATATTTAATAATCACTACTGTTGAACCATCAGCCGCTATTGGAACATTTACCGGATCAATAGCGGTATAGTTATCATGTAATTTAGCGACTGCAGCAGTATTGGCTCCAGTAGCTCCAGTTTTTAATTCATCATCAAATAACTCAATATCAAATAAGTTTTCATCTTCTTTATTTTCTGCCATATGTCTTACTCTATATTGGGTATCTACATCAGTTTTAAATTCAGCTGTTAGAGTCAGAGCACTATTTGGCATTAAATTATCAATAGGCATACCGTCCCATCGATCAAACAAATAACCTTGAGGAGCTTGAGGATCTTCAAGTAAGGTTGATAAATTAGTCCCATAAGGAACATCTAATAATTGAGTCGGTTTCCCGTCTACTACTACAGTTAACTGATAAAGGTAAGGATATTGATTGTAAGTCGCTTTATATGTTTTGACTTCTTTAGCTGGAACTAAAGTTTGATTCCATCCTTTAAAGACATAATAATATTTAGTGGCATCTAGTGTAGCCAAACTTGATGTTGGGATTTCTTCATATTGTGGAACTTTACCATAATCAGTTGAAACTACGACTAATTCTTCGTCGTTATCATTAACAAAAGTAATCGCGATTTGACTAGCAACATAGTTGGCAACAAATGTTTGGTGACTAGCTGGCATTGCCTCTGGTAATGCTGGCGAAAAAGGATTTTCACTATCTAGGGCAAATCCTTCTACAGTTGGTGTTTCCGGTGCAATAACTGGTTCACCATATGTGACCCAAACATATTTTATGATGCCGTTAAAGTTAAAAATAGCTAAGTATTTTTGTTTAATGTGCTTTCCATAAAGTTCTACTACATGATTATTATCAGCTTTGTTTAGTGCTTGTAATAAATCATCGGCATTAGTTACTCTATTTTTTAAAGTATTTTCCAAATGCCAACCAGAAAACAGATGCCCTTCTTGATGAGGTTTGGCCGTTTCTAGTTTAGTTAGTAAATCTTCTACGGTTCCCGTAACTACAATTGGATTACTCATACCTTCAACATTTAAATTAAATGTGTAAGTGATGAGTGTCCACTTCGCATACAATGTCTTATTGGCAGATAATGGACCAAATTGATGTGGCACTGTCAATTGATCATTTTCATACCAACCTACATGTTTTCTACCTTGGTATATACTCAAATCGTAATCTTCGGCACTTGTGCCCGGAGCGATTTGAGTGGTAAAAGTTTCTTCCTCATTAACAACATAAGTCACCGTTATTAGCTCTTCCGCTTTTAACCTGACTTTTGATGCCAATAAGCCAACTAATACTAAAGATATGATACCAATGATAGAAATTAGTTTCTTCAAGTAATTAGTTTTTCTCATGTTTTACTCCTTTCAGTTATCTATTTCAATATTAGAAATAATCGTGATATCGCCATTGACAATAATTTCATATTTATTGTCGATAAAATCATTTGGTTGAAGGATTATTTCAACCCCATTCATTAATACTTTAATTTCGATTAATCTTTGATTTGGTTGTAAATTAAGTTCAATCGTTAATTTATCTTGATATTTCAAGATTTTATTAATTAATACTTCATCGTTTACTTTATAGACAATTTCTCCGTTATTGTCACTAGTATTTAATACATAAGGTATCGGTTCATAAATTGCATATAAAGTTATATTTTGATAAACTGGTGATTCTAAATTAAATTGAGTCGTACCATTTTCTGTTACCGACCAATATTTGAAAATATATCCATTTTTCGTCGGTTTTGGTGCGTTTAATTTAGTACCAGCATTAATTTCTTGGTTAAGTAATTCTGAATTATTAATCGTACCACCTAATAAATTAAAGGTTACATTTACTTTCTTAGGAATGAATTCGACGGCTAAATTAATATTAGAATTAGGATTGTTAATTTGATAGATTCCAAGATTTGGAACACTTAAATCTAGCTCAGTTTTAAGATTATTGACTAAGAATCTAATTTGATATAACTCCTGGTTATATGGAATTAATACTTCTAATTTATCATCAGGAGCAATGTTAGTATTAGAAACTATTGGTTGATTATTTTTAGTTACCATAATTGGCTTATTAAAGGTAATTTTATGAGTTTTTACGACTGGTTCATAGACTGCATATAAGAATAAATTATTCGTTATCTTAGTGTTAAAATCATATGGATTTCGGCCATCACTAGACCAATGCTTAAAGAGGTAGCCTTCCTTAACCGGAAGATAACTACCTTCAATAGTTGTATTTAGATTAATAACATCGATTAATATTTTTTGGTTGTTAACTAACCCGCCATTCGGATTATAAACAACAATAATATTATCTTTGTTGAGATAATGAATCGTAACTTCGATATTTTGACCTAAAAGATATTGGAATGAATGATTATCATCAAGATCAACTGGTTCACCATTGACAAAGACGACCGCATTTTTATCTTCAACTTCATCAACTACAAAATCAACTGTCGTCCCAACTGGATAATATTTATCATTGTCAATCGGCTCACCGTTAATAAAACCTTTAATATTTTGCGGATAAGTTACTTTCATCCAATTACTAATATTGTTTCCACTAATATTAAAATATATTGGAATCTTTCGACGGACAAAAACCCCTTTTACTAGGGCAGTAACTTCAACTGTCTCATCGTAAGGGAGGGGATTAATTTTCCCGGAATCCGAAAGGATTACCGCATTTAATGATTCCCATTTTATGTTAAAATGGTGAACTTTTTCTTTTAACGTAATATCATTAGAGACATTGTTAAATGAGTCGCCTTGATAAAATTCAACTATTTCATCAATTTTAATTCGATTGATTTGATTATTTTCAATTCTGATAATAACAAACAATATAATCGCTAATATTGAAATAATCGAAATGAATAATGGAATTTTAATTCGATCTTTGATTGTAATTTTATTGAAAGGTGCCAATTAACGAACCTCCTTAAAACACGCATAAGAGGATAAAACTTAATTTATCCTCTTTTGCATGACTCTTAAACTTTTAATTAACTTGCAAATTGTAAAACGGTATCTGGTTGAGTTTCTTGACCTGATGCTGGAATTAAATATCGATTCTCAATGTCGCCACCGCTGCCATTTTGTTCAACATATTGCCAAGTTGTTCCATTCAAATACTTGTAATAGTATAGGTTGCCAACTTTAAGGGTAACATTGCCTTCATATTTACCAGTTTCACTATTCTTAGTTAATTTAATGGCATCTTCTAATTTCCAATCAACCATTGAACCAATGAGATAAACATCTCCTGTTGTTACATCTGGAACTTCGACAACAAATTTAATACTAATTTCTTCGCCGTTAGGATTATAGACCTTAGCCCATTTGGCAACTGTATCTTCTTTTATGGTAGTTGACGCTTCTGGAGTTAATTGTCGGTTTAAAATTTCTCCACCGTCCGCATCCTTTTCAACGAAATCAGTATGTGGACCTGAAACATACTTATATTCATATAATTTACCGACTTCTAGTGGCAACGTAGTTTCAAACACTTCAGATGTGTTGTTATAAGTTAATTCAATTGGGTTGTTAAAATTCCAATTATTCATCGTACCAACAATATAAGCTTTTGGTGTTGCTGCTGGGGCTGTGACTTGGAATTTAACATTAACTACCGCTTCTGGGTCGAATAGATTCTTCCATTTTGCCACAGTATCGGTAATGGTAGTCGCTTCAGTGACGGTTAATTGTCGGTTTTCTATATCATTACCCATCGCATCAACTTCTACATACATCCAAAGTGGACCACAAATATATTTATATTCAATTACACTATTGACTCCAAATTGGAATGTTCCTTCGAATTTTTCAGTAACGCTATTATATGTTAGTTTGGCTTCTTCATAAATTCCCCATCCCATAAAGTCAGCACTTATATAAATCTCATTGGTTCCTGCAGGAGCAGTTATTGAGAAAGTCAAATCAACTTCAAGGCCACCTAAATTACCAAAAGAATTAACTGTATCATTTTTAGTTTCCGCTTTAGTTACCGTATGTTCACGGTCTGGACCTTCTTCCCAAGCCTTCTTATTAGTACCATAGACTAAAACATATTTATATTTCACTTGATAGTTTTCTGGTATTGATTTAACAATTGAATAAGTATTACCTGCACCCTTAATCATCTTATAGTCATCAGTAAAGTTATTCCATTGATGCGTTGGTTCAGTAGGTGGATTAGCATGGATTAATCCTGGGAACACTCCAATTAGATAAACTTGAGAATCAGCTGGAAGATCTTCTGGAACTGTAACATTAAAGGTAATATCAAATTTTTGTGGTGGTTCTTGCCATCCAGTGACTGTATCATTAAGTGTCTTATTTCCTACAGCGTGGTGATGACGATTACCATCATAAGTTTCCCAATAATAATCAATATCATTAACCGTATATACGTACTTATACAAGATTGTATATCCTGTTGCTGGATAAATTGGCATTGTCTTCACTAGAGTATATAAATTACCATCACCTTTGGTCATCTTGTAATCATTAGTAAAGTTATTCCACTGATGTGTTGGTGCGGTTGGTGGATCTGCAGGTTCTAATCCTGGGAAGACACCAATAACATAAACTTTAGCATCGCCTGGAATTCCTGCTGAAAGTGTCGCATTGAAGGTAATAGTTACTTCTTCTGGTACATTCCAGTTAGTTACTGTATCATTAAGCGTTGTGGTTGCAGTTACTGTATGTTCTCTTAAAGGGAGTAAGTTTTCACTAGTCATTTCTTCAATTCTTTCACCATTATGTACATAAGAGTATCGATATCTCATATGAAAGTTTTTATCAGCAATAATTGAGACTGTATATTTATTATCAGCACCCTTGGTCATCTTATAAGTATCAGTATAGTTGTTCCAATAATAAGCTGTTGGATCATCTGGATCAACTGGGTGTGGTTTTAATCCAGGGAATTCACCAATAACATAAAGTAGAGCACCTTCTGGAATATTAGCTGATGCTGAGAATGTAATCACAATTGGAAACTCCCATCCAGTTACTGAATCATCAATACTAATAGTTGCTGTAGCGATGTGATTACGGTTAGTTTCTCTAGTTTCCCAAATCTTACTATTATCAGCTAGGACTAATACATATTTATATTTCATTTCAAAATTTGTACCATATTCAGCTGCAACTACTATGTCAAGCTTATATGTGTCGTCGGCTTGTTTGACCATCTTATAAGTATCAGTAAAGTTATTCCATTGGTGGGTTGGTTCAGTTGGTGGTTCAGCAAAAGTTAAGCCTGGGAACACACCAATCATATAAATTGATGCGCCTTCTGGAATCGCTTCTGGTACGGTTAAGTTAAATGTTACTGTTATATCTTCTGCTGGATAGTTCCATCCAGTGACTGAATTATCAACACTAGCAGTTGCTGCAGCGATGTGAGTACGGTTAGTTTCTCTAGTTTCCCAAATCTTACTATTATCAGCTAATACTAAGACATATTTATATTTCATTTCAAAATTTGTACCATATTCAGCTGCGACTACTACATCTAATTTATACTTACCGTCTAATTGCTTAGCCATCTTATAAGTATCAGTAAAGTTATTCCATTGGTGGGTTGGTTCAGTTGGTGGTTCCGCAAAAGTTAAACCTGGGAACACACCAATCATATAAATTGATGCACCTTCTGGAATCGCTTCTGGCACGGTTAAATTAAATGTTACTGTAATATCTTCTGCTGGTAAAATCCATGTTGTCACTTCTTCATTAACATCACCGCTTGCTGCCGCTACATAATGTCTGTTATGATCTTCAGTTTCTCTGTCAGCTTCCCAGATATATGTTTCGCCACCATCTGTTGTATAAACATATTTATACTTCAATTCATAATTAGTTCCATATTCAGCTGCGACTACTATATCAAGCTTATATGTGCCGTTGGCTTGCTTAGCCATCTTATAAGTATCTGTATAGTTGTTCCATTGATGAGTTGGTTCGGTTGGAGGATCAACCGGTTCTAACCCTGGGAATACACCAATCATATAGATTACCGCATCTTCTGGTGTAGTTTCTGGTACTGTTAAAATAAAGTTTAAAGTAATATCTTCTGCTGGATAATTCCATCCAGTGACTGAATTATCAACACTAGCAGTTGCTGCAGCGATGTGAGTACGGTTAGTTTCTCTAGTTTCCCATACCTTACTTTCATCAGCTAAAACTAGCATATATTTATATTTCATTTCATAAGTGGTTCCATATTCAGCTGCGACTAATATGTCAAGTTTATATGTGCCGTCAGCTTGTTTGACCATCTTATAAGTATCAGTAAAGTTATTCCATTGGTGGGTTGGTTCAGTTGGTGGTTCAGCAAAAGTTAAGCCTGGGAACACACCAATCATATAAATTGACGCTCCTTCTGGAATCGCTTCTGGTACGGTTAAATTAAATGTTACTGTTATATCTTCTGGCTCTACAGAGAAATTCCATCCGGTGACTGAATTATCAACACTAGCAGTTGCTGCAGCAGTGTGAGTACGGTTAGTTTCTCTAGTTTCCCATACCTTACTTTCATCAGCTAAAACTAGCATATATTTATATTTCATTTCATAAGTAGTTCCATATTCAGCTGCGACTACTATATCAAGTTTATATGTGCCGTCAGCTTGTTTGACCATCTTATAAGTATCAGTAAAGTTATTCCATTGGTGGGTTGGTTCAGTTGGTGGTTCAGCAAAAGTTAAGCCTGGGAACACCCCAATCATATAAATTGATGCGCCTTCTGGAATCGCTTCTGGTACGGTTAAGTTAAATGTTACTGTTATATCTTCTGGCTCTACAGGGAAATTCCATCCGGTGACTGAATTATCAACACTAGCAGTTGCTGCAGCAGTGTGAGTACGGTCATTCTCTCTAGTTTCCCATACCTTACTTTCATCAGCTAAAACTAGCATATATTTATATTTCATTTCATAAGTAGTTCCATATTCAGCTGCGACTACTATATCAAGTTTATATGTGCCGTCAGCTTGCTTGACCATCTTATAAGTATCAGTAAAGTTATTCCATTGGTGGGTTGGTTCAGTTGGTGATTCAGCATAAGTTAAGCCTGGGAACACACCAATCATATAAATTGACGCTCCTTCTGGAATCGCTTCTGGTACGGTTAAATTAAATGTTACTGTAATATCTTCTGGCTCTTCAGGTACTGTCCATTTAGCAACCGTATCTTCTACAGTTACTGCTACTGTAACTGTATATAGACGATTGTCTACATTACCTCCATCAGCTTTTAACTCAACTCCAGCCCAAGGTAAGCCTAAAGAATATTTATAATGATACGCTTGACCAACATTTAATGTTAGTTCTTTTTCGTATAATGTGTCTGAAACTTTGTTCAATTTTACTGGGTTATTTTCCCAATTAGTCATAGTGCCTGCTAAATATACACCCGAATCAGCTGGTGTATCAGCTGGTACTGTCACTTGGAATTTAATTAATACTGTTGCTGGTGGAGAAGTTGGTTCTAAACCTTTCCAACGATAAACTGTATTTTCTACTAATGATAAATCAGCTAGAACGGTTAATTTACGATTATCTAATAAATCACTTCCATCAGGTTGTTGTTCCACACCATCCCAAGGTAGACCTAAAGTATATTTATATGAATACTCTTCATCAATATTCAGTGTTAATTCTTTTTGGTATAGTGTATTAGAAACTTTTGTCATCTTTTCTGGTGAAGTTCCCCAATTAGTCATTGTTCCAGCAATGTAGATTGAGGCATCACTTGGTGTTTCTGCTGGTACTGTAACTTGGAATTTAACTAATCTCGTTTCAGTTCCAGGTGCCTCGATTCCTTTCCATCTGGCTACTGTATCTTCTTGTAATAGGTGATCGGCGGCAATGACTAATGTTCTATTTTCTACTTTAGTTCCATTAGCTTGAATTTCTTCTTTTTCCCAATTGAAATCTAAAACATATTTGTATTCAAAGTTAGTACCTACTGGTAATGAAACTTTAATTTCATGAATGTTATCATCATTAACTGTCAATGTGTATGCCCCTTCGGCTTTCCAGCCATTTTGATTGTGCATCATTACCACACTACCAACTGTTTCTTGCGGAACATTAACTTTGAAAGTAACTTCTACCGTATCTTCTGGATCGCCTGGAGCTATACCTTCCCATCTTAAAACCGTGTCTGTAACTTTAGTAGTTTCTTCAGTGACTTCTAATTTACGATTAGGTCGATATCCTCCTTCAGCATTAGCTTCGGCGTTAGTCCATGGAATTCCCATCGTATATTTATATTCATAATTTGTGCCTGAATTTAATTCGAATGTCGCAGTAAATTTATTGTCGCCTGCACTTGTCATTTTAACTGCATTATCTTTCCAATTAGTCATTTCACCCGCAATATAAACATCACCGGTCGTTTCTACAGGAACTGTGACCTCAAATGTAACCGTAACTGGCACGACTGGTACTGGTACTATCCATTCAGTTACTTCATCTTGTTGAGTGGAAGTCTCAGAAACGAGATAATGTCTATTATTATCATCGGTATCACGATCTTTTTCCCAATGTTTAACATCACTTAAGACATAAACATATTTATATTTCAATTCATAGTCAACTGGTGCTGTAATATCAAGTCGATATTTACCATCATTACCTTTGGTCATCTTATATTCATCAGTAAAATTATTCCATTGATGAGTTAGCAGAGTTGGTTCAACCCCTTCGCCTGGCCACTCTAATCCTGGGAATACTCCAATCATATAAACTGATGCATTAGCTGGTACTTCATCAGTAGCAGTTAAAACAAAACTTATAGTTACATCTTCAGGTGTAACCGTACCGCCACCCCATAACGCTACAGTATCGTTAATTATAGCCATACCTTTAGCAACAGTTACGGTTCTCGCTTGAATATCTTGACCTTCAGCATCTTTTTCAACATTGTCTGATGATTTACCATTGACATATTTATATTTCAGTTCAAAACCAATTTCAATTGATTTTTCTCCGACATATTTTCCTTGATCATTAACTGTTAACTTAATTCCTTCTTCATAGTTAAAATTGTTGAGGTTAGTTACTACATAAACATCACCAAAAGTTCCAACTGGAACGTCAACAACAAACTTAACCAAAACTTCAGTATCTGGATCAACAACTTCAGCGGCAGTTACCGTAACCGCCACAGTATCTTGTAAACTACCATGTTTAACTGTAATTGTAGCAGTTCCTTCAGCTACTGCGGTAATGACAAGTTGGTCATTTTGAATCACAGCTGTAGCAACCGCTTGATTACTAGTAGTAATTTTTAAGTTAGGATCTGTAGCTTCAATATTCGTTAATATAATTTCGACATTTTTAGTCTTGCCAGCTTCAATTGATACACTATTTGTTTCAATTGATAGCGCTTGAACTGGTTCAACAGGTTGTGGCGTGACATTGACCACAATTGTGGCCAGCACCTCTCCTTTATAAAGGACACTTAACGTTGCACTTCCTTCTGATAAGGTGTTTACCTCAACAAATCCATCAATAATTCTCACGGTAAACACATCAGAATCACTTGATTCAACCTTAAGATCAGCTGAATCGAAGCTAACTCCTTTTAAATTTAATGGGACATTTTGTTTAAATCCCTCTTTAATTGTAATTGATTCTTGATCAAAACTAATTTCTACTTTCTTTTTACATGCCGATAATCCAACAAATAAAGATAGTGTTATCAATAGCATAAGTAAGAAATTTTTAATGTTTTTCATAATAAACCCGTCTTTTGTAAATACGCAAGAAATATTTTTTAATTAATTTTATTCTAATTTCTACTTTGGGGCTTTATAAAGCCTTTTTTATTTGTCAAATGTAAAATTTTATTTTTATCATTTCCCTTGCGTATTATTGCGAATTATGATATAATATAAATATAGAAGTAATTTGATAACAAAGAGGTGGAAAGATGGCTTTATATCTAAAAAAGACCCCTCAATATGGAAGGGTATATTTATCAATTGTTGACTCTGTTTATGATCCGAAAATTAAAAATGTTAGACAAAAAACATTTAAATCTTTAGGATATCTAGATAATTTAGAAAAAGAATATGTTGATCCAATTGGATATTTTCAAAATTGGATTAAAGAGGAAAATGAAAGAAGGAAAAATTCAGTTTTAGATCCGATACCTACAGATAAAAAGAAATTAATTCATCTTGGATATTTTCCTTTAAAAAGGTTATATAATGAGTTACAACTTAAAGAATTGGTTGACGCAACCATTTATATGTCTAGGAAAAACGCTAGATATTCTTTATCTAACGTTTTTGAATTATTAGTATATTCGCGTGCATTAAATCCTAATTCTAAACTTGAATCGTATGAATCGATGTATAATTCACTTTATCACAATTATGATTTTTCTAAAGCTCAAATGTATGACGCGATTGAAGCATTGGGGAGTAATAATGCCGATACAGCCATCTTTGAATACATAAGAAGTGAGTATGGTAAAAGATATAGGACCAATACAAAGAAAGTGTATTTTGACTGTACAAACTTCTTCTTTGAAATAGATAAGCCACATGATTATATGCAAAAAGGACCATGCAAGTCAAATACTAATTCACCGATCATTGGACTAGCTTTATTATTAGATGAAGATAAAATTCCAATTGATTATAAAATATATCCAGGAAACGAATCAGAATATCCTTTCTATAATGAAGTAATTGGCCAAATGAAAGAAAAGCACAACATTAAAGGTAAAGTAATTAGAATAGCAGATAAAGGTTTAAACTCAAGTGAAAACATAGCTAAAACTTATTTAGATGGAGATGGTTATATTTTCTCAGAAACCGTTCGTGGAGCGAAAAAGGAAATAAAAGATTGGATTATTGACCCTAAAGGATATGAAGAAATATTGGATAAAGAAGGAAACTTAATGGCTAAATATAAATCTAGAGTCGACTATTTTGATACTCTAACAGTCACTAATAAAGACGGTAAAAAAGTAAAAGTTGAAATCCCACAACTTCAGATAGCTTATTGGTCAAGAGACTACGCTCAAAAGACTAAATATGAGCGAGATGTCGCCCTAACAAAATTAGAAAAGAAGGTAGAGACTCCTTCCGGATATAAAAGAGAATTATTTGGTCATACTTCTAAATTTATAAAAGAGATATCATATGATAAAGATGGCCAAGAGTTAAAAGTTGATACCGAACGGTTTATTGACTATGAAAAAGTAGATATTGATAGTGAACTAGATGGATTTAACTTATTCGTAACAAGTGAAATAAAGGCACCACCACTTGAAGTGGTAGATGCCTACAAAGCTTTATGGCAAATTGAAGATTCTTTCAGAGTCTTAAAAACAACCTTAGAGACAAGACCCGTATATCACTCTAAAATGGAATCAATTAGAGGACACTTTTTAATTTGTATGGTAACATTATTTTTATTAAGAGTAATTGAAGTTAAAAAATTAAAAAAGAAAATATCACTAACATCACTAGTCGACTCTTTAAGAAAATATCAAGCTGTAAAAATCTCCAACAACAAATATTTATTACTTTATATCGATGAAAATTTAACGTTAATTAGTCAATATTATGGTATAAAATTAAACCAATTTACTAAAAATAACGAAGAGATAAAAAAATTATTTTAACAACTTTTAATTCGCAAGAAGATGAAAAGGCACCTCTGGGCTTAGTAAAGCTTAAAAGTGCCTTTATTATTAAAATATTTACAAAAGTCAGGAAATTTTTAATGTTTTTCATAATAAATCTCCTTTCACAGAAAACTAGTAAACGCTTACATTTACCAAGCCTATATTATCATATCTCCAAGGTAAAGACAACCACATTATGATAAAATCATAATGAAAACGGTTGCAATTAACCATTAGTATTTTTTAAAAAAATGCTACCCTTAAGTAGCATCTTTCTTATATTTTTTCATATGAATCAACTTGTTTAATGATTCGATTAATTTCAAAATTAGTAATTTTGTTAATAACTGTGTTAATATGTGTTTCTAAAACAATTCTTAAAGCTTCTTTAATATTGTTATTAGCTTTTTCAATTGCTTCAGTTTCTCTAACAATCTCATTTAATTTAGTTTGGATATGTCTTAACGAATGATCAAGAATTGATGACTTCATTTCTTCAAATTCTTTCATTATTTCATCACGATCTTTAAACTTTTCTAACTCTTCATTGCGTTTAGTTAATTCTTCATGATACTGCATGGCAAATGCATAAACGATATTTAAAAAGATTGTCATGTATTGCGGTCTAACTAAATACATATTATTATGTTCAGTCACTTTTCTCATTGGAGTATCATTGGAAACGTCCCACTCTAATTCACTAACTAGTAATGAGTAAGTTGTATTATTTCTCGCTCTATCTTCTTCTAGCTTATCAAAATGATCTTTATTTTTAGTTTTAGTTTTCGCCACTGTTGATTCAGATTTCATTTCTAAAGTAACTGATGCTAATTCATTATATGGCGTGTGTTCAGCGCCAGCTAAATAAACTCTAAAAATAAAGTCAGCTTTATTACCTTCTTTAGTATCTTTATCAAATGAAACATTTGGCAGCAAGTTTAACGCACTTGATAAAAATTCATGTTCACACCATTTCTCTAAGTTTTCACCTAACATTTTTACATTTAATAAATCTTTAGATAGTCTTAACTTATTCACTTCAGCGACATGCATTGAAATTTCTTCATTAAGTTTATCTTTTTCTTCATTAAAAGTTTCGGTTAATTTTAACTGTTCTTGAACTAACTTAGATTCATAATTAACCTTTAATAACTCTTTTTGTGAGTCAAGTTCTCGTTTTAAAGTTTCATTAGCATTTTTTAAATGATTAATTTCATCTTTAAATTGATTTTCAGCCTCTAATTTAATCACTCTCGCTTGTTCATTTAGTTGGCTATTAAAAACTTGATTTTTGGCTTTTAAATCATTTAATTCTTGATTTAGTTGATTTTTTAAGTTAGATAACTCTAAAGATTTTTGAGTATTTAATTTAGTTTCTAAATCAACTAATTCTTTTTCTAGTTTTTCAATGCTATTTTGATAACTTAAAACAACTACCTCGGCTTTAGATTTTAAAATCGCTTCTCGTTCTTGAAGGGCAACTTTCAGTTTTTCATTATAAACATGATCCTTTCCCGCTTCAATCGATTTTAAAATCAAGCTCGTATCAATTTCCATGATTTCATTTAAATCAATGATACTTCCCTTAACGGCATCTTCTTCTAATTTTAAAGTTTTATTGTCAATGATTGATACTTTAACTTTTTTCATAAACGTCCCCCCTTATGAAATTATTGATATGAATTTATCTAATATTTAAAATCACAATCCTTTTATTTGAAATAAATATAAATAGGTTGTATAATTGATTTATAAAAGGAGTGATTCATTATGAAGAAAAAATTTGAATTATACTTAAACCAACTCAGAGAAAAAGGTTATCGTATTACTAAAAGTCGTATCGCCTTGTTAGAAGTCTTGGCTGATGACCATTTAACTTTTAAACAAATTCAACTACGTTTAGCTGAAAAAGGATTTACTAACGTCGCCTCAATTTATAATAACCTTGACTTTTTCATTCAAGAAAAAATAGTTGTGGTTTTATTTATTAATCAAATTAAATATTACGAATTAGCTATCGACAACAAGATGCATACCGCTGATAATCACATTCATTTAGTTGATCAAGCTAATAATCAAATTGTTGAAATCAACAATAAGCGTATCTTTGATTCCATTACAAGATATATTGAAAATGAAACCGAGTTTGAAGTTCAATATATTAAATTAACTGTTGGCGTTAAGGCTAAAGAAGATCATAATGTAGAATAATATTGAAAACTCTCAAAAATTTTTGGGAGTTTTTTTATATCTTTTCTGCAACCCTCAATTTAGCGGATCTACTTCTAGAATTAGCCTTTTGTTCAGCTTCAGAAGGTAAAATTGGCTTTCTAGTAATCAATTTATAATTCGGTTTTGGTTCAATAGCAATCGGCATTCCTTTCACAATTTTAACTTCCGAGTTTTCCTTAAAATAATGTTTCACAATGCGATCTTCAAGCGAATGAAAGGTAATAATCAAAATCCTACCTCCAGGGTTTAATAAATCATTTAATTGATTTAAAACCTCCTTTAAAACATCTAACTCTTCATTAACTTCAATCCTTAACGCTTGAAAGACTCTTTTGGCTGAATGACCTTTAACTTTATAATTCACTTCATCAGTAATAGCTACTAATTCAGCAGTCGTATTAAGAGGTCTTCTTGAGATAATTTTTTTGGCAATTGGATAAGCATTTTTCTCTTCACCATAGTTACGAAATATTTCAGTTAATTGGTCTAAAGAATAATTGTTTAAGATATCTTTCGCCGATACTTCTAATCCTTGATCCATTCTCATATCTAATTCATTATCTCCTAAATATGAAAAGCCTCTTTCTCGATTATCAATTTGAAATGATGATAAACCTAAATCAAATAAAATCCCATCAATTTTATTAATTCCTAATTTATTTAATTCCCTAGTTAAATATCTAAAATTAGATTTGACAATTTTAAAATTACTAAACTCTTTTAATCTTTTATGAGCATACTCTATCGCATAATCATCTTGATCAAAGCCAACTAAAAAACCGTCTTGTAATCTTTTTAAAATTTCAAGACTATGTCCCGCTCCCCCAATTGTCGCATCAACATAAATACCATTAGGTTTAATCTTTAAATTTTCAAGACATTCATTTAATAATACCGACTCATGCTTCATATATTTATTTTAACACATAAAAAGAAAAAGGTGCTTCTCGCACCTTTTCTTTGATTAACTAATTAGTCTTCTTTTTCCTTTTTAGTTAATATTTTTTGCCCTTTATAGTAACCACTATTTGGTGTTACACGGTGAGGCAAGGTAAATTCTCCGGTTTGTGGACACGTCACTAAAGCTGGTCTTTTTAGCTTTTGGTGTGTTCTTCTTTTTCTCTTCGCAGTTTTACCGGTTCTACGAAATGGAACTGCCATCTACAATCCCTCCTTTATTTCTTTAATAAATCTGCCAACTCTTCAAACGCTGGGTGAACTTCTTTTTCTAAGTCGAATGTTTGATCTTTGGCGTCTGGGTGAATCACTCGAAATGGTTTTTCCACTAAAATGTTTCCTAAAATAATATCAGCTAATTCCAATGGGTTAGTTAATTCATAATCTGATTCATTAGTATTGCCGAATAATAGATCTAAATCAAAGTCAACTGGGACTAATACATCTTTTAATGAATAGGCACATGACATTAATAAATCGGCTTTAATATTTAGTAAAAATTCGACTTCTTGAGGTAGATGATTAATCGTTCCGGTAACTTTAATATTGGTAATTGACAACAAATCATCATATCCATCCGGCACTTCAAATTCATCAATGGTTTCATCGATTTGATTTAATTTTTCTAACTCAAATAATGTCCATTTCATTTTTATCACCTAAACAAATAGATTATATCAAAAAGTTGCAATTATTGTCAAAGATAATGACAATGAAATGTCTCTTTTTGGCCAAAAAAAAGACACATTCAAGTGTCTTATTTAAATGATCTTTTATTTCTAACAATGCTGTGTAGTCGATTTAACACCAATTTTTCTTTTGGTGATAACACCAATTCCTCAATAACCCCATTAAATAGTCGATATCTTAAAGTTAATGGTAAGATGGTTCCATCATATAGCCATAATTCGACATTAACAATTTCAAATAATGGATTATGTAAATCATCGTATTCAAAAGTAGTTTCAATATTCATAATATCTAAATAATTAAGTTCACCAACTAAATCATTGGTTACTAAACCATAGCGATAATCAGCATTCGCTTGATAATAAAATAGTGATTCTTCGCCAAACATTAAAATTGTTATTAACGCTTGGTCGTATAATAATTCAGCTTCATCATCATCAAATAGAGCCACTTTAAAACGCACTTTACTTTTAACATCTAATTGTTCAGGTGTCATTAAAACGATAGCACTTTCTTCTTTAACATCAGCTTCAGTAATTGAGAGTAATTCAAAAGCTCTTTTGAAAGCTAAATCGTGAGCTTCATCACGATAAGCGACAAATTGAGGATCAAATTTTCCAGTTCCTTTTTGAAAATATTTATTAAACCAATTAAGTCTTTCTTTCATATGAAAACCGCCTTTCAATAATCATTTATATTGTACCAATAATTTAGAAAAAATTCAACATTTATCAAGAAAAAAGGGGGATTTACAATAATCTTTATATCACTTCATAAAAAAAGATTGGAAAATATCCAATCTTTTATGATTTAAATTGATCTCTTAATCGCTCTAAAAACGACTTTTTATTTAATTTTTCACTTTCTTCTAACTTCTTAAACAGCTCTTTTTGTTGTTTGGAAAGATTTTTTGGTGTTTCAACAGTCACTACTACGTATTGACTACCTTTGCGACCACTTTGTGGTGATTGAATCCCTTTATCACGCATTCTTAATGAAGTGTTAGTTTGGATACCGGCCGGTATCTTTAAATCAACATTACCATAAATGGTTGGGATTTCAATCGTTGTTCCTAACGCCGCTTGACTAAAGGTAATTGGCAATTGAAGATAAATATCATTACCACGACGTTTGAAGTATTCATGAGGTTTGACACTAAAACGTAAGTATAAATCACCTCTTGGGCCACCTTTAATGCCATCATCACCGTAGCCAGCTACTCTTAATTGAGTTCCATCGTCAACTCCAGCTGGAATATTAACATCTATTGTTTTACTAACTGTTTCTCGACCAGAGCCACCACATTTATCACATTTATTTTTAATGATTTTACCAGTACCACGACAGGTTGGACATGTTGATTCTCTAATCATACTTCCAAATAATGTTTGTTGTTGAACTTGAACGGTGCCACTACCATGACAAGTACCACAAGTAGAAACGTCTTGCGGTGTCTTGCCACCTGTTCCATGACAAACACTACATTCTAAATCTTGGACAATATTGATCTTTTTTCTCGTACCCAATGCGGCTTCTAAAAAGGTAATCGTTAAACTAGCTTGACGATCATTTCCTCGTTGCGAGCCATATTGGCTTTGTCTTCCACCAAAGCCTGAACCAAAAATCGATGAGAAAATATCCGAAAAATCGAAACCTGAAAAATCAAATCCTTGAAATTGAGGTCCATCAGCACCGTACATATCATATTGAGCGCGTTTTTCTTTATCAGATAAGACCGCATACGCTTCTTGGATTTCTTTAAATTTCTCTTCGGCATCTGGTTCTCGAGAAACGTCTGGGTGATATTTCTTAGCTAGTTCCCGAAAGGATTTTCTAATTTCATCTTCAGTTGCATTTTTATCAACACCTAGTGTTTTATAATAATCTTTTGCCATAATTATCCATCCTCTATAACATATTTAAGTAAGGGCTTCGCGCCCTTACCTCTAATATTATATCTTATTAACTAAATTCTGCGTCAACAGTTGTCTCTTCTTCTGAATCATCACTTGATTCATCGTGAGTTTGTTGTTGAGCAGCTTGAGCTTTTTGATAAGCTTTAACTGCGATGTCTTGAGCTTCTTTTTCTAGTTTTTCTTTTTTCTTTCTAATTGCATCAATGTCATTACCTTTTAAAGCTTCTTCTAATTCTGCAGAAAGTTTTTCAACTTTATTTTTTTGATCTTCAGTTACTTCTTCACCTAAATCTTCAACCGCTTTTTTAGTTTGGAAGATTAAGTTTTCTGATTCATTTCTCAAATCAGCTTCTTCACGCTTTTTAGCGTCAGCTTCCGCTTGTTCTTCAGCTTCTTTAATCATTCTTTCAATTTCTTTTTCCGATAATCCTGATCCACCAGAAATGGTAATAGTTTGTTCTTTATTTGTTCCTAAATCTTTCGCTTTAACATTAACGATACCATTAGCATCAATATCAAAAGTTACTTCAATTTGTGGAACTCCTCTTGGTGCTGGTGGAATGTCTCCTAATTGGAAACGACCTAATGTCTTATTATCAGCTGCCATTGATCTTTCACCTTGTAACACGTGAATATCAACTGCTGGTTGATTATCAGCTGCCGTTGAGAAAACTTGTGATTTAGAAGTTGGAATGGTGGTATTTCTTTCAATTAATTTAGTAAATACTCCACCTAGAGTTTCAATACCTAATGAAAGCGGAGTTACGTCTAATAGTAAGACATCTTTAACATCTCCGGCTAAAACTCCACCTTGAATCGCTGCCCCCATTGCCACAACTTCATCTGGATTAACTGATTTGTTAGGTTCTTTGCCTAAAACTTGTTTAACTCGTTCTTGAACAGCTGGAATTCTAGTTGAACCACCAACTAATAATACTTGTTGAATATCTTTAGCATTCATTTTCGCATCTTTTAACGCTCTTTTCACTGGTTCAATTGATCTTTCAACTAAATCATGAGTTAATTCATCAAATTTAGCACGTGATAAGTTCATTTCTAAATGAACTGGTCCGTGTTCAGCCATTGAAATAAATGGTAAAGAGATTGAAGTTTGAGTTACACCTGATAATTCTTTTTTCGCTTTTTCAGCAGCATCTCTTAATCTTTGAACGGCCATTTTATCTTTTGATAAATCAACACCGTTATTTTTTCTAAAGTCATCAACCATATAATTAACGATTCTTTGGTCAAAATCATCACCACCTAGTTTATTATCACCAGCGGTTGAAATAACTTCAAAAGTACCATCGGCTAATCTTAAGATGGAAACATCAAAAGTACCTCCACCTAAGTCAAAGACTAAAACAACTTGTTCCTTATCGCCTTTATCAATACCATAAGCTAGGGCGGCAGCGGTTGGTTCATTAATAATTCTTCTAACGTTTAGTCCGGCAATAGTTCCAGCGTCTTTTGTCGCTTGTCTTTGGGCATCATTAAAGTAAGCGGGAACGGTAATAACCGCTTCAGTCACTTCAGCACCTAAATAAGCTTCAGCGGTTTGTTTTAAGTTTTGTAAAATCATTGCTGAAATTTCTTCAGGCTTATAATCTTTACCTTCTAATTTAACTTTATAATTACTATCTCCCATATGTCTTTTAATTGATTGAACTGTATTTGGGTTAGTAATTACTTGTCTTTTTGCCACTTCTCCAACTGAAATTTCGCCATTTTTAAAAGCAACAACTGATGGTGTCGTTCTACCACCTTCAGCATTAGGGATAACTTTCGCTTCTCCACCATCCATAACTGCCACTACTGAGTTAGTAGTTCCTAAGTCTATACCAATAATTTTATTCGTTTTCTTCGCCATAATTTTCACTCCATTCATTAACTTTGACCATGGCTGGTCTAATAATTCTATCTTTATACAAATATCCTTTTTGGATTTCTTCAGTGATAATATGATTTTCTATTTCACTGTTATGTTCTTTTTCAACTGCGTGATGTACTCTTGGATCAAATACTTCACCTAGTGATTTAATTTGAGTCACTCCATTATTTTCTAATACTTGGAAGATTTGGTCATTAATCATTTTAAATCCGATTAAATAATTTTTTAAGATTGGATCATCAACCTCGATGCTCACTACCTTATTTAATTGATCTAAAGGTAGTAATAGATCGTGAATGACATCCATTGCGGCATATTTTCGATCAATTACTCGCTCTTGATGCATTCTCTTTTTAAAGTTTTCAAAATCAGCTTGATTTCTTAGTAAGTCATTTTTTAAACTTTCAATTTCATCTTCTAACTCTTTGACTCTGATTTTACGTCCGCCTTTTTTAAAGCCAACATTAATTTGTTTCTCTCCTTGAGCTTCATGAGATGAAATTGTAATTGTGTCGTCTTCAGTAATAACATTCTCATCCTTCACCTCTTCGTCTACATTCTTTTTTTCATCGACATTCATTTCTTCTTTTTTCTTCTTCTCATCCATTAATATCTACTCCTTACGTTTATATAAGCTTGATAAATTAATTGCGACATATTCGATTAACGGAATGATTTCACTATAATTCATTCTCATTGGTCCAATTAATGCTAAATTACCTCTTTCAATATCACTAAAGCGATAGGGAATAGAAATAATTGTCACATTCGATTTTGGCATAAATGAAATGTCACTTCCTAATCTAATTTCTAAGCCAGTATCTTCTGAAATTAATTTACTAATGTTTGCCTCATTTAGTTGAATCATTGATTCCTTTAATGCGTCAAATGATGAAAAGTAATCATCATCAAACATATTAGTCGCTCCAGATAAGTAAAATTGATCAGTATGTTTCGTCTCTAGTAAATCAATTAAGATTTTAATAATGTTTTCTTCATGAATTTTAAGTGGTCTTAATTTTCGTGATTGATATCTTTCAATTAAGATCCTCATAACTTTAGAAATACTTTTCTTTTCAAATAGTTTATTTAAAGTGATGAAGAAATTTTCAACTTCATCAATTTTAAGATCATTAGTGATTGTTAATTTGTGATGTAACACTGTTCCATCACCAATCACAATAATAATGACTCCTTCATGATTGGATAATGTAATAAACTCTATTTTCTTAATATAGGAATAATCATCACTCGGATTAATACTAATTGCTGTATAGTTAGTGATTGCGCTAAGTAAATCAGCGGCCTTTTCTAAAGTTTTCTTTTTTGAATAACGATTTTTCCTAAATAAATCATCTACTAGCGGGAATAATTTAACGACTCTACGATCTCTAGTTAATAAATTATCTAGATAATACCTTAATCCTTTTTCAGATGGAATTCTTCCACTTGACGTGTGAGTTTTATCTAAGTATCCTAACTCTTCTAAAACTTGCATATCAAAGCGGATAGTTGCGCTTGAGTAATTTAAGTAAGGCATTACCGTAATCGCTTTTGACCCTACTGGCAACCCATCTTCAATATATGATTCAACGATCGCTTTTAAGATTAACTTTTGTCTATTAGTAAGCATTAAATCACTCCTTATTAGCACTCAACAATATTTAGTGCCAAATATATTTTAACATATCGTTTTAGCACTGTCAAGTTTGAACTGCTAATTTTGTGAAATTAACCAAAAAGCGTCAAAACCATGACGCTTATTGGTTAATCTTTTTATATGAAATGATACATTTATTCTCCTAACGCCGTTATCGGAACAACAAAGACTCCATCTGGCCGCCTATAGGCGGCGTTTGACAAACCACTAATTATACATAATATTTTGGAGGAACATCTACGTTTTTACTAATGGTATCACTTGTTTGATCAAATTTTATAATATCCAATACTATATCGCAAATCTAATCAGTCAGATTTCTACTTTTTATTCAGTTAGTTTTTCAAATCATAAAAGGCCACATGATTAAAAAATCGATCTTGCAAGTCCCGAAAGTGCAACTTCTTGAACCACTTCTTTTAAGGCATTCTTTTTATCTTTGAAATTATTTATTTAATAATTACTTAACATTTGTTTAATAATAAGCATTTAAGAAATTGTGAAAATTCTTCGGTTGTGGTATAGGGTTTTTCTTTAATAATATCAATCATTGCTTCTCTTCTCTTAGTGGGTGTCAATTGTATTAACGAATAGTTTCGTTTTTTTCCTCGTATGATATGCAGCTAATCGCCCTATACGGATAACTAATTTTCATTCAAATAGGTTATCTTTTACTTTATCAATAGATGAAAACCATGATTTCATATGGAATCCATAATCAACAGTGTGTGCTTCTTCATTAACCAGTTCCATATTTTTCACATGATAAACACTGTAAAACAATCCCATAAATTTTTCGCTACCACCATCATCATAACTCGCCACTTTAATTACAAATATCGGAGGTTCATTGTTACTTATTCTTATTTTATCAGTAATAAAAAATGACAGCCAAATCACAAGTGATAATCCAAATATTGTTACTGCTACCTTTAATCGTTTTCTCATAATTTGTCCTCCTGCATTAAAGAATAGTTAAGCATATTAATTGCTTTAATGTCCAAATATACATAATAATATTTTTCAACAACTTCTATAGAAATATTTTCTTTAAATGCTGTTAAATCTATTATATCTTTAGATAATTGTTTATTTTCATGCAATCTCATACAAAATCTCCTTTATCATTTCTCTAAAAGAAAAATAGGTCGCTCCCCTATAATAATATGAAAATTCTTTTAAAATTTCTTTGTTTAATTTCATTTTATTAAAAGTATCAATAAGAATTGCCTTTGTCTTATCAAAATTAAAATCACTATATTTAATATTATTGACTAACTCTAAAAACTCCGCATATAAATAATTCTCTTTATTAATTTCAAACTTAGAAGCCCTCACAATAACTTTGCCATCAAATTCTTTTTTAGCTCTCGTTTGTTTCCCTACATTGTTAGTAATGATTTCATAATAGCTTGAAACTTGGGTTGTAAGTTTGTATTTATATGCTAAAAAAGCTCCAATCCTTATGCCGTTATAATTTTCTAAATATTTCTTTTTAACAATACTTTCTAAAGATGGCTTTAAATCTTTAAACCTTTCATCTGAAGAAGGAAAATAATATAGTCCATTCTCAATTTTTTTAATTATGTTAAACTTCGCTAAACCTGAAATAGTTTGATTAAAAGTATTAACATTCTTAATTTCTAAAAAATCTTTAAGTTCATTTTTTAAAAATGGTTCTCTCACTCCTATTTTTTCTCTAGCCTCTAGCAATAACATAACATCACAACCTATCGCAATTTTTTTTATATAATAATTATATCAGTTATTTTAATTTAAGTCAAATAATTAAAAAGACACCTTTATAAAGACGTCCACATATAATTGCCCCCTTAGGGTTCAATTCCTGTTGTTGGAGCCATATTATCGGTTAAAGGAGTCATTTCTAATGCCTATAAAACGATAACTACTATATAAATCCATCTAGAGTAAAATAGAGTACTTCTTATATACTTTATAGGGAAAGTTGATACAACCAAAGGCACTTTCATAAAACTACTATAATTGATACTTCTTAAGGAAAACAAAGGAAAATCAAGCACTTTAAAGGCACTTGTTTTCCTTTTTTATGCTCATTACCTGTTGAGTGATTCAATGTTTGCCTAAACTAAATATTACTTATAATTTATTAACATTGCAACTTACTGCAACTTTGTTTCCCGCCTTTTTCGACATAAAAAATCTATTTTATGCCTTGTTTCTAATTAAAACATGAGCAAAAATATTTTTTTTGCAACTTATAGCAACTTAAATAAAACCAAATATAAAAACTCTTTATAAATCACGATGAAGCGCTTTTGCAAACTTATTCGTTCATACAATTTATAGTACTTCTTATATTTTAATCGTAAATTTCTTCATTATATAACAATTCATCAAGTTTTTCTCTGTAACTTTCAGAACCGTATCCCATAATTCTCATGCTGGTTATTTGAGCTCCATCAACTGAAAACAATTGAATACAAGATTCTTTTAGTAAATCCATCTCGTCTTCGTCTGGCTCGAAATCGTTTAAAATATATATTTTATATAATATGTTTATATCATGCTCCGGATCAGGATACATCTCTCCATTTTCATCTAATGGGCAAAAATGGGGATACTTTTTAAATTCTTCTAATGTTATTATGTCAGTATTAGGAAATATTTTTAAAAGTTTTTCTTCAAATTTAGTCGTTTGAGTTTTGTTTTGCATATATACCACCAATATTAAAATCAAGTTTTATTTTAAAACAATCCATTTGCCTGTTTTCGCACTTCCAACATATTTGACTTTTCCTTGCTTTCTTAAATGCGTTAAATCTCTTTCTATTGTTGGTCTTGAAACCCCTAATGCTTCACTCATATCATCTATAGTAATTTCAAAATTATTACTAATCATTTTTACCAAAATTTCTCTTCTATCAACCGGCTTTAAATTTCCTGTTTTTATTTGGACATCATTTTGCACATCACTTTGGACATCATTTTGCACATCACTTTGGGCATCATTATGAGTGTCATCATAATTTCTATTATAAAGTGTAACTATAACTCCATTATCTGAAATACTAAAATGTGGTTGTTTATGAAAACCAATATAATCTTCAAATATTCTTCTTACTCCTGTAGAATAATTTTCGATATAGTCAGCTTTATCTAATGCATTTACAATAATAGGGTTTCTTTTAGCTGACATACCTTCTTTTATATTTTCTAATGTAAGTCCATCAGGAAGACTTCCAGGAGAAAATATTTGAACTCTATCATCATAAAACTCTATTTTAATATCTCCACTTAATGTCCAATCCCTATGGCAATAACAATTAACTATTGCTTCTCTTAATGCTCTTTTAGGATAATCAAGATATTCATCTCTTTGAGGTTTACCAGTTATCACTACTTTTTTTCTATTAGATAAATTAGCGAAATATAGCACATCATCAAGTTGTTTTATAATTGAACCACTAAATTCTTTTTTATCTAAAAAAGTAGTTACTGTTAAACCTTGAAATACAGCAAACTTAGTAATTGTTGGGTTTTGATCACTTAAATATAGGGCTGCATTATTGAACTCTTTATTAGGTGTGTATAATTGTAAACCATATAAATCAAAGTTTAATCCTTTTTCTTTAAATATATTAGTAGCATAAGTAAAAGTTAAGTCTTGATTTAATGATACCAATCTTTCAAACTTATGAGATCTTGATTTATATATTAGCCTTTGGACTTCTTCAAAACTAGCTAATCTTTTAGTGCTACCAACTCTTATGAAAACTCCTTTTGAATTAAAACCTTCACCATCTTTAAAAAAATATGGTTTATCAGTTCCACTTTTAACCTCAATTCTAAAAGGTTTTTCATTTGGATAGATATTAATTAAGTGGTTAACATTTGGTTCAAAAGCATTACTTATCCAATTAGATAATATCTCTTCCCATTCTTTATAGTATTTAACATTATCTTCTAATAAATTGCCATTATCATCAACACCTAAAAGAATAGTGCCACCATCACTATTTAGAAAAGAAACTATTTCAGCTTTCAAATCTTTAGTTTTTTTAGGTATTTCTATTTTATATTCTATTTTATTATCTTCTTTCATTAGTTGTCACCTAATTAATATTAGTGATAAAATAAAGATTTTACTTTAATTAAATAAGAAATATAAAAAGTACCAAAGAAGTAAAAAAGACATCTTGCTTTAAGATGTCTTAATCTCATAAACTCTTATTAGTTCAACTCCTGTTATTGGAGCCATCTTTTTCCTTAAAGGGATTGGTTTTTCCGTTTCAACTGTGTAAAACTGCTAACATTTGTCCGTCAAAGGGAAAATAAGGCGTTTTCATATACTTTTGAGGTGTATTCCAGCGGACAATTGAGTATTTTGCCTAAACTGGTGCTTTTTGTCCATCAATGGGAAAACGGCATACTTTTGGGGTATATTAGAGGAAAATAAAATCATTCGATTGGTTCTTCACCTGTCCAGTATTTCTTACCCCAATTCTCAAAATTCCATTTAGAATCATATTTGTTACACTCATAGTCTATATAGTAAATTAGATTATTCTTACAATTAACTACGAAATTAGTTGGATAATAATCAACATTAAGTTCCGCATTATAAATCTGTGACAACATTTTTTCTAATTGGTTAATATACAATGAAACATCTTTCTTATCATTGATTAATTCAGCTATAGTAGGGCCATCAATATACTCTTTTATAATTATTTCTTTTTCTTTATCAACAAAAATCATTTTTGGCATATTTATTTTGGTTTTCAAAAGTCGATTATAATCATAAATTTCAGCTTCAATTTTATTACCAAACTGATAATAAGAACATGGTTCATGATGAATTTGTTTTAAAACATAAAGTTTATTCTCAAACTCTGCCAAGTATGAGTATCCACCTTTACCACGTCCTAAAAGTTTAATTATTTTATAATCCTTTTCATCTACCGTTACTAATTTTCCTACTTTCATATTTTTCTCCATTCGTGTTTTGATTTAAAAACTTCCATTTATGTTTTAATTTCTTGTAAATTACTAGTAATATCTATAAAAAACTCTTTGCTCCAAAGATCTAATTTTCTTTTATCTTTTATAAACGCAACAACATCTTCTTTAGCATTTTGATAATCAATATTAGAAAACTTTTTATTTAACATCTCTTTAAGTTTTTCTATTGTTAATTCTTCTTTTTCATCAAAATGACCGGTTTGTACCATTCGTGCCTTTAGATGTTTTAAGTTAACTTTAGCATTTTTAGAAAGATAAAAAACATAATCATATAAATCTCTACCTTTAACTCTATTCTTCCATCCCCTACATAATACCGCATGTATTTTACCCGCAAATAAAGATGGCATATCATAAAGTTTTACTTGATAAGGATAAGGAAGTAATCTAAATTTATTTTCAAATGAAGCATATGCCGGTGGATTAACATCAATTTCAAACTTAATTTTAATTAGTTCTCTAGGATTTATATTTTTAAGATCTATATCATTTTCATAAAAAGTAATAATATGTTCTTTAGTGACTCCTTTTAAAAATGGAGACATAATATTAGAATCTATTTCTTTTATTTTTTCTTCTACTTTAAAACTAAGTCCTAGTGAATTAGCTTCATTTTCTATATAAGAAAAGTATTCTTTTAAATCAAACCTATCATTTGGAGTTATGAGTGAAAAATCTAAATCTTCGGAAAATCTATCTAATCCGTAAAATATTCTTAAGGCTGTATCACCATAAAAAGCTGCATGATTAAAAAAGTTTGATCTAGCAAGTCCTGATAAAGCCACCTCTTGGACTACTTCCTTTAAGGCATTTTTTTTATCTTCTATATTGTTGATTTTATAATTGTTTAACATTTGTTTAATAATAGTCATTTAACTCTACCATCCTTTATTAATTTTTCTAATAAATTTAAATTAGTTGATTTATATTTACTACTTATTTTTATAATAAAATCAAAATCAAGTTCTTTAAATATATTTTCATCTATTCTTAAGTCATTAAATAAAAGAAACTTTAACTCACGAAGATTCTTTACTGGATTCAAAGTATATAATTTATCACACAAGGCTTTTTCAACACTCGCTATTTGATAACTATAACCATTTTCTATTACTGTTTTAATCCCAAACCTAAAAACATCTTCGGGTACATCTCTATATAAATAATCCCCAAAATAATTTGAATACTTTTTCTTTTTATTTTTTTTGAATGTTGCCGATGTATAAGTCCTATAAATACCTTCAGGTATTAAACCACTCGTAGATAAAACATAATCAAAGGATAAATATGAAGGGCCATATATGTAACTTGCAAGATAGTATCCAGGAGTATCCTTATCACTTTCGTATAATCCCCTTTTAAGTTGAATTATCTTCTCATCTCTTAAATCCCTTGAAATTTTACCCATAACATCAGAATAATTTTTATTAATTTTTATTAAATCTTGAGTTGTATATACCATAATTACCTCCAGTTAATTGTATTATATCACATTATTTGGAGGAAATAAAGGGTAAAATTATTAATTTAATTATTTTCTAACATAAAAAAGATGCCTTTTATAAAGACATCTATATCTGTTATAACTCAATAGAGTTCAACTCCTGTTGTTGGAGGTATTATATTAGTTGGTCCAGATTTAGCGGTTCAGTACATTTGAAAGCCGTTTTTATTTTAATCATTCTGAATATAGAACTTCTACAGGATCTTTTATTGCTGCCTTCCTAGCAGGAATTATTCCTGCGAGAAAAGATATGATTAAAACTAGTATGAAAGTAATTAATGCCGGTACTGGCAAATTAATTAAAACATTTCTAGTATTAAAGTTTTTCTCTACAAAATCATTAAGGTAATTAATAATTAAAAAGGACACTAACAACCCAATTATTCCACTTATTATGCCAACAATGATGTTTTCAGTATTAAAAATTCTAAATACATCTTTTTTTCTGCCGCCCAGAGCTCTAATAATTCCAATTTCTCTGCTTCTTTGTAAAACTGATGTCTGCGTTACAATCGTGTTCATTGTAATGGATATTACAATAGCTACAATAGTAAAGCAAGTCAACGACACCATAATAATCATAATTAATTTTTGACTTTTTTTTGATAACACTTCAAATTCATCATAATAAACAATATTATTCTCTTTATCATTAGGATCAAATCTGTCATTATATTTTTTTAAGTAATCTTTAATTTCACTTCTTGCTTTAGACGAAGTCGGATATATATCAATATAATCAGTATCACCAACTACATTAGGATAATTATGCGCTAAATATTCGACTAAATCATGAGTATAACCTAAACCCGAAGGTATCAAAACATCTTGATATCTATCTTTATGGCGAACAATTGCACAAATTTTTAGTTTTACAGTATTTTCAATATCGAAATTTGTAGAACTATAAACCCCTGGATAGAATAAAAACTCCATATTTAATATTGTTTCAAAAGGAATGTGGTCATTATCTTTATAATAATATCCCATAGTTTCAAAAACATGATTGTAAAACCTATTACATATATCCACAGGCAAAACTATTCCAAACACTTTATTTTCTTTATCTGTTATATTATCCGGATGTGTTCCGGCTAATATATCATAGGTTAAATTAAATTTCTCGCCTTTTGGTAAAAGAACATAGAGAGAAAATTTTTGATTTATCCTTGCAGTATAAGGTCCGTAATTAGTAGCCATTCTTTTGTATGTAATTACTCCGTTTTCATCCTCTTGCGATTTTAAAATAGAAAACATAAATCTTGGCTTTATAGTTATACCTGAAATATTATCAGGATTTTCTTCATAGTAATCATTTATATAATCAACAAATTCCTGAGTAATTTTATTCATATTACCTTTTTCTTCATCAAATTCAGTATTATCACGAGGAGTCAACGTTACATTAGAATAATTGGCTGATATATTAATGGCATACTGCGACAATTTATTTTCTTGATACCTATGATATTCTTTTTTTAGCCCAATTGATAACGTGGCAATTAAATAAATACCTATAACACCAAATAATGAGGCTATAACTATTAATAAAGTCCTACCTATTTTGGTTTTTAAATTTTTAAATGCTAAATTAATCGAAGTAAATAAAGACATCGAATTATTTTTTAGATTTAATTGTTTTCCTAAATTATCAATAGATTTATATGGATTAGAATCACTGACAACACGACCATCAGTTAATTTAATAATTCTTGTCGCATATTCATAAGCTAATTCCTCATTATGAGTGACTATTATTACTAATTTATCTTTTGTTAGTTCTTTAAACAAGCTAATTATCGTTTTAGACATTTCAGAGTCTAAAGCTCCCGTAGGCTCATCAGCCAAAATAATATCTGGATCATTAACTAAAGTTCTCGCGATTGCGACCCTTTGAGCTTGACCAACCGATAACTCTTTAGGTTTTTTATAGGCTTGTTCTAATATTCCAACTTTTTCTAATGCCCTTAAAGCCTTTTCTTTTCGTGCTTTGCTTTTCACTCCGCTTAAAGCTAAACCCAACATTACATTATCTAACACATTAAGATGCTCAATTAAATTATATGTTTGAAATATATAACCAATTGTATGATTTCTATATCTATCAAGTTTATTATCATCAAATTCTATTATTGAATTGCCATAAATTTCAATATTGCCACTATCAGGACGTAAAAGAGCTCCAAGAATATTTAAAAAAGTTGTCTTTCCACAACCACTAGGTCCGATAATAGCTACAAATTCTTCTTTTCTAAATTCTAAAGATACATTATCGCAAGCCTTAATAGTAAAATTACCTGTAGTGTATGTTTTGTTTAAATTACTAATCTTAATCATATCACACCACCTCTATTCAACCATTAAAACTTTTGCAGGATCTTTTCTTGCAGCAATTTTAGCTGGAATGTATCCAGCTAATAAAGATAATAAAACACTACCTATTAATACAAATAAGACATGAAAATACGTAATTTGTAATATTTTATCAAATTTGGTATGTTGTTTTAACAATAAATTAAGTGGATGGATTAATATGTTTGATAGTAACGTTGCTAATACGCCAGAAACTAGTCCTAAAATAATATTTTCACTATTAAAAATTCGAGAAATATCTTTTTTTCTAGCCCCAATGGACCTTAAAATCCCAATTTCTTTAGTCCTTTCTAACACGCTAGTGTATGTAGTGGCCAATATCATAATTGAGGCAACTAATAAATTAATTGCAGTAAAAAAAGTAAGTCCATTTGATATTGAACTTAAAGTGTTATTATCTTCAAAAAATACCGATGCCGTGACATCCATATATTGGATAACATATTCTTGTTCTTCGGGTCCAAATTTATCATTATATAAATCTAAATGATTTTTAATTAATTCTTTAGATTCAAAATTTTTTGGAAATATTTTAATAAAATTCGGTTCACCAACAGCATCACTATGATATTCATAGAGATAGTTAATTAAATCCACCGTATAGCAAAACCCTAGATTCATAAAAGTAAATGTATTATTTGGTTTTTCTTTTACTACACCAGTTATTTTTAATGTTATAGCATCTTCTCGCTTAAATGTTTGAGTTGAATAACTACCTGGTTTAAACAATAATTCTTTACCAATAAATGTTTTAGGATCAGTTGTTTCACTTTCCCCAGGAAACCCTAACAAAGTCATGGTTGCTGGATGGATTTTTTCAAAACTATCAACATATAATAATATTCCAAATGTTTTATTCTCTATATCATTAGCCGTTTCTGGTCTTTCACCGGCAACGAAATCATGAAGTTTATAAAATATATTACCTTCTGGAATTTGACTTAACGCTGTATAAATACTATTTTCTCGTGTGGTATATGAATAATTATCACTAGCACATTTAATATATGTAGCTTTATTATTAATATCAATTACTTCTCTAATAATGCTATATTGCATTTTAGGTCTGATCATTAATCCTGAAAATTGATCTTTATTTTTAATATAGTATTCTTCTACATATTCTTTAAACTCGTTAGTTAGTTTATTTGGTTGTTCGACAATTTTATGTCTCAATACCTCTCTTGCAATAACATAATCAATATCTGGAGATGCCGGCAAACCATCACTTTTACGCTCTGGCACGGAAATAGTGTCAATTGCGATTTCGATGGGATAATTACCTAAAATCTCTTCTTGATATTCAGCTACTTCAGTTTTAACGCCATAAGATAATGCCAAAACCAAACTAACTCCAATTAAACCGATCACAGTAGCAAGAATAGTAAATATAACTTTTCTTAACTTAGTTTTTAATGTTTTTAAAGATATTTTTAAAGAAGTTATAAAAGGCATAGATGTCCTTTTTATACCTAGTGGCTCTTCATTATTTCCCTTACCATCATAAGGGTTAGTATCATTTATTACTTTACCATCTTTTAAATTAATAACTCTAGTTCCATATTTATAAGCCATCTTTTTATTGTGGGTAACCATAATAACTAATTTATCTTTTGATAATTCTTTAAGCAAATCTAATATTTCCATAGCCGTTTCGGAATCAACAGAACCAGTAGGTTCATCAGCTAAAATAATATCCGGATTATTTGCTAAAGACCTAGCAATAGCCACCCTTTGACTTTGCCCAACAGAAATTTGAGATGGTTTTTTATATGCGTGATCTTTAAGACCAACTTTGTCCAATAAACTAAGTGCGATTTGTCTTCTTGTATTAGAATTAATTCCACTTAAAGCCATCCCAATCTCAACATTTTCAACAAGATTAAAATGATTAATTAGGTTATGTTTTTGAAATATAAATCCTATAGATTTATTACGATAACTATCTAATTTTTGAGCTTTAAACTTATAAAGAGAATTACCATTAATTAAAATATCTCCAGAATCTGGCCTGTCTAAAACCCCAAGCATGTTTAAAAAGGTTGTTTTCCCACAACCACTTGGTCCTAATATACATGCAAATTCATTTCTCCTAAATTCTATGGATATATCATCAATTGCATTTGTTATTAAATTACCAGTTTTATATACTTTTTTTAAGTGTCTAACTTCTAGCACTGTCTTCCCTCTTTCAAGAGACTTCTCAAAAATAGTTTAACATTTTTTAAATGATACACAAAGCACTTATATAAAAAAAATAATGCAACTTTATTTTATTATGATAAAATACTTTATTTTCACATGAATTAGTATATTATTAGTTAATTTCAAAAATTAAAAAGCAGAAAATTAAAAGGGGTGGCAACTTTACTACCAATCTCTATGGATATAGGATTGATGGTGAAGAATGGACAATACATGAAGATGAGGCTAAAGTAGTTAGAATGATATTCAAAATGTTTTTGGAAAGCAAAACCTTTAAAAATATTATTGAAACACTTTATGAAATGGGAATTAAAACTTCTACCGGAAAAGATAGATGGCATAAAGGAACAATTGATAACATGATTCGAAATCATCATGAGCCTATAATATCAACTCAAACTTATGAAAAAGTATTAGCACTAAAAGAATCAAGGCAACGAAACAAATCTGATGGTTATATCCCTTATGAAAAAAACTCCCTATAATGGTTTGGTGTATTCTAGAGAAAATGATAATTTTTTAAGATATGTAATTGAAAGACCAAAGGGAAAATATGTTATTCTAACATTATTTTGTTATGATAGAAATCATAAAAATCGAGTAATGATAAGAACATAAAATTTAATTTGGTCCGTGTTTACGGGTTCACATCATCTTCAGTACATTTTCGTACATTGGACAGACTTTTTGTATAAAAATAAATGGCTTTGTTAAGCCACTTATTCAATAATTTGTGTCGATAAAGTAAGATTTGTTTGGAGTCGATATATCGCTTAAAGGAGCCGTTTTTAAAGTCTTTTAAATGATAACTACTATAAAAATATTAAATAATCTTGAAACATCTATTTTCCTTTTTTAAGTTCATTTCTTAATTAGTACATTGTTTGCTTAAATTACTTTTTACTTTAAAACAACCCATTTACCATCTTTAGAACTACCCTCATATTTGATACAACCATCTTCTATTAATTTTGCTAAGTCTCTTTTTGTTGTTCTTAAAGAGGAGTTAATTTCATCAGCCAATTCTTGGGCTGTTATAATAGGATTTTTTTCTAATGTACTTATTATCTTTTGTCTTCTAATTTTAATGTTTTCTTTTTGGGTGCCACTTTGAGTGCCAGTTTGGGTGCCACTTTGAGTGCCATATTTACCGACGTTTTGACCGACACTTTCACCGACATTTTGACCGACATTTATTACCTCATAATTTAAATTCTTCAAAACTGTAAAGAAAGCTGATTCAGTTGATCTAAATTCAGGTACTAAAGATTCATTGTAGTTTTTTTCAAATTCATAAGCTTCTATAATCTTCTTTAACCCTAAACCTCTTCTTTCCATTAAATTCATTCTAGCGAATAAATCAGCGATAACTGGATTTCTTCTAACTGATGAAATATTAAATATATCTCTATCTTGAATGAATGTTCCATCATACATTCCGCCAGGAGATACTATTTCCATTCTATCATCAAAAATATCAATATGAACTTCACTACCTATAATAGTATAGTCTCTATGTACTATTGCATTTACTATTGCTTCTTGAACCGCTCTTTCTGGATAATCCGGATACTCAACTCGATACAAAGAACCTTTCTTCCACATCTTCCTGTTATTTCTTTTAACAAAGTCTAAAGAAACTTTTAATAGATATAGTAAGTTGCCTTCATATTCCCTATCATCTAAAGCTTCCATTAAACCATGTGTTTTAGTAAGTCCATTCCATCTTGTACAAAACACTCTTGATTGATATACTTGGTGTCCATCAGCAAATAATGCTCCAGTAATAGTTAATACTCCATTTTCACTAACTAAGCCAAAAGAATTTAAATCCTTTATTTCAAATATGGATCCACTTCTATTGTTGTATTCTATCCTTAGTTCTTTAAATGTTACATTATCAATATGTTTATCAGATAGCAAAGAATCATAAGTTTGTTTCTGACCTTTTAGTGTCAGATTTAATAAATCTACACTTGTAGCAGTTACACTTTGATTACCTAATCTTTTATAAGCAGTTCTAGAACTACTTTCAATAAAATAATAAGGTGTATTTCTACCTTGAAAAATAGATAAAATTATTATTGTTCCTTCAACAAATTCTTTTATCTCCATATCAAATTCAGGAATAGGATCTATTCTTGTTTTTATTGTTTCACTAATAAATTCAGAATCTCCTTTAAAATCATCTAATCCTATAATCTTATTATCATCAGTAATACCAAATATAATCTTTCCGCCGTTACTATTAGAAAATGCAGAAACACTCTTTAACCAAGATTTAACTTTGTTTCTTTCTAATTTTTCCTTTTTGTCATATAAGTTAGTTTCACCAATATATACCTTAATTGACATATTAATTCTTCACCTCTATTAATAATAGAGATTCAAGTTTAACTTTACTTTAATATTATCTTATATTTGAACTATCAAGAGTTTCTTTACAGTGTGACTGTGTTTGTTCATATGCCAAAATTACTAGTATGATCCACTTTTTACTAAATATTACAAATTATTACGATTTTTACTTTAATTTATCGGAAACTCTTCATCAAATAAAAAATACCCTTTTATTAGTGTATGTAACTGGGGAAAGTTACATGCACATTATTGGGTACTTTTATATTAACATTTGAAACTAATATATAATTAAGCGTATATTTTATAATTTCTTTCTTTTATATTTGGTGGTTTAAATTGAGGATTAATCTCTAAATTAATTAGGTCATATGTATTGGTTGTTCTAACGGTTGGCTTTTCAATAGCTAATAGTTGAATTACCAGTAAGCTCATATACCAAGCCGCATGTTGTGTAATATCAACCATACCATAAGCTTGAGATGAAATAAATCCAACTAGAATAAGCCACTTTTCAAGTGAGATTTTCCGGCACATAATAATAAAAGATTCCCACCAATTAATAATTACCGCAATGATTCCAAAGATCCCCATTATCGCTAGTGTGTGGAAAAATGTTGAGTGATAAACTACAACCCGACGATCACTACCCCATCCCATAGTTTCAGCACCCCAGCCGCCACCAAAAATCGGATATTTTTTAAAGACCTCAATCGCTTGCTTCCACAGTTTAGTTCGACCGGTAGTTGGATTATCTAATGAGGCAACAAAACCATTCCAAATATGTTTAATAATATCTACGGAAAAGATTGCCACACCAATAAATAAAATGACGAAGAATATGAAATTTTTCTTAACTTCTTGGTTTCCATATCTATACAAAATATAGATATAAAAAGGCATAGCAATTACTAACCCCATCACGCCACCACGAGATCCAGAAATGACAAATGTCGCGATTACTACTAAAACCCCAATCCAATAAGTAAATCGTTTAGGATGCTTAATAATATAGTATATATGGGTTGGTATTAATAGTAATAAATGAATCATGACATCATTAATCACTCCCCACCCAAAATTACTAAAGCCGCCCCAAGATGTTTTTACTCCTTGAGGAAAACTAGAAATTCCATTTTTTAACAAATAACCTGTATATCTAGTCCAAGCTTGAATCACTAGTAACCAACTTAAATAATATAAAAATTTGATAAAATGTTTAGTATCTATTTCAGCATAAGTATCAAATATGGTATATGTTACCAAATGGAAAAATCCAACTAAACTTAATAAAAATATTGGGAAAGTAAATGGAACATAAATAAATGGAATTAGGCTTGCTAAAGTCATTAACAAAAGTCCTAGTGTTAATCTTCCTGGCCTATATTTGCGGCGGAATCTGATTGCGTGAATAATGATTCCGGCAACAAATAATATGGCCGCAATTAAAAGCGGTAACATCTCACTAAACGTTTTTAAGTTTAAGTCAGTTGAGTTAAATAAATAGCTAAAGCCTAAAACAATCGGTAATCCGTAAGCTAAATTTTCATAAATACTAACAATAAATATCCAAACGATTAATAGCGCAATCATCGTTACCGTGTTAAAAAAGGTCTGTCCCAATAAAGGAGGACCTATCCTAACATGCCAACCTACAAAATATATAAAAACTATAGTTAATAGGTAGTAATCAGATTTTAAATATTGTTCAAATTTATCTTTAATTTTGTGCATCTTGTGGAATAACTTCTATTAAAACAGATCCTAAATATAACCCTTCACCTTCTTTGGTGTCTCCGACCCAAATATGAACTTGATAATAACCAAGTTCAGTTGGTAATGCTGGTAATACTGGGTTACCTAAATCATCACGATATAACAAGTAATCGCCACCAATATTTCGATCATAGTTGTAAATAATATATTCTGAAATAGGATTGTTAAATTCATCTGGTTTAGTGACTCTAATCGTTCCTGTTTCTTTAAACAAATCTAAGAATAAATAAACGAAATCCATACCAAAGGTTGTAGTTTCGTTAGCGCCAATTCTAACATTAATTGTAATACCCGAGAAGTTAACTGGCTCACCAGGATGGTATTGAACCTCATATGGTTCCTGCAGTTGCCACTTCACTCCGTAAGCGTCATTTGACCATCTTCGAATCATTTTACCACTACCAATAGGAATAATAAACTCATCAAATCCAACTGCGGTAATATTGGCATCAGATGATTTTGATCTAACCGAAACTACTGGTGCTACTAATTGTTGAGTATTATATTCAAATTTACCTAATATCGTAATATTTGCTGGACGAACTAAAACATCATTATTATAAACCGCTTCAACTCTAAAACCAGAGTTATAGCCTTGAGTTACTTTAATATTTTTAACGGTCACATCAGAACCAAAGGCATAGATACCAGCACCTGGAGTTAACATATCACTACCTCCACCCGGTCTGATGAATTCTACATTTTCAAAATAACAATTATCTCGACTGCTAATTAATACATTATAACGACTTGAATGATCAATTTTAATATCCTTAAACCAAACATTATTACTTCTAACATCAATAAAGGTAAAAATTCCTAAACTACTAAGCGTATGATTTTTCCCAATAATAGTGACTGGATAGTTAATGATAAGTGGGTTTTTCTTAGTTGAATTCGGATCATCTAGTTTGGTATATTGAATATCGTTTTTTAATTCAATTACTTTCGCTTTATCTTGAAGCGCTTGTAAAAGTTCCGCTTCAGTTTCAACTACCGTATGATTCCAACTGACTAAAACTGGTTCACTAACAATAACATCAGTAACATTTTGTGGCAGAAACTTCGCTCTAATTAGTTTAGGTTCATCTAAAGTAGTTAAATCAATTGTTAGTGAGTTTTGAGTTTCTTCGGCGATAACTTCATAACTATTACCACTTTGAGTTAAAACCTCCCAACTATAAACACCCTCTAAATTATTATTAAATTCTGATGTAATTATCCATTGATTAGATGCATTAACCTGACTTGATAGTGACAACTTACCATAATTAGTTTTAACATAAATCTTATTTGAAATAAATTTATTACCAAGTAATCGCGCCTCAACTCTCACCTCACCACTAGTTGTTGGAGAATAAGTAAAAGTAGGATTTTTAGCAAAATCGGTCATTTCATATTCTTGTTTAGTCTCTTCATCAATGACCCACCACGTTAAATCTTCTTCACCCGCACTACCTGAAATTGCCGCATTAATGACAATCGGTACTGAATCGGCACTTAACACATTGTAAACTGTCGTTTCTTGAAGTCCAGGGTGATTCGTTGAAATTTCTATCTCAGCCGTAATCCCTTCTACTAAAATAGTTTTAGTTTCGGTAGTAAATGTATGATCCACACCTTCCTCAGTGAAAGTAACTGTTGCAAAAATATCAGTTTTACTTAATAAATGGGCTACTGGAGTATAAATAAACTCATCTCCTTCACCAACTTCAATTAAATTTCTAGTCCAAGTTATTTTAGAAGGTGTAAATTTCGTTTGATTATGAGCAATATAAAATCTAACTGGAGTAACATTTTCATCAAGTTGAAATAAATTTCCTTCTGATTTTAGTTCAATTTCAACTTCAGCTGGATCAAACGGTTTTTCCTCTTCCGGTATTTTACATCCAGTCAATAATAGAATTAAAACTATAACTAACAAATATTTAATTCGTTTCACTCTCATCACCTCTCGGAAAATATTTTGGATTTAATAAATAAACTGTAAACGGATATCGTCCACCAATAGCGGTATGCATCGCCTCCATTGTTGATGGAGTTCTTTCTTCTTTAATTAAATCACTTTCTGTTTTTTCATCTAAATATATTTGACTATGATTAACGGCACCGCCACGAATCATAATTACTGGAGATACATAATAATATCTTCCTTTTCGATAAATTACATTATCATATTTCTTTAATTCATCAAGTAAACTTAACACGTTTTGTTCTTTAAGCAGTCCACTAGCTTCATCTAAATTACGCCAGTTTTTAGATGTATCTAATGAATTAATGTGCTCTAAGCCAATACTTGGTAAAACTACTAATTTACTATATCCTTTTTGGCCATCAGCTATTTTAGAGTTTTGAAGTAAAATCCCAACACCGACAAATTCAAACGATAAGTTTTTCACTCGAACTAAAGTTGAGTTAACCATTAGGGCTCCTTCTTTTTGGTTATCAATATTTAAACCTCCTAATAAAGCGCCACTAAATTTGACATTTTCTAAATAAAATTCAGTCGGTGTTAACTCAATTCCATTATGGAATGATTTACCTATTAAAGTGACATTATATCTCGCATTTTCAATAATTGAATTAGTAATTGTTTGCGTTCTAGCAGTATCAGAACCAGTTAATCTTAAATTAACAACATCTTGACTTGGCAAGATTTGTCCATCAACATCAAATAATGGCCCAACAATATGAACTTGATTTAATGTCGTATTATTGCCGGTAACATTAACCGCACTACCATCAATAATATTTTTATGAGTAATCTTAAACATATTACCATCATAATAAGTCCCATTACTAATCGTTAAAGCTCGTGGTAAATCAATTTCTTCTAATTGATATACTTTCTCACCACTCTTGGTAAAGACTTGAATTTCATCAAAATTATGTCCTTTAATATTATAGCCTCGGTTAACATTAAACGTAAATTTTGTTATCCGGTTTTCTAAAGTTTTAACCCCAAAGACTTGTTGCTTTTCCTCATCCTTAAATTTTATTACAAAATAACCCTTACCCGGTTCAATAATATGTTTTTCTAAAACTTCACCTTCAAATTCGGTAGTTAATTGATCGAAAATTTCATTAGTATTATTTAAATGAGCTTCTTCAGGGAAATATCTAAAATCCATTCTTACACTATTTAAATAACCAAATTGATAATGTCCATGTAGCGCTTCCTTATAATCAAAAAAGACACTTTTAATTAAATTTGGATCATCATCTGGATTTTGAACGAAAACCCGAATAATGGCTTCATAATGACCGTCTTCGGTTGTTATGTGAATTTCGTTACCACCAAATTCATATAACTTAACTTTTGCTAATCTAATCCCTGAACTTTCTTCAGTATTATCAATTTCTTGAATCACAATATCAGAAGTAAATGGATCAGTTGAATAAGTTTTAACTTTATGATTTCTCGCATTTGATGGTAAAACTCTAAAGTAAACATTAATTTCTTTCATGCCTTCACTTAAATCAGTTTCTCGTAAATTAACTTCATTTGACCAAATATCAGTATCTAATGAAACTTCCACTTTTTCTACTGGTATTGGAATATTTCTCCCAATAATAGTGGCTGAAATATTAATAATAGCGAAGATTAAGATTGGGAACGCTAGTAAAAATAGCACAAGTAATTTTTTCATATTTTGTCCCTCCTTAATCGGCGCATAAAGATATATGTCGTTATTCCAAAATAAGCAATTGACATTGCTATTAAAACGGAATAAGTTAGTTCAATTGGTACATAATATCCCCCTGGAACTTTCTTATTAAAGTAAGGAAGAATACTTAACATCGCCCCTAAAATAACAGCTAAAATCAAACCAAAAGCGACATTTTTTAAAAAGTTAATATTGCGTCCAACGCCACTTGTATATTGCGGATCTTTATAATCCGAATAAATTGAAATATTTGAATATCCTAATAAAAAGAAAAATGAAATACCGCCAACTAAGAAAAATTGTCCAATCGTTAGTAATCCCATAAAAAATAAGATTCCTAATCCAATAATCATCATTATTGTATTTAAAGCTACTGGTAATAAAATTCTAATCATTAAATAACGACGATACTTCATCGGAAAAACTCGACCTAAATAATGAGCTTCTCGCTCACTACTAATTAAGTTGGTTTGAAAACTACTCGATAAAATAACAAAAATTAAAGTCGTTAATAGAGCCACCCCCGGCACAATTAAAATTCCGACTGACTCCGCCCCTAGTCTTGCGGTAACCCTAACTGTCATCACGACAAACAGTGGCATTAATGCATTAATTACAATCACTTGAAAAGCGTAGTCAGGATTTCTTGCAATCGTCTTTAATTCTTTTTTAAGAATCGCTACTGGTTGCGGTATGATTGGGTGTTGTTTAAATTTATAGATTTTTTGTTTACCATCTTTTCGTGATTGTAATTTCGGAGCGAAATAAATTAACAATAAGTAAGCGCCAACAGTTAAAACTAACAACACTCCTAAAATAATAGCTAAATAACCAATAAATTTACCAGGATGAGTTTCACTAAAGATATCATAAATTGCATTACTTAATCTTAACTTGTTCGTACTATTTTGAATTAGTTCTAGTTTCTGTTTATTAATATAACCCCCAGAATTATTAATTAAATCCATTACTACTTGAATGAATTTAGCATAAATTGCATAAAAAACTCCTAAAACGACAATCACCGCTGATAAAGCGATAGTAACATGTCTTTTTAAAACATTAATAATAAAAAATGCGGGAACACTTAATAAAATACCACCAATTAATGGAAGTGGGATAATCGCTAGTGTCGTTACGAGTAACCTTACATAAAACCACGGAGTGTATTCAGCATTAATACTAAATGGAATAATGAAAAATCCAAAATACAAGATAACTAAGACTAATTGTTTTAAGACAATAAATAACGCTTTTGATAATTGAATCTTCCAACTTTGTACTGGAAGTCTAGCAAACAAGTCATAATCTTTATCATAAAAAAAGTTCTTTAATACTTCTGCCGTTTGATAAATTAACGAAAGAATCAAAAGTAAGGCAATTACTGCCGAGACATAATTTCTTTCTAATTCTAATTTATAAAACGGCTCCGATACTTTTAACATAGTAATAAAGAAGCCAACAAAAACTCCTAATAGTAAAAAAATCGAGATAAAAGGACTTAAAAACTTCTTGCCTTTAACATCATCAACTCTAACCATTGAACGTCTAATTTGTAATTTTAATAATGTCAGTACGTCTCTCATTCTTTAACCAGATCTTGAAATATTTTATTAAGATCAATTGATTGATCAATAGTATATATTCCTTTTATTTCTCCTTTATCAATAATTGCCACTCTATCACATAACTCTTCTACTATATTTAAAATATGAGAAGAAAAGATAACTGTCTTGCCACTTTTCGCATAATCTAAGATGAACCCTTTAATTTCCTCCATACTAATTGGGTCTAACCCAACTAATGGTTCATCTAAAATCCAAATATTTGGATAGTGGATAATTCCACCCATAATCGCTATTTTTTGTTTCATTCCATGAGAATATGTCTTAATTTGTTTGTTTAAATGTTGGGCCATCGCTAATAGTTTTTCTAACTTAGCAATTCGTTCAATCCGATCAGATACTGGCACACGGTACATATCCGCCATGAAATTGATATATTCTAAACCAGTTAATTCTTCAAATGTCGCATGGTTATCAGGAATGTATGCTAATTGCATTTTCGCTTCAATTGGATTTTCGGCTAAATTATAACCATTAATAATAATTTCACCTTGATCAAAAGGGTGAATTCCGGTTATTGCCTTAAAGGTAGTGGTCTTACCACTACCATTTAAGCCTAATAATCCGAAGACTTCACCTTCATGTAGGTGTAATGAAACATCTTTTACAGCATCAACTGTGCTGCCATAATATCTTTTTGTTAAGTTTTTAATGATAAGCATGTTAGTTAATCTCCTTTGTATTCGCCTTTAAAGCTATGATATGCTGGTGGATTTAATAATCCTTCAGAATCAATATATTCTTGAGTAAATAACGCATCATGATGATTATAAGTAAACACATATCCATAGCCTGCTGCTAATGTAATATTCTTATAAGCATGTTGGAAAACAGTTGCGAAGTTAGAAATTGGATTTCTCGCTTCTAAATCGGCTTTAATATCACTAGGAGAAACAAACATGACTGCTGGTGACATAACTTCTTCTTCAACTTCCCCTACCATTCTAGTATACACCAATTGGTTTTGGAATCTTGTCCACAAGTCATCAATAATACCCCCGACAACATCTTTGACACCAAATGGAAGTGTGGCATCTTTAATATTCGCCTTAGTCTCAAAGGCATAAATTTTAGTATCGCCAACTAAATCTAGATAAATATTATCAAAATCCAATTCATTAATTTTATAACCTTCGTTGTTTAAAAAGACAATTGGAATTCCCATACCACCAATATCTTTATCTGGTCTTGAGATAACTTTAGTATCCTCGACAATTAATCTGCCACCACCACGTCGTCTAATGCCAAACGGTCCACTTAAAATCATTGAGTTTTCAATTTTCAATTCGACATTAGCTGAATATGGTATTTCAACCGATTCCCGGCCACCAACGATAAAGGAGTTTTTAATAATTCCATTAGTAAAGGTAACTGCGGTATCACTATTAATTGAATGGTTCGGATTACTATCAGGACCTGGGCCAGCTGATTCATAAGAATCGGTTTTACGCTGAATAATTCTAACATTATCAATCGTACCCGCGGTTACCATTAAATTTTTACCACCTCGTGCCGGTTTAGCTGTGTTCGAATAAGCAGCTGAATAACTATTAATTTCATAGTTATTACCATATAAAGTTTTACCAGCATTAACATTAATGGTAACCCCTAAAGTTTGTAAATAAGCGATACCATTATTTAAAATAAGATTTTGTTTAGTTAAATTATTTGAAGTAAACAATTCTTCATATTTAGTAATATTAGTAAAACCATCCACAACTTCAATATTAAGTTTCGCTAAAATAATTGGTTGACCATATTTTTCATAAGCGAGAACAAGCGTTTGTTTACCTGGTTGACTAAATGTCACCTTTAATCCCGTCATTTGCGTTCTTGCTAATTCATGGATACCGTCTTGAGTTAAATCAACATTAGTTAAACCTAGTAAGGTAACACCAGTACCAGCTACTCGAATATTATTAAATTCTAATGATTCTAAATCAATTAAACCATCAACATAAATTGTAGCTGGGTTTAAATTACCAAATTTATAACAATAATTGGTGGCTACTGAAAAGACATTAAAGTTAGGGTTTAGTAAACCATTAATATTAAACTTGTTAGAATAATAACTATTTTCATAGCGATAACCAAATCCAATAATTGGATTTTTAAAAGCTTCAATTGGATGTGGATCATGCTCATCAACTTTAACATAATCTAAATCCGTCTTATTATAACCCTTTAATCTTAAATAATCTTTACTAATCTTAGTATATTCAAACACTTTAGATTCTCTAATAAACTGATTAGTGCAATCAATACCACCAATCAATATCTTAGTAATTTCGACTAATTTACTTCCAGTCTTCAAGCCGTTTACCGATGTATTTTCCGCTTCATGATCAGTTATTTGATAAGTGACATCTAACGCTCCGACAAAGTTACTAGTGTAGTTTGGACTAACAAATGGTTCACCATCAATTAGTAATTGATCAATAACACTAACTTTAATACTTTCTTGAATAATCGTGATGTCTTTATAATTGATTTCTGAAGCTTTATAGTTACTGTTAGTAATTGTATATACCACACGATAAGTACCAACATCTTTAAACTCCGACACAGTAACATCTGGATCAACAATAACGCCATTAACTAGTTGATAATTTTTAATATTGTAATCAGTAGTTGGTAAGCTTTCACTTAAAATTACATTACTATCATTTAAATAACTTTGATTACTAAACACATATTCATTAAGATAAGCACTAAAATCAGCCGTCACTTCTTTTTGAGTAATGTTTAAATATGTATTATAAATTAAATCGTTATGGTATTGTTTTGAGAGTTTTAACTGTACTGGATAATTATTAACATTTGTTTGTAATTCATTATCTAATTCCGTGACTGTTAAACCTAGTGCTTCAAGGAAGGCAATATCATATTTTTGGCCTTGACCACTATAAACTTTGTTTTGTTCAACAACATCAACAATGATCGTACCAATATGAGTGTACTCATATGATTTGTGCAGTTCATTAACAAAAACATAGTTAGAATCATCAGTAATTACTGCTGTATGAACTCCAGGAATTAGCACTTCATTATTAGTAATAGTAAAGGTTTCTCCAATTACTAAATCAGTCGATGTCGCCCTAGCAATCGTATTATTATAGCTCCAAGTAACATTACTGATTGTCTTTGGAGTAATTGTATACTTAAGCGATTCTAAATTGATGTTATAACTACTTGTCACATCAACTTGACCACTAGTAATTTTAACTTGTAAGTTATAAGTTCCAGCATCAACAAATGTATTATTTAAAATTTCAAAATGATCATTACTTGCTAAATCATCAGTTGATAAAGTAACATTAATGACTTGTCCTGAATAAATATAACTAGGTTGATTGAAGTTAAAACTAATATTCTTTTGATTAATTGAGAAAGTGTTAGGAACTAATCTTAAATGATAGTTAGTTGATTCACTTTGAACTGAGCCAATTAAAACATCATAAGTGCCAGCTACTTCTCCTTCAGTTCTTGATAAGTTACCATTAACTAAATTACTTTCACTATTAACATAACCACTAACAGTATAAGTAATCGCTGGATCATCAGTACCATAAACTTTTTCAAAATTATTAGAAGTAATTAATAATTCTTTAGTTTGAATCAACACATTAAACTGTCCATTAGTAATGGCATAGTTTTTAGTAACATCAACAGTTTCTGATGATTTAATAACTGGTTTTACCACATAATTTCCAGCATTAACTAATTCATCATAGTTAAATGAAACACTATGACCTGCTAATAAATTTGCTTGAACGGTCGGTGATAATAAAATTTCATCACCATAAGTATAGGTACTATTTAAATTATAAGTGACTGTAATTTGACGTTTATTAATTTTATATAGCCGATAAGTTTCATTTAATATCAAATTATAATTATCAGCGGTCATTCCCGAAATAATAAACTCATAATCACCAAAATCTTCGCCACTTTCTCTTGTTAAAATACCAGTAATGACTGAAGAACTTTCACCTAATTTTAACCCATCAGCACGATAAGTTAAAGTACCATCTAACTCCCCATAAATTTTTGATAATTTAGTTGGAGTAATCGTTAAATCAGCTTTCAAGACTTCAAGTAAGTAAGATAGGTTACCTGTATAATTTGATGTTATATCATGGTTTAAATTATTATAAACCTTAACATTTATTGTCTTTAAACCAACACCAATCACATTACCAGTCAATTCAATTCTATGACCCTCCAGCAAATTATCACATGTCGCATCATGTGGCTTAAATGGATCGCCATAATGGAACGGAAGGTTAATTCCGTAATCAACATTAATTAATCTTGGTTTAATTACTTGGACAACTTCTTCAAGTGTAAAAGTAATTAACGGATTATTTTTATCAGTAATCGTAATATCAACAACATAATTCCCGGCATCAATTGGATTTAATCCACCTTGATACACTTTATCTAAATTATAATTTTCAGTGATATCATTATCATCATTATCTAATATAACAATACCAATATCTTGACGACTTCCATCATATGTATAATCACTTTCTAATTGATAATTAAATTCAGCTGGTGAAATTGTTAACTGACCTTTTTGATAAATAAAGTTGTAATTTAATGAAGTAAATCCACTAGTTACATCAATATCATATGTTCCAATCGGACTTAAGTTATTAGCATTAGTTGCAAAGACTAAGTCGGTTTGATCAAAGACTTCATCTAAATTAGCTAACCCACTTAAATCAGCGGTAAAGACTGGATTTTCTTCATCAGTTTTACGACGTTTATTATCAACTTGAATCGTGATGTCTTTTTTCTTAATTTCCACATTAACAACACCATTACTTAATGTATAATTTGGATTTCCAGTCGTAAATGTAATTTGATACATTCCGGCACCTTTAAAGACACTAGGTGTTGTCTTTGTCACTGAAATTAAATCAGAGGCATCATTTAAAATGACAATACTTTGCGTATTTTGATTATACGTATAATCATTTTGATATTTAACTTCAATTGATTTCGGAGTAATCGAAAACTTCGCACTTTCTAATACAATATTGTAGTTATCAGCATGTAAGTTAGTCATAATTAAATCATAATTACCAACATTTTCTCCTGAAATTCTTTCCAGATTTCCTGAAACTACTGACTCATCATCATCATATTTTAAAGTGCTTGAATCAATATTATATCGAATAATAGGATCAGCTGATCCATATACTTTCGTAATATTTTGTGGTTGAACGATTAATTCAGCTTTCGCAATTGCTAAATTAAATATTGGATTTAATATCATATAGTTTTTAGTAACCGTTTCGTTACTTTGATTTTTAATCGTGGCGGTTATTTCATGCGAACCATTATTACGATTAAATCCTAGTAAAGTAATTTGATGACCAGGTAATAACCCTTCACTAGTCGCTTTAGTTAAGTCAACAAATTCACCATATGTATAATTATTTTCTAAATTAAAATTGATTGTGATAACTTTTTTGTTAATCACAAAATAAGTTGTATTTAAAATTAAATTATAATTTTTTAACTTTAACGAACCAATACTTAATGGATAAACACCAGCATCTTCGCCAGCTCGACGACTGACTTTACCTTCTAATAGATTTTTATCCTCTGGTTTAAACAAATTAGTAAAGGTATATTCATAAGTTGGTTCCAAATCACCATAATATTTTGAAGCTGAAGCTTCAGTAACTGTAACTGTAGCATCTCTTCTTGTTACTTCAAAAGTAACATCTTGTAATGTATATATATAATTTGGATTTAATCCTTCAGTTGGCAATAAATATTGATAAGTTCCAGCATCTTCACCAACTTCTCTACTTAAAACGATATCACAAGTATCATTTGGCATTAATCCATAAATTGAATAATCAAATACCGGATCGTTTTCGCCGTAAACTTTCTTTTGATTACTGACTGGAACAATATTAATTTCTCGTGGGACGATATCAACCGTTCCTTTTTGAACGGTAATATCGTAATTTGAATTAATAATGTTGGCACCTAAAGTATATGTGCCCACATTTAAAGACGGCAGATTATGATAACTAATATCAAAATCGCCGATTTTATCATTTGCAACTAACCAACCACTAGTGATCGATACACTAGCTAAGTCTAAATAACTATTACCATAATCTACTTCAATGTTATTAACTTTAAAAGTAATTGCGGCTTTTTTAATAACAAATTGATTTGGCACTAATGTCACAACAAAGTTAGCTGCATTATATCCTTGTAAGTTAATTTGATAACTACCAACATTATTACCAGCTTCTCTAGTTAAGATCGCACCTAATCTAGTGCGATAGTTTTCATTACTTAATTCATAAGTTAACGCTGGATCAACCGCACCATAAGTTTTTTCTTTATTATGAATGGTAACGGTAATTGGTCTTTGTCCAACAATAATACTTCCTCGGTTATTAACAACTACCTCGTAACACGAGTTAGTTAACTCTAAATTAATTTCATTAAGATAGATACCACTATCTAAATATTTATTATCTCTAATTCCTTCGGTAGCATAAGTATACCTTGGAATAAACGCTTGATCATGACCTTGATGAAATTTAGGAGTCTCACCTAATAACTTATAAGTTGGATTAGGTAAGATATCACCATAAACTTTCTCAGTATCATTCACTTGAGCATAAATCACTTTCTTATTAATCGTGAGTGTTCCTGGAGTAATTGTAAAATTAAGATTTTTATGCGATAAACTCGCATTAATTTGATAAGTTCCAACACTTTCACCCTTACTTCTAACAAATGAAGTATTAACTGAATTCAAATCAAAATTATTCGGAATTCCACTATTAACTTGATAACTAAAGGTTGGATCGTCTTCATAATAGGCTTTAGTTAAATCATTAACTTTAATTAAAACATCTAATTTTTTAATAACTAAAGTTCCCACTGTTAAAACATTCGGTGAAAAGCGATGTTTTAACTTAACTTGATAAGTTCCAACATCAATTGGAACTACTGTTGAATCATTAAACGTCATTTGCGTGACGATGTCACCAAAATGACGAAATTCATCTTTTAAAGTAACATTATAATTGACTGGTTTATTATCAAAAATCACTTCTTTAACTTCTTCAAAAGGATTAAACGGATTATCAATAATTTCTAATCTTTGCGAAGTTTCATTCTTAATGATTTGATGATCATCAAAATTAAATACATACTCTGAAGTAACTGTATATTCTTGATTTGGTTCTAAGTTAGTAAACTTAACACTATTTTCCAATATTTCAATAATCGAGAACCGATTAAGAATATATTTAACATACTTTTCTTTCGCTACTTCAATATAGTTATAACCATATGAAACAATAACTGGTTGAGGAGCTTCAACCGGTACCGTATTAACAACCATTGAATAAGTTTTCCCTCTATTAAAGATGTTATTTTCTCCTTGTAAAGCGAAAATAGTGTATTCAGTATCCGGTTTTAAATCTGTAAACTCATTAGAGAGTCTCCACTCTAATGAGTTTAATGCATCTTCATCATATCTACTATCTACTGATTCAATAATCTTATATAAACCATTAGTAATTGCGCTAACGGTAATTTTAGAAACATTAGGTGTTTCACTTTCATAGTTAACGCTTGGGTCAACTATGGAAGTATTAGAAACTACTTCTAACTCTTCGTCAACGTGATTATGTTTGCTTACGACAATTCTCGTTTCATTAGTTGCTAGAATACCACGATACTCTACACTAAAACTAAAATTGCCACTTTGATTTAATATCCCATTAACTATAGGCAGTTCATCATAGTTAGCAATATATTCTTTAGTCAAATCAATTTTCTTAGTTTCACCTGATTCATAACTAATGAAGATACCATAACCAGTTAAATCTAAAGCTTCATTAACTAAATATCTAGTTTTAGCATTACTAGACAACACTGTAATACTTTCAATTACTTTAGGGACGATATAAATATCAAAATTAACACTTAAATTATTGTAGGTAAAAGTAAGGGTCTGTTTGACTGGTTCACTGTTTGTAAATTCTATATTAGAATCAAATCCACTAACTGTGATTTGTGATAAATCAATCTCTTCTTTTGTACCATCCTCTAAAATGGTAAAAAAGCTTAGAGCGTCAAGCTCTAAACTTTGTCCCTCTACCACTTCTATCCTATTCTCATTAGTTTCAATTTCTATTCTAATGGGAATAATAGACTCCTCACAGCCCCCTAAAAATAGTAGGGCTGTGAGGGCTAATAATATTAAACTTAATATTTTAGGTTTGGTCTTAGTTGTCATATTTTAGTTTGCCTCCTTAAAACAAGAGTTCATCTTTTACAAACTTATTCTTCCGGCATAAAATTGAATAATTCTCTTAACAAATCTTCATAATCAAGAGCGCCAAGTGTTGTAATTGTATAATAGAAATTAGCAACAATTTCAATGTCATCAATCAACTCTTGTCTTCCTGAAGCAATTATTATATCTACTATTTCATCAAAGTTCTTGCCTTCCATCAATGGTTGAAGTTCATCAGTTACCGTACATCCTTCTGCATAAATATAACCTGTCATCTTAACTCCAAATCCCCTAGAATAACCCTCTTGTAGCGCTGGTGCAGCAAATGCGAATTCAACATATTCTTTATGTGCAAGTTCAACATATTGGTTATTGGCACTAATTACTTGATCTAGTACGTCAATATCGCCATTCATCAAAGCTGAAACTAAATCAAGTTCCATAATATTCATTTCAGCGTTCTCTGAATAATCAACTGCTATACTATCAAACATGTATCCGCCTTTTGTTGGGTATACAAAGCGAACGACCAAGTCTTCAGTATTAATATCCGTTAAATCAAGTGGTACCAAGAATTCTTCCATTAAGTATGAACCAAGTTCTATAATTCCTTGGTCAATCCATGAAGTTCCATTCCAAACTTGAACTTTAACATGTAAACTATTAAATACATTTTGAATTAATGGCTGAACATCTTGGTGTGCTAATGCTTGGTCAATCCACCATAAGTTTTGCTTAGCATTAAATAATTGATACATTTCGTGCATTGCTTGTAGTGCATCAGCTGTATCTTTAACACTTACCATTAATTTTGCAAAATTACTATCAGTTGGTTTATCAAATGTAGCGGTCATATAAGTCACTATGTCGTCGCGATTCATATCGGCTTGAGCAAAGTATCCATCGCCTTTAGTTATGATTCCGTCCATATAAGATATGCCATATTGATCAATAAACGAAACAGGAGTTAGTTTTTCTTTGATTGTGTGAGGATTTCCGTAGATATCAAAGAATAAATCTAAAATTGTGCCGTCATTGATATAATCAACAGCATATAATTGGAGGTTATCCATTACTGTAATTGATGTTCCTTCTTCCACAACTTGGATATAGTATTTGCCATTAACATCTTCTAATAATCTTAATGTTCCATAGCTTGAACCTTCAATTGATTTTAACAACTTAAACGATATAGGCTCATGTTCAAGATGATACTCTTCACCATCATAACTATAAATCATTGGACTACTGGCATCTGTTTTTACCTGTACTTCAGTAGAAACAAAAGTCTTACTGTCATGCTCAACTATATAGTATTTAATGTACATTGAACGGTCTCCTGCTCCACTCAATGTAGCATCATGTGTAGCTGTAACTTGACCACTTGCATTAGTAGGTAGTCCGATGTGATTAGTTGTGAAATTTCCGCTATTATAAAGTGTTTCGATATCAACAGTTATGCCAGATAATGGAGTACCATTACCATCTTTGACAGTAGCAGTAATTTTAAATTTTTTATCATTTCTACCAGGACCACTGGTTGTTGCTGTAATTTGAATTCCTTTATTGGCCCACCTAGCATATACTGTTAGGTCACCACTAACAGTATGATTTTCTGATAACTTAGTAGTAAGTGTACTGTTAGTATACCAGCCCAAGAATAAATCAGTAGCATCTTTAGTAGGACGATATGATTCATTCAAATTAATTACAGAGTTATTTTCGATGACTAGTGGATCATAGCTTGTTCCACCATTTGAAACAAAGGTTATAGTTGATGTAGTAACTAATTGTTTAGCTGTTAAAGCACTAAATCTTCCGTCATAGAATCTATTTGTAATGATTTCATTTGTTCCATCAAACCATCCCCATCCACTAGGTAATGTCGGTGCATTTAATGGTGTACCAAATTGTTGGGTTAAAGTGGTTACATTATTTTGATCATCAGTAAATGTAATTTTCTTACTAAAAGTTTGATTTTTAATTATTTCGAATGTTCCTTTACTAAAGACTAAATTATCAGCTGGATCTTTTAATGTATGATAATGAGTTATAAATGTTCCACCATCTGTTCCAATGTATTGCGATGAAGCAAATACTGTCTTGCTAGTATCTGCAAGTATCAATGTTCCACCATTTTCAGAATTAATCTTACCAGCTATTCCGCCTCTTACATCTAAAATTCCATTAATCGTTACCTTAGCAGGAGTATTAATATTGAAATCAAATGTTATATTATTTCTAAATGTTAATTGCCATTGGCTACTTGGATAAATATAACTTCCACTATCTTGAATATATTCATTTGGTCCATAAACTAATAAACTACTTGTAGTCGGAACTATTAATTTAGAGGTGCTATCAATATTCAATTGAGAACCTGGTAATAAAGCCAATTTGATATTATTAGTAACCGTTGTATTATTAGTTAAATTAATAGTAAATGTTCCAGGTATTAAAATTTCTTTTCCATTAGTACTCATACTAATAGCACCTGAACCAACTGTAATATTATTCATATTAACTGTAGCTCCATCTATATCAACAGTCATTCTTCCACTAGTTGTACTAAATTTCTTGATTAAATAACCACTTGTTAATTTAAATAAGCTTGAATCTGTACTACCTATTATAACTGCGCCCTCATGTAAGTTACCTGCACCCGTAGAAATATATGTATCAACTTCATAAGTAGCACCAGCATTGAATTTAAGATCAACTTCAATGTTATTGAAATGGAATTGATCAACCGGGAATGTTTGATCTTTAATCATTGCTGTACATCTACCACCTCTAAATGCACCAAAAGTCATTAAGTCCATGATTTTTCCGCCAGATTTAATTTCAACGGTACCTTGTCCATAAACAAATCCAATTGAAGTAATTAAACCGCCACTATTAACAACTACCTTAGAGTTAATCATCATTTCAACAGCACCGAAAGCGCCTTCTATAACATAACCTGTTCTTGGAGTACCACCAAATACCTTACCATTAACGTTTAAATGGCCCGATGTTGTATTTATGTTTAAAGTAATATCTGAAGTCATAACTAATTTAACATAAGGTGTACTTGGACGCGAACTAGATGCAGATGTTGTTTTAATAATAGAATTGGCATAATTACCGTCTTCATCAGGTCCTTCAGCAGGTAATAATAATGATTTGGTTAATGTGAATATATTAGTATTATGTAATCTTGTGTTGACCACTGAGCTAGCAAATGAAGTATTACTTGTAACGATCATATTATTACCACTTAGTATTGCATCTTCAATTGTTTTGTATTCCTCACCAACTAATACAGATACAAACTTGTAGGCAACATCAGAATTTTGGTTTATCGCTTGACTATAGGTTCCTTCAAAGTTCGAGCCATTATATCCAACAATATTACTTCTAATAACAAATGTTGTTCCACCGTTAGGTAAGTTAACTGTAGTTATTGCACTAGATAAATTATCAATACTATAGTGAACAAAATTGAATTTAGCTTTTTCTTCATCTGATAATACTGTGGTGCCATTAATCTTTAGGACTAATACGGATTTAACATCAGTTATATCTTGAGATCCCATACCATTTGTATATGGCTTAGATTGCCCTGTATTTAAATCGCCATGAATTGTTACCGTATTAATATTTGCTTTATTAATTTTTAAAGTAGCTGTCATATCTGGGATTACATTGTAGTTAGTAGCATCGCCACTGAATTTAGCTGTTACTGTATGAGATCCGGCATTAACTTGGTCGTTATTTTGATAAGTTACACTCACTCCATCTGGTAATGTACCGTTTATACTTAATGGATAAGTTGATCCATCATAAACTTTTTCATGACCTGGGAATGTAATTCCACTCATGTTATAAGTTGCCTTATTAATCTTTAAAGTAGCTGTCATATCTGGAATTGCATTGTAGTTAGTAGCATCGCCACTGAATTTAGCTGTTACTGTATGAGATCCAGCATTAACTTGGTCGTTATTTTGATAAGTTACACTTACTCCATCTGGTAATGTGCCGTTTATACTTAATGGATAAGTTAATCCATCATAAACTTTTTCATGACCTGGGAATGTAATTCCGGTCATGTCATAGGTTGCTTTTGTAATTGTATATGTTCCGTTGTTAATTGTTAAATCATAGTTATTGTTAGGTTGAGTAATATTTGCTGTAATCGAGTATTGACCAGCATTTTTGTTTGTACTGTCTGCCCTACTTAATGTATATAAAATGGTATCCGCAGGAACTAACATTCCAGTCAAAGTAGCTGTTAAGGTTTCTTCTGGTTGTCCGTATACTGAAGATTTATTGGCAATATCTAATGTAGCTGGGGCTTTAGTAATTGTTAATGTTGCAGATTTATTTGGAATTGCATTATAGTTATTTGAGTCTCCAGTAAATACTGCGGTTACTGTATGTTCACCAGCATTAACATTGCTATTATTTTGATAATTAACACTTACTCCATCTGGCAATTCGCCGTCGACAGTTATATAAATTGGTTGTGCTTGAGCGTTATATTGTTTTTGGGCATCATTAAATGAGACATTACTCATGTCATAAGTTGCCTTATTGATTGTTACTACAACACTTTCTTCTTTGGTTACTGTTTGACCTTCTCTTGTAATAGTTGCTTTAACCTTATATGTGCCTGATTCTAATACGTCAGTTAAAGTAATTTGGTTAGTTGTCTTACCTGTTAGTAAGTTATTATCTTTATACCATTGATATGTTGCTGTACTAGCAAATTCATGAGTGACATTTGCAGTTAACGTAACAGAACCTTCACCATAAGTAATTTCTTCATTACCAGTAATTGATAAATCAATAGGATTTAATGTCCATTTAGCATAAAGAGTAAATGACATAGTAACTTGTGTGGTTGTAAATTCATATGGATCTGTTGTTATATAGCCATCATGCCAGTATTCAAATGTAAATCCTGGTTTATTCATAGGTTGAGTTGGTTCTGTGACATAACCACCACTATTTACAATTTGATTTGGAATGATTGTTTCACAATCAGTATCAAAATCAACTACAAATTGGTTTGCTGCTAAAACAGTATATGTAGCTGGTTGGACAACATTATCTTCATCAATAAATGTAATTGCATAATAGAAATATCCGCTTTGCGAATTATCGTAATTACCAACAATATCATAGTCTCCAGCAACAGCTTTGTTAGCATTTGTTGTTAAGGTAACAATAGTATGAATATCATCACCAGGACGGATATTACCAGATATGAAGTCCATTCTTGATAGCTCTACTAAATCAGCATTTAGTGCAGAAGCTTCATCATATACTTTAACTGTTAAAGCAATTGGTCTAATTTCAAAATAAACTGTTTGAGTTCCTGATGGAATTACTAATTGATAGTTTGGACCAGCTGTTAATGGATTTGCGCCATTATTGTTAATCGCATATTCACCAATAGCTTCACCAGATACTCTATTTAATGTTCCGGTAATCTCATCAGTACCTATTAAATCATCATGATTATATGTTAACACAGGATCAGAAGCATAAATTTCTTTGAAGAGGCCTGAATGTGGGGTAACATTAATTACTTTTGGATTAATTACTACATAATTTGCAGTATAACCAATATTATAGTTAGGGTTATTAACATTTGTTACTCCACCAGCTACTATCTTATATCCTGGTGCTGTATTAGCATTTGGATATGTACTTTCGTTATAGTGAGTTGAGTCAACTGCTAAGTCTCCAGTTAATTCATCTGTACCTACTAAGCCTGTTGCTACATAGGTTAATGTTGGTTTTATACCTCCATATGTAATTGATTTAGCATCTGCTACTACTGTAATTGATTTTGGATTAATTACTACATAATTTGCAGTATAACCAATATTATAGTTAGGGTTATTAACATTTGTTACTCCACCAGCTACTATCTTATATCCTGGTGCTGTATTAGCATTTGGATATGTACTTTCGTTATAGTGAGTTGAGTCAACTGCTAAATCTCCAGTTAATGTATCTTGACCTACTAAGCCTGTTGCTACATAGGTTAATGTTGGTTTTATACCTCCATATGTTATTGATTTAGCGTCTGCAACTACTGTAATTGGTTTCGGTGTAATTGTATATGTTCCTTTTTCAAAGGTAATTGCGTAGTTAGGATTATCTTCTGCTACTGCATTTCCTGTAATATCATATGATCCAGCATCATTGGTTCCAGCCTTACTTAATGTATAGTCTAATGTATCACTTCCGTATAACACTGTTGGATCTTGTGCTGTTAAGTTTTCAAGTGCTGAACCGTATTCTGATGTCTTATTATCAATTACTACTTTTGTTGGTGCTTTAATAATTGTTAAAGTACCACCTTCATAAGTGATTGTATAGTTAGGGTTATTTTCACTTGTAACTCCATTTTGTAGAATTGCATATTCTCCTACTACTAATCTATCTTGAGCATATACTGGATTTTGAATCGCTAATGCTCCTGTTAATTGATCTCCTACTACTAATCCTGGTGCTGATGAATACTTAAGGGTGATTGCTTCACCATATGTGTATGATTCTGTAGTTGCTGTTACGGTGATTGCTTTTGGATTAATTACTACATAATTTGCAGTATAGCTAATTGCATAGTTAGGGTTATTAGCATTTGTTACTCCACCAGCTACTATCTTATATCCTGGTTCGGTATTAGCATTTGGATATGTACTTTCGTTATAGTGAGTTGAGTCAACTGCTAAGTCTCCACTTAATTCATCTGTACCTACTAATCCTGTTGCTACATAAGTTAATGTTGGTTTTATACCTCCATATGTTATTGATTTAGCGTCTGCAACCACTGTAATTGCTTTTGGATTAATTACTACATAATTTGCAGTATAGCCAATATTATAGTTAGGGTTATTGGCGTTTGTTACTCCACCAGCTACTATCTTATATCCTGGTGCTGTATTAGCATTTGGATATGTACTTTCGTTATAGTGAGCTGAGTCAACTGCTAAGTCTCCAGTTAATTCATCTTGACCTACTAATCCTGTCGCTACATAGGTTAATGTTGGTTTTATACCTCCATATGTTATTGATTTAGCGTCTGCAACTACTGTAATTGGTTTCGGTGTAATTGTATACGTTCCTTTTTCAAAGGTAATTGTGTAGTTAGGATTATCTTCTGCTACTGCATTTCCTGTAATATCATATGATCCAGCATCATTAGTTCCAGCCTTACTTAATGTATAGTCTAATGTATCATTTCCAAATAATACTGTTGGATCTTGTGCTGTTAAGTTTTCAAGTGCTGAACCGTATACTGATGTCTTATTATCAATTACTACTTTTGTTGGTGCTTTAATAATTGTTAAAGTACCACCTTCATAAGTGATTGTATAGTTAGGGTTATTTGCACTTGTAACTCCATTTTGTAGAATTGCATATTCTCCTACTACTAGTCTATCTTGAGCATATACTGGATTTTGAATCGCTAATACTCCTGTTAACTGATCTCCTCCTACTAATCCTGGTGCTGAATACTTAAGAGTGATTGCTTCACCATATGTGTATGATTCTGTAGTTGCTGTTACGGTGATTGCTTTTGGATTAATTACTACATAATTTGCAGTATACCCAATATTATAGTTAGGGTTATTAGCATTTGTTACTCCACCAGCTACTATCTTATATCCTGGTTCGGTATTAGCATTTGGATATGTACTTTCGTTATAGTGAGTTGAGTCAACTGCTAAGTCTCCACTTAATTCATCTGTACCTACTAATCCTGTTGCTACATAAGTTAATGTTGGTTTTATACCTCCATATGTTATTGATTTAGCGTCTGCAACCACTGTAATTGCTTTTGGATTAATTACTACATAATTTGCAGTATAGCCAATATTATAGTTAGGGTTATTAACATTTGTTACTCCACCAGCTACTATCTTATATCCTGGTGCTGTATTAGCATTTGGATATGTACTTTCGTTATAGTGAGTTGAGTCAACTGCTAAGTCTCCAGTTAATTCATCTGTACCTACTAAGCCTGTTGCTACATAGGTTAATGTTGGTTTTATACCTCCATATGTAATTGATTTAGCATCTGCTACTACTGTAATTGATTTTGGATTAATTACTACATAATTTGCAGTATAGCCAATATTATAGTTAGGGTTATTAGCATTTGTTACTCCACCAGCTACTATCTTATATCCTGGTGCTGTATTAGCATTTGGATATGTACTTTCGTTATAGTGAGTTGAGTCAACTGCTAAATCTCCAGTTAATGTATCTTGACCTACTAAGCCTGTTGCTACATAGGTTAATGTTGGTTTTATACCTCCATATGTTATTGATTTAGCGTCTGCAACTACTGTAATTGCTTTTGGATTAATTACTACATAATTTGCAGTATAGCCAATATTATAGTTAGGGTTATTAACATTTGTTACTCCACCAGCTACTATCTTATATCCTGGTGCTGTATTAGCATTTGGATATGTACTTTCGTTATAGTGAGTTGAGTCAACTGCTAAGTCTCCAGTTAATTCATCTGTACCTACTAAGCCTGTTGCTACATAGGTTAATGTTGGTTTTATACCTCCATATGTAATTGATTTAGCATCTGCTACTACTGTAATTGATTTTGGATTAATTACTACATAATTTGCAGTATAGCCAATATTATAGTTAGGGTTATTAACATTTGTTACTCCACCAGCTACTATCTTATATCCTGGTGCTGTATTAGCATTTGGATATGTACTTTCGTTATAGTGAGTTGAGTCAACTGCTAAGTCTCCAGTTAATGTATCTTGATCTACTAATCCTGTTGCTACATAGGTTAATGTTGGTTTTATACCTCCATAAGTAATTGTCTTGACATCCGCTGCTACTGTAATTGATTTAGGATTAATTACTACATAACTAAAGTTGTAAGTAATAGTAAAGTTAGGGTTATTAGCATTTGTTAGTGTATCTTGAACTATCTTATATCCCGGATTATTATTAACATCTGGATATGTATTGTCATTATAATGTGCTAAATCTACTTTTAATGTTCCTGTTAATTCTGTTTGACCATAAGGTAGAGTTTCTACTATTGTATAGCCTAATGCTGGTTTAGCATCTCCATATGTAATTGTTCTAGGGGTTGCATTTACGGTAATTGCTTTTGGATTAATTGTATATACTCCGTCATTAACTGTTAGGTTATAGTTACCATTATCAGCTGTGATATTAGCTGTAATTGCATATCCACCCACTTGAACATCTTGTCCTGGAGCCTTCGATAATTCGTATGTAATACTGTCTGTTCCTAACATTCCACTTAAGGTTGCGGTTAAGCCTACTAGACCTTCTCCGTAGACTGATGCCTTATTATGAATTGTTAAGGTTGCAGCAGCTTTATTAATTGTTAAAGTACCACCTTCATAAGTGATTGTATAGTTAGGGTTATTTTCACTTGTAACTCCATTTTGTAGAATTGCATATTCTCCTACTACTAATCTATCTTGAGCATATACTGGATTTTGAATCGCTAATGCTCCTGTTAATTGATCTCCTACTACTAATCCTGGTGCTGAATACTTAAGAGTAATTGCTTCACCGTATGTGTATGATTCTGTAGTTGCTGTTACGGTGATTGCTTTTGGATTAATTACTACATAATTTGCAGTATAACCAATATTATAGTTAGGGTTATTAACATTTGTTACTCCACCAGCTACTATCTTATATCCTGGTGCTGTATTAGCATTTGGATATGTACTTTCGTTATAGTGAGTTGAGTCAACTGCTAAGTCTCCACTTAATTCATCTGTACCTACTAATCCTGTTGCTACATAAGTTAATGTTGGTTTTATACCTCCATATGTTATTGATTTAGCGTCTGCAACCACTGTAATTGATTTTGGATTAATTACTACATAATTTGCAGTATAGCCAATATTATAGTTAGGGTTATTGGCGTTTGTTACTCCACCAGCTACTATCTTATATCCTGGTGCTGTATTAGCATTTGGATATGTACTTTCGTTATAGTGAGCTGAGTCAACTGCTAAGTCTCCAGTTAATTCATCTTGACCTACTAATCCTGTCGCTACATAGGTTAATGTTGGTTTTATACCTCCATATGTTATTGATTTAGCGTCTGCAACTACTGTAATTGGTTTCGGTGTAATTGTATACGTTCCTTTTTCAAAGGTAATTGTGTAGTTAGGATTATCTTCTGCTACTGCATTTCCTGTAATATCATATGATCCAGCATCATTAGTTCCAGCCTTACTTAATGTATAGTCTAATGTATCATTTCCAAATAATACTGTTGGATCTTGTGCTGTTAAGTTTTCAAGTGCTGAACCGTATACTGATGTCTTATTATCAATTACTACTTTTGTTGGTGCTTTAATAATTGTTAAAGTACCACCTTCATAAGTGATTGTATAGTTAGGGTTATTTGCACTTGTAACTCCATTTTGTAGAATTGCATATTCTCCTACTACTAGTCTATCTTGAGCATATACTGGATTTTGAATCGCTAATACTCCTGTTAACTGATCTCCTCCTACTAATCCTGGTGCTGAATACTTAAGAGTGATTGCTTCACCATATGTGTATGATTCTGTAGTTGCTGTTACGGTGATTGCTTTTGGATTAATTACTACATAATTTGCAGTATACCCAATATTATAGTTAGGGTTATTAGCATTTGTTACTCCACCAGCTACTATCTTATATCCTGGTTCGGTATTAGCATTTGGATATGTACTTTCGTTATAGTGAGTTGAGTCAACTGCTAAGTCTCCACTTAATTCATCTGTACCTACTAATCCTGTTGCTACATAAGTTAATGTTGGTTTTATACCTCCATATGTTATTGATTTAGCGTCTGCAACCACTGTAATTGCTTTTGGATTAATTACTACATAATTTGCAGTATAGCCAATATTATAGTTAGGGTTATTAACATTTGTTACTCCACCAGCTACTATCTTATATCCTGGTGCTGTATTAGCATTTGGATATGTACTTTCGTTATAGTGAGTTGAGTCAACTGCTAAGTCTCCAGTTAATTCATCTGTACCTACTAAGCCTGTTGCTACATAGGTTAATGTTGGTTTTATACCTCCATATGTAATTGATTTAGCATCTGCTACTACTGTAATTGATTTTGGATTAATTACTACATAATTTGCAGTATAGCCAATATTATAGTTAGGGTTATTAGCATTTGTTACTCCACCAGCTACTATCTTATATCCTGGTGCTGTATTAGCATTTGGATATGTACTTTCGTTATAGTGAGTTGAGTCAACTGCTAAATCTCCAGTTAATGTATCTTGACCTACTAAGCCTGTTGCTACATAGGTTAATGTTGGTTTTATACCTCCATATGTTATTGATTTAGCGTCTGCAACTACTGTAATTGCTTTTGGATTAATTACTACATAATTTGCAGTATAGCCAATATTATAGTTAGGGTTATTAACATTTGTTACTCCACCAGCTACTATCTTATATCCTGGTGCTGTATTAGCATTTGGATATGTACTTTCGTTATAGTGAGTTGAGTCAACTGCTAAGTCTCCAGTTAATTCATCTGTACCTACTAAGCCTGTTGCTACATAGGTTAATGTTGGTTTTATACCTCCATATGTAATTGATTTAGCATCTGCTACTACTGTAATTGATTTTGGATTAATTACTACATAATTTGCAGTATAGCCAATATTATAGTTAGGGTTATTAACATTTGTTACTCCACCAGCTACTATCTTATATCCTGGTGCTGTATTAGCATTTGGATATGTACTTTCGTTATAGTGAGTTGAGTCAACTGCTAAGTCTCCAGTTAATGTATCTTGATCTACTAATCCTGTTGCTACATAGGTTAATGTTGGTTTTATACCTCCATAAGTAATTGTCTTGACATCCGCTGCTACTGTAATTGATTTAGGATTAATTACTACATAACTAAAGTTGTAAGTAATAGTAAAGTTAGGGTTATTAGCATTTGTTAGTGTATCTTGAACTATCTTATATCCCGGATTATTATTAACATCTGGATATGTATTGTCATTATAATGTGCTAAATCTACTTTTAATGTTCCTGTTAATTCTGTTTGACCATAAGGTAGAGTTTCTACTATTGTATAGCCTAATGCTGGTTTAGCATCTCCATATGTAATTGTTCTAGGGGTTGCATTTACGGTGATTGCTTTTGGATTAATTGTATATACTCCGTCATTAACTGTTAGGTTATAGTTACCATTATCAGCTGTGATATTAGCTGTAATTGCATATCCACCTACTTGAACATCTTGTCCTGGAGCCTTCGATAATTCGTATGTAATACTGTCTGTTCCTAACATTCCACTTAAGGTTGCGGTTAAGCCTACTAGACCTTCTCCGTAGACTGATGCCTTATTATGAATTGTTAAGGTTGCAGCAGCTTTATTAATTGTTAAAGTACCACCTTCATAAGTGATTGCATAGTTAGGGTTATTTTCACTTGTAACTCCATTTTGTAGAATTGCATATTCTCCTACTACTAGTCTATCTTGAGCATATACTGGATTTTGAATCGCTAATGCTCCTGTTAATTGATCTCCTACTACTAATCCTGGTGCTGAATACTTAAGAGTAATTGCTTCACCGTATGTATATGATTCTGTAGTTGCTGTTACGGTGATTGCTTTTGGATTAATTACTACATAACTAAAGTTGTAAGTAATAGTAAAGTTAGGGTTATTAGCATTTGTTAGTGTATCTTGAACTATCTTATATCCTGGATTGTTATTAGCATTTGGATATGTATTGTCGTTATAATGTGCTAAATCTACTTTTAATGTTCCTGTTAATTCTGTTTGACCATAAGGTAGAGTTTCTACTATTGTATAGCCTAATGCTGGTTTAGCATCTCCATATGTAATTGTTCTAGGGGTTGCATTTACGGTAATTGCTTTTGGATTAATTGTATATGTTCCTTTTTCAAAGGTAATTGCGTAGTTAGGATTGTCTTCTGCTACTGCATTTCCTGTAATATCATATGATCCAGCATCATTGGTTCCAGCTTTACTTAATGAATAGTCTAGCGTATCATTTCCAAATAATACTGTTGGATCTTGTGTTGTTAAGTTTTCAAGTGCTGAACCGTATACTGATGTCTTGTTATCAATTACTACTTTTGTTGGTGCTTTATTAATTGTTAAAGTACCACCTTCATAAGTGATTGCATAGTTAGGGTTATTTTCACTTGTAACTCCATTTTGTAGAATTGCATATTCTCCTACTACTAGTCTATCTTGAGCATACACTGGATTTTGAATCGCTAATACTCCTGTTAATTGATCTCCTCCTACTAATCCTGGTGCTGAATACTTAAGGGTGATTGCTTCACCGTATGTATATGATTCTGTAGTTGCTGTTACGGTGATTGCTTTTGGATTAATTACTACATAACTAAAGTTGTAAGTTATAGTAAAGTTAGGGTTATTAGCATTTGTTAATGTATCTTGAACTATCTTATATCCCGGATTATTATTAACATCTGGATATGTATTGTCATTATAATGTGCTAAATCTACTTTTAATGTTCCAGTTAATTCTGTTTGACCATAAGGTAGAGTTTCTACTATTGTATAGCCTAATGCTGGTTTAGCATCTCCATATGTAATTGTTCTAGGGGTTGCATTTACGGTAATTGCTTTTGGATTAATTGTATATACTCCGTCATTAACTGTTAGGTTATAGTTACCATTATCAGCTGTGATATTAGCTGTAATTGCATATCCACCTACTTGAACATCTTGTCCTGGAGCCTTCGATAATTCGTATGTAATACTGTCTGTTCCTAACATTCCACTTAAGGTTGCGGTTAAGCCTACTAGACCTTCTCCGTAGACTGATGCCTTATTATGAATTGTTAAGGTTGCAGCAGCTTTATTAATTGTTAAAGTACCACCTTCATAAGTGATTGTATAGTTAGGGTTATTTTCACTTGTAACTCCATTTTGTAGAATTGCATATTCTCCTACTACTAGTCTATCTTGAGCATATACTGGATTTTGAATCGCTAATGCTCCTGTTAATTGATCTCCTACTACTAATCCTGGTGCTGAATACTTAAGGGTGATTGCTTCACCGTATGTATATGATTCTGTAGTTGCTGTTACGGTGATTGCTTTTGGATTAATTACTACATAACTAAAATTGTAAGTTATAGTAAAGTTAGGGTTATTAGCATTTGTTAATGTATCTTGAACTATCTTATATCCCGGATTATTATTAACATCTGGATATGTATTGTCATTATAATGTGCTAAATCTACTTTTAATGTTCCAGTTAATTCTGTTTGACCATAAGGTAGAGTTTCTACTATTGTATAGCCTAATGCTGGTTTAGCATCTCCATATGTAATTGTTCTAGGGGTTGCATTTACGGTAATTGCTTTTGGATTAATTGTATATACTCCGTCATTAACTGTTAGGTTATAGTTACCATTATCAGCTGTGATATTAGCTGTAATTGCATATCCACCCACTTGAACATCTTGTCCTGGAGCCTTCGATAATTCGTATGTAATACTGTCTGTTCCTAACATTCCACTTAAGGTTGCGGTTAAGCCTACTAGACCTTCTCCGTAGACTGATGCCTTATTATGAATTGTTAAGGTTGCAGCAGCTTTATTAATTGTTAAAGTACCACCCTCATAAGTGATTGTATAGTTAGGGTTATTTTCACTTGTAACTCCATTTTGTAGAATTGCATATTCTCCTACTACTAGTCTATCTTGAGCATATACTGGATTCTGAATCGCTAATGCTCCTGTTAATTGATCTCCTACTACTAATCCTGGTGCTGAATACTTAAGAGTAATTGCTTCACCGTATGTGTATGATTCTGTAGTTGCTGTTACGGTGATTGCTTTTGGATTAATTGTATATACTCCGTCATTAACTGTTAGGTTATAGTTACCATTATCAGCTGTTATATTAGCTGTAATTGCATATCCACCTACTTGAACATCTTGTCCTGGAGCTTTTGATAATTCGTATGTAATACTGTCTGTTCCTAACATTCCACTTAAGGTTGCGGTTAAGCCTACTTCTTGAGCACCGTATACTGATTCCTTATTATGAATTGTTAGAGTTGCAGCAGCTTTATTAATTGTTAAAGTACCACCTTCATAAGTGATTGTATAGTTAGGGTTATTTTCACTTGTAACTCCATTTTGTAGAATTGCATATTCTCCTACTACTAGTCTATCTTGAGCATATACTGGATTTTGAATCGCTAATGCTCCTGTTAATTGATCTCCTACTACTAATCCTGGTGCTGAATACTTAAGGGTGATTGCTTCACCGTATGTATATGATTCTGTAGTTGCTGTTACGGTGATTGCTTTTGGATTAATTGTATATGTTCCTTTTTCAAAGGTAATTGCGTAGTTAGGATTATCTTCTGCTACTGCATTTCCTGTAATATCATATGATCCAGCATCATTGGTTCCAGCTTTACTTAATGAATAGTCTAGCGTATCATTTCCAAATAATACTGTTGGATCTTGTGCTGTTAAGTTTTCAAGTGCTGAACCGTATACTGATGTCTTATTATCAATTACTACTTTTGTTGGTGCTTTATTAATTGTTAAAGTACCACCTTCATAAGTGATTGCATAGTTAGGGTTATTTGCACTTGTAACTCCATTTTGTAGAATTGCATATTCTCCTACTACTAGTCTATCTTGAGCATACACTGGATTTTGAATCGCTAATGCTCCTGTTAATTGATCTCCTACTACTAATCCTGGTGCTGAATACTTAAGGGTAATCGCTGCACCATATGTATATGATTCTGTAGTTGCTGTTACGGTGATTGCTTTTGGATTAATTACTACATAATCTGCAGTATAGCCAATATTATAGTTAGGGTTATTAACATTTGTTACTCCACCAGCTACTATCTTATATCCTGGTGCTGTATTAGCATTTGGATATGTACTTTCGTTATAGTGAGCTGAGTCAACTGCTAAGTCTCCAGTTAATGTATCTTGACCTACTAATCCTGTTGCTACATAGGTTAATGTTGGTTTTATACCTCCATAAGTAATTGTCTTGACATCCGCTGCTACTGTAATTGATTTAGGATTAATTACTACATAACTAAAGTTGTAAGTAATAGTAAAGTTAGGGTTATTAGCATTTGTTAGTGTATCTTGAACTATCTTATATCCCGGATTGTTATTAGCATTTGGATATGTATTGTCGTTATAATGTGCTAAATCTACTTTTAATGTTCCTGTTAATTCTGTTTGACCATAAGGTAGAGTTTCTACTATTGTATAGCCTAATGCTGGTTTAGCATCTCCATATGTAATTGTTCTAGGGGTTGCATTTACGGTAATTGCTTTTGGATTAATTGTATATACTCCGTCATTAACTGTTAGGTTATAGTTACCATTATCAGCTGTGATATTAGCTGTAATTGCATATCCACCTACTTGAACATCTTGTCCTGGAGCCTTCGATAATTCGTATGTAATACTGTCTGTTCCTAACATTCCACTTAAGGTTGCGGTTAAGCCTACTAGACCTTCTCCGTAGACTGATGCCTTATTATGAATTGTTAAGGTTGCAGCAGCTTTATTAATTGTTAAAGTACCACCTTCATAAGTGATTGTATAGTTAGGGTTATTTTCACTTGTAACTCCATTTTGTAGAATTGCATATTCTCCTACTACTAGTCTATCTTGAGCATATACTGGATTTTGAATCGCTAATGCTCCTGTTAATTGATCTCCTACTACTAATCCTGGTGCTGAATACTTAAGGGTGATTGCTTCACCATATGTGTATGATTCTGTAGTTGCTGTTACGGTGATTGCTTTTGGATTAATTACTAAATCAACAGGGCCTAAATCTTTATCATTATAACCTTCCATTTTAACGGTTGCTGATATAGCATAGGTTCCAACATTTTTGAATTTAAATGGTGTATTTGGTTGTTCTCGAACTTCGCCATCATATTCATAATATACATCGGCACCCACAGGTGCAGAAACAATTATTGAATATTCCCCACCATTATATGTTTCCGTTCTACCAGTCATTGTAACATCTTCAAAATCAATCGGATTGATTGTAAATAATACTCCACTTATAAAGTTGATTGCATAATTACCTGATGGATCATTTAGACTACCTATTAATATCTCATAATTTCCAGGTAATTCCGGATTTTCTGCAGTCTTATCACGAGCTAATGTTCCTGATAATGTTTGACCATGGACTAGTCCTTCTGCAATATATGTACTCGCATCAAAGACTGGATCTAGTTGATTATAGTCTTTACATAATCCATCCCTCGGAGTAACTGTAACTGTTCGCTTGTTGATAGTTAATGTTCCTTTAGTAACTTGACCGAGAACATAGTTATTACCTAAATCATATTCAACAATGCCAATCGAATAACTTCCTACGTTATCGCCTTGTTTTCTAGCTAAACTTATAGAAATGTCATCACCTGCTAATTTGTTAGATGTGTAAGTAAATTCAGGGTCAAAATTTCCATAAATTTTTTGCTTATCAGCAATGTTGACATTAAGAGCCATTGGATTAATGATTAAGGTTACTTCTTTAGATACTGATTGATAGTTTGCTGTTTCTTCAGCACTTATTGTTATGACATAAGTACCAGCATCATCAAATTCAAATGGAGTATCTTTGGTTGTTGAATCATAAGTGTATTTAACTGTTGTTTCTCCATGATTTAATGCGCCTGAAATTGAATGAAGAATTCCATTATATGTTACTGTCTTATCAGTTGCGTTAATTGTTGATGGTGCCCTAGTAATTGTATATGTTCCTTTTTCAAAGGTAATTGCGTAGTTAGGATTGTCTTCTGCTACTGCATTTCCTGTAATATCATATGATCCAGCATCATTGGTTCCAGCTTTACTTAATGTATAGTCTAGCGTATCATTTCCAAATAATACTGTTGGATCTTGTGCTGTTAAGTTTTCAAGTGCTGAACCGTATACTGATGTCTTGTTATCAATTACTACTTTTGTTGGTGCTTTATTAACTGTTAAAGTACCACCTTCATAAGTGATTGTATAGTTAGGGTTATTTTCACTTGTAACTCCATTTTGTAGAATTGCATATTCTCCTACTACTAGTCTATCTTGAGCATATACTGGATTTTGAATCGCTAATGCTCCTGTTAATTGATCTCCTACTACTAATCCTGGTGCTGAATACTTAAGGGTGATTGCTTCACCATATGTGTATGATTCTGTAGTTGCTGTTACGGTGATTGCTTTTGGATTAATTACTACATAACTAAAATTGTAAGTTATAGTAAAGTTAGGGTTATTAGCATTTGTTAATGTATCTTGAACTATCTTATATCCCGGATTATTATTAACATCTGGATATGTATTGTCATTATAATGTGCTAAATCTACTTTTAATGTTCCAGTTAATTCTGTTTGACCATAAGGTAGAGTTTCTACTATTGTATAGCCTAATGCTGGTTTAGCATCTCCATATGTAATTGTTCTAGGGGTTGCATTTACGGTGATTGCTTTTGGATTAATTGTATATACTCCGTCATTAACTGTTAGGTTATAGTTACCATTATCAGCTGTGATATTAGCTGTAATTGCATATCCACCTACTTGAACATCTTGTCCTGGAGCCTTCGATAATTCGTATGTAATACTGTCTGTTCCTAACATTCCACTTAAGGTTGCGGTTAAGCCTACTAGACCTTCTCCGTAGACTGATGCCTTATTATGAATTGTTAAGGTTGCAGCAGCTTTATTAATTGTTAAAGTACCACCTTCATAAGTGATTGCATAGTTAGGGTTATTTTCACTTGTAACTCCATTTTGTAGAATTGCATATTCTCCTACTACTAGTCTATCTTGAGCATATACTGGATTTTGAATCGCTAATGCTCCTGTTAATTGATCTCCTACTACTAATCCTGGTGCTGAATACTTAAGAGTAATTGCTTCACCGTATGTATATGATTCTGTAGTTGCTGTTACGGTGATTGCTTTTGGATTAATTACTACATAACTAAAGTTGTAAGTAATAGTAAAGTTAGGGTTATTAGCATTTGTTAGTGTATCTTGAACTATCTTATATCCTGGATTGTTATTAGCATTTGGATATGTATTGTCGTTATAATGTGCTAAATCTACTTTTAATGTTCCTGTTAATTCTGTTTGACCATAAGGTAGAGTTTCTACTATTGTATAGCCTAATGCTGGTTTAGCATCTCCATATGTAATTGTTCTAGGGGTCTGCATTTACGGTAATTGCTTTTGGATGTAATTGTATATGTTCCTTTTTCAAAGGTAATTGCGTAGTTAGGATTGTCTTCTGCTACTGCATTTCCTGTAATATCATATGATCCAGCATCATTGGTTCCAGCTTTACTTAATGAATAGTCTAGCGTATCATTTCCAAATAATACTGTTGGATCTTGTGTTGTTAAGTTTTCAAGTGCTGAACCGTATACTGATGTCTTGTTATCAATTACTACTTTTGTTGGTGCTTTATTAATTGTTAAAGTACCACCTTCATAAGTGATTGCATAGTTAGGGTTATTTGCACTTGTAACTCCATTTTGTAGAATTGCATATTCTCCTACTACTAGTCTATCTTGAGCATACACTGGATTTTGAATCGCTAATGCTCCTGTTAATTGATCTCCTCCTACTAATCCTGGTGCTGAATACTTAAGGGTGATTGCTTCACCGTATGTATATGATTCTGTAGTTGCTGTTACGGTGATTGCTTTTGGATTAATTACTACATAACTAAAGTTGTAAGTTATAGTAAAGTTAGGGTTATTAGCATTTGTTAATGTATCTTGAACTATCTTATATCCCGGATTATTATTAACATCTGGATATGTATTGTCATTATAATGTGCTAAATCTACTTTTAATGTTCCAGTTAATTCTGTTTGACCATAAGGTAGAGTTTCTACTATTGTATAGCCTAATGCTGGTTTAGCATCTCCATATGTAATTGTTCTAGGGGTTGCATTTACGGTAATTGCTTTTGGATTAATTGTATATACTCCGTCATTAACTGTTAGGTTATAGTTACCATTATCAGCTGTGATATTAGCTGTAATTGCATATCCACCTACTTGAACATCTTGTCCTGGAGCCTTCGATAATTCGTATGTAATACTGTCTGTTCCTAACATTCCACTTAAGGTTGCGGTTAAGCCTACTAGACCTTCTCCGTAGACTGATGCCTTATTATGAATTGTTAAGGTTGCAGCAGCTTTATTAATTGTTAAAGTACCACCTTCATAAGTGATTGTATAGTTAGGGTTATTTTCACTTGTAACTCCATTTTGTAGAATTGCATATTCTCCTACTACTAGTCTATCTTGAGCATACACTGGATTTTGAATCGCTAATGCTCCTGTTAATTGATCTCCTACTACTAATCCTGGTGCTGAATACTTAAGGGTGATTGCTTCACCGTATGTATATGATTCTGTAGTTGCTGTTACGGTGATTGCTTTTGGATTAATTACTACATAACTAAAGTTGTAAGTTATAGTAAAGTTAGGGTTATTAGCATTTGTTAGTGTATCTTGAACTATCTTATATCCCGGATTATTATTAACATCTGGATATGTATTGTCATTATAATGTGCTAAATCTACTTTTAATGTTCCTGTTAATTCTGTTTGACCATAAGGTAGAGTTTCTACTATTGTATAGCCTAATGCTGGTTTAGCATCTCCATATGTAATTGTTCTAGGGGTTGCATTTACGGTGATTGCTTTTGGATTAATTGTATATACTCCGTCATTAACTGTTAGGTTATAGTTACCATTATCAGCTGTGATATTAGCTGTAATTGCATATCCACCTACTTGAACATCTTGTCCTGGAGCCTTCGATAATTCGTATGTAATACTGTCTGTTCCTAACATTCCACTTAAGGTTGCGGTTAAGCCTACTAGACCTTCTCCGTAGACTGATGCCTTATTATGAATTGTTAAGGTTGCAGCAGCTTTATTAATTGTTAAAGTACCACCTTCATAAGTGATTGTATAGTTAGGGTTATTTTCACTTGTAACTCCATTTTGTAGAATTGCATATTCTCCTACTACTAGTCTATCTTGAGCATATACTGGATTTTGAATCGCTAATGCTCCTGTTAATTGATCTCCTACTACTAATCCTGGTGCTGAATACTTAAGAGTAATTGCTTCACCGTATGTATATGATTCTGTAGTTGCTGTTACGGTGATTGCTTTTGGATTAATTACTACATAACTAAAGTTGTAAGTAATAGTAAAGTTAGGGTTATTAGCATTTGTTAGTGTATCTTGAACTATCTTATATCCTGGATTGTTATTAGCATTTGGATATGTATTGTCGTTATAATGTGCTAAATCTACTTTTAATGTTCCTGTTAATTCTGTTTGACCATAAGGTAGAGTTTCTACTATTGTATAGCCTAATGCTGGTTTAGCATCTCCATATGTAATTGTTCTAGGGGTTGCATTTACGGTAATTGCTTTTGGATTAATTGTATATGTTCCTTTTTCAAAGGTAATTGCGTAGTTAGGATTGTCTTCTGCTACTGCATTTCCTGTAATATCATATGATCCAGCATCATTGGTTCCAGCTTTACTTAATGAATAGTCTAGCGTATCATTTCCAAATAATACTGTTGGATCTTGTGTTGTTAAGTTTTCAAGTGCTGAACCGTATACTGATGTCTTGTTATCAATTACTACTTTTGTTGGTGCTTTATTAATTGTTAAAGTACCACCTTCATAAGTGATTGCATAGTTAGGGTTATTTTCACTTGTAACTCCATTTTGTAGAATTGCATATTCTCCTACTACTAGTCTATCTTGAGCATACACTGGATTTTGAATCGCTAATACTCCTGTTAATTGATCTCCTCCTACTAATCCTGGTGCTGAATACTTAAGGGTGATTGCTTCACCGTATGTATATGATTCTGTAGTTGCTGTTACGGTGATTGCTTTTGGATTAATTACTACATAACTAAAGTTGTAAGTAATAGTAAAGTTAGGGTTATTAGCATTTGTTAGTGTATCTTGAACTATCTTATATCCTGGATTGTTATTAGCATTTGGATATGTATTGTCGTTATAATGTGCTAAATCTACTTTTAATGTTCCTGTTAATTCTGTTTGACCATAAGGTAGAGTTTCTACTATTGTATAGCCTAATGCTGGTTTAGCATCTCCATATGTAATTGTTCTAGGGGTTGCATTTACGGTAATTGCTTTTGGATTAATTGTATATGTTCCTTTTTCAAAGGTAATTGCGTAGTTAGGATTGTCTTCTGCTACTGCATTTCCTGTAATATCATATGATCCAGCATCATTGGTTCCAGCTTTACTTAATGAATAGTCTAGCGTATCATTTCCAAATAATACTGTTGGATCTTGTGTTGTTAAGTTTTCAAGTGCTGAACCGTATACTGATGTCTTGTTATCAATTACTACTTTTGTTGGTGCTTTATTAATTGTTAAAGTACCACCTTCATAAGTGATTGCATAGTTAGGGTTATTTTCACTTGTAACTCCATTTTGTAGAATTGCATATTCTCCTACTACTAGTCTATCTTGAGCATATACTGGATTTTGAATCGCTAATGCTCCTGTTAATTGATCTCCTACTACTAATCCTGGTGCTGAATACTTAAGGGTGATTGCTTCACCGTATGTGTATGATTCTGTAGTTGCTGTTACGGTGATTGCTTTTGGATTAATTGTATATACTCCGTCATTAACTGTTAGGTTATAGTTACCATTATCAGCTGTGATATTAGCTGTAATTGCATATCCACCTACTTGAACATCTTGTCCTGGAGCCTTCGATAATTCGTATGTAATACTGTCTGTTCCTAACATTCCACTTAAGGTTGCGGTTAAGCCTACTAGACCTTCTCCGTAGACTGATGCCTTATTATGAATTGTTAAGGTTGCAGCAGCTTTATTAATTGTTAAAGTACCACCTTCATAAGTGATTGTATAGTTAGGGTTATTTTCACTTGTAACTCCATTTTGTAGAATTGCATATTCTCCTACTACTAGTCTATCTTGAGCATACACTGGATTTTGAATCGCTAATACTCCTGTTAATTGATCTCCTACTACTAATCCTGGTGCTGAATACTTAAGGGTGATTGCTTCACCGTATGTATATGATTCTGTAGTTGCTGTTACGGTGATTGCTTTTGGATTAATTACTACATAACTAAAGTTGTAAGTAATAGTAAAGTTAGGGTTATTAGCATTTGTTAGTGTATCTTGAACTATCTTATATCCCGGATTATTATTAACATCTGGATATGTATTGTCATTATAATGTGCTAAATCTACTTTTAATGTTCCTGTTAATTCTGTTTGACCATAAGGTAGAGTTTCTACTATTGTATAGCCTAATGCTGGTTTAGCATCTCCATATGTAATTGTTCTAGGGGTTGCATTTACGGTGATTGCTTTTGGATTAATTGTATATACTCCGTCATTAACTGTTAGGTTATAGTTACCATTATCAGCTGTGATATTAGCTGTAATTGCATATCCACCTACTTGAACATCTTGTCCTGGAGCCTTCGATAATTCGTATGTAATACTGTCTGTTCCTAACATTCCACTTAAGGTTGCGGTTAAGCCTACTAGACCTTCTCCGTAGACTGATGCCTTATTATGAATTGTTAAGGTTGCAGCAGCTTTATTAATTGTTAAAGTACCACCTTCATAAGTGATTGTATAGTTAGGGTTATTTTCACTTGTAACTCCATTTTGTAGAATTGCATATTCTCCTACTACTAGTCTATCTTGAGCATATACTGGATTTTGAATCGCTAATGCTCCTGTTAATTGATCTCCTACTACTAATCCTGGTGCTGAATACTTAAGAGTAATTGCTTCACCGTATGTATATGATTCTGTAGTTGCTGTTACGGTGATTGGTTTTGGATTAATTGTATATACTCCATTATTAATTGTTAAGTCATAGTTATTATTACCAACTGTTATATCAGCTGTAATTGCATATCCACCTACCTTAACATCTGTTCCTGGAGCTTTCGATAATTCGTATGTAATACTGTCTGTTCCTAACATTCCACTTAAGGTTGCGGTTAAGCCTACTTCTTGAGCACCGTATACTGATTCCTTATTATGAATTGTTAGAGTTGCAGTAGCTTGGTTAATCGTTAAATTAGCTTTCTTCGCTGGAATTGGGTTATAGTTTTCATAATCAAAAATGAAGGTTGCTGTTACTTCATAAGTACCGTGATTCTTATTTTCATTATTTGAATATACTACTGTAACTCCATCAGGAAGCGATCCACTAATAAAGATTTTTTGAACTTCTGTATTGTATGTTACAATCGCATCATTAAATTCAACTCCGTTCATACCATGAGTTGCTTTATTGATGGTTAAGTAAGCTACCATATTTGGAATGTTATTGTAGTTATTGTAATCACCATCAAAGACAGCTGTTACTTTATAGGTTCCAGCCTTCTTATTTTCATTATTTAAATATCTTACAGAAACATCATCCGGAAGATCACCATTAATAGTTATGGTTTGGATTTCTCCGTTATATACTTTACTATCATCATCAACAAATGTGATACCCCTCATATCGTAAGTAGCTTTGTTGATAGTTAGTGTTGCGGTTTTGGATGCTGCTAAATAGTTATCAGATTGTGGAACACTAACGGTAACTGTATATGTATCAGCATCTACTTTTCCATTATTAATGTATTCTAATTCTGCTTCTTCATGATTTAATTCCGCTACTATCGAATGAGCTTGACCATTATATGTTACAATCTTATCACTTACTGTAATTTCAGATGCTGCTCGATTGATAATGATATCAACTTGTGAATTAGCTGTGGTGGTTTGATTCTCGCTAGTAATAGAGACTTTTACTTTATAAATTCCACTATGAGCGACATCAGTTAATTGAATTTGATTAGTTGTTTTTCCAATTAATAAAGTATCACCCTTATACCATTCATATATAGCTGAACTAGCAAATGCATGTTCAACATTTGCGGTTAATGTAACATTACCCGTACCGTAAGTAACTGGTGCATCATAACCACTAATTGATACTACCACTTGAGAAATATCAAATTTAGCATATACATCTTTATGACCAATTGAATTAGCATCAATTTGCGTAATTGGTTCACCAGTAAAGTTGGCATTTGCGTACCATCCTACAAAATCAAAACCTGATTTTGTTGGGTCAAGTAATACGATATCTGGAGATTCAACAGTAAAATTACTTAGATTTGATGTGTTATTAGTTCCACCATCTAAGTGATAGTTGATATTGTATTGAATTGGTGTAAATATTGGTTTAATTGTTAAATCGGATTCAACTGAATCAAATTCTTTATCCCAACCATCAAATGTATATCCAGCTCTATATTGATCATTTGGTGCTGTAGCACTCTTACCATGTTGTACAGTTTGAACTTCACCTATTAGAACATTTAGATGATCTAGGAATTGAACTTGATATGTTTCTCGAATTTCAATTTCAACTTTAAAATCTTTGTTGGATTTGAAATAGTAATCGCCTTCAATTTCTGTAGGTAATATTTCAATTGTATATAAATCTTGTTCATCTTTAGCAAATATTTGGACTCTTACTAACTTATACGATTCAGGGACTAAAATTGACAATTTCAATCTAGCATTCATGTCAACTTTAGTAATATTTGATAGTTCATCAATTAAATTTTCGGTTTCTTCAGCGACTGGTTTATTATTCACAAGTGCAAGATTAGTAACTACCTCAAATAATTTAATTGAAATTGGTTCGTTTGAAGAGTCAAAAACATTAGTCTCATTAGAAACTGCAATTTCAAATTTGTTAAAATATGTTGTCAGTTCGCCAATTGAAACTTCAGCGCCGTTGACATCGCCATATAGGGCGATTGGATAATCACCAAAAGTCATTATATCAAAACTACATGCTAATAAAGCGTACAAATCATCAGTCCTAGGCGCTCTAGGATTACCGGTTGGTAAGCCATCATCGTCTACTTCTTGCCAATATCCAGCATCAGCTAAATTAGCTACAGTTTTTCCGAAGACTGCCGCAACAATATTTAATTCCATTTGGTCATCTATCGGTAAGATTCCACCACTTAATTTGCCACCAATAGTAGCTCCTCCAAATTCCGATAGTAAGTCATACGCCAAGTTATTTTCATCAATTGGAATTTGGAAATGTTTAGCACCACTTTGGCCGACGGCATTCATGATGGCCGCAACTCCTGGAGCTAATGACCCTGACCCACTTCCTGTCAATACACCCACTAAACTACTAAAAGCATCAGTATTATGAACTGGATCTAGACCACTTAATACTTCAACTAGAGATATTGACTTATCAAATATATTGACAGTTATTTCTTTATTGTCTGAATCTATATGGAATTCGGCATATGTGTATGAATCTTCCCCACTTGGAACATCTTTCTTCCACGCGCTGTCTAATAACTCTTGACTATTAGGATCATCAAAGTATGCCTCAGCATTAGCAAACGCCTCATCAATAGTGACATTTTCAAAATATTCAATTGTATAGTCTCTATCAATTGGAGTATTTTCAAAATCAAATAAAGTAGTTATTGGTTCTGCATGAATATTTTCATCATATTTTTCATACCAACCTTGAGTATAACCTGCTTTTGGTTCATACTCTGGTTTAGTTGCATAATGATTGTATTTAATAGTTTGAGATTCTGGTGCAGGTTCTATTCCAACGAATGTAATTGTATATTCTTTTAACAACCACTTAGCAGTAATTTCCATATTGTAAGCTGGCATTGTTTGTGGAACATCTACGCTCCAACCATTAAAGTTATGGCCAACTTTTTCAAATCCTGAAGGTGCAGTTACTGCTGTGTTGTAGTCTTGGAATATTTGAATAAAGCCATCACCATTATCTAGATGGAATTTAATATTATAGGTATTAATTTTCCATTTAGCATTAATCGTGACATCATGAGCTGGCATTTTAGCTGGAATTTCAATATCCCAACCATCAAATGAGTAACCAGTTTTATCTGGATTATTTGGTGCCACAATATCCGCATTATAATCCATTGAAATGACGATATTGTCTTCTCCGTTATTTAAAACATAGTTTAAATCATATTGGTTAATTGTGAAAGTACCAGTAACTTCAACATCGTTAGCTGGCATATTGGTTGGGATTTCACTCCAACCACTAAAGGTATAACCTTTTCTACTTGGTTCTGGTCGTGGTGTAATTTCATCACCAAAGTCATATTCTTCGACTTCACCATCGACTTGGCCATCAACATAATAAGTTAAATTATATTGATTCACGGTAAAAGTACCAACTACTTCAACATCGTTAGCTGGCATGTGAGTTGGAATTTCACTCCAACCACTAAAGGTATAACCAGTTTTACTTGGTTCTGGTCGTGGTGTAATTTCATCACCAAAGTCATATTCTTCGACTTCACCATCGACTTGGCCATCAACATAATAAGTTAGATTATATTGATTCACGGTAAAAGTACCAACTACTTCAACATCGTTAGCTGGCATATTGGTTGGAATTTCACTCCAACCACTAAAGGTATAACCTGTTTTAATTGGTTCTGGTCTTGGTGTAATTTCATCACCAAAGTCATATTCTTCGACTTCACCATCGACTTCACCGTCAACATAATAAGTTAAATTATATTGATTCACGGTAAAAGTACCAACTACTTCAACATCGTTAGCTGGCATGTGGGTTGGAATTTCACTCCAACCACTAAAGGTATATCCAGTTTTACTTGGTTCTGGTCTTGGTGTAATTTCATCACCAAAGTCATATTCTTCGACTTCACCATCAACTTCGCCATCAACTTTGTAAGTTAAGTTATATTGATTAATGGTAAATATTCCTGCAACAATAACATCATGGTCCGGCATTGTTTCAGGTACTGTCCAACCACTTAATGTATAACCAGTTTTACTTGGTTCTGGTCTTGGTGTAATTTCATCACCAAAATCATATTCTTCAACTTCACCGTCGACTTCACCATCAACTGTGTAAGTTAATGTGTATGTTTTTGGAATTTCATTAAAGATAGCATAGAATGTTTTATCACCTAAAACAATTGGTAATTGTTCGAGAATGTCACCATCTTCTTTTAATGACCATCCACTAAACACATAAGTATATTTAGAATCTTCTTCTTTTTCTTTTAAGACTGCATCATCATTAAATTGAGTGTCATAATCGTGATTTGTTGTCACATTATCTTGACCATCAACAACCCAAGTTGCTTCATATTGTCTTACTGATTCACTATAATTTGCAAAGAAAATCATATTACCTGAAACAGTTGGTAATTGTTCAAGGATGTCGCCACCTTTGGTTAATGACCAACCAGCAAAGGCATAATCAGTTGATACTGATGATGTTCTAGTTGGATTATTAGTACCATAGAATGGTGTTGAACTGTAAAGGATATTTAAATCAGTCCTTAATAATTCTCCGTTATAATCATTCCATGTTACGCTATATTTATTAGTTTCGCCTCTGAATTTAGCTGTATAAGATGCGACTCCTGTAACCGCAACAACAGCTGGTGTCCAGCCGTCAAAAATATAAGTATATTGGGCATCAGCTGGTTTAGTTGGTAAAGCGCCACCATAAACTGGAAGTTCATCGTAAGGAACATCTTGTGAATCTATAGTTTCGGTTCCATCATGATTAAACCAGGTAATTCTATATTCGTTAATTTCACGACTAAACTCAGCAATATATTCTTCGTCGCCAGTTACTAATACAATTTGTGGTGACCAATGACTAAATGTGTAAGTGTACTTATCAGTTGCTGGTTTGGTTGGTTTTGCATTAGAATAATTTGGCATCGTGCCATAAGCAATTTCTTCAAGTGTTTGTAAGACATCGCCATTATGATTTTTGAAAGTAATTGTAAAACGATCAATTTCAAAATGGGCATTGATTGTAACATTACCAGTAATTGTCGTTTCTGGTGTATATTCATCATCACCTATCATCCATTTATCGAAATGGTGATTTGGTTTGTTGCTAGGATCAGCTGGAATTTTAGCATGCGGAACGGTTAAACCATATTCAATAGTTCCGTGTGATAAGATAGTTCCATTAGAGACAAATTCATAAGTATATTTACGAGTTGTGGTTGAAAATTGAGCCTTAATATCCATTGGTTTGGTAATTTCAGAATAATCTTGATCCCAACCACTAAATATATAATCATATTGTTGGGTCGATGCTTTAGTTGGCACATATGGATAATAAACTCCACTACCATGTTTTACTGCATCAAATGATTTTAACAAGACACCGTCTTGGAAAAATCTTACTGGGTAGGTATTAATAATAGTTTCATAAACTGCAGTGTAAGTTTGGTTCTTATTAACTAGACCAATCTCTGGTGACCACCCAATATGTTTATAGGTGCAACCAGTTTCTGGTGCCCGAGTTAATAATCCATCATATGATGGTTCTAATCCATAATCCCAAGCTTTTTCGTCTAAGAATCTGCCATCATAATCAACAAACTTAATAGTATAATTTTGATCAAATTCATCAAAAATGGCATAGAATGCTATATTGCATACAATGGCTGGTAATTCAATTACTTCTCCATTTTCTTCTAATGACCATCCACTCAATTCATACACATGACTAATCGTACTATCTTTTGTGACAGCTGGTGGATTTGCCGAATGGCCGTAAGTAACGGGTTCAGAACTATGGAATGCTCCTTCAACATAATATTTAACTTCATATTCTCTTTCAATTGCTTCAAAACTACCGACAAAAGTAATATTATCAGTTAATTCCATTCCTTCAGTAAAGCCCTCAAAACCTAAAAACTCATAATCATATTGTGCTGTTTGTTCTTTTGTTGGAGTCTCTGGGGCCACAATTACTGTTCCGTAAGGGACAGTTAATTCTTTTAAAGGTTCGGTTTCATTTTTTAAAATGAAACGATAAGTATATTTATTAATAGTTTCTTCATATTCTGGATAGATGTATAAATCACTAGTTACAACATCGGTTTCTTCACTCCATCCAGTAAATCTGTAGGTATATTTTTGAGTATTAGGTTTAACTGGAGGTTGTGGCGGAGTAGCTTCACCTTCAAATAAAACCGTTTGCGGTTCGCCAATTGGAACTCCTAAATGGTCATAGAAGATAACTGCATATCCTTTTTTATTGTATTCAGCAAAAACTGATAAATTACCAGTGATATTATTAGTTGATACTGACCATTTATCAAATTTGTGTCCTTCAACTATTGGAGGTGTAGGTGGAGTAACACTTGAAAAATGTTCAACATTTAAAACTTCTTCTAACAATTCATTGTTAAAATCGTAGAATTTAACTACGTATTTTCTAATCTCATATTCAGCTTTGACATAAGTATGTCCGGAAATATTTTCTAAATTATGATCCCAACCAATGAAGTCATAACCTTCTTTAGTTGGATTTTGTAAAGGCCTTGTGGCATTATCACCAAAGAATACTTCTTCGGTGTGGAATAAAGTAGCACCATTATAAAAGTAAACGTTATATTGATTTCGATCAAATACCGCATACAACACAACATCTTCAGTAATCTTTTCATTGAAAACATACGCTGGTCCATTTTCGGTTGCTGACCAACGAACAAAATGTCTTCCAGGTGCAGTTGGAACATGTGAAGGTCTCGCAATTAATGCGTTATGTTTATAAGTGACATTAGGGAAATTACCTTCACCTAGTCCTAATTCATATTTAACTTGGTATGTTTTTAGGGAATAATATACCCTTAAAACTAAACCACCCTCTTTAGAGATGGTTCCTTGTTCTCTTGAATTTAAGTGGTCACATTTCACATAGCCGTCACTTAAAATCGGTTCAGCAGTAACTATTTCATCGACTGCCCCAGTTAAATTTACGGTTTCTTGTAAAACGTAAGATCCATCATGTAACTCATAATAATGTTCAACTTTATACGAAACATCAACTTCCGCAACAAAAACTGGGTATAAGATGACACTTTCTGACAACCCTTCTGCCGTATCAATTGGTTCACCACCCTCTTCTGTTGACCAGTAGAGGAAATCATAACCATCTTTTTCTGGTGGTGGCGGTAAATTTATCGCCTGATTTTTGCCCGTATAAAAATTAAAATGGTCATATCCCTCAAATGAGATAAGGCATTCCTCGTTTTTAATCGTTAATTCAAATGATTTGTGGGCGACCTTACGACCTTTTTGAATTACCGCAGTCAAAATAACTGAGCGATTATTTTCAGTCGTCTTGATGACCGCCTTGTTATCCTCAATGATGAGCACCTCGGTATCGCTTGACACCCATCTAATTGGAATACCGTTTAAACTAAGCGGTACGGTAATATTTTCTGTGACACTATCTGCGTTATCACCTTGGTAGTATCCTAGTGATAACTCCTCTTTCGTTTTTAATATTTCTAATTCATTATTTTTTTCGTATTTAGTATATGCATAACCTGCAGTTGCTGATAATCCTACGAGGGCAATTATAAATATCAGTGCCCTTTTCATTCCTTTTTTACCCATAATATAGCCTCCAAACTTTAACTATAATATAGTCTTTTTTTATCAAGAATATTTATAATAAATATTCGATGAGTTAATTATATAACATTCTTTAAAAAAAGACAACCTCTAAATTTGATTTACAGGTCCTCTACTACTTATTTATTTGTATTTTAAATGTTTCACAACCACCGATTGAGATCGGGGTTGTTGTTTTTTTCTTGTGAGAATTTATTCGATTCTCGATAACTGTGATACAGTTTGTAATCATCTGGCAAATTAATTAGTTTTACGATTGATTTTTTCAAATCATAGATTGAACTTTTATAATTTGCCTTTTTCGCCAATTTATTGTTGTTAAATAAATTGCCAACAAATAAATTGTCTTTATATATAAAAATTGTCGTCGGAGTTTGAACACCATCAATAATTAATACTTGAAAATTGTTCCCTCCGATTTTAAATTGTTGTTCGTTAAAATATTCAATGATTTTGATTTTATTTAAATTAAATGGATAATTTTTTTTATAATCGTATCCTAAAATAAAATCAGAATTGATTGCTTCAATTTGCTCCGTTGATAAATGTAACGGAGCACTGTAGTAAGCGATTTGATCGATATTTTCTTTAGAAATCTCAGTTGCAAATAAGCCAACTATTGATCTTGAACCGATATAATCACTTATCTCTTCGTAACTATGAGATGGATTTATGATAATACATTCATGAAATCGGCATATTACATAACTATTTGCATAATTACTACTTTTAAATTCAGCAACCATAATAATGTTTCTCCCCTAATAGAAAAAAAACTATTCAAAATGAATAGTCTTATCTCTTCTCACGGTGCAATGTTACTTTGCGTTCTCTTGGACAATACTTTTTCATTTCCAAACGGTCTGGCGTATTTTTTTTATTTTTATCTGTATAATAATTTTCTTCTCCACATTCAGTACAGATTAGCTTTACTTTATCTCGCATATCCTTTTCCCTCCAATTCAAAAACAATTATATCATAATGATATAATCTAGTTCAAGTTTAAACGTTCGTTTGAAATATCGTTTTTAATAAGCATTTAATGTAAAAAAAATAAGGCCGGAGCCTTATTTAACCTCAATAATTCTTAATGTATTTGTTGATCCGTGTTGTTGAGCATATCCACTTGTAATTACAATTTTATCGCCAACTTTAAATCCTAATTCCTTTACTACTTCATTTGCCACACGGTCATATGATAGAAAATCAGTATAATCATCCCTAAATATTGATAGAACACCCCAATAATAAGTTAATCTTGTACAAGTTTTGTGAGCTTTAGTAATCGCAATAGTTGGAACACTTGGTCTAAATTTACATAAGCGTTTTGGTGTTCCACCAGTTTCTGTAAAAGCGACGATCGCTTTGACATCTGGCAACATTAACGCAATTTGACTGGCAGTTGATCCAATCGCATCGTTTACGGTTGCTTGTGATGAACGAACCGCTTTGGCTAAAACTGTATTATAATCAATCGTTTGTTCAATCGCTTTAGCGATAATATCCATTGTTTGTACTGATTCTACTGGATATTCACCAGCAGCAGTTTCTCCAGATAACATAATAGCATCGCTACCATCTAAAATAGCGTTAGCTACATCACTCGCTTCAGCTCTAGTTGGTCTTGGGTTATGAATCATTGATTCTAACATATGTGTAGCAGTAATTACTGGCTTACCATGTTCATTAGCTTTGGTAATCATTTTCTTTTGGTATAAAGGCACTAATTGTAGTGAAACTTCAACTCCTAAGTCGCCTCTAGCCACCATAATACCATCACTGACATCTAAAATTTCATCTAAGTTTTCTACGGCTCCTTGAGATTCAATTTTAGAAATTAATTCAATGTGACCACTATCTAAATATCTTAAAATGCTTCTAATTGAATTGACATCTTCTCTAGTTCTAACAAACGATAAGGCAATCATATCAACATCAGCTTTAACTGCAAATTCAATGTCTTCAGCATCTTTTTTACTAATAAATGGAATCCCAATATGAACTCCAGGTGTGTTAATTCCTTTACGATTACTAATAACACCATTGTTCATCACTTCGACTAAAATATGTTCAGGTTGTTTATCTAAAACATTAAGTCTAATCTTACCATCATCAACTAAAATGTAATCATTAACGTTGATATCATGGAATAATTCAGGAGTTGGAATGTGGAATCCTTCTTTATTACCTAATCTTTCTTTCGCAAAGATTTTAATAACATCACCTTTTTTATAAGCACATTTCCCACCTTCAAACTCACCAGTCCTAATTTCTGGTCCTTTAGTATCTAATAAAATACCAACATAACGATTCATTTTTTTACTAACTTCTCGAATTGTATTAATTCTAGCCATATGTTCCTCATGAGTTCCATGAGAAAAATTAAGTCTTGCAACGTTCATTCCAGCTAAAATTAACTTTTCAATCATTTTTGGTGATTCTGAAGCTGGACCGATAGTACAAACAATTTTAGTTTTTCTATACATAAATTACACCCCTTTGTTTAGTAAAACATCATTATAATGATACCATACACGTATATTAAAAACAAACAATTACTAAAATTTTCAACCAAGTTTATTGTATAATAAAGTTGGTGATAAGATTATGAGAAAATTAACTAAAGTTATCAAAATTAATAATTTATCAATCGGTGGCAACAACCCAATTTTAATTCAGTCGATGACTACTACTAAAACTAAAGATATTAATGCTACTGTCAAACAAATTTTAAGCTTAGAGAAAGCTGGTTGTGAATTAATAAGAGTTGCCGTATTAGATATGGAAGACGCGAAAGCGATTGGTTCCATCAAACAACAAATCCATATCCCTTTAATAGCTGATATTCATTTCGACTACAAACTTGCCTTAGAAGCGATTAATCAAGGAGTTGACAAAATTAGAATTAATCCGGGTAATATTAATAACCTAGAACATGTCAAACTAATCGTTGACGCTTGCACCAAAAAGGAGATTCCAATTCGAATTGGAATCAATTCTGGATCACTTCCCAACAACTTAGAACCAACAAGTGAAAACTTAATTAATTTTATGAAAAGTGAAGTTAAGATATTAGAAGATTTAGGTTTTACTAATATCGTTTTATCCTTAAAAACAACCGATGTTAAAACGACAATTGAAACCTATCGATTAGCTAGCAAAACTTTTAATTACCCACTTCATTTAGGCGTAACTGAAGCGGGAACACTAATTGGTGGCACTGTCAAATCTTCTCTTGCGTTAGGAGTTTTATTAAATGAAGGAATTGGAGATACAATCAGAATTTCATTAACCGAAGATCCAATTTTAGAAATACGTGTCGCCAAAGAAATCTTAAATAATTTAAACTTAAGAAATGATTTGCCAACCTTAATTTCATGCCCAACTTGTGGCCGGATTGAGTATGATATGAAACCTATTGCCAAAGAAATTGATTTGTTTTTACAAACCATCAATAAACCAATCAAAGTGGCAGTGATGGGATGTGTCGTAAATGGCCCCGGTGAAGCAAAAGACGCTGATATTGGGATTACCGGAAATAATGATGTTGTCTTAATCTTTTCAAAAGGAAAAGTTATCAAAAAAGTTCATCCAAGTGAAGCGTTGGATGAACTTAAAAAATTAATTTTAAAGTTTTAAAATTTAATTAAAAATGATTGTCAAAAAACTAATTTTTAATATAGCGTAAGTTAACCTTAACCTCACATTTTTTGACATTTAATTTGCATATTAACTTCGCTTCCAACGCTTCATTTTTTTAGTAAATTATGATTTAGTAAATTACGATTTACTTAATTTATAGATTTAATAATAAAAAGTACCCTTTGATTTATGACTGTAACTTGGGAAAGTTACATCCACAGTATTGGGTACTTTTATATTGACATTTCTATGAACTTTTTATTGAATTTTTTTAATGAATTTTCCTAACACAAAATCTAATAATATAACAACAACCACTAAAATAATTGTCCAGGCGAACACTTGATCCATTAGTAACCAAGATTTGGCGAAGTTTAGTTGATAACCAATAGTATTCGGAGCGTTGGATACGAATTCTGTCATCACTTTTACTTTTAACCCGATTCCAATGGATTGTAGTAATGAAGTAATAATTCCAACTCTTGTCAATGGTAGATAAATATAAAAAATAACTTTTAAATTAGTTGAACTAATTGTTCGTACTTCATCAGTAATATCATCATCAATTGAGATAAAACTTGAATATAATCCTTCATAAATAATTGGAATGACAATCATGGTCGTTAGTAAATATGGGGTAATCGTTTGACTAAATTGAACTAAAAAGAAAATGATAACTGCCGGTACTGGTAAAATTTTAAATAATGATAATAATGGTTGAACAAAGTTTTTAAAACCTGGAAATTTATACGAAATTAAAGATAATATTAATGAGATGAAAAAGCTAATAATGACGACTAATATCAACCCCCCGATCGTGTTTAATAACACGAAATAGGTGTTTTTATTTTTGAGTAAATCAATTAAAGTTTTAAAAGTAGTTGATACTGTCGGAAGTACTATTTCCTCTTTAATAATATTCGATAAAATAATCCAAAATATGAAAATAAATAAAATACCAGCAAATGTAGTAATTTGCCTTTTATAGTGTTTCATTAGTCATAAAATCCTTCGTTTGGAACTTTTCCTCCAATTAAATTAGGGTTCTTCTCATTTAAAAAGTTAATATATACTAAAAAATCTTCTTGGGCCGCTTTCGCCTTAACATATTTTAAATTCATCCTCGGAATTGAACTAGCTAATAATTCTGGTGTAAATGATGATAATTGCTCAAAATTAGTAATAATTTTATTCGCATATTCTAAAGGGTCCTGATTTAAAGATTTAACATTAGGTTCAATCTTTTTTAAAAATCTAGTTACTTCTCTTGAGTTACTTGATGTTGGGTTAACGAAAACTCCAAATTGTGCTACTTTTGGTAAATTTTCAACACTTGATAAATCAAAGACATGTAATGTTTCATTAGTTGATGTTGAAATTAATCTTTGTAAAACTGGTTCAGAAATTAAAGCGTAATCGTATTGTTTGGTTTTAAAAGGACCAACCACATCCGAGACTGCGGCGTAATAATCAACTTCCGTTGATTGATTACCCAAGGCAGTCTTAAAGATGATGCCTGGTGTCGCATTTTCACCAAAGGCAATCACCTTTTTATTTGTTAAATCGGAAATACGATTAACTTTAGTTCGTGAGACAAGATATAAATTGCCCCAACCAATAATTGCATGTAATTTGTAATTTGAGGCTCCGGCAATATATAATTTTGTCCCAACGATAACTGGGGCAATAATTATATCTTTTTCCTGCTTTTTAAATTCAGCTGGAAAAGCGTCAGGTCCTGGTACAATTTGGTAACAAGCTTCATCTAAAATATCAGCGACTGAAATTAAAGGTGATCCAGCTGGTAAGATAACAGTTGGTTTTTCGGTATTTTTTTGGCAACCAAATAAAGTAAGAGTTAATAAAGCTAGTAAAAATATGAAATATTTTTTCATAGCTTATAAACATCTTTCTTAGAATAAGTCGTATGTAGTAGTTTGTGAGCTAAGTCACTTCCTGGTTTACCTAAGAAATCTTCATATAATTTGATGATGTTAGGATTTTCATGGCTTCTTCTTAATTTTTGTTCAGCATCCATTTGATATAATGCTTTCGCTCTTTCTTGTCTCACATCAATCTTTTCAAATTCTCTGGCTTTAGTAATTGGTTGACCACCGCCAAAAACACAACCACCGGTACAACCCATAAATTCAACAAAAGCGTATTGTTTTTGGCCTTCTTTAATTCTTCTTAACATTTCTGGGAAATGTTTCGCACCGTGAACAACCGCGAAGTTTAATTCTAAACCATTAATCGTTAGAGTCGCCTCTTTAATATCTTCCACGCCTCTAACGGCAGTAATATCGACTAAATTTTCATCTTTTTCTTCTAATAACGCTTTAACTGTTCTTAAAGCGGCTTCCATCACGCCACCAGTGGCACCAAAGATAACTCCGGCTCCAGTATACATTGCTAATGGTGAATCTAATTTAGATGGTTTTAAATTCAAGAAATCAATTTGATGACGTTTAATATATCGGGCTAATTCTCTAGTAGTTAAGACTAAGTCAACATCTCTAATTCCATCAACTTCCATTTCTGGACGATTAGCTTCATATTTTTTAGCGATACAAGGCATGACTGAAACGACTTTAACTTTTTCTTTAGGAATGCCAATCTTTTTAGCATAATAGTTCTTAACAATCGCCCCATTCATTTGTTGAGGTGATTTACATGATGAAATGTTTGGAATAAATTCTTCAGCATATCTTTCAACATAACGAATCCATCCTGGTGAACATGAAGTAAAAAGTGGCAAGACTGATTTATCACCAGCTAAGAATTTTTCTAAACGTTCAATTAATTCAGTTCCTTCTTCCATAATCGTTAAATCAGCTGCAAAGTTGACATCAACAACATCATGGAATCCTAATTCTTTTAATGCGGTATATAAAAGTGGTTCAACGTTAGTTCCCATCGGTAAACCAAACTCTTCACCTAAACCCGCTCTAACTGATGGCGCTACTTGAATGACTACATAATTAGTTGGATCATCAAATAGTTCGAAAGCGCGATCAACATCATCTTTTTCTCTTAAAGCTCCCGTTGGACATGATTGGATACATTTACCACAGAAAATACAGCCAGAATCGGCAATATTGACTTGTTGTGCAGTACCAATGTAAGTATGGAAACCTCTTTCGTTAAAGTTGAGAATGCCTAAACCAGTGTAGTATTCACATGCATCAACACAACGTCCACACAAAACACATTTGCTAGAGTCAATGACTAATGAGTCACTCACATTCATAATCCATTCTCTTTTTTTATTGTCGTGATCAATATTGTAGTGATTATCAATATTAAATCTTCTTAATAAATCTAATAATTCACAGTTATGTTCTCTCGGGCAAGCCCAGCAGTTAAATTGGTGATTACCAGCAATTAATTCTAAGTTAGTTTTAACTTGGCGAATTACTCTTGGCGATGTCGTTTTGACTTTCATGCCATCAAAAACTTTAAAGGTACAAGAGTTTTTCAAGTTGTTCATGCCTTCAATTTCAACGACACAAATACGACAGCTTGATGTTTCTGAGATTCCTTCTAAGAAACATAACCTTGGAATACTAATTCCAATAGAATCTGCCGCTTGCATAACCGTATAGTGAGAAGGAACCATTACTTCTTTATTATCAATCGTTACTTTTACTAATTTATCCATAAATTAACACCTCGCTATACTCGCTTAATTGCATAAACTGGACACATGGTAATACATAAATTACAGTGAATACATAATTCAGTATCAATGACATGTTTTTCTCTTAAATTACCAGAAATAGCATTAACTGGGCAGTGGTCAGTACATCTACCACAACCAATACACTTATCAGTAATCATTAATTCAGTTAATTCGGTACAAACTCCAGCTGGACATTTTTTATCAACTACGTGAGCGACATATTCATCATAAAAATTATTCAGAGTTGATAAAACTGGATTTGGTGCCGTTTGACCAAGACCACATAAAGAAGTATCTTTAATGGTTTGTGAGAGTCTGCGTAATTCATCTAGAGTTGCCATTGTCCCCTTACCTTTAGTAATATCATCAACTAACTCATACAATCTTCTAGTTCCTTCACGACAAGGAGTACACTTACCACAAGATTCATCAACGATGAATTCCATAAAGAATTTAGCAACGTCAACCATACAGTTATCTTCATCCATGACGATCATTCCACCTGAGCCCATCATTGACCCTTTAGCGATTAAATTATCATAATCAATTGGAGTATCTAAATCTTTTTCGGTTAAACAGCCACCTGATGGACCACCAGTTTGAACCGCTTTAAACTTTTTACCATTAGGGATGCCACCACCAATATCATAAATAATTTGTCTAACTGTCGTTCCCATTGGAACTTCAATTAGTCCAGTATTATTAATTTTTCCGCCTAAAGCGAAAACTTTAGTTCCTTTAGATTTTTCAGTACCAATTGCTGAAAACCATTTAGCTCCTTTATTCAAAATTAACGGAATATTAGCGTATGTCTCAACGTTATTAATAACTGTTGGTCGATCCCATAAGCCTTCGTTAGCTGGATAAGGTGGTTTAATTGTTGGCATGCCGCGGTTTCCTTCAATTGAACGAATTAATGCCGTTTCTTCACCACAAACGAACGCTCCTGCGCCTAATCTAATTTCCAGATCAAAATCAAAACCAGAATTTAAAATGTTTTTCCCTAATAATCCATATTCATAAGCTTTATTAATCGCTCTTTGCATTCTCGCTGTCGCTGATGGATATTCAGCTCTTACATAAATATATCCTTGATTACTACCAACGGCATAGCCGGTGATAGTCATCGCTTCAATCACTGAATGTGGATCTCCTTCTAAAACGGCGCGATCCATAAAGGCACCTGGGTCACCCTCATCAGCGTTACAAATGACATAACTTTGTCCACCTTTATTTTGAGCAGTAAATTTCCATTTTAAACCCGTAGGGAATCCACCACCGCCACGACCACGAAGTCCAGAAGCTAAAACTTCTTCAATAACTTGGTCTGGAGTCATGTGGTTGAGAGCTTTCTCTAATGCAAAATAACCATCTCGACCAATATATTCATCAATATCATCAGGATTAATAATTCCGACATTTCTTAGCGCAAATTTCTTTTGACCAGCATAAAATGAAACTTCTTGAACTTTCTTTTGAACTTGTTTATTAGTTTCCGGATCACGTTCTTTATATTGTAATCTTTTAACTGGTTTCCCTTTTAATAAATGTTCTTCAACAATTTTTCTGACGTCTTCAGGTTTTAATTTCGCATATAAAACTTCATCAGGATGAATAATTACTAGTGGTCCTTGTTCGCAAAAGCCAAAGCACCCTGCCATATAAACAAAGACTTCGTTTTCTAAATTATATTCTTTTAATACTCTTACAAATTCATCTTTAATTTGTGGACTCTTGCCAGAAACACATCCAGTATCCCCACAAACTACTACTTGACTACGAAACACCATATTATTTCTCTCCTTCTAATAGATGAGCGCTAACGACTTTACCCTTTTGAATGTGTTCAGCAATAATTTCATCAACTATTTCTAAATTCACCTTTTGATAAAGAGTGACTTTATCATGTTCTCTAATTTCAACGACTGGTTCTAAACCTTTATGTTCAGTCCCCGGTCCTTGAATTACCGCACAATCTAAAATTCGTTTCGCATTTAGGCTTTTAACAAAATGTAGTAAAACCTCTTTAGCACCAGCTTTAATTCCAGAATCACCCATCTCAACAATAATTTGAACTCTTTTATATCCTTCTCTCATTGCCAGTTTAATTTCTTGTTCAGCTCTTATTTTTTCTAAATCTTTTTTACTTTTTATTTTCATTTTCTTTAGCCTCTTTCTCTCTAATACTTCTAATTTGTTCAATCATTTGTTTCGAGCTTGATATTCCAAACACATCATCTCCAACTAAAAAAACCGGAGCTAAGCCGCATGCACCAATACAACGCGTGGCCTCCAAGGTGAATAATCCATCTTCTGTAGTTTCTCCTGGTTGGATTTTTAATGTGCTGATTGCCGTATTTAATATTTGTTGCGATCCTTTAACATAACATGCAGTCCCTAAACAAACCGCTATCACATATTTTCCTTTAGGTTCTAATGAAAAATGTGCATAAAATGTGACAATCCCATTAATTTTAGAAACACTAACATTAAGTTTTTCTGCAATAATTTTTTGGATTTGTAAAGGAATACAACCAAATATTTCTTGTGCATCATTTAAAACCGGCATAATAGGTCCTGGTTTTTTCTTGTGTTCCTCAATTCTTTCTAGAAAAGTAGAATATTGTTCTTGAGTAAAGTTTAGTTCTTTCATACCTTAATACAGTAAATACTGTATCCTCCTTTCAACCTTATTTACCTAATATTATTATTTAAAATCGATATTACATAAGTATTATAGTATATTATTTGCCAAAAAATAACATTTTTTATAAATTAACTTAATTTTAATCATTTTATTTAGAATAAATAAAAAAAAGACTGATAATTTCAGTCTCCTATCATAAATATTTACTAACTAATAAATCTACTTCATCTTCTTTAATAACTCGAAAATTGGGAAATTCGGTTTCATAATTAATAAAAACTACTTCAGATTCATTAATCGCCCGTTTAATTCGATTCATCCCTGGCACCACAAATAACCATTTATATGGTGGGTAATCATAATTATATCTAACTAATAATGGTTTATCTTTTCCACGATCAATTTGCATGATCGTTGATGAATTAATCGTTAAAAACTCATTCGGTTTTAACGATAAGAAAATTATTTGAATTCGCTGTTCACCTAATAAAAGGAAATGTTTTCTTCCATCTTTTTCTAGTTTTCCAATTTTAGTTAGTTTCTCTAAAACTTCTTTTTGTTTTTTCTTTTTCGATAATTTATCGAAAATATACATCGACAACAAAATTAGTAATAATAAACCAGCAATAATGATTAGTAATTGTGTTCTCGGCATTTGAATCTATCCTTTCGTTTCATAATTAATTGATACTTTTCGTTTTGAGTTTTTGTCAAACTAACTCCTTTTCCTTGTATCATTAATTTATTTATGTTAAAATAATTTTTGTCAACTACTGCTGCTCCCTTAGCTCAGTTGGTTAGAGCACCAGACTCTTAATCTGGGTGTCCTGGGTTCAAGTCCCAGAGGGAGTACCAATTAATATTAAACCGACTTTTGGTCGGTTTTATTTTTTGAAATAGTGCTTTTTAGCACCGTTAATTAAAATAATATTATTACCATCTTTAATTAAGGCCCCCGCATCAGGAATGGTATAATAAGTTCTCGGAATAATTTGGTTAGCTTTAATTAAAGCTTTATTTTGAATGCGCATGTGATCACCATAATGAACTTCTACTCCAAAATCATTAATTATATTTAATCCGGGATAAATATCAAACTTTTTATAGTCTTTGTCTTTTGATAAGTGATATGTCGAAAATTGAACGACCGCCCCAGCACTAACTCCTAACATGACTCCATCAAAAGTTTCTAAGTTAGAAATAATATTAAATTCTTCTAACCTTTCAAATAATTTATCAGGAAGTCCCCCTGTTAAATAAATTAAATTGGCTAGTTTAATTTTTTTAACAATTGTCTCTTGACTATCTAAATAATAATCCGCCCACATAATATCTCTTTCAGAAATATCATATGGAATAAACTGATTTACTAATTTTTGATACCTTTCCCCACCTGGGCGATAAGTATCATAATCAGCATCGGGACGAAACGACCAAGGAATGATTAATACTTTCATTCCTTTTTTGATATATCGTTGAAAGTATAAATACAAATAAGGGTTGTCAAGATAACTTCTTGACATCATAATATTAACCATTTTTATTAGCTCCTTTTCTTTCTTCTTTGTCAATATCAAACGTTAATTTATCTTCTAATGATGAGAGACACCCACAATACTTTTGGCGATAGAAATTAAGCTCCTTCGCCTCATTTTGACCCTCTCTAAAATAAGGTCTAAAATCAATATAATCAAATTTAATATGATAGTGTTTACTAAAATTATTAGCTATTTCAACAATGAGTTCATGTTGTTGATACGGACTAATGAGCAATGTTGAAGTAACGGCTTGGTAATCATGTTTGCTGGCGTATTCAAAAGCTTTTTTCAACCGCATATTATAGCACTTTTGGCATCTTCTAGGAACCATTTCATATTCCACCCAACTACTTTCATCATAGCCTTCATCAACGATTAAATTAAAGTTTCTAATTTCACTTAATTTTTTAACATATTCTAATCTTTTTTGAAATTCACTTTCAGGATGAATATTAGGGTTATAAAAATAACCATCATAAAGATAGCCATTTTCATTGAAGAATTTAGTGGGATATGTTGCGCATGGAGCGCAACATATATGAAGTAAAGTTTTTTGATTATTTGTAGACATAATAACCTCTTAACGCTTTCTTTTGATAAAGCTTTTTATACTTATGAATTCGTGAATATTTGATTTTTCTGCGATTCGATTTTAAAACTTCTTCATTCGTTTTAAAGCCTTGTTGCCTAAATTTTTTAATCGTTTCTTTTAAGGCTTCATCATTAGATCTATCTTGAAAAATATATCTTTGAATTAAAAATGCGACTAATAAAACGATTGGGATTAAAGGAGTGAAGGGGCCGGCCCAAAATAACGCAACCGCCGTCCCAATGGCAATTAATGCAGCATTTTGACTAAGTGTTCCTAGTAAGATTAAAACGTAAGCCCATCCGGCAAAAACCATAAATGAGATAAATAAAGACAAGACGCCACGCCACGTCTTCATTGTCTTTATCGTTTCCCATATTAATTTAAACAAGTTTATAAAAAACTTGATGATTCGTTTAATGATTATAACTAATCACTTCCTTTGAACTAAAGGGGTTAAAATTCCTTGATCAATCGCTTCTGGATATGGATACGCTTCTTCTCTGAATCTTTTAAATAAAACGTAAATTAATCCTCTTTGTTCATCAATTCTAGTTACCACACCTGGTTCTTTTTCATTAACTACTTTAATTTTTTCTCCAATTAAATATTTATCTTCTTTTTTTAACATCGAGTCCACCTCATTTTCTATTATTATATCTTTTAATTACGCTTCCCAGCAAATAAATTCGCTTCTCATCATCTAAGTTTTTCAACAAATTTACAACCTTTAACGCTTTATGATTATTAATTAATTTTTCTAACTCTAAAAGATCTTGCCTAAAGAAAGGATGTCGGTTATCGTGCAAGTGATTTAGTAATGGCACGATTCTTCTTGGATCTTTATCAATTGCCCGATAAACTTCTTTTAATAAATAAGGAATTTTAAGCTTTCTTAATTTCTGATATTGTCCTGTTATATTTAAGGCAATTTCTAACACCTTTTGTAGTTGAAATTCAATAATATAGTCAATTAAATTATTAATTTCATTATCATTTGATTTCCAATCAAGAGCGTTTTTTAATAATTCTAAACGCCAAATTAGTCGATTTTGGTGTTTATTTTTATCAGTATCATAACTAATCGCTTCAGCGATAACTTCATCAATTCGATCTTTAATGTCATAAGAATTTAAATACATCGCTTCTAATTTTAAAATTGAACTAACAATATTAGTTGAATAAGGTTTTTTCATGTATAGTTTAACTTGATTTAAAATAATTTCCTCTTCTTCTAAGTAAGCTTCAATTAATTCATGAATTGAAACTTCTTTTTCTTCAACTAAAGTTGATTGCATCGTCTTATTATCTAAAATGTATGATTCATAACTAATTTTATCCCTTGATAAAGTTTCTAAATTAAGTTTACAAAATCCTACTCGGTTATTAGCATAAACTCTTGATGTAGGATGACCAACAACATCATTTCTAATAAATTTTAATTCATGTAATCTTTCGTTTTGGTTAATATTAATTAAATATTTGTTATTGGTTAACGCTCTAACATAATCATATAATGCGTCAACTCCAACAAATAAAGTTTGTAAGATTCCATAAATATTGAGTAAAACTTCATCTGGTGAATTATCTTGGCTCTTTAAGTAAAAGTTAGAAATAACTTTAACTTGATTTAAGACTGACAATGTGGTTTCAATATATAAGTTACTATTGAATTTATCTAAATGATTATTTTTTTGACTCATTACGCTTCATCTCCACAATTTGCGCGAATAGTTTTTCGCTAGAAATATTAGGATAAATTCGGCCACAAGCTAATTTAATCCCAATTCTTTTTAGTGATTCAATTTGATCTCTAGAATTAATATTAGTCGCCACTGTAGCGACATGGAATTCATCTAACATTTTTGATAAATTACCGTAATAAGTTTGCCACTTAATATCAGAATCATTAAAGTCAATATATAACGCATTAAATGGATAAGTTAAGACCATCGCCAATGCGGTTGTATCTAATGAAATACCAGTATTTAGTAATTCATGAATTTTGTGAGCATAATGATGAGTTTTAATATTAGTTAAGTCAATTTTTAAGCGAATAAATGGGAAAGGAATCTTGCGTTCCTTAATTGCACCAATTAAGAAAGCGTTAAAGGTTGGGTCAACAAAAGTTTCCTCACTAATTGGAATGGTAATTTTAATTAAGACTTTCGTTTCTTGACTTAGTTTGACCAAAAAATTTAAAACTTCTAAAATATGGAAACGATCTAAATCAATAATCCGATTTCTTCTTTTAGCTAACGCAAACAATATATTTATTGTCAATATTCAAATTAGGGATATTAATTTCTGATTCATATTGCCAGACAACATTTTTATTAATATCAATAATTTGAATGAAACTTATACTTAAGTTTTTTTGTTCCAAAGAATTATTTAAATAATTTAAGACTGATTGTTCAAAAGATTCTTCTTCAAAATCACTAAAAGTAAATTGATGGAAGATGGTATCTTTTCTTAATTTTGATTTTTCTTTGGCAATATCAATATATTTAAGTAATAAATCAACATTCGTTTGAGTTGTAACAACCGGATATCTTAAAATTCCCATCTTCACATGAAATTGTTCATGCGGAATTGATGAGACATGATATTCTTCAAGATGATTAATGTAATTTTTAGTAATATTATTCACCGCTCTAATATCGTTATATGGTAGGGTGACCATTAATTCATTAAAGTCAGTACGATAGACCACACCGTCGACAAAGAAATCATCAGTTATTTTCGAAAATTCTTTAAAGTATAAACTAGTGTTATCTGGGCCATAAATATGACGGTTGTCTAAATTTAATTCAATGGCAATAAAAAGTAGTCTTTTGATTCGTTAAATTGACCATTTCTTGTTTTAAGTATGATAAGTTATATAGTTTAGTTTCACGATCAGTAATCGCTTTTTGTTCACTAGTTTCAATTTGAATAATTGTCTTAGTCACATCTTCAAAGACTGACACTACTTTGATATCTTCTTCATCAATAATTGAAACCATTTTTTCTTGAATATACAAATTTTGATATTGATAATTTAGCATTTCACTTTGATTAGGAGCACTTAACATTTTTCTTAAGGTTTCACGATAATCTCTAATATATTCAGGTTTTAGTTTAACGACAAAACTATCAATATAAGTACTTTCATCTTCTTTAAATAGCTTTTGAGCTAAATTATTATAAGTCGTCTTACTCTCGCTAACAATTCTTAATGGTACTAATTCAGATTTTAAAATATTTGTTAAAAAGAAATTTTCTTTTCGTAAATTTTTTAACTTCTTTTCTCGACTAATTTTTGAAAAAATCAATGCCGATAATAATTTAACAAAATCATAATAGATTTCAGGATCATTAATCACTTCATCAAAATATACTAAAAATGCTCCTTCATTTTCTAGTGGAATAGCATAAACATATTTAGTATCACTCGTATATGGGAGTTGAGTAATAATATCAACGTTTTTATCAAAATCTAATGGATTAGAAAAATACTCATGTCCTTTTTCTAAAACATTCTTAATAATAGTTTGATTAATTATTTCACTAATAATTCGCTTTTCATATAATCTTTCTTTTTTATAATGAAAAAGTCTTTGGTCATTTAAATAAATAACATAATTAGTTGGTTTAATATAGTTATCAATATAGATGAAAAGGGTTCTTAAATAATCTCTTAAGACTAATTTTTCATTGATATTTTCTGAGAAGATGAAAATATCAAAGAAATTAGAGATTTGTCTTTTTTCTTCAATTGATGAAAGCGAAGTCGTTTCTTTCTTAATCGGAACGACTTGAGTAATATCGGCTTTAATGGTTGGCGTTTCTTCTTTGACTTCAGCTTGTTTTTTCGTTTTGGTTTCAACTCTTTTTAGTTTTTTATAGTTATCATTGTGATATTCTTCAGAGTGTTTACTTCCAATTTTTTTGTATAAATTCATACAAATATCATGAAATGCTAATCTTTCTTCAATGGAAGCTTCTTCAAATTTAGCTTCATATCCTGAATCAATGATGGTCATTTGATGATAGTTTTCTTTTTCAAAATAGATTTTTAACATCATTAAAACCGCCGGTATTACTGCCTCTTTAACATCTTTATATCCTTCCGCTACTTGTAGTGCCTTATCTTTTTCACCTAATCCATATAAAATATCTAGTTCTTCTTTGTAGTATTTTTGATCAGTGACATTTTCCATATCTTTTAATATTTCTTGAGCTTCTTTATATTTTTCTTGACTAATATAAAATTCTAATAATTCTTCATAAACTGGAATTTTAATATAGTCAGGAGCTTGACTTCTAGTTAGGTCAATTAGTAAATTAAGATATGGTTTATTTAACAGTTTATATAGGGCAATTTCATCAATAATAATTAAATAATCTTCTAAAATTGATGAATATTTTTTTCTTTCTTCTAAATAATAGACTAATCGATCATAGTCTTTTTCCATTAATGAAGCGTCAAATAGATGTTTTAACAATGTTGAAAAATGTTTTGAGTCATCTTCAGCAAAATTTGCTAAAAAGTCTTCACCTTCGGTGATGACGTTTTTGGATAATCCTAAGAAAAGTTCAACTTCAAGCATTCTTAAAAACACTGATTCATAATCCGTTTTAGTTAGTTGAGTTTGAAGATAACTTTTAATAATCGATAAACTCGCTTCAGTTTTTGGTAACGATAAAACATCTAATGTATTCATAATTATTCCTTTAAAATTTGATAATGATACTTAGCTTCTTTTAAATAGTTACTAGCTATTTCCTTAAAATCTAAATTAAGTTTTTGACTTAATCCAATATCATCTTTATAAAGTGCGACATGATACCACATTAATACTTGTTGGAGTCGGTAAAATCTTATTCTAAAATATTCTTCTGCAGTTGGTTGTCTTTTTAAGTATACTGGTAATAAATTAATGGCATCATCAAAATCATTTTGGCCAAAGACTGAAACATCATATAATGGATCATTTTCGCCACTAAATTCCCAATCTAATAAGTAAAGTTTATCTTCACCAATTACAAAATTCGATCTTTGACCGTCACCATGAGTAAATGTTTTTAAAACATTTTGATAGTGTTTCAAATAATAATCTTTCCACCATTTTTTAATTTCCTCATATTCAGGGTCATAGTTTTTTGAATATCTTTGATATTTTTCAATTCGACCAATTGGATCAAAGTCTGAATAAGCCTTAAGATTACTTTCATGAACTAATCTTAATACTTGTGCTACTTTTTCATAATAATTTGAAACATTTTCGGAAGTTATGTATTCGCCTTTAATGTATTTAGAAATTTTCACTCCCGATTTAACATCAAAATAAACGGTTTCATTAACGATGCCTAATGACTCGGCTTGAGCGAGGTTGTATTCTTCAGCCACTCGATCAACAAAGATTTCGGCGCCTTCGCCTAAAATTCGAATCGTATACTTATTGTTGTTATGTGAAATTACATAGGTGTAATTACTCATGCCACCTAATAAACGATATTCAATTTTAATTTCATCTTGATTAACTTTAAAAATCTTAGCGGCAATTTTTTTAATTTTATTTTCCATATGTCAATTTCCTTATCTCGATTTCATTATTTTGAATAACTACATAAGTCTTGCCGTATTTTAAGGATCCTGGATTAATATAAGTAATATTATTAACCGTTTGCACTAATTCATTATGGGTATGACCATAAATCATATAGTTGGCTCTTAAGTTTTCTGCAATCGTAACTAGTAACTCAAAACCACTTTTGACACTTTGATTATGGCCATGAACAATAATAATTTTCCCTAATTCATTTTCAATAACTCTAATTGGTGGTAATTGCGAGAAAAAATCAGTGTTCCCCTTAACTGAAATAATCCCCATTCTTCTTAAATCATCGGCATGAATATTGGAATCACCTGCATCTAAATGTAAATCAAATGATTCAATTTCATGAAGTAGTGCTAATTTATTGATATCGCCGTGAATATCACTTGTAATAAGTATTTTCATGTTTTTCTATATAGTCCTTAAAAGCCTGTAAAACTTTAGCGCGGTGAGAGTGTTTATTTTTATAAGTTTTACCTAATTCCGCTAAAGTTTTATTTTCATTTTTAATCATAAAGATGGGATCATATCCAAAACCTTCATCTCCTTGAATTTCTTGTGAAATTTCTCCTTCAATAGTTCCTTCAAATTGAATAATACTATCTTTGTTATAAACGAAAGTTAAAACACATCTGAATCTAGCATCTCGATTAGTTATATTATTTAATTTTTCCAAAACTAATAAATTATTTTCGTGATCGCCAAAACCACTATAACGTTTAGAATAAATTCCTGGCTCATTATTAAGTGCTACTATTTCCAATCCTGAATCATCAGCTAAAGTTGGAATTTGATATTTTTGATAATAATACCACGCTTTATCATAGGAATTAGTTTCAAATGAATCTCCCGTTTCATTGAAGTCTTCATTATCATTTAAATCCCTTAAAGTGATAAAAGTAAATTCGGGTAAAATATTTTTAAATTCAACAACTTTATTTTGGTTATGAGAAGCAATTAATATTGTTTTATTCATTTAATGTGTCCTCAAATTTACTAATTTTATCGTGTCTACCAATTACAATAATAATATCGCCTTGTTTCAAATAGTCAACCCCTTTAGGAATAAAGGTTTCATCATCTCGTTTAATAATCACGATATTAATCCCATATTTATTACGTAAATCTAAGTCAATTAATGATTGGTTTTCATATTTAGAACCTTTAATAATTAGTTCATAAACACCAAATTTTTCATCTATATCATAATAGTCTAAAATATTTGAACTAATTAACTTTCTAGCAATTCTTTTACCTGTTAGATAGTTTGGAAATACAGCAAAACTCGCTCCTACTTTATAAGCGATTTTTTCTTGATATTCAGTTTCAACTTTAACTGTAATTTGTGGCACGCCTAATTCGTGCAACATTAAAGTTGTTAAAATTGCATCTTCAAAATTATCTAGAGAAATTACTGCATGATCAGCATGTGATAACCCTAAATCTTTTAATACAGCTTCACTTGTCACATCGCCATAAGCTGAATAATTAACAATATCAACTACTGGATTTAATTTTTCTTTAGTAAAATCGATTGCTGTAACATTACATCCTAAATTGATTAATTCTTCAGTAATTGCGATTCCAAAGGAGTCAATTCCAATTACACAAAATGATTTTTTCTTCATACGCCACCTCTAATTTATTTTATCATATTTTATACATTCATGTATAACTTATAGTATAATATCGTTAACAACAGGGGGGTTTTTATGAGCGAAATCGATAAAAAAGAAAAGGAAACCAATTCTTCAGAACCATATCAAGAATTTAAAGATTTATTCCCTGAAAAAGTTCAAGAAGAAAAAGAAAAAGAGGAAATAAACTCATTAAGAAGAAAAATGTTATGGCGACATATTTTATCATTAGTCGTTTATGGACTAGGAATGACTTTACTCATTCTAATTCTTCAAATAGTTATTATCTTAATTCCAAATTCAACAATTACATACAACCAAGAAGAGGAAGTTGTAAGACGAATTTCCGAAGATATTAATGGGTTAACCTTCATGGCGCCCGAAACTTTTGACAAATATCGTGATAAATACCATGAAACGGTTATTGATTTTAAATTCAATGATGAATATTTAGTGATAATTTCAAGGGAAAGTTATGATTTGCTCTACTATGAAGAGCCAGATTCAGATCAAGAATCTGAATTAGACTTATCAAGTTTCTTTAGAAAACCTAAAAAACCTAAACTAGAATGGTTCATTAAAGATGAGTTAGGAAATGTTGTAATTGATAAGGTCCTATTTAATTCTTATTTAGATGGAGATATCAAACAATGGAGTACTTTCCGTAAAATCAAACTATATGTTACAACACCTGAATTTGGGGTCAGACCTGATTTTATCAATTATGAAAAATTGAAAGTTGTAGAAATCGAAAATAAGGGTATCGTCTTTACAACTGGAGCTGGTAATGTTTTAAACTTTTTAGTTTATGGGATATTGATAATTCCTTTAGGGTTTCTATTATTTCCTAATATCAAGGAAGATTGGATGAAGTTTAAACAAAATAGATCACTCTTAATTGGTATGTTTGCTGGTTTAGGATTTGTCTATGGTTCATCACTAATTTTAGGCTTGTTATTTGAAATATTAGACGTTCCACAAATTACTTCAGCTAATCAAGCGTCAATTGAAAGTTCACTTATGGGGCCTGGATGGCCACTGATGATGTTATCAGCCGTTATTATTGGACCAATCGTTGAGGAACTAATCTTCAGAAAAACAATCTTCGAAATAACTAGAAATAAGTGGGTCGGACTCGCAGTCTCATCAATCATATTTGCTACAATTCATGTCGTTACTGAATTAGGAGATTTAACTAATTTCGGACACTTTATAATTACCTTCTTACCATATTTAGCAATGGGGGTAGCATTCGGTGTCACATACATTATTTATAAACAAAATGTGATTACCGTAATTGGCGCTCATATGATGTGGAATCTACTAGCGACTCTTTCTGTTTTCTTAAGACCCTACCTAGGAATGTAAAATGTGGCAAATCGCTTATTAAAGCTATTATAATTAAATTATCAAACAAAAATCCGCTCTAAAAAAGCGGATTTTTCAAATGTTATTTTAGTTTAAATTTATAATTGATTTAAAATCTGAACAGCAGATTTCATGCGATATTCTTTAGCATAGTCCAATGCTGTTTTACCCAATTTATTCGGTCTTAATCTAGTATGGGCCATTGCCAATACTTTAATTTCATGGTAATCGCGATTTAATACAGCTAAAGTTAACGCTTGACTCTTTTTATGTTCTTGATAAAATGGTTGATACTGTGTTTCTTCTAAATAATCTCTAATTTCATCGCGATCATGAATAATAGCGATATCGTGTGGTGTTTCAAATCTACGGTTTTTAATGTCAATAAATGCTCCTTCTTTAACTAAAAACTTAACAATTTCAAAATTGTTATTTTTAACTGATGAAAAAATTGGAGTTTCATATTGATCATTTAAAGCATTGACATCAACACCTTTTTCAACTAGGTATTTTACCATAGGTAAGCTACTAGTCCTTGTTGCATAATGTAGTAATGTATTGCCATATTCATCTCTGATGAAATAAGAACCTTCAGTCAAATCAATAATTTTTGGTGCTAATTCAACTTGACCACCTAAAATAGCATAATGAATCAACTGTTTATCATCCATCGACTTTTTATTAAGTATCGTTTTAGCTTCAACTAATAATTTAATCATATCCCATTCACCATTATATGCCGCAATATGAATTGGTAATTCATAACGATGATTGGCAATATTAGGGTTGGCATTATGAGTGATTAAAATTTTAGCAATTTCTAAATTTGATCTTCTAACACTTTCAAAAAGCGCTGTTTCACCAGCTTCATTAATCGCGTTAACATTGATTCCTTCTTTAATTAACCATAGAACCGTTTCGACTGCATTACCAATAATTGCATGGTGTAATAGCGTTCTGCGTTTATGATCAATCATATTGATATCGGTAACTTCATTTTTTAACGTATCTAGTTGGTTTTTTAATGCTAATTCAAATAATTTCATACTATCACCACCTATAGTTTAACACACGACTATAAGAAAGTTTTCCACACGATTTGTGGAAAGTGTAGCGAAATTCCACTGTTTTTGCCGTTTTTTGTGAATTTTTGCAAGAAAAAACGCCGAAACGGCGTTATAATCATTTATTAGCGTTTTACTGCTTCCTTTAACAACTTACCAGCTCTAAAGGCAGGTGTGTCTTGTGCAGGAACAACAATTCTTTCTCCTGTTCTTGGATCAACTCCACTTCTTTGAACACGATGACGAACTTCAAATGTTCCAAAACCAGTAATAACAACTTTTTCTTTTCTGTCTCCTAGTGTTTCAGCTACAATTTCTGTAAAAGCATCTAGCACATCGCCAGCAACTTTTTGAGTAACGCCAGCTTTTTCAGCCATCAATACGACTAATTCAGTTTTATTCATAAATTTATCCTCCTTATGACTTTTGATTAATCAATTAATTAGATTATAACACTAAATTGATTATATATCAAGTCTTTTTTTTATTATATCGCTTAATAATCAATTTAAAATGACTTTTCTTCCTTTAATTCCCTCGTTAATAATAGAGTTAAAGCGGTTTTTATGTCCAAATTATTAAACAATACTTGATAGGCAGTTGAGATAATTGGTAGATCTAATCCTTGACTTTCAGCTAATTCATGGAAAGCAATAATGCTTCTAACACCTTCGATAGTCATTCTCGCTTCACCAAGGACTTTATCCAGTGGAACCCCTTCACCAATTCGTTTACCAGCTTGGAAGTTTCTTGAGTTTTCTGAAGATGCTGTGACAATTAAGTCACCAACTCCAGTTAATCCAAACGCTGTTTCACGATCGCCACCCATCGCTTCAACGCATTTAACAATTTCAACTACTCCTCGAGTAATCAGTGCCGCTCTTGCATTTTCGCCAAGATTTAAGCCAGTAGCGGCACCACTGACAATCGCTATAGCGTTTTTAGCAGCTCCACCTACTTCAGCTCCGGTTAAATCTTTAGTACGATAAACTCTCATGTAAGACGAATTCGAAAATAACCTTTGAACTTTCATCGCAAACTCTTGGTCATTACTTGCTGCCGTTAGTAAAGTTAATTTTCTTTGAATCGTTTCTTCGGCATGACTTGGACCAGTTAATGTGACAAAGCCACCTAAATGTTTAGCATCAATTTCTTCATCAACAATTTGGCTAACTCTTAAAAATGTTACTGGTTCAATCCCTTTTGAAACGTTGATAAAATAAGTTTTTCTTTTAAGAAACTTATTGATATCATTTAAAACGCCACGCATGGCAACTGTAGGAACAGCCAACAGCAAATAATCTGAATACCTAACTACTTCTTCTAAATTAGTAGTTCCTTTAAGTTCATGAGGAATTTCTAAGTTAAAAAGTGGATGGATATGATTATTGATCATATCAACATTCTTTTGACTTATATCATAAATTAAAGTTTCATGGCTATTATCATGTAAAACTTGAGCAAGTGTGGTTCCCCATGATCCACCACCGATAACACCTATTTTCATATTAATCCTTCTTCCTTAATGTAAATTTAATTGGAGTTCCAGTAAAATCAAAATGTTTCCGGAATTCATTAGTTAAATATCTTAAATATGAGAAATGAACATATTCTTCATTGTTGACAAATAATAAAAAACTTGGCGGTTTAATTCCGATTTGAGTAATATATGAAAAATTAGCTCTTCCTCGATTAAATATTGTTGGGGGATTGGTAAATGTTACATCTAATAAAACTTCGTTTAAGATATTGGTTGGAATATCTCGACTATAATTCTCATACGCTGTATTAATAAGTGGGAAAATAGTATCAATTCTTTGATTAAATTTAGAAGATACAAAAGCAATTTCACAATACGTTAAAAATTGAAATTCTTCTCGAACTTTTTCTTCAAATTTCTTCATAGTTCGGTCATCTTTTTCAATTTTATCCCATTTGTTTACAACAATCACACACGCCTTAAAATGATCCATAATATATCCCGCAACATGTTTATCTTGGGCAATGATACCTTCTTCAGCATCTAGCACCAATAGCGCGACATCGGCTCTTTCAAGCGCTTCTAAAGCTCTTAAGACGCTATATTTATCAGTATCCTCATAAATCCGGCCACGTTTTTTAATTCCGGCTGTATCGACGACACGATACAGTTGGCGGTTCTTCATAAACGTTGTATCAATTGAATCTCTTGTTGTTCCAGAAATATCAGAAACAATAACCCGATTTTCTCGCAAAATGGCATTAGTTAAACTTGATTTTCCAACATTTGGTCTTCCGACAATGGCAAACGTAATTGCGTCATCATCAATCTCTTTAGTATCTTTGGGAATATATTCTATTATTTTGTCTAATAAATCACCAATTCCGATTCCGTGATGGGTACTTATTGGTAGTGGATCACCTAGACCTAGTGAATAAAACTCAAAGGCATTTCCTTGGTGAACGACATCATCAATTTTATTGACAACAAGTAAGATTGGCTTATCTGTTTCATATAAAAGACTGGCAATATAATAGTCACTGTCAATAACTCCAAGTTGACCATCAGTTAACATAATAATTAAATCAGCTTCATCCATAGCGATATAAGCTTGTTCTTTAATTTCTTCTAAAAAAGGGGCATCGCTTAACTCGATTCCCCCAGTATCAATAACGCTAAATTGTTTTGTTAACCACTCGACTCTGCCATATAACCGATCTCTAGTACTTCCAGATTCGTCATGAGTAATAGCTTGTCTGCGACCAACAAGTCTGTTAAAAAGACTTGATTTGCCAACATTCGGGTGGCCAACAATTGCAACTTTAAACGACATTATTGGCTCCTTTTTTTATTTAATCTTGATTTAAAATTTCCCCAATGGTCATTCCACCATCATCATCTTGTTCATCAAGATGTTTTTGAACTTCTTGTTCAGCTGCAATTAGTTTCACTTGTTTAACTGATAGTTCTAATAACCATTGTCTCCGGTCAACTTTAGTTGCCACAGCTTCGACAACATCACCAACCGCAAAATATTCTTCAGGTCGTCCTTTTTCAAGACCCATTTCATCATTTCTAATTGTTCCTTCAACACCTTGAACTTCAACTATTAAATGATCTTCTTTAAATTCTAAAATTTTAGCTTCAGTAATATCGTGTCTTTTAATAGTAACATTTCTCCATGGATTATCTTCTAAAGCTTTTTTAGATAAATTAATTCTTTCACGTTTTTTATCAATTTGAATAATGGCTAATTCAACTTCATCACCATGAGTTACATATGCGTCAAAGTTGTCATTTGGATTCCATGAATATTCACTACGGTGTAATAATCCCACAACATCTCTTGCCACTTCAATTCTTAAACCAAATGGTAATTTTTGATAAACTTTACCTTTAACGGTATCGCCCACTTTATGAGTGGCTGCGAACTCTTCAAATGGTGTAGGTAATAAAACTTTAATTGATAAATCTAGACGATTTCCTTCTTTTTTAATTACTTTAACTTTAACTTCTTCACCAATTGATAAAACATCTTCTAATTTATCAATTCGGTAATGTGAAACTTGAGAAATTCTTAAAAGCCCCATTACATGCTCAAACTTAACTGTCGCTGCATGTGGTTCTAATTTTTCAATAGTACCTACTAAAATATCGCCAGTGTTAATTTTGTCAAGTTCTTCTAAACGAAGTTCCATTCTTTCTTCATAAGCCGCTTGACGAGCCGCTTCAAAAATTGGTTTTCTTGACGCAATAATATTCGGACGACGACTGCGTCCTCTAGCTGGTTTAATTTCGCTAATTACTACTTCTAATTCAGTATTAATTAATTGATCACGAATTTCATATAATTCATGATCCAATAAACTCTTTGGTAAAAATAATTCATAAGAATGGTAGTTTAATACTAAGCCACCTTTGTTAGAAGCTTTTACTTTTGCCGTAATAACAGTTTCATTCTTTAGGGCATCTTCTAACTCTAAAAGATGTTCTTCAGAAACCATTGATAATCTTGATAGCAAAATTAAAGCCGGTTCATCTTGAACCTTTTTAATTTCGGCTGTGACCATGTCTCCAACTTCCACACCTAATTCTTGGAAACTATCAACTGGTTTTTTCGTGTACTGTTCTAAATAAATTCTACCTTCCGTTTGAGCATGTAAGTCAAGTAAAAGTAATTTATCATCAACAATTTCAACTACCTTCGCTGTCACTCTTTGTCCTACTCTTGGAACATTTACTTTCAAATCTTTTAAGTCGTCCATGCTCATTTCATCAAACTGACTTTTATCTTTGTTTTTTAAGTCCATAATCATTCTCCTCTTTTATCATTAATTAATTTAATAATTTCTTCTATAGTTTCATCAATCGAAAGATTGGTGGTATCTAATAGTATGGCATCACTCGCTTGAACTAGTGGTGAATCTTTCCTAGTTGAGTCCTTTTTATCTCTAATTTGTAAGTCTTCTTTAACTTTTGATAATTCCATTTCTTCACCAGAATTAATAAAGTCAAGATATCTTCTTTTAGCTCTTTCATCAACTGAAGCGATTAAAAATACTTTCAAATCAGCATTCGGTAAAACGACTGTACCAATATCACGACCATCAAGAATAGCGTTTTCGGTACTAGCTGCCGCTTTTTGTTGAAGAGCTACTAACGCGCGTCTGACTTTGGAAAATGATGATACTAATGAAACATTATCATTAACAATTGGTTCTCTAATTTCAACAGAAACGTCGCGACCATTAACTAACATTTTACCATCATGATATTTAATGTCTAAATCTTTAACAAAGTCATAACTACTTTCCAATTCTAAATCTAATTTTCTTTCTAAGGCAATTAAAGTAACAGCTCGATACATTGAACCAGTATCTATATGAGTCCAGCCCAATCTTTTAGCTAATCTAGATGAAATTGTACTTTTCCCCGATGCTGCTGGTCCATCGATTGCTAATTTAAATCCCATAAAAGTCCTCCACATCACTATATATTATACCATACTCCGTATGGTGAATTCATTAAAAATTAGTTTACAAACTCTTTAAATACTTAATTTCGTGTATTTTTAATTTGCGATAATAGCCTCTTCCGACTCCATCGGTCGTTAAATTGGCAAATCTAATTCGAGTTAAATTAATTACTGGATGCCCACTGGCTTCCATAATTTTTCTAACTTCACGATTTTTCCCTTCAGTTAAGGTTATTGATAATAAGGTAGTTTGAAACTTTTTATCAAGTTCCACAATTCTAACTTGTTTAGGAACGGCTAAATGATCACCATCAATTACTACCCCTTGTCTAATCTCTTTTAATTTATTTCTAACAACAATTCCTTTGACTCTGGCTAAATACTCTTTTTCTACCCCGTGTTTTGGATGAGTTAAAGTATAAGTTAAATCGCCATCATTTGTTAACAAGATTAATCCTGCAGTATCAGTATCTAACCGACCAACTGGATAAACTCTTTCAACTATTTCATCTTTATTTAAAAGATCCAAAACTGTCTTTCGACCTTTTTCATCTTTAACCGTTGACACATAACCAGTTGGCTTATTGACTAAATAATAAACCTTTTCCTCTCTTACTACTAATTCATCGTTAAATAAGATTTCATCAGAATCTTTGACTTTAAATCCTAATTCAGTTACAACTTCGCCATTAACTTTAATTTGCCCTGAAGTAATTAACTCTTCAGCTTTTCTTCTTGAGGCAATACCAGCTTCAGCGAGGGCTTTTTGTAATCTCATTATCTAATACCACCAGTTATTATTATACAATAATTTAACTATTAATAGTTAATGTATTGGTTTGTTTAGGCAAAATAAAAAGCGATGATGATGTGAACCCGTAAACACGGACTAAATTAATATTTATGTTATTTGAATGGCTTGTTGCCTATATTGTATAGGTGACAGGCCATTTAATTTTTGTTTGATTCTAAAATTATTATACCAGTAAATGTATTTAACGATAGTTTCTTTTAATTCTTTTAGTGATTTAAACTCTTCGCCATGAAACATTTCTTGTTTTAATATACCAAAGAAGTTTTCCATTGGAGCGTTATCTAAACAGTTTCCTTTCCTTGACATACTTTGCTTAATATCCTTATTTTCAAGTGTTAAAATCCACGAATGGTGTTGATAATGAAATCCTTGATCTGAATGTATCATCAAGTTATGATCAGACGGTAACTTTTCCAAAGCTTCTTCCAGCATATCGTTAGTTAGTTTTGTTGTTGGACTATATCCTATCCGATAGGATATGATTTCTCCGTTAGCTATATCTAATAATGGTGATAGATATAATCTTCTGTGGTCGTTAGGAATTGAAAATTCAGTTATATCAGTTACCCATACTGTATTTAGCGTCTTAACATTAAATTCTCTATTTAATTTGTTTTTAGCCACTTTGCCAACGGTTCCCTTGTAAGAAGAGTATTTCTTTCTCGTTTTCCTTGTAAATTTAGTGCACGTTAATCCGTTTTCTTTCATTATCCTTCGAACTTTTTTGTGATTAATTATGTGGCCTCTATTTCTTAAATCTAATGTTACTCGTCTATAGCCGTATGTACCATTAGATTGTTCTACAGATTCTTTAATTAGTTCTATCCACTCTAAATCTTTATTAATATCAGATTCGATTTTATCCTTCCATTCAAAGAATGTAGATTTACTTAGATTCGCTACACTAAGCCAAGATTTTAACTTTATCCTTTGGTGTTTTTGCCTTAACTCAAGGATAATTATTACTTTTTCTTTGTTTGTTGCTTTTTGCTTTGAGTTAAGGCTCTCAGTTTTTTTAAGTATAGATTCTCAGCTAGTAGAAGCTCATTTTCCTTCCGTAACCTTTTTAGTTCATCACGCTCAGATTTATCTAATTTTACTGATTCATTACCAATTTCTTTTTTCTTTTCTTTTTCCACGATTTTAACCTCTTCAGGTTTAACCTTACACGCTCTACCGATTGGTCTTGATAATCCCTCTATACCTTCAGTATCATAGGCTCTTTGCCAATTAGCTATTGTTGATCCGTGCTTAATATCAAATATATCGGCCGTTTCTTCGTATGTTAAACCTTTTTCTTGTCTATATTCTAACACACGAAGTTTAAACTCTGCATCATATTTCGTTTTAGACATACTTTTAGTAAACACTTGAAATCCATGAGTGTTATATAACTGAATCCAATTCTTTATGGTGTATGTTGGAATATTATATTTCCTAGATAAATAACTTGGGCCCTTTCCATTTTGATATTGTTCAATTATTATCATTTTAAATTTTTTGTTGTACTTAGACATAATAAAACCCCTTCCTCCGGTTAGTCCGGATTTAGGGGTTCAGTACATGACTCGCTTTTTATGGCCTAACATATTTAAATCCGTTTTCTTGAAGTAAAGCTATCTGATAAACTCCGCTAGGAACTATTTTAACTTCACTTGGTAATTTATCACGATTAACTCCTCTAACTTCAATTGCATTATTACATAAATAAAATGTTGCTTTTGGGTTAAGTTTTTCTTCCAACTTATCAAAAACGGTTACTCCTTCAGAAAATGCCACTACCGCAATTTCTAAAGTATCATCTAATGCCAAAAGATTTTTAACATTAGTATTGACTAGTGTCCATTTACTAGCCTCACTTAAAGATAAAACAATTTTCATATTTATCGATCTCTTGATACATAAGAACCATCTTGAGTACTAACGATAATCTTTTCACCTTGTTCAACAAATAGTGGGACTTTAACAAGTAACCCGGTTTGAACAATTGCATCTTTCATCGCTGATGTTTTGGTATCGCCTCTAACTGCTGGTTCAGTTTCAGTAACTTCTAAAGTTACTTTTTCTGGTAAAACAATCCCAATCACTTCGTGGCCATCATAAACCATTAAAAACACATCTAAACCTTCATATAAAAATTGCGATTCAAATTTTATTTGTTCTAATGGTAGTTCAATTTGTTCATATGTTTCCATATTCATAAAGACGAAACTATCGCCCATTGCGTATAAGAATTGGTTGGGAACACGGTCAATTTGAGCTCTTTCTACTTTTTCACCGGCAGTAAAAGTAATGTCAACGACGCCTCCAGTTCTTAAATTTCTTAATTTAGTTCTCACAAAAGCCGCTCCTTTTCCTGGTTTGACATGTAAAAACTCAATAATTGAATAAATATTTCCTTGATACACAATAGTTTGTCCATTTCTAAATTCTGCTGTTGTAATCATACTATTACCCTCTTTCCATTTTAATTATAACTAATTTTCATCAATTGATGAAATCAAATAATCTATTGCTTCAAAATAGCTAACTTCTTTTTTACCATAAAACACTTGATTAACGACATCTTTAAGGTAATCTACTTTTCGAAAAGCTTCTCTTTCTAAATAATTTGATAAGTGAACACTAACTTTAGGAATCGCTAGTATTTCTAAAGCATCTCTAATGGCTATACTGGTATGAGTATATGCTCCAGCATTAATTAGTAATGCATCAAACTCAAGTGCATGTTGAATCTTATCAATAATTTCACCTTCGTGATTTGATTGAAAAAATTCAAAATGAACATCATGATACAACGTTTTAATCAAATCATTTAATTTATCTAATGTTAATTTACCGTAATGTTTGGGATCACGTTTTCCCAACATATTTAAATTAGGACCATTAATTATTAAAATTCTCATAAGATTTAATCACCTCATCCGCAACCATTTCATTACTTTTATTGGTAACGTCAATTACTAAGTTAGAAAAGTCAAGATATTTATTTTTTCGCTTTTCATATAAATCAACAATTCCACTAGCTTCAAGTAGTGGTCTTGATTTAATCTCGTTATCACTAAATGAAAGTTGATGCGGGTCAGCTTTCAAATAAACTATCAACCCTTTGATAAATTCTTGATTTTCTTGTTTTTCAACAATACCACCTCCGCAAGAAATAATTCCTTTTGGTAAGTTTAAAGTTGATTTTAAAATAGCAGTTTCTATTTCCCGAAAATAAGCCTCACCTTTATTATTGATAATATCTTTTGGCATTTCACCGACAGTTTTAAAAATTAAATCATCGGTATCATAAAAATTGAAGTTTAATTTTTCAGCAATCATTTTACCAATTGTCGTTTTTCCGACACCCGGAAGTCCAATTAAATAAATTCTCATTTTTCTAAAAACTCCTGAATTACTTTAATTGAATCTTCAACTAAAGTATTAGATAACGGATCTAATAATACCGGAGAAAATTGATTTAAAAAATATGTTTTTTGACGTTTGGAAAATTTATAAGTGGCATTAACCATTTTATCAATCGCTTCAGCTAAAGAATACTTTCCATCCAAATATTCATTAATTTCACGATATCCGATAATATCATATAGATAAATGTCTTTTTCTCTTAAATTTTTAACCTCTTCAATTAATCCAGCTTCAATCATCTGGTAAACCCTAGAAATCATTAATGATTTTTGGCGATTTCTCGGCATATCCAAATATAAGATTAAAATATCATAAAGTGGTTCGTTTTTGCCTTGTTTTTTAGATGGTAATTCATCATTTATTATCATCTGAAATGCCCGATCAACTCTTCTAGGATTTTCAAAATCAATAACTAGTTTTGGATCCTTTTTTTTAATAATTTTTATCTTTTCTTCTACAGTTAAATCACAAGTTTTAGTCGCTTCATCACTAAACTCATAATTATATAAACTTGATTTAATATAAAAGCCACTACCACCAACAATAAACGGAAATTCTAACTTTTCAATTAACGCTCTAACATCTTTTTGATAATCATAAACGGTATAATTAACTGTTGGGTCGACATATGACAACAAATGATGCTTAATACCACCAGCTTCGCTGGGAGTTATCTTGGCAGAGCCAATATCTAGATGTCGATAAATAGCGACCGAATCACCGTTAATTACGTCAAAATTGAAATATTTCGCAATTTTAATGCTTAAACTCGTTTTTCCAGATGCCGTTGGTCCGGCTAACACAATAACCTTTTTCATCAGATGACTCGCTTAAATAATTTTTCGATATCATAATGACTCAGTAAAATTAGTGTTGGTCTTCCGTGAGGACAAGTATATGGAAACTCGGCCTTTCCTAAGTCTTCAATTAGTTTTAAAACTTCACCTTTTGAAAGCTGATGATTCGCTTTTACTGAGGCCTTGCAACTCATCGATTTTGCCATATTATCACGATATTCAGAAAGACTAACTTTTCGGTTCTGACTAAACTGTTCTACTAGATAAATAACCGCTTCATTATATTCATCACTTCTAATCCAAGTAGGAGCGCCAATTAACTGATTTTCATCATCAAATTTAAAACCAAATTCTAATAGTCTTTCTTTAAAACTACTAACTTGTTCCACCTCACGCGTTGACAATTCTAATTCATAAGGAATTAATAAGTCGGTCACTACTAAATCAATATTACCCAATTTATGATGATAATATTCATATCTTATCCGTTCTTCAGCGGCATGTTGATCAAGTAGATATAAACCTTCTTCATTTTGAAATAATAAATAAGTTCCAGCTAATGTTCCAATGTAATCGAAGTTTGGCAGTTTAACTGATTTTTCTTCCGTCCTTTTTAATTCTTCTTCAAAGAAACTTAAGTCCAAAGTTTCTTGAAGATAAGTTTCTGTAATCATTTCTTTTTTCGGAAACTTCACTTCACCATGGGTTGGAAAAGTATGAGTTTTAATTGTAAACTTCTCTTTAATTGATCTTTCGATTAAATCTGATAAGAAATATTCATTTACCATTTTTACTTCTAATTTTTGGGGATGGACATTGACATCAACTAAACTTTCATCCATAAAAATTTTCACAATCGCAATTGGATATCTACCAGTCATAATTTTTCCACTATATCCTTTAATAACCGCTTCTTTTAATAAATAGTTTTGAATATAGCGATTGTTAATAAAAATATTAACGTCTCGTTTATGAGTTCTTGTAAATTGGTGCGATAATAAAATGAATTCAATTTTGATTTTTTGTTGTTCAATTTCAAAACTTGTTAAATTACTCGCAAGTCCTGGACCATAAATACTAGAGATAATGGCATATGGTTCATCTTGACCTAAAGTTTTTCTAACAGATTTATTATCAATAATTAATTCCATTCTAATGGCTGGATTAGTAATTGCTAATCGTTCAAAGGTTTCAGTAATCGCTAAAATTTCAGCTCTTTCGCTTTTCATATATTTAAATCGAGCCGGTGTATTGTAAAACAAATTCTCAACCGCAACTACCGTACCTTCATTAATACTAGCTGCCCCTTCTGAGACAAAATGACCAGCTTCAAAAATAACCTCGTGACCGATTTTATCTTTTTGTCTTGAAGCAATTGTCATTTTACTAACTGAGGCAATAGCTGGAATCGCTTCACCACGGAAGCCTAAACTCTTAATTGATAATAAATCATTTTCAGTAAATATTTTAGATGTGGCATGACGAAAGAAAGCCATTTTTAAATCGCTTTCGTCCATTCCAACTCCGTTGTCGGTAACTTTAATTAATCTCATCCCAAATTCTAAAATTTCGACAGTAATCGTTGTCGCTTTAGCGTCAATTGAATTTTCAATTAGCTCTTTAACAATTGATGCTGGTCTTTCAACAACCTCACCAGCAGCAATCATATTGGCAATTTTTTCATTTAACGGTTTAATTAGTCCCATACGTTTTTACCTATTTTTTTAATTTATCTTGAATGTTCTTTAAAAAGATTAATGCCTCAATTGGAGTCATTTGATTAAAATCAACATACTTAATTTCATCTAAGACTTGTTGCGTGTAAGAATCAACAATTTTAACTTCCTCTTCTTCTAAAACATCCGCATAATTAAAGATATCAATTTCTATTTGATTATCTTTCGATTCTAATTTTTTTAAAATTTGGCGACTACGTTTTAATAGTGTCGGTGGTAATCCCGCTAACGCAGCTACTTGAAGACCGTATGAACGGTCAGATTTTCCTTTTTCAATTTGATATAGGAAAACCATCTTATTATTTTCTTCTTTCGCCTTGACGTGTAAATTAGTTAATCTTGACAGTGATTCTTCTAATTGGGTTAATTCATGATAGTGAGTTGAAAATAAAGTTTGAGCTTTAATTTTCTCATGGATATATTCAATAATTCCTTGAGCCAAGGCCATACCGTCATAAGTGGCGGTACCACGTCCAATTTCATCGAATAAAATTAGTGAGTTTTCATCAGCTGATCTTAAGGCTTCATTAGATTCAACCATTTCAACCATGAAGGTTGACTTACCACCACTAATATCATCTGATGAACCAATTCTGGTAAAGATGGCGTTATATAGTGGTAATTTAGCTGAAGTTGCTGGAACAAATGATCCAACTTGAGCTAAATAGACAATTACCGCAAACATCCTCATATAAGTTGATTTACCACTCATATTCGGTCCAGTAATTAAAAAGATTTCACCCTTATCCATCACAATATCGTTTTTAACGTAAGTCGTCATCTTTTCGACTACCGGATGTCTTCCTTCAATAATTTTCACATTTCGCTCTTGATTGATAGTTGGTTTGACGTAATCATTTTCTAGCGCTACTTGACTTAGTGATGTATACACATCAATTAAAGCGATATAGTTGCATAAAATTTGAAGTGATGAAATATATGGTTTAACACTATTTCTAATTTCCACAAATAATTCATATTCCAAATTAATACCACGCTCATTCGCAGTAAGTATTTTCGCTTCCATTTCTTTTAATTCTGGATTAATAAATCTTTCTGAATTAACCAATGTTTGTCGTCTTTCATAACCAAATTCATCTCGAACTAAAGATAAGTTACCTTTCGTAATTTCAATATAATAACCATGAACTCGGTTATAACCAACTCTTAAGTTTTTAATGCCGGTCTTGTCTCTTTCTCTAGCTTCAAATTCTTCCAACCACTCTTCGCCATGTGATTGTAAGAATTTAATTTCATCTAATTCTTGATTGTAGCCCTCTTTAATAATGCCACCTTCTTTAATTACTATTGGTGGATTATCAACGATAGCTTGATTAATTAAATTAGTAATTTCATCATGAGTATCAAGTTTTTCCGCTAGTTCTTTTAGTTTATGATTATCAAAACTATTTAAGATATTTTTGAGTAATGGAACTTGATTTAATGATTGGCCTAAATTAAATAAATCTCTCGCGTTAGCATTGCTAGTCGCAATTCTACCGACAATTCGATTAATATCATAAATATATCTTAAAACTTCTTTAATTTCTTCTTGTAATCTTAAATTGGAAAAAGATTCAATAGATTCATATCTTTCTTCTAACTTTTCTTGATTCTTAATTGGGTGATTTAACCAATACCTTAACATTCTTGATCCCATAGCGGTATTAGTTTTATCAAGCCAATAGATTAAGGTAGTTTTGGGATTAAACGTATTTGATTCAAAAATTTCTAAATGTCTTTTTACTAAATAGTCAACTCTAACAACTTCATCTTTAAACTCAACTGCAAATGGCATTAAATGGTTTAATGGTGTTTTTTGCATTTCATTTAAATAATTAATTAGCAAACTAGCTAATCGTTTCGCCTCTAAATCTAAATCTTTAACTAATTTATTATTTAACAAATTAGGATTTGAGTAATAATTAATAATGACATTACTATCATTTAAAAACTCAATTAAATCAAGATCATACTCATGTGATAATAAAACCTCTTTAATTTCTAATGATAAAATTAAGTCTTTGGTCTCTTTCTTTTCTAAACCTTTAATTAAATAACTTTCTCCAGTTGAAATATCGATATATGCTAGCATATACCCAGTTTCACCTAGAGAAATCGCTCCAATATAATTATTTTTACGTTCATTTAAAATGCCATCATCAATGACTTGACCAGGACTAATTACTTTTACAACTTCCCTTTCGACAAGTCCTTGTCCTGGTGGAGTCGTTTGTTCGACAATAGCTACTTTAAATCCTTTGTTAATTAATTTTTCTAAATACGGACTAACTGCATGATGTGGCACACCACACATTGGAATATCTTCACCTGCTGATCGTTTAGTAAGTGCGATTTCTAAAACTTTTGAGGCAATAATGGCATCATCAAAAAATAGTTCATAAAAATCACCTAATCTAAAAAAGACTAACGCGTCAGCGTAGTCTTCTTTAATCTTTAAATATTGTTCAATCATTGGGGTGTATTTTACTTTCTTACTCATAAGTCCCCCTTAGTAATAAATTTATAAATTAAATTCCGCCGCGAATAAAGTTAATAACTAAGAAAATTACAACCGCTAACAAGATCACTGCCACAACCCAAGAAACTGCAATAAAGATATCTTCACTACGTGATGTTTTTTTCGCTTTTTTCTTTTCAATTTGAGGAGAAGCGTCCACGAAATCTTGAAAATCTTTCTTAGCGTGCTTTTTATCGGAATAGAATCCAGCTGTATTAACTAAAATTGGTTCACTAATTCCTCTCGGTTCAAACGGTACAACTTCATTATAGGCATCACACACAACTGTATGATCGTGTAGTAATTGACGTAAGAACTTGATTTCATCTAAGACTTCAGTGTAGTCTTCTTCATCTTCGACTACCTCTTCCACAATTTCTTCAACAACTGGCTCTTCTTCCACCACTTCTTGAACGACTGGTTCTTCTTCAACAGCCACTTCTTCGACAACTGGTTCTGGTTCTTGCATATAAATTGTTGAATCTGAAGGTAGGAAATACATTTCTTTAGTTTGACTAGCATTAGCTAAAATGAATTCAATAACTTCTTCTTTTTTCAGTTCAATTGACGCCTTAATATCATTGTCTTTAGCAAATCTTTGCATAATGACAATTGACATTTTACGAATTTCTAATTCTCTTTCTTCAGAAACTTCTTCACGGTCTTTTAACTCTGAAATAATAATATCAGCTAATTGATCCTTTTTTAATCTTTTTGGAACATTAACATCATATTTATTTCCCAATTCACGAATTTCAACAAGTGTTGAACTCTTATATAAGACTGGTCTAAATTCATCTGGTGCTAAACCATCAATTTCATTTGGTTCATCATAAAATGAATCTTTTAATGCTAAATTATATTGTAAAATATCTTCATCAGAAATTAATTTATAATTATCAGCTAATAAAACTAATTCATGTAAATCAACATCAGAAACTCTTTTTTCCATCATATAATTAAATAATTCTAACCAGAGAGTTTCTAAATAATGTCTATTTAAGCTTGTCGAATTATAGAATTTTAATAAATTTTCTAATTGATATTCAGAAAATCTACTAAACCAAGATAAACGATATCCTAATTCATCAGCTAAATTGGCTCTTTCTTTAATTGTTTTATTTACTGGTTCTCTTAAAACCTCTTTTAAAACAGCGATTTTTAACTTTTTAGGTACAGTTAAACCAATGTTTTTTAAAAAATTAGAAAATTCATTACTCGGTAAATTGGCTAACTTAGAAACTAAGTCTTGCATCAAGTAGCTTTCATTATTGATTACGATGTTTGAATCCCTGTTTAATTTATTCATAACATTACCTCCAGTCCATACGTACTAATAATATATAATATTATTGAAATTATTTCAAGGCAAATTTGTAAAAATCGTGAAATAACTTATATTAAAGCCATATTTCGCAATTTTTAAGATAAATCATTTTTTTTGTGATATTTTGTCAAAATAATGACCTAAATTAGTTCGCCTTCAAGCGACCAAGTAAGGGCTTTGGTTACCTTGACTTTCACTATCTTTCCTACTAATGATTTTGGGCCTTTAAAATTGATTAGTTTGTTGTGTGGGGTGTATCCTGCTAGTACTTCTTCATTCTTTTCACTAGGACCATCTACTAAAACCTCAACAATTTCATCTAAAAATCTTAAATTACCTTCTTTAAACCCTTTGTTGATTAATTCATTTAAGATAAGAAGTCGTTTTTTCTTAACATCATTAGGAATATCATCAGGAAAAGTTGCCGCTGGCGTTCCTTTTCTTTTTGAATAAATAAAGGTATACGCTCCTTCAAAACCAACTTCTTTCACTAAATCAAGTGTCGCCTTGAAATCGTCATCACTCTCATTAGGAAATCCAACTATAATATCTGTGGTAATTGAAATTCCTTTAACGTGTTCTTTTAGTAATTTTACTTTCTCCACGAACACCTCTTTAGTATATTTCCGGTTCATTCTTCTTAAGATCTCATTACTACCTGATTGAACCGGAAGATGAAGATGGGGCATGACACTTTTCGCATCACGCATCGCTAAAATTGTCTTTAAATCTAAATCTCTAGGGTGACTTGTAGTAAAACGAATCCGTGAAATCCCAGTCTTATCCAGATCCATTAGTAAATCACCTAATGTATAATCTAAATTCTCAAAGTCTTTACCGTAGGCATTAACATTTTGTCCTAAAAGTGTAACTTCTTGATATCCTGTCGCCACTAATTCTTTAACTTCACAAATGATATCCTTAGGTAATCTCGATCTTTCTTTGCCCCGAGTATAAGGAACAACACAATATGTACAAAACTCGTCGCAACCATACATAATATTCACCCATGCTTTATATTGATGATTTCTTACTTTTGGTAGTTTTTCAATAATCTCTCCTTCTTTTGAATAAACTTGAATCACTCTTTCGTGGGCAAGATATGCTTCATAAATATATTCAGGTAGCTTATGAATATTATGCGTGCCAAAAACTAATCCGATCGCTCTTTGTTTTTTCAAAATTCGTTCAACTACATCAGGCTCTTGTGGCATACAACCAGCTAATCCGATAATTAAATTAGGATTAGTTTTTTGATAGTGAGAAAGTCGTCCGACTTCGCCCCAAATTCTATTTTCAGCATTTTCTCGAATAGCACAAGTATTCAAAATAATTAAATCACTATCTTCAGGTGAATTAACTTTTTCAAATCCAATCATTTCTAAAATACCCGCCATCACTTCGGAGTCAGCTTCATTCGCTTGACATCCATATGTTTGAATTAAGTATTTTTTGCCAACTCCTAATTCCAAATATTTGGGGTTAATTTCAAAATCAATATTCAAAACTTCACTTTTCGTTCGTTTTCTAGCATCTTTAAAAGATGGGATTAGATGTTTTAGTATGTTATCATCATTTTTCATAATTAATCACCATACAATTGAATTCGTTGAATTGATGGTACTTCATTACTAAAATCTAAAATCACCGCATTTAACCATGTTGGTCCGTCAGCAACAACATTCATTCCCGAAACACCATTAAGAAATCTTTCAATAATTAAATCTTTATCGACACCGATAATCCCATTTAATGGACCTGTCATTCCGACATCGGAAATATATAAAGTTCCTTTTGGTAACATTCTTTCATCGGCAGTTGGAATGTGAGTATGAGTTCCTAAAACTGCTGATGCTAGTCCATCTAAATAATGACCTAGGGCAACTTTTTCAGAAGTTGCCTCAGCATGAAAATCAACAATTGAATAATCGTGTTCAACTGTTTCTAAAACTTTTTTAACTTCAGTAAATGGATTTTCTAAACTTAAGTTAAAAAAAGTTCTTCCTAATGCATTAATAACTAAAATTTTCTGATCATTAAATTTAATAACTTTATAACCATTTCCTGCCACATTTACATAATTAATTGGACGAACAATATTGATGTTTTCATCTTCAAATAATTCGTAAATTTGTCTATTAGCATATGTATGGTTACCCATAGTTAAAAGATGAATACCGGCCTGCATACATTCTTTATAAATACTTTTAGTCAATCCCCGACCATGAGCCGCATTTTCAGCATTAGCAATAATAATATTGGGTTTATATTTTCTTTTTAGTTCTTCCAAGTTGTCAAATAATATTTTTCTACCCGGTTCACCATAAATATCTCCAATAAATAATATTTTCATACTCTCACTCTTTCTTTTAAGAAAAAAGAGGCAAAAGCCTCTTATTTTGCAATATCGGTTGCACGTGTTTCTCTAATAACCGTAACTTTAATTGTTCCTGGATAGGCCATTTGTTGTTCGATTCTTTCTTTAATTTCTCTGGCGACTTTAAACGCTTGTAAATCATCAATTTCTTCTGGTTTAACAATTACTCTAATTTCTCTACCAGCTTGAATTGCATATGATTTTTCAACACCTTCAATGTCATTTGAAATGTTTTCTAATTGTTGTAATCTTTGGATGTAGTTTTCAACAGATTCATTTCTTGCACCTGGTCTAGCTGCACTTAAAGCATCAGCTGCAGCTACTAAAACTCCAATAACGGTAGTTGGTTCGACATCACCGTGATGTGAAGCAATTGCATCAATTACTTCGGCTGGTTCACGATAACGAGTCGCTAAGTTAACTCCAATGTCAACATGGCTTCCTTCTACTTCGTGGTCAATTGCTTTTCCAATATCATGAAGTAATCCAGCTCTACGAGCAAGGATTTCATCTTCACCTAATTCAGCTGCCAATTTACCAGCTAAAAAAGCAACTTCAATTGAATGTTTTAAAACATTTTGTCCATAACTTGTCCTAAAGTTAAGGCGACCTAACATTTTAATTATTTCTAAGTGAATTCGCCCGATCCCTAATCTAAAGACCGCGTCTTCACCAGCTTCGTGAATGTATGTTTCAACTTCTTCACGGCTCTTTTCAACAACTTCTTCGATCCGTCCTGGATGGATTCTTCCATCTTGAACTAATTTAGTAAGTGCTCTTCTAGCAATTTCTCTTCTTACTGGATCAAAGCCACTTAATACGACTGCATCTGGAGTATCATCAATAATTAAATCAACACCGGTTAATGCCTCTAAGGTGCGGATGTTACGACCTTCTCTACCGATAATTCTACCCTTCATTTCATCATTTGGAATATCAACAACGGTAACGGTAGTTTCGGTTGTTGTTTCACTTGCAAATTTTTGCATTGCAAGTGACATAATGTTTTTAGCTTTATTTTTAGCTTCTAACTTCGCTTTTTCTTCTTCATCACGAATATAAGTTGCGATTTCTAAACCTAACTTCTCACGAACTTCACTCATAATGATTTTTTCTGCGTCTTCTTGGGAAATTTTAGAAATTTCCACCAATTTTTCTTTTTGTTCTTTTAGTGTTTGTTCCACTTCGCTATTCAATTGTTCAAGTTGTTCTTGCTTAAGATCAATACGTTCTTCTTTAGCAAGTAATGTTTCTTCTCTACGGTCTAAATTTGCCGTACGACGATTCAGTTGATCTTCACGTTGATTTAATTTATTTTCTTGTGATGCAATTTGCGCTCTTCTTTCTTTAATATCTGCATCAGTTTCTCTTTTTAAATCATGAATTTCTTTTTTAGCTTCTAAGATACTTTGTTTTTTAGCATCCTCGGCCTCTTTACGCCCTTCTTCAACAATATTTTCATACAGTTCTCGACTTTTAATCAGACTTTTTTCGTGAATAATGACACGAACAAAAAATCCTACTACTAGCCCGACACCGACTGATAGCAAAATGGAGATGACTAATACATACCAAGGTACCATAATTATTCCTCCATTTTCTTCAATTTTCAATTTATTTTTAAGAATATAATTTTCTATATAATCTTAATGATATTATAGCCTATTTTAGTGATTTTTGTCAATTCTTTCATATTAAGCAATAATATGAATCACAGCTCCAAACTTAACTTAATTGTTATAAAAATTAACGCTTTATCGCTTAATAATGACGTTATATAATAATAATTCAGAATAAATATTATTAACTTACATTATTTTTTCGTTTTCTTTATTCGCTATATTTTTATTTTTGTTTTGAGTTTTTGCTATAATATATAATAGATGTTAGATAAGGATGTGTTTATTATGTCACAAGTTAGAAAAAACAAACGATCACTAGGAAGTTTAATTAGTAAGTATAGGAAGATTATATTTTTAACATTATTTTTCGTTCTCCTTCCGGTTATTCTAGTGATTGGTATTTATAGCGGAACGAAAGCTAACGGTGAAAAAATTAGATTTTCTGAAGAAGGCGCTGTGGTCAAAGCTAGTAAAATTGAAGATGTTAGTGCTTTTAATGAATTCAATTTAACTATTAAATATACTGAAATTGCACCTTTATATGATACCGAAGATAAAGATAAAAAAATAGGTAATAAATATACCTTTACTATCACATATAATAAAAATTTACACGACATTTCTAATGTCAGCGCCACTGGTGTTTTAGTCGCTCCTTGGAATACTTATCAAGAACTAAAAACACCACAAAATTTAACTGAGGGACGCTCTCATTCGATGGTGTTTGACTTCAAAAAAGAAACACCTTATTCGCCATTATGGTTTGTTAATGTTGATTATCCAATATTATATTTAGAAGTTAAATATACACTTGCCGGATTAGAACAAGTTCGACATTTAAAATATGACTTAGGACTTGGTAATCCAAGAGTTATCGAAAGTAAATAGCCAACCATAGTCCAGTTGGACTAGTGTTAATTACACGATGTCTTTCAAGGGGATTGATAATAATCACATCCCCTTTTTTCATGCTTATTTCTTTCTTTTCAAATTCAATAACTGCTTCCCCTTCAAGAAGAATTGCCACTTCTTTGATATCCTCACAAAACCACTCTGTATTTTGATTAGTTGAAGAAATACGAGTAATCTTAACTGAATCACTATAAAAAATCTCATCAATTATTTCATCATCAATATTGTTTTTAATGTTTTTATATATGTTATCTATTTTCATTTTCTCCGCTCCATATAAACTAATGTTTCCATTTCCACTGTTTGGAAAAACATCTTAATTGGTGTAACTTCCATCACTTGATAATTAGTTAGCAATTTAATATCTCTAACCAAAGTTCTTAAGTTACACGATAAATAAATAATTTTATCTAATTCAGAGTTATTGATTAATTCAATAACCTTATTATTAATTCCTTGTCTTGGGGGATCAATAATTAAGACGTTAGACTGACTCTGATATTGCTCAAATTCTTTATTAAAATCGCCATGTACTATTTCTAAATTATTAATTTTATTCATCATAATTGACTCTTTTGCCGCCTTAATTGAATCATCATCAATTTCTATCGAATAAACTTGTTTTACTTTATCACTAACATATTGACCAATTGATGAGATTCCGGCAAAAGCGTCAATAACTTTATCATGTTCATTTAATAATTTTTTAATTCTTTCATAAACTAGCAATGTAATATCACGATTGACTTGAAAGAAAGAATTTGGATATATAATCAATTTAAGATTACCTATCTTATCAATCAAATATGCATCTTTAGCGATCAAAACACTCTCTTCTCCAACGTTTTTCTTGTCATGATCTTTATAGTTTTGATAGATGGAGACAACATTATCAAAATTTAATAGTGGCTTATACACTATATCTGGCATTATCTTTTTATTTTTAGTGACAAAAATAACCATAACTTCATTTTGATAATTGGCCCGAATTATTATGGAATCTAAATCGTGGCAGTAAATCTTTTCTTGTTGATAATAATTGTTTAAGAATTTTAAGATGTCATTGATTGCCGGTTCCACTAAAATTAGATTATCTATCTTTTGGAAATCTCTTGATCTTTCTTTATAACCTCCGAGTTCAATAAACGGATTATTTTGTACAAAAAATAAAGCTTTATTTCGATAGTTATAATATTTATCATTTGATATAATTGGTTCTTGTTTAAAATTAGTAATCCCATTTCTTAATAAAGTTTGAATGGTAATATCTTCTTGAAATTCTAATTGTTTATGGTTTTGAAGGTGGATTAGTGAATTATTATCATATAATATTTCATATTGAGATCTAAGTGAAGAGCGAGTTAACAGTTCAACTATTTCTCCTTCAAAAAAAATTCGTTTTTCGAAATTAATTTTAATGTAAGCTTCTTCACCGGGAAGTAATCCTTTAATGAAACCTACTTTACCTAAATCTTTAACAATTCCATAACCTCTAAAATCTAGTTCAGAACATTTCACGCGATGTTTGATAAAATCACCTCACATTAATATTATAATATGATTTCAAAATAAAAAATACCGCTAGGTATTCTTTATTTAAATAATCACCAAGAATTTATATTATTTATCTGATTTTAATTTTGTTAAAACATTAATGCGTCGTGGATTAACCACACCATAACGGTCACCTATTAATTTTTTTAAGGCATTGTAATCTTCTTCATTTTTATAAAAAGCTTCATTGGAATAAAGTGGAATTAATTGATAGAACCACACATATTCGCCGTTTTCAAGTTCAACTTTGTAATCGGTTTTGTTGATGTAGTATGGATAATCAAATAAGATTCCTTTAAAATTCGTTCCTGGCAACTTACCACCAAGTTGTATGGTGTGTTCATATCCTAGCCAAGTTCTTTGCGCAAATGGATATTGCATTAACGCTCTTAAGTACGCTATTGGCCAAAACCATTTTTCATCTCGATCTTTTAAATCCCATGTTGGTGGAAGACAAATTAATAGTTCAGCTCTTCCAACTCCTTCTTGACGAAATGAAGGAGGAATATTTTTCATAACACGCGCTCCCATCCCGACTGTAGTCAGAGTATAAAACGGACGAGCTTCACTTGGTTTAGAAATTAAGATTGTTCTTACGATATGTTTTGATTGTGTCTCTTTTAATTTAGTTTCAACCAAGCCAAAAGTTTTAATGATATGATTTGTGACTTTATACAAATCAGCCTTACTATATTTTTCTAATTTTGGTTTAAAAAAGCACAAATCAATCACCACCCTTCGTGTATATAAATTATATACATTTATCACTAAAAAATCAATAGCAGAATGGTGAATTGTAAAATTTCATATATCTTGAATATCGCATTATTAAGTTAAATTATAAAAATTTAATTATTCTATCTAAAAAGTTAAGTTAAATAATTTTTGATAATAAAGAATAAAGCGTCTAAACATCATTTTTTATCGTATCAAAAATGATTCGTAAATCAATATTTCCGTAATCATGTACAACTCTATTTCTCAATCCTTTAATGGCGCTCCAAGGTATATTTGAATGATTGTTTTTAAATATTTTATGGAATCTTTCTTGGATTCATCTGTCTCGTAATTTTGATATGTTCTAAAGGGGATTCCAAGATACTTTGCGCATTCTGATTGAGTCATTTTTTTAAGATTTCTCAACTGTCTTAATGTCACGTTACTCACTTCAAACATATTATAACAAAAAAACTTTAACACGCAATAATTGCGTATAAATGTCGCTTTTTTAGTTTTGGATGTATCAAAAAATAAAAAAAATCAGTCGCATACTATCTGTATACAACTGATTTTTCCTATAGCTTATTTTATACTTCGGTTACCACTCCAATAAAAATTGGTAATTTAGTGGTATTATCAATAATCATATAAACAAACGGTCTATCTAAATCAATTTTATATCCTGCAGGACAACTTGTTAACTTCATTCCCACACTAGTAACTGCTCCAGCTTTAGTTCCTAATTCGTCTACCGAGATAAATGTTTTATGTAATACTTCTCCAATATAAATATTTCCAAGATTTGACTTACCTAACTTCGAAAAATCAGCTAACGATGGATTAAAGGCAGTTGGCATGCCTAATTCTTTTAATGTTTTATTTAGTCTTATTTCATATTCGTAACTAAATTTTGGCATAGTTGCTAGAACATAAGCGTTTTTAGCATTATTCAACAAGTTGGTTAATGATTCTTTAGTTAATCCATTAATATAGTCGTATATATTAATTAATTGACTTGGTAATAATGCTACAAAACTATAATGATTATCTTTATAAGGTTTAATAAAACCTTCAGTATTTTCATCAATTAGGTAATAAGCTTCTTCAGATCTCATCATTTCAACATCTTGTTTTACATTGTTAATTGAGGTGAATTTGCTCTTAAAGATTTCATCTTCTTTGTATGGTTTGTCCCACTTTGAGTCAAATACTAAAGCGTTGATTAAAAACATAATATCATCTGGTTCTATTGCATCTAATATTTTTTTAATCATACCATCAGTATGAAGATTACACCAATTATTAATATCTTTTAATGTTTGATCATCAAATGGTGATTTATACATCTGAGCATTATAATAATTAGCGTTGGTTTGTAAGAATTTTTTATTAACTGATACTATATTTTCATTGTCACGAAACCAAATTGAATTTGCAATTTTAACTCGGTTATCTTTATTAGAAGGCAGTGAATTTAAATAAGTATAGATATACTCATTTAACTCTTCTATTGGAATGTTATTGCCTAATAAAGATTCCATTTCACTTTTGGTTTGTCCATCAGCTCCATTGGCAGTCATTGATAATGCTAATAAAATTGATAGTGGTGAAACTAAAACATTTTCATTTTCACTTTCTTTAACTGAAGCTTTTAAAAGTTTTAATGATAAATTAAATTGTGAATCAACAAATCTCTCATCAGTCACTTTACCCGTGACTTCTTGAGGTTTGATTCCTGCCATTAAATCTTTAGCATGAACTTGAGTTGTACATCCCGCTAAAGAAATTCCGATTAAAACTAATAATAAAAGATTCCCTATAGAAATAATTATTTTTTTCATATATGTCATCTCCTCCTATATCAACTAAAAAAATAGTTGTTTCCTACTTCCATTATATATGTTATTTAAGTTATATTTAAGTTTCTACGCAACTTACAAATTTTTATTGGTAAGTTGCAAAAATTAATCCTTAATTTTTAATAATGTAACACTTTCCACGTGATTGGTTTGAGGAAACATATCAACTGGAGTTGTTTCTACAATATGATATTTAGTTGATAATATTTTTAAATCGTCAACTAAAGTAAGTGGATTACAAGAAACATAAATAATCCGTTCTGGCGATTCTTTTAAAATAAAATTACATAGTTTTTCACCAAGACCAGTTCTTGGTGGATTAAATATCATCACATTAGCTTTAATCTTTAATTTTTCAGTAACCTCTAATGTGTCTCCTTCATAAACAGAAATGTTTTTGATATTATTTAATTTAATCGCTTCTTTAGCTGCTAATACTGCGTTAGGAACGATTTCTATTGAATAAACTTTATCAACAAATTTAGAAATATAAATTCCTATGCTCGAAACCCCAGCATAAGCATCTAATACCACATCATTTTTGGTAAATTGACCTAACCGAATAATTTCTTCATACATGTTTTCCGCTTGTCTTGGGTTTAATTGAAAAAATGAATCGGGACCGATTAAATATTTATAATTACCAATTTGATTTTCTAAAAAAGTTTCACCATAAAGATTTTTAATATTATTAGTTATGAATTCACGACTTTTTAAATTATTATTGATTGATAAAAAGACTGAATGAACTTTTGGATGATTACTTACTAAATCATTAACTAATTCAGTTAAATCAATATCTTTATATGAAATAAATGTAATTTGAACTTCACCTTGATAATTACTTCTTACCTGAATAAATCTAATCGTTCCCTTTTTAGTTTTATTATTATATGGTTCAATTTGATATTTGGTCATTAAATTTATAATTTCATTTAAAATTAAATCAATACTTAATGTTTGAACTAAACAAGTATCAACTGGTAAAAAGCGATTACTATCTTGATAATAAAGTCCAAACGCGATTTTACCATCATAAGTAGTTACTGGTAAAATCGCTCGATTTCGATAACGATATTCAAGCGGTGATAAAATTGTATGATTTAGTTTAGTTTCTTTCGTTTCTTTACGTAAATTAACATTATACAAAAAGTTAATGACATTTCTTTTATATTTAATAGTTTCAAAATAAGGCATATGTTGTAAGTTACAACCACCACACTTATAATAATATTGACAAGGAGGTTTGACCCGAAGTGGACTTTTTTTAATAATTTTTAAGTTTTTTCCTTCTAAATTACCCCTTGAATTTTTTTCTAAGTCAACTTCAACTACTTCATCAATTAAAGCATAATTAACAAAGACTGGTCTTTCATTTAAATACGCAATCCCTTCTCCAAAATTACCTAATCTTTCTATTTTTAATTGTACTCTTTTTCTCATTTGTAATTTCCCCCTTGATTTAAAAATAAGTGCCGCAGCACTTATTTATTATTCGGTTGGCTTTTATTCTTGCTGGGTGTCTTCAGATGGTGATTCTTCCGATTTACTTTCATCTGGTGAAGCATCTCCTTCGGTTGGCTCGAATTCGACAAACACAAAGGCTAAATTATATTGACGTAAATCCCGATTTACCAGTGAAACATCAACCCACTCTAAAAATAGTAAATCATTATTTAGTTCAGTAGTTAAGGTAACATATTCTTTCGTATTATTAAATTTATTGTTAGCAATCAAATATTGGTATTTAGCTTGTGGTTGTTCCGAAATGTGATCACATATTATGATACTTGCATCATTAGTTTTTTGGAAGATATTGTTATCTAATTGAAGATTTGTAACAGCTGGATCAAATGAATCAGCATCACTTTCTATCATAATATTGGTGTTTACCATATTTTGATATTTAGAATTTAGACTAGTTAATTTTCCACCAGTAACATATATTCCGTTACGAGTGTTTTCCATAACAACATTATTAAGTTTAACTGTTGAGTTATTAGAGAAAATCATAAATTCTGCCGGATTTCTTGATTTTAACATAATAGTTTCCATATCTAAATATTGATTGTTAACTACGATTAAGTTATCATCAGTTGAATCAAAGATAATTGAATGATAATTTCCAATAATTTTTGATGGTTTTGAAATATGAATACTTTCTGATAACGTTAAATTGTTTTGTAAAATCATGACAGAATCAAATATTAAATTTTCAATCTTATAGATATTCTTACCTTCAATAACTTTAATTGGTTGAATAATTTCAATTCCATCTTCAGAATGAATGATTAAATTAAACTCTTTATTTAAAGCTTCTTCACTAAATTTTAATCCGTTCTCATTTACTGTTAAGTAATCATCAGTGACATCAAGTCCATTCTTTTCTAGACAATAAGTTAAATTAGCTACTTCATTACTATTAACCACAAAGGTGCTTCGCATCGTTTCTAGTGGATTTTCTAAATTTGGAAATAAGGCGATACCTTCTAATTGAATTGAAAAATTATTCAAGTTTCCAACATAGATTATTTCATTTCGATTAATAAACCCAAATCCATTTTGATAAATACTGACATCTTCTAAATCATATTTAACTTGTAATTCAACATAACGAATATTTTCACCATTATCAATTCGCACTTTAAAGTTACCTGATTTTTGAAATACTATTTTATTCGTACCATCAATATTTTTAATAAATAAATGAACATCTAACGATGGGCTTAATAGCGTATCTTTAGCTTCTAATGTCACAAAGTCGGTAGTACTTAGTGGAATGTTTTCATATTCTCCGTTATATAAGATAAACTCGGCATCAATTACTAAATTATCGATAACCTCTACAGTTGTAGTAACATCATTCACTTCAATCCATTCACCATTAACTTTTAATCGTTTAATAACATCTAACCCATGATTACTATTAGATTTGATAGTAACAATTGATCCATGAGCATACAATGTTTGATCAGAATATCCAATAATTGATAAATTATCATTTAACAGATTAATGTTAAATGAATTTAACAAAATATTACTTTCCGAAAAAACAAGAGTCATATGGTTTTCAACAGTAATAGTAATAGTTTCACCGCTAATCGCTCTTTCGTTGTTAACTACTAAAATTGTTCCTTCAAAATGATAGTTATTGGGAGCTTTTAATGTAATTTTTGAACCTTTCAAATAGTAGTTATCTGGTTGTGGTTGTAAGATGGTGACTGGTTTTTTCCCTGGATAAACTAAATTCACTTTAAAATGAGTCGCTTCTAGACTATCATCATCAACGATAATCTTAATTGCCTGTTCAACAACAAATTCATAAGTAGTTTCGTTAATTATTTTGACTTCACCATTGATGATTAAATTTTTGAATTTATAATATTGAGGTGCATTAACTGTAACCTTTGTACCTATCTCATAAACATTATCTGGCGAATGAGGGGTAAGTTCAAGATCATGTCCAATAATCCCAATTCTGGCGGTACCTTTTGGAATTTCCTTAAAAGTGACTTCAAGATTAATGTGAGTATCCATTGTAATTAAATATTGATATGCCGTCTCCCTTGGAACACCGTTAACTAAAACTTGATCAATAGTATAACCTTCTTCAATTTTATCTTCCCTAACTCTAACAATTAACTGAGTTCCTTTAAGAAATGAAGTTTCAGTAACTGTCTCCACATCAGTGGTGTAAACTAAAAAATTGCCATCTTGGTGTAAAGTGTATTTTGTATTATCTCCCTCACAACCACTAACGACAAATAGAAGTATTATCGCTATTAATATCTTGAAAAAATTTCTAAATTTCATAAAACACCCTTAAATCACACATAATTATACCATAATTTCACAAAATTACAATATATAGCATTGTTTTTATATCGATTTTATAAAAAAACCTCCTAAGTTTATAAAACTTTAGGAGGTGTAAAAACAATACTATTTAATGCTCTAAATCGTCTACATCCATATTAAGATCTACATAAAACCTAACCGCATATCTTTTTAAGAGTTTCTTGGATTTAAGATGTTTAACAATTCTATCAACATCTTCATAATTATTAATTTCCATAATTACGCAATTTAACTGTTCATCAATCGATAATATCCAGTTACTAGTTTTAGGATAATCTAAATTCTCAATTTCTCGCATCACTTTCGTTAAATAGTTTAATGAGTATGTCATCTTTTTATAGACAATTTTTCCTGGATATGCTGATGTTTTAGGTAAATCTCCCACAAGACCAATATTTAATATCCCAGTATCATCAATAAAACTGCCAGCATAATTTTTCTTATATGTAGTATACGAACCGTATTTATCTTCGGCTTCTCCAGTAATATATAGTTGTTGAAGATTTTGTGACATTTTGATACTTTCATCAACATTAGCCTGATAATCACTAGAAAAAACTTGATGTTCACAAGTTTCACATGCAGTTAGTAATGTCAGAGAAAATAGTGAGATTACCATTATATACAATACCTTTTTTAACACCTAATCACTCCTTATCATTAGATTATAAAGCCTTTTGTTATTTAAACTAATCTTACAATATTATCTGGATATTGTCAATTTGATTCAAATTTATTAAAATTTTGGCAATTAAAAACCTCCAATGATGATGGAGGTTCATACTATAAATTTTTCAGTGTATTAAGCATGATTGTCGCACTATTTAAGTTAGTCGCAAGCGGTTTGTTGTGGACATCGCAAATTCTTAATAAAGCTGACACATCTGGCTCATGTGGTTGTGCCGTTAATGGATCTCTTAAAAAGATAACTAAATCAATTGTTTCTTCTGCGACTAATGCTCCGATTTGTTGGTCACCACCAAGGGGACCACTCAATAAAACATTAACATCTAATCCTACTTTTTCTACGATTAAATTTCCAGTAGTTCGAGTGGCATAAAGAGTATGTTTAGCTAGTAAATCTTTATAGGAAGAAACTAACTTGATCATTTCTTCTTTTTTATCGTCATGCGCAATTAAAGCGATATTCATAAATAATATTTCTTAACAAACTTTAAGTTTTCATCTAGTTCATAAACTAGAGGTTTACCAGTAGGAATTTCTACCTTCATAATTGATTCATTATCTAACTCTTCTAAATACTTGACAAGAGCTCTAATACTATTACCATGAGCCGCAATAATAACTCTCTTGCCAGCAAGCAGGTCATGTTTAATATCTGAATCCCAAAAAGGTAATACACGATCAATAGTGTCTAATAAATGCTCACACGCTGGTTGTTCTTCAGGTGGCAAATGAGCGTATTTAGGATCATTTCTTGGATGTCTTGGGTCATCTAAAGCTAATGCTGGAGGTCTAACATCAGCACTTCTGCGCCAAATATGAACTTGTTCGGCTCCATATTTTTCAGCTGTTTCAGCTTTGTTCAATCCCTGTAAAGCACCGTAGTGACGTTCGTTTAGTCTATAGGAATATTTTACTGGAATATCTTCTTGACCTAATTCTTTTAACATAATGTCTAAAGTACGGTTAGCACGGATTAAAGTTGAAGTATAAGCCACATCAAATACATATCCTTTTTCTTTTAATACTTTACCCGCTTCATGGGCTTCTCTAACTCCTTGTTCAGATAGATCAATATCCGTCCATCCAGTAAATTTGTTTGCTAAATTCCATAAGCTTTGACCATGTCTAACTAAAACTAATTTAATCATATTTTAAATCTCCCTTTCCATCTGATAAACATGTATGTTTATTCTTCTTTTTCATTATATCATTTTTCCAAAAATATACACAATGAGTTAATAATTACCACTAAAAAAAACTAGCTAGGCTAGTTTTTATATGAAAGGAGGAAAAAATGAAACGGGTTGCTTGCGATTTCATTATATCACTCCAACCAATTATATCAATGCTTTTTTTAAAAATTACATAATTTTATATATATTAACATATTTTACAGTTATTTACTTTATTTCTCTTTCTACAATTAATATCGGTATTACAATTGAAGCCGTAATCACTATTAAAAAGACAATCAATAACGCTAAAAGATGATTAGGAATCGATAAAATTAACATTGGTATTAAAATTAATAAATCAATTATTCCCGCTATAACGGCAATTATCCCATATAATTGATTAGCATAATACCAAATTTTATCGTTAGACAGCGTCTTTTTATTTCGATATCCAAGAATCGTATTTGGCTTTGGCGTCTTTTTCCATAAAATTAGCCCCATAATGATAAATATTACTGGCACAATTAAAATAGATATCCAAATAAGCATAATTACCCATTTTTCCATAATTTTACGCCTCCAATCAATACTATTCTATATCTTTTTCACAGAAAGGATTAACATGAACCATACAATGTTTAACCAAATCCATTTCCTTTTCAACTAAATCATGAACTTCTTCAGCAATATCATGACCTTCATCAACAGTTAATTTACCATCAACAGATATTTCGATATCAACAAATAGTTTTAATCCAAATTTTCTAGTTCTAATTTTATCAATACTTAATACTCCCTCAATCGATTTAGCTAATTCTTTAACCCGATTAATATCTTCTGCCTCAGCAGCTTCATCAACAACTTGTCCAATACTTTCAATAATTAATTGCGTACCGTTGTATCCAATGAAAATGGCAACTAAAATCCCTGCTATTGGTTCAAAGAAGACAAAACCTTGTAAAGCTAAAACAACTCCAACAAGTAAGGCAACTGATACAAAAACATCAGAAATATGATCAACAGCTAAAGCTTTCAGCGCTTGCGACTTGGCTTTTTTATATGAAATATTTGTGACAATGAATAACCCTATCTTAACCACGATAGTGGCAATAACTGCAACTATTGCAAGTATTTCTGGTTGAACGATATCAATACCTTTGGAAAAGTAATTAATTAATGTTTCAGCCCCACTAATAATTAACTGAATCGCTACTACAATTAAAACAATTCCAAAACCAATTGTTGTAATACTTTCAAATTTTTCATGTCCATACGGATGAGATTTATCTGGTTTCTTTCTAGAAAACCTACCAACTACTAAAATAGATATGGTCACTAAAACATCTAATCCCGAATCAATTGCACTGTTAATTACTGCTGATGATTTTCCGATTACCCCAAAAATTATTTTAACTATTAGTAATAAAAAGTTAAACATTATTGTATAAAGAGTAATTTTAGTAATAATTTGAGCTTCTTTTTTAATATCCATTTTAATTCCCCTAACCGCATGCCTTATCATTGTGTCTTAATTATATCACTAATAAAATCATTAGCCAAAAAATTATTTTAAAGCAACTCACTTCTTTTAATGATTATAGATATATTAAAGCAATTTGATGGAATGATTGTTCCTAATAATTACGTCCGTTCAGTAAACTAAAAACTTAATAAAATAATTGAACAATTTAAACTAATAATTTGCCTAATTTAAAAGAAAATTCGACACTAGAAATCAAATATATTGCATTTTAATTAAAATCAATTAAATTTTAAATTTTAAATTAGTTCCCAATTAGGTCGTTTGTTTTTTAAGAAACGAATAAGAAGAATAGTCTTTACAAATGAAGTTTAACAAAAAATAAATTCAATTTATATATTTGATTATTGTTTTAGTCCCAATTTTTATAGTTGTTTTTAAGGCTGTGATATAATTTTTTATAAATCTGGTATTTTTTTTGATATTCTTTTACCAAATTAGTTTCTGGTTCTATAGAATGTGTGATTCTTATAATATTATTACAAGCTTCTTCTACATTGACATATTCTTTACATCCAACCATCGCCAAAATGGCTGCACCTAAACTAGGACCATGATCATTTTCCAGAAAATCAATTGACTTATTAAAAATATTACATAAAATTTTTGCCCATATTGTGCTTTTTGCACCACCACCACAAAGTGTTGTTCTATCTAAAATTAATCCCTTTTTTTCAATAACGTCGAAACACTCTTTTAGTGCAAAACCAACTCCTTCTAAAACCGAAAGTGACAGTTCTTCACGTGTCGTATTCATTCTAATCCCAATAAATGCACCTTTTGCATCAGTATCATTATGTGGACACCTTTCTCCAACTAAATAAGGTAAAAAATATACATCATTTTTGCCAAGTAAATAATCTAAATTACTATGCTCTATCATATAGGTGCTTTTTAATATGTTTTCTACCCACCATCCGTTACATGATGCAGCAGATAAAATACACCCCATCAAATGATATTTACCATTAGCGTGATTGAATGAATGAATTGGTAATTCATTATCAGAGAAAAATCTATCTGTTGATACAAAAACAGTACCACTCGTTCCTAATGAAACGTTACATGAATTTGTGTTTACTGTTCCTGTTCCTATCGCTGCAGCAGCATTATCACTAGCTCCAGCAATAATTTTTACGGTCTTTGATATCCCAAATTTATTAGCAATATCCTCTTTTACATTTCCTACAACTTCATAACTTTCATGCAATTGAGGCAATTGGTTTTGATTAACACCTATTATTTCGCACATTTCACTGCTCCAGCGCTTATTTTTAACATCAAATAATAGGGTACCACTGGCATCACTATAATCTGTTGAATAATGACCAGTTAAACGAAAAACCAAATAATCTTTGGGCAATAAAATTGTTTTTATTTTATTAAAATTATTTATTTCATGTTTCTTCAACCATAGTAATTTAGGTGCTGTAAAACCTGCGAAAGCAAAATTACCAGTGTACTCCACTAGTCTCTCTTTACCAACTACGTTATTCAAATAATCTGTTTCTTGAAAAGCTCGCCCATCATTCCATAAAATCGCAGGGCGAATAATATTATCTTCTGAATCAAGAATCACTAATCCATGCATTTGTCCTGCAACAGAAATGCCTTTGATTTTTTCTTTATCAGTAGATATTAAAATATCTTCCAACGCTGAAACAGTCGAATCCCACCAATCATTAGGATTTTGTTCACTCCAATTTTTGTTTAAATGATAAATAGGATAATTTTTCGTAACCTCTCGGATAACCTTTCCATTTTTACTAACAAGAACCAACTTTACACTACTAGTTCCTAAATCAATACCTATGTACATAGACTAATTACATAACTAAATTATTTTATGCAAATGTAATTTAATTATATCTCCTTTCTTTATATTTTCTAATTTTCAATAACTATTAAGTGCCCAAATATTAGTTTAGCAAATAATAAAATTCCCAATCTATTATTAAACTTTTTTGAGTTCCCCCAAAACACATAGATAAAAATAAAGTTTTCATTAATTTTCATTGGTGTTTTGCTTGTTTAATCCGAACTCTTTTCTTGGATTTTAATTCTAAAGAATTAAAAAGATTATATTCTTCAGTTGTCCATCTTTCTATTTTTTGATAATTTTTAACCCCTTTTTCATTGCGAGCGAAAATAGTCATTATTCCAGTAATTAATTGATAGTATTCAATACTTACATTATCTTTTATGCGCTTACTTAAGGCCATAAGTTCGTTGTAAATAATGTTTCTATTCTTATGTTCAATTATGTGAACCATAACTAACATTGCTATATCCAAAATAAAGAATAAATTATTAATTGAAGTAGATGCTTTTACTCTAAAATTTTCTAGCCCAAATTGAACTTTCTTAAATCTAAATAACTCTTCAATTTTCCACCTTGATATATAGTGTAGGCTTGCTTTTATCAAATCTTCTTTTGAATGAATCTTAATATTTGTTATTAAAACCATTGGTTCTGTTTCAAAATCAAGATAGGAAAATATTATTGTTATTTTATCTTTAACGCGGTTAATATTTCCTTCTATATGTGAAACTTTAAGACTAATATCCTCACCCCTATATTTAATCGGAACTATTACTTTACCCTTTCGTCTTTTGGCGTCATCAAATATCTTTATTTTTTTATCTTTTCGCTTTAAGACGCGATTATTTCTAATTCTTATAACGAAATATTGTTTGTTTGATATAAGATAATTCATTAGTTTAGTATCGTCATATCCTCTATCAAATACGAATACACCTTGATAATCTTTTATATGGGATATTACCATATTTAGTGCTTTCTTTGTTTCTAGATTTGTTGACTTAAATTCTTTCTTTTCCTCACTATAAACCTTATTATAAATAGGAACTGGATGCTTTGTATTTTTACTTAAACCAGCTATCGCTGTTAACCTATACCCCTTTTCATATTTCTCTGTAAGACTAGATCCATCTTTAACCATCCCTATATTTTCAAATTTAACACCATATGGTTTTATTATATCTGAATCATCAACTAGAAATACCATTTTATCGTTATTTAGATATGATAAAGCTTTAGTAATATATGAATGAAAAGTAGAAATATCATTTTCTTTTAAAAGATTTCTATATAGCCTTTCATTAACCTTCTTTAAAGCTATATTTTCATTAAGGGAATATGCGATATCATTTAAAACCATACTAGATGATTTTAATATTCCAAATACCATATCAAGATAAAATTTGTATTGTGGGCGTTTTTTTCATTAATTATTGTTCTTAAAATAGATTGAATTATTCTTATTAAATAGTCAAAAAGTGTGGTAAAATTAGACATGTGAAAACCTCTCTTTCATTTGCGAGTATGAATATTTTCTTCAAATCTATTTTAACTCACAAATTGAGGGTTTTCACCCTGAAAATGGATATAAAACCTTGTTTTTAGACAAAAAATCAAGTTTTTTAATAAAATTCATTTTGGTTCAGAAAAAACGGGGGAACTCAAGTAAACTTTATGTTGTTTTATTTTCTGATTTAATATATAATGACATCAGATATGTAGCATGAAAATAGGAAAGGGGGAAACACAAATTTAATGGTTACTATAAAAGATATTGAGAAACATACAGGCATTTCAATGGCAACAATATCACGTGCCATTAGAAATCCTAGTTCAGTTTCAGCAGATAAATTAAAGATTATTAACGAAGCAATTGATGAATTGGGTTATGTCCCAAATTACTATGCGCGAAATTTAAAGGGAAAACGAGGTTCAAATATTGGATTGATTGTAAATGATGTTCAAAATCCATTCTTTAATAGTTTGATCCGCTCAATTGAAACATACCTGGAAAACGAAAAACTTCGTTTGTTAATTTCGTTTGGACTTTCTGAAAGCGATAATATTGAGGATAAAATTAAGAATTTTATTGCTTCTGGTGTATCTGGAATAATGTTTTCTCCAAACACAATAAACAAAAATAATATAGAAAATTTATTAAACAAAAACAGTATATACGCTTTGCAATTATTTACAAAAGTCTATGATGACATAGATTCCGTTTTAGTTGATGATTTTTATGGCACTTATCTTGCCACAAAACGGTTAATAATGGCGGGTCACAAAAACATAATGATTATTGGTTTTGATGATATGGCATGTAAACAAAGAATTAATGGTTATAGAGAAGCATTAACCGAACACAAAATAAATATTAATGAAAAAAATATTATATTAATTAAAAATAATGATTTGCTACTAGAAAAAATTTGCACAAAAATTGTTTCTAATAATCCTACTGCTATAATTACGATTAGTGATGCAATAAACACTAAAACCGTTAAAGCTTTAAGCAAATTATCACTAAAAATATATGACGATATCAGTTTAGTACTTTACGATGATTCTTCATGGGCAGATTTAATGAATATCACTGCTATTGGTCATCAAATTAATAAATTGGGTCAAGAAATCGCCGATACACTAATTTCTGGAATTAGCGAAAAGAATAAACGCCCCCCTATCCATAAAGTGATTGATCCAATTATTATTGAACGTAATTCTATAAGAGATATTAATAATGAATAAAGAACGCAGATTTTAAAAAACGCGTTCTTTTTTTATTTGTAAACACTATCTTAATTCTATCACTAACGCCTCAAAGGGACTAAGTTTTTTGTCTTTTAAAAATGTAGAATTATCATCATTTGACAAAATTATTTTTTTATTTCCATTTAAATTAATATTGAAAGTTACTTCTTCATTACTAAAATTACATAAAATTAATATAGACTGATTCGAATCTTTTCTTATGTATGCAAATACTTTTGAATTTAATGGATCTATCAATTCAAATGTGCCATCCACTATAACTGGCATTTTTTTTCTTATCTCAAACAATCTTTTGTGATAATTCAAACATGAATCAGATCGCATCAATTGTTCTTTAACATTAATCTCTCTGTAACGCTCATTGATTTTAATCCACGGAGTATGATTGGAAAAACCAGCATTTTTTGAATCGTCCCATGCCATTGGTGTTCTGCTAGTATCACGACTCCTTCTACTGATTCTAGATAACATCTCTTCTTCTGAACAATCACCAGAATCTACATGATATTTAAAAGCGTTTTTTATTTCAATATCTCTAATTTCGTTAATCTTATCAAAACGTGTATTAACCATACCTAGTTCTTGTCCTTGATAAACAAATGGTGTGCCTTGCATAAAATAAATACAAGTTGACAACATTTTGGCAGATTTTTCTCGAAATTTATTTTCACAACCTAATCTAGTTACTATTCGAGGTTGATCGTGATTTTCCCAAAAAATAGCATTCCAAGCCCTTCCGTACAATTGAGTTTGCCATTTATTCAAAATTTCCTTTAATTTAACAATATCAATATTTTGGCTTTTCCACGGAATAGTAGGATGAGCATCTAGTGCAATATGTTCAAACTGAAAAATCATATCAAGCTGTTCTGCAAATTTAATTGCATTATCAACATTTGCGGATGAAGCTTCACCAACCGTCATTGAATCATTCGGACCGAAACAATGTTCTTTTAATTCTTTAAGATAATCATATACTAATGGCTTGTTTGCTATAAAAGGATAAGGATCAACATATTTTCCATCAGGTGATATTCCGTCGGTATAATTATCTTTACCAATAAAATTGATAGCATCCAGTCTAAAACCATCCACACCTCGTTTTATCCACCAATTAACCATCTTAAATAGTTCCTTTTTCATCTCTTTGCTTTTCCAATTTAAATCTGGTTGATATGGAGAAAAAGTGTGAAAATAATACTGATTGCGATTTTGGCAATATGTCCAAGTTGATCCACCAAACAAAGCTCGCCAATTTGTAGGTTCACTACCGTCAGGTTTTGGATCTTTCCATATATACCAATCACTTTTAGGGTTAGTTTTATTTTTTTTAGACTCAACAAACCAAAAATGTTCGTGCGAAGTATGATTTATAATTAAATCCATTATTATTTTAATGTCTCTTTTGTGAGCTTCTGCAACTAATAAATCAAAATCGTCATCACTACCATAACAGCTTTGTAACTTATAATAGTCCTTTACATCATAACCATTATCATAATTTGGACTTTCATACATTGGTGAAATCCATATTGCATCAACACCAAGGTATTTTAAATAATCTAATTTTTCGATTATTCCTAAAATATCACCTATGCCATCGTTATTTGAATCTTTAAAACTTTGAGGATAAATTTGATAAATAACTGCATTTTTATACCAATCTTTCATAATTATCTCTCCCGCATAATATATCGTTAATTACAAAAACACTTTACTTTTTAATACTATTTATCATATTCCTTAAGCTTTTGAATCCATAAATTAGTTAAAATTTTTTTCCCTAAATTAGATGGATGAATACCATCAATTAAATATTGAGTTTCATTTGAAGCATTAATACCGGTTAAAGTGTACAAATCAAAGACTTCAACATTTTCAAATTCGGCACATATAATAGTTAAGTTATTGTTATATTCCATAATTTTTTCTAATTCAACATCAGCTCTATATATCATATTTGACCAAATAATTTTTACCCCAGGATATTTGGTCATGAAGTAATTTATCGTATAACGTATCGCTCCGTAAGTGGTAGTTTTATCTGTACTATTAACATCTCCAAGTTTTAATGCATTACCAGGTTGATTACTCCAAAAAACGTCGTTTGTTCCTCTTTGAATAGCAATTACTTTTGGCGTCCCAAACATACCAAAGCTGTTTTCATAATAGTTAGAATCAATATGGTCAATCATACCTATTGATGATGCTGGAGCAATTGTTGATCCAGAGATAGTATCACGGAACAAAGTATAACCAGCTTCATTAGCGATATTAGCTAACATTGATCCAGTAAAATCCTCTGTCATGATACTATCACCTAAAACCCATAATGAATTTTCAATTGGCTGTCCGTCATAATTTAAAATTGTAAAATATTTAATATTTACGGATTCTACACCATTCAAAATACCATCAGTAGGATAATCAATGTCATCATATTCCAATAACATTAAGACTGTTTTACCTTTAAACTTTTCAGGTATATCAGCTTCAATAAACGATTCACCAGCAGCTAAATTAGGATCTGTTTTAAAATCCCCTATTTGCCAATCTGATAAGTGAAATACTTCTTTAGTTAATGGATCAATAAATGTGAACCGTAGTTTATACTTAAATGTAGCATCTGTTTGGCGATATTGAAAATGAGCTCTTAATTTTTTGCTTTCGCTTCCCAATTTGACTTTGGTCCACATAAATAGATTAGCATATCCGCCGCCTTCCATATCATCATCTTCTAATCCGCTGTGAATATTGTCCCAACCACCCATTTCAACACAATAGCCTCCACCCGCAAACCAGCTACTTGGCCCTGTAGCATATTTATATTTTTCAAAAACAAATTGTTTTGCATCTGCAGCACCGGTCCCTCCACCTCTGAAATCAGCCAGAGTAACCCATCCTAAATCTGTGGGCGCAATAAATCCTTCTATTGCATCTATATATAGTTGTGGAATATAATATTCTTCAATGAAATTACCAGATATAGGACCAACAGTTACTGGAACTGTTTTTACAATACCATTACTTGACATTGTGATATTGGCTGTCCCTTCACTATGAAACAATAATCTTCCTTTTTCGTTTACAGTACAAACAGCTTCATTATCACTCGTCCACAAAACATCTAATTTTTCCTCCGGAGATAAGGCTTTTTCTGGTTGGACCATTGGGAAAATTACTCTATACGGCTCATCGAGAGGTACAATGATTTCTGTTATTTCTGTATAAAAATCGTTTTCAACTAATTTTATGTCCTCAATAACATATGTTGAAATAATTAATGTGATGGTCGCAACAATGTCTTGTTCCCTATATGATTTGGCGGTAATTGTGAATTGTGAACCACCATCTAAACCATTTTCAACTTCAATAATACCCAAAGAACTTACCTTAACACCTGCGTTGGAAGGTTCTACAGAAAAAATTAAATTTTTATACGTTGCATTAGATGGTTCTATTGTATAGTCTAATTGTTTCCTAATTCCCACTTCTACTTCTAATTCCTCTTGTGGAAAAGAAATAGATGATATTGGAATATATTCATTAACCACAACCGTTATTTCTTTTGTAAATTTACCAGCGATTATTTTGATTTTTGTTTCTCCTACAGAAACACCCTTAACCACTCCGTTTTTGGATACCGTGGCAATACTTACATCATTGCTGGTCCATTCTACCGGATGATTAGAATCTGTTGGCATTACCGTAGCCGCTAATGTTACTTCATCTCCATGTGATAAAACTAGTGTCCCATTAGAAAAACCAATGCCTCGTACAACAATATCATCAACAGGAACCTCATTTTCAGTACAAGACGTCAACAAAAAGCCTAACACCATTAAACACACAATAAATAAGTTTTTAATATGTTTTTTCATAAATTAATACTTCCTTCCATATAAAATAAACACAATTTCATTCCTTTTATCTTAAGTCATTTAAGATATCATTTAAGGGATTTTTAGTACTTGGCTTATCAACCCATTCGATTTCGTCATATAAAACTGATACTTTTTTATTTATCAAAATTGGATTAATATCCCTTACCACTAAATTATTTACCATATTGTGTTCCACATCGTGTATTGATGGAACGTTACCTAAAATTAAATTCATTCTTCCATAAATATTAATCTTACTGTTTTCATCAATATTAAACATCATACAATGATACTTCAATTGATTAATCATTATTAAATTACTTGAATTTAAATCAACAACAATTCCATCTTGCCACATCCTATCAGCACCACAACCGTTCATAGTAACTTCACTATTCGTTGCCTTTAAGATTCTAGCTGAACAAAATGTAAAAACACTCATAATGTTTACATTTTGACTATCTACAACTTCAAAAATTTTTGTATTTTTTTCTGTATATGTATAATAATTCCATAAATGAGAAATACGCCACATCCAACCATTTTTGAATAAATCAGGAAACTTTTGTTGAAGTCCACTTTGAGTAGCAACAGTAGCGTTTGAAAATACATTTTCTACATGAACATTATTTGCACCATCTATATAAATTCCGTAATTAAAAAATAACGATGGAACATTTTTTACCACTGTATTATTACCTTCAACTCTAATACCGTTATAACTATTTACTAACCCGACATTACAACAGTATGCTCCATCACCTTTTAAATTAACAGTGAATGCACTTCTATTAATATGGTATGTGTCTTCTGATATTAACCATAGATTATTGTTGGGATAACAAATTCGCAATCCATATAATCCTGCATTATTTCCTAAAGTAATAAATGAATTATCAGATAAATTCGTTTCAGAGTCCTTATCATAATAACTAAAAATTATAGTTCCTTCACTCTTTCCTAAAGTGTCACGATTTGCAACCGGAACACAACCGCGTAATTGAACACCATCATATACCTTTAGTGGTTGACTAATTTTATAGTATCCTGCTGGCAAATATACAATTCCGCCACCAGCGTCTCTCGCATTATCTAATGCTTGTTGGATTTGTAAAGAACACTCCTCATGTCCATCGGCAACTACTCCATAGTCCATAACATTAAACAATCGTTTGGCCGGTCTATTTATTTGCGGTGTTTCAATTACAACTTCTGGAGTAATAGCCTCATTAATATATATTCTTTCACCGTATAAATCACCTTCTATATTAACATTAGTTAAACGAACATAACCAACATCAGCATTATTTGCCACCGCTACTTTTTCACTACTAATTGAACTTTTGGTAACTAACATTCCCCAGCCTTTAAATAATTCATCCACTATTAATCCATAGTAACAATCATTCACATTCAATTTATAAAAGCCTCCCATAAAAGCAATAGGAAGTTCTTCTTGAATACGTGTCCCCTTAATTATATGAACACCAGTTTTATAACCTGAGACAGTAATGTCGTAATATGGAGACCATTCTAAATCTCCTAACACTAAACCACAAGCTTGATTATATGTATATTCTCTGATATCAGAATAGTTTGGCCCACCTAATTCTATTGCTTCTGACCAATATTTTGGTGAAAAATGAATATTTTTATAATAACCAATATCGGACTCATTTACAATGTTTAATCCATATTTTAATGGAGTGCCTTTCAAATTTTCAATTACTAGATTTTCATGAGCGTCTTGAATTCCAATTTTAATATTTGGATTAATTGTTCGACTAGCTGCAACTCCTTTGTAAGAATTTATCAATGTCACATTTTGAATTGTAAATTGCATATGCTCAAGAATTGTATAGGCACCACCCATTATTTCAAAAGTATACGGAAATGGTCTAACATCTTTAATTGTTTGTCGTGGATACCATATTGTTAGGCCAACCACACCGCTACTTCCTCTTAACCTAAATAATCCCGGAAGATCTGCAATTGAAGATTCTATATCAGCAATAATGATTGTCCCATATCCTTCATTTAAATCAGGATTTTTGTATTTACCTATTAATGTGACATAATTATCAATGGTAATACTACTTGTAATCCGATATTTCCCTTCAGGTAAATAAACCGTACCACCACCATTTTTAGAAACTTGTGTTATAGCATCTTTAATTGCATTAGTGCTATCTGAAATGCCTGTTGGATCAGCATTAAATGGTTCTGAAGTTACAATAGCATCGGCTATAATAACCGTTTCATAAGAATCATCATCCGCTATTATTTCAGGTGAAAAGTTTACATTTGATTCTGTTGCTGGAATGTTGAATTTGCCAACAAACATTAATGAAAGAAATATCATTATCATAATTACTATTTTTTTCATTCTTTTTTTCTTCCTCTCAATCTTAAAATTAACCCTATTATAACAATACAACAGTTAATTGAACCCGCAATAATTACAATATAAAACTCAGCAGAATGCGGTTCTACAATAAACAATGTAAATATACATATAATTGCCAAAACCATTGCCATTTGAATAAAAATCCTTTTTGCTAAATTTCCCATTTTGGAACCTCATTTAAATTACAACATTTAACTAAGGTATTATCTACTTCAACATATTCAATATTACCTTTTAAACATTTATCTGTGGCGTATGGGCAACGCGGCGCAAAAGGGCAGCCTTCATCCCGTTCAGTTAACTTTGTCATTTCCATTCCTTTAATGGGAATTTCTTTATGTGATGAAGCTAACTTAGGATCTGGAATTGGAATTGCCGTAATAAGTGCCTGGGTGTACGGATGTTTTGGACTAAATAAAATATCATTAACACTTCCTAATTCAACTATATCTCCTAAATACATTACACAAATTCTTCCATTTTGTGCAATATATTTAGCAGTAGCTAAATCATGAGTAATGTATATAAAAGCAATATTTAATTTTTCATTCAATTTTGATATTAAATTTAGAATTGAAATTCTTAATGAAACATCTATCATACTAACTGGCTCATCAGCCACTATTAATTTTGGCTCCATGGCCAATGCTCTTGCCATTAGAACTCTTTGTCTTTGACCTCCAGATAATTGGTGTGGATATTTAAACAAATATTGAGCAGTCGGTGTTAACCCCACAAAACTCATTAATTCTTCAATTCTACTATTCGTTTTCTCTTTACTTATCTTTGGATTATGAGTTTCTAAAGCAGCACATAATGATTGATAAATCGTTTTAACCGGATTAAGTGCAGCATAACTATCTTGTTGAATAAATTGAACATTTCTTCGATAGTTAGATCTGCTTTTTTTTGCTTCTTGACGTATATTTATACCTTCGAAAAATAATTCTCCAGAAGTAGGTTTTAATAGTCCCGTAATAATTTTACCGATAGTTGTTTTCCCACAACCAGATTCTCCAACTATTGCGATTATTTCACTATCGCCAATTGTTAGACTGAAATCTCGTATGACGACAGCTTTCTTTTCGCGTTTGAAAAGTTTTCCTTTTACATCAAAGCTCATTCCAACATTTTTTAATTCCAACATATTATTCGTCTCCTTTCGAATAAATATGGCATTTTACAAAATGATCTTTGCCCATAAAAATATCTGAAGGTACTCTTTCTTTACATATCGCCATACATTTATTGCATCTTTCAGCAAACCCACATCCTTCAGGTAAAGATGTAATATCGATTGGAATTCCAGGAATTGGTTTAATTTCTGAATTATCACGTATAATTGAAGGAGTTGAATTTATTAAACCTCTAGTGTATGGATTATATTTATAATTAAATACATCTTCGACTGTTCCAAACTCCATAATTCTCCCACCGTACATTATTCCCATATAATCAGCATACTCAGCCACTACAGCTATATCATGTGTTAATAACAACATTGTAGTTCCTTTTTCTTTATTTATTTCTTTTAACAATGAAAAAATATAACTTTGAGTAATAACATCTAAAGCAGTGGTCGGTTCATCTAAAATAATTATTTCTGGATCTAATAGCATCGAAAAAGCAATCATAACGCGTTGTTTCATTCCACCACTAATTTCATGTGGATACGCATCCAATACATCTGGCCTTAAATTAAGTCTTTCTAATAATTCAACAAATCTGACACGAGCTTCTTTTTTAGAAAGATTAACCCCATGAACAACTAATGTCTCATAAAATTGATTGAAAATAGTAACAATAGGATTTAAAACACTTTGTGCTCCTTGAAAAACCATTGAAACATTGTTCCATCTAAACAGATTTAACTCAGTAACAGATAATTCAGTAACATCAATTGTCTGATTGTTTTTTTCTGAATGCAACAATACTTTGCCACTAGAAACACGGCCCGGTGAAGTAATACAATTTAATAAAGCTGATGCAAGTGTGGTTTTACCACTACCCGATTCCCCTACCAATGCAGTAATTTTCCCTCTAGGTAATTTCATCGAAATATCGGTACATGCATGTAGGGTAATCCTTTTCATCTCATAGTCTATTGATACATTTTGAAATTCTGCAATAATATCTTTCAATGAAATCACCTCAATTCTTTCGTAGACGTGGATTTAATACTTCGTCTACTCCATTAGCAAACATAACTATTCCAAACTGAAAAACAACAATACACACAATTGGTGACATAACGTAAAAAATTGCTGCTTGATTGGTTAGATAACCCATCTGAAATATTAAATATAACATGGTTCCCCAATTGGTACTGTCTAATGCGGCCAATCCCAGCATCATAATTCCTACAGATCCTGTAATTGCTCCCCTCATTATTTGAATAAAATTAACCGCAATATAAGATGCAATATTGGGCATTAGTTCACTAATAATAATACGAGATTTTTTCATCCCCATGACATTACATATTTGAATAAAATCTCTTTCTTTTAAAGAGATAATTTGAGCCCTTACGGCTCTACTTAGTCCAGCCCAATTCCATAATGACAATATTAAAGCAAAAGTAATGTTGTCTCTAATGACTATCAAAGTTGATAATACCAATAAAATTGGGAAACTAGGAACAGTCAAAAACAAATTGGTAATAAGTTGTAATATTCTATCAACCCAGCCCCCAATCAAACCACTAACTAAACCCAAAAATACTCCTATTATTACTGTAAATACACCTGTAAGAAAAGCAATTGTTAATACATCTCTTGACCCAGCAATTATTTGAAACAATAGATCTCTGCCCAAATGGTCTGTACCCAATGGGTGTCTAATTGATGGGCTTTGAAATTTTCCTCCAACAATTTCTGCAGGTGGTAAAAAACTTCCTATTATGGCCATTAATACAAAAATTAATATGATAGAGAAGCCAATTCCGGATTTTTTATTACTATATATCTTTCTAAAGAACCCTTTTATTTTTCTTATAGTTTTTACGAATATCAGTTTAAAAGTAAGGTTACTTTTCATTTGAATATTATCCATTATGCACTCCTCCTTATGCGAGGATCAATAATAGAATATACTGAATCAGCAATTAAATTAGCAACAATTAATATGAAACTTTGGAAAAGTAAAATACCAATTATCATAAAATAATCTCTTTGCGCTATATACAGCCCAAACGCTTGACCTATTCCTGGATAATTAAAAATGCTTTCCATCAGTGGAGAACCTCCAAATAGTCCCGCAAAAGAAAGAGCAACTGAAGCGATTAGTGGTAGTAATGCGTTTTTTCTCATGTATTTGCTGACAATTATCTTCTCGGGAATTCCTCTAGCCCTTGCTGCCCAAATATAATCTTCACTCATAACTGCTACCGAACTACCTCGCATAAGTAAAGCCCAACCAGCAGTTTGAATAAAAACATTTGCAAAAATTGGTAGTGCAGCGTGATATAAGCAACTACCAATAAATCCAATATTAAAACCAGGAGTATATGTAATACTGTATGCTCCCATCTGTGGAAACCATTGCAACTTATACGCAAAAAAGAACAGGACTAAAAGGGCAAATATATAATCTGGAATAGCACTAGAAATGACTATATAACTTGTCATTGCTCCATCTGTTACCTTGCCCCTTTTCCAAGCCATATACGCGCCTAAAAGTGTCCCTAGCCCAAAACTGATAATTAAAGAAAAAGTTGCAATTAACAAAGTCCAAGGTAAGGTTTTCTTAATAACACTATTTACATTTATTGATGGGTTTACTATACTAGAACCTAAATTTCCTTTAAACAAATTAGAAATATACATACCTAACTTACTAAAAACTGAAGCATCTGGATTATAACCTAAAATTTGAATTGCTAATTCTCTAGCTTCTTCAAGAGAAATTCTTCTTTCAACAGCTAGTTTAATAGCCATTTGCTCAACTGAATCAGCTGGCATCAATTCCAACAAGAAAAAACATAAAAACATAGCTAACATCAACGTAAATAAAGCTATGCCTATGCGCATCCATAAAAATCTATATTTGTAAAGGAATTGACGAATAACTTCCCATATTTTTAAAAAGAAATTATATACTTTTGTTCCTGATTCTTGTTTTCTTCTCATTTTATTTAATCTCTTGGATATATAATTCCTAATCCATATACACTACCTTGTGTATAGTAAGCATTTAAATCCGCAATTTCATTAAAATACCTATCTTTAGGTTGTGGAATATATTCAATATTTCTACTATCTTTAGCCAATTCTTCTAGTCCTGGTAACCCCCAAACGGTATCTGTATTGAAAAATGAACCAGTAACATTTTCAAAAAATTGAACTCCAAATAAATGTTTAGCAAATCCATAAACAATATTATCGGTCGTTTTCATTAATTCTTCACCCTCAATTAAATATAGTTTGTCAATTTCATCAATTAACTCTACAGTACCCATACCGTCTGCTCGTTCCAATGTCACATCCCATCTACTAGTCACTTTCGATGTTGGTAAATGAAGCATATGTGCGTTTAAAACGTCAAAAAAATGGCGCATAAAACCATATGGATGGGTAGTATAACTGTTGGCATCAGTTACACCAACCACAAAATCATAAATACTATCATCTTGCCTACCGGTTGCAAACCATGTGCCCCAGTTTTCTCCAAGTTTTATTGTAGTAGTTATACCAAACATATTTAATTGATTTTGAACAACTTGAGCCATATTCACAAATAACGTGATATTTTCAACACCTAAAGTTAAATCCACTTTTTTACCGTTTTCATCGTACCAAATATTGTCGGTTTTTCTCCATCCTGCTTCTTCCAGTAATTTTTTTGCTGTATCTAAATTATTACTATATTTTGGCAATTTATTAAAAGCATCAGGACTCATACATTTTTCTGCTTGACTTTGTGTCATTGTTAACATCGGATACCATGATACGGTTGCATAAGGTTGCGAGAATTTTGTTATTTGTTCACGATCAAAAATATATTGGAATGCTTCACGCACCTTAATATTTTCCCAAATATCTTTTTCTAAATTAAAATATAACCCGCACGAATTTTGGTCAATCATTTTATAATGAACCATAGAAGGATTTTTGACCAAAATGTCGTCAATTGTTTCTGCCAAAGGACAGCCATCGAAATAGTCTATAGTACCATTAGCTAACATCGAATAAATTTGATTAACATTATTTGGCGTTTGATAAACATATATTTTATCGAATGATTTACTATTGTCTAAATAATAATTTTCATTTTTTTCTAATATCATTTCGGTTTCGGTATAGCGTTGTAATTTATAAGGACCAGTTGCTATATACCAACTTGGCTCATACGCTCTCATCTCATTTAATATTGCACCCATTTGGGCTGATGCAGATGAATTCCATTTTTTTCCATATGGTTGAACTATATTTGATGTATAATCTTGTTTCAAATCTTCTGGGCTGATATCTTCTAAACTATTGATGACATTCAATGCTCGATCAGCATAATCTTTGAATTCTTTATATTGAACACTTCCTAATTTAGTGTCTACCGCTAATAACATTATTTTTGCTTCATCAGAAGGCTCTCGATAAGTCTTCCATGTGATTAACAACGTTTTATCGTCCACTTTTTCTAATTTTGACCAATATTTGCAAATATCATTTTGATAATCAATTGCATAAAAAGCTAACACATCATCAGCAACAAAAGATGTTCCATCATGCCATTTTGCATTCTCACGTAAATTAATTGTAGTAGTCCCATTATCATTATTAACTATGCTTTCTGCCAATAAATAATAATAAGTATCAGTTGTTCTAACATATTGAACTAATCCCTCTATTCCATACATAATCATTGGACCAGCGTCCGTACCTGAATGCCAATGATTGACAATACCAGTTTTTGTCCACGTTCCAATTGTTCTTAATGTTTTTTCGGGATTCAGCCCTAATGCTTCATCGTAATTACCATTAAATCCAGATACGCTATTATTGTTGCAACTCACCACAAACAAAATAGAAATAAAAACAAAAAAAGTGCATAATATTTTTTTTATCATATTTTCCCTCCTTAGTAATGATAATCATCAATATTCTCAGGGAGTGAAACAGTTGGCTTCTTCCCAGGGTTTATATATTTATATGTTAACGACTTATTAACACTCTCGTTATTTACAATCATATTAACTTCAACCGTTATTTGCCCCAAAAAAACTTTTCCTATTTTCGCTACAACTTTACAAAACTCAAACTCACTTAAATCAATACTAAATGTAATAGTATCACCTATCTTTTTTATATCCTTAACCATTTCAAAAGTCCATACAAACTCTGATGAACTTATTTTTAAAAAATCATTTATGGGGATTGCTTTTTTAATTTTTTTATTGTTTTCTTCAGTGTAAATTAACCCATCATACCACCAAGACTTAACATTTCCCTCTTCTTTATAAGCGATGCTTTTATTAAGTTCATCTGTAGTATATATCATTTTTCCATTTGTTGTTTCACCATTTATTATTTCAATCGTTTCTATTGAATAATATTGTAATGAAGATGTTAATTGTAATGCATTATTAAATTTATTCCATATTTCCTCTTCATTGCCTTTGGGTTCACATCCAAATAAACCAAATAATAACAATATCAAAGACATTAGAAATATCATTCTTTTCATATTATCTTTTCCTCTTTTTTGAAACATTATAAAAACGTATATAAAATATATGTCTACTGGGTAAATCCCAGTAGACATCAAGTTTTTTATTATTAGTTAACAAATACTAATCTATTCAACCAAAGTGTCGGATTTGATCCATCATAAGCATCTTGTTCTAATAAAATTGTTACAGTTTGGCCCGAATAAGCACTCATATCATACTCAATATCTAAACCATATACCCATTGAGAGCCTGTAACAGTTCCCCAACCATCTTCAAGAGCAGTATAAGTCGCAGATTCTTTACTACTAGTTTTTGAAGGCGTTAAGTTAACGATTGTCCCATTAGAAAGTACTAAACTAATTCTTACATTGATTGAATTAGCTGCACCATCACACCCTACAGTAACAACAAACTTATCTTTTGATACAATGACTTTATTAGCGAATAATGCGTCAACACTCATTCCACTAACATCATCATCAGTTTCATATGCTATTGATTGTAAAGATGCATTTGGATTATCTAATTGATGTAATGTAGCATTCGTACCTGGAAAATATTTCCAATCTTTCTTCGTTTCTAAATCTTCTGTTCCTCGTAGACCCCATAATCCAGCATCTGCATTATCATCGCCCCACTCTGTTTTATTATCTACTTCCATTGCCTTCCATGCAGCATCATCAAATCCCCATATTGAATATTGTAATGTTGGATCAGTGAAGACCGCTCTATTAAACCATAAAGTTGGATTAGTATCGCTATAAGAATCTTGTTCTAATAAAATAGTTATTTCTTTTCCATTATAAGTACTAAAATCATATTTAATTTTAGTTCCGTATACCCATTGTCCAGCTTTGACTGTTCCCCAACCATTTTCTAGCGGAGTATATTCTCCAGTTGTATATTCTAACGGATTGACTATTACGAAAGTTCCATCTTCAAGAATTACTCGAAGGCGAATATTAATTAAGTTGTCGGCAGTATCACAGCCCACATATATCATAAAGTATGGTTTCGATACTAACACTTTGTTAGCGAATAATGCGTCAACACTCATTCCACTAACATCATCATCAGTTTCATATGCTATTGATTGTAAGGATGCATTTGGATTATCTAAATGATATAGAGTAGCATTAGCACCTGGGAAATACTTCCAATCTTTCTTCGTTTCTAAATCTTCTGTTCCTCGTAGACCCCATGCACCTGCATCTGCATTATCATCGCCCCACTCTGTTTTATTATCTACTTCCATTGCCTTCCAAGTTGAAGTATTTAATCCTAAAACGGATTCGGCAAGTTCAACACCAACATCTTCAACTAATCCTGTGATTGCATTTTCTAGTGCAGTGATAACACCATCCAATACTCCTTGTTCTTTCACAGTAAGTTTTAAACTAACATTATTAAAGTTTTCTAATGCTTGAGTATATACTGCGAAACTTTCTACAGTATAATTTTCAGCCTGATAGTTGGCCGCCGTAACTTCGGCTTTTAATGTATTATAGGCTGTATAGTCAGCCGCATTTTCAAATACCGCTCTATTAAACCATAAAGTTGGATTAGTATCGCTATAAGAATCTTGTTCTAATAAAATAGTTATTTCTTTTCCATTATAAGTACTAAAATCATATTTAATTTTAGTTCCGTATACCCATTGTCCAGCTTTGACTGTTCCCCAACCATTTTCTAGCGGAGTATATTCTCCAGTTGTATATTCTAACGGATTGACTATTACGAAAGTTCCATCTTCAAGAATTACTCGAAGGCGAATATTAATTAAGTTGTCGGCAGTATCACAGCCCACATATATCATAAAGTATGGTTTCGATACTAACACTTTGTTAGCGAATAATGCGTCAACACTCATTCCACTAACATCATCATCAGTTTCATATGCTATTGATTGTAAGGATGCATTTGGATTATCTAAATGATATAGAGTAGCATTAGCACCTGGGAAATACTTCCAATCTTTCTTCGTTTCTAAATCTTCTGTTCCTCGTAGACCCCATAATCCAGCATCTGCATTATCATCGCCCCACTCTGTTTTATTATCTACTTCCATTGCCTTCCAAGTTGAAGTATTTAATCCTAAAACGGATTCGGCAAGTTCAACACCAACATCTTCAACTAATCCTGTTATTGCATTTTCTAGTGCAGTGATAACACCATCCAATACTCCTTGTTCTTTCACAGTAAGTTTTAAACTAACATTATTAAAGTTTTCTAATGCTTGAGTATATACTGCGAAACTTTCTACAGTATAATTTTCAGCCTGATAGTTGGCCGCCGTAACTTCGGCTTTTAATGTATTATAGGCTGTATAGTCAGCCGCATTTTCAAATACCGCTCTATTAAACCATAAAGTTGGATTAGTATCGCTATAAGAATCTTGTTCTAATAAAATAGTTATTTCTTTTCCATTATAAGTACTAAAATCATATTTAATTTTAGTTCCGTATACCCATTGTCCAGCTTTGACTGTTCCCCAACCATTTTCTAGCGGAGTATATTCTCCAGTTGTATATTCTAACGGATTGACTATTACGAAAGTTCCATCTTCAAGAATTACTCGAAGGCGAATATTAATTAAGTTGTCGGCAGTATCACAGCCCACATATATCATAAAGTATGGTTTCGATACTAACACTTTGTTAGCGAATAATGCGTCAACACTCATTCCACTAACATCATCATCAGTTTCATATGCTATTGATTGTAAGGATGCATTTGGATTATCTAAATGATATAGAGTAGCATTAGCACCTGGGAAATACTTCCAATCTTTCTTCGTTTCTAAATCTTCTGTTCCTCGTAGACCCCATAATCCAGCATCTGCATTATCATCGCCCCACTCTGTTTTATTATCTACTTCCATTGCCTTCCAAGTTGAAGTATTTAATCCTAAAACGGATTCGGCAAGTTCAACACCAACATCTTCAACTAATCCTGTTATTGCATTTTCTAGTGCAGTGATAACACCATCCAATACTCCTTGTTCTTTCACAGTAAGTTTTAAACTAACATTATTAAAGTTTTCTAATGCTTGAGTATATACTGCGAAACTTTCTACAGTATAATTTTCAGCCTGATAGTTGGCCGCCGTAACTTCGGCTTTTAATGTATTATAGGCTGTATAGTCAGCCGCATTTTCAAATACCGCTCTATTAAACCATAAAGTTGGATTAGTATCGCTATAAGAATCTTGTTCTAATAAAATAGTTATTTCTTTTCCATTATAAGTACTAAAATCATATTTAATTTTAGTTCCGTATACCCATTGTCCAGCTTTGACTGTTCCCCAACCATTTTCTAGCGGAGTATATTCTCCAGTTGTATATTCTAACGGATTGACTATTACGAAAGTTCCATCTTCAAGAATTACTCGAAGGCGAATATTAATTAAGTTGTCGGCAGTATCACAGCCCACATATATCATAAAGTATGGTTTCGATACTAACACTTTGTTAGCGAATAATGCGTCAACACTCATTCCACTAACATCATCATCAGTTTCATATGCTATTGATTGTAAGGATGCATTTGGATTATCTAAATGATATAGAGTAGCATTAGCACCTGGGAAATACTTCCAATCTTTCTTCGTTTCTAAATCTTCTGTTCCTCGTAGACCCCATAATCCAGCATCTGCATTATCATCGCCCCACTCTGTTTTATTATCTACTTCCATTGCCTTCCAAGTTGAAGTATTTAATCCTAAAACGGATTCGGCAAGTTCAACACCAACATCTTCAACTAATCCTGTTATTGCATTTTCTAGTGCAGTGATAACACCATCCAATACTCCTTGTTCTTTCACAGTAAGTTTTAAACTAACATTATTAAAGTTTTCTAATGCTTGAGTATATGCTGCGAAACTTTCTACAGTATAATTTTCAGCCTGATAGTTGGCCGCCGTAACTTCGGCTTTTAATGTATTATAGGCTGTATAGTCAGCCGCATTTTCAAATACCGCTCTATTAAACCATAAAGTTGGATTAGTATCGCTATAAGAATCTTGTTCTAATAAAATAGTTATTTCTTTTCCATTATAAGTACTAAAATCATATTTAATTTTAGTTCCGTATACCCATTGTCCAGCTTTGACTGTTCCCCAACCATTTTCTAGCGGAGTATATTCTCCAGTTGTATATTCTAACGGATTGACTATTACGAAAGTTCCATCTTCAAGAATTACTCGAAGGCGAATATTAATTAAGTTGTCGGCAGTATCACAGCCCACATATATCATAAAGTATGGTTTCGATACTAACACTTTGTTAGCGAATAATGCGTCAACACTCATTCCACTAACATCATCATCAGTTTCATATGCTATTGATTGTAAGGATGCATTTGGATTATCTAAATGATATAGAGTAGCATTAGCACTTGGGAAATACTTCCAATCTTTCTTCGTTTCTAAATCTTCTGTTCCTCGTAGACCCCATGCACCTGCATCTGCATTATCATCGCCCCACTCTGTTTTATTATCTACTTCCATTGCCTTCCAAGTTGAAGTATTTAATCCTAAAACGGATTCGGCAAGTTCAACACCAACATCTTCAACTAATCCTGTAATTGCATTTTCTAGTGCAGTGATAACACCATCCAATACTCCTTGTTCTTTCACAGTAAGTTTTAAACTAACATTATTAAAGTTTTCTAATGCTTGAGTATATGCTGCGAAACTTTCTACAGTATAATTTTCAGCCTGATAGTTGGCCGCCGTAACTTCGGCTTTTAATGTATTATAGGCTGTATAGTCAGCCGCATTTTCAAATACCGCTCTATTAAACCATAAAGTTGGATTAGTATCGCTATAAGAATCTTGTTCTAATAAAATAGTTATTTCTTTTCCATTATAAGTACTAAAATCATATTTAATTTTAGTTCCGTATACCCATTGTCCAGCTTTGACTGTTCCCCAACCATTTTCTAGCGGAGTATATTCTCCAGTTGTATATTCTAACGGATTGACTATTACGAAAGTTCCATCTTCAAGAATTACTCGAAGGCGAATATTAATTAAGTTGTCGGCAGTATCACAGCCCACATATATCATAAAGTATGGTTTCGATACTAACACTTTGTTAGCGAATAATGCGTCAACACTCATTCCACTAACATCATCATCAGTTTCATATGCTATTGATTGTAAGGATGCATTTGGATTATCTAAATGATATAGAGTAGCATTAGCACCTGGGAAATACTTCCAATCTTTCTTCGTTTCTAAATCTTCTGTTCCTCGTAGACCCCATGCACCTGCATCTGCATTATCATCGCCCCACTCTGTTTTATTATCTACTTCCATTGCCTTCCAAGTTGAAGTATTTAATCCTAAAACGGATTCGGCAAGTTCAACACCAACATCTTCAACTAATCCTGTTATTGCATTTTCTAGTGCAGTGATAACACCATCCAATACTCCTTGTTCTTTCACAGTAAGTTTTAAACTAACATTATTAAAGTTTTCTAATGCTTGAGTATATGCTGCGAAACTTTCTACAGTATAATTTTCAGCCTGATAGTTGGCCGCCGTAACTTCGGCTTTTAATGTATTATAGGCTGTATAGTCAGCCGCATTTTCAAATACCGCTCTATTAAACCATAAAGTTGGATTAGTATCGCTATAAGAATCTTGTTCTAATAAAATAGTTATTTCTTTTCCATTATAAGTACTAAAATCATATTTAATTTTAGTTCCGTATACCCATTGTCCAGCTTTGACTGTTCCCCAACCATTTTCTAGCGGAGTATATTCTCCAGTTGTATATTCTAACGGATTGACTATTACGAAAGTTCCATCTTCAAGAATTACTCGAAGGCGAATATTAATTAAGTTGTCGGCAGTATCACAGCCCACATATATCATAAAGTATGGTTTCGATACTAACACTTTGTTAGCGAATAATGCGTCAACACTCATTCCACTAACATCATCATCAGTTTCATATGCTATTGATTGTAAGGATGCATTTGGATTATCTAAATGATATAGAGTAGCATTAGCACCTGGGAAATATTTCCAATCTTTCTTCGTTTCTAAATCTTCTGTTCCTCGTAGACCCCATGCACCTGCATCTGCATTATCATCGCCCCACTCTGTTTTATTATCTACTTCCATTGCCTTCCAAGTTGAAGTATTTAATCCTAAAACGGATTCGGCAAGTTCAGTACCACCTAATTCTACTAGTCCTGTAATTGCATTTTCTAGTGCAGTGATAACACCATCCAATACTCCTTGTTCTTTCACAGTAAGTTTTAAACTAACATTATTAAAGTTTTCTAATGCTTGAGTATATGCTGTGAAACTTTCTACAGTATAATTTTCAGCTTGATAGTTGGCCGCCGTAACTTCGGCTTTTAATGTGTTATAAGCTGTATAATCAGCACCTTTTATAAATTCAGCTTTATTAAACCATAAAGTACAACTAGTACCAGATGCTGTTTCATTTTGATCTTGTTCGACTAATATTGTTACGACTGCATCGTTATAATTTGTGAAATCATAAACCAATTTAGTACCAAATACCCATTGCGAATAATGAATCGTTAACCAACCATCTTGAGCAGTGGTAACCTGTTCTGCGTTATAAGATATTGGATTTAATATTACGATTGTTCCATCGCTTTTAACAACGCGCAAACGAACATTAACCGTTCCATTATTATCATCACAACCAACATGTAGTACAAAATATTCGCCACGTACCCATACTTTATTAGCAAATAATGCGTCAGCAGCCCATCCCGCTTCAGTATCATTTCCTTGTTCATACGCAATCGATTGCATTGTCATTTTTAATGATGAAACTCCATTCAACATACCATTTCCATCACCAATATACCACTTCCAAGCAGATTTAGCAGCTGTGTCTCCACGAAGACCCCAATAATTAGGGTTTTCTGCATCTGTTCCCCAAACACCACTTGGATCAACATCATCTGCTTTCCATGCATCATCATCAAAATTTAGAATGTTTTCTGATAAAGTCCCACTTGTCGGATCATTTGGAGGAGTAACTGGATCTGGCTTAATCGTTAATAAATTAATAGCGTCTTGTAAATTTGTTATAGCTGCATTTATATCGCTTTGTTGTTCGTTAACTAAATCTTTAGGAATAGCATTAAATCTAACTAATGCTTCACTAAAAATGCTCCAACTCATTTCAGTATATTTCTTTTCTTCATAATTTGTAGCCTCAACTTCAGCTTTTAATGTATTATACTCAGTGTAATCTGCAGGAGCAAAAGTTATATCATCAACAAATCTAATTTTATTTACCCATAATGTACAATTTCCAACACCTGCTTCAAAGTTTTCGTCTATTTCTATAGCAATAACAACTTCTTGATTGGCAAATTCTTCAACATCATATAATAATTTTACCCCGTGTGTCCATTGGCATTTTTGAATTGTTGCCCAATCATTTCCAAGAGGAGTATAACCATCCACTACAAATAAAGGTGATAAAGTAACTTTAGTTCCATCTGATAGATAAAAACTCAATCTATAATTAACATTGACATTATCAGTATCTGTACCGATATAAATTTCAAAAAATTTATTAGTACCAACATTAGCTTTATTCACTAGTGCAGCATCTGGTATGCGAATTACTCCATCATTTATTCCTTCTGGTTCACGAGCAATTAACTGTAAAGAAGCTCCAGTACCATCTACATTATTTAATGAACCAATACCACCATTTAAAAATACTGCACGCCACTTAGCTTTTGCCGCTTCATCTCCACGTAATCCCCACGAACCTGCATCTTCGCTATCTGTCCCCCAACTTGTAGCCGTATCTAACGGAATAGTTGATAAATCAATTTTTTCTTCTGCTTTAACAAAAGACATCGAATATACAACTAAAGTATCCCTTGTTTCAGCAATCAATGGCTGAATTTGAAAATCTAAATATCCTATATCTTTATAATAATCCCATTGATACACTTCTGCTGGAGCATCTTGTTCAATACACAACATAACTGTTTGACCAGCGAATGCACTTAAGTCAAAATCTTCGTAAGTTAAATTTCTCATGTATTCATAATTTAATCCATCCTTAGTATCATTTAATGGTGCTTTAATTTCACGATATCCACCTATTACAGTGGACTTATAAGTCGTTAAATTCAAAACCGTTAAACGAACTTTAGACAATAAATTATTATAGTCAGGATAAGGATTATTTGATAAGAATACACGGAACACAGTGTTTTCGTCGTCAATGGTTACTTTATTGTAAAGTATAGTATTAGGATATTCGTCATCAACTTCCGAACTTCCCTGTTCACGTCCATTGGTATCTGAACCATGCATTACTATGTAAGGCATACCTATTGGACCTTCAAATTTATTCCAATTTGTACTATGTCCTGGAACTATTTTTTGTCCCCACTCCATTGCGGTTTTATCTTCATCGAATTCCGCAACATATGTCCAAGAAGTTAATTTAGAAACTTCTTTTGAATTAATTGTTTCTTTATCTAATCCAAAATAAGTGACCTTAGCAATACGAGTAAATGTAGCAAACCTTCCATTAGCATCCGTAGCTTTGTAAGTGATGGTATATGTACCTAATTTAGTGATATCAAATCCTCCATCATTAGAGACAATTATATCAATTTCTGTTCCTTCACTATCAGTTGCGGTCAATCCTTCAGTTAAATCAATTTCATCAAGAGACAAAGCGTTAGAAAAACTAATTTCTCCACCATATTCTTCCTCTTCAACTATTGTAGGGTCAATCTCTGGTTCTGGGTCTACGACCGTAACTAAACACGTGGCACTAACCGTTCCGGACTTTGCAGTAATAGTTGCTGTACCAGCTGAAACCGCATCAACTTTACCGCCAACAACAGTAGCAACTGCAGAATTACTAGTCGTCCATTCAACAACAAGTCCTTCAATCGAAATAGTAGCAGTCAAAGTGCTACTTTCACCAACCACTAATGATAAACTATTTGCACTAAGAGTAATCGTAAGTTCCGGTTCTTCTTCCTCTTCTTCCGGTTTGTTACAACTAAAAAGCACAGTTAATCCAATTAATAATAACATGCATATTAACATTAACGATAACTTTCTTTTCATATTCCTTTACCTTCCTTTTTAATCTAAATATTCACTCAATAAACACATGTTTTCATATGTTTCTTCCGAAAACGTTTTCATATATATGACAACGTTTTCATAAAACCGCTTTCCTTCATGTTGCTTGTCGCTCACATTTTAACAATATAGTAATTAATTGTCAATGGTTTTTATGCAAAAGACCTTTTTTTAATTGTTTTTAGATATTTTTTTCGATTAAATTGTTTTGAACGAATTTTTGATAACGTTTTCAAATATTTGCTATATATACTTTCTTCAACTCTTTGAAATCGTCATTTTTTTACTATTTAACTTTTTTGAAAAACTCCGCTCAACATCTAGTTTTTTCATTATTGTTAGAATGTGCCCAATTACAAGAAAATTAAATAATTATTTCCATGGCATGTTTTTTTACATGACGTAGATTCAACCGCTTTTCTTCCATCCTTTTTTTGTTTTTAAATTAAATCAACAACACCAAAACATAAAGCAAAATCACAAGATAAAAAGACTAACTCTATTTTTTTATATTATCGTTTCTTATTTTAAAATTGCGATCATCAAAATGTCCATAATTTAATAAATGCAAAAATGTTTTCTCAAATAATGGTGAAAACGTTTTCTTATATATGACAACGTTTTCATAAAGCCGTTTCACGAAACTACTTTTATTACCATCATTTTAACTGTAATATTAAAAATTGTCAATAGATTCTTTAAAAAAGGATTGCATATTATACCCTTTATTGGTAAAATGAAAATAACAACTTTACTATCTATTTGATAACGTTTTCAAAAAAGGAGGTTCTATAATGTATAAATTATTCTATCGTCCAAGTGAGCCAAATAGTGCTGCAGCCGATTTTATTCCATTTTATAAAGATGGAACATTTCATCTCTTCTACCTTTTTGATCATAGAAACAACTCCAAATACGGCGAAGGGGTAACATGGCACAAAATTGAAACAAAAGACTTTTTAAATTTTATCGATAAAGGAGAGATGCTCCCACGAGGGTCTAAATCCGATTATGATATGTACTGCTTTACCGGAGATGTTATTGAACATAAAAGTAAGTATCATATTTTTTATACTGGACACAACGTTCACATTAAAACTTATGGCCATCAAAACGAAGTAGTGATGCACGCAATAAGCGATGATTTAGATAATTGGGAAAAAATTCCAGAAGATACTTTTTTTGCTCCTCCTGGTTATGATCCTTGTGATTTTCGAGATCCTTTCGTTTATTATGACAAGACAAACGAACTTTTTTATATGCTTTTGTGTGCAAGAAAAAACGATTGTAACGCTTTAAGAAATGGTGAAACCATCAGGATGAAATCAGTTGATTTAAAAAAATGGGAATTTGATAAATCTATCTATGCGCCAAGAGCATTTCAAACGCACGAATGCCCAGATTTATTTCAAATGGGAGATTTATGGTATTTAATATTTTCAGAATATTCAGATAGGAGTGTAACTTGTTATCGAATATCTGAATCACCTGACGGACCTTGGAAAAAACCTAAAAATGATACTTTTGATGGAAGAGCATATTATGCAGCCAAAACAGCATATGATGGGAATAAACGATATTTATTTGGATGGATTCCAACCAGAATGAACAATAAGGATAACGGTGCATGGATGTGGGGAGGTAATTTAGTAATTCACGAATTAAATACAAACTCTATGGGAGAGTTGTTAGTCTCTCCTCCACAAAATTTGATTGATGTATTTAATAAAGAAATATATAAAAATCAATTTACACTATCTGAACCTTTTGGCTGCAAAGTTAAAAATATTTATAAGGATGCACCTTCTACTTGTCTTTTATCGTTTACAGCTACCGCCTCCGAACGTTGTGATAAATTTGGTGTTTTAATAAAACAAAATGAAATCGAAGATAATGCATATGAATTTAGATTTGACTTAGCAAACAACACATTATATGCAAATCGTTTCCCTTGCCTCCCACAAAATGAATTTTCAACATATCAATTACACCGCAAATTAAAAAAAGCAGATCAATATGATGTAAAACTGTTCATTGACAATGATATTTTTGTAATATATGTGAACGATGAAATAGCCTTAAGCCTTCGAGTTTATGAAAACTTAGGTAATGGTTTAGGTTTATATGTAGGAGAAGGAATGGTCCAATTTGAAAAAATCTCTTTAAAAGAGATTAAAGAATTTTGAAATTTAAATTAAAACACACAATATTTTTATAATTTATCCCAAATAGTTATAAAATTTATAATGAAATTTTCGTCAAACTAATGGTTTTTAAATATGAAAGACTGATCATTCTTTCAGTCTTTTTTGGCGGAGAAAGAGGGATTTGAACCCTCGCAGCCCTTTCGGACTCTACTAGCTTTCCAAGCCAGCCCCTTCAGCCTCTTGGGTATTTCTCCAGATTGGCGCACCCATCAGGACTTGAACCTGAAACCTTCACCGTCGGAGGGTGATGCTCTATCCAATTAAGCTATGGGTGCATATTGCTACTAATAGTATAATCAATTTAAAAACAAAATACTTATAATATATTATTATAAATGATAAAATGTTATGGAAGGAGTGATTTTGATGCATAATCAAACTAAATTAACTGATTCAATGTATTATGTTGGGGTAAGTAGCCATTTCTTACCAAAATTTGAAAACTTAATTCCTTTATCAGAAGGAGTAAGTTTTAATTCATATTTATTATTAGATGAAAAAACAGTGCTATTTGATACTGTTGATGGTTCAGTTGCTGGAGAGTTCTTACAAAATGTTGAGTCAGTACTTAACGGAAGAAAACTTGACTATCTAGTCATCCACCATATGGAACCAGACCACAGTTCTAGTTTACTAGAAATTGTTAAAAAATATCCAGAAGTTAAACTTGTAGGTAGTAAATACACTTTTAAATTCTTTGAACAATTCTTCTCTGATGAATATCAAGATAAGTACCATTTAGTTAAAGATGGCGATGAATTAAATGTTGGAAAAAACACTTTACAATTCATCTCAGCCTTTTTAGTTCACTGGCCTGAAGTTTTTGTCACTTATATTCCTGAACAAAAAATTTTACTATCAGCTGACGCTTTTGGTTCATTTGGATCCATTAAAGGACACTTATATAGTGATGAAGGACATTTTAATTTAGCTGAAGTTAGACGATACTTTGTTAATATTTTAGCTAAATTTAGAAGAAATGTCATTACTCTACTTAAGAAAATTGACAAATTAGAAATCGACTTATTATTAACACTTCACGGAATGGTTCATCGTAATCAAGATATTATCAAACTATTATTTGAAAAATATCACTTATGGGCTAACTTAGATGTTGAAGAAAAAGGGGTGGTCATTGCCTATGTTTCAATGTATGGCAATACTGCTGCAGCTGCTAGCCAACTGGCTAGTACATTAGGTAAATTGGGAGTCAAAAAGATTCGTATTTTTGATTTAAACTCTGTTGATTCTTCTTATATCTTATCAGATGTTTACCGCTTTTCCAACCTAGTGGTAATGGCACCAAATTATAATGTAACACTTCATTTAACTGCCCAACATTTTATCACTGAATTAGAATATCATGGTATCACTAAACGTAATTATTCACTAGTAGTTAATGAGTCGTGGGGCGGTCGAGCTCTTCCATTATTGGAAGAAGCCTTTACCAAAATGAGAGGTAATACTTTAGTGGGAAAACCACTAACAATCGTTACTAAATTAACACCTGAAACTAGCAGGGAATTATTTGCACTCGCAAATGAAATTGCCGAATCATTAAAGTAATTTATAAATGTAAAAGAGCCTTGTAAGGCTCTTTTTTATTATTTTTTTATTTATTTGCTTCAATAAATTTAGCAATCATTGGTATATCTGAAAATTTAAATTTAGTTAGTTTTTCCATTGCGGTTTTGATTTCATTATTTTCCATTAAATCAATTATTTCAAATAATAAATTAATCACTTGGCGTAATGAAATCGATGGTCTATGTTTTAAAACTTTTGGTTTTTGTTTAACATAATCAAGTCTCGCTTTGACTAGCATTGTTTCATTTTGATTAATAAATCCGATTATATAATTTAAAAATAAAATTAAAATTACACAATCTAAATTGACGACTTTTTGCTGGTCAATATCAAACTCACTTAAATAATACAAAGCTTCTTCTTGATTATCTAAAAGTAAAGAAAAATATGCTAAATAATGAATGATTCGTTGACTCAAATTATATAAAGTTTTCTTGTTGGCTAAATTTAATAAATAGTCAATCGCTTCTTGATATTTTTCTTGTTTTTGGTACTCTTTTAACTTCTTTTCCATTTTCTTTTTAGTTAATGAATCAATGGAGATAATAGTTAAATTTAATGTGACAAAAATTCCAAAGACTGATATAATAATTGTCGCTAATATTCCTAGTATTTCAGATTCAGCATTTTTACCTTTAATTAAAATGTAGGCTAAATATAACGCGAAAAAACTCACTATTAACGTGATATTGATGACTCGGTAAATTATTCTTTCAATTTTACTATACGTTTTAACTTTTACTTTCATTTGTTATTGTAATTAATTTCGCTTTTTTTAGGAGATATTTTTGCTAAATATTGCTCGACTTTATTCAAGACTTCATCATTACTTTTTAACTTTAAAACTTTATTAACAAATTTAGCCAGATCACTATATTTAACTTGAGATAACATCTCTCTAATTTCTAAAATTGAATTATGTCCCATTGAAAGTTCATCGACACCTAATCCCACTAAAAGTAGGGCTGACTCTTTAACTCCTGCCATTTCCCCACAAACGCCAACCCATTTTTCATATTTATGACTAACAGTAACTACGTGTTTAATTAATTTTAGTAATTGTGGATGGAATGGTTGATATAAATAAGCGACTTCTTCATTCATCCTATCAGCAGCAAATAAATATTGAATTAAGTCATTAGAACCAATACTAACGAAATCAACTTCTGTAATCAAATCTTCCAATCCAATAGCGGCAATTGGCACCTCAACCATAATTCCTAGTTGGTATTTATTAATTGGTTGATTCTCACTAATTAATTCAAGTTCTACTTTTTTAATTAACTCTTTAGCTTCTAAAATTTCATCAAGTGTCGAAATCATTGGGAGCATAATCGCTAAATTAGAATATTTATTAGCCATTAATAACGCTTTTAATTGCGTTTTAAAAATATTTTTATTAGCTAAAGATAATCTAATCGCTCTTTGACCTAAAAACGGATTTAATTCTTTTTTAATCGGAAGATAAGTTAAATTCTTATCGCCTCCAATATCTAAAGTTCTAATGACATTTAGTTGTTCCTTATTAGAAGTTAATACGGTTTCATAAGAAAGAATTTGTTCTTCAAGAGTTGGCGTTTTACTATCTCTCATAAACAAAAATTCTGTTCTAAATAAGCCGACACCTTCAGCATGTTTCACATGTTTAATTTCCTCATGACTAGAAATATTAGCGCCTAATTTTACGTGATGGCCATCTAATGTTAAAGTTTTTCTTCGCTTAAATCGTTCTAATCTTTTTTCTTTAGTTTGAATTTTATCGAGAAAATACGCGTATTCAACTAATTCATCTTCACTTGGATTAATGCTGACAGTTCCATACCGACCATCAACTAATAGTAAGTCACCTTCATTAATTGAGTTAATACTAACTCCTGCTACCGATGGAATTCCTAAAGTTCTAGCGATAATCGCGGCATGTGAAGTTTTACCACCGTGTTCGGAAACAATTGCTTTAACATAATTAAAATTTAACCCGATGGTTTGCGATGGAGTTAAATCCCGGCAAACTAACACCACTGGTTTGTCAACATTAATTTGTGGCCTTGATAGAGCATCCAAATAAAACATAACCTTCATATAGACATCGCTAATATCAATGGAACGTTCTTGAAGATAGATACTTTCAGCTTTTCTAATTTCATCTAAATACTTTTTAGTAATTTCTTTATAGGCATATGAAGCATAATGGCCAGCATTAATTAATTTTTTAACATCATTTAAGAAAAAGTCGTCTCTTAAAATCGCTAAATGAGCATCAAAAATATGAACCTCGTCGCCTTCTAAAATGCCTTCAGCCATTTCTTTTGATTTTCTAATCTCAATTTCAGCTTCAATTAACGCTTTTTCTAATTTATTTAATTGTTCGTTAGTATCATTTACCAGTGCACTTGAAACAATCGCTTCTGGTTCATAAATTAAATATGCGGGCGCACATCCTAATCCATCTGATACTGAAATTCCTTTTTTTATCATTGAACTATCCGATCATCCTTAAACGATTCTACGATGGCATAATCATTATGTTTCACAATAATTAAACTAGTATTAACATAAGGAATAATATTTGACACTCTTTGCGGTGGAATTGAAATTAGTAATTGAATACTTAACGAATTATAAAACTTCATCATCGCTTCAATTCTTGATTCGTCCATATTATTAAACGCTTCGTCAAATAATACGACACATCCTGAATCAATTCGTTTATTTCTAGATAATAATTGTTGGAAAGATGCGGCTATAACAATATAAAATGGAACTTGTGTCTCTCCACCTGATTTTTCTCGAGAAACTTTAGAAAAATATGATAAGTTACCATTATCATTTTCAATTTTAATATCATAAGACATATAATTACGATAGTCTAAAAACTCATAAGCTAAACGGTCATACTCTGGATTATCTGAAGAAATCTTTTCAAATAATTCCATTAAAATTCGTTCATTTTTCTTAGATAGTCCTTCAGTAAATAAAGTTTGTCTTTCATGAGCCGTTGAACTCATAATGATTTCATAATACATCTTATATTCTGGATCTTCTGATGGTAGGCATAGTAATTGATAGTGGTCACTACCAAATTTCTTGCCTTCCAAAGCGAAGTTTAACTCTTCAATTTGTTGTTGTGCAGTTTCAATTGAAGCTCTTAATTTATTAACGAACTCTTCTTTAAATCCAATTTCTGAAGCTTTACGCAGTTCAGTAGCTTGTTGTTCGTATTTGATTAAATTATTATTTTTAATTATATTCGCTTCAGCTTCAAAGGTAATTAAATTTTCAAAATTAGGTTCTACATTAAATGAGTATTGATGAACGAACGCTCTCATTTGATTAGTAATATCATTTTGCATCCGGTTTAATTGGTTATTAATCAGCACATTAGAGCGTTGGATATCTTGAGTAATAGTATTATAATCGTATTTCGTTTTTTGTTTTAAGGCTTGATATTGAGTTTGAGCGATACTTAAAACGGCACCATGAGTCAGTGAGAATTGTTTTTGTTTTTGCAAAATGTCTTCCAATTTTTCTTTAACATCATCAATGGCATTAAGAGTTCTTTGACGCTCTTCTCTAGCATTAGCTGTTTCGGAAATAATCTTTTCTTGATCTAAGCGTAATTGACGACGACGATTTCTTTCTTGATCAAGTTGATCTTCAATTTTTTGTAAACTGGCATCCATTGATAGTGATTGTAGTTGATGTTCTAAAGTAGCAATCTCTTTTCTAGTATCTCTAATTATTTCAATGAATCTTAAGTTATTTTGTTGAACTAATCTTAACGCATGTGAACGCGATAACAATCTCGCCACAGTTTCATTAGTATCGGTATCACTATATGATTGTTTCATTAGTTCTTCCAATTCTTTAACTTCAGCTTCAGCAATCTTAATTTGAGAAGCGGTCGCATTATCGCCAATAAATGGCACTTCATAAACTCGCGGATTAATTTGACGAGCAGTATGATTGGCATAAGTCATGCCAGTTGGGGTAATTGAACGACTGAAGTTTTTTAAATCCTGAACATCATACACACAATAAATACCGTTAAGTAACATATTGACATATAATCTGGCATATGGATGTTCAGTTGTAACTTTAGATGCCAAACTACCATCTTTAGTTTCATTATAAGCTTGAAGTTTAGCTGTATTAACTAAACCCACACCATAAATTCGTAATTCACCCTTAACTCTTTCATAAACATCTAAAGCATCATTAAAGTACTCAGGTTCAACAATAATATCAAATCTTTGAGTATTTAAATAACCTTCAAGAGCGTTACGCCAATTTTCATCATTGACTTCAATTAAATCAGCTAATGGTCTAACATTAATTTCTTTATTAAATTTATATGTTAGTTCACGATTAATTGATTCAATTAAATCAGTAACATATTTAGGATACGTTTTAATATTTTTTCTTAAATTATTTAAACGATACTGAGCATTTCTTAAATTAGTGGAAATTTCAGTTTTATTACGCTCAATATTTTGTCTTTCAGTATGAAACGCTTTTTCATAAGCTGAAACTGAGCCAGCCACTAAATTCAAATGATTAATTAGTTCATGCGATGATAAATTATTTTGATTTTGTTCAAAATATTTAATAAACCCATTCATCGCTTGATCTGGAATAACTTTAGTAATATGTTTTAAAAAGGCAACTTCTTCCAATAAATCATTATTGACTTGTCTTAAAACTTCTTCTTGATATGTATATTCTTTATTTTTACGATCTAAGTTTTCTTGGTATTCAGTTAAAGTTTTAGACAAATCATTATTGTCTTTTGCTTTTTCTAAATTTAAAATATTTTGATCATTTTCTTCAATAACTGTATCTAAATCCGCTTTGGCCGTTCTTAAAGTATTCAGTCTAGTATCTAATTTACTTAACGCTTCTTCACTAGATTTTAAGAAGTTTTCTCGTTGTTCGACCCAATTTAAATTATCAATAATTTCATTAATTTGAACTTGTTCTTTTAATTCCGTAATATTAGTTCCTACATCAATAATTGAATCAAGTTTTTCTAATTTTTCACGATCCGATTTAATTTGCGCTTCCACTCGTTTTAATTGAGAGACGTTATTTTTTAGTGATTGAATATCAATTGGATTATCATCCAATAAAAATTCAAAGACGAACGTTTGTAAATCAATTGACCTAAAAGCTAACGCTTTTGGAAGTAATTGGGCATACTTTCTAGCATCCATTCCAAAAAACTTAGATAAGGCATCGCGATATTTGCGTTGGGTATCAAATGGTGCCAGATCAATATCTTGCGCTCGAAAATATTCTTTCATTGATTTATAATCACGTGGCATATTCCCTTCTAAAAACATCTCATCATGAACGGCGACATTTTCTAAAATATAAAGTCTTTCACGCATTGATGTGTTTCTAGGAGCGTCAATAATGGCACCAATAATATTAAAGGTTTTTTCTTTTTCATCATAAAATTCTAGTGCTACATGAGTAATTACGTCGCCTGTTCGAATATATTCTTTATTTTCAGCCCCAATTCGACCTCTAACGTATCCGTCTAAAGTTCTTTTAGCGTCATCAGTAGCGGCTACGTTAAATTTAACTCCGCCTCTACCACCAACTAATAGATATTGAATGGCGTCGAGTAAGGTTGATTTTCCTGAGCCGTTTTCACCACTAATTAAAGTGTTTCCTTGGATGTCAATCGTTTGGTTAGAAAATAAATGCCAATTGACTAGTTTAATTTTCGTTAATTTCTTCATAACTCACTCCTCCTTCGGCTCTCATATATCCATCCAGTTTATCAATGACGCCTCTAATTCCTTCTAAATCAGTTACATATAGAATTGTTGGATAAATTTTAATTCTTGCATCATCCGATAATCCAGTATCAATATAATCAATAATGTTATAGCCTCTCATCATTTGTAATGCCGGTCTTAAATCTGATTTAGTAATTCTCTTATTATCTAAATAACCAATTCTTGTTAGTTCATCATGAATTTCATATAAGAAGATTTCAACATCTTCATCTAAAGTAATATAATCCATTTTTCTTTGATAAAGAATTCTCGTAACTAAAAGTAAAACACTTTCAGCCTTACGCAAACGCAAGTGATTATAAACCGCTTCATTTTTAATAAAGACAACTTCATCTTCTCTTTTAATAATTAATTCAAAATCAATTAATTTAAAGAAAGCTTCAAAAGTTTCTTTAAATGCTAAAATCGTGCGGTAATCATTACCATCACCTGGTTTTCTTTTCGTGAGAAAGTTAACTTGTAATAACTTATTACAAATTCTTGAAAAATCAGTTTTTTCTCCTTCTTTTAAGTTTAAGTATTCTTCATGAAATTTTTTAACGGCTTGTGTTTTATTCATATTATCTACCTCTGATTATTAAAAAGTTATTAAATGTTGCAAAGTTTGACTTAGTTTCACGATGTAACATTTCAATATGATAGTCCATTCCGACCGATCTTGAATATAGGAAAATTAAAATTAATTTAATGTAGTCTTCTTCACTTTCTAATGGTAATGCTGAAGCTTCAATTTGACCAGCATGATTTAATTTAGCTAATACATAACGATTGATTTCTTTTTTACCATAAATATTATTTTTAACTAAAAATTGAATCTTTTGTCGTTTCAATTCATCGCTAATTAAATCATCTAAAATCGTTACTGGTTCTGGATCAGCGTCAATTCTTAATCGTCTTTGAGTATATAATGATTCAGTATCTAAATTTCTAGCGTGGAATAAGTTAAATAATTGATCATATTCAAACTCATCTTCATTACTATCAACTACAATCTTAAAGATACGATTGAAGATTCCTTCAATATCATCTGAATGATTAGTTAAGAATAAAATCTTTGATGCGGCCGCACTCACATATTGTTCGTTTTTACGGTCAATCGCTAGTATTAAATAATCAAAGGCATTAAATGAATCGGTAATAAATCGTAATTTTTCTTCAATATAATGAAAAGCTTCATCATAGTCTTCAATTTTTTTAACTTCCATAGTATTAAGTGCTAATTGATGCATAATCTCATCATCATTATAAATATCTAAAGTTTTATCGATAATTGATTTTTTATATCTCGGTAAACTGTCTTTAGTTTTTAAGTTGTAGTATGCATTGTCAAAAAAGTTATTTTTATATTCAACTAATAACTTTTCTAATAAATTTTGCAAATCTTGATTATCTTGATTTAAAGTAATATCGTAATAATAGCGGTAAATATTCGCTTTTAATCCTTTTAAGTTTTTAATAATTTGATTAGTTGAATCGTAAGCTTGTTCAATAATACCGACACCTTCATCAACATTAAAGTTTTGTAAAACTGAATAAACAGTAAAGATTTCACCAGTATATTCAACTTGTTCGCGGTCTTTAATTGATTTTAAAACATCAACGATTCTAATAGTATAATCAAATAAGTTAAGTGATGTTTTATAATCACCTAACTCTTCTTCACCAATCCAACCACTTTCTTTAAAATAATTAATGACAGCGGTCGCTTTTTGGCGACTAGTTCGATTATCATCAAATTCATTAACTCCTTTTAACTCTAATTCATCGAAATAATGAATTAATCGTTGCATCACGAATTCACGATCTCCTTGAAATGCATCTTCAACACTATCAAGGGACTCATAAATAATAAAGATACAATCAACATAAATTTCTTTATTTGGGCTGGATAGAACATTAAAGAAATTAGGGTTGATTACATCAAATAGTTTATTCATACCTTGACCTCCTTATTTTTACCTAATAATTTTCTTAATACGGTTTTCGCTTCTTCTAATGAATATGAATTGTGAATTAACCGGTTATTAGTTTCTGTATCTATAGCGAATGTTAAATCTGAGATGTGAATTTCAAATGGTTCAACCGTTTCGCCATTTTCATGAAAGAAAAAGTTGATATGTGGCGAAAATTCTTTTAAAATTTTTTCTCGAATTTGTTTATCTTTTAAGATAATATTGACCATTGGTTGAAAAATTCGTTTTAAAACATCAACAATTAATTCAGCATCATCAGAAATCCTTAGTTCTTCTCGAAATTCCCATTGAGCAAAATTTTGAGCTAGTCTTGATAAAATTTTTAAATGAGTTTCTTCAGCATTAGTTGGTGTTCCAATGACAAAAAATAAATCAACTGGTTGTCCATCAATTGATTTATAGTCAATTGGTTGAGTTGTACGAAATAAAACGACGAAAGGTGCCTTAATATAATCACCATAGGCATGAGGAAAAGCGACACCTCTACCAACACCTGTCGTAATTTCCGCTTCTCTAATTAATAACGCTTGATGAAATGAATCGCCTTCAGTGACTAATCCGGCTTTAAAAATGGTTTCGGCAGCTGATTTTAAAAACTCTTGCATGTCGCTAACTTCATAATCTAAATATACTAAGCAATCTTTAACCATTTATAAACCTCCAAACCGATACTATTATTATAACATAATAATAACCCCTTCAACTACTATTTTATGAAAAATAATGAAAAAAGGCTTTATAAAAGCCTCTTAACATTAATTAAATTTTTTGATGTTATTTTTTAGCATTCGCTTCTTTTATCACATTTTCAAATGTAGTCTCAATTGGTGTCTGTTCTGTCAAAATTAACTTAGTTTTAGGATCATTAAACGGTCTTGATTTAGCAACAATATCAATCATCATTGGTGATAACCCATCAATAAATCTAGTTCCAAATTTAGCTAACCATCTTGGAACATAAATTAATTTTTTCTTTTCTCCAGTTAACTTGCCAATTAACTGATATAGTTCTTTAATTGTATAGTAATTACCAGATAAAATAATATCATCTGTTACTGGACTACTTACCGCATTAATAATCGCATTAGAAACATCCAAAACATCAATAAAATCATATCCACCTTTAACATAAGGTAACCACTTTTTATTATATCCCTTAACAATTTCTTTACCAGCGTGTGACCCTTTATGATCATTAATACCAATAACTGATGTGGGATATAAAATGATAGCGTTAAGACCCTTCTTTTGAAGTTCTTTCACATAAAGTGTGGCCATCGTTTTCGTTTTCGGATAATAATCTTTGATTTTTTCAACATCTTCTTCAATATAAAAACCTGTATCACTATGGTATAAAATATCAGTTGATGAGGTAAATATTAAACGAACATTTTTTTCTAAACAAATATCAGCAATAATTTTGGTCATTTCATAATTCGCTTGGTAACATTGATGATAGTCTTTATTTTCTAAATCAATATAACCCGCTAAATGAATAACTGTATCACCTTTATTAATCTGCTCATTATAAAAATCATAGCTATAAAGGTTACCAATATATTTTTCAATATCTAAACCCGCTAATTCTTTTCCTTCTCGTCTTAATAATACTTTAAATGGAATCTCGCGTTCCATTAACAATCTAACTAAATTATTACCAATATGGCCACTAGCCCCAGTAATTACTAACATATTTACTCCAATTATTGTTTTACCAATTAAACTTTTATTTGATTAAAATTTATTTTTATCAAGTTTTTCATACTTGACATTTTTTCTCTAAATCTTGAATTGATCTCACTAACGCTTTATAATTTTTAGCTTTTTGTATTGAAAAAAATTAGAAGTGACCACAATCAAATACATAAATAAAATTCTACTTCATTAGTTAAAGTCGTTCCACCTTCGCCAAAATGGGATTGGTAATTCAGTTTTAATTAGTTTGTCACTCTTACAGTGTGTACATTTCATCATATAATATGCCTCGCTTCTTTTATATTTGATGGCGCGCCCGAAAGGATTCAAACCTTCGACCTAGACCTTAGGAGAGTCTTGCTCTATTCAGCTGAGCTACGAGCGCAACTTTTGATAAGTCTTACATACATTATACTATTTTCTTAATTGAATGTAAATTTTAGGACGATTATGGTAATTTTAAAAAAAGACCCAAAAAGTTTGGGCCTTTCAACGTTAATTATTAGTCAACAACTTTAAAGTCTGGTTCTTCCCACTCGCGTTTACTTAATTCTTTATCTAATTTATAAACGCCAGTTCCGCAATTTTTAACTAATTTATATTTATCAATTAAATCTTGAGCATTAACTTCTTCTTCAAGTTGTTCTTTCACAAACCAGTTTAATAATTCTGTAGTTCTAAAATCACTAGCTTCTAATGCAACTTTATAAATATTATGGATTAAATCGGTAACATGTTGTTCATGTTTTAACCCCTCATTTAAAATAGATTCAACATTAGTAATTTTGAAATCTGGTTTAGCAATTGGTTGTAAATCAACTAAAATACCATGAGCTTGTAAGTAATCCATAAATAAATGACCATGAACTAATTCTTCCTTAGCTTGGATTTTATACCAATTAGCGAATCCAGGTAATCCTTCAACTTCGAGCCAGTTTGCAAAGTCTAAATATAAATATGCAGAATAGAATTCAGCATTAACTTGTTGTTGTAATAATTCAATAACTTTTTTGTTTTTTAACATATTTTTCACCTCTCCTTGATATTATACAATAGATAAAAAGCAGGGCATAATTACATGCCCTTACTTTTGATTTTTCTGAAAATTTTTGTAATTTGTGTGAATTAAAGTTGCTAATTCTTCTAAAGTTTGTTGATCATTATGAATCAATAAATCAACCTTTAATAATTTATCTTTATTAAACAATTCATCGTCTTGAGCTAATCTTTTTAAAACTTCTTCTAAATTATCCCCTCTAGCAATCATTCTTTCTTGTCTCTTTTCTAAACTTGATTCTACTAAAACTAAGAAAATTTGATCACCTAACTGTTCTAACAATTCATTAGCACCATGTGGTTCTAAAATTACTACTGCATCATCAGTGATATCCTTTTTTTGAATTCCATAATAGTTATCACGATACTCATTAAATTCAACAAATTCATCATTATTAACTCTTTCCAAAAAGATGTGCAATGGTAAAAAATGATAATCTCTTCCATCAACTTCACCAACTCGTGGTTCACGAGTTGTCGTGGTAACACATTTATGATAATTGTATTTATTGATTAAAACTTTGGTAATTTCAGTTTTACCACTAGCACTAGCACCTACGATAATAATCATAGTTTCCCTCCTTTATCTTGTTGATTTTAAAATCTGTTCATCAATAAATTGATTCTTATATAATTGATAATAATTACCTTCTAAATCAATTAATTCTTGATGAGTTCCAGACTCAATAATTTTTCCTTTATCAATCACTAAAATTTTAGATACATTTCTAATCGTTGATAATCGGTGAGCCACAATAAAGGTTGTTCTACCTTTCATTACTTTTTCGATTGCTCCTAAAATTGCCTTTTCCGTTTCAGTATCAATTGATGAAGTGGCTTCATCTAAAACTAAGATTTTAGGATCAACTAATAGCGCTCTAGCAAAGCTCACAAGTTGTCTTTCACCTGTCGAGAGTAATGCTCCTTCTTCACCAACTAAAGTGTCATATCCTTTTTCCATTTTCATGATGAACTCATGAGCACCAACGGCTTTACTAACCGATATCACATCATTTAATGTTGCATCTTGTTTGCCATATCTAATGTTATCAAAAACCGACATATTAAATAAATGTGGCGTTTGTAAAACGTATCCTAAACTAGCTCTTAAATTACCCAATGAGATGTCTTTATAATTGATATCATCAATTAAAATCTCACCTTCATTCGGCTCATAAAAACGACAAACCAAGTTAACAATCGTTGACTTGCCGGATCCTGTAGCACCAACTAAAGCGATGCTGTCTCCTTCGTTTACTTCTAAATTAAAATCTTTTAAAACTATCTCTTCTGGTAAATAAGAAAATGTGACATTTTTGAAAGTTACTTTACCTTTAATATCAAGATAATTTTCTTCTTTTGGATCTAGAATATCACCATATTTTTCTTTGATTTCTTGGGTATCAATAATTTGTGGTTCTTCTTCAATTAACCCAACAATTCTTTCAGCAGCAGCTTGTGCTTGTTGCAGTTCAGCTAAAATATTAGCTAATGAAATAATCGGATCAAAAAATCTTAATGAATATGTAACAAATAAATATAATGTAGCTACATCAATTAAATTTTTAATGACCATATTACCACCAATACCTAAAACGAACATTAAGCCAGTATAACTAACTACAATTAAGATTGGCCAAAAAATTGATGAATAGAAAACTGCTCGAATCGATTTTCGTTTCATATCGTCAGTTAAATTGTGAAAACCATCATAATTATAACGTTCTAAAACTAGCGTTTTAGATGTTTTGTTACCCATAATTCCTTCATTATATGATGCGGTAATTTTAGAATTAGTTTTTCTTATTTCACGATGTGCTTTTAAAATTCTTTTTCTAAAGAAAACACTTATTAAAAAAATCAAACCAATCATAACAATCATAATTAAAGCCAGTTGCCATTTAATAATAAACATCACAACTAAAGTACCAAACATAGTACCGAAACCCCAAATACCATCCATTAGGCCCCATGAAACAATGGTTGATAATCTTCTTGAGTCACTAGTTAATCTGGCAACAATCCACCCCGCTGGAGTTTTATCAAAATAATTAAATGATAAAACTTGAACTTTATTAAAAGCTTGTTTTCTAAGTTCATAACCGATTTCTACTTCTAATGTTCCTGCTGATCGAATAAATCCAAAAACTACTACCCCAAAGGTTGCCGCTAATCCTATGTATAAAACAATAAACGCAACTCCAGTTGAATAATCAGGGTTATCACTAAAATAAGTCTTAATCGCATATGAGTTCATTAGTGGATATACAATATCAAGACAAGCTAAAAGAATAGAGGAAATAATTAAAAAGAATAACGGTTTTTTCTTTTGAATCATTACTCGAAAGATTTTTTCCCAAACGGAGATATTTAGTTTTTTAATTTCTTCATTATGTTCATCATAATTTTGCATTTTGTGGTTCTCCTTTAATATGAGTTAAAAAACTTTCCTCAAGTTGACCTTGAATATCCCATAAGTTCTTATATAGTCCTTCTACTTTGGCTAACTCATCATGAGTTCCCATTTGTGATACTTTGCCACTATCTAAAACAATTACTAAATCAGCTTCTTTCGCTGTCGTAATCCGATGGGTAATAATAATCGAAGTTAAATTTTCATTTCTATTTTTTAAAGCTTGACGAATCATTAAGTCAGTAGTAGTATCAACTGCTGATAATGAATCGTCAAAAATAACTACTGGCTTTTCAAGTAGCAACATTCTAGCAATTGCCACTCTTTGTTTTTGCCCACCTGATAAAGTGACACCTTTTTCTCCAACTAATGTGTCATAACCTTTTTCAAATTTATTAATATCCGTGGCAATTGTTGCAATCGTTGCCGCATCATAAACTAAATGTTTTTCTGTTTGTGGTCTAGCAATACTAATATTTTCATAAATTGATCTCGTATATAAAAACGGTTCTTGTAACACTAATCCAATATTTTCTCTAACATGGCGTTTTTTAATGTCTTTAATATTAACACCATCCAGTAAGATTTCTCCATCATTTGAATCAATTAATCTAGTTAATAACGAGGCAACAGTCGATTTACCGGCACCAGTTTTACCAACTAAGGCAATCGTTTGTCCGGCTTTAATTTTAAAGGACACTCCGTTTAATAAATCAGCATTTTCAGTATAACGATATTTCACATCTCTAAATTCGATATCACCAGTAATTATTGGCTCAAGCGTACCATCATTAACATATTCATCTGGCGTTTCTAAAACCTCTAATACGCGTTTATTAGCAATAATCGCTTTACCAAAATCACCAATGATCCTTCCTAAACCTCTGATTGGCCAAACTAGCATTCCAATATACATTAAACTTGCAATAATATCGCCAGTTGTCATTACTCGTTGTTGCGATAAGTAAATTGCAACAACTAATGTAATTGCATATGATAAAAATGATGAAAAATCAGATAACCCCCAATAAATAGCGGCGACCTTGTTTAATTTTTGCGACTCATTACGATAAGCTTTACTATTTGCATCAAATTTATTGATTTCTTCAATCTCTGAATTGAACGCCTTGACAACTCTAATCCCATTAATATTTTCTTGAATGGTTGTCGTCATTTGTGCTTCTACTTCTTCAATTTCATCAAATTTTTTAGTTACATATTTAAAATACCAAATTGATGAAATGACTGATATTGGCAGCAACACCATCGTTGACAACATTAAATAAATATTAATTAAACCTAATTGCATCGCTCCGAAAGTAAATTGAGCGAGAATACCAATCACTTGCGGAAATTGAGCAGCCAAAAAAGATTGAACTGTTTCAATATCTGAAGTACATCTTTGAAGTAAATCTCCAGTATTCGCATTTGAATGATAACTATAAGATAAATTTTGAATATGCACATACATCTTGTTGCGCATATCATATGATATTTCTTGGCTTAATGTCCCTCTAAAAAATCCATTAGAAAATAAAATGATACTACGAAGCGTTTGATAAATCACTAAAATCAAACTAACATTAATAATCGCTTTCAATCCTTCTAATGTATCAAAATGCTTGATTAAGAAAAAAGGTAAGGCAATATCGCTACTGCTACCTTTCAATAATACGACATCAAATATATACTTAATAAACAGCGGAACGTATGAATAGGTAAACGGAGCAAATGCGGCCAAAAAAAGAACAACTAGTAAAGTAAAAATATGTTTTTTGGTCCATTTAAATAAATTGCAAATGTTTTTCATAGTGTAAATCTCCTATTTGCTACACTATAAATTATAACACATCATTAATTTCTTAAAGGAAATTAATAATATATGGTAAAATATTAAATGAAAAGGAGCGATAAATATGAAAAAAACGATTATTTCAAAAAATGCACCTGCCGCTATTGGACCATATTCTCAAGCTATTTTAGCTAAAGACACCCTATATGTTTCAGGACAACTTCCAATTGATCCCAAAACTAACCAAATGCCAAATGATATTAAAACTCAAACGAAACAATCACTTGAAAATATTTTAAATATCATTACTGAAGCTGGTTTTAAACTAACTGATATTGTTAAATGTACTGTTTATTTAAATGATTTAAATAATTTTGCAGTGATGAATGAAGTATATGCTAAATTCTTTGGTGATCACAAACCAGCTAGAGTTGCGCTTGAAGTCTCACGACTTCCAAAAGACGCTTTAGTTGAAATTGACGCTATTGCCGTTAGATAGCAAAAAGAGGCACGTGCCTCTTTTTTAGTGAAAATTTATATTAATTTGTTACAAAGTAATCATTATATACCACTTGATGCAGAACTAATCCAAAGATAGCTAATCCTATTACGACAAGTGGATAAATGATTTTTTGTTTCTTTTTGTCGACTTTCTTACTTATTAAAAAATATAAGACAACAATTATTCCGATTCCAATAGAAACGCCATATAAGTAATAACCGATATTAAAGAATCCTTCTGATAATTCACCATGATTAATGACGAATTTCCAAATATCGCGAAATTCATCCACAAATAAAAGTGCTCCTAATGTAATAATCGTAATTAATAACAATAAAATAAGTGCTAATCCAAACATAATTGATTTTAAATACGGACTAATTGATACTAAAACTCCTAACAGAAAACAAATTCCCATTAGCACTTGTAAAAATACCGTGAACTTTTCAAATTTAGTTTCTTGAACTGGTTCTTTATCTAAATATTCTTCATTATTTGTTAGTTCTTCACTCATTTATTTCACCTACTTTTTAAATCTTTTAACAAATTAAAATGGATCAATAATGGTGTCGTCGCCACCGGTAAAATCAATTAAAACTGTATCAAATTTATAATCTAGTGGATTACTATAAATTCTCACCCTAATAATATATTCATGAGTAAAAGTTAATAATCCGGTTGTTTCATCAACTTCAGCATGATCGGCTCCACTAACTATCATAAAAGTCACTTCAGGTTCAGTTGGGTTTTCCGGGTTAATAATATATTGAAGTTGATAAGTGGTAGTTCCTCTTGGGATTAAAATTACTTTTTCGCCATCATTATTCACGATACATTGACCATCTTCTTGTGCTGGATCAATAAATGAGATGCTTTCAACTGCGATTCTAGTTGTATCTTCTGGAACTTTACCAAAAACACTAATTACTACAACTGCAATCATCGAGAAGATAACTAATAATAATGTTACTATCTTTTTATTCATAATTTACCCCCTAAAACTCAATTTCTGGGAATATATTCTTTAAATAAGAATTAAACAAATACATTCTCGCTAACATAAATGCTAGGGCAATCCCAATAATTTTAACCCATTTCCAAACTGGATCTCCTTTAGCGAACAAAATAATAACGACTAAGGCGGTAAATAAAATAGTCATAACGAACCCAATTAAAATTGATCTACTAGCATTATTAATGCTTGAACTATCACCACTGGCAGCATATTCTCTTAATTTAGGATTCATAATATCAATTTGTAATGACCAAAAGATTAATCCGGCATTAACTAACAAAATGGCAATTAATAATAACCAATAATAACCAACGTTTTCAATTCTAGTAGCGAAAATTGTTAAGACAGCAAAACCAATAATAATCATTAGTGATGAAAAAATTAAATTAAAAAATATTTTAGCCCATGCCATTTTAGTCGTATCAGCTGGCACAGTTTTCAAAATGGCAAACTCGGTACCTTCTTGAGTAATGGCAAGTGCGCTTGCGGTATTTGAAGCACTAGCTAACAAAAGCGTAATAAAGGCAGTGAATCCAATCGTCATTGAATGCCCTAATGAATTGCGGTCAACCGCCGTAAAGATAGATACCATTAAAAATAAGACATAAGGTGTGGCCGCTAAAAATACGTAGTTACCTACTAAATCATTAATATTTCTAATGGCTAGCAGCCATTCTTTTCTGACGAATGTTAAAAATGTAGTTCTAGATTTTTTATTTACACCTCGATGTTTTTTCAGATTCGCTTGTTCGCTAGATTTAGAAGCTAGTGAGAAATATAGTGGCATCGCTAGTGCAATTACTAAACCAATTAAACCAATAATAATTCCACATAAGATTAATAAATTAATAAAGATATTCTCGCCCATCATTAATCTACCAATCAAACGGTAAAATAACGCATATTTATTAACTGTGGTAATGAAGCCCACAATTTTCATAATAAAAGTATTATAAAGAGCGACAATTCTTAGTGGAACCGGAATTAAATCGGTAATGCGAATAATAACCCAAAATGAAAAGACTAATCCGCCTAACATCAAAATTACTTTAAGAATTGGAACTTTATTCAAAAGTCTAGTAATAAATAAAATTGGCATCGTTAGTACCGCTCCAATTAACACCGGAAATAATGGCAACATAAACAACATAAATACAATTGATACAAAATAACTAAAACTAAAGATGCCGTAAATAAAGCCAAACCCTAAGAATAAAGGCAATAATAAGAAGACACTCTTAATTAACTCATAAATATAAAATACTAACAGTTTACTTAAGAAAACTTCAAAATGTCGGGCTGGATAAGCGAGTAATATTGGATTATCCTTACCTTTATATAACGTCTTTGATAAACCACTAGCCGAAGCGACAATACTTAAAACTTGCAAGAAGAAAACCACAAAAGTTATTAACTCATGTGTCTTTGGTATCATGACCAAATTACATAGGGCATAGATTAATGCCGTAGCAATTAAGGTAATAACAACAAAGGCTAAAACGATTAAGCCGGACTTAGCGGCAATCGCTTTGGCACTTTGATTTTTCTTAAATCGAATGCGGTCACTTAATTGAAGTAGAGTTAATGTTTTTAATCTGCGTAACGCTTTAATGGTTCCTTTCCATAATTTCCGAAATGCATTGGCCGTTGCATTCCCAAACTTACGGAAGGCTGCGCCTATTGATTTGATAAATCGTTTCAACATTTCTACTTACCTTTTAATGTCTTTCAATTCTAAAGTAGCCCCTGGCGCTTCAATATTAATATTAGAAATAGCGACGTGTTGCATATATAATTTTTCTAATGTTAAACCTTGATCTTGTAACTTATCAATTTCATAGACTCCAATTAATTTCCCACGACCAATAATACAAATCTTATGACAAATCTTTTCCACAACTTCGATAACATGCGAACTAAAGAACACGATATTACCATTTCTAGCATGTTCCGCCATCACTTCTTTAATTTGGAACGCACTAGTTGGGTCTAACCCTGTTAAAGGTTCGTCTAATACCCAAACTTTAGGATTGTGAATCAGTGAGGCAATTACTACTAGTTTTTGTTTCATCCCATGTGAATAACCTTTAATTTCACGGTCAATCGCATCGGTTAGATTAAACATCTTTGTATATTTTTCAATTCTAGCATTTCTATCTTCTTGATTAACTAAATATAAGTCAGCTACATAGTTAATGTATTCTCTACCCGTTAGTTTTTCATAGACTGCATGGTTATCAGAGACATATCCAATTCTTAATTTAGCTTCAATTGGTTGTTTGGTAATATCATAGCCATCAACAGTAATAGATCCGCTAGTAATACTTTGAATTCCAACTAAACTCTTAATTGCTGTTGATTTACCAGCTCCATTATGGCCAATAAAGCCAAATACTTCTCCTGATTTTACTTCCAAAGTAAAATCTTCAACCGCATTGACTTTAGAACCTGCATATCTTTTCGTAAATTTATCAAATTTAATCATCCCGATCGCCTCCTCATTTAATGGGTCAGATAAAGTGTATCCTTCTTTCAAAAATTCACCGATTGAAAGAAGATCCATTTTTCTTTTTCTTTTCTTTAGTAATAACTCATAATGTTGGTCTGAAATTCGATATAAGAAATCATAAATAACCCATGTAATAAACATTAATATAATAAATCCAACATAAACTCCTAATTGGTATAAATAGAAAAATCTAAATCTTAATAATCCAATATTGATATCAAAAATAAATTTATACTTAACTGGTCCGATGATTTTTGGTACTTTATCAGCAATAAAATCACCGTATAGAAAGAAATAGTCAGTCTCTACATAGTTATTAAACCACGCATTAATAATTGCCACAAACACAAAATATAATGTAAAAAATCCAATAGCTCGGTAAATCATATTCAAAGTTGGGCGTTCAAATAAATGAAGTGCTACCCCTAAAATAGGAATCACAAAGGCATAAAAGTGGTTAAACCAGAAGTGAATGCTAGTTAGTGATATCGCATCACTTGAGATGTTAGGTATAATAATTGCAATAGCGGCTCCGATTACGTTAACAAAATATGTAAAATAGAATAATCCTTTAAGTTTAAAGATATGTGCCAAAAACATCATCACTACTGCCGTGTTACATAAGTGAAATGGAAGACCATTTAACCCTGATCTAGGCATATAAAAATATTGAAAGAGGGCACTATATGTCAGAATACTTAAAAATAAATGTTTATCTTCATAACTTCTTTCGCGATAAATTATATAACTGGCTATTAAAAAGATGACAATAAAATAAATGATTCCACGATGATAAGCCGAAAATTTATCAGCTTTAGCGCCAACTTTATTAAAGATAATTTGTGGGCCACTTTGTTGAATAAAAGCGATACTTATTAGTAAAAACGCCACTAAACTCATTAATATTTCTTTCGCGCTAAAATTAATATCTTTCTTTCTAAAAGCTTCTAAAACATTAACAATTGATGAAAAGATTAAAATCCCCATCATCAACATAAAGCCGTAAGTTCGATGATTATCAAAATAAGAATCACTAAATCCGAACATCGCGACTAAGTTAGATTCATAAAATATTATATTTAATATTGTAATAATCGGCAATATAAACAAATTAATAATTTTTAATCGGTTATTTTTATAAAATGGTCTAAACATCGCTAATGCGGTAATAGCTGGTGTCCACGACCTTAAAACAACCATAAATATCGTTTTACTCGGGTTAAATAAAATATTACTTTTGTAATTGACTTTATCAATTTCATATTTATAATAAAGTGTCATCATTGCCGATACAAACAAGATCACCGATACTATTTTTAAGTATTTATTTAATTTTTTTTCTTTCTTCATTAAGATGAAATAAATGCCCGTTAAAACAATTGCAACTGCAAAACTAATTGACATATACAGCATGTTTTTTCATCACCTCTTCTTACTTGATGGAAGCCAGATGTGCCAAAACACATCTGGCTTTATTATTATTTTATTATGGCACTAATGGGTAAATACCAACACCAATTAATGATGGTCCATAACCAGGAATATTATCTTTTCTTAAAATGATAATTTCATTTACTGGAAGAATCAACGCTTGACCAGTTGGATTGTATTCATTAATTACGTAAATATCATAATAAGCTGGATAAGGATAAGATGTACCTGGAATAGTACCTGGTTCATTAACATAATACTTTGTTACTGCTTCCTGACGACCTGATGGACCAGCGTTAGCTCCCGCTGGGACAAATAAGAATTTAAAGTTAACCTTTTCAGTTTGTAATCCGGTAGTTGGATCAGTAACCAGTTTAATAACGGTTAGACCTTGTGGATTTACCGCTAACTCCATTTGAGATTTCATTGTCATGACTGTAAATTCCATGGCGTATGCCTTGAAATATCCTTCTTCACCAGAAACAAAGTTATCAATTTCACTTAAATCATCAATTGTAACTTTATGTGGCGAAGGAGTTCCTGGTGTCGAATAAATATCTTCAGCATGAATTGCGGCTCCGCCTGAATCTTTTAATAGAGTATTAATTAGTTCAAATTCACCACCATTGTGAAGGTAAATTGAGTTGGCCCAACAAGATTGAGTATAAACCGTTTTAAGAACTGCCTTACCATATCCTGAGTTCATAGTTAAGGCAATCGTTGAATTCATAATCGCCGTATTAGTGATATTGACATTTGAACCATAAACCGCTTGAACAGCAACGTGCCCTCCAGAATTTCGGTTCATCAATTCAATTGAGTTTTGCAACTCAGCTTGAGATGATGAATCTAGTTTCGAGTTAGTTGTATTACCTTTAATGAGCATATCTTTAATGTGTAATGTCGATTGAGAATACTTTGTTTCTAAATTGGTTGAAACATATGCAAAGATCGATGCTTGTTGATTAACAATTTTATACGTATCAACTAATTTTGATAAGTTACCAATCGATCTGATTGATGATCGGGTTAATTGAGTCGCATCAATGGTAAACAAATTACCATTGATATAATAATCTTCTTCTAAATCAGTAAGTGACGCTCTAATATAAACGTTACCAGTTAAATAAGCTTTATTAATATTAGCTGCAAGAATAATTTTTTTAAAACTTACGTTAACAGCTGAACCACCAGGGAAATCATCTTCATTACCACTTCTTAAAGCTTCATCGACGGCATATTGTAAGAATGGGTTTCCAGCAGCTACCGCTTCTGGAGTATAACGTTGTTCAGGAGCAAGACTTGCCACAATATTAGCGTGAAGATTAATACCATCTTTTAATGATGTTGTCGCATACACTTTTCTTAAGACATTATGAGTGAACACGTTAGCTCCTTTATTTAAAGTAAATTCAAGTTCTAACGGAACAATATTAGGTCTTAAGATTGGAGCCACATAGGTATTTTTAATCTTAATACTAACTTTATATTTACCTTCTTCTGCGGTAAACTTCCAAACGCCATCAGATGAAACCGGATCGGCCATTAATGCAGTTGCAATTGGTTCATAATCAGTTCCATTATGTTTAAAGTATTCATATTCAAAGTAATCATCATATACATATGGATCAATTTTGTTACCGCCACTAGTTCTGACTGTTAAATCAAACTTAAATCCGTTTTCATCATAATCAGCCAGTCCACCAACTTCAGTCATTAACGGATTTTTCTTACCAATTTGATAAGTTATTTGACTGCGATAATCTGTATCTTTTGAAATTCCTCTAAAGATTGGATTAGTGGTATTGTTTTTGTTTGAAGTATAGTTTTCTAAGTTTTCACCAAAGTGGAATGAAGCCACATATGGTAACACTCTTGTGAAATATACTGTGTCACCACGCTTGAAATAGAAGTTACCAGTTGATGACTGAGTAACAAATGAATTATTAGTTCCACCTTGAGGGCTATTACCTAAAATAACAACACTATCATATGTACCTGCAGGAGCAGGATCTCCATTGGCAAGTACTAATGTAAATGATTCTGTATGCTTGAAATTATAAGTTAAATTCGTATAGAAATAGAATGTTTCTCCATCAGGATAAGCTGGATCATTACCTTTAAAGTAATAGTCTCCTTCGCCAGTAACTTCCAAGTTAGTACCTGATATTTGTAAGATATATTCATACGCATTATCAGCAAAACTAGATTTGAAGACTCTAATTACATTATCACTTGAATCTTTAATAGTAGCTTTAGCAATCACTTTAAAATGATATGTACCTGGAACGCTCCATGTCGACGGAGTCAAGAACGTATATGAGTTAGTAGAAATATCGTCATCAATTAAATATTTTTCGGTATCACTAATAATGTTATATAGTTCATATCTAAGTTCTAACGTCTCACCTAGTTTTAATCCCTCTTCAATTAAATTAGTGTTTGCCGCTGGCCAATTAATCTTATTCGAAACCCCACCATCAATGGTAATGTCAGTATCTTTAATGGTTTGTAAACTAGTCCATTTAGCAACAATCTTCGCATTTTCGTCCTCAATTAATGCTGCTGGTGAATAACCAAATGATTGATTAGGAACATAGAATAGATCTCCTTCTACATTAGTACCATACTGTGTATCAGAACCAAGAACCCAACCAATAAAGACAAATCCAGGTTTAATTGGTTTGTTATTGTTGTTATGGTAGATTAAATATCTATTTTGAATATCAGTACTTTCTGAGTTCAATACATTGTTTAAAGCAGTTGCAGCATTACTGATATTTCCAGTATGTCCAGTTGGAATCACATCCCTTAAAGCAGTTGCATATGGATAAGATGCCGGACATAATGTTTGCCATCTTGTCATCTTAGCTGGAGTGTTTAAGGTAGTAACAAGTGCATTACTAGTACCTGCCATAAATAATTGTAACTCAGTATAGATTCCATTTTGTTCGCCAGTTTCTGGATTTTCTACGCCATTGACAAATAAATGATCATCTTCTAGCATTGCTACATAATTATCAAAACTAATTTCAGTTCCATATGTTTGATCGGTTAATGAATAGGTAGTTGTTCCATCAATTAAGAATACTACATTATATTGTTTAGGTTGATAAGAAGCAACAAAAGTCATATCTGAACTTGCATGAATAGTTGATAAATCAACGATAACACCATCATGTTTCCACCCCATAAATTGATGTCCTACTAAATCTAATGGTGGTAATTCTAATGTTGATAACTGCGTTCCATAATTGACATTTGAGAAATGGATTGGATCTCTACCAAATTCAAATTCAAATCTAATATCAAATTTTTGAATTTCCCAAAGAGCGTAAATAGTAAATGTCGCTCCATTGGTACTAGTTAAATTATAAATATTGGTAATCTTATCAGCTACATTTGTTGTAGTTGACCAACCAATGAAATCATGACCTGTTCTTAAATAATTATTAGTTGGAAAGGCATGTGTAACATCATATGTCGCTAGGAAGTTATCCATAGTACCACTAGTGCTACCATTACCATCAAATTTAACGGTGTACGTATTAGCAGTCCAGACGGCATATAATGTCACTTCGCCATCTTTAACTGAGGTTAAGTTTTTAACTGATTCTCCGTTACCATATTTCTTAGCTCCACCTGCAGTTAAGGCCCATCCACCAAATGTATATCCGGTCTTAGTGAATGTATTGGCTTTTAACGCTTGCGTTACATCATAGACATATGATTGAGCGGTCATCTCACCACTACCACCATTATTGTTAAATAAGACACTATAATTATTTGGTGTCCAGACGGCATATAATGTCACTTCACCATCTTTAACTGAAGTTAAATTCTTAACTGGTGCCTTATCTGGATGTGCAACTCCACCACCTTGTGTTGTTGCCCAACCGCTAAATGTATATCCTTCCTTAGTAAATGTATTTTCTTTTAACGCTTGCGTTACATCATAGACATATGGTTGAGCGGTCATTTCTCCACTACCACCATTATTGTTAAATAAGACACTATAATTATTTGGTGTCCATTGAGCGACTAAAGTAACTGATCCACTGGTTGTTAGATTCGATACTTTTTGACCATCACTATAAGTTGTGGTATCTAATTTCCAATTCGCAAATGTATATCCAGTTTTATTGAAACCATTTAATTTCAAGTTTTGGGCAACATCATAGGTAAATGACTGTGCTGTCATTGACCCAGTTCCGCCGTTAGCACTAAAGTTAACGGTGTATGTATTGGCTGTCCAAACGGCATATAATGTCACTTCGCCATCTTTAACTGAGGTTAAGTTTTTAACTGATTCTCCGTTACCATATTTCTTAGCTCCACCTGCAGTTAAGGCCCATCCACCAAATGTATATCCGGTCTTAGTAAATGTATTAGCTTTTAACGCTTGTGTTACATCATAGACATATGGTTGAGCGGTCATTTCACCACTACCATCATTATTATTAAATAAAACACTATAATTATTTGGTGTCCAGACGGCATATAATGTCACTTCACCATCTTTAACTGAAGTTAAATTCTTAACTGGTGCCTTATCTGGATGTGTAACTCCACCACCTTGTGTTGTTGCCCAACCGCTAAATGTATATCCTTCTTTAGTAAATGTATTTTCTTTTAACGCTTGTGTTACATCATAAACATATGGTTGAGCGGTCATTTCACCACTACCACCATTATTGTTAAATAAGACACTATAATTGTTTGGTGTCCATTGAGCGACTAAAGTAACTGATCCACTAGTTGTTAGATTCGATACTTTTTGACCATCACTATAAGTTGTGGTATCTAATTTCCAATTCGCAAATGTATATCCAGTTTTATTGAAACCATTTAATTTCAAGTTTTGGGCAACATCATAAGTAAATGACTGTGCCGTCATTGACCCAGTTCCGCCGTTAGCACTAAAGTTAACGGTGTATGTATTGGCCGTCCAGACTGCATATAATGTCACTTCACCATCTTTAACTGAAGTTAAGTTTTTAACTGATTCTCCGTTACCATATTTCTTAACTCCACCTGCAGTTAAGGCCCATCCATCAAATGTATACCCTTCTTTAGTAAATGTATTAGCTTTTAACGCTTGCGTTACATCATAAACATATGATTGAGCGGTCATTTCACCACTACCATCATTATTATTAAATAAAACACTATAATTATTTGGTGTCCAGACCGCATATAATGTCACTTCACCATCTTTAACTGAAGTTAAATTCTTAACTGGTGCCTTATCTGAATGTGCAACTCCACCACCTTGTGTTGTTGCCCAACCGCTAAATGTATATCCTTCTTTAGTAAATGTATTTTCTTTTAACGCTTGCGTTACATCATAGACATATGGTTGAGCGGTCATTTCACCACTACCACCATTATTGTTAAATAAGACACTATAATTGTTTGGTGTCCATTGAGCGACTAAAGTAACTGATCCACTAGTTGCTAGATTCGATACTTTTTGACCGTCACTATAAGTTGTGGTATCTAATTCCCAATTCGCAAATGTATATCCAGTTTTACTAAAACCATTTAATTTCAAGTTTTGAGCGACATCATAGGTAAATGACTGTGCTGTCATTGACCCAGTTCCGCCGTTAGCACTAAAGTTAACGGTGTATGTATTGGCAGTCCAGACAGCATATAATGTCACTTCACCATCTTTAACTGAGGTTAAGTTTTTAACTGGTGCTTTGTCATCATGAGCTAATGCTCCACCTGCTGTTAATGACCATCCACTAAATGTATACCCTTCCTTAGTAAATGTATTAGCTTTTAACGCTTGCGTTACATCATAGACATATGGTTGAGCAGTCATTTCACCACTACCACCATTATTATCAAATAAGACACTATAATTGTTTGGTGTCCATTGAGCGACTAAAGTAACTGATCCACTAGTTGTTAGATTCGATACTTTTTGACCATCACTATAAGTTGTGGTATCTAATTTCCAATTCGCAAATGTATATCCAGTTTTATTGAAATCATTTAATTTCAAGTTTTGGGCAACATCATAAGTAAATGACTGTGCTGTCATTGACCCAGTTCCGCCGTTAGCACTAAAGTTAACGGTGTATGTATTGGCCGTCCAAACGGCATATAATGTCACTTCGCCATCTTTAACTGAGGTTAAGTTTTTAACTGATTCTCCGTTACCATATTTCTTAGCCCCACCTGCAGTTAAGGCCCATCCACCAAATGTATATCCGGTCTTAGTAAATGTATTAGCTTTTAACGCTTGTGTTACATCATAGACATATGATTGAGCGGTCATTTCGCCACTACCATCATTATTATTAAATAAAACACTATAATTATTTGGTGTCCAGACGGCATATAATGTCACTTCACCATCTTTAACTGAAGTTAAATTCTTAACTGGTGCCTTATCTGGATGTGTAACTCCACCACCTTGTGTTGTTGCCCAACCGCTAAATGTATACCCTTCCTTAGTAAATGTATTTTCTTTTAACGCTTGTGTTACATCATAGACATATGGTTGAGCGGTCATTTCACCACTACCACCATTATTGTTAAATAAGACATTATAATTGTTTGGTGTCCATTGAGCGACTAAAGTAACTGATCCACTGGTTGCTAGATTCGATACTTCTTGACCATCACTATAAGTTGTGGTATCTAATTTCCAATTCGCAAATGTATATCCAGTTTTATTGAAACCATTTAATTTCAAGTTTTGGGCAACATCATAAGTAAATGACTGTGCTGTCATTGACCCAGTTCCGCCGTTAGCACTAAAGTTAACGGTATAAGTATTAGCCGTCCAGACGGCATATAATGTCACTTCACCATCTTTAACTGAAGTTAAGTTTTTAACTGGTGCTTTGTCATCATGAGCTAATGCTCCACCTGCTGTTAATGACCATCCACTAAATGTATACCCTTCTTTAGTAAATGTATTAGCTTTTAACGCTTGCGTTACATCATAGACATATGGTTGAGCGGTCATTTCACCACTACCACCATTACTATTAAATAAAACACTATAATTGTTTGGTGTCCAAATTGCATATAACGTTACTGTTATATTTTCGGTCGTTAAATTAGAAACATTTTGTTCATCAGTATATTGATATTCTCCTGTTTGAAGTTTTGACCAACCAGCAAATTGATAACCTGTTCTTGTAAATTGGTTTTTATTTAACTTAAATGTTGCACCATATTCAATATTAGAATGACCTGGGGTGGCAGGTGTGGCATTACCACCGTTGGTATTAAATGTCACATTATATTTGTTAATTTGCCATACGGCATATAATGTCACTTCGCCATCTTTAACAGAGGTTAAGTTTTTAACCGATTCTTCGTTATTATATTTCTTAGTTCCATCTGCTGTTAAGGCCCAACCAACAAATGTATATCCAGTCTTAATAAATGTATTAGCCTTTAACGCTTGCGTTACATCATAGACATATGATTGAGCGGTCATTTCTCCACTTCCACCATTATTATTAAATAAGACACTATAATTATTTGCTGTCCATCTAGCCTCTAAGTTAATACTTTCATCAGGCATAACTGTGAATTCGTAAGCATTTTCTCCTCCTGGAAGGAACCAATTTATAAATGTATATCCAAGTCTTGTTGGTGGGGTTGGTGCTGAAACTGGACTTCCAGCTGCCCCACTTAAGCGTTGAACTGGTGTGCCTCCCTTAGAGTCAAAAGTAATATAAATTTCATCTTGATAGGTAGCACCAATAATTAAATCTCGTGCCGGCATTCTTGCGCCTGTAAAGTCAAAAGGTTCATTAGTTGTTTCATCTATCCAACCATTAAAGATTTTACCTTCAACTACTGGAGCTGGCTCAAAAGTAATTGCAGCATCAAAATTGTATGGTGTGACTTTATCTGGTGTATCATCTTCTGGTGTTGCTCCATCGTGATACTTAATTGTTAAGTCATATGAATTTATTTCCCAAAGAGCGTAAATAGTAACTGTTGTACCAGTAGTATTAGCTAAATTATGAATATTAGTAATTTTATCAGCTACATTTGTTGTAGTTGACCAACCAATAAAATCATGACCTGTTCTTAAATAATTATTAGTTGGGAAGGCATGTGTAACATCATATGTCGCTAGGAAATCGTTCATAGTACCACTAGTACTACCATTACCATCAAATTGAACGGTATAGGTAATTGCTGTCCAGACGGCATATAATGTCACTTCACCATCTTTAACTGAAGTTAAATTCTTAACTGGTGCCTTATCTGAATGTGCAACTCCACCACCTTGTGTTGTTGCCCAACCGCTAAATGTATACCCTTCCTTAGTAAATGTATTAGCTTTTAACGCTTGCGTTACATCATAAACATATGGTTGAGCGGTCATTTCTCCACTACCACCATTATTGTTAAATAAGACACTATAATTATTTGGTGTCCATTGAGCGACTAAAGTAACTGATCCACTAGTTGTTAGATTCGAGACACTTTGACCATCATTGTAAGTCGTAGTATCTAATTTCCAATTAGCAAATGTATATCCAGTTTTATTGAAACCATTTAATTTCAAGTTTTGGGCAACATCATAAGTAAATGACTGTGCTGTCATTGACCCAGTTCCGCCGTTAGCACTAAAGTTAACGGTGTATGTATTGGCAGTCCAGACAGCATATAATGTCACTTCACCATCTTTAACTGAGGTTAAGTTTTTAACTGGTGCTTTGTCATCATGAGCTAATGCTCCACCTGCTGTTAATGACCATCCACTAAATGTATACCCTTCCTTAGTAAATGTATTAGCTTTTAACGCTTGCGTTACATCATAAACATATGATTGAGCGGTCATTTCTCCACTACCACCATTATTATCAAATAAGACACTATAATTATTTGGTGTCCATTGAGCGACTAAAGTAACTGATCCACTAGTTGCTAGATTCGATACTTCTTGACCATCACTATAAGTTGTGGTATCTAATTTCCAATTCACAAATGTATATCCAGTTTTATTGAAATCATTTAATTTCAAGTTTTGGGCAACATCATAAGTAAATGACTGTGCTGTCATTGACCCAGTTCCGCCGTTAGCACTAAAGTTAACGGTGTATGTATTAGCCGTCCAAACGGCATATAATGTTACTTCGCCATCTTTAACTGAGGTTAAGTTTTTAACTGATTCTCCGTTACCATATTTCTTAGCTCCACCTGCAGTTAAGGCCCATCCACCAAATGTATATCCGGTCTTAGTAAATGTATTAGCTTTTAACGCTTGTGTTACATCATAGACATATGATTGAGCGGTCATTTCGCCACTACCATCATTATTATTAAATAAAACACTATAATTATTTGGTGTCCAGACGGCATATAATGTCACTTCACCATCTTTAACTGAAGTTAAATTTTTAACTGGTGCCTTATCTGAATGTGCAACTCCACCACCTTGTGTTGTTGCCCAACCGCTAAATGTATATCCTTCTTTAGTAAATGTATTTTCTTTTAACGCTTGCGTTACATCATAGACATATGGTTGAGCGGTCATTTCACCACTACCACCATTATTGTTAAATAAGACACTATAATTGTTTGGTGTCCATTGAGCGACTAAAGTAACTGATCCACTAGTTGCTAGATTCGATACTTTTTGACCGTCACTATAAGTTGTGGTATCTAATTTCCAATTCGCAAATGTATATCCAGTTTTACTAAAACCATTTAATTTCAAGTTTTGAGCGACATCATAGGTAAATGACTGTGCTGTCATTGACCCAGTTCCGCCGTTAGCACTAAAGTTAACGGTGTATGTATTGGCAGTCCAGACAGCATATAATGTCACTTCACCATCTTTAACTGAGGTTAAGTTTTTAACTGGTGCTTTGTCATCATGAGCTAATGCTCCACCTGCTGTTAATGACCATCCACTAAATGTATACCCTTCCTTAGTAAATGTATTAGCTTTTAACGCTTGCGTTACATCATAAACATATGATTGAGCGGTCATTTCTCCACTACCACCATTATTATCAAATAAGACACTATAATTATTTGGTGTCCATTGAGCGACTAAAGTAACTGATCCACTAGTTGTTAGATTCGAGACACTTTGACCATCATTGTAAGTCGTAGTATCTAATTTCCAATTGGCAAATTCATAGCCTGTTCTCGCAAATGTATTTAATGATAAATTTTGTGGTTTATCGTAAGTAAATGATTGTGCCATCATTGTGCCACTAGTACTATCATTGCCATCAAAATTAACAGTGTATGTATTGGCCGTCCAAACGGCATATAATGTCACTTCGTCATTTTTAACTGAAGTTAAGTTTTTAACTGTTTCTCCGTTACCATATTTCTTAACCCCATCTGCTGTTAAGGCCCAACCACCAAATGTATATCCTTCTTTAGTGAATTCATTTGGTAACAAATGTTGATCACTATCATAAGTAAATGGTTGTGCATTCATACTACCAGCGCCACCATTATTATCAAATACAACTTGATAAGTGATTGGTGTCCATTGAGCGACTAAAGTAACTGATCCACTAGTTGTTAGATTCGAGACACTTTGACCATCATTGTAAGTCGTAGTATCTAATTTCCAACCAGCAAATTCATAGCCTGTTTTCGCAAATGTATTTAATGATAAATTTTGTGGTTTATCATAAGTAAATGTTTGTGGCAACATTTCTTCAGTGCCACCATTCGCATCAAAATTAACTGTGTAAGTATTTGCTGCCCAAACTGCATATAATGTCACTTCACCATCTTTAACGGCTGTTAAGTTTTTAACCGATTCTTCGTTGTTATATTTCTTATTTCCATCTGCAGTCAATGCCCATCCAGCAATTTCATATCCAGTTTTAGTAAATGTATTCGCTTTTAAAGCTTGTGATACATCATAAGTAAATGATTGTGCCGTCATTGTGCCACTGCCACTGTTACTATTAAACAATACTTTATAGTTGTTAGGTTTCCAATTTGCAACAAAAGTTACATCAGCTTCATTGATAGTTGTTAAGTTATTAACTAACGCTTCATCTTGATATACTAGTCCATCAAAATGCCAACCATCAAATGTATACCCTACTTTAGTAAATTCATTTGGTGATAACTGTTGACCACTATCATAAGTAAATGATTGTGCATTCATACTACCAGCGCCACCATTATTATCAAATACAACTTGGTAAGTAATTGGAGCCCATTCTGCAATTAAGGTAACTGATCCACTAGTTGCTAGATTAGTTACTTCTTGGCCATTAGTGTAAGTATCTGTATCTAATTTCCAATTGGCAAATTTATATCCTGTCTTTGAAAAACCATTTAATGATAAGTTTTGTGATTTATCATAAGTTAGTGTTTGTGGTTCCATTTCTCCACTACCAGCGCCAGCACTAAAATGAACAGTATATGTATTAGCGCTCCACACTGCATATAAGTTAAATGTTCCGTTCTTAACATTTGTTAAGTTGGAAACTGATTCGCCGTTATTATATTTTTTAACTCCATCTGAAGTTAATGCCCAACCATCAAAGGTATATCCAGTTTTAATAAATGTATTATTATTTAACGCTTTCGGTTCATCATAAACAAATGACTGATTACTAGTTTGTCCATCTCCAGAATTAAAGACAACCTGATATTGGTTGGCACTCCATTGGGCAACTAAGGTTACACTTCCGTCAGTTGCTAGACTAGTAATTGCATCTTTATCATTATAAATTATTCCATTAAAATTCCAACCACTAAATCCATATCCAGTTTTGGAGAATGTATTAGCTGGTAAATTTGTTGATTGATCGTAATATGCGGTTACACTTTCCATTTCACCAATACCGGTATTACCATCGAAGTTAATTGTATATTCATTAGCGGCCCATTTAGCAAATAATTCAACAGTTCCTAAATGTTCTCCAGTAAAATTGCGATAAGTTTCACCAACTAAATAATTAGTTCCAGTTCCATCACTCTTACTATTCCAACTTACAAATGTATAACCATCAACTTCATAATTATGATTTGGAATCACAACATCGACATCATATGTCGTACTAATTGATTCAACACCACCTGATATGACTTTGTTATTGTTTTTATTAAATGATATTGCATAATCATTAGGAATCCATTCAGCCACTAATTCAAGATTATTAGCTGGCATTTTCTTGTCATCAAAAACAAAATCTTCTCCATCTAATGTCCATTTAACAAATCGATATCCTAATTTAGTTGGATTCGTTGGACGAATTATGGCAGCATTAAAATTATAAGTATCACTTTCAAGTGAACTTCCCCCATCTCCAGTATTATATGAAACGGTGTATTGATTAATAATCCATTTAGCATACAAAATGATTGGTTTTGTTACTTTTTTATTAAAATCGTATAATTCTTCATCATTGATGTACCAATTTTCAAAAGTAAAACCAACCCTTGTCGGATTGTCTGGTTTAGTCAATTTATCTTGATTTGGAACAAATTGAGTTAATTCTTCGTATAATTCTCCGTCTTTAGTGCGAAGAAATCTAACTTCATATTCTTCAGGATTCCATTTGGCAAATAAAATTAGGTTCTTCGCTGGCATTTTATCAAACGTGAATTCATTTTCTAATTCAAGATCTGAATACCATCCGCCAAAAAGATACCCTTCTTTTGTCGGTTCAGTCGGAGCAGTTATCTCAAAATCAAATTCATATTTAACTGAACCAACTTCCGTGCCACCATTAGTAACAAAATCAATAGTGTAACTATTAATTTTCCACTTGGCATATATGGTCATATCTTTACCAACTTTTTGGTTAAATTGGAATTTAGTCGTAAAATTCTTATCGACCCACCAACCATCAAAAGTATGACCCTCCCTAGTTGGGTTTTCTACTTCTTCTATTCTATCTCCAATTCTAAATGTTTTATCGGGAATTTGAGGCGAACCTCCATTTAATTCAAACTCTACAACATACAATTTTGGATCACATGAGGCCAATACAGCAAGTAGTGAAAGCCCTAGAATTAATCCAAAATACTTTAATATCTTTCTCATTGGATTACCTCCTATAACTCTTCATTTTTCTATTTAGTTTTAATCTTTAATATCGCGCCAGTACCAATCCACTCAATAATACTTATAATTCTATCACGAATATTTTAAAAAGCAAGCATACTACTAAACCCTGAAAGCGTTATCACAGTTGCTTTTTTCAAGTTTTTGCCTTTACATTATATTAGTTAATTGCTAACATAAGCGAAAGTAAATTTTTTTTCATTTTACGATTTCAAATGACATTTAGAATTGCCATTTTACTAAAAAATATGGCTTTTTATATAAAAAAGCTATATTTAGCCCCAAAATTTCAATTTTTATTTAGTAATTACAAATTTCTAAAAAATCATTTTAAAAAAAGCACCCACAAAAAGTGGGTGACGTTATTATATAAAAATGGCGATGCAGGCAGGATTCGAACCTGCGACCGACAGCTTAGAAGGCTGTTGCTCTATCCAGCTGAGCTACTGCACCATACCTTATGAATTATAACAAAACCCCTATCACTTGTCAAAAGAAAAGACAATTGACAAGTGATAAGTTCGTTTGAATTTTAATTAGGCAGTTGCCAGTTCATTATTGTCAAATTGAGAATAATATAATTCAGCATAATGACCATCCATTGATAGTAATGACTCATGAGTTCCTTGTTCAACAATATTACCTTCTTTTAAGACTAAAATTAGGTCAGCATTCTTAATGGTTGATAATCGATGTGCAATTACAAAACTAGTTCTAGAAGTTGTTAATCGATCCATAGCATCTTGAATTAATTGTTCTGTTCTAGTATCAACGCTTGATGTGGCCTCATCTAAAATAATCATCGGTCGATTAGCTAATATGGCTCGAGCGATTGTAATTAACTGACGTTGACCTTGAGAAATGTTTTCTCCATCTTCTTGTAATATATAATCATATCCTCTAGGTAGAGTTTCAATAAAACGATCAATTTGAGCTTCTTTAGCTGCCTTTTTAACTGCTTCTATTTCGACATTAGGAGTGCCATATGAAATATTCTCATAAACAGTTCCTTCGAAAATCCAAGTATCTTGAAGCACCATGGCAAATTGTCGTCTAACTTCATTGCGGTTAATTTCATAAATTGATTTTTCATCAATTTTAATTTCACCTGAATTAATATCATAAAATCTCATTAGTAAATTAACTAATGTTGTTTTTCCTGCTCCGGTCGGTCCCACAATAGCGACCATTTGTCCCGGTTTAATATCAGCACTAAAATCTTTAATAACTTCAATTCCTTCAACATATGAAAAGTGAACATTTTTAAATGAAACATGTCCTTTTGGCGCTTCAGTTAATAATGGGTAATTTTCTTTTTCTTGTTCAGTGGCATCTAATAATTCAAAGATTCTTTCTGATGAAGCGGCGGCTGTTTGTAAAACGTTAGCGATACTGCCAATTGTCATAATTGGTTGGTTAATTTGTCTTGAATAAGTTACGAATGTTTGAATATATCCAACTTCAAATTGACCGCTTAAAACTAACATACCACCAACTAAAGCAATTAAGATAAATGATAAATTGGAAAAGAAAATTTGGACTGGCCACATAATGCCAGAGATAAATTGAGATTTAAATGAGTTCCTTTTTAAGGTATCAGCAATCTCTTCAAATTCTTTAATTCCAGATTCCTGATGATTGAATGCACTTACTATTAAATGACCAGAATAATTTTCTTCAACATGGCTATTAACTCTTCCGATATCGCGTGAATGTTGACGGAAATATTGTCTTGATTTAGAAACTAAAAACATTGATGAAACTAAACTTAACGCAATACTAAAATAAATGATTAATGATAATTGCCAACTGACCATAAACATCATAATGGTAATTAAAATTATCATAAATATGCCTCTAAATATTTCTGATAAAGTGCTTTCTAAAGCGCTATTCAAGGATTCTACATCATTAGTAACTCTTGATAAAACTTCACCTCTTGTATACTTATCAAAGAACTTTAATGGCAATCTTGAAAACTTGGCAGTTAAATCATTTCTTAACTTATAGTTAATTCTTCTAATTGTAATTGAGATAAAAATACCATTCAAATAATTGAGCACCGCTGAAAATAAATAGATAATTGATAAAATCAATAATGCATCGTTAAATGAAACATTTAATCTTCCAAGTAAAGTTACTTGGTTAATTTGAACAAGTTGATTAGGAACAGCACTTGCTGCTAGATATGCATCTTTAATACCATTAATAATCTGACCACTAATTAGTGGTCCAACAACAGTTGCTAACGCTCCAACAACTGATAATAATCCAATAAAGATGAAAATTGGAATATAGTTTTTTAAATACTTAATTAATCTTCTTAAAGATCCTTTAAAATTAATCGCATGCATTTGTTGGCTATGTCTTCTTCCACCGCGTCCTCTCATAAGCCTAAATCCTCCTCTGAAAGTTGAGATGCAGCAATTTCATAATATACTGGACATGTCTTAAGTAATTCTTCATGTTTCCCAATTGCCAACATTTGCCCATGATCTAATACGATAATTTTATCAGCTTGCATAACTGTCGCTACTCTCTGGGCCACAATTAATTTAGTACCTCTAACATCTTTTAATCTATTTCTTAATTCTGCATCGGTTTTATAGTCTAATGCCGAGAAAGAATCATCAAAAATATAAATAAGTGGGTGTTTAGCAATTGCCCTAGCAATTGATAATCTTTGCCTTTGTCCACCTGAAACATTCGTTCCCCCTTGATTAATTTCATAATCTAGGCCACCATCTAAATCCTTAACAAAATTCCCTTGTGAAATATCTAGAACTTCCCAAACTTCATCATCACTTAAGTTTTGGCCATATCGAACATTATCTCTAACCGAACCACTGAAAAGAAAACCTTGTTGAGGGATATATCCTAATAAATTACGTAAATCTTTCAATTTTAAATCTCTAATGTCAACTCCGTCAATTAATATTTGCCCACAAGTAACATCATAAAATCTTGGAATTAAGTTAATCAAAGTCGATTTACCACTACCGGTTGATCCAATAAAGGCAACCGTTTCTCCTTGATCAACTTTAAAACTAATACTATCTAAGATTTTAGCTTCAGCATCAGGATACTGAAAACAAACATTAATAAACTCAACCGTTCCCTTAAAAGTTACTGCTTCATCTTCTATCGTTGTTACATATTCACCATTTACTTCTTCAACTAATAATGGATGTTTAGGATCTTTAATTGATGCCTCCTTTTTCAAAACGTCACTAACTCTTCGCGCCGATACTAAAGCTCGTGGAATCATAATAAACATAAAAGACATCATCATAAATGCCATAATAACTCGAGTAGCATAAATATTAAGGGTAATTAACGATTCATAACCAAAACCATCAATATTTAAAAAATGGCTTACTCCAAAATATAAAATAAAGACACCTACAAAACCTAAAATAACTGTCATAAATGGACCAGTTAACGAAATAATAACGTTAATAAAACGACCTGTTCGATAAACATTTTTATTAACTTCTTTAAATTTCTCTTCTTGAAATTCATCACCATCAAAAGCCCTAATAACTTTAACACCACTTAATGTTTCTCGAGTTACTAAGTTCATTTGGTCATATAATTTTTGCATGATGCCAAATTTTGGAACTACTGTGGCAAATATAATGACTAATATGATTATTAAAGAAATAATTCCAACCGCAATTATTATTGATAATGGAGCGTGTGTTCGAATCGCGAACACAATACCGCCAATTGCCAAAATTGGCTGTAAAATAACCATTCTTAATAACATATTAGTAGCCATTTGTAATTGTTGAATGTCTTGAGTATTACGAGTAATTAATGATGATACGGTAAATTCATTTAATTCGGCAATAGAAAACTCACTAACTTTCTCATAAACCGCCATTCTTAAATTATAGCCAAAATTAGTTGTAACTTTAGAACTCAAATACGATGAAAGAATTGTTACTCCAACTCCGACTAAAATCACAACTAACATAATCCCAGCATACATCCACATCACTCGTTTATCGCCTTTATCAATTCCTAAAGCGATGAAATCAGATAAAAAACTAGGTAGTAACAATTCAGTTATTGCTCTAACCGTAGTTAATATAATGACCGCTAATATTAGCCAAAAATATGGTTTTAAGTATTTAAAAATCAGACGCATGAAGTCACCTCTTCTAGCAATTTAATATATTTTGTTATTTTTTCTTTAGTGTCGATATCACATTTTTTAATAATACTATTATAATGTGATAGTTTCTTTTTGTAAAACTTTTTGGCTTCTTTTTTATATTTTAATTTAGGCCCTAAAAAAATATCTTCAAAAGATAATTTTTCAAAACCTGGTTTTACATGAATAACCACATAAAAAAATTTATCAAATGTGATATATTCGTCCACTATTTGATAATTTTTTTTACTTAAGTATTCTCTTAAGATTTCGTGTTTATCATTTGGTTGCAGTAAATATTCACTTTCAGGAGCTCGATTTAAGATATCAATGATTGTATAAACCCCCATTCCACTCATCACACCAATATCAAATGATTCGTTAATTTTATCAAAACCGTCACTTAAATAAAAAGTGACGGGATAATTTGATAATGTGTTTTTAGCGTTTTGGAGTGGTCCTTCAGCTATCTCTCCAACGATACCTCGTTTGATATAGTGATTATCAAACGCATCTTTTAAGACATAACCGTGATCTGATCCAATATCAGCTACTACTTCATAACCTTTTAATAAACTTGAAAGTAATTTAATCCTTTTCATTACTTAACGACGTTTATTGTTATAAACTTCTTTCAATTTGTTTTGTCTAGCTGGCGCTCTTAATTTACGAAGAGCTTTAGATTCGATTTGTCTAATTCTTTCTCTTGTCACTCCGAATTCCTTACCAACTTCTTCTAATGTGTAATTTCTACCATCAAGTAATCCGTAACGCATTCTTAATACTTTCTCTTCACGATCAGTTAAAGTTTCTAAAGCTTCATTAAGTGCGGTAATTAACGCTTCATCAATCATGTAGTCTTCTGGAGTTCTCGCATTTGGATCAGAAATGAAATCAGCTAATGACGAATCTTCTTCTTCACCTACTGGATTTTCTAGTGACATTGGTTCTCTAGAAATACGTTTAATGTATTGAACCTTATCAGCACTAATCCCCATTTCTTTTCCGATTTCTTCATCTAATGGTTCTCTTCCTAGTTCTTGAGTTAATTGGCGTTGGATTCGTCCCATTTTGTTAATCGTTTCATTCATATGAACCGGAATCCGAATCGTTCTTCCGGTATCGGCAATTGATCTGGCGATTCCTTGCCTAATCCACCAAGTAGCATATGTTGAGAATTTAAAGCCTCTTTCATATTCAAATTTATCAGCAGCTCGCATTAATCCTAAGTTACCTTCTTGGATTAAATCCATAAATTGAACTGACCCTTTATCAAATTTTTTAGCCATATGTACCACTAAACGATAGTTAGCTTCAACTAGTTTATGTTTAGCTATTTCAGCTTCTTCGATTACTCTTTGAAGTTCTAATTCGTCACTTTCAGTAAGTAAGTCTTCTTCTTTCATGTATTCTAATTGTTCTTTAGCATCTCTACCAAAAGAGATTTTTTTCGCTAATTCAACTTCTTCATCAGCAGTTAATAATGGAATTTGACCGATATCTTTTAAATACATTTTGACTGGGTCATCAACTCTAGCGGTATATGTTGACATAATTTGACCCAAAACATCTTCTTCAATTTCTTCAATTTCTAAATTTGATAATTCTAACTCATCTGGTTCTTTATCGCCAACTACTGAATCAAGAAATTGTGTTTGAGCTAAGACGATTTCATCATATTCTCTTTCATCTTCATAAATTTCAATACCAGCTTTTTCTAAATCTTTTAATACCTTATTAAACTCAACATCTTCTTCAGTATAATATTCGTAGATGTCATCATAAAATAGGATTTTATCTTCACCAGCTTTTTCAGTTAGATCAACTAACACTTTTACATATAATTCCATTATTATTTACTCCTTTTATTTTTCATATTTTGTTTTAACTTTTTAATTTCATTTAACGTTTCTAAACTTTTTTGTGGGTTATTGGGATCAAGTTGTTCATAAAGCGCTTCAAGTTCTCGCTTTTGAACAAATTCATGAATAGTTTCTAGGTGATTTTTAACTGTATTCTCTTCTAACATAATTCCCATTTGCCAATTAATATTTTTTTTCATATTAATTTCTAAATGATTTTTTAAATTTTCAGGAATTAAATTAAGAAAATCTGATAAAATTAAAAATTCATTATTTTCATAAAATTCAACTAATTCTTCTAACACTTGATAATTTTCTAATACAACATAAGTGTTAGGAATTAGCGAGTTTTTAATTATATCTAAGTGTTTTTTTCTTCTTAATAATTCAAAAATTAAATTATTTTCGGCCTGACTATATTTATTTAAAACTACCTTTTGTGGTTTCTTTACTTCTGGAAGTGGCCTAGCTGGTTCTTCAACTTTAGTAAACTTGAATTCAAAACCGAGTTTTTCACTAATCTCAACTTCAAACATTTTTAAGACAACTTCTTCAGCATCTCTAAATAAAAGATTAATATCTCTTACAAACGCTTGAACTGAGTTAGCATTATTAGGATCTAATCTCAACAAGAGATTTTCATAATAGTAACGATAACTATCTTTTAGGTTAGTTTCTAATAATTTTTTAAATCCCTCTTCTTGGTGTTTTCTAATATAATCATCAGGATCTAATGAATTAGGAAATTTTAAGATGTCAACATTAAGTCGCGCTTTTTTCAGTTTTGGGACAGCCTCATGAGTTGCTAGTTGACCCGCTTGATCACCATCATAGGCAATAATGATTGATTTTGCATATTTCCTAATGAGTCGCGCTTGGTTTTCTGTTAGTGCCGTTCCCATCGTTGCTACTCCATATTTATAACCAATTTGATAGGCAGAAATAACATCAAAGAATCCTTCAAATAACATTACCTTATCTTCTTTTTTTATTTCATCAAGTGACTCATATAAGTTATAGATAACATTACTCTTTTTAAAGAGTGGTGTTTCTTGAGAATTCATATACCTAACATTATCTTTCGGATCAACCGCACGACCACTAAATCCAATCACGTTTAAAGTTTCATCTTTAATTGGGAAAGTAATTCGGTTATTAAAAACATCATATAATTCATTATTTTTATCTGACCTTGAAGATAATCCCAATTTAATTAATAAATTCGGATCATATCCTTGATCTGATAACATCTTTGATAAACTTTGAAAATCATTGTTCGCTAAACCAATTTCGAAATGTTTAATGATCTCATCAGTTAAGCCTCTTGATTTTAAGTATTTTAAGGACTCTAGACCTTCGTTAGTATTATATAAGGTAAATTTATAAAAGTCGTTAGCTTTATTCATAATTTCGTATTCTAAATCAAATTTAGACCTTCGTTCATCACTAACCACTTTAATTCCTAATCTAGCTCCTAATTCTCTAGCTGCCTCTTGATATGAAATCTTTTTAATTAGACGATAAAAATTAATTGGATTACCACCAGTTTTACAGCTCATACAAAAAGCGATATTCTTTTCCGGTGATACTGAAAGTGATGGATCTGTGTCATGGTGAAAAGGGCACAAACCAAAATAATTTTTGCCTCTTTTTTCTAAACTGACAAATTCAGAAACTAATTCTACAATGTCAGTTTGGTCATTAATTTGATCATAAACACTTTTATTAATAGTAACGCCTCTTTCTAAAATTGAATTTTTTCTTTAATATAATCAGCTACTTCGTTAATTGGTAAACGAACTTGTGCCATTGAATCTCTATCTCTAACTGTTACTGTATTATCTTCTAAGGTATCGTAATCAATTGTAACGGCATAAGGCGTTCCAATTTGATCTTGACGACGATATCTTCGTCCAATATTTTGGGTTTCATCATAAACTACATCAAAATGTTTGCTTAATTCAAAATAAACTTCTTGAGCTTTTTCTGATAAATCACGACGTGATAATGGCAGTACGGCTACTTTGTAAGGAGCTAATACTGGATGTAGTCTTAAGACATCTCTAGTTGTCCCATCGGCTAAAGTTTCTGTAGTTAATCCTTCTGATAGGAATGCAAAAATTAATCTTTCAACGCCAACTGATGGTTCCACACAATAAGGAATATATTTTTCATTAGTATCAGAATCTAAATATTCCATTGATTCACCTGAGTATTCTTGATGGCTTTTTAAATCAAAGTCAGTTCTAGAGGCAATCCCCCATAACTCATCAAAACCCCAAGGATAACGATATTGAATATCCGTTGTCGCATTTGAATAATGTGATAAAGCTTCTGGTTTGTGGTCATCAAATTTTAAGTTATTCTTAGATAATCCTAAACTAACTAACCAGTCCATACAAAACTGTTTCCAATAAGAAAACCATTCCATTTCAGTTCCTGGTTTAACAAAAAACTCTAATTCCATCTGTTCAAATTCTCTCGTTCTAAAGATAAAATTACCTGGTGTAATTTCATTTCTGAAAGCTTTACCAATATGGCAAATTCCAAACGGAATTTTCTTTCTCGATGATCTTTGAACATTTTTATATTGAACAAAAACATTTTGAGCGTTTTCTGGTCTTAAATATACTTGATTAGCCTTATCTAAAACTGCTCCTTGATAAGTTTGAAACATTAAATGGAATGCCCTAATGTCAGTCCATTCAAATGCACCACAACTAGGACATTTAATTTGATGATCATTAATATATTTTTCGAATTTGTCTAAACTCCACCCGTCAGAATCAGTTCCATCAAAATCAGCAATTAATTTATCAACCCGAAATCTTTGATTACATTTTCTACACTCAATTAATGGATCACTAAAGCCAGCAACATGTCCTGACGCTTCCCAAACTTTAGTATTCATTAAAATAGAGCCATCTAATAAAACACTATCAATTCTTTCTCTTTGGAATTTTTTTAGCCAAGCTTCTTTAATATTCTTTTTTAATAAACTTCCCAATGGGCCATAGTCCCATGTGTTAGCTAAACCACCATATATTTCACTACCTTGGTAAATATATCCGGTATTTTTAGCAAACTGTACTAGTTCATCAACTGTAAACATATAATAGTCCTCCTAGATATTTTTAAGATTTATGTTTAAATGATATTCGTAATACCGTTTAATAAATCTTCTTAAAATTTCATAATCTTCTTTGTCTAATTCTTCATTTTTCTCGATATCTAAATTTAGTAATTTAACTAAAATAATTAATTGTCTTGGCATTAAATCTATTTCAGTTAAATCACCTTTATAAACTAACGATGCCGTTTTAATATTAAAACCGATGACATCTTTATTTTTCGGATTTAAATTTGGCCTATAGCCAGCTTCACTAATTAATTTAATAAGAAAACTTAAAGCTGATTCCTTCAAATTGTCTGATAATAAAGCGATTCTTAATTCGTTTAAGATTGCTTCATCATTTAAATTTGTATCTCTTACTTTATCTAGCGCTTCTAACATTACCGCCGCTTGTTTTGCTTTAAAGTAATCAGTTTTTAAAAAATCATACGAATTTAGTAACTTAACTTCTCTTAATGGTTGCATATTTTTACCATTATCATAAAACTCAATTAAAGTTAAATATTGACTGACTATTCTTAATTCACTAGATAACCTTTGTGAGCCTTTGGCTACTAAAGTAATCTTGCCTCGATTAGAATAGACAAACAACATTTTATTATTATCTTGATAGGGTTGAGTTTTATAAATTAAGCCAATCACCAATCTTCTCCTATGCCTAAATTAACTAGCATTCTTTCATCATTACGCCAGTCTTTTTTAACTTTGACCCACAGTTCTAGATGAACTTTAGTCTTTAATGTCTTATTGATATCAAGTCTTGCCTGAGTCCCAATTTCTTTAATCTTTTCACCGTTTTTGCCGATTAATATTTGTTTTTGGCTACTTTTTTCAACTAAGATATCAGCATAAACGTCATATTGATCTAATTTTTCGTTATAAAACATATTTTCAATAACTACCGCAACTGAATGTGGAATTTCTTCTCTTGTATGAAGTAAAATTTTTTCTCTAATTAGTTCCATCATTCGCATTCTTTCGGTTTGATTACTAACAAAATCTTCCGGAAATAATAGACCATCTTCAGGTAATTCTTCTAAAGTGAGTTCAATTAACTTATCTAAATTTTTACCAGTTAATGAACTTACCGGAACATATTGTTGAAAATCATATAAATTCATATATGAAATAATGATTTCATCAATATCTTTATTTTTCATTAAATCAACTTTATTGATAACTAAAAAAACTTTTAAATGATTCTTTTTAAAATAATCAATCAACTCTTTTTGGCTCTCATGGTATTTTCTATCAACTACAAAATAAATTAAATCATTATCATCAATACTGGCCTTTGAAACTTCAGTTAATTTTTTAGATAATAAATTGTAGTTTTTCCCCATACCAGGAGTATCAACAAAGATAATTTGATATTCATTTGTTGTCAGCGCTCCTAAAATACGGTTTCTAGTTGTCTCTGGTGTTGGCGAGGTAATGGCAATTTTCTCACCAATTAAGTTATTCAACAAACTTGATTTACCGACATTAGGTTTACCAATAATCGCTACAAAACCAGACTTAATCATTGTCACCTTCAAATTCGACAAACGCGAAAGGTAACAATTCTTCAACATTCGTTATTCTAGTTTTGCCTTCTAAATTAGCTAATACAATTTTAGCTTCTCTTGGGACTAGTTCAATCATCACTTGTCGACAAGCACCACATGGTGACAATGGTTCTGGTGTATCACCAACCACATACATCGCTACAATATCCTTTGGATTGTATCCTTGGCAAATTAATGAAAATAAGGCATTTCTTTCGCCACATGAAGTTAGTCCATAAGAAACATTTTCCACATTAGTTCCGTGAATATAAGTACCATCTTTTAATTCAATGGCAGTACCACCTTTAAACTTTGAATATGGCGAATATGATCTTTCGCGTGCTTTTAGAGCTTCTTCAATTCCCTTTTTAATTTTCATACTTGTTTCCTTTCTAAGTTGGCGTTTTTTAAAATCTGTTCAGTTAATTGATTCATCTCTTGTTCTTCTTCACTAGTTTGATGGTCATAACCTTTTAAATGAAGATATCCATGAACAGCTAAAAATCCTATTTCTCTATTTTTACTATGACCATAAGCCTTCGCTTGTTCTTTCATGGTATCAAGAGAGATAAAGATATCTCCGTTAGATTTGTTATCTTCATCATTAATAAAACTTAAAACATCTGTTTTTGAATCAATCTTGCGGAATTCTTTATTAAGATTACGAATTCGTTCGTCAGTAGTTAAAATGATATTAATATTTTTTCTATCTTTAACCTTTTTGAAGATTTTCTTTAATATTTTTTCATATTCAACTATATTTTCATTAGTTTCATTGAAAATATTAACTTTCATTAGTTTCATACCTTTCTAGAATATGTTGAACTAATGGATGTCTAATAACATCAATTCTTTCAAAATTAATAATCTTGATATCTTCAATTCCTTTTAAAATTTTTAACGCTTCATTTAATCCTGATTTAACACCATTTTTTAAGTCAGTTTGAGAAGGGTCACCAGTGACAATCATTTTAGAACCAAATCCTAATCTTGTTAAAAACATTTTCATCTGGCTTTTAGTTGTATTTTGAGCTTCATCTAAAATGATAAAAGCATTTTCTAAAGTTCTTCCTCTCATATAGGCTAACGGTGCAATTTCAATCACACCTTTTTCAATTAGAGATTGAGTTGCCTCTAAACCTAGCATTTCATATAAAGCGTCATATAACGGAATTAAATATGGATCAACTTTTTCTTTTAAATCACCTGGAAGAAATCCTAGTGATTCTCCAGCTTCTACAACCGGTCTAGTTAAAACGATCTTTTTAATTGAACCTTTCTTTAATTCTTTAACTGCATAAGCTACTGCTAAATAAGTCTTACCAGTTCCAGCTGGACCGACACCAAAGACTAACGGTTTATCATGAATTGCATCTAGATATGCTAATTGGTTAAAGGTTTTAGGATAGACCGCTTTTCCATAATTGTTTACTAAAAGTTTTTTTCTATTTTTGTATAAATCATATACTCCGTCTAATTGATTATTCATCCCAAGATTGATGATATAAATGATGTCACGTTCTTGAAGTGAAACTTTACTTTCACAAATTTTAACTAATACTTCAAAAATAGATTCTAAAAGTGGAATCATCTCTTCAGATGCATCAGTAACAATACTATCACCAAAAATAGAAACACTAACACCTAATTGTTGTTTAAAGATGAGTAAATTACGATCATTTACTCCGACTAAATTAGAAATTGCGTTTGCACTCGATATTTTCATTTTTAAAGTCAAATTAATTTCACCCACATTCTAATTAATTATACCATGTTTATAACCTAAATACTTTGAAAGTATTTAATTATGACACATTTTTAGTTATTAAGTTAAAAAAAGAAATGGCTTTTGCCACTTCTTTCTATTAAATCAATTATGTTTATCTTCCTTGAGTTTTTCTCGCTCTTTGTCGATTTGCTTTTTGCTTCATCTTACGGTCAACACTAGGTTTGACGTAATATTCGCGTTTACGTGCTTCAGCAAGGGTACCAGATTTAGAAACATCGCGCTTAAAACGACGCAGTGCGTCTTCAAGTGTTTCTTTTTCACGAACAACTGTTTTGCTCATCTTCAGCCCTCCTTCCGCAAGTTAAAATATCTAATCTTTAAAGTTACTATCTAATTAATGCTCTTGAAATAATTGTGCCTACAATAAAAATTATTGAAGCTACTAAAACTGAGATATTTAAAATACGCTCAAAACCTCTAGCTTTTTGGTTTTTGAATAATTCTGATTTAGCTCCACTAAATGCGTCTTTAATATCATCTTGTGCATTTTGCATTAAAACGATTGCAATAACAAAAATCGATGCTAACAGAATAATATAATCAATCCATTGCATAATTCTCCTACCTCCTTAAAACATAACAATTTTATCAACTTTTCCAATGTTTGTCAATTCTAATAGTTTATCAGTATGATAAAATGAATTAAAGGGGGCATTATCATGGAAATTACTAAATATGTGCTAGGAGATTATCAAACTAATTGTTATTTAATTTCTTACAACAACTTAGCTATCGTCATTGATCCTGGTTATGAAAGTCGGAAGTTAGTAGAAAAATTAAATGAAAATAGCTTAGATTTAAAATATATATTTTTAACGCATGGACATTTTGATCATATTGGTGGAGTTAATTACTTAAAAAAATTATTCCCAGATGCTAAAATTCTAATTCACCAAAATGATTTAATTTGGTTAGATGAAAATGATTATAATCTAACTGGTAAAAAGGTTGAAGTTGACGAAATCATTACTAGTGAAAAGTCATTGTTTCTAGATGATTTAGAATGTAAAATTATTTTTACTCCAGGCCATTCAAGTGGTGGAATATCACTTTTAATTAACGAACATTTATTTGTGGGTGATACTTTATTTAACTTTAGTATTGGAAGAACTGATTTTCCTTTTGGAGATTTTCAAACATTAGAAAAAAGTGTGAGAAAGTTATATCAACTTCCAGACACCACAAAAGTATATCCCGGACATGGAGATAATACTACTATCGGATTTGAAAAAAGACACAATTATTTTATTAAAGGTTAACCTTCTTTCTTTCTATAAAAATATGCTAAACCGCCACGAGCGGTTTCTTTATATTTGATATCCATATCTAGTCCAGTTTGATACATCGTTTTCACAACTGTATCAAATTTAATTTTACTAGATTCAGTTAAAACTATCGCTAATCCACATGCATTAATGGCTCGCATCGCACCAACAGCATTTCTTTCAATACAAGGAATTTGAACATAACCATCAACTGGATCACATGTTAAACCTAGACTATGTTCAAGAGCTATTTCTGCTGCATTTTCAATTTGATCAATTGGTAATCTAAACATTGCTGCATGTGCGGCTGCCGCCATGGCAGTTGCACTTCCAACTTCAGCTTGACATCCACCAACTGCGCCACTGATGGTGGCGTTTTTTCTAATGATTAATCCGATTAATCCAGCAACTGCCAACCCTTCTAAAACTCGATCACGAGTTAAAAATTCATATTTTTGATTCATATAATATAACACTGCTGGTAAGACCCCACAGGCTCCAGCAGTTGGTGCAGTTACAATAACTCCGCCTGCAGCATTCTCTTCATTAACAGCGAACGCATATGCGCTAACTAGGCGATTTTCTTTTATTTCATCGGGTTCTCTTTTCATTCTAGGATTAGCTAATAATGGTGCTCTACGTTCCACTTTTAATGGTCCCGGAAGCACGCCTGATGTTTTTAATCCGCGATGAATTGAGGCAACCATCGCATCATAAACTTCATTTAAATAAGGAAGTAAGGTTTCATCTTCATGTTTAATAATATATTGATATAATGTTAAATTGTTTTCTTTACAATAATCTCTAATCTCGTTGAATGTTGTGTGTGGATAAACAATTTTGGGTTTAGTTGTTTCGATACCTACTTCTTCGATATCACCACCACCAACACTATTAAATTCATATTTCGCAATTCTTTCTCCACCAACATTAACTTTAAAAAGAATGTGGTTAGGATGTAAATTATTGTTAATAATTCTCTTAAAAGATGTCTTCTCAGGATTAAGTATTTTTGATATCGCAAAATCAGTTAAATGTCCTTCTCCAGTTAATGCTAATGAATTAAACAATGTTATTTCAAATTCATCAGCATCAGGATGTCGATCCCGAACAATTTGCGCAGCAAAAGCTGGTCCCATCGTATGCGAACTAGATGGTCCAATTCCGATTTTAAAGATTGTTTTAATAGATTCCTAATTTGCTTCCTCCTTATATTGCAAGTAACATTAGCGCTGCTACTAAATAATATATAAATAACGCAATTAAATCACTTAATGTCGTTAATACTGGTCCGCCAGCATTATCAGCATCTACTTTATGTTTTGTCATAAATAGTGGTAATAAAGTTCCGATAGAACCCGAGACTAGCATGCCACTAAACAATGAAACACCAACTACTAAACCTAGCATATAAGGTGGGATTGATACACCAGAACTACTAACTTGTTTTGTAATTAATGAAAATAATGAAACGACAATAAATCCAAGAACTGCTATAAAAAGACTATTTAGTAAAACAATTGAGACTTCTCTTCTAAAATGTCGTCTTCGATTTTCGCTACTTGATAATTCGTCACGGTGGATTCCTAAAATTGTAACCGCCAAACTTTGAGTTCCCAATATTTCCAGCCATTGCTAAAACCATTGGTTGGAATAATACTAAGGCAAACACTTCACTTAAAGTTAATTCAAATGCTGGAACAACTAATAATATGATTGCTACCGCTAAATTAACAATGGTTGTAAAAATTAACCATGGCAAACGTTTAAAACTTCTTTGAAATCCAGAAAACGCATCATCGTGTTGCGGTAAGAAGGCTAATCGATTATAAATATCATCGTATTCGTCAATTAACTCTTCTAATACGTCATCAGCAGTAATAACACCTAATAAATATCCTTGATAATCAGTAACTGCTAATGAAGTTAAGTCATAGTTTCTAACAATTTCAATCGCTTCTTTAATGGTCGTATCATGATAAACAAAATAATAATCAGTATACATTAATTTGTTAATCGAATCACTAGGTCTAGCAATAATCAAATCTTTTAGGGAAACAAATCCCATAATTTTTTCATCGTCATCAAG
>JBMNNF010000009.1:0-207261 GCA_050953825.1 Acholeplasmataceae bacterium | reverse complement strand
TAGGAATAACCGTAATTCCAGTACCGTGAAGTGGTGAATATAAGATGTTAACTGATTTAGAAAGTCTCATTTAATTGAATATTTCTAACTTTTTCTAAATATGCGGCTTCAACTTCTTCTAATACTGGAACAATTAGATCATTATCAGCAGTTTTAATGTTAAACATATCAGTTACTTTGTTAACTTCAGCGATACATAAATCAGATTGTGGTAAGTCTAATTGAGAACCTGATGAGTTATAAACTTTATAACCATTATATTCTTTTGGATTGTGGCTAGCTGTAAGCATTACTCCACCAGCACAACCATAATATCTAATTGCAAATGACAACATTGGTGTAGGTCTTAATTCTTTGAATAAATAAACCCTTGAATCCTTCATGGCAAATACTTTGGCAACTTCACGAGCGAATTCTTTAGAAAAGTGTCGATTATCGTGACAAATCGCAATTCCCTTTTTTCTTATTTTTCGGATCAAGTGCTAAATAATTAGCAAATCCTAATGATGTTTTTCTGACTGTAAAAACATTCATTTTGTTGGTACCAGCGCCAATAATTCCTCTTAAGCCACCAGTTCCAAATTCTAAATCTTTAATAAAAGCTTCCTCCATTTGAGTTTCATCCATTTTTAAAAGTTCTTCTCTTAAATAATCGGGCATGTTGGGTTCATTTACCCATAAGTCATACTTTTGTTTGATTGTCATTATATCATTCCTTTCTCTTTTTTCAGTATATCATAATCCAAAAGCGAAAAATATTATTTTATTTAGTGTTTTAAATAGTAGATATTTAATAATCCTTCCAAACTAAATTAGGTCTTACTTCCATTTTTAAATCAACAAGTGGTGAAATAAGCTTGGCTAGTCCTCCGGTAATAATGACATCGCATTCACTTTGGATTTCTTTTTGAATACGATGAACAATTCCTTCAACTTCGCTAGCGACCCCATAAATTACTCCTGATTGCATACATTCTACAGTGTTGTTTCCTAAAACTTTTTTAGGAACTTTAATTTCAACATGTGGTAATAGTGCCGTTGATCCCACTAAAGCTTTAATTGAAACGACAACTCCTGGAGAAATAATAACTCCTAAAAGGGTTTTATTTTTTACATACAAGTATTTGTTGGCCGTTCCTAAATCAACAATTACTGTTGGTTTAGGGTCAATAAGGGCGGCGGCTCACAAATAAGATCGGCGCCAACTTCTTGTGGATGATCGGCCTTAATATTGATTCCAGTTTTAGTTCCTGGTTCTAAAACTATTGGTTCAATTCCGTATAATCTTTAGATAAAATTTTTAAATTGATGGTAATTTCTGGGACAACACTAGCAATAATAACTCCAGTTAATTTGTTTCGGGTCAAACATTTGATTTAGTCTTTATCGCATACATATCAGGAGTTTTATTAGTTACTGAGTTAATTCTAAAAACTTGTTCAATTTTATGGTCTTTAGCTAAACCTATTTTAATATTAGTGTTTCCACAATCAAATAGTAAAATCATCTTTGATTCCCTTCTTTCCTAATTAAAGCGGCATGTCGCAATTGGTGTACCGATTAAAGCGCCAACGAATGCCTCAATCACACCATTAAAGGCTGCAATTGATAAGATAATTACCATAATATTTTTATTGCCAAATGTTTCAGTAAAAACTTTAGGGTTGAAAATTAACACTGAAGAAATGACTAAAATAGTATGAACAATTGTTGAGATAATAAAGACTGAGGCAATATAAGTGTGTGTTCCTTCTTTTTTTAAGAGTAAAGAAATAATATAAAACTCCTAAACCAATGATGATAACTATCGAAATAGGTATTGTAATTTTTTGATAATTACTAAACCTTTCTTTCGCTTCAACTGTCAAGGTCCCATCTGCTAAAACATCATCACTTTTTACTTTAATTAATTCTTTTAATTCATCAATTCGATTTTCTTTAGTAGTTATTAAAGTTTGAATGTTGTCTGGAGTGCTTCCTCTAATTTGTGAAAGATCTTTAGTGAAATAAATATTAAGTGAACCACTTGTAACTTTGTATTTTCTAATTAATGCCTTTTTTAGCAGCACTATCACTTCTTGATTCAGCATAACTTGTAAGACATCATCATGATTTTGTAATAAAATAATTTCACAATTAGTGTTAACAATTTCATTATTAGTTTGATTATAATCACGGTATGCATACTCTTTAGTGATATGATTAACGCCAAAGAAAGTCCTAAAGCGGTAGTTAAAGTGATGATTCCAAAGATAATTTGTTTGCCATATTTAATATCATTAAGTTTTTTAAATAGGCGAGCGATAAAATAAGCACATAAGGCAAATAACATTCTTGGCAAGACCGAAATTAACGGGTTAACAAACGCCATATCAAATGGAGTTGTTGGTCTTGTGGCTGCCACTAATAGTGAACTTAATCCAAATAAGGCACCTAAAAATAAATTTTCGCGCCAACCTAATAAAAATGCTCCAATAATTACTGGAATATGCATAATAGTTACAGCAACTCCAGGTAAAATTTGAATGAATCCCACGTTAGGGACTAATGCTAGAATTAAGATTACTGCTCCAATAATAGAAGTCAATACCAATTCGTAAAACTGTCAATTTTTTCTTCATTTTTCAATCTCCTTTTTAGGCCGCTAAGGGTCCCATAAGTTTCTATAGATATTTTATAACAAAATTTAATATATCATTAAAAAAACGACTTTAGTCGTTTTATTTAATTAACAAATGATTTAGTTTTTCCTCGTCTAAATCTTCAATAATCGAAGCCACTAATGCCTTAACGGCTTTTAAATCTTCGATTTCAAATAAAGCGGCATTAGAGTGGATATATCTTGTAGGTAAGACAATAGCCGTTGATAAAACACCAGCGTTAGATGTTACCACTTTAGATGCGTCAGTATTTCCTTTTGAGATATAAAATTGATGTTTGACATGATATCTTTTAGCAACATCAACAAAATAGTCTTTTACTTTTAAAGGTAAAATGATGCCAGGATCGTGAATTCTAATCATCGCTCCTTCGCCCATTTTGCCTAAGTTTTGTGGTTCTAATAAATCATTAATTGGTGATGAATCCATTGCAATAAAAAACATCAGGTTTAATGACATTAGCAATCGTTTGAGCTCCTCTTAAGCCCACTTCTTCTTGAACAGTAGCTCCTAAAACTAAGTTAAAAGGTAATTCTTTACCACTAAAGTGTTTGACTAATTCTAATGAAACCCCAACTCCCATACGATTGTCAACCGCTTTAGAAATTACTCTTTTTTGATTGTGTGTATAGGTAAATGAATTAGTAAATGTAATCATTTGACCTAAACTCACACCCCAACTTAGAGCCTCTTCATCACTTTTAGCTCCTATATCCAACAACAAATCTTCAAAATTAGTTGATTGGGTTTGACGTAAATGTGGTGGTTTAGCTCCAACAATTCCTGGGATAACTCCGTTTGGTGTATGAATCTCTAAAACTTGTGATAACACAACTTCGCCGTTAATGCCACCGATAGGTAAAAAGTTAATCGCTCCATTTGGTTTAATATTAGAAACGATAAACCCAACTTCATCCATATGACCACCAACCATCACGGTTTTAGCATTAGGATTTTTAGACTTTTTATAACCAAAAAACTGATCCTAGATTATCAGTAATGACTTCAAAATCTGGATATTGATGAAGATAATTTAGGACATATTCTCTTACTTTATCTTCATGTCCAGAAACGCCAGGTAATTTAAATAAATCTTCGTATATTTTTGGTAACATTAGACTAGTGTGCCTAGCCCCTTCGCTAGTTAAGAAATTAGTAATTCCTTCCATTGCTTTTTCTTGATCAGGGCCGGTAATTTTAATTTTTACGTTTTCACCACGATAAATACCTAGTGACATGACTCCCATGATAGATTTTAAATTAACTGTTTTCCCCATTGATTCCATTAAAATCTCAGATTCAAATTTCATAGCTTCATTAACTAAACGAGTCGCTGGACGTGCGTGAATACCATATTCAGCAATAATTAAGAATGTTTTTTCCATTTACTTTCCCTCTTTCTTTTTTCTATTTATATACTTATATACTTCCTTAGGACTATCCTTTACTAACATTTTAACATTATTTTTAGTAATTACAGCCCCTAATTTTAAATTTCTCATTTCTTTTGGCTGTAATAAGTTTAAATCATATACAATTACATTAAACCTTCTTCGAGATAGACTAGTTTCTTTGATATTTTCGATACCACCGAGAGCAGATATAATATTTTCAGCCAATTCATTTTGTGATTGTAGTTTTGACTTGCTCCTTGTTTTTTTGACAATTAGTAAAACGATTAATATTATGATTGCTAAGAGTGTTACTAATCCAATAATAATAAGAGCTAAAGTCAAAGGATTGATAAAATCAAGATTGTACATATTCTTCAACTCCTAATAATATTATAACTTGTTTTATTGATTAAACCAAATATATTAAAGTTAATATATTAACATTGAATCTCCGAATGAGAAAAAACGATAATTATGTAAAATTGCATCATTGTATGCCGCTAAAATCTTTTCTCGAGAGTAAAAAGCAGAAACTAACATTAATAAAGTTGATTTTGGCAAGTGAAAGTTAGTAATTAAGTGGTCTACCACTTTAAATTTATATCCGGGATAGATAAATAAATTTGTTTCAAAATACCCACCATTAAATTTATCGGTATAATTACTTTCTAATACTCTTAATGAAGTCGTGCCAACACAAGTAATTTTTTTATGATTTTTAATAGCTTGATTTAATAAACTTGCTGATTCATCTGATAGATAATAAGATTCATAATGCATATCATGATCTTCGACATTTGTAACATCCACTGGTCTAAATGTTCCCAAGCCAACATGAAGGGTTACATTAATAATTTCTACGCCCTGTGATTTTAGTTTTTGAAGGGTTTCATTTGTGAAATGAAATCCAGCAGTTGGTGCAGCCGCACTTCCTAAGTTTTTAGCATAAATAGTTTGATAGTGATTACTATCTTTTAACTTTTCATGAATATAAGGAGGTAGTGGCATTTCGCCTAACAAAGATAAAATCTCGATTAAAACACCATCATAGATTAGCTTGCCGATGGCGATTCCTTTATCCTTAACTTCAAGGATTTCTAATTGTAATTTATTTAGAAAAAATTGATGATAGTTTGGGGTTTTACTCTTCGAGCAGGTTTAACTAAAATTTCCCAAATATCAGGTTCAATTTCTTTTAATAATAAAATTTCTATTTTAGCATTTGTCTTAATTTTGTTACCATAAAGTCTGGCCGGTAGTACTTTGGAATCATTTAATACAATTACATCATTTGTTCCAAAATAATTAGTGATATCATAAAAGTTTTGATGTTTAATAGAATCATCATTTCTATTTAAAACCATTAATTTTGAGGTATCTCGTTTTTCTAGTGGGGTTTGCGCAATCAATCTTTTTGGTAAAACATAATCAAAAATCATTAACTTTCATTAAAATAATCCTTTATAGTACTTAATCTTTAATTCATCATAAGCTTTTTCGGTCGCAATTCTACCTCTAGCAGTTCTTTGAATATAACCTTCTTGTAATAAGTATGGTTCATAAACATCTTCAATGGTACTAGCTTCTTCTGAAATTGAGGCAGCTAAAGTTTCTAAACCTACTGGGCCTCCGCCAAAGTTATTAATAATTGTTTTTAAAATAATTAATATCTTTTTGGTCCAGGCCATTTGCATTAATCCCTAACTTGTCTAATGCCAAATTACAAATATCTGTGGTAATAGTTCCATCGCCTATGATTTGCGCAAAGTCTCTAATTCTTCTAAATAATCGATTAGCAATTCTTGGAGTACCTCGGCTTCTTTTAGCTAAATTATTGACAGATTCAGGAGTAATTTTAGTATTATAAACATGAGATGTTCTAAAGACAATTTTTTCTAAATCAGATATATTGTAATAATCTAATCTAAAAACAACACCAAAACGATCTCTTAAAGGTGCTGATAAATCACCAAACCTTGTTGTGGCACCGATTAAGGTAAATGGTGGTAAATCAATTCTAATTGATCTTGATTCAGAATCTCTTCCTAAAACAATATCAATTACGAAATCTTCCATTGCTGCATATAAAACTTCTTCGACAACTCGTGGGAGACGATGAATTTCATCAATGAATAAAATATCTCCGGGATTCTAATGTTGATAAAATTGCTGCTAAATCGCCACTTCGTTCAATCGCTGGTCCTGAAGTCGTTCTTAAATTAACTCCCATTTCATTAGCGATTATTTGAGCAAGTGTCGTTTTACCTAAGCCAGGAGGACCATACAACAAAGTATGATCAATGACTTCACCTCTTTGTAAAGCGGCTTTAATATAAACATCTAAAACCTCTTTAACGTCATCTTGACCGATAAAGCTTTCTAAACGTTCAGGACGAAGTGATTGTTCTTCATCATATTTTTCCTGTAATTCTTGAATAATTTTTTTGATATTCACTCATTATTAATCCCTACTTTAATAAAATTTGAAGTGCTTCTTTTATCATTTTATCGACTTCATCACTTGGTTTAAGTTTCTTTAAAGTACGATTGATTTCTACTTTTTGAATAACCAAGAGCACTTAATGCTAATGCTACATCTTCAAGTTGATTTGGAGCACTTGGTTCTTCTAAAGATAATTTTCCTTTTAAATCAAGAATAATTTGTTGAGCACTTTTCATTCCAATTCCCGGAAATTTAGTTAAAAATTTGGCGTTTCCTTCTTCAATCGCTTGAATTAAATCACCAGTATTTTCACTTGCCAAAATACTTAATGCACTCTTGGGTCCAATTCGCATTAACTCCAATTAATTTTAAAAATAAATCTTTTAGCTCTAATGTTTTAAAACCGTATAAAAAGATATCAGGCTCACGAAACCTCTTAAACACATATATTTTAGTTTCTTGACCTAATTCGAATGAATAAGGATTACTTACTATTAATTCATAGCCAATATTATTACTTTCCAGAACAATATAATTAGGTCTAATTTGGACAATTTTTCCAATTAAATATGAGTACATGAAATCACCATTTTCATTTGATAATATAGTGTAATTATACCATAATATAAGGCTGAAATCACGAGTTTTAAAATGAATAAATTCATTTTTAGATATATCTGGTAACAAATACAACAAATTATTATGAAATATCATCTAATAACATTGCGATAAATATGTGATATTTACCAATATCCATGATATAATTATTATTAGGAAGTGATATTTTGCCTCGAGAAAGTGATATCAAGCCGAAATTATTATTACTCTTCGATGACTTAAAGGAAAATGAAAAGATTAAGGTTGCGATTGACAACATTTTTTCTCGTTATGAATTTCTTTTAGATTCATTCAAAGATTTTTTTAATCAAAAATATGAGCAAGATGTCAAATATGCCTTAGCAGTCAACCGTCAATATTATGATACGGTTCAGTTTGAAACTAAAAAATATCACGATATATTAGAAAATAATCACGCTTCTTTGAAAGAAGCGATTAAATCTAATGATGATAAACTAATAAAAATTCAAAATAATAGCGATGAATTGAAAATCGAATCACAAAATTATCATCGATAATCGTGAAATTGATGTCAAAAAAGAAATAATTATTGCTAATCGCCGATTAAATAAGTTGATTCAAGCTTCTAATAAAGAAATTGAAGGAGTGAAAAAGAAATATTTAGAAAATTCTGATAAGCTCTTAAATGACCGTGATATTGAATTGGAAGTTTTAGCGAGCGAATATCAAATTAAATTAGAAAACTTAAGGCAACAAACGCGTGATCGTAATCAAATCTAATGAACAACAAATTTCTAAAAATAGACAAATTCGAGAACAATATGTGTTAGCTCATTCTGATAAATATAAGGAAATTAAAAATTTACATACTTCTTTTTCAATTTATTATAATTCTAAAATTGATGAGATTTCTCAAAAATATCGAAGTGAAGTCAAAAAATTGAATAAATCATATAGTGATAAAATAAATGCATTGACGGAAAAGGTTTCAGGAATTGAAAAAAATATATTAGCTAAAGAATTGGAAACCAAAGATTTAATTCAAGAAAAATCAGAAATGTTAAAAACACCTTTTCAAGAAGCTAAAGATGCTTATGATAATGATTTAAGACAAATTCTCCAAAAACAAAATGAAGAACTTCAGGAACTTGAGGATGATTTTAAAGTGAAAGAACAAGGATTACTTAATAAAATTAAAACTCATCAAGAAAATTACGATGCTAGTAAAAAGACCAAAGAAGATCGAACTTTATTAAATACTTTAGTTAAACCAGTAAGAAAATCTTTATTTAATGAAAGAAAAGCCTATATACTGCAAGTTAAATCAGTAAAAGATGATTATAAAGTAATAACTAAAAACCTTTATGAACAATTTAATTTAAAAAAATTGAATCTTGATTTAGAATTTGTCTCTTTTGAGTATGCAGCTTTATTGGAAAACGGGTAAATATTTTGAAGAAAGTCTGTTACAAATTAATTTATTAAATTTAGATATTGAAAAACTTGAAGAAGAAAAAAACCAAAAGATTTGGCTTTTAAATAACGCATATAATTATGACATTAATTATATTGAACGAATTTTAGCTTTAGGTTCGGAGCGTCAAGAGTTTATGATTCAAGATCAAGTTGGAAATAACTCTTATGCATTAGCTGCTAGTCAATATAATAATGAGTTAGTGAAAACTTCTTTTGAGATTGATTCAGAAAATAGTAATTTGGAGATCAAAATTTTAAAAATTGCCTATTTAAACAATGTAAAAATGGTTACTTCAAAGTATCAGCTTTTAATTCAAGCGGAAATGGTTTAAACGTGATACTTTGATTAAACAATACGAATATGAAATAGAAATTGAACGGGAAAATCTAAAACACGTTGAACTTTCTTCTAACCTTGATCATGACTTATTAAAATTAAAAGCTGAAAACGAGTTGGGAATTAGGAGTTGATGGCTAATGATCAAAAAGCGAAGAAACTGAATTATTTTCTCAATTTAACTAAAATTAAACTTGATAATGTTAATAAAAAGCACGAAGCTACTCTCGAGTATGAAATTGCTGAAGCTAAAGCTAAAAGAAATATGATTATGTACCGGCAAGAATCAGAAAAAGCAGATCGCTATTATTTAGGATTAATTGAAACCTTAATTAAACATCATACGAAAATTGATGAAATTGTTTGACATTATCGAAATCAGTTACTTACATCCTGAATTTTCAATGATAAAATTTTATCAATTAGTTGACTATATGAATGAAGTAATCCCTATTATTAAAAGATGAAAGTAAACTAATCTTATCATATTTTGCTGAATTAACTGATTATGAAATCTTAAGAAAATTAGACGAGTTAACAGGGTTCCATTATCAAAACCGACTTCAATCAATAATGGATCAAAATGACAGTTCCGAAGAAATTATTAGACAAGATATTGATCAATTAACTGAAGATCGTCGAGTTTTAAATAATGAATTGATTTCATTAGACCGCAGTACCCATCGAGATAATATTCAAATTTCACAATTATATCGCGATATTCAAGTTTTTAAAACTGAAAAACATGATTTAGAATCAAGTGATGAATTAATTAGATTAAAAAGCGGAAGTTGAAAGACTTAATAATCAAGTTAGACAATCAGAAAAACTAAAAAAACAAATTGAGAAACAAATTGCGTATAAAGATAATAAAATTCTTCATCATAATAATCGTTTAAATCGCCTGAAAAAAATTTATAATATGAAGAAGAAAAAATTGAATAATCGTGTTAAAAAAGAAGGAAGAGTATATTATCAAGAACGCGAAAACAACTTAAGAAGTTTTGAAGAACTACGAAAAAATATCGAAAATTATGTTAACTGTATTATTAGAAATTTAAATCGTTTAAAGTTAAATTTAACTAAAACTGGTGAAGCTATTGAAATCTTTTCCAATAAACATCAAGCTTTAAGATTGGATTTTAAAAACATGCTTTTTAAGAAATTAAATGATTTTAGAAAAGTTAACATTCGTATGTATTTTAACCAAGAAAAAGACCAAGAAAATATTTCGAATAGTTTTAATTCTTCTTATCATATCTTAGTGAATAATTTAAATCAAAACTATCGTAATAATTTTATTAAAGAAAAAAGAAAGAGAAATGAAACTAGACGAGCCCGATGAATTATCAATTTCAAAATTACAACATCAATATAATTTAAATGTTGAAAAAACCAATCAGAAATTCCAATCTCGAGCTAATATCATTCAAAACCAATTACAAATGTATGACAATGAATTTTCAAACACTTTTATTTACCGCAGAGAATATATTAAAACAATAGATGTTAATAAAACGGAACTTGAGAAAGGTCTTGAACAAAATACATTAGATTTAACTAATTCATATACCAAAGAATTTGATGCATTTTACCTCAAGAAAAAGTCTTTATTAAAGGATTTATCGACAAAACACTATCGACTATTTAACTCCACAATCGCTCGTTCCATTAAGTATCGTGATAATTACTTAGAAACTAAAGATAACATCATTGATGATTTAAAAACTTATCATAAAGATAACCAAGAATTAATTAAGACTCAAGAAACTACATATCGTAAATACTTGAGGAAAAAGAAACAACAAGAAAAATTAGAACATCAAACATTTAAAGATCAACTTGATTCTAAAAATAATAAAATCAATCAACGCTTTTTGAAAAATTTACGACAAATTAGAGCTCAAAGATAGGAAAAAAGATGAGTTTTGTACTCATCTTTTTCGATATTTGTTATCTTTAAACTCTAATTCTGTTATGACATTTACTTTTAAATCTTTAGCAAATTGATAGGCGATTTCAATCGCAAAATCATGTAAAACTTTGGGATCATGGGCATCACTGGCAACTAGTCCTACGCCCCCTTCTTCGGCTACCATTTGCCAAAATTTTGGTTTAGGATAACGGTAATTATTGTAATTGTAAGGATCAAGTTTTTGTTCAAGGAAGGCTCTTCTGATTCCGTTAGCATTGATTTCTATAGGAATATTTAGTTTCACACATTCTTTAATCATCGGTCTTAAGGCTTCATACATTTCATCGGTTGGATTTTTAATTCTCCAAAAACAAACTTCAGGATGGCATAGTAGTGAAAAATAACCGGTTCTTAATGCTTTAATTACTTCGTCACGATATTCAATAATCTCATCAAGAGTTTTTAGGTCATAAACACTTAAAATACCATTTTTGCGTTTTAAATAATGTTGACCTAAAATTAAGTAATCTAAATCTTCCAATAACCTTTGATAATGGTTATCATAACCATCATAATATTCAATTTCCAATCCTTTATATATGGTTAAACCATGTTTTTTTCCGTATTCAATGGCGTCTTCTAAATCCGGAAGATAAATATTATGATATTCATCCCATGACATTCTTTGAGAACCATATCGAGCTAACATATCAAATGGGGCGTGATCAGTCATTCCCATAACAGTATGTCCGTGTTTAACCGCTTCTTTTGCATAATCAATGACACTTCCACTGGCATGGCGACAAAGCCAAGTATGTGTATGATAATTTGCCTTATGTTTTTGATATTTAGTCATAAAATTCAAACTCAAATCCTAATATTTTTACAGTGTCGCCATTTTTAACGCCCGCTTCTCTTAAGCGTTCGTGAATTTGTAGTTGTCGTAATTGATATGAAAATCTTTTGACACTAGCTTCATTTGAAAAATCAGTGCGATAAAATAAAGCTTCAATAACACTACCAGACAAAGAATAAAGTCCATCATCACCGAGGGTGATATCATATAATAATGTTTCAGGTTTTTCTTCAATTAATTTATGATATTCAACGGTTAACGAAATTTTAGGGGCTGTTTTCAAAACACTAACCGTTTTATCTAAAAATTCATTAATTCCTTGATGAGTAACTGCGGATAATAAAATGACATCATGATCAAATTTTTCTTTAATTTGATTGATTTTTTCTTCAGTCAACAAATCAACTTTATTTAAGACAACCACTTGAGGGCGATTTAATAATTCCTCGTTATATTTAGCTAACTCTTGATTAACAATTAAATAATTTTGATAAGGATTATCGCTAGAAATATCAACGACATGAACGAAAACGCGACAGCGCTCAATATGTTTTAAAAATTGGAAACCTAATCCTTGACCTAAACTAGCATTTTCAATTAATCCGGGAATATCGGCAGCGACAAAATCGTAATCATTATGTAAAACGACTCCTAAATTAGGGGTTAAGGTTGTAAATGGATAATCAGCTATTTTCGGTTTAGCGTTGGAAATTACTGAAATAATCGTAGATTTTCCAGCATTAGGAAAGCCAATTAATCCAACATCAGCAATCATTTTTAATTCTAATTTAAGTTCTCTAGTTTCACCAGGAAGACCACGTTCACTAAATTGTGGCGCCTGGTTTTTATTAGATTTAAACGCTGTATTTCCTCGTCCTCCACGACCACCATGGGCAACAACTAATTCTTCTTGATGATGAGTAATTTCACCAAGATAAGCGCCATCAGTTGTCTTAACGATTGTTCCTAATGGAACTTTAACATAAGTGTTTTTAGCTCCTTTACCATGTTGGTTTTTATTTTTCCCGTTTTCTCCGTTAAGAGCTTTTATAATTCTAGTATATCTAAAATTACCCAAAGTATTAATTCCTTCTTCACCAACAAAGACGACAGAACCACCACGACCACCATTACCACCTGACGGTCCACCTAATGGAACATATTTTTCACGTCGAAAAGCGACAATTCCGTCGCCTCCTTTACCACCATGAACTTTGACTAAGACTTCATCTAAAAACATAGTACTTTTTTAAACAAAAAGGATAACGTGATGTTATCCTTCGTAAACTGAAACCTGTGTGCGATTACGTCCTAAACGTTCATATCTAACAGTACCTGTTACTTTAGCGAATAAAGTATCATCACCACCACGACCAACATTATGTCCTGGGTGAATTTTTGTACCTCTTTGACGGTAAATGATAGAACCAGCAGTAGCAAATTGTCCGTCTGATAATTTTGAACCTAGTCTTTTAGCATGAGAATCGCGTCCGTTACGAGATGATCCAACACCTTTTTTAGATGCGAATAATTGTAATTGTAATTTTAACATGTTTATTCCTCCTTCAAATATTTAGGAAATTGACATTCAATGTCAGCTAATGAATATGTTAAATTTTCAAGTAACCCTTTAACTACATCGGTTAGGTTTAATACGGTAATTTTAACATATCCTTCTTTTAAATCAACCTTGATATTATGTTTTTCATTTAACTTTTCAATTGCATTAATTGTCATAATGATAGCTGTCGAGACCGCAGCACAGACAATATCTTCGCCGTATGGTGCAAATAGTGCATGTCCAGAGACGGTAATTGAATCAAGGTTTTGGTTGTTAAATGATTGTTTGTAAGTAATCATTATCCGTTAATCGATTCGATTACTAATTTAGTATATGCTTGGCGATGTCCTTTTTTTGTAGCGTCGTTGTTTTTGGCTTTATATTTAAAAACGATTAGTTTTTTTCCACGACCATTTTTCACAACTTTAGCTTTAACATTAGCGCCAGCTACATAAGGTGTACCTACAACTAATTTTTTTCCACCTAACATTAATACTTTATCAAAAGTATATACATCATCAGCTTCAACCGGAAGTTTTTCAACAAAAATTTCTTGTCCAACTTCAACTCTTAATTGTTTTCCACCAGTTTCAATTACTGCGTACATATGTTTATCCTCCTTTATTTTTTTACTTGAAGACTCACTATTAGAGTAGTTAAAATAACGTTTGCGACTCTTTCTATGTGGTACAACATGAGTATATTAACATAGTTAATAAATATTTTCAATTATTTTGATTATTTTCTTACCTTGATTTATAAATTGACTTTTTTCTTGCCTTTTATACTATAAAATTCATTGTCACCAATGATAATATGATCAACTACATCAATTTGTAAAACTTCACCAACATCAATAATATTTTGAGTAATTATTAAATCTTGTTGACTCGGCGTCGAATTACCTGATGGGTGATTATGAATTAAAATGAGGGCATTTGATGATAATTGATAAGCTCTTTTAAAGATTTCTCGAGGGTGGATTAATAGTTGATTTAAAGTTCCTTTAAAAATATTTTCAATTGTAATGACTTCAGCTTGTGTATTTAGATATATCACAAAAAATGATTCTTGCAGTAGCCCCTTGACTTCATCTACTAATAGTTCATAGACATCAAATGCGGTTTTTATTTTGTTAGGTTTTTCATAATTATTACTATTTAGTCGTTTGCCTAATTCAATAGCCGCAATGATTTTACAAGCTTTAGCCATTTTAATTCCATGAATTTTAATTAGTTCATGATAAGTGATAGTTGCTAAACTACTAGTATTGTTGATTTCGTAAAGTAGTCTTTTACTTAAATCAAGAACTGATTCTTTTTTAGTTCCAGTTTCTAAAAGAATGGCTAAGAGTTCACTAGTTCTTAATGATTTTGGCCCATGTTTAACAAGTCGCTCTCGTGGACGCTCTTCATTAGGAATTTCTTTTATAAAATAAGTCATGATATCACCTAATTAATAATAGGTGAATCATTAACAGATTACTTTTTAAAATTATTTAGAAAATAACCTAAAAAATGAATTGAACCAGTTATTAAATAAACTTCACAAGGATTATTAATTATTTGGATCGCCTCATTAAAATTAGTAACTAATTCAACATTCGGAAAGTCATTTATAATTTGATTTAAATCAGCTAGTCTTGGATCAGGAAATGAAGTCAAAATAATTTTTTTGGAAAACTTGGAGACTTCATTGATAAAACTATGATAATCTTTACCTTTTAATAGTGAAATAATTGAAATAAGCTTTTTGTTACCAAATAGTATTTCAATTGATTCCCTTAAGGCAATAGCCGCTTCTTTATTATGAGCGGCATCAATATAGATATCGGGTTGTTTATTAATTAGTTCTAATCTACCAGGCCATTTTGCATTATAGAGTCCTTTTTTGATAATTTCATAAGATATATTTGGGCATAAATAATTAATGGCACTTATCGAAAGCGCGGCATTTAGTAATTGATATTCACCAATCATTTGAAGTTGATAAACGTTTTCGTTAAATGTAAATGTTAGTGGGTTATCATTTAGTTTTATTGGTTTATCGATAAAGAAAATTTGAGCATTTCTTAAGTTAGCATACTCCAAAGCGCGGTTGTGGTGTTTAGAATCAATCGTAGTTAACATCACGCCATTAGGCTTTAAAATACCTAATTTATTGTATAGCACATCTAATTCAGTTGGCCCTAATCGATCAAGGTGATCGGTTCCAATATTAGTTAGTAGTGATAAGTCGTAATTGATGGTATTAGTCACATCTAATTTACCGCCAATACCTACTTCAATAATCATGATTTCTACTTGTTGGTCAAAAAAATATTTAAATGCTAAAACAGTTAATAGTTCGAAAAATGACATTTTTTCATCTCGTGATTCATTATAATCTAGGACTATCTTGATATATTTTTCTAAATGTTCATCACTAATTAAATTATTATTTAATAATATTCTTTCGTTAAAAACTTTTAAGTATGGTGAGACAAAAGTTCCGACTTTGTAACCTTGTAAGGTTAAAATTTCAGTTAAATATTTACATGTTGAACCCTTACCATTAGTGCCGCCAACATGTATTTTTTTCATATTAGAAAAATCAAGCGAAAAGAAGCGAATCGCTTCTTCCACTCGCTTCATGTTATTTTTTGGATTTTTTGATATTTGTGTTTCTAGGGTTTTGATTAATAATTCAAGATTATTCGTCATATTTTTTTAATTCTTCTGCGACAGCTTGGTATTGTTTTAAGTATTCCTCGTATTTTTGTTTTTCAAGTTCAACTTTTTCTGGTTTAGCGCGGCTTAAGAAGTTTTCATTTGATAACATTTTCTCACTTCTTGTTAGTTCTTCTTTCAAGTCAGCTAATTGTTTTTTTAGTGTAGCAATTTCACGTTCGCGATCGATGATATCAGCTTTATCAACATAAATAAGTGTTTCTAAACTAGTAATTAATAATTTATCATCGGCATCAGTCATTTGATTAGTTATTACTAAGTTATTTGGATTTAAGAATTTTATGATGACATCTTTAAATTCATGGTATAACTTTAAAACATTTTTATTAGATGAAACTAAATTAATGTTAATCTTCTTGCTAGGAATTACTTGATATTCACTTCTTAAGTTTCTGATGCGAGTAATCATTTCTTCAAAAATCTTAAATCGATCAATTGACACTTGATCGGTTTTTCCAGCAATTGGCCATTTTGAAATCATAATAGATTCTTCATTGGACAATTTTAAGAAAATATCTTCAGTAACAAATGGAATAAATGGGTGCATTAATTTCAAGACGGCTTTTAAAACATGCAATAAAACTTTTTGAGTATTTTCTTTTAAAGTTTCATTTTCTAGTTGGACTTTAGCAATTTCTAAATACCAACTAGCAAATTCATCCCAAATAAAGTTATATAATTCGCGAGAAGCTTCACCAAATTCATATTTATCATAATTGAAATCGGCGATTGTAATCACTTGATTTAGTCGAGAAATTATCCATTTATCGGCCAGAGTTAATAATTGGTAATTATCAGTATTTAATTTTGGGTCAACATTTAAATAAATAAATCTAGCAATATTCCATAATTTATTAATAAAGTTCCAACTTGATTCAACTTTTTCTTCTTCATAGCGTAAATCAGCACCTGGAGCTGAGTTAGTAGTTAAGAAATATCTTAAGGCGTCAACTCCGTATTGATTAATGACGTCAATTGGATCGACCCCATTACCTAATGATTTAGACATTTTTTGACCGTCTCGAGCTCGAATTAATCCGTGAATTAAGACGTTATGGAATGGATCTTTTCCAGTAAAGTGACGACCTTGGAAAATCATTCTAGCGACCCAGAAAAAGATAATATCGTAACCAGTAACTAAGACATCTCCTGGATAATAACGTTGGAAATCTTGTGTATTTTGTGGCCAACCTAAGGTTGAAAATGGCCATAAGGCACTAGAAAACCAAGTATCTAGGACATCTTCATCTTGAATCCAATCATCACCTGGTGATTCTACTTGAACTTTCAATTCCCCATCTTTATACCAGGCAGGAATCCGGTGTCCCCACCATAATTGACGCGAAATACACCAGTCTTGGATATTGTTCATCCAGTTTTCATAAGTTTTTAAAAATCTTTCTGGATAAAATTTAGTCTCAGTTTTTAAGGCGTCTTGAGCCAGAGTATCCATCTTTAAAAACCATTGAAGTGATAATCTTGGCTCAACCATCACGCCAGTTCTTTCACTGTAGCCAACGGAGTTATTATAGTCTTCAATTTTAGAGACTAATCCTAACTTATCTAAATCTTTTAGTAATTGTTCGCGACATTCAAAACGATCTAAGCCTTCATATTGAAAGGCTCGTTCGTTCATGGTCGCGTCTTCATTCATACATAAAACTTTTTCTAAATTATGTCTTTCACCAACTTCAAAGTCGTTTGGATCATGAGCTGGAGTTACTTTAACGGCACCAGTCCCAAATTCTTGATCGACATAATCATCTAAAATAATTGGGATTATTACATCAGTTCCTGGAATATAAACCATTTTATGATGGAATTTTTTATATTTTTTATCATTGGGATGAACCATAACGGCTTGATCACCAAACATCGTTTCTGGTCTAGTTGTCGCCACTTCGATATAACCACTACCATCAACTAATGGGTATTTTAAAGTATATAATTTAGAAGTTTGTTCAATATGATCAACTTCAATATTTGAAAGTGCGGTTAAGGCTTGTGGATCCCAGTTAATAATTCGGTAATCACGATAGATTAAACCTTCGTTATATAAAGTAATAAAAACGTGGTTAACGGCATCGTTTAATCCTTTATCTAAAGTAAACCTTTCTTTATCATAATCGACACTTAGTCCTAAAGCGGCCCACTGACTACGGATTTGTTTTTGGTATTTTCGAGTCCAATCCCAACTGACTTTTAAAAACTTTTCTCTTCCTAAATCATATCGGCTAATTCCTTCATTTCGGAGTTGTTCTTCAACTCTAGCTTGAGTCGCAATTCCCGCATGGTCACTTCCTGGTAGATATAAGGCATCATAGCCTTGCATTCTTTTTCGTCTAATAATCACATCTTGTAAAGTATTATCCCAAGCGTGACCGAGATGGAGGGCACCAGTTACATTTGGTGGTGGTATGACAATGGTGAAAGGTTTTTTCTTTTGATCTTGTCCAGATTTAAAATAGCCTTTTTTAAGCCATGTTTCATATCTTTTATGTTCGACTTCTTTGAAATCGTATTTTGGTTTAAATTTTTCCATACTATCGTCTCCTATCATAATGATATTTGGTCATTTTATAATTCCAAACTCTAAAAGTAAATTGTTTATATCTTTCATCAAATCCTGCACTAGTAAACTCGAAACCTAATTTTTCTAAAACTCGTTTTGAACGGAAATTTTGTTCTGAATGTTTCGCAATTACTTCTTTAACCTTTAATTCTTGAAAAGCATAATCTAATAATAAGTTACAAGCTTCCACTGCAATCCCCATACCCCAAAATTCATCGTCAATACTATAACCAAGTTCATAGACAGTTGGTTTAAAAACATAAGAATCATAATCTGGGGTTAAATCAATAGTTCCAATCATTTTATCAGTTTCCTGCCAAATAATAAACCATGTATGTTTATCTTTTTTCATATCTTCTAAAACCGCTTTAGTTAATGAAAGATGTGAATGTGGTAGCCACCCTGCCATGGGTCCAATGTTTGGTTTTTGGGCATAGTGATAAAAATCTTCTAAATATTTAAGATTTGGTGCTACTAATTTAATTCGGTTTGTTTGAAATTCTTTCATTTTGATCACCAACTCATAAAAATAGCGCCCTTAGACAAAAAAATCTAAGGACGCTAATAAGCGCGGTACCACCTTAGTTCTAGTTCAAACTAGCACTTCTTTGACTTTTAACGGGGTTAACCGAAAATAGTTACTACTATTTCACTATTTCAACTCCAAGGCGACATTCACTAATCAAACCTATGAGTTTCGCACCAACCAACTCTTCTCTGTGAAGTTTAAATTAACTACTCTTCCTCTTCTTCGTATTTGTAATAATTTTAACATATTGATATATTTATATCAAATGATTAGTGATTTAGTTTATTTTTCTTTTTTATATTCTTTAACTTCGTATAAAATACCAATACATCCAGGTCCACAATGTGATGAAATAACGCAACCAGCTTCACCTTTATAGATATTTTTTATTTTTACGCCATGAGCTTTTAATCTTTCCATGGTATATTCATGCATTTTTTCATTTTGAGTATGAGTGACAAATAAATAATCATTAACGATGTTGCCTTTATCATATTCGGCTAGGAAATCATCAATTTGAATGTCCATTCCGCGTGATATTTTACCCATCGCCTTTTTGTATAAAAATAACTTACCTTCTCTGACTCTTAAGACAGGTCTAATTCTTAAGGCAGCTCCAAGTAAGGCTTGCATTCCTGTAGCCCGTCCACCTTTTCTCATATATTCTAACGTTCTTAAGACAAATTGTGAGTGAACTCGAGGAGATATTTCCTTTAGTTCTTCATAAATTTCTTCGGCTGAATACCCCTTATCTCTTAAATCGCAAGCTTTTAATACAATAATCGCAATTCCCCTGATGATAAGTTTCCGGAATCTAAATAAAATATTCTTCCTTCAGGAAACTCTTGGGCTGCTAGTAAAAAGTTTCTTCCGGTTCCTGATAAATTCATTCCGATTCCGGTATAAAAAATGTCATAACCGTCATTAATATAAGGTTTTAAAAACTCCGCAAAATAGTATGGCGAAACGGCAGCAGTTTGTGGAAGAACACCGTTTTCTTCGATCCATTGATACATTTCATCAGTTTTAATATCAATACCATCTCGTAATTCTCGCTCACCAAGATGAATATATAGAGGTATTACTTTAATATTCCGACTTTCAATTAAGTGATCAGGTAAATCTGCGGTTGAATCAGTAAGAATTAATACTTTATTTTTCATAGTTATCCTCCCCTAGTTAAATTTGAAATTAAGTCTTCTATTTTATTATAACCTATTTTTGAGATTGCTGATGTAATAATATATGGTAATTTATCAGTTTTTTCTTCTATTACCCTTAGTTTTTTGATGCGTTCACTCATTTTAACTTTATCAGCTTTAGTTAAAATTATATGAAAGTTTAAGTTTCTTTCTAATAAATAATTTAGCATTATTAAGTCATCTTCAGTGGGACCAATGCGAAAATCAATTAAGAGTAACACGAGGTCAATTCTTGAATCTAATGTTAAGTAATCATTCATCAATTGTAAAAATTTATCTTGCATCGCTTTTGACCTTTTAGCGTAACCATATCCTGGGGCATCGACTAAGTAATACTTGCCGTTAACGATAAAGTAATTTAGTGAAATGGTTTTACCAGGAGTGCTTGAGGTTCTAGCGATGTTTTTTCGATTTAATAAAGCGTTAATGAAACTTGATTTACCGACATTTGATCTTCCAACTAATAAAATTTCTGGAAGAGTTTTCGGTTTTAAATCTTTAATGTTAAAAACGCTTGTCACAAATTTAGTTTCCATTATATCACCCACTGTATTGATTATAAAACAGAAGTTACACGGCGTAACTTCTGTTATTTAAATTATTTATCTACCGCTAATTTGAAAACTTCGTTGACTTCTGAAACTAAAACTATTTCTAGTTTTTCTTTAACTTCAGTTGGTATTTCATCAATATCGGCTTCGTTTTCTTTAGGAATGATAATAGTTTTTAATCCTGATCTGTCGGCAGCAATTGATTTTTCTTTTAAACCACCAATTGGTAAGACTAATCCACGTAGCGTGACTTCTCCAGTCATTCCCACTTCATTTCGAACTTTTTTGTTAGTTACCGCTGAATATATGGCAGTAGCGATAGTAATTCCAGCTGATGGCCCATCTTTAGGAATAGCTCCTTCAGGAACGTGAATATGGAAATCATTTTCTAAAAATAGATTTGGATCAATTTGGTATTCTTCAGATTTTGATTTGATGTAAGATAATGCAGTTTGGGCACTTTCTTTCATTACGTCCCCTAATTTACCAGTTAACACTAGATTACCTTTTCCTTTATAGTAAGTAACCTCAACTGGTAAGGTATCGCCACCATACATCGTATAAGCTAGTCCAGTTACCACACCAACTTGGCTCTTCTTATCAGCTAAATTATGGATAAATTTATGTTTACCAAGATATTCTTCTAAATTATCATTAGTAATTTCAATTTTTTCAACTTTTTCTAGTAAGATTTTCTTAATCGCTTTTCGAATTAGCGAACCTAAATGTCTCGCTAACTCTCTGACACCAGCTTCTCTAGTGTAATATTGGATGATTTCCAAAATTGCTTCATCAGTAATGGAGAATTCTTTTTCAGTAATTCCGTGAGTCTCTAATTGTTGTTTTAGAAGATGGTTTCGGGCAATTTGTTGTTTTTCAAGTTCAGTATAACTTGACAGTTGAACAATTTCCATGCGGTCACGAAGCGGTGCCGGAATGTTTTCTAAGTAGTTAGCTGTTGTAATAAACAAAACTTGAGATAAATCATAAGGGACTTCTAGATAGTGATCTGAGAATTTTGAGTTTTGTTCCGGATCTAAAACTTCTAACATCGCACTGGCTGGGTCACCTTTATAATCAGATGAAAGTTTATCTATTTCATCTAATAAGAAGACTGGATTGACCGTTTGGGCTTGTTCCATAGATTTTAAAATTCGTCCTGGCATCGCTCCTACATAAGTTCGGCGATGGCCTCTAATCTCTGATTCATCTTTAACTCCACCTAATGAGTGTTTAACAAACTTTCTTCCTAATGCTTCTGCAATTGAAATACCCAGTGAGGTTTTACCAACACCAGGGGGTCCAACTAAACATAGGATGGTTTGTGGATTTTTATTAGTTTTAATTTTAACAGATAAATACTCAATAATACGGTCTTTAACTTTATCTAGACCGTAGTGGTTTTCATCTAAAATCTTTTTAACTTCAACTAAATCATTGCGGTCTTCTGAAGTTTTATACCAAGGTAATTTTACGATAAACTCTAAGTAATTTTGAATAACATTGGCTTCAGCCATAAAGCTTGAAGTTGATTGTAATCTCGATAATTCACTTAAAGCATGTTCCTCAATGTTTTTAGGCATTCTTGCTTCTCCAATCGCTTTTCTTAAACGTTCCATATCTTCTTCACGTTTAGCACGATCTCCAAGTTCGTTTTGGATAGCTTTCATGCGTTCTCTTAAGTAGTATTCTTTTTGGTTTTCATCAATGGCTTTTTTAACTTCTTCGTTAATTTTCGCTTCAAGTTCAACAATCATTTTTTGTTGATTAATATCCATTAAAATGAATTTTAATCTTTTTAGGACATCGGTTTCTTGAACATATTTGTATTTTTCTAATTCATTAATTTTTAAATTATAGGCTATTATATCAGCAATTTTATCTGGAGTTGTTTCGCCCTCAATTTTTTCTAAAACTAATTGTGAATCTAAAATTTGAGTTGGATTTTTAGCGATTTCAGAAGTAATCATTTTAACAGTAGTAATTACTTCTTGAATATCACCTTCAAAGATTTCATCTAATTCTTCATATTCAACTTCAAAAGTATCAGTAGTTTTAGTATAATTTAAAACTTTGATCCGTTTAATGATATTAAATTTTACTTTATAAGTCTCATTTGGAAGTTTGATTTTCATCGCCAGCCGTGCTAAAACACCAAATTCTTCGACGTCATCTGGTGTTGGGACATCAATTAATGGATTTTTTTGAATTAATAAAATGATATTTTTACCAAATTTGTCTTCGGCTTCTTCTAATGCTTTTAATGAAAATGGTCTTCCAACTTCAATTCTAAAATCATTATTAGGTAGTGGGACGACTCCTCTTGTGACTAATGCCGGTAATATGTTTTTATTTGGCATCATTTCACCTCCGTATTATGTTTATTTAACTATTTTTGCGTTTTCGTATAAGAAGTCTAAGGTTTTAGTAAAGGCGACTTCTAATTTAATTGAGTTTTCATCAATGTGTTTTTTAACTTCAGCAACAGGTATATTATATTGTGTCGCAATTTCTTCATATTTTTGAGTTACTTCATCATCAGTTGCCGTGATTTGTTCGGCGTGCATTATGGCTTCAATCACTAACATTTGACGTAATCTTAATTCGGATTGTTTATTGACTTCTTCCATAAATTGTTCCATTGTTTGACCAGAAAATGAGATATAAGTTTCTAAATCAAGACCATATTGTTTGACTTGAGCCTCTAAATTTTGTTTATACTGATTAGATTCATAATCAATCATTGCTTGTGGAATGACTACGTGTGAATCTTCAGTTACTTGTAAAATAACTGAATCAATCACTCTTGATCTTTCTTCTAATTCTTTAGCTTCTAATAAGTCTTTTTTAATCAATTCTTTCCATTCAGCTACTGTTTTAGCTTCTAAATCTAATGAACGAACAAACTGATCACTTAATTCAGGACGTACTTTAGTTTTAATTTCCCAAAGTTTGACTTCGAAAACTACCGGTTGACCAGCTAAGTCTTCAGCATGATAATCTTCAGGGAAGGAGAGGTTAATTGATTTTTCTTCTTCTTTTTTCATACCAATCATTTGGTCTTCAAATCCCGGAATAAATTGACCAGAACCAATTTCTAATTGATAATTTTCAGCAGTTCCACCCTCAAAGGCTATGCCGTCTTTTAATCCTTTAAAATCAAAAATGGCAGTATCTCCTTTTTCAAGTATATCTTCTTCTTTATCTTTTAAAACTTCTTTTTTAGTTAATTCTTGTTCAATTTTCAAGTTAACTTCTTCATCAGTTACTTGAATATCTTCACCGTCAACTTCAACCCCTTTATAGTTACCTAAAGTAACATCTGGTTTAATTGGTACGATAAATGAGAAAGTAAAACTTTCGCCTCTAACAATAGTTGTGATATCAAGATCTATTTCAGGTTCACCAACAACTCTGAAGGTAGTATCTTGTAATACTTCATTAAATTTATGTCCAAAAACATGATCTAGGGCATCATTATATAGGCTTTCAACCCCAAATTTATTTTCATATTGTTTTTGAGAAACGTGTCCTTTTCTAAATCCTTTTATTTCTACTTCATCTTTAATTTGTTCATAAGCATAAGTTAGTCCGTGCTCAAATTCTTCAGGTGTTACCTCAAAAGTATATTTTGCTGTGTTTTCGTTAATTCTTTCTACTTTCATATTTTTTCCTCCGTTTGTTAAATTGCATAAATTCCAATACATATTATACCATTATGTAAGATAAATATCTTATTTTTGGCTTATGTGGACATTTATCATTGCCTTTTTTCGCAAAATCGGCTAAAATTATAGATAGTTTAAAATAAATAGGAGGGAAAATAATGATTACAATTAAAGAAGTTAAAACTAGAAAACAATTGAATCAATTTATAGAATTTCCGAATACTTTATATAAAGATAACAAATACTACATACCATCACTATATATTGATGAATGGAATCATTTAAGAAAGGGGAAAAATCCAGCTTTAAAGTATTGCGATTTGGTAATGTATTTAGCATACAATGAACAAGGAGAAATTGTTGGTCGAACTGCCGGTATTTTAAATCATGAATATAATCGAGTTAAAAATGTGAAACAAGTCAGATTTAACCGCATTGATTTTGTTGATGATATTGAAGTTGTTAAAGCTTTACTTGGAGCGATTGAAAATTGGGCTAAAGCTAATGGAATGGATGAAGTAATTGGGCCAATTGGCTTTACTGATCTAGATAAACAAGGTCTTTTAATTGAAGGATTTGATGAAGAAGATATGTTTATTACTTTGTACCATTATCCGTATTATCAACAGCATATTGAAGCTTTAGGCTATGCTAAAGATGTTGACTGGGTTGAATATGAAATTGATGTTAGTTCAATTGATGATGAGACGATTAGAAAAGTTTCAAGATTAGCTGAATCAATTCAAGAACGTAATGATTATCGATTAATTAAACCAAGACGTTTTAAATTACCTAAATGGGGTAAAAAGATGTTCAAAGTTTATAATGAAGCTTTCGCTGATTTATATGGCTTTTTGGCGATTCCTGATGATGTCATGAAGTTTTATATTTCGCAAGTAATTTTAATTGTTAGGCGTGAGTATGTTTGGTTCATAGTTGATAAAGATGATAATGTTGTTGGATTTGCACTACTAATGCCGTCAATGTCGGCAGTGACAAAAAAATATCGTGGTAAGTTAAACATTTTTAACGCTTTTTCATATTTAAAAGCGATTCAAGGTAAACATGACACGTTAGATATGTATTTTGTCGCCATTAAACCGGAAGAACAAAAGAAAGGGATTCCCGCTATTTTCTTTGCTGATGCGTTAAAGACAGTTAAGAAAAATAAAGTTAAAAGAGCATTTACTGGTCCTGAATTGGAAAATAATGTTGAAGTTATTAACTTATGGGGAAGATTTCCTCACAGGCAACATCGCCGCAGACGTTGTTATACTAAGAAAATTTAAAAGGAGGGATAAGCAAATATGCTTTTAAATAAATTAAAAGATGTTGCGCTTAGTGTTGCACCCGTTGTTGGAATCGTATTAGTCCTTCAGTTAGTTTTAGTTATTGTTCCAACTGGTACGCCAGTTGAAACTGAATCATTAGTAAGATTTTTAATTGGAAGTGTCGTTTTGATTGCTGGTCTAACCATACTTTTATTTGGATTAGAATTATCAATTAATAAAGTTGGTGAAGAATCAGGACTAGCTCTAATAAGAACTAGAAATTTAGGAATTATTTTGACTGTTGCTGGTTTATTAGGATTCTTCGTCGCTGTAGCAGAACCGGATTTAATAATTCTTGCAGCACAAGTTAGTCAATTTAGTCAAGGGATACTAAACTTTTTTCTAGTCATCTTCTCAATTGCTATTGGTGTGGGATTGATGATGATTCTATCTTTTTTAAGGGCTATTTTTAAATTAAAACTAAGACCGATATTATTTGCTTTATATGGAATTATTTTCGTAATATCGATAATTTTAGAAATTAAAACTTCTGGGAATTTTTTCCCGGTTGCATTTGACTCGAGTGCCTCAGTTACTGGGGCGGTGGCAGTACCATTCATTTTAGCGTTAGGAATTGGAGTTTCACGAGGCGATAAACAAGCTAAAGAGGAAGATTCATTTGGCATGGTTGGTCTGACTTCTGCTGGGACGATTATTGGTATTTCAGTATATTTATTAATCAAAAGTTATCTTTTAACTGATGCTGATATGGCAATTTTAAATCATGTAACATTGCCAGATGATGGCATAAATGGTTATTTTATGCCATTTCTTACTGAAATTCCCAATTATTTGTGGCAAGCCGCACTCGCATTAGTACCATTTATTATTTTATATTTAGTAATTAATTTTACCATTTTAAAAGATAGTAAACGCGATTTAAGGTCTAAATTATTGGGATTTCTTTATGTATTTGTTGGACTATTTTTATTCTTATTATCAGCTAATGTTGGTTATATCGGAGTTGCTAGAGAGTTAGGACAAAATGTGGCGCAACTAGGTTTAGCACCAGTTGCGATTGCCGGATTCTTAATTGGAGCACTTGTTATCTTAGCTGAATCATCAGTTCACGTGTTAACTGATCAAATTTATAACGTTACAAGTGGTTCCTTGAAGAAAATTCCAGTATTAATTGCCTTATCAATTGGAGTTGGTGTTTCCATTTTGATTATGGTGTTTCGCACATATTTTGATTGGTTAACATTACCGATGTTAATCTTGCCGCTATATGCAGCAGCCTTAATTATGTCAATCTTTACTCCAAATTTATTTGTTGGATTATCGTTTGATTCCGGAGCCACTTCTTCTGGGCCAATGGCTGCAACATTTATTTTAGGATTTGTCCAAGGGGTTGCCCTTGAATATGGAGGAGCTACTTCTTCCTTGGGGGACGTGTTTGGGGCAATGGCTGCAGTTACTGTAGTACCAATTATTGCTATTCAAGTTTTAGGTATTATTTACAACATTAAGTTGAAGAAAGGAGCGAAAGCCAATGAATAATTATTATGCATATATTTTGGTGGTCCCAAGAGGGAAAGCTTCGAAGATTAGTCAAACTGCCTTTGAACAAGGAGTTAATAACTCGACAATTATCACTGGTAGGGGCAGCATTAAAGATGGACTATTAAATTTATTGGGATTTTATGATAACCATAAAGAAATTATTATTATGTTGGCAGAAGAAAATTTAGGTAGTCATGCTGCCACTAAAATTAAGGACAAATATCGACTTCACCGGCCACATAATGGAATTATGTTTTCTATGAAATTAAGTGAAGCTTATGGTGTTGATGGAATTGAATTAAAACCTAAAAAGGAGGATAATATGGGCAAACAAGTTATATTTACCGTTGTTGATCGTGGTTTATCAAGTCAAGTAATCGATTGTGCTAATCGAGCAGGGGCGACCGGTGGAACTATTTTAAATGGTCGTGGTAGTGGTATTGAAAATGCCCCAAAACTGTTTAATATTGAAATAGAACCAGAAAAAGAAATTATTTTAACGATTACTGATTCTAGTAAAAAAGATAAAATTGTTCAAGCTATTAAAGAAGAAATGAAGATTGATGAACCAAATAAAGGGATTATTTTCGTTATCGATTTAGCAGAAACATACGGTTTATACCGAGAAGGTAAATAATATAAACAGCGGCTGAATAAGCCGCTTTCTTATCAATTATTACAAAGAAAGGAGATGACAGAATGAGTAAAATTGTTTATCGTAAAGGCAGAATGGATAACCCAACTAACTATGATATTTCAATTCAAAAATTGAGAGAACGTGGTGTTGAAGTTGAAGATATTGCAAAAATAACCCATGCACTTCAAATCAAATATATTGAAGATCTAACTCTTGAAACATGTATTCAACATGTTGAAAGAGTCATTTTAAAACGTGAAGTCCAGCACGCTATCTTTGTGGCAATTGATTTAGATGTGTTAGCTGAAAAGAAAATGTTATCAGAACCACTTCAATCAATTGTTGAACAAGATTTAGGATTATTTGGCGTTGATGAAGTTTTAGCTTTATCAGTGGTTAATGTTTATGGTTCAATTGGGATGACCAACTTTGGTTATGTCGATAAATTAAAACCAGGAATTATTGGGCACTTAGATAATGAAGGTAAAAAAGATGGAAATGTTAATACATTTTTAGATGATATCGTTGGTGCCATAGCGGCTAGTGCGGCCTCATCAGTTGCCCATAATTACTTAGGATAACAGTATTTAATCATGATAAATGAGGCTAATGCCTCTTTTTATTTTCCCCAAATTACCACTTATCATGGAAATTCTACCGCTTATCAAAGAATTATTGACATTACGTTTTTTATCGGTTACAATTTAATCGAAGCTAGCTTAAAAGGAGTTGATATTGATGAAAGTCGATATAAAAGTTGATCATGGTGCCTTAGAAATTAATGTCATCATCGTAACTAATGAAATTAATGATGAAGTATTACGACTTCAAGAAAATATCATTAATTTAGAGCCAAACTTAATATCAGGATTTAATGGTTACAAATTAGAAATACTTAAAGAGGAAAATATCATTAGATGTTATGCAAGTGATGGCAAAGTTTATGTAGTTACTAAAGATAAGGAATATTTAGTCAAACGAACCTTATCGGAGCTCGAAGATTCATTAAACAAAAATTATTTTGTTAGAATTTCACGATCAGATATTATCAATTTAAACAAAGTTGACCATTTTGATCTTTCTTTTGTTGGTACTATCTATGTTGAAATGAAAAATGGTGATGTCTTATATGTTTCAAGGCGAAAATTAAAAGATGTCAAAATTTATTTAGGATTATAGGAGGAGTAAATTATGAATAAAAAATTTAAAATAGCATTTATCTTAATTTTTGGGTTTTTAGCTGGTATTGGAATCGGACATATTATTACTATCATTGTCTCAGCTGCCATTACTGGAAATAGTTATCATGTTGTAGTTCCAGATTTTCTGGAAATGATGGGTGGAAATGAAGTATTAGCCGCAACAATTGCGGCACTTGTTACAGGATTATTAGGATTAGTATTTACTTTTGCTGATATTATTTGGAAAAAGAATGAGTGGAGTTTACTCAAAAGAACAATTATATTTTATTTTGTGACAGTGATTCCAACTATTTTAGCTGGTACTTTCTTAAGATGGTTTAAATTTAATATCGTATCATTACTGATCTTCATTGGAATATTTACAGTGATTTTTGTTATTATATGGGTTATTATTTATCTGTTAATTCGTAAAGAAATTAAAACGATTAATGCTAAATTAAGTGAAAAACAAAAGAATTAAAATAGCTTAACAAACAAAAAAAGAGGCTGCCAAAGCCTCTTTTTGGTTGGTTTTATACTTTTAATACTTCTCTAGCAATCATTACTTCTTCGTTAGTTTTAATTACGAATACTTTAACTTTTGATTTATGGCAAGTAATATCGACAGTACCTCTTTCTTGGTTACGTTTCTTACTAATTCTAACACCTAGAACTGCTAGGCGATCAACAATTAACTTTCTCATATCAGCCGAGTTTTCACCAATACCAGCGGTAAATACTAGGGCATCTAATCCCCCCATTAGTACATAGTATGAACCCACATAGTCACAAATACGTTTAATTTGGACATCAATTGCTAATTTTGACCTTTCATCGCCTTCTTTACTAGCTTTCATTAAATCACGATTATCTGAGAATTGACCTGACATTCCAAGATATCCTGATTTTTTATTTAAATCATTTAAAACTTCGGAAACAGTTTTATTTTCTTTGTTCATAATAAATTCAACGATTGTTGGATCAATATTACCTGAACGTGTACCCATTGGAAAGCCTTCAAGTGGAGTAAATCCCATTGTTGTATCAATTGATTTACCATCGACTACTGCTGATAATGAAGCTCCGTTTCCTAAATGTAAGACAATAATTTTAGAATTTTCTTTATTTAATAATTTAACGGCTTGTTCAGAAACGTATTGGTGTGATGTGCCGTGGAATCCATATTTTCTAACGCCATATTTCGAATACCATTCATATGGTGTGCCGTACATAAAATTTTCTTTTGGCATGGTTGTATGGAATGTAGTATCAAAGACAGCAACTTGTTTAACATTAGGTAGCGCTTCTTTAAATGACTTAATGCCAATGATATTAGCTGGATTATGAAGTGGTGCTAAATCGCTAATAGCAACTAATTCTTCAACGACTTCTTTAGTAATTAAGGTTGATTTTAAGAATTTTTCTCCACCTTGAACTACTCGATGTCCGACTCCAGAAATTTCATCTAAACTTTTAACAATTTTATGTTCAGTTAAAGCGTTTAATAACATTTGAACAGCAACACTATGATCTTTAATGTGGGCTACAGTTTCTTTTTTCTCGCCATCAACTTCAATATTAAAGACCGCTTCTTTTTCTCCAATTCTTTCAACTAAACCTTTAGTAATAACCTCTTCACTTGGCATTTCAAATAATTGAAATTTAAGTGATGAACTTCCTGCATTTACTGCGATAATTTTCATAATTAAAACCCCTTTTCTTATAATTATATGATATATAAAATTTGAATCTTTTTCAATAAATAACGTCCTTTTATCCAATTAAATATAAATATATGGCAAAAAACTGTAAGGTTGTGCCACCAATAACAAATAGGTGCCAGACGAAATGAGCATACTTAAATGGTCTTAAAGCGTAAAATAGTACTCCAATGGAATATGAGATTCCACCAGCCAAAATAAACCATAATGAATGCGGAAAAGCTAATAATCGGTGCATAAAAAATAATCCGGACCAACCAAGCAGTAAAAATAAAATAATATGTATTTTTTGGTATTTATAAACCATAATGGCCTTCAAAATAATTCCAACAATAATAATTGCCCATTGACTAGCTAACATAATCCATTTTAGCGGACTATCTAATGCAATTAAAAATATTGGAGCAAATGTTCCGCCAATTAATAAATAAATTGAAATGTGATCAAATCGCTTAAACACACTTTTAGCTGTTCCTAGAGGAAATGAGTGGTATAAACAAGACATCAAATATAAAATAATGATGGATGCTCCAAAAATACTACTTCCCACATATTCCTCTACAGTATTACTTTTTATTAACAATAAAACTAATCCGACAATGCCAATTAAAGCGCCAACGCCATGGCTGATGGCATTAGCTAACTCCTCCCCAAGTGATTGGGTTTTATCTCTTCTTTTAAACTTTTTCATAAGTAATCATCTAAAAAATTAGCTCCTTTCAATGTGTCAGGTTCCTCAGTATATAAATTAGGGAAGCCAAATTGTGATAACACTTCATAAGTAACTATCGCTACCGCGTTAGATAAATTAAGACTTCTCACTTTATCTGTCGTGGGAATGCGAAAGCACTTATCTAAATTTTCTTTTAGCAAATGACGATCAACACCAGTTGATTCTTTACCAAATATTAAATATATTTTATCTTCTACATCTGTAAAATTAATATCTTTATAATTTTTATGACCATATCTAGTTAAAAAATAATAATTGCCTTCATTTTCATTTTGAAAATGCTCAAAATTATCATAAACATAAAGATTTAAGTCTTTAATGTAATCAAGACCACTTCTTTTTAAATATTTTTCTTCGAGAGAAAAACCTAAGGGTTTAATTAGATGTAGTGTTGCATTAGTTGCTACACAAGTTCGCATAATATTACCAGTATTTTGCGGAATTTCAGGTTCATACAAAACAATATTAAGATTCAGCATTTTCAAATGAAACCGTCCTTTCGAGAGAAATTCTTTTCTTCAAGAAATAATTAATAAATAAAATAATCACATTACTAATTAACATTGCAATCCAAATTATATTATAACTTAATTGTGGAAATACATAACCCAACAAGAATATTAAAGGAATTCTAATAACCCAAAGTCGAATCATACCTGAAATAAATGAATAAATTGAATGACCTGATCCATTAAAATAAGAGTTATCGCACCACATGATGGCTACTGTTGGTTGAGTAACTAATAACCAAAATGAAAAAGTTAAGGCCACATTTAACATATCTTCGGAGACATTTGAAGAAACTAGAATCAAAATTAAATATTTTCGGATAAAAATAAATAAAAATGCGAAAAAGGTCGAAGATCCGATAATGAAAATCAGTGCTGTCCAATAGGACTCTCGAGCTCTCTTTGGATTATTATTGCCCACATTATTGCCAATATAGGTCGCTAGTACAGTACTAACGGCAGCAAATGAATTAGAAACTAACTGTGATATTCTGTTTCCTGCTGAAAAACCAGCACTCACATGTTCACCATAAGATAAAATACGTGATTGAATAATCATAAATCCTAATGAGTTTAAAGCGGTCGCCATTGTTGCTGGTATCATCAATTTAAAAATATCTTGGCTTGTTTGTTTATCTAATTTAAAGTCTTTGATATTAACCGATAAATTCTTTTTAGAAAAAAACAAGCCATAAATTACAAATGGTAGTCCAATGGATTGTCCAATTAATGTCGACCAACCAGCTCCGGCAACTCCCATATCTAATTTATTAACAAATAACCAAGTTAAAAAAGCATTGATAATTATTCCAGAAATATTAATAATTCCTGGCATAAATGTTTTACCTTCGGCTTGCCTAATACTTTGATAAATCAAAAACAAAAATACTGGAATTATTTCAAGTGCCCTAATCTTAAAATACGTCACTGCATATTCAGCAGTATCCCCTGTAGCTCCCATCCATTTGACAATAATTGGTGCTAAAAAAAACATAAACAAAGTGATTATTATACCAAACATCAATGAAAGTGCAGTGATTCTTGAAGCATATTTTCGAGCCAAATCAGGTCTTTTTGAGCCTAGATATTGGCTGATAATAGTAACAGTGGCGACACCTAGTCCGGCTCCTAAGGCAATAAAGAAATTATAGGTGGGAAAATGAATATTAATTGCTGCAATCGATGATTCAACTCGAACACCACCAGGCATTCTTGCTAAAAAGAACATATCAACCATATCATGGAATGATTTTAATATGTTATTTAAAAAGACCGGAATTGCCAGTAAAAGCATCCCTTTTAAAATCGGTCTTTCATACAAAATTATTTCAGTTTTAGTTGGTTTAATTTTTTGTGCCATATTATCCTTTGGTGCAATATTAGAAATCTAATATTTAACCGTTTTATTAAATAACTAATCTATACTGTTCTTTTTAATGTAATTCTCTTTTTTAATAGATAATTAACAAAAATAATAATCGCATTACTAACCACCATTGAAATCCAGCTAGCATTCCAAACAACATTAGTAAAGATTTGTCCTAGTAAAAATAAAATTGGAATTCTAATTGCCCAAAGCCTAATTAGTGTTGAGATAAATGAATAATTAAAGTATCCTGTTGCCGTAAAATATGAATTATCAACCCAAATTATGGCAACAAAGGGTTGGGTGAACAATAACCAAAAAGTGAATCTTGCCGCAATATTATAATCAATTGGCATATTTCTGGACATTAAGAGATAGATTAAAGGCTTTCTTAATAAAATTGCTATTCCAGCAAGAACAGTAGATAAAATAACCATGAAACATAAAGCTGTTAAATATGATTTTCTGGCTCGTAAATGGTTGTTTTTTTCAATATTTTCAATAAGATAAGTTGTCAAAATGGTACTAATCGGGGTAAATGAACTAGTAATAATTGCTGCAATTCGATTACCGACAGCAAATCCACAACTAACATCTTCACTATAGCCTAATAAACGACCAGTGAGAACCATAAAACCTAAAGCATTTAATGCAGTAGTAATCGCAGCAGGAAACATTAATTTCAAGATAACCTTACTAGTCTCTTGATCAGGAAAAAATTCTTTAATGTTAACTGATAACGTTCTTTTGTTAAAGAAAAGTCCGTATAATACAAAAGGTAGAGTAAAAGCTTGACTAATTAATGTTGACCATGCCGCACCAGTAACACCCATATCTAATTTTCTGACAAACAGCCAGGAAAAGAAAATATTGATAACTATACTAACAGAATTAAATATCTTTGGTAAGATTGATTGATCTTCGGCGTGTCTAATTCCTTGATAAGTTAGAAATAGAAACACTGGCAATATTTCAAGAGATCTAATTTTAAAATAAGTGACGGCATAGTCAAGGGTTGTTCCCTTAGCATTCATTATTTTAGCGATAACAGGGGCTAAAACAAACATAATAAGTGAAATTATAATACCCATTATAAATGCGGCAAAGGCAATTTTAGATGCATATTTTACTGCTAGGTCATTTCTATTGATTCGCTTACATTGCCTAATTATAGTAATTGCGGCAACAGCAAGTCCAGAACCAATTGACATAAACAGTAAATTAGTGGGAAAATGAATGTTGATAGCCGCAATTGATGAGGCAATATCGGCGTTACTATGATTCATACGTGCCAAGAAAAACATATCAACCATATTATGAAATGATTTTATTAAGCTCGTTATTAAAATTGGTAATGATAACATTATCATTCCTTTTAAGATAGGTTCTTTATATAAAATTATTTCAGATTTGCTGGATTTTTTGGGGGTTTTCATAATTATTTTTTAGAAAATTCTTTAATTAATTTTTGTTTTAAATCCCAAAGTGGTTTTGATAAATCCACATAATATTGGTGAGGATATTCTAATCTTTTTACTTCATCCCAAAGTTTATTCATTTGGGTTTCTTTAGTTTCTCTAATTTCATCTAAAGTAGGTATTTGGTAAACTAATTTTCCATCAATGAAGATTGGATGCAATAATTTTTCACATCCAAAATCTTTGACTTTTTTCTGTTTCCAAGTGTATTCAGGATCAAATAATAGATATTCTTCTTTAGGATCGATAATCTCATCGTGAAGGGTTACTACATCAGCAATAGCTTTGTTGTTTTCGTCATAGAAACGATACACTTGTTTAAAACCAGGGGTCGTAGTTTTTGAAACATTATCACTAATTTTAATTTTAGGGATAATGTTTCCTGATTTATCTTCCATGGCAACTAATTTATAAACACCACCAAATACTGGTTCACTTCTTGCGGTAATTAATCTCTCACCAACTCCAAATGAATCAATTTTAGCTCCTTGAGTAATTAATGACGTGATTAAGTATTCATCTAATGAATTAGAGACCGTTATTTTAGTATCATATAACCCAGCTTTATCTAATAATTTTCTTGCTTCTTTAGTTAAATAAGTTAAGTCACCACTATCAATACGAATTCCTTTTAAGTAGTATCCATTTGGTTTTAAGAATTCATTATGAACTCTAATCGCATTAGGAACTCCCTGTCTTAAAGTATCATAGGTATCAACTAATAACAAGGTGTCATTAGGATATGTTTTAGCGTATGCTAAAAAGGCATCATACTCACTTTTAAAACTTTGAATATATGAGTGAGCCATTGTTCCTTGAGCTGGGATATCCATCTTGTAGTCAGTATATGTATTTGATGATCCAATAACTCCAGCAATATAAGCGGCACGTGCTCCATAATTAGCAGCATCATAAGAGTGAGCTCTCCTAGCTCCAAACTCCATAACGGCACGGTTTTGAGCAGCATCTACTACGCGTGACGCTTTAGTTGCAATTAAAGATTGATGATTAACAGTTAATAATAAAACTGTTTCAATAATTTGACAATCAATGATTGGTCCTTTAACCGTAATGACTGGCTCACCTGGAAAGATTGGATATCCTTCTTTAAATGAGTAAATAGTACCTCTAAACTTAAAGTTTTTTAAATAATTCAAAAAGTCTTCTGAAAAAATTTTTTTACTTCTTAAGAATGCTATTTCTTCATCGGTAACTTTAAAATTTTGAATATAATCAATTAGTTGTTCTAATCCAGCAAATATAGCATATCCACCTTGATCTGGTACTTGTCTAAAAAAATAATCAAAATAAGCGATTTCTTCTCCTCTACCAAGATTATAATAACTGTTGGCCATAGTTAATTCATAAAAGTCAGTTAATAAGGCTAAATCTTTTCTCATTATCATCGCCTCCTACTTAACATTATAGCATTTTTAACTTTATTATTATATAATATACTATGCCGGAGGTGATAAAAACATGAAAAAATTATATAGATTTTTAACGAATAAAAATACCATAATTACTTTTACTATTTTTATTCAAATAATGATGTTTTTTGCTATTATTTTAGTTTCTATATTTTATAAACTTAAAATCGGATTAATTATTTCACTTTCCTTATTAGTACTAAGTTACCTAATTTCTATTTATATCTTATCGAGAAGCACCATGCATCAAGCTTATAAATTTACTTGGGTATCATCTATTTTACTGTTTCCGATATTTGGTGGAGCTTTCTATCTTTACTATAACACTCGAAATTATAGTAAAAAACAAAGAGCTTTTTATGATGAAACAAGTATTCGAATGAAACAGATTTTAAAAGAAAAAAATATAGGTTCAAATAACCAAATCATCAATTATTTGACTGGAAGTGGATGGGCTAATTATAAAAATACCAAAGTTGATTTTTATCACACAGGAGAAGAAATATTCGCTCAAATTATTGAAGATCTGAAAAAAGCGGAAAAGTTTATTTTGATTCAATTTTTCATTATTAAACAAGGTAAAATTTGGGATACAATTTTAGAAATTTTAAAAGATAAAGTCGCCAATGGTGTGGAAGTTAAAATAATTTATGATGATTGGGGAAGTTATACACTACCGTTTAAATATTACAAAAAAATCTTTAAAAATTACGGTATTGAAATGATTGCTTTTAATCCAATGCTTCCTAAAGTTAATTTTCAAATGAATTTTAGAAACCATAGGAAAATTATTGTAATCGATGGTAAGATTGGATATACTGGTGGTTTTAATATAGCTGATGAGTATGCAAATCTAGTTGAAAGGTTTGGATATTGGCTTGATAATGGGATTAAGCTTACTGGAGAAGCCGTATATACGCTAACTTTAACCTTTTTAAGTGATTGGGAATTTGCCACTAAAAATAAAATTGATTATCGTAAATATGATGTCAAACATAATATAACTTGTGAATATGAAGTAACTCCCTATGCTGATTCTCCACTAATCGATGAGACTCATACATTAGATGCCCTACTTCGAATGATTGGACAAGCCAAAGAGGTAATTTACTTATCATCACCATATTTAATTATTGATTCTGAATTATCGAATGCGTTATCATTACTAGCTAGATCTGGCGTTGAAGTTAATATCGTTATTCCAGCTATTCCAGATAAAAAATTTGTGTATATTGTTTCAGAATCTAATATACCAGAATTGGTTAAAAATGGGGTTAATATTTATAAATATAATCCTGGATTTATTCACTCTAAAATCTTCATGGTGGATAATGTGATTGCTTCTGTTGGAACAAGCAATCTTGATTATCGTAGTTTATTCTTACACTTTGAAAATAATGTTATTTTCAATAATAAAGAAACTATTTTGGAAATTGAAAAATTCTTTAAAAATACCATTGCTGATTCAACTTTAGTTGAGTTAGACAAAATAAAAAAGCGCAATATTTTCTATCGCGCTTTACAAAATATATTGAGATCGTTTTCGCCTTTATTATAAAACTATTTAACAAAAAAGAAGATTGTACCTACTAGACCACCTAAAAATTGTAGCAAATAACTTAAGACTAATGATAGATAGGCAATTGATAGGTAAATACTTGATTCCATTAAATTGGTAATTTTAAAATAAGTAATCACTCCTTGTAGAATAATGCCACCAGCAATTACTAAGAATGTCATAAGACCATAGCCAGCATTAACGAATCCTGCTGATGCTCGCTTTGGTCTTCTTTTCTTTAATGCTGCCATTGTTGCAAAGACAAAGAACGCAGTAATTAAACCGGGCAATATACCAAAAGGAACCTTGGAATTTAAACTAACGAATCCATCTTTATATGTTTCAACAAATGGTTCTAGATAAGCAGGTATTGATATGGAATTGGTTAAGAGAATAATCGGAGCGTCATAACCTTCAAAAGTAATTGGTTCAGTTACTTTTCTCAGATTTAATAATAAAATACTAATTGCTGGTAGACTAGTAGCCTCCGAACCTTCAGTCGCTTCTAAACTTGCTGGTATGAAGAGCAATAAAAATAACATACCAAGAAGACTGATAGAAAACACAATTTTTCTACCGGTACTTCTTCGTCCAGTTATGATAACAAAGAATAAACCAATAAATAATGAAAATAGACTATAAAAGGCAATATTAGGTATTTTAGCTTCTTCTAAGCTAGTTGCTAGACTATTAGTTGCATCCATTATCGAAATAAATTTATCACCTAAAAAAGATAAAATACCACCAGCATTTTGTACCAACTGAATTAAAGAAGTTAATAATAAAACAGCAGCGCCAGCTCCAATTAACACATATCCTAAAGTTCTAAAGAATTTAACTAAGAAAAGAACAAATGAATTAGGCTCTCTTTCTCGATCATCATCTTTAAATTTAGTTTTCTTTTTTGACTTATCTTTTTTATTGTGTTTTTTTTGTTGTTTTTGGCGATAAACATCAGGATCATAATTTCTTGTACTATAGGCTGATTCTGGCGAGTAATATTCCTCAGTGTCATAAATGTTTCCACCAAAGAAACCACGATTATTTCTTATTACCTGCTTGACATAGCCAATATTATCTTTCATATAATCTCTGGCTTTAGTTAATTCGATAAACTTTTCATGAGAATTTCTCACTTTACCAGCATCAGGATGTAATACTTTTGATTGAGTTCTATAAAAACTTTCGATATCATCGATCGTAAAATCGGCATCATAAGGAATTCCCAATACATCTAAATAATGCCTTATTTTTTGAAGTTCATTTCGTGTCATGATTCGTCTCCTTTAGTCTATTTTTCTAAAAGTGTTTATCTTTTAGTCACTATTAAATCAAATGTTTAAAATATTGATGATTTACTATTACTTTTAAAAGATTTTTTATCAGCGATTTCTAATCTTGTAATTGTTATTAGTTGTTTCTTAAACTTTTAAATCACCATCTACAATGAGATTAAATTTTCTAAAAATTAAATCAATAACATAAACTAGTGCTATTGGTAGGGCTATTTGTAGTACAAAAATAAACACCCAAATTCGCCAATCCCCAAAATTATTGTAACTTTTTCCTAGTGCTGTGATTGTTCCTATTTGACCAACTAAACCACTTGTTCCCATCCCTGATGCCATAGTCCAAGATGAACTAATACCTAATTCTGCTGCGTTCAATCCTTGATTTGGCGTAAAATCGAATAATAATACCAATGGACCTAAAATGGCTGATGTGATAATTGTTGGTAACCAAATAATTGGTTTTTTGACAATATTTTTAAATTGAAACATACTGGTGCCAAAGAATATTGATAGCACAACTCCAATTGGATTATCTTTTCTTGACTGAATGGCAAATCCAACCATTTGCGTTGATGTGCCAACGACGGCTGCAGCGGCTGCGACCGGATTCATTCCCAAATTAATCATAAAGGCAATAGCAGCGCTAGATATTGGGGCAGTTAGGATCATCCCCATAGCAACCGATATGATAATAGTCATCAAAAATGGAACTGCATTTGTTGAAACGTCAACAAATCTTGAAATATAATAAATAATCAAACCGCTTGGACCGCTAACTATATAAGTGAGTACTCCTGAAACTATAACTGACAACAGTGGAAGTAAAATTAAGTCGACTGGTGTCGAACGTTTAATTAGCTTTGATAAGATAAAGATTGCTAAAGTAACTACTAAATACACCGTCAAAGGATTTCCTGGTTTTATAGTCTCTGCTCCTGGAGGATTAACAATTAAAGGTTTATAAAAGGTCGCGTTCCAACCATCGTTAGAAACAAATAAAACTTGGAAAGATGTTGCAATACCACCAATGACTGCTGATAAAATCAACTTTAAATTTTTAAGTTTTAGACTAATGCCAATTCCTAATCCAATTCCAGCACCCATCAATAAAGACAAAGTGTCACTAACAGTAATGAAAACATTGTCTTTGCTAATCAAAAGACCGATTTGTTGAAAGATCGTCCCTATAATTAATGTGGCAAATAACCCTAAAGTCATACCATTAAGGGTGGTCATCAAAAACGATTTAAATTTATGTAATTTTGATTCTTCCTTATCAATATTTTCGGTTTGAACAATTTCTTTTGTCATTATTATCACCTAGATATTTTAATTATATCATAATAAAGACAAAATTTAATCGATATTATTCCAATTTTTAAAATTAAAAAAGCAACCTCACGAAGAGATTGCTTTTATGATGGTTCTTTTAACTAAAGATTGCTAGAACAGCTCCTACTACCGATAAGATAGCGAAGATGAAGAAAACGACTTGCATCCATACTTTTTTACCTGATGCACCTTCCCATCCTACGATTACAACAACTAAAATTAATAATAAAGTTGCAATTGCTCTAATTAAATTGAATACCGAAGTGATAGTTGGTCCTAATTCAACATTTAATAATCCTAATAATGATGTTACCGTCCAAACAAGTCCGAAAACAACAACACCCACAAATGCTAATGTTCCTAAAAACTTACGATTTTTCATATTTTCACCACCTTTTTATTTCAAAATTAAAATATATAAATCAATGAAATATCGCTTTATTAACACATTTACAACGATTCTTTACTTATAATAAAACGTATCCAACACCTAATGTTCCAGGTCCAGCATGTGCTCCTACTACTGGCGTTAATTGGACCAATGCAACTTCAATTCCAGGTCTCATTGATTGGATATGCTTTCTAACTTCTTCTCCGAATTCTTGATTATCGGTATATGCTACAAAGGCTATAATATTTTTACCTTTAGTTTCGTTATCGAAGATTTCATAAATCCTTTTAATAGCTTTTTTAGAAGTTCTAATTTTTTCATATGGAACTAGTGCTCCATCTAATGTAAATCTTAATATCGGTTTGATTTTAAGTAAAGTAGCAAGTGCTCCTTTGGTAGCTGATAGACGTCCATTTTTAACTAAAAACTTAACCGTATCTACATAAACTAAAATATTAATATTTGGAATTATGGCTTCAATGCTATCAGCTACTTCATCTAAAGTTTTGCCAGCTTTAATTAATTTAATTGCTTCTAGAAGTAAATATAGTTCTCCGTATGAAACAGATTTAGAATCTACTACTCTAATATTTACTCCTTTAATCATCTCACTTGCAAGAACACATCCTTGATAAGTACCTGATAGTTTATTTGAAATAACGATCACTAATATATCAGTGTATCCTTTATTTTTTAATTCCTTATATTTTTGAACAATTTCTCCAACTGGAGGTTGACTAGTTTTGATGTCTAGATCCGGCTCGGTTTTAATCCTATTATAAAAATCTTCGGCAGTAATATCTACATAGTCCTTATAGATAACATCATTTAAATGAAGATTCGTATAAATTTTTTCAACTGGATAATCAAATGTCTCATAGTCTGCTCCCGAATTTGAACAAATAATAACACCAATCTTCTCCATAAATTAACTCCTTATAGTAATACGTAACCGACACCTAATGTTCCAGGACCAGCATGGGCTCCTACTACTGGTGTTAGTGGCACCAGTTCAATTTGAATTCCTGGTTTAATTGTTAATAAATGCTGTCTTACTTCTTTGGCAAATTCCTTATTGTTAGTATAAACAACAAAGGCTACAATATCCTTATCTTTAGTTTCTTCTTCAAATAATTCGTATAGTCTATTTAATGCTTTTTTAGATGTTCTAATTTTTTCATAAGCAACTAATGATCCATCTTCTTGATTCATTCTTAAAATAGGTTTAATTTTAAGAAGTGAAGCTAATGCGCCAGCAGTTGACGATAAACGTCCGTTTTTGACCATAAATTTAACGGTATCAACATAAACTAGGATGTTGATATTAGGGATTAAAGCTTCAATTTTAGTGGCAACAGTTTCTAAATCATCACCAGCTTTAATATATTTGATGGCTTCTAATACTAAATATAATTCTCCATATGATACTGATTTAGAGTCAATAACTCTAACAGTAATACCTTCCACCATCTCGGCCGCTAAAATAGTTGACTGGTAAATACCAGAAAGTTTAGTGGAAATGGTTATAACTAAAATATTGTTATAACCCATATCTCTTAATTTTTCATATTTACCAATAATTTGTCCCATTGGTGGTTGGCTAGTTTTTAAGTCAACATTTGGATTTTTTGCAAGTATATCATAAAATTCTTCAGCTTTAATATCAACGAAGTCTTCATATTCTTTATTATCAATATGAAGTGATGAGTGAATAACTTCTACTGGATGATCAAATGTATAGTAGTCGGCTCCTGAATTTGTACATACTACGATTCCAATTTTATTCATATATAAATTCCTCCTAAATTTATTTACAATTCATTATACCACGACAATAATTAATTTCAATTTTTATTTTAAATAATGTTTAAAATTGGCTTAATTATGGGAAATATGTTATATTTGATGTAAATAAGGAGGGATTTATATGAAATGTCCAAGTTGCGGTTTTGAATATTACTATGAGGAAGACAATTTACTAGTATGCTCCGCTTGCCAATTTAAATGGGATCCTGAAGAACTGTTAAAAGAGGATCAAAAACGATATTTTGATGCCCACGGAACCGAATTATTTGATGGTGATGATGTAATATTAATTAAAGATTTGAGATTTAAAGGATCTAGCGATATTATTAAACAAGGTACTAAAGTGACTAATATTAAATTAGTCGACAGCGACCATGATATTGATTGTCGTGTTCCTGGTTTTGGTAATATTAGTTTAAAAACTGAGTTTGTTAAAAAAGTCTAAAGGTCAATTATGTTGACCTTTTTTAAAATAACAGTAAAATAGTATTATTGAGAAAGAAGGGATATTATTATGAAAAGAATATTTAGAGTTATATTGATTTTTATTTCAGCAATTGTTCTTTCAAGTTGTACTCCAGAACAACCGCCAGTTGTTGATTTAACGATTGATGAGAAGATTTCAGAGGAATTTAGAGAAATCCAATTAAATCCTGTTAGCAATTATCAGTTAATTAAAATAGGTCCAAAATACCAAAGTGAAGTTGTTTGGAATGTTGAGCACTTAAATATTACTGACAACGGTTTAGTTTTACCTAAAATGTTAGTCAATGATAATAATCAAATTATTGCTAACGTTTCAGTTACATTAGAGGGTAAAACTGTTGAAAGACAAATATCCTTTGACATACCTAAATATGAAGCAACTGTCATTAATCAAGTTGTGTCAGTTCCATTTAAAAATATGACAGATGAATACAAAGTTCAAGATGGTAATTTAAATATTTATAAAAATGAAAATGGGACAGTTCCATATGTTGATGTTCGTGAATTTATGACTTTATTAGAAGGTTTGATTGATGCAACAACCGTATTTACCGAAGATAAAACTAATGGTTATCAAGTTGCATATGATTATTTTGATGAGGAAGAAGATGAAACTTGTCATTTAACATTTACTGCTAATCCAAGTGATAACACAATTTCAGTTCCTGATACTGGCTTCTTCCACGCATTTATCGTATCTACTGAAACTAATTATAGCAGAAACATTGTTTATAACCGCGAAAGTCCGTTAAACCATAGTATAGATGGTAAAGGGATGTTATTAGATTTAGGTGAGTATAATATGGAAGTTATTGCCTATGAAGGTAAAACGTTAATTCCATTTTATGTTGCTAATCTACTATTTGCCACATCTAATTACTACAGCGTATATTATAATCAAGAGCAATTAATCGGAATGTATTTTGTACCTGAAAAAGATACTGAAGCCTATAATGAAATGTTTAATACTAGTTTATCTGGAACTGATGAAGTTCCTAACGATTTATTAGTTCATAACTTTAACTTCCTAGCCTTCTACTTTGATAAATTTTATGGTTTAAAAGATTACAATAGTATCATTACCTATTATCATCGTCTATTAAGAGAGAAAAACGGATTATTATCAACAAGTGCAACCACCTTTGATGACACACTATTTAATTTTGTTAATAAAGTAATTGACGAACAACATACTAGTTTTTCAACGAAATCATATTATCAAACTAAAGATAGTGATGATCCAACAATTACTTCAGTTAATCAATTCGGAGACCGATCTTATTCACACTATATGGATGGCTATGTTGCAATCGACAATGCGATTGGAAATCGTTGGAGAATTCCAAATTTTGGTAACCAATGGCGTGCTTTTAGTGAAAAACGACCTAACTACTGGTTTATTGACGAAGATGTTATCGTTGTGACTTTAAATAGTTTTGATACTGCTGATATTGTGGAGTCTACAACATTTAATCATGAGACCATCAGTTATATTTTAGATACTGAAGATTTAACACTCCTTCCATCATTAGATTCAGGGAATCGTTATGTTACCTTTAATACAACTGATGAAGATGAAGACTTTAAATTAGCCGAAGTGTTGATTAAAGGAACTCCAGAAACTGTTGTTGTAGATTATGAATCATTATTAATAGCTGCTGGTTATGAAAAGGTGACTCCACCAGCTGATTATGAAGTTCCAATTTTTAAAGAAAATAACTATTATGTGAAAACGGTTAATGAAATTACTTATATGGTACAAATGTTATACGATTCAGGATATAAAGTAATGTATTTAGGTATATCTAATAAAGCACCTGCAACATTCGAAGAAGATTGGCCATATCACCCAGATCTTGAAGTTTTGATTGAATCAGATAGTGCCATTTATTTAGAACTCAACATTGAAAGAGCTAGACGTGTAAAACCAGCAATAACTCATGGTATTTTAGATATTACATGGAATGGTGGTGGAAACATTGGAGCCCTATATCGTGTGATCGGACTACTTTATAATAAAGAATTTGCAGTAAGTAGTTTCAATCCAACTATTGGTTCTTATTCAACTAATGTTGTTGCAGTTGAATCGCCGGTTACCTTTGATGACATTAATTGGTCATTATTAACTTCTAAAGTTACATTTAGTGCTGGTAATATGTTACCAACAATTGTGAGACAAAATAACTTAGGGAAAATTTTAGGACGTACCTCTGGTGGTGGCGCAGCTTCAGTTGCCCCATTATATTTACCAATCGGTACCATTCTTGGTACAAGTAGTGACAGAGTTCACGCTTTAGTTACTGGTGATAATACTGATGCATCACCTTATGTTTATGAACCGAGTGAGGCGGGAATAGTTCCAGATTATTTCTTAACAACAGCTGAATTATATCACGCTAAAACATTAAGAGATATTGTTATTAAATTTGATTAAATAAAGCATAATAAAAGAGTTCAACACAGACTTGTTGAACTCTTTTTTTGGGATAAATTACCAAATTTCCACCATTTTTTCTTTATCTAAATACATCCCATCTTCTTGAGTTAAAGAATAAAACTCTTGGAATTCTACTAAATTACTAAGTTGCATATTTGCTCTAAGGACTGATGGTCCGTGAACATCAACTGTTAATAATAATTGTAAAAATTGTGGATGGGCTTTCATCCGCCAGACGCGAGCCCAGTTAGTAAAGAAATCTTCATAATTGTGATCTTCCTCTTTTTTACTAGCTTCCAAAGCACATCTAATGCCACCAGCATCAGCGATATTTTCGGAAACAGTTAATTCACCATTACATGGACCATACCCAGTTTCAAGACCGTCAAATAATTTGATCATTTTTTTAGCTTTTTCACCAAAAGTTGCTAAATCTTCATTAGTCCACCAATTATTAAGTGATCCGAATTCATCAAATTTAGCCCCATTGTTATCGAAAGCGTGAGAAATCTCATGAGCGATAACGGCACCAATACCGCCATAATTAGCACTACGTGATTGTTCAACACTATAATAAGGTTTTTGTAAGATTGCTGCTGGGAAAACTATTTGATTGTTCATTGGATTATAATAAGCGTTGACGGTTGAAGCTGACATTACCCATAACTTGCGGTTAGGTTTTTTATTATATTTTTTGAAGTTATCTTTCGTTGTCAAACGTGAAAATTTAATTGCTTCTTTAACCAAATTTGAACCTTCTTCGTATGATTTTACTTCATATTTATCATAGTATTTAGGTAATTCTTCAGGATAACCAATCAAAACGGTAATTTTATTTAATTTAAGAATTGCTTTAGCTTTGGTGGCTTCATTTAACCAAGTATTATTTTTGATTCTCTTTTTATAAATAGCGATAATTTCTTTAACCATCGCTTCAACATCAGCTTTAGCTTCAGGTCCAAAATAATTCAATCCATAATATAGACCGATAGCTTGTGAAAGACGATTATAAGCTTGATAGAAAGCATATTTTTCTTGAGCTTGTGCTTCTTGAACTCCAGATAAAGCACGCATAAAGGCACCACTCGCAACTCTTAATGGTTCACTTAACTGACCACTAAATGCGAGGATATTAGAAACAATCATCCAGGCTTTAATTAACTCAAAATTGTCTTCATTAATAATTTCTTCAAATTTATCAATAAAGTCTTTATTGGTGACAATTAATTGATCAATTTCAGTTTTGACTAATTCATCGGCTAGTTTAGTCACATTAAATGTTTTAGTTTTACTAACAAGTTCCTCTCTAGGAACTGGATTATACATCTTAACATAATCAGCTTTTTCTACACTTGACTTAGTAACTGGCAACAATAATTCATCAAAGGCGATTGCTTTATTCAGTAAATCATCAGCAACTTGTGGATCTAGACCATATAAAGTTAAAACTTGCATAGTTGTCATTTTAAATAATCCCATTAGTTGTTCTTTAGTTTGTGGGTCTTGATAATAAGATGTATCTGGTAAAAATAAATCAGTTGCCCCAAAATATAAAATTTGATTATTTGAGTTCATAAAATCTTGCATAACATGAAAACTAAACGGTAAATCATAACCATCATAGATGAAATTTTTCATTTTTGATTCAAAATCACTCAATGATTTTAAATTTTTGATTTTCGTGATAATTGGTTGTAATGGTTTAGATCCAAGTTTATTTCTAGTTTCAAAATCTTTAGTCATTTGATAAAGTTTCACAAACTTTAATAAATGATTGTTTAACCCACTTTGATCTTTTAACCATTTGTTAGCTAAATTCATTAATTTTTCTTCAATTTCTAAATGAAGTTCTAAAAAGGCTGACATCTGTGGTTGATCACTTGGAATTTCCGCTTTCTCTAACCATTCTTTATTAACGGCTTCGTAATAATTATTTTTAATTAAATTTTTTTCCATCATTTTCACCTCAATTTTAATTTTAACATTTTATTTATAAAATGTATAGGGATTTACTAATTGTATAGCATTGTAAAGCAATTATCATTTTGTGGTAAATAAAAAGACATAATAGAAATTGTTGCCTATTATGTCTTTTAATGTTAATCTTTTAATTTACTTAAAATTTAGTGCTTTTCTATTAACTTCAATAGTTTCCTTTTTATTACCTAAAAAATATTCCAAAGCTTCTAATATCGTACCTTCCTTAAATAATTTAGTTTTTCTTAAAAATTCACCTAGTAAAACAATATTAACTGATCTTGGTTCCCCTAAATTAATTGCGATTTCTGTAGCGGGAACCGCAATCGAAATACTTGTTTCATCCACATTATGAATCAATGTTGAATTATAGATGATAGTACCATCTTTTTTTACTTGATTTTTAAATTTATTATATGATGGTTCATTAAAGGCGATAAAGTAATCAGCATCAATAAAAATCGGTGAATAGATTCTATCTTGGGAAATAGTCACCATACAATTAGCGGTTCCACCTCTAGTTTCTGGTCCATATGTTGGAACAAACATAGCATTGAGCCCCACTTTAGTGGCACTCCAAGCTAACATTTGACCCAAAACCATTACTCCTTGACCGCCAAAGCCTGCAATTCTGATTTGATATGTCATAGTTTTTTCACATCCTTATATACCCCAAGTGGATAAACTTTGGTCATTTCATTTTGAACATCTTTCATAGCTTGAGCTGGAGTTTTACGGAAGTTTACTGGACAAGTTGATAATACTTCAATTAGTGAAAAACCTAGTCCCTCCATTTGATATTCAAACGCTTTTTTAATTGAACGTTTAATACGGATAGCTGCTTGTGGACTAGTTAGGGCCACTCGTTCAACATAAGCTACACCCTTAATTTGCGCTAACATTTCACTAATCGGAATTGGGTTTCCTTGAGTTTCGGGATTTCTTCCAAGTGGACTAGTGGTAGTAACTTGTGCTGGTAGCGTTGTTGGAGCCATTTGACCTCCGGTCATACCATAAATCGCATTATTAGCAAATATTACGGTGAGATTTTCACCGCGATTAGCAGCATGAATTGTTTCCGCAATTCCTATAGATGCTAAATCGCCATCACCTTGATAAGTGAAAACTACATTTTCAGGTAATACTCTTTTGACACCAGTAGCTACAGCTAAAGCTCGGCCATGGGCGGCTTGAATAAAATCACAATTAATAAATTCATACGCCATAACTGAACATCCAACAGAGGCAATGCCTACAGTTTTATCCAAAATCCCTAATTCATCTAATACTTCCGCAACTAATTTATGAAGGATTCCATGGGTACATCCTGGGCAAAATGAAGTGGCTCTATCGGTTAAGCCTTTAGTTTTCTTATAAACTTGCATCTTTAATCACCCACTTTTTGAAATTTCTAATAACATCTTCTATTTCGGTTGAATCGATAACGATACCACCAGCTTTACCATAAAAGGCTACTGGCAGGCGACCGTTATTCGAAATTAAGACATCATCGACCATTTGACCCATACTTAGCTCGACTGTTAAAATTCCTTTACAGGTTTTTGGAATATGATCAAAAGCCTCTTGAGGGAACGGCCAAACGGTAATTGGTCGAATCATTCCAACATTGATTCCTTCTTTTTTAAGTGTTTGAATTGCTGATCGTGAGATTCTAGCCATAGTTCCGTATGCTACGATTATGTAGTCAGCATTTTCCATATTAACTAATTCGTATAAGACTTCGTCTTTTCGCATCTGGTCATATTTTTTCTTAAGTTTTAAGTTATGTTCATATAGTTTTTGTGGATCTAAAAATAAGCTGTTAATAATATTTCGGCCAGGATGGTTTCGCATACCGTTAGCGGCCCAATCTTGATGGGGACTAGTTCGCTTTTTAACTTCAACATTTAAATCAACTGATTCCATCATTTGACCAATTAAACCATCAACCAATACCATGACTGGATTACGATAGTATTCAGCTACTTCGAAACCTTCCTGAATATATTTGAGTGTTTCTGCAATTGATTCGGGAGCATAGACAAGTAAATTATAATCGCCATTACCACCACCACGAGTTGCCTGGTAATAATCTCCTTGAGACGGTTGAATTCCCCCAAGACCAGGACCAGCTCTCATAACTGAGACAATCACACATGGTAGTTCTGATCCACATAAATATGAAAATGTTTCTTGCTTTAGCGCGATTCCGACTGATGACGATGACGTCATTACTCTTTTACCAGCTGCAGCAGCTCCGTAAACCATTTGTGCTGCGGCAATTTCTGATTCAGCTTGAACAAACACTTTACCTCTTTCAGGTAACATTTTTGATAGAAATTCTGGAACTTCATTTTGTGGTGTAATTGGATAGCCAAAAAATCCGTCAATATTCGCTTTAATTGCTGCCAATGCGATAGCATAGTTTCCTTTAATTAACTCTTTTTTACTCATTCTTATACACCTCAATTACTGAATCAGGACAAATTATTGCGCAGTGGGCGCAACCAATACACTTATCTGGATCAGTTACGTTGACTAAAGGATAACCTTGTTTGTTGATTCTAGTTTCATCCAATTCAAGAATTTTACGTGGACAAAAATTAACGCATAACCCGCATCCTTTACATCTGTCATCATCAAATTTTAAATAATATTTGGACATAAGATCACCTTTTAATAAAGTTACTTCTTATTTCTTTGAGGGCTTTAATTCTATTTTCGGCAAATACTTTAGCAGCTTTTTGATTATTAATTTTTTGTTCTTCAGCAATCTTGAATATTTCTAACAATCTGTTTTTAATTAATTTAATATCAGCAATGACATTGTCACGGTTATAACCACGCATTTCATGATAAACGTTAATCACACCACCAGCATTTATTACAAAATCTGGAGCATATAAAATATTTCGCTTCATTAACATATCAGCGTGTCTATCCTCATCTAACAAGACATTATTAGATGTTCCACAAACTATTTTCGCTTTTAATTTTGGAATAGTTTTATCATTCAAAACACCACCAAGAGCACAAGGAACAAAAACATCAACATTTTCTGAGTAAATCTTATCAGGATCGACTACTTTTACATGTGGAAATTTAGATGTAATTTTATCTAAATTCCACTTGTTAATATCACTTACTCGAATATCGGTAGCCCCTTCTTCGCTTAAGTAGCGAACTAAATTACTTCCGGTTTCACCAACACCTTGAACTGCATAAGAGAATTTACTGACATCATCAGTATCAAACTTATGTTCTAAACAACCTTTAAGACTATAAAAAGTACCTAAAGCGGTAATGGGACTAGGATTACCTGATTTTCCTTCTAAACCTACGACATAGTCAGTTTCCATAGCGATATATCCCATATCTTCAGTCGTTGTATTAACATCTTCGGCAGTGATATAACGCCCATTTAAACTTTGAACATAACGTCCAAAAGCCCTAAAAAAAGCTTCAGATTTGACTTTGCTAGCATCACCGATAATAACTGCCTTTCCTCCACCTAAATTAAGTCCAGCAGCACTCGACTTATAAGTCATTCCGCGAGCTAACCTCATACAATCAATCAAAGCTTCTTCCTCGTTTTCATAATTCCAAATTCTAGCACCACCTAAAGCTGGTCCTAATGTAGTATCATGAATCACTATGATACCCTTTAAATCAGTTGTGTCATCATAGAAATAGACGACTTGTTCAAACTCAAATTCTTTCATTCTTTCAAATAACATACCTTTTTTATCCATAAATTGCCTCCTTTTAAATTTATTTAACGATATGGTAGCGCTTACATCTTTATTTTATCATATTTAGATATGATAAGAAAGGGCAATTAAAAATAAAGCATATATTTTACAATAATATTATCAAATCAAATAAATGATCTAACTAGTAAAACTAATTCAATCCTCAATTAATTTTATAACTGATCATTCTAATGAACCAGTAACAATTAACCTTTGATTATCAATTAATATTATTAGATATTTTTTATGAAAAATTTATTGATTACTAAGGTATTTATTTTCAAACGAATGTATATATTATTTAGTGGGTCTTGACTAAATAAGCGAAATTAATAAATAAGCGGTCAAGACCCAAAATTCGCACTTGACTTCTACAAGGGGGTCAACTATGAAAGTACAAAGGCACAGATTAAAGCATTCCGAATTAGATAAAATACTTAGGTGTTTTTCAGAAGATCTTACAGCTACACAAGCAAGTAAACTTCTAATAATAAATAAAAACACCATAAATAAGTATTATAATCTATTTCGAAAGCTTATCTATACTCACTACAAAAGGAATTTTTATTTTAAAAATACAGTAGTAGAAATAGATGAAAGTTATTATGGATCGAAAAGGGTGCGTTTGAAAAATGGCAAGTTATCTAAAAAACTGATAGTGTTGGGAATAATAGAAAGAGGCGGTAATGCCTATACAAAGATTATTCCAAATGTAAAAACTAAGACGGTTTTTGAGATAATTAAACGTAAAGTAGATAAATCGTGTATAATATGCACAGACCAACATAAATCTTATGAATATTTAAAGGTAAAAGGGTATTATCACTTTACGGTTAACCATTCAATAAAAGAATATGTAAGAGGAGAAACGCACACAAATACCATTGAATCATTTTGGTCATATGTTAAGACGAGATTATACAAATTCAAAGGTATTAATAAGAAATACTTTCATCTTTACATAAGAGAATGTGAGTATAGATTTAATCTCAGAAAGAAAGATATTTATATAAATCTATTAGATTTAATAAAAAAAGATTCTTTCCTCGGTGCCTTATGGCGAGGGAAGCAGAATAGCAAGTGAGCTTAAGTAGTCAAGTGCGTATTTAGTTATAATATATAAATCCATTTACAAAATGTTCATAAATGTGATAAAATAACATCATCAATCAATAGATACAAAAGGAGTGTGTTTGAAATTGGTTCCGTTGACCGACGTTGACCCGAGTATGTTAATGATTATATTAACGAATAAATTTTTAAGCTCAAATACTTTAACAAGTGATATTATATTGCTTGTAGTAATAGTATTTTGTGTTATTATGTCTGCGTTCTTTTCAGCTACAGAGACAGCAATATCAAGCTCAAGTTTATTAAGATTACATACATTAGCTGATGAGAAAGTTAAAGGTGCAAGAAAAGCGATTTCCCTTGCGGAAAATTTTGATAAAACAGTCACTGCCATACTAATTGGTAATAATATTGTAAATATTGGTGCTTCTACCATCGCTGGATATATCTTTGCTAGAGTTGTAGAAAATGCTTCTCTTGCAGGGATTGTTTCGACTGCAGTAATGACGTTTTTAATCCTTACTTTTGGTGAAATTTTGCCAAAAACATTTGCCAAAGAAAATGGAGAGAGGTTATTTGTTAAGGTGGCTCCATTAATGTGGGTTCTTACCAAAATATTTACCCCTCTTACATATTTGTTTATTGGTATCAAAAAATTATTTTCAATTAGAAGTAAAGAAAAACCTACAGAAGCTACAGTTACAGGCGAGGAATTAGAAAAATTAGTGGATGTTATGGAAGATGAAGGAGTAATTGATGAAGAACATGCTGATTTAATTCAAAGCGCTCTTTTACTAGATAAAGTAACAGCTTATGATATTATGACGCCAAGAATTGATATTATTGCAATTAATGTCAATGCTACCTGTGAGGAAATTATTAATACTTTTGATGAATATCAATATTCGCGAATTCCAGTATATGAAGATGATAAAGATAATATTATTGGAGTGTTATCAGAAAAAGATTTCTTAATTGCAGTTGTTAAAGCTAAAGATGATTGTGATAGTATTGATATTAAAACCTTAATTAGTGAACCTTACTATGTTAATAAATCCACTAAAGTTGATGATTTGATTACCAATATGCAACAAATTAAAAAACATTTTGCCATTGTCGTTGATGAATACGGCGGAACTAGTGGTATCGTTACTATGGAGGATGCTCTTGAGGAATTAGTTGGAGAAATTTATGATGAGTATGATGAAGTTGATGCTGAATTATTGACTGAAGTGGAAACTAATCATTATAAAGTTAGTCCAGAAATTCCGTTGGTAGAATTATTTGAAGAACTTGAGTTAGGAAATGCTCCAGAAAGTACTTATTCTCTTCTTGGCGGATTTCTATATCATGAACTAGAGGATCTACCTAAAACCGGTCAAACCGTTAATTTGACTCATACTAAAGAGGAATATGTTGGAGATAAAGGAACTAAAACGGTTTATAAGTTGAAATTCTTAATTGAGAAAGTTCAAAAACGAAGAATTAAAGCGATTGATTTAAAAGTTGAAATCGAATCTGAAGAAAGTATTTAATATCGAAAAAGGGTGTAAAAAATCTACACCCTTTTTAAATGTTGTTAAATATTATTCGATTTTCCTTAAAACAATTGAATCAATTAATATATGTCTTCTTAAGTAGTCGATACGTAGTATCAATCCACCAAGAATGGCCCCTAAAGTATCGACAACAATATCAATCATAGTATCCATTAATGCTGCTTGTCCTACAAGATTTTCACCAGTTTTAAGATCTTGAAATCGTTGCATATTACTACCAGGCACGATCAGATCAACTACAAACTCAAAGATTTCCCAAATGGTTCCAAGGGATATTGCTGCTAAAACTGATAAAAGAATAATGGCAAAAATATGTTCTTTAGGATCTTTTACAAAATAATAGACAACAACAAAAAATCCTAAAACCAAAATAATCCCATTAATGAAATGAACAAATGTATCAAAGTAGTTTAAACGATGATACAACATTAAAACATAACCGCCACCCATTGATAAAATGATGGTTCCAAGTAGAATGCCGTATGTAAGCTTAGGTATTTCTATATTTTTCTTTAATAACATATTCGGCAAAAAAGTAACAATAAAAATAATAATACTAGAAAAAATTACTGGAAAAGTACGACCTAATATTTGACCTTCACTTTTACCATGAAGGACATACAATAAAATAGCTCCGACTATCGATAAAACAGATGTTACTCTAATAATGTAATTAATAATTTTCAAAATATCACGCTACTTCCTATGTTTATTATAACATTTTTTGCAAAGTGAGTTAGTAAAGTATCTAAAAGGTATCTTTTTTCATGGGTTTATGATTGTTTTAAAATCTTTTTTATGCCACCTTTTGAAATGAAACTTACTTAACTAATTCTTTTAAGGCTTTATCCAACAACGGAAAATCTTTTTTTAAAATCATTGGTCGGTTATGATTATCAAGAAAAACGTGATATGTTTTTCCCGTTAAGACTAAATCACCAGTTTTAACATTTGTCATAATATAACTAATTGTTAACTTAACCCCTCTAAATTCAAATACACTAACTTCAATTAAGACTTTATCACCAAAAGTAGTTGGGGCTTTATAATCACACTCAACTCTAATTACAGGAGAAACGATCCCTTCTTTTTCTAATTTGTCATAACCAAAGCCAATTTGCTCTAAAAAATGAATTCTCGCTTCTTCCATCCATCTAATATAGTTAGAGTGGTGAACCACTCCCATTTTATCAGTCTCATAATAAAAAACTTTGTGTATATACTTTTCCATATCAATCACCTATAACTTATTATAACATTTAATTTGAATATTCAAATAATATAAAAATATGTGAGAAAGTGGAGTATAGAGCCTTTATTCTTTTATATAAAAATTTATATGTTAAACTCTATAATATATGAATTAATATTTTAAATACTATTTAAATAAAGATTGGAATGATCATTAATATGAAGACAATTACTGAATTATTAAACATTAAATATCCTGTTATTCAAGGAGCAATGGCTAACATTTCCTTACATCCATTAGTTGCTGCAGTATCTAATGCCGGAGGACTAGGTGTTCTAGCTACTGGTCTAAATGAACCAGATTGGGTTAGAGAAGAAATAAGAAAAATTAAACAATTAACTGACAAACCATTTGCAGTTAATCTATTTTTATTTAGTTCTTATTCGAAAGAAATTGCCGAAATTGTTATTGAAGAAGGTGTAAAAATAGTAACTACAGGTGCCGGAAATCCACAACCATATATAAAGGATTGGAAAGAAGCGGGAATTATCGTCATTCCAGTTGTTTCTAGTGTCGCTTTAGCAGTTAGAATGGAAAGATTTGGTGCTGATGCAGTGATAGCTGAAGGCAGAGAAGCTGGCGGTCATATTGGGCCATTATCAACTTTTCCATTAATCCCTCAAATTGCTAGAGCTGTTAAAATACCGGTAATTGCTGCTGGAGGCATCGGTAATTATCAAGGAGTTGCTGCAGCTTTAGCACTCGGTGCTAAAGGTGTCCAAGTGGGGACCATCTTCCTAGCAAGTGAAGAATGTCCAATTCATGAAAACTATAAAAACTTAGTCTTAAAAGCGCGAGATACTTCTACTGTTGTTACTAGTAGTACTCATGCTGATGTTAGAGTTCTAAAAAATCCAATGGCTACCACATATAATAATATGATTCGAGATGGTGCATCTCCAGAAGAATTAGAAAAATTGACTTCCGGTTCACTTAGAAAAGCTATTATTGATGGAAATTTAGATGAAGGTTCATTTATGGCTGGAGAAATTGCCGGATTAATTGATGAAATTAAACCGGTAAAACAAATTATTGAAGATTTAATAAATCCGGTTAATGATTATTTAAAGACTCTCAAAATATAATAGAAAGGAGGCGAAAAAGTGTTGAATCAAGAAGCTATTAAAAAAATTATTCCGCACCGCGATCCATTTCTATTTGTTGATGAGGTAAAGATAATCGAACCTTTAAAACACGGATTAGGATACAAAAAAGTTAGAGAAGACGAATTATTCTTTAAAGGGCACTTTCCAGGACAACCAGTCATGCCTGGAGTTTTAATTGTTGAAGCGATGTCTCAAGTTGGAGCCACCGTTTTATTATCAGATGATAATTACAAGGGTAAATTAGTTTTATTTGTTGGCGCTGATAATATTAAGTTTAGACGACAAGTCGTACCTGGCGATACATTGAAAATGGAAATCGAAATTATTAAATTACGAGGTAATTTTGGATCAGCTCAAGGTAGGGCCTATGTTGACGATGAACTGGCTTGTGAAGGTGTCGTTAAATTTGCTGTTGTCGAAAAAGAATAATAAAATACTCGCTTAAATGTACTGAGTCCCTTCCTCCGGTTAGTCCGGATTTAGGGGTTCAGTACAAAGCGAGTTTTTATTTGAAAATCAAAATTATCTTGAAAGACAGTTTTTAACTAATCATTTCCTATCGTTATATTAATATTTCCGGTATTGGTTTCTATTTCACAAATGCCACCAGTTGTTGTTTTTGGAACATTAACGCGGCCAGTATCAGATGTAGCACGGAAAATTTTATTAGTTAGTATCGATCCCGAAACACTACCGGTACTAGTCGAAATATATAATTCATTAGCATCACTACCTTTGAAAATGACCGGACCTGTTGAAGTATTGATGTAAATAGTGGTGGCGACAACTACCTCTTCTAATTTTACTCTTCCAGTATCAGTTTTGACTCTTAAACTATTAGAGTTTACTTTTGATAATTCAATTCTGCCAGTATCAGCTTTAATTATAATTTTATTTGTCACATTAACATTTTTAAAAGTTGTCCTACCGGTAGCAGTTAAAATGTCAATGTCATTAGCATTAACTCCTTCTAAATTAACATTACCAGTATCTGATTTGATATTGATGTCATTAACATTTCCAGATACATTAATATTACCAGTATTAGTCTTAATAATAAAAGAATCATACGTAATTTTAGGTAGGTTAACTATTATTACTTGTCTTTTATAATTAAAATTAAAGAAATTATACCATTTACTAGTATTATGTGATTCAATCATTAAAGTATTGTCTAATACTTTGATGTCATAAGTCATATTTTTAGTTTCGACATAAGATATTTTAGTTGTTTCGTTATCTGATTTAACAAATTCAATATCAGAAATTTCCACATCAATTGATATCATATTAAAATCTTCTGCTATTTCTTTTTGTTTATCTTCATAAAAATTAGTGTCTAACGTATTAACATCAAAATCATTTTTCGCAAGAACACCAACAACTAGAGCGACTCCACTTAAGACTAATAATGTGGCGACAATTAATAAAATTCTTATTGTTTTTTTCATTTTCCTTCACCTCCACCAACTAGGGCTTTTTTAATTGATAATATTATTTTTTTAGTTAACAAAAATGTATATTCGGTTGCAGCTTTACATCCAAAAAATAAAAATATAGCTAATCCTGTGGATAATAATGTGATCCCCAAATAACTTAAGCTAGCAAGACCATTGCCCTCAAATAGTAAGACAAAGGTATTGGCAGTTCCAGATATTGCGGCTCCGATTAGGGAGGCTTCAATTGAATATACTACAATGACTGCTGACCAAACTAAGATTAGTGCCACCATTATTAAAATAAGTCCAACAATTAGTAATGGAAACCATAGTGGGAAACCTAATACTAATAAAACAATTTCCCAAGGTTTTAATCTTCTTTTTGGTTTCACCTTTTCTTTAATGATTTTGGTAAATGAAGTTTCTTCAATAATTTTGGAGGCAATTTCATCAGTACTACCAATCTCATTAATCGCTTCTTCTTCACTAAAACCTTCTTCCTTTAAATCTTCAATCATTTCATTATAAAATGAAAGACGATCTTCTATATCATTCTTAGGTAATCCTTTTAATTTGTTCCTAAGTTCTTGTAGAAATAGTTCTTTTGTCATACTATATTTTCCTCCTTAGTTATTAGTTGATACATTGCAACTATATCTGGCCAATATTCTTTAAACTCTTCAATTTTATCTAATCCTAACTGCGTAATATGATAATATTTTCGAAGTCTTGAGTTGTGTTCTACAGTTTTAACAGTTAACATCTTTGATTCTTCTAGTCTTTTTAATATGGTATATAGAGTTGATTCTGATATCTCTACATACTCTTTCATATCTTTAATGATTCGATATCCATATGATGGTTTATTCCTAATAACTGCCAATACTGATACTTCTAAGAGACCACGTTTTAATTGAACATCCATGATATACCTCCCTTTACATAATACATCGTATCACGAAGTATATTTATTTGTCAATAGTTTTTATTTAAAAAAATGTAAAAAATGATCAAATAAAAAAGCTTGATTTCTATATTATATAGAATTCAAGCCTTATCAATTAATTATTGTTTTAATTTGTTTCTTGGGTGGGACCGTTATCGATTATTTCTTTAAACATACGATAGTTTTCATAAACATTAGGTAAATCACCAAAAACGAAAGTTGCTGGTTGTGATCCTGATACTGGGGTACTTACTGTTCCAAAAGTAATTGAGCCAGTTCCTTTTTGTAAGATTTTGTCAAGTACCGAAACATTTACTGAAATGAATTGAGCTGCTGGAATTGGAATACTTGAAAAATCAATACCAAATAATCCTTTTTGAATAATAAATCTTTTATTAGTTACAACATAAAATCTATTTTGAAAAGCTAGTATTTTACCAATGATAGTTAAAATAAATATTAGTGCCATAATTCCTAAAACAACTGATACGCCGACAACAACACTTATGACCTCTCCTTCTTCATCAGGGATTAAATAAGCGAGTGCAGTCAGCGCCATAATTATTAGAAATATTACGATTGTTCTAACAACTATAACTGTTAAATTCGGTTTAAAAGTGTATAAAACTTTCTCATCTTTCATTAAAATTTTATCTGTTTGGTTTCTATCCATAATTCGTCCTCCTTTATCTTCACTTATATTTTATCATTTTTACATTATTTACAAATAAATTGTAAAAAATATTTACATAATATTTACTATTTTATGCAACTTTATCACAATGTCTAAAAGTAACATTTATTCTTAATCAGTTTTAATAATTAAAAATTATATAGTTTGATTGGTGATAAATTTAAATAAAAATGTCTATCTTGCTTCAAGCTTTGATAGACATTTTACTATTACTTGTTTGAAACTTGAAGATTAGCTACCGGTTTTTACATTAAAAGTAGTTGATTCTAAAATGGCTCTAATGAAATCGAGTGTTACATCAGATCCAGAGAAATCAGATGTTTTAATTTTATCAGCTAAAAATACCATGAATTCACTTAAAGTTAAGGTATATGTACGATTACCCATGTTTAAAGTGACTATTTCATTTTCATAATAACCATCAAAAGCAACTTCTTTAAATAAGACAGTAAAACTACCGACGAAACTAAACTTAAGTTCATTAAAAATATCCTCAATTGTAATTTCTAAAGTAATTAAATCATTTGATAAGTTAACCGTTAATGTTTCGGTTCCTAAATATAATTTCAATAGTTTAATAATTAATTCAGGAGAGCGATTCGTTAAATTAATTTTAATCAGTGGATTAGTTTCTTTAATAGTGTAAGTGGCAATCGGTTTAACTATCATCGTAGTTTGATTACTTTCTGGATCAGAAATTCCCGTTTGAACAATAATTTCGCCATCAATTAAACTAATTAAAATATCATCTAATTCAATAAATAATCCTTCTTCGGTAATCGAAACGTTATCAATAATTGATTTGAGTTTCAAGGAAGCGATATAATCCGGTATATTCGTTTCATTAGTCAAGACATCTTCTACTTGGTTGGCTACATCTTCATTAGCTAAACCAGCATTTTGTAACATAATTAGAACTAATAATGATAACGAACCATTATCCTTAAATAAAAATTCATAATTACCAACAGTTAAATAGAAATCCTCTTGATCTTTTCTTAAATTAATATCAAATGTATCATAAACAAGGTTAACGTCAAAACTATTAGGATTTTCATTTAATAATTGACCTTCTAACAACAAATGATTTTCATTAACGGTGGTATTTAAGTTAAACTCATAAACATCAGCTTCAACAAAAGCGATAATGTCATTATAGATTTGAGTAACCGCCTCAAATGGCACATAATCTTCTTCATTAACCCGTTCAACCATAACTTCATCAATTTTAGAAACATTTAAAGTAATATTTTGAGGAAGCGTTACTTTAATATCATTTTGACTAGCAAATAAAATATTTAGAATGCCTAATTCTTCTCCTAGATTTAAATTGATACTTAAGTTGCCATCAGCATCTAATACCTCAATATTTCTAATAAAATTGAGTAATTTCTCATTAACTTTAAAATCGTTAAAGTTTTGCATAGTTTCAATTAAATCTAATGTTTCATCATCTTGACTAGTTAATAAAACGACACCACCAGCTTCAGTAATTGATAGTTTAAATTGTAATGAATCATTATAGTTTAAGTAGATGTTTTCATCATAAACGGTAACATCAACAATAAACTCTTCTTCATTATATAAGATAGTAATCTGACCGTCAGCAGTAATTCCGTCTGTAAGACTAACATCAAATAATCCTGATATATAAACAGGTGACATGCCTTCTTGAGTTAGAACTTCCATTTGTGGCAACTCAACATTGAAATACGGATAATTGATGATATCTTTAATGTCTTCTAATAATAAAGTATAGTTCTTCGCCTCATCAAAGTCGCTAATAATGTTATCATTGCCCTTAACTAAATCGAGTTCAATATCTTGATTATAAAGATTAAAAGCGCCAGTAAGATTAACAAAATGTTCATCCACAAAATTAAATGTTAACGTAATCTCTTCATTAATTTTTAAAAATACTTTAAGCTTATCATCATCTTTTTCAACACTTATATTATTAGTTGCACCGTAAAGGATAGCTTCATTTATATCGATATCATCTTCATCTTCTTCTGGTTCAGAAATGATTTTTCCAGTGGAACCGTTTAATTTAAAATATAAAGTGTTATCATCATTTTTAATGACAAGAAAATCACTGATGGTGGCAGTAAGTGTGTTGTTTTGCATTGACATATTAAAAACAATTGGCAAGTGTTCTTCATTAATTTGAATATCACCAACAAAAGTTATACCTTCTTCAGTAAGTAAATCACCATAGAAAGCATTTTGAAGATAGAATAAACCATCTCTTTCATTTGGTTCAATTGGTCTAATTGCTAAATGCACAAAATCTTGGAATCGATCAGGACCTAAGAAAATAAAATCATTAAAGGAGAAAGTATAAAGGACTTCGTTTTTAACGACGGTATTAGCTCCAACAAAAATTTTGTATTCTTCATTAGTTTTTATTTCTTTAACTAAAAAATTATTAGTAAAAACGATTTCTAAATTAATATATTTAAATTTAGGATCTTCTTTTGAGCCACTTCGATGTTTAACATCTCTAAAATGATAATAAGCTGCTTTATCTGGTTCTAATATATATTTAACTTTAATCTCATTGTAATTTTTGTCAATAATTTCAGCACTTATTACCGTGTAATTATTTAAGACATATGGAGTTAAACTACTCGGACCAATTCCCATCAGCATCTTAAAGTCACCAGTAGTATAGTTAGCGACATCACTAGCTGCATAGACTGCAGTTAAAGTTTCTGGATCAACATCTTTTGAAGTTTTAATAAAGTTATTTTCTCCTTGAATATAAATTTCCCAAGCTTGATTGATCGGTCCATAAGTAATAATTTCATGATAATAGTCATGACCTTGTTTTTGAGTTATTCCTTTCACTTTTTGGTTTTTCAACTTAAATACTACTCGAGGAGAAGCAATTCCTTCAGTTACCATTTCATAATTAATTAAATTCATTTCACCTTGAGCAATAAAAAGGAGGTTCTTAAGTGATTCTTCACTGTGGTTATTTTCTTCTAAATATGCGTTGGCGTTAATATTTGGCTTACTTAAAAACAGATTTTGCGATTCTGAATATGCTAGTGAATTTGAATTTTTTGTAGGTTTAAATAGAATAATACTAAAAACTATTCCAGCAATTAACGTGATACTTACTATCGAGATTATTATTAATTTTTTTCTTAAGCTCATATAATCATCTCCATTCGTTAATTTTCACTTTAATTATAATCCAACTGGTTTAATATTACATAACAAATTACGCAATTTTATAAAATAATAAATAATTTTATAAATTTAAACACAATTCTACAATATCAGTATACTACAAAAATATAAAATAGGTACATTCTTTGAAAGAATTACCTATTTTCAATTTAAATCGTGATTTAATAATTTATTTGAAAATTAATTTTGTTGATTAGAATCCTCTTTTTTATAATAAGGAGTATGAACTACATTTAACACGATTGCACCAATAGCATTGCCAAGTAACATCAACAATAAATAGCTAAAAATTTTAAAAGAAAATTGCTTTGCTAAGACAATATATACAATATTAGCAATGCTGTGTTCAAATCCGATTAATAAAAATAATACAACTGATAAAATAACAATTAATATTTTGATACCATTGTTTGAAATTCTGCTAGCACCGTCGACTGCAGTATACATTAGTACACCACAAAATATTGCTAAGATTAAAGTTTGATACCAAGCATTAGTATCAAACTTAATGGCCATCATTGTTTGTGCTGACTCGGTTAATCCATTGATGTTAGCCAGTAATAATAATCCACCACTAACTACAATTCCAACGATATTCCCAAGTAAAGTCACTAATATCATAAGTGGCACACCTTTTTTATATGGCAATAAATATCCAATTTTGCCTGTGTATAAATAATAGCTTCTTCCGACTATAATAAGTAAGGCAAAACTAAATAATAATCCGCCTAGTAACTTAAAGCCAAGTGTCCCAGGTTGAGTTATTACCAAATAAACAGTAGCGGCTAATGTTACGTATAAACCTGACATTATTGCTTTACTAAAAATTAACAAGTGTTCTTTAAACTGTGTTTTTGTTTCGAAATTCATTTATTTTCATTCCTTTATTTTCATATTTTACCAATATGAATTGTATCATAAATAAAAGGTTAACTCCAATTATATATATGAATAAAAAAAGTTATAATTTATATAACTTCAATTATTACTACATCATCTTTAGCCTCATAATATAAGACTTTTACTTTAATATCTTTTTCTATTTGATCGAATAATTCACCATAGTATACTTTGGTTTTAACACTTTTTTTAAGATCATAAAGATAAATTGTCACATGGCGCAAATCAGATTTTAAATATCGTGTGGTATAAAAATCAGTAATAGAACCGATATACTCTTTATATTTATCAATATGATGAATCATACGGTAACATCGGTAAAAATAATAAATGATAAATGGGCTGATTACTAGTGTAAACAATGCAATTATGGCTAAAAACATAATTAATCCAATTTTTTGAGTCTCAGTTGAAATGAGAGCGATAGGAAAAAAGATGATAACGATTATTCCTAAATAAATTAAATTAGAAAATAAATAATACTTATATCTCTTGTATTTATTTGAATTTTTAATTGTATCTTTCAATAATTATCACTTCTTTTTATCTAGATTTAGCGGTAAAGAATGCGGCAATTGTTCCAGGACCACCATGAGCTCCAATTACTGGTCCAATCATATGAACTAGTGTGACTTTAGTATTTAGTCTTGATTCTAATTCTTCAACAAATTTAGTAGTTTCTTCAAGACAGTCACAATGTCCAATAAATATTTTTTTACTATAGCTAGGATCATAAAGTTCGACAATTCGATCAAGTAGAATTTTCAATGATTTTTTTCTACCAAACACTTTATGTCGTGGTTTTAATCTACCATCATCATCAGCTGAAATAATTGGTTTAATTCTTAAGGCGGTTCCAATCCAATAACTTAATTTACCTAACCGTCCTCCAGCCATTAAGTGTGATAAATCATCGTGTGTAAAGATATGCATCACGTGATATTTAAAGTCATTTAAATAATCTTCTATTTCAAAGATGTCTTTTCCTTCTTGTTTTAATCTAATAGCTTCATCAACAATTAAACCGGTTCCTAACGAACCACTAATTAAATTTATTAAAATAATATTTCTATCAGGATAATCTTCTAGTAATTCTTGTTTAGCGATATTGGCACTATTATATGTGCCTGACATATTTGCAGAAAGAAGAATGGCTAGAACATCAAATCCTTGTTCTAAAATTTCTTTAAATCCATGATAAAACTGACTGCTATTAACTTGAGCAGTTTTAGCATGTTCGCCGTTTCTTAATCGGCCATAAAACTCTTCTGCCGACATTGAACTAAAATCCAATGTGTTTAAATATTCTTTGTCATCCAAATAAAATTTTAAAGATAATACTTTAAGGTTATGCTTTTCGGCATATTCATGAGGTAAGTCACATGCTGAATCAACTAAAATCATAAAATCTCTTTTTTTCATAGTCGTTATTCCTCCTGTCTTAGATAACTATCATTTCTATTATAGCATTTTTTAAATAAATTCATAACAAACATTTTAAATATCCATTTGATTTTTCACAATTTAAAACTTCTTATAAATTAAAAGTTTTTTATTACACTGTCAATTAATGATCTATTATCATATAAAAATGCCTTGAGTAAGGCATTTCCATATGTTATTAAATACATTATGAGATCTTATTATTGGTCCCCGCGACCGGATTTGAACCAGCACGAATTTCACTTCATCAGATTTTGAGTCTAACGTGTCTACCACTTCCACCACGCGGGGATCCATTTTACATTTCATCTAAATATTTAATTCCTAATAATCGCAATCCTTCGTTAATAATTGTTCTAATGTTACTAATTAACAACAAGTTAGCATTTAATGTACCTTCTTCTTCAACTAAGATTCGAGTTTGAGCGTAAAATGAATTAAATAGTTGAGCTAAAGCGAGTAGATGTTTTGATATAACACTTGGATTATAATCAATAGCTGCCTTTTTGATTGCTTCACTGAAGGTAGAAATTTGTTTGACTAAATCAAAGTAATTAGCATTCTCAAATAATGAATAGTTAACTTTATCAATATCCAGTTCAGCATCTTTTAAAATTGAATTAATTCTGACACTTGTATATTGAAGATATGGACCTGTCTGGCCTTCAAAACGTAACATTTGTTCTAAGTTGAAGTCTATATTTAAATTTCTATCATTTTTTAAGTCATTAAAGACAACGGCACCAACTCCAATGGCTTTACTTGTTTGATCAATTGCTTTTAGATTAGGATTTTTCTCTATAATTGCTTCTTTAGCGTCGCTAATAGATTCTAATAATACATCATGCAAGTTAGCATTAGTTCCTGTTCTAGTTGACATTTTTTTACCATCAATTAAAACTAATCCAAAATTAACATGAACGACTTCAATTGGTAATTCTAATAAATTAACGATTCGTTTAAGCTGCTCAAAATGTAATTTTTGCTCATTTCCAACTAAATATAAGGCTTTACTCATATGATATGTTTCATAGCGATATAACAGTGCTGCAAGGTCTCTAGTCATATATAAAGTTGCACCATCGCTTCGTTTAATTAGGGCTGGTGGAATATCGTCACCTAACTCGATAATAGTTGCTCCATCATCTAATTTTAGTAAGTTTTTACTTTCTAGTAAGTGAATAACTTTATCAATTTTATCATTGTAGAAAGCTTCACCAGCATATGAGTCAAATTCAACATCAAGAAGTTGATAAACTTTCATGAATTCTTTTAACGATTCTTCTCTAAAATATGACCATAATTTAAGTTTATTTTTATCACCTAACTCTAATTCTTTAAAAGCGTCTCTGGCATCATCTTCTAAGCTAGGATTTTTTTCGGCTTCTTCATGAAATTTAATATAAATTCGTTGTAGTTCATCAATTGGGTTTTGTTTTAACGCTTCTAAATTGCTCCACTTTTCGTAAGCTATCAATAATTTACCAAATTGAGTCCCCCAATCACCTAAATGGTTAATTCCAATAACTTTATGACCAAGTTTTTGATAAATTAATTTTAAAGAATGACCAATAACTGTTGATCTTAAATGTCCAACCGAAAAGTTTTTAGCAATATTCGGTGATGAATAATCGATAACAACCACTTCTTTTTTGGGTTTTCCATTACCAAATTCAGCGCCTAAATTATATACTGTATTCAATACATGTTTAGCATATTTAGGTTCGTTTAATTTAATGTTTAAAAATGCACCAATTAATTCGGTTTCAATAATTAATGGATGAGATTTAATAATGTCACTAATTTTATTATATAAAACTGGTAATTTTAATCCGGTTGATTTTAACAGTCTAAAAAGAGGAATCGCTAAATCATAATCTCCTCTTCGTGGTATTTCAATATCAACGTCATAATTAGTTTCGTTAAGGATTAGTTGTTTTAAATCATCTTTTAATAATTCTAACAATGAAATCACCTATTTTATTAGGATAAAAAAGCACATTATGTGCTTTATTTTACCTCTTCTAAGACACTATTATAATATTTCCAAACAGTAGTTTTAATATCTTTTAGTTGTTGAATACCAGGGACGTATTTCGCTTTTACTAATTTTCCATTATAGAAACTTAATAATTGTGGATATGATAAGTTTTCACTTAATTCGTATTTTTCAATGAATTCTTCAAGCCCTTTTAATTCCTTTGTTTCTGGCACTTCTAGGTAATATATATTTTTAGCAATTTCTAATAAGTCTTCATTCGTTTCAAGTTCACTTGAATAAATACCTACTTCATTTAAGCATGTAGAACACCAAGTTCCTCCCATATATACAATCACTAGGTTTTTAGAGTCAATTTTTTTCTCTAAATCTTTAAGATTAATTTTTTTATAAAGATGCTCTTTACTGATTAATAAATTTTGATCGAATTGTTCAGTTTGTAATTGAGCACTAGAGTATTCTGAATAAAACTTTTTACTTTTTGAAGGTACCGTAAAAATAATAACTACCGCAATTAACGCTAAAAATATTACTCCAATAATATATGCGATAGGATGAATTTTTTGTGGTTGTCTAAATTTTGCATACTTTGCCATATAATAGTCCTCCTTAAAACACTATAATATTATACCATAGGAAAATAATAGTTGCAAATAATAATCTTATCAGATTAATTATTTTTCGCTGTTTAACTTAAGTGTTGCTGGTAAGTCCAAATAATGGTAAAATATAGTTGCCAAATAAAATCACATATCAAACTTCTTTATAGATAGGACTATTTATCTAGCCAATCCCGGTATGTGATAGTATTTGGCGATACAAATTATTTGGATTGGCTAGCTAAATAGTCTTATTTTCATTAAAGGAGTGTAAGGCTATGAACTTTGAATTGGTTGTTGATGAATTAAAAGGGGCTAAATTAGCTGAGTTATTTCAAGTCAATAATTATGTTGATAGTTTGATTAAAATTCAAAATTCGGCTCATAAAATTGATGCTGATGGGTTTCCGAAATGTCCTCATTGTGGTAATGAAATTGTTAAGAAAAATGGGAAAATGCCTAATGGAACTCAAAGATATTTATGTTTAAATGATAAATGTAAGAAGAGTTTTTCTTCTAATACGAATTCGTTTTCCTATCGTTTAAGAAAACTAAAAGATTACTTATATTTGATGATTGAGTATACTTTAGATGGTTTGTCAATAAGAAATATTTCAAAGAAACTTAACATTCCAATTAATACTGTTTGGATGTGGAGAACGAAAATTCTTTTAAGTTTAGAAACGTTTATTGATAAAGAAAATCCGCTTACTGATGTGGTTTATAGTGATGAAACATTCATTAAAATTAACTTAAAAGGGACTAAGAATCATAAGATGCCTAGAGTGTCTTATTATGAAGGAAGACCTGCAATAGCTCATAGGGAATTGGTTTGTATTCAAACGGTAATTGATGATTCTAAAAGGACGATATTTGATATTAATGGGGTTGCTAGATTATCAAAAGAAAGATTAGATCTATTCTTAAAACCTTTTATTAATGAAGAAACGATTATTGTATCTGATGGGGATTATTCTTATGTCGGCTTTGCTGAAAAATATTTGCTGCAACACGAAAGAATAATAAATATGTATGAAAAAAGTAAAAATGGGTATTCGCTAGGACCAATAAATAATTTACACTCGTCCTTTAAATCGTTTATGAAAAAATATAAAGGTGTATCAACCAGACGATTAAATGGATATATAAACTTATTCATTTTGGATAATTACTTAAATCAAATATTAAATGGATATGAAAAGGTAGAATACATTTATGAGTCATTGTTGGCTCTTGAAAATAATCCGACTTTTGAAGAAATATTTAACGTTAAATTTCCTATTGATGTTAAAGCCATTTATGATAGTTTGAGAAAAGATGGATATATTATGCAATAAAAGTCAGCAACACTTAAGTTAAACAGCGAAAATTATTTAGTTATCTTGTTTATTAAGTTAAAATCGGTTATAATTATTAGTGGATACCGGTTTCATTTTTTGTGATTTTAGATATTTAATGAGCCGATAAAATATACGAAAAATTAAGGAGGAAAAAATGAAAATATTATTTAGTACTGGAGAAGTACATCCATTTTCAAAAACAGGGGGATTAGCTGATGTTTCGGCCTCATTACCTAAGGCAATTACACAATTAAAGCACAAAGTGAAAGTAATTACACCAATGTATCGTAGTTGCAAGAATTGGCTGGACAAAATGAAGTTTGTAGGGGAAGTTCAAATTGAAATGGGTAATTTTCATCAACTAGCAAAATATTATTCACTAAATCACGAAGGGACTGAACATATTTTTGTGAGTAATGATCATTATTTTGATAGAGAAACTTTCTATGGTCACCACGATGATGCTGAAAGATATGTTTTCTTTAATAAGGCAGTTTTAGAATTTATTAAATTGTCAAAATTCATTCCTGATATTATTCATATCAATGACTGGCAAAGTGGTTTAATTCCTTTTTTCATTGATGAAAAATATCGTCATATAGAAGAATATAAAAACATTAAAACACTTCTATCAATTCATAATTTAGAATATCAAGGTTCATTTGATCAAGGCGTTGATAAATTCTTTAATACACACTTTAATTATACTTACATTCACTTTGATCGCATTAATTTCTTAAAGGCTGCAATTATGAGAGCTAATGCAATTAATACAGTCAGTCCAAATTATCGCAACGAAATTTTAACTAGATTTTATGGATTTACCTTGGATGGAGCATTAAAATCTCGTGAAAATTCACTTTATGGAATTTTAAATGGAATTGATTATGATATTAATAATCCGCAAACTGACAAATATTTAGTCAGACATTACAATCAAAATTACTTCATTATGGGGAAACGTGCTAACAAGAAAATGGTCTGTGAAAAATTAGGTCTTAATTACCAACAAGATGCACCAATGGTAGCATTTATTGGTCGTCTTGCTAGACAAAAAGGTATTGATTTAATGAAAGCGACTCTTGAAGAAGTGATTGTTAATAATAATGCCATCTTCGTATTAGTGGGATCTGGTGATCCAGAATATGAAAACTTCTTCCGTTATTTAGAAAACAAATATCGCGGAAAAGTTTGCGGTTATGTTGGCTTCAATAATGAAATTGCTCATCAAGTTTATGCCGCAAGTGATCTCTTTATGATGCCAAGTTTATTTGAACCATGTGGACTTGGTCAAATGATTGCGATGCGCTATGGTTCACTTCCAGTTGTCAGAGAAACTGGTGGTTTAAAAGATACAGTAATGCCTTATAATAAATATACTGATAAAGGTGTTGGATTTAGCTTTGCTAACTACAATGCTCATGAGTTTAAAGATGCCGTTGAAAGAGCAATTGATTTATACCACAATAATCAAACAGCTTGGAGAAATATGGTTAAACGAGCTATGAAACAAGATAACTCATTAAATAGAATGGCTCATGAATATATAAATCTATATCAAAAAATTATTAAGGGGGAACATTGATGGAAACTTTAGCACTTATTTTAGCAGGCGGTAGAGGTTCAAGATTAGACTTATTATCTCAAAGACGATCTAAACCTGCCGTTCCATTCGCAGGAAAGTATCGAATTATTGACTTTTCACTTTCAAACGCTTCTAACTCAGGAATTGTAGATATTGCAATTTTAACTCAATACCTACCTCATTCCTTAAATGAACACATTGGTTCGGGAAAACCATGGGATTTAGATAGACGTGACTCGCAAGTCACAATTTTACATCCTCATAATTCATGGTACATGGGTACGGCTGACGCTGTCTATAAAAACATTGATTTTGTTAAGAGAAAAAGGCCAAAATATGTTTTGATTTTGTCAGGTGACCATATTTATAAAATGGATTATCGTAAATTAATTCGTCGTCACGAAGAATTAAAGGCCGAAATGACTATCGCTTGTAAAATTGTTCCGCTTGAAGATGTTTCAAGATTTGGAATTATGGAAGCGGATAAAGAAGGAATTGTTTATAATTTTGTTGAAAAACCAAAAACATCAACTTCAAATTTAGCTTCTATGGGTATATATATTTTCAACTACGATACTTTAATTGATTCAATTGAATTATTAAAACCTAAATTTGAAAACTTAGACTTTGGTCATCACGTGATTCCTTATTTAATATTTGAAAAGAAAGCTAGAATAGGTACATATGAATATCATGATTATTGGCAAGATGTTGGAACCTATGATTCATATTTAAATACAAGTCTAGAACTTAACCAACAAGTTTTGGAATTAGACTTATATGATCCAACTTGGCGCATTTATACAAAGTTAAGTGGAATGCCTCCAGTCAAATTTGGTGAAAACGCAATTATTACTAATAGTTTGATTTCTGATGGTTCTATTATCGAAGGTACTGTAATTAATTCGGTATTATCGCCAGGCGTATTTGTTAGAAGGGGTGCTGTTGTTAAAGACTCAGTTTTGCTAAACAACGTTATCGTTGCTGAAAATGTTAAACTAGATCGTGTTATTGCTGATAAAGACGTTACCATTGGTCGTAATACCCAAATTGGGTTTGGTGCCGACTACACACCAAACGATGAAAAACCGGAATTATTACATTCTGGTATTACAGTAATCGAAAAAGGTACAATAGTTGATGGCGACTTAAAGATTGGTCGAAATGTTCGTATCTTAAGAGACGGTAAATTCAAGACTAAAATTATCAAATCAGGTACTACTATTAAACCTGAATAGAAAGAAAACTCGCAGCAGCGAGTTTTTTATTCATTAGTAATAATTTCTTTTAAATTAGGAATGAAAACTTTCTTTCGAATCATTTCAATTTCATGTTTGTATGGTGGGTTTCCATTAACATAAGGTGTTTCTAATATTTTAGGAATATGTTTAATTCTATCATGATGAATGATATTGATTAATGTATCAAAACCTAAATGACCGAATCCAATATTTTCGTGTCTATCTTTAGCGGCTCCTTGTTCATTCATTGAATCATTAATATGAAATACTGAAATTTTATCAATTCCTATGACTTTATCAAAATGATCTAAAACACCATCAAAATCATCTTTAATTGGATAATTAGCATCACTGGTATGACAAGTATCAAAACACACACTAACTCGTTCTTGATATTCAATTAAATCAATTATTTCAGCGAGTTCTTCAAATGTGCGGCCAATTTCAGTTCCTTTGCCAGCCATTGTTTCAAGTGCGATTTTAACAGATAATCCCTTGGTGTTGCTAATTACCTGATTAACACCTTCAGCAATCCATTGAATCGCTTCAGCTCTATCGCCACCAGTAGCATTACCTGGGTGGACTACAATTTGTTTAGCTCCGATAGCTGCAGTTCGTCTAACTTCTTCAGTTAGAAATCTAATGGCAAAATTTCTTTTTTCTTTATCTGGGTTAGCCAAATTTATAATATATGGAGCATGAACTACTACATTATCCAATGATAGATTATGTTCCTTCATTAAGGCCTGTCCTTCTTCAATTTTTAATTGTTCTAACGGTTTTCTAATTGTATTTTGTGGGGCACCAGTATAAATCATAAATGAGTTTGCATTATACGATAAAGCTTCTTTAACTGAACCAAGAAACATTTCATCGCCCTTTAAACTAACGTGACTTCCGATTTTTAGCATATTCTCTCCTCCTGTGTTCTTTTAGAGCTTTTTCTATTTTCTTTTTATTTTTTTTTCGATAATTCGGTTTGACTTTTGTTGGTTTTTTTATTTTTCTAATAACTTGAATTTCTGTTTCATTAATTGTTTTTACTTTCGGTTCAACTTTTAGTATGTCTGTTTGAGTCAATTTGATTTCGTTAAAATCAATTCCTCTTTTAGTCAGATTATCAATCTTACGGTGATCATTTGGTCCTTCAATAGTATAAACTTCTCCTGATTGACCCATTCTTCCAGTTCTTCCACTACGGTGAATAAAATATTCCAAATGATACGGTAAGTCATAGTTAATAATATGACTTGCGTCAAAATCAATTCCTCGTGAAGCAATATCACTAGTGACAAGGTATTGATATTTTAAATCACTAATATCTTTAATTACTTGACGTCTGACTCTGACTGGCATATCTCCGGAAAGATGAGCTACGTTTAAATCAAGCTCATTTAAAAGATTAAAAACTTCTAACTGGTCTTCTTTTTTGGAAACGAAGATGATACAAAAGTAAGGGTTAAGTAATCTTAATAAATCTTTTAAAATAAAATCTCTAGTTCTCGTTCCCGCTTTGACTAAATAGTGTTTAATATCGATTTCATCTTCACTAGTTGTGTCAATCAATTTATAACTACCAAAAAACTCTTTAATGAATGGCTTCATCGTTTCCGTAATTGAAGCGGAAACTAAAATTAGTTTACCTAGTTTAGAAGTTCTTAAAATGGGAATGATTGGCTCCATGAATGCTTCATCAAACATCATGTCGGCTTCATCAAAGACTAAATATTCCAATCCTTGAAATGAAAGTGAGCCATTTTTAATAAACTCTTCTATTTTAATTGGTGTACCAATTGCAATATCAATTTGATTATTTTCTAGCCATTTAATTTCCCGTTGACGATCCATTGAACCATAAAATATTCTAATACGAGAGTTACTAAATAGTTCTTTAGTCATTTCATAAACTTGAAAAACCAACTCGTTAGTTGGTACTAAAATTACTAGTTTTAAGCCTAATTTTGGTTTTTTTTCAAATTCCTTATAAATTGGAACTAAATACGAATGAGTTTTTCCGGTACCTGTTGGGGCAACAATTACTAAATGATTTGGATTTTCAAATTCATTCATTGTCTTCTCTTGAATTAGACTAAACTTATTAAACTTTAATTTTTGTAATATTTTATCATTCATAGCAACTTCATTATAACATTGTTTTCATAAATAATGTATAATAACGATGAGTGATGAGTTATGATGAAAGTTATCAAAGTAAGCAAACAAGGATTTTGTAATGGAGTAAAAAGAGCTCTTAATTTAGTTCATCAAACTGTAAGAGATAACAGAGAAAATTTACCTGTTTATATTCTTGGTGAACTGATGAACAATAAATATGTCTCTAATGAGTTAGAAAAGTTAGGAGTTATCACTGTTAAAGCGAAAGGCCGTAAAAGAATTGAGATGTTAGATGATATTAGCGAGGGCATCGTTATTTTAACGGCGCATGGTGTGAGCCCTAATGTGATTGACACATTGATAAAAAGAAAATTAAAATATGTAGATACAACATGCCCTTTCATTTTAAATACCGCTTCTATTATCGGAAAACATTTAAAAGACAATTATAATGTTATCTATATAGGAAAAGATAATCACCCTGAATCAGAAGGAATTTTAGGGATAAATCCCGAATTGATACATTTAGTTACTGAAGTTGATGATATTGAAAAATTAAATATTTCAAACGATAAAATTTTAATTACCACTCAAACAACATTAAGAAAGAATCTTTTGGATAGCATTAAAAATGCATTATTAGATAAATATCCCCATGCTATTTTCGTTGACGGCGTCTGTAACTCTACTATTTTACGCCAACAAGCTTTAATCAATGAAATTGAAGGCGATTTATGTTTAGTAGTTGGTGATAAAATCAGTTCAAATGCTAATGAATTAGTAAAAATTGGGAGTAGATTTATTAAAACCTATTTGATTAATAGTATTGAAGATATCAAAAAAGAGTGGTTAACCGGTGTTAAAGTCATAACTTTAACATCTGCGGCTTCCACTCCTGATGAGTTAACTAATAAAATATACGAATATTTAGTTAATGTTTAGTTATGAGTCTTTAATGCCTAAAGTAACTACTTCCTTTTCATATTCGTCATTGATTTCTGCTAATATTTTATCAATATCAACTTTTTTTTCGATGAATTTATCATAATTAAATAATGTTATTTCGTTTTTTAAATCTTTTTTCAAAATTAATTGACTAAGTCCAATTCCAATTAATCTAATTTCTTCACCATCATAATTAGAAACTAATAAATCATTAGCGATTTGAATAATTAAATCAAAATCTTCAATTGGTTCAGGCAAACTTCGCGAACGAGTGATTGTCTTAAAATCGGTTGTTTTCAATTTAATGGAGATAGTTCTTGCAACCAATTCTTCATTTTTTAATCGATCAACAGTTGTTTTAGCTAATTCTTTCAAATGATCCATTAATAAATCAATTCCTTGAATAGCATATACAATAGTTTCTTCGTTGCTGATGGACTTAGGCATGTCATATAATGTAGGATCAACAAAATCGCTTGATTTTCCATTAATATCGTCTAAAAACCCATAATAAGAATTAGGTGTCATAACTCCAAGAATTTTATTCTTATTTTCAGGATTAATAAAATCATTAACTGTAAAAATATCAATTTGATTTAATATTTCTTGAGTTTTTACACCAATTCCAAAAACCTTACCAATTGGTAATGGATATAATAATTTAGGAATGTCTCTCTTTCTTAATACCGTTATTCCTAATGGTTTTTTCATATCACTAGCCATTTTGGCTAAAAATAATGTAGGTGCAATCCCAATTGATACTGGTAAACCATATTCTTTTAATAATCCGGTTTGAATTTCTTTAGCCAATTTTAAAGGGTGAATTTCTTTGGATACTTCAGTGACATCCATGTATGCTTCATCAATTGACCCTTTTAAAATAATCTTAGTATATTTTTTTAAAAAGTTGAAAAACAAATTTGAATATTTTTGATATAAAGGGAAGTTAGTTGGAACCACTAATAATTTAGGATATAATTTTTGCGCTTCAACGATACTCATACCGCTTCTAATGCCTTTCTCCCTAGCCTTATATGAGGCGGTAGAAACAACCCCACTATTAGAGCCAGTTCTTCCACCTACAACAAAAACCTCTTTTTTTAAAAAGGGTTCCTTAATCATAGCGCAACTAGCATAAAAAGCATTTAAATCGACATGAAATATAATCTTTACTTGTTTCATAAACTATTACACTTCCTAAAAAAAATAATTTATTGTATAATATCTAAAGTAGAGGTGATTTAATTGGCTAAACCTAAGAAAAAAAGCAAAGTAAATAAGAAAATAGATAATAAGGCAGATTTACCTGTCCTTAATTCACCAGCTGAATCACGTGCCGGTCGAATTGTCATATGGATAATTTTAATTGCAATGGTGTTAGGATCATTAGCAGGTTTAATTGCAATTATCATTCAATCAGTCAAATAATAAAGGCGGCAGCCTTTTTTATTTTGTTAAATATAGCCAATATTCAATATTGCCTTCTTTTCCAGGTAATGCTGATTCAATTAAATTCATAACTTTAAAATCTAATGATTTAACATATAAAATATATTCATCTAAAAGAGTTTCGACTCTTTTTTTGTCTTTAACTATTCCTTTCGATAAATACTTGGCACCTATTTCAAATTGAGGTTTTATTAAAATTAAAAAATGCTTGGAAACATTTTTTAAGTGGTTAACAATAGGCTTTGATGAAGTAAATGATACATCAATTAGTACAAAATCAACTTGAGGTGGCATAACATGTAATATATTAGTTTGTTCCGATAAAACCACTCGTTTATCTTCTTTTAATCTAGGTATCATTTGATCAGTTCCAACATCATAGGCATAAACTTGTCGAGCACCATTAATTAAAGAAAAATCAGTAAAACCACCAGTAGATGAACCGACATCCAAAATAACTAAATTATTAAAATTTAATTTTAATTTATGGTATACATCTTCAAGTTTGTAGCCAGCTCTAGAGGCATATTTAGTTAGTTCATCTAAAACTACTACATCATCTTCTTTAATTTGATAACCAGTTTTAATTACTATTTTATCATTTACTGTTACAAATCCCCGCTTAATATAATCTTGGATTTGTGAACGAGAATAGTTAGAATATTTATTTTTTAAATAATTATCTAATCGCATTTTTAATCAACTCGTAAATTGAATTAATATCAAAAGAAGTAAACTCTTTAATTTCTTTACTACTTAAATGAGAAATTGATAAATCATGAAGCGAATGTTGAATGACTTTTGAGGTATATGATCCTTTTTCTTTGATATCCAATATTTCTTGATACAAACATCCCTTATTAGCAATCTCCTCAATTACTAGTATTGGAAGATTATTTGAAAGAATTTCATTAATTTTGATTAAATCTATTGGTTTAATAAATTTTGTGTTATATAAATTTACATCTAAATTATTATCGTTGATTAAATTCTCAATTTCTCTTACTAATGGCCCATAAGTAATAATATTAAGTAATTTTCCCTTTGTAATTTGATCCCATGAAATATCAATTGATCGAGAGTTAAAGATTATATCTTCATTGACAAAACCTTTAGGAAATCGCATTATAAAAGGCTTTTTTGATAAAAGACCATATCTTAATAGGTCAGCTGTTTCTTGAACATTTGATGGCATTGTAATTATAGTATTAGGCATTAGATGGAACATAGATACATCGTAAATACCCTGGTGTGTATCGCCATCTCCAGGAATTAATCCAGCACGATCAATAGTGATGACAACACCTAAATTAGGTCTTGCGATGTCATTTAAAATTTGATCAAATGCTCTTTGAGAAAAAGTTGAGTAAAGTGATAAGATCACATTCTTATCATTTTTAGCAAGTGCAGCAGCCATAGTTGCCGCATGTTCTTCTGATATACCAACATCTAAAAAACGACTTGGATATTTTTCTTTAAATTTAGTTAAATGACTACCAACTTCCATCGCTGGTACGACAATCATTGTTGGAATTTCTTTTTGAAGTTTTAATATGATTTCACTAACAACTTCACTCCAAGTTGGATGAGATGATGTCTCACTAGAAACCATATGATATTTTCCCGCTTGATCGTTTTCAGCATCAAGATAACCTTTACCCTTAAGAGTATTAACTAAAACGACTTGTGGTTTTTTAATGTGTTTGATCTTGTTAAATGTATTGATCAATTCTTTCAGATTATGTCCGTCTTTAATTTCGACAAATTCATAACCCAATTTATTAAAAAAACTTAATTTTTTGTCAAAAGATCCGTTTAAAATTTCTGACATTCTTCCAACTGATTTTGAAATACTCATTTTATTATTATTGATAACAATAATACCTGGTAAATTGTGATAGCTGATTAAATTTAGCGCTTCTAAACTCATCCCAGATGATAGTGCTCCATCACCAACTATGGCAATCGCTCGATGATCATTATGATCTATTTGATTGGAATATAATACTCCCATTAAAGCTGAAAGTGCCGTGCCAGCATGTCCTGATTCCCAAACATCATGATTAGATTCACTATAACTAGTAAACCCACTAACTCCACCATGTTTTCTTAATTTGTCAAATCCTACACCTCTCGAGGTAATTATCTTATGGGTGTAAGCTTGATGTCCAATATCAAATATTAATTGATCTTTAGGGCTATTAAAGACATAATGAAGAGCGATGGTTAATTCTACCACGCCTAAATTCGGACCTAAATGTCCGCCATTTTTGATGATTTTATCAATTAAGAAATTTCTAATACTTTTAGCTAAACTATTGAGTTCGTCTAACGACATTAATTTTAATTTAGCAGGTGTTAGATTAAATAAATCATTCATCCTCTTCTTCTGCTTTTTGAAGTATTAAAGCATTAGCATCTTCTAACATTTTATATGAAAGTTTAGCTAATTCAATTCCCTCTTGATATTTTTTAATTGCCATTTCTAATTGAATATCTTTCGCTTCTAAATCTCTAACGATTTGTTCTAATTCTTTTAATAATTCTTCAAATGATTTTTTATTTTCCATCTTTTCTCCTCTTTCCTATAACTTTAGTATTAATAATTCCATCCTTAATCTCTATTTCTAAATTGTCACCAATCGCTACATCATTTATTGATTTAATTAATTGTTGATCTTTGGTGATCACTCCAAATCCTTTTTCTAAAATTTTTAGTGGGTTTAAAGAATTTAATTTAGTTATATTAATTTGATAGTTGTATAACTTATTTTGATAAACAGTTTCCATTTTAGTTTGTAAATTTCTAAACAAATAATCTAAATTTGTTTTATAAATATTGACTCTTTCAATTGGTGTTATTATTTTTGATTTTAATAACTTTAATTCGTTATGTTTTCTATCTAAAATTATTTTGATTTCTTTATTTAACAGAATTAATAAATTATCTAATTTTTCAAAATTCTTTTCAATTTTTGATTTTGGTGATTGGGCTTCTAGTCTTTTTTCTAGTTGAGCTAAATTCATTTCAAAATTAGATAACTTATTCAAAATTTCTCGATCCAATTTATTAATTGTCTCTTTTAAGTAGCTTTTTAACACGACTTCATTGGGAGTGGCAAGTTCGGCTGCGGCAGTTGGAGTTGGTGCTCTTAAACTTGAAACAAAATCACTTATTGTATAATCAGTTTCATGTCCAATTGCTGAAATAATTGGGATTTTTGAATTAAAGATAGCGTTAATGACTTCAATTTCATTAAAAGCCCATAAATCTTCAATTGAACCGCCACCTCTACCAACAATCAAAACATCAACTAAATTATCATGATTAGCCCGTTCAATTTGTCTGGCAATATCATGTTTTGCGTCATCACCTTGAACTAAAGTCGGATATAAAATCACTTCAGTAAGACGATAACGACGGTTAATTGTATTCATTATGTCTTGAATAACAGCTCCCGTTTCTGAGGTGATGACACCAATTCGTTTTGGAAACTTAGGAATTGGCTTTTTGTGTTTTTCATCAAAATAGCCTTGTTCTTCAAGTGTTTTTTTCAGTTGTTCATATTTTAAATAGAGCTCACCAATTCCATCAAGCGTCATCATTATTACGTTTAATGAGTATTCACCTCTTGGTTCATATAAGTTAATTTTGGCTTCTATTAATACTTGATCCCCATCTTTAGGTTCAAAATTAATTTTACTAGCGGCAGTATAAAACATGTTAGCTTTAATTTGTGCAGTTTCATCTTTTAAAGAAAAGTATAAATGTCCTCTTGATGATTTAGTAAAATTTGATATTTCTCCTTTAATTAAAATCTTTTGAAGGTGCACATCATTTTCTAACTTGTATTTGATATATTTAGTTAAAGCACTTACTGTTAAATAGGTTTGATTCATCTTAATATTCCTTTAAAATATTATCTAGTAATCGATTAGTAAATTTATGTTGTTTTTCATCATCTAAATCGGTATATATTTTGGTGATTTCAATTGCTTCATTTATGATGATGGCTTTAGGTATATTTAAGTATTTAACTTCATAAATGGAATATCTAATAATTGCCCTGTCATAATATGATAATCGATTAATCGTATAATTAGTTAAATTAGTTGAAATCATTTCATCGATTACTGGTAATTTTTCTAAAATATCAGAGATAATATCAGATACTTCATCAAAAAACACTCCCATATCAATTTGGTACAAGATATTAATATTATCAATTCGAATTTGTCTAAAATCTTTCTTCATAGAATCATCACTTTCTAGTCATATTTTACCATGTATTTACAAAATGATAAAGACAATTGTTAATTTACATTATATAGAGGTTGTAAATAAAATATTTATTTAATTTGAAAAATTAACAAATGTGATATCATAGAATAGGAGTTAAATAGGAGATTATATGGAGACACAAAACAAAAAGAAAAATAACAAATTTAAAACAATTATACAAATAGTTTTTGTTGGTGTGATATTTATCGCACTAATTTTTGCAGTTAGCAAATTAGGCGATTTAAAAGACCTAAAAGATAAGTTTGAAAATGTTAATCTCAAATATTTAATAATAGTAATCAGTCTTACTATTTTTTATTTAATATTTATGATATTGCCACATTTCTTTATTGCTATTTTTCATAAAATAAAGATGGATAAAACTAGGATATTTTTAAATGCTAGCAATGAATATTTCTTTAATGGAATTACCCCTTCGCAAAGTGGGTCGCAACCATTTCAATCATATGTATATTTAAAGCATGGTGTGACTGGAGATGAAACCACTAGTATTTTGACTACTACTTATGTTAATTATCAATTTATTGCTAATGTTTTATCAACAGTTGCTTTAATTATCCTGTCAATATTTCATAGCGAAGTTCTTGAAGGTAAATTAATTATTGTAATAGTTGGTTTTTTACTAAATTTTGGGATTTTACTATTAATTATATTCTTAACTTTTTCAAGAAAATTTCCTAAATTTATTCAAAGATTGTTGTTGTTTTTTGCTAAAATCAAACCATTTAGAAAAAAGTTAACTAAATTAGCCGATGATACGCCTAAAACAGTACGAGGCTTTCAAAAATCTTCTCAGGAAATGTTTAAGAAAAAAAGATTTTTAATCTTTACTTCCTTGTTAAGAATAATTGCCTTAACTATTTATTATTCGATTCCATTTTTTGTTGCTAAGGCGTTAAACATCAATGTGCCAAATTCTGATTTTATTTTTATGATGTGTATTACTTTAGTAGCAACAACATTAATGGCTTGGTTTCCATTACCAGGTAGTTCGGGTGGTGTTGAAACAGTCTTTGTTTTATTACTAACAGCCATGGCTACAATTAATCAAATTGATGCGGTTAATATCATGTTTGTAACTAGATTGTTTACATTTTATTTGGCAATGGTATGGGGGTTAATCGCCTATTTTATATTAAAAATTATGGATACTGTTAAAGAGAGAAAGGATAAAAAATATAGACTTAAATTAGAAAAAATTACCGCATTAAAAATTGGGATTGTGTGTGATAGTTATCACGATAATGAAGCGGTTAAAATTATGTATGATGAGTTATCTAAAAACCAACAAAAACCATATATAATTACTCATACCAAACATCAAGATAATCCCCAAGATACAATTTATTTAAAAATGACAAGATGTCATTTATTAAGATATTTTACTAACAATAATATTTTCTATTTAAGATATAATCGCAAATTAATTTGCAAGCATAATTTTGATATTATTCACTTTGTCAATGGCATGTCACATTCGCGACTTTTGTCAAATCTAAAAAAATATGAACCAGTTCCGGTAGTGTTTACTGAAAACAATGTCGTAAATAAATTAGATGATTATCGACTAATCAAACAAAATATTCTAGGATATCGTTTAGAAAAAATGTTAATTTTATCTGATGTCGTTTTACCAACTTCATTAGATAATTGTCAGAGTTTTGAATCACGATCGTTTAAACCGACGTATTCGGTTAATCCAACATTAATTAGTTATGATGAATTTTTCTCATTAAAATGTGATAAACTGATTAGGGTTAATAGTAAAAATTTTAAAAATAAATATCTTTTAGTGTTTCCTAACTATCACATTGAAAGATTCCTTGATTTTTATTTAGGAATTAAAGGAAATTTAGATCTATATAAAGATGATTTATTTATCATTATTGGTAATTTTAAATTACCTAAAAGCTTAATTAATTCATTAGAAAGAAATGATTTCATCGACAATATTAAGATAATTAATGATATTGATAATGCAAAATCATATTTTAAAAATATTGATGTTTTTATTCAAGAAGAATATTCAGCGAAAACTTCTACTTTTTATTTGACTGCATTAGCTAATCATACTAAGGTATTATTACCTAATTCGGTTAATAAGCCTAACCTCTTTTATGACAATACTAATTTATATGATTATAGTTATACAGAAAATTTTACCGAACAAATTCAAAAGGCTACTAACAGCCAATATAATCAAGAAAATATAGTTGAAAATTACTTGAAAACTCCTGTTGGAATAAGACTGACTAATTTATATTTTGGAGTTCTTCAAAATAAGCGAAAGGAAATGGAATGATAAAATGAAACAAGATAAAATTAACGTCGCGATTTTCTGTGACGTGTACTACCCGATGATTGATGGTGTAGTTAAAGTTATGGAAAGCCAAATTAGATATTTAAAAGATCGGGTTAATTTCTATTTATTTGTCCCTAAAGCACCAAAAGGTTATGTTGAACAGCCCATTGGTGAAGTGATGTTGACTAGAGTAAAAAGTGTGAAAATGTTTTTTGTTGATTATCATATGGCTACTCCAAAATGTGATTATAAATTTAAGAAAACCTTAAAAGGAATCAATTTGGATTTAGTCCTAATTCACTCTCCATTTGGATTAGGGAAATACGGCATTAAATATGCTAACAAAAACAAAATCCCTTCAATTATTTATGCTCATTCACAAATTAAAAAAGATTTTAAACGAGCAGTTACTTTTAATTTTATTGTTGATATTATGATCTGGGGAACGATGAGACGATATAATAAATGTAGTATCGTAGTTCCTGTTGGTGAGGGCGTTAAAAATATTTATTTAAATGAATATAAAATGAAAAATAAAACTTATGTGATTAATAACGCTACTGACATGAAATATTTAAATAATAAAAATATCATAAATGAAATGATAGATAAATATCAAATTGATACTAATAAAATAATATTTTCATTTCTTGGTCGAATTAATAAATTAAAAGGACTATGGTTAATTGCTGATTCATTAAAAATTGTTAAAGACAAAGGATTAGATTTTCAAATGATTTTTATTGGCGAAGGTCAAGATCGAATTGCTTTACAAAATTATATTAAAGAAATTGGCTTAGAAGAAAATACTATTTTTACTGCTGGGATTTCCGATCGAAATGAAATTGCCGCCTTACTTCAAATATCTGATCTATTTTTATTCCCATCGTTATATGATACTAATTCTTTAGTTCAAATTGAGGCAGCTAGCCAAAATACAGCTTCATTATTAGTTGAAGATTCAGTTACCGCATACGGATTAAAAGACGGAATAGATTGTTATTTATCCAATTACAACGTTAATGATTATGCTCATAAAATATTTGAGGTTTCACAAAGTAAGAAATCACTACGAGAAATGGGACTAAAAGCTAATAAAAATATCTATCGTACTTGGGAAGATAGTCATAATTTATTATATGAGTTAATGATTAAATTAATTAATGAACAAAAAAAATGAGGATTTTAAAACCTCATTTTTTAATATTTGAATCGATTTCTTTTAATAAGTCTTCCGCTTTTAAGGAACAACTTGTTTTAGAGTAACAAGAACTGCAATAGTTTTTTTTGATTCGATTATAAATTAATCTAAAAACAATTAGTCCGACGATTAATAAAACCACAATTAAAATAATTATATCAGCTGTAGTCATTATATCAACGCTCCTATTAATGATCCAACACCAAAGATTAATGCTGATAAAACCCAAGCAAATCCGGTTTGTAATAATACTGCAAGCCACATTTTTTTAGATGACCCAAATGCGTCTCTCATCGCCCCAATTGCTCCAAAACATGGTGCTGAAAACAAATTAAATGTCATAAATGAAAACGCCGATAATCCAGTGAAAGTAGAAAATAGTGTATTAGCTTCAGAACCGAATAACGCTCTTAAGGCCTCTGGTGATGGATTACTGCCTAGGGCTTCAACTGCCTCTTCAGTTAAATTAGCGATAATTCCCATTGTTGAAACTACATTTTCTTTAGCTACTAATCCTTGAATAGCCGAGATTGATGCTCCCCAATTCAGATTTCCTAGTAATGGATAAAAGATTGGTGATAAGATATCTCCTATAGTTTTTAAAATACTAGTAGATGGAGTAGTTGTATATGAAAATGTCCATGTAAAGGAAGCTAGAAACCAAATAATAATTGATGATAGTAAAATTACGGTTCCGGCTCGTTTTATAAACGAATATATTTTTTCTAACACATCTCGTACTACATATCTTACTGATGGTAATTTGTAGGTTGGTAGTTCTGAAATATAACCAGTAGATGTTTTTTTGAAGGCTAATTTCTTTAAAATAAAAGCTAATATCCCAATAACTACTATTGACATAAAGTAAAATGATGCCGTAATGAGCCCACGGTTATTTGGGAAAAAATAACCAGCAAATAAAGCGATAATTGGCAATTTAGCATTACATGGAATAAATGGTGCTAAATATACAGTCATTTCTTTTTCTTGCTCATCATCAATTGTTTTGGTGGCCATAATTGCTGGCACTGAACAACCAATTCCTAGAATAAATGGGATAATGGATTTACCGCTTAATCCAACTTTTCTAAAAACTTGATCTAAAGTGAAGGCAATTCTTGACATGTAACCACTGGCTTCTAAAAGTGAAATTAACAAAAACAAGATAGCTAGTTGTGGTAAGAATCCTAAGACTGCACCAACACCACCGATAACCCCGTTAACTACTAAACTTACCGCCCACGGTGAAGCCCCAACTGATTCTAACCAGGTTTCAGTAGAATTGGAGATGCTTTCAAATAACGTTTCCATTAACTCGACAGTAAATCCGCCAACAACACCAGCTGATAAATAATAGATACCAGCCATAATTACGATAAATATTGGAATAGCTAAAAATCGATTTAAAACTATTTTGTCAATTTTATTGGAAATTGATTCTTCGTAATATTTATCACTGTATGTAACAGCTTCTTGTTTGATTTTTTCAATAAAACTATATCGTTGATGAGCAATTTCTTCATCAATTTCATATTGATTTTTAGCAATTAAATTATTTCTTAACTCAATAATTTCGTCGGTTTCATATTTTTTAAGTAGTTCATCATTTTCTAGTAATTTAGAAGCGATAAATCTTTTTGAAGGATGATTAATGTGATTAGATATTTCATCGATTGCTTGTTCAATATCATCACAAAAATATTTAATCTGATGAGGCGTTGACTCTTTACTTTGATTAATTGTTTCCACTAGGGAATCAATTCCAATTTTTTTAAGAGCGGATATTTCAACAATCGGATATTTTAAAATACTTTTTAACTTGTCTAAATCAATTTTTATCCCTTTCTTGTCAGCAAGGTCTTTCATATTAAGTGTAATTATCATTGGAATTTGTAAATCGATTAATTGCATTGTTAAATAAAGACTTCTTTCCAATTGAGTGACGTCTAAAACATTAATAATTAAACTTGGATTTTCATATAATAAATAATCTCTCGATATAGTTTCTTCTGAACTGTATGAACTAAGTGAATAGATTCCAGGTAAATCAACAATTTTATGATCAGTTGATTTAATGACACCAACTTTTTTCTCCAAAGTCACTCCTGGCCAATTTCCAACTTTTTGTTGAGTTCTAGTTAATAAATTAAAAAGGGTGGTTTTACCACTGTTTTGATTACCGACTAGTGCTATCATGATATCAACTCGACTATTATATTATCTAAATCAGCTTTTCTAACTGATAATTCGTAATCACGCAATTCCAAAGTGATTGGTGAACCGAAAGGGGCAACACTTTTAACCTTAACTACCACACATTTAGTAATGCCCATATCTAAAAATCGTTGTCGTAATTTTCTAGATTCAGTTTTGATATCGACCACTTTAGCCATTTGTCCTTTTTTCAATTTTGATAGACTTAATAAAGATGGAGTTTCATCTTTTTCACAACGTCTAGTTTCCATTTACATCACTCCTCAACTTCATTCTTAATTCCATTATAGGAGAACTAAAAAACCAATGCAACCAAAATTATAATTTTTCTAAATAGTACTATAAATAACTTTTCTAAATAAGTATATAATAAAATAAAAGCCGGATAACCCGGCTCTTATCTTATCGTTTTGTTCCCAGACGAGTCCACGCAGAATCAATTAATTCTTTTGATTTCGGATCATATCTGAAGATATCATCTTGTGGTCTGAAATTAATAGTAAATAAGGTTTTAATATCATCTGTCTTGGCGTTTTGAATTTGTTGTAGTCGAACATCTTCTCTTGGTGAGATGTAAAATAAATCTCTGGCATTAGCCATGGCTCCTTCATATGACATAATGTGATTCAAAAATTTATAGGCAAAATCTTTATTACCTTCAGCATGTACCACTAAAAAGTCTACCCATATATTAGTTCCAACTTCAGGCATGGTAAATCCTAAATTTAGGTCGGTTTCTTCTTCATACATCTGATTCATAATTTCGGCCGCATCACCAGTATAAGCCATCGCTAAATCATAAACTTGACTTGGAATATCATCAAAAATATTATCAGTTACATAGCCAACTGATTTTTTAACAGTACTAGTGCTAGTGATAGCTTCTAAAATCCATTGTTCGGCAGCATCTACTTCTGATTTAACATTTGAGTTCATTGAAAAACCAAGTGAAGTTAAAGCGGCCATTAAGGCATCTCTTGATGAGTCATAAAATGCAACTTTATATTTATGTCCCATTCTTAGTAGTTCCCAACCTTGACTGACATCAGCTGTTGTTACAACGTCTTTATTATATAAAACTCCAACTGATCCCCAAAAATAAGGAGTACCATATTCTAATAGATCTAGATTTGATTCAGTTTCAATTTTAACCAATAACTCTTTTAAACCATGTGATAGATCAGTTTTTGGATTAAATCCATTAATTTTAGTCCAATCAATTTTTTCAATCATGGTCGGATGATCAACAATTAGTTGTTCTAAAGCGTAATCACTTGGCATAATTAAATCATACACTAAACCACGTTTTAAAAAGGTAATGGCTTCTTCATTACTAGCAAATTCTTCAATGTCAACTCTAATATCATATTTTTCTTCAAATAATTCAATAGTTTCATCTGACATATACTCGCCAGGTGCTAAAATTCTAATTTTAGGTCGTTTATCACAAGCGGCAACACTTGGAATCATTAACACAATTAATAATAGTAATAACAAACTTTTAATTTTTTTCATTATTTATCTTCTCCCTTTTTATATAATTGAACGTTCTTTTAATTCGCTTTTATCAATTAGCGTATTAGATGGTTCTTCTTCAAATGTTCTATTTTTCATCCACTTAGATTTTCTAGTCCCACTAATAAAATAATCGTATGTAACTTTTAATCCGATAACCAATACAATTAAAGTAGATAAGGCATTAATCTTAGGATCCATACCTCTTTTTAGTGTGTATAGATATATTGAGATATTTTTAACGCTTGAACCAAAACTGACGAAATATGAAATTACAAAATCATCAAATGACATTGTAAATGCAATGGCAGCACCAGCTACAATCGCTACTTTAAGTTGCGGCAAAATAACTCTAGTTAATGTCTGAACAGGGGTCGCTCCTAAATCTGCTGCTGCATCCGATAAATTCGGATCTAAACTAATTACCTTTGGATATACAGTAATTATTACATAAGGTGTTGAAAAGGCAATATGAGCTAATAACATTGTTGTATATCCACTTGGTACAAAGAATATTCCAAATAATACAGATAATGATATGGCCGTAATAATTTCCGGATTAATAATTGGAATGTTATTAGCACTTAAAATTAAATTTCTCAATACTTTTCTTTGTCTAGAAATAGCAATTGAGGCTAAAGTTCCAATAATTGTGGAAATTACAGTTGAGACTATCGCAACAATTATCGTAGTTACTACTGCACCCATCATTTCTTTATGATTAAATAATTCGCCATACCACCTTAAACTAAATCCACCAAATCGGGTAAACGATTTATGGGCATTAAACGAAAATAATACCATTGAAGCAATTGGTAAATATATTAGAATAAGCATTAATCCAATAAATGAATTTTTTAAAACTTTCCTAGTCATTTTCTGCCCCCTTGAATTTATCAAATTTCTTAATTACCAAAATCATAAGCATCATAATGATTGATAAGATGATGGCAATAGCTGAGGCATATCCAATTTTACCTTCGTTAATTGAGATTCTTTCAATGATTGTACCAACTAAAGATACAGTATTACCTAAATATTTAGGTATAACTAGTGTAGTGGCTGCCGGTAAGAATACCATTAAAATCCCTGACATCACTCCAGATAATGATAATGGAAGTGTTACTTTAATAAATGCTTTAAATCGAGAAGCACCTAAATCAGTGGCCGCTTCAATTAATCCAGGATCAATTTTAACTAAAACGGTATATATTGGTAGAACCATATATGGCAAAAACACATGGACTAAACCAACAGTCATTGCTAAATTAGTGCCTAATATTTGAGGAATAATCATATCAACAACTTGTCTTAGTGCAATCGTTCTAATAACTAAATTAATCCACATTGGTGCCGATATTAGTAAGATTAATAACGCTTGAGTTCTTGGCTTAGTAAAAGTGATAAAGTAAGCTAGTGGATATCCAATAGCCAATGTAATAACTGTAGTTAAAATAGCTAACCAAATCGATCTTCCCATCACTCCCATATAAGTGGAGTTTTTAAAGAAGATGATATAGTTATCAAGTGAAAATGATATTTGGAATAAGTTATTTCTTTCACCCTGCGTAAAAGAATACAATATCATAATCAAAATTGGAATTAAGATTAGTGCAAATAATATTAGATAGTAAGGTGAGATTAATATATTATTAAATCTATTACTTCTTTTTTGTTTACCACTTAATTTCTTCTTTCCCATTACCATATCTCCATAACATGAATTTCATCTGGTTGAAAGGTAATACTAACCTCTTCTCCTTCTGGATGGAAATCAGTAGTATGAATTGTATAAGCCCGATATTTAGTTAAAACATCAATTTCATAATGGACACCCTTAAAAGCAACACTATCAACTACCCCATTAAATTTACCTTCACCTTTCGGTAATATATCGATATCTTCCGGTCTAATGACAACTTCTACGTCTTCATTTTTAGAAAAACCTTTATCAACACATTCATGAATTAAACCATCAAACTCCACTTTGTAATCATCTAACATAACCGCTTCAACAATATTAGATTCACCAATAAATGAAGCAACAAAGCGGTTAATTGGCTCATTATAAATATCTTCAGGAGTTCCGATTTGTTGGATTTCACCGTTATTCATAACCACAATTTTATCAGACATCGTTAAGGCTTCTTCTTGATCATGAGTTACATAAATAAAAGTAATTCCGGCGTTTCTTTGAAGTTCTTTTAATTCATATTGCATCTCCTGACGTAATTTTAAGTCAAGAGCAGCTAGTGGTTCATCAAGTAATAATACTTTCGGTTCATTAATCAATGCTCTTGCAATGGCCACTCTTTGTTGTTGCCCGCCAGATAATTTATCAATACTACGAGATTCAAATCCTTGTAACCCAACTAATTTTAAATATTGTAATACTTTAGCTTCTAACGCTCTTTCTCTAGTTTTTCTTGTTTCAAATTGACGACGTAATTTTTTGATTTCATTTTGATAATGTTTTTTTAAATCTAAGTCTCTAATTTCATCTCTTAATTTTTTAATTTGAGATTGTTTTTCTTTTTTAATTTTGCGATAATCTTTATCTTGAGCAGAAACAGTTCTTAATTCAAGTTGAATCTCTTCAATTTGATCTCTTAATTCGTTAGCTTTGGCTTTATTTTTACGTTTAGACTCTAAATATTCAGGGTCTTGTTTTAAGGCTTTAATTTTATTTTCAAGTAATTCAATTTCTTGTTTTAATTCATAATTTGGATCTTTAATTAATTGGGCTTTTCTTGTTACTTCTCTTCTTAGTTGTCTTTTTTTAGCTTGATCTTTTTCATTACGAATCAATTCTTTATACTCGTCCAATAGTAGATCAATTTCATGTTGTTTTTGAAATTCTCGTGGTTTTACCCTCAATCCAAACGCAACATTTTCAAAAACATCTAAATGAGGGAATAATGAATAACGTTGAAAAACGGTATTTGTTGGTCTTTTATGAGCTGGTATATCATTGATATTTTCACCATCAAATAAAACTTCGCCATCACTTGGATCAACAAACCCACCGATGATTCTTAAAGTAGTAGTTTTTCCGCATCCAGAAGGACCTAATAAAGTTACAAACTCATTAGATTGAATTTCTAAGTCAATTCCTCTTAATACAACATTACCTTCATATTCCTTAGTAACGTCGATTAATTGAATTAGCGGTTTAGATTCAATATCATCATTTTCCGCTATCACTTCATTATTTTTAGATGCTAATATTTTTTTGTTAGTGTCTTTACTTTCAATTATCTTTGTCATTATTACACCCCCATAATACCATAAGACAGTTAAGTTTAGTAAAATTAAACAAAAAGTTTGATTTTAATAAACCAACCACTTTTATTATATGAATTACTCATATAATGTCAAGGGATATAATAAAACAAACACCCGAAGATGTTTGTTTAGTAAAAATATGTAATTAATAATTAGTATTATTAAGGGATTAGTGGTTGCCCTGTTTCAGTGTCAAAACGATCAGTTGGATTTTGTTCAATCTTTTTAATTTCAACTAATAATAATATCAAGCCTACAACTGCAACTATTTTACTAAAAATTCCAATAATTAATAATATAAATGGTGTTTTATTACTTTGAATTTTTTTCGCTTGTACAATACTCATAATTAAAAACACAAAATATGGAACTGTTAAAAGAAAATTCAATGTTGATAGAAATCCTGTTTTTTTAGTAACAGTTTCACTAAAAGCTACCCAATTTTCGATTGTGTTTGGTTCTGTTTGTAACTTTTCTAGAAACTCGGTAACGAGTGGCATTGTTAATGTTGTGGTAACAATTCGAATTATAAATAGTAATGGAATAATTACTAGACAAATAATTGCAAATACACGTGTTTTTTTAGTATCCATCATTATCTCTCCTTCTTATACTATTTCAGCATTTATTTCTTCAGGAGTCAGTTTAGCAGTTTCGGCTTGTTTTTTAGATTCTTTAAGGGATTCGGCTAATAACATAATTAATCCCACAAGTGCTACGACATTAACCCCAATTCCAACTAGTAATAAAATAAAGACAGTTTTACTTTCGGTAATCTTTGAAGCTTCAACAATTGATAGTATGTAAAACACTAAATAAGCGATTCCAATTGGCGCTAAAAATGCCGTAAATATACTAGACGTTGTTAGTACTCCAATTAGGAAGTCTTCTGGTAATACTCCAGTTACTTCATATTGTTGTAGGGCGTTAGAATGTTTAATGACTAAACCAGTAAGTATTATGATAAGAATAAGACTAAGAACAATTGCCGCACCACTTAAAACGATTGATATAATTGAATATCTTTTTGCATTAGTAGGGTTCATATTTATTTCTCCTTTTTTTCTAAATAAAAATGGTGGACGCGAAGGGATTTGAACCCCTGACCCTCTGCACGTCAAGCAGATGCTCTCCCCCTGAGCTACGCGTCCAACTTACCTTAATTATTTTATAATAAATATCATCTCATTTCAAATAATAAGTCAATAGTGTGTTATTTTGTGTAATGTGTTATAATTTATATGATTGTACTCCAGGAAACCAATCAATAAATAAAACAGGAGATTTATATGAAAAAATTTACGTTAAAAGATTTAACTTTAGAATCAATAATTGCTGCTGCTTATGTAGTTTTATCACTTGTATTTAAGGAAATATCATTTGGAGTAGTTCAGTTTAGAATTTCCGAAATATTAGTTATCTTAATTTTGTTTTCACCAAAACATTTAATTGGAGTGACACTCGGTTGTTTTATATCTAATTTTTTTAGCGAAATACCGGCATACGATGTTCCAATTGGCACCACCGCTACTTTAGTAGCTGGATTATTGATGATTTTATTTAGAAGAAAAGCGTGGACATTAATATTTGCCACTATTATTAACGCATTCGCTGTTGGTTGGATGCTATGGTTTGTCTTAGACTATCCGTTTTGGGAGTCAGTAGGTTTTGTTGCACTTGGTGAATTTGTAGTAACATTTATTTTTGGAATACCAATTTATTTATTTTTAAAAAATTCAACTGAACTTAGGGAAATATTAGAAAATAACAAATAAACGCTCAATGGAGCGTTTATTTATTTTTCTATTAATGCTTTTTTAATTGGATTAATATCTAATTTATGATAATTAAACGCATTGATTACCATATCCAAATATTCTTTGGTTGGTAAATTAAATTTATATTTATCTCTCATAATATAAATTAAACCTTTAAAGATTTGACCATGATAAGTGAACTCAATTTCATCTTTAAAGTATAAATTAGGATATGCTTCATAGTAATCTAAAGCTTTTTCACAATGGTTAGTAATTTGAAAAATGCCGACTTCCACACTACTACTTTTATCAATTACTACTGTTAAATAACTTCTTAAGTGTTCTCCCCGAAATGCTAATTTTAGTCCTGTTATTTTAGTAATACCTAAAAAGATAGCATTAGGACATATTTTTTTCATATGATCTAAATCTAAATTGCTACCATAGGCTAAATAATATTTCATACTTTATAATCTTGCAACTCCACTAGACATGGCGGCTTGTTTGACTGCTTCAATTAATTTTTTATGCGCTTCTAAATCAAAAGCACTAGGAATAATATATTCAGGATTTAATTCACTATCAGTAATACTGTATGCTAGTGCATTAGCTGCCGCTGTCATCATTTCATTATTAATTGTAGTACTTCTTGTATCTAATGCAGCTCTAAAGATACCAGGAAATACTGAGAGATTGTTAATTTGATTTGGAAAATCTGAACGACCAGTTCCTACAATATAGGCACCAGCTGCTTTGGCAATGTCTGGATGAATTTCAGGTATTGGATTGGCCATAGCTAAAATAGCCGATTTTTCATTCATTAACTTGACCATTTCAGTCGTTAGTACATTTCCCGCTGAAACTCCAATAAATAGATCAGCTTTTTTAATAGCATCAACTAACATTCCTTCAACTTTATTAGGATTAGTCAAATCGTGAATTTCCATTTTAGCTGGATTAATATTATTTTTCGGATGTAAAATTCCTGACTTATCGCATAGTATTATTTCTTTAAATCCTAACTCAAGTAATAGTTTGGCAATTGCGATGCCAGCAGCACCAGCTCCATTAATAACGATTTTAAAGTTATCTTTTGTCTTTTTAGTTAATCTTAATATATTAATCACGGCAGCACTTGTAACGACTGCTGTCCCGTGTTGATCATCATGAAAAATTGGGATGTCTAAAGCATCTTTTAATCTACGCTCAATTTCAAAACAACGCGGAGCAGCAATATCTTCTAAATTAATACCACCAAATGATGGAGCGATATTAATAATTGTTTGGACGATTTCATCGGTATCTTTTGTATTTAACAAAATTGGAATCGCATCAACATTTCCAAAAGCTTTAAATAAAATTGCTTTACCTTCCATTACCGGTAGTCCAGCTTCTGGTCCAATATCTCCTAAACCTAAGATAGCGGTGCCATCTGTAATTACGGCAACAGTATTACTTTTACGTGTTAAATTATAAACTTCATGAGGATTTTGATGAATTTCTAGACACGCTTCTGCTACTCCTGGTGTATATAGAAGCGGCAGTGATTCTTTAGTCACTTTACTCCTTGGTTTAATTTCGTATTTTCCACCTAATTTTCGATGTAATGCAATTGCTTTTGATTCTTTTTTCATGTTTTCCACCTCACATCTATTATATCAAAAAATCCCCTTGACGGGGATTAATTGTGGTTTATTTAATCTATTTTTGAGTAATGATGAATTGGAGGGATTTAGGAGAGAGATTTTCATCACTTAAGAACGAAGGTAATTCCATTTCTAGTGGAACAGGAATTAAGGATAAAATATTAGATAGGCTAGTCAATTGATTCATACCATCATAAAAACTACTAACTTGTCCTTCTTCTTTGACTAATAAACCGGTATTAAACTTAACAAATCCTAAATATATTGCATCGATTTGCCTCATTTGCAATTGTGGATTTATTTGATAGAGATTTTTTAAACCTTGAATTGGGGCCATTCTTTCTTCTAGATTAGCACTATTTTGAATAATTAAATCTAAACTTTGAATGATTCCTGGTTGTTGGAATGTTTGATCTTGATGAGTCAGGGTTCCATATAATAATTGAATATCTTGCATTGCGGTTAAGCTAAACCAATTACCGACAAATCCTTCACCGATTTTATTTACAAGATTAGTAAATGCTACTTTTAAACCAGGGAATAGACTGAACAATTCTAAATTTTTCTCTATTAAACCAGTTATATCATCAACGATAGGTTCAAATTGATCTGGATAGAAATACATAGTGTTGATAGTATTAGTTAAAATTACTTTTAATTCTTCTACTGATTGACTAATTGCGGTAAGATTAGTAATCATCGTATCTTTACTTTGAATAATTTTATTGATATCAGTAAAATCAATTGACGATAATGCGGTAACTTTTTCTTTGATTGTTTCAATCTTTTCAGAAGCCGTTAAGAAGTTTAAATAAGCTAACTCATAACTTTGGGTGACACCTACATACTCTTGATATTTAGCATTAAATGCGGCAACTAATGCCCCTAATTCCGTTGCTTTTGTTCCAATTTGAGTGATTGCTGTTCCCACAGGGGCAACGGTAGCTAATACCTCACCTTTTTTAGCTAATAGTTCAGCATTATAGGAACTATCTAGAGTTAGAATTTCAAAATTTAATGATTGTAAAGCTGTAAGAAATTGACTTAACATATCATTTGATAATTCATTTTTTAGTGCTGTTAATTGATCATCCATACCAACGAATAGAGCATTAACATTGGTATCCATTCCTTCAATTCCTTCAATAATTAAGTCCAATTGATCAGGAAGATTAGCTAGTTCATTTACTCCAAGTTCATCAAAATCAACTAATTCATTGATTGATGAGATTTGCTCAAGTGGTTGATAAACCGCTTGAAGGCCAGTATATTTGAAATTCTTGACATTTAATTTTAAAGTAATATCTTTAGTTTGACCAGGCATAATCATGTAGGCTAATGTATTAGTTGTCCCAACTAGTACTTTTGCCATGGCATCTTTAGCCTCAACAATTGTTGCTGTAGTAATGTCAATTGGGATTTGAATTTGAGCCGCGTAATTTTGTTTGTAGTAAGCATTAGCGTCTTGATTTGGAGCAAAACTATATGTAATTATTAATTCTCCGGTCGCATTATTAAGCTTGTCAAACGTAGTTACTTTATTATCTAATTTGTATGATGCGGTTAAATTAAATGGAAGTTTATCCTTATAGTGATTTTGATTTAAATTTAGTGTGTAAAAATAGTTGTCATAGTCACCTAGTGACGGAACATATGCCTTTCCATTTTCAATCGTGATTTTAGCTATGCCATTAGTAGTATTTGAATGACCATCATTCAAAAAGTTTCCTTTTACTTCATATTTGAAGAATTTGGCTTTAGTAAAATGATGTGATGACTTCATGGAACTGATTTTATTATCTTTATCATATATTACATAAACTGTTTCATCACTACTAGCTGTAGCAATTTCTGTCGGCAATTTAATCTCTTCTTGACCATTACCGTTATCAATTGGTGGTTTTTCCTCTTCATCACAACCACTAACTAATACAAGTCCAAATATTAATAATATGATGATTGTTAATTTACTCAAGATTTTTTTCATTAGTTAACTCCTCCTTATTTCTTTTCTTTTTAAATTTAATATTGATATTAGTTTTCTCTATAATTGGATCAAATGTTAATAATAAAGTTGGTAGAACAAAGATAACAAGTATTCCTGATAGTAAAGCTCCACGTCCAATTAACATTCCAATTTCTTTAACGATACTTAAACTTGAAACGAAAAATACAACAAATCCAGCTGTGGCTAAAACAGCTGCTGAAGTAATAATAGCTGGTGTTGATCTTGAAGCTGCCTCAATCATTGCTTCTTTCTTAGACATATTCGCCCTAAATTCTTTATACCTACTAGAGAGCAAGACCGCATAGTCAATCGTAGCCCCGAGTTGTAAACTTGAAACAACTAAATATCCAATATATGCTAGAGTTCCACCAGTCAAATATGAAATGGCAATGTTTATAAAGATTGATACTTCAATTAGTAATACTAGTATGATTGGGGTAACTGGGTTTCTTAGTACTAAAAATATGACTAATGCAATCGCAACTGCACTTACTATTTGAACTAAAATACCATCTTTAGTAACTGAATCTTTAATTTCAGTAGTTGCAGTTGGTACTCCTAATATGTAACATTTCTTATCAAGGGTCTCACTAGTTATAGTTACAATCCTTTCACTTAATTGATATGTTTTTTCGGTCTCGTCATTGCTATTTAAATAGATTATCATGCGATAATAATTTTTAGATTTAAACTGAGATAAAGCTTCATTTGGTATCATTTCTTCGGGTATTTGTGGATCGATACTAGTTACCAAAGATTGGATATTGGTTACTTCACGAATCGCATTTAATTTATTGGCTAATGTTAATGCATTTTCTTTATCATCATGTTCGTAAAGAATCACGACCGGTTGAAATACACCAAACTTTTTATCTATTTTTGCTCGGTGAATATAGCTAGTTGACGTTTCTCCACCAATCGTAGTATCGCCATATTTATAAGTAGTTTTTCCTTGTAAATAAAATGCTAGACCACCAATTAAGACAAAAATGATGATAATGGCAGCACGTCCTTTATGTAGTCTCTCTGTCAACTTCTTAAATTGAGGTAACATCATTTTATGTTTATATTTAAGTAGAAGTTTATCAAAGAAAACTAATAAGACTGGCATTAATAGAATTGCAACAACATAACTAATTGCGATTGCTTTAACTAGCGACATACCAATATCAAGACCAATTTTATAATTCATAATTACTAATGCTAAAAAACCAAATATTGTCGTTAATGCCGAACCAGTAACGGTGCCAAAAGCATCTTTAGCACTAATAAATGCCGCCTTTGTTGGCTCTACTCCTTTATCTCTTTCCTCGTAGTATCTATGAACTATAAACAACGAGTAGTCCAGAGACATAGCTAACTGCAAGACACTAGCAATTGACATTGTAATATAACTGACACTTGGAAATAGGAAATTAGTACCCAAGTTGATAACTATTGCAATTGCTAAATTGATTAAGATAACAACTGGCTCCATCCATGATGATGACGATAAAAATAAGATTATAATGGCAATTGGTAGTGCGACAGCAATAATTAAAAGCATTTCACTAGAAACATATTCTCTACTGTTCTTTGTCTCAATTGCAGGTCCACGTAAACTGGCTACTATGTTTTTACTTTTCATAATATTTGATATTTCATCAATTGCATCACCAACATTTAACGAATAATCGTCTTCGTTAAATTCAATTGTGAAAAGTAAACATCCATCTCGGTAAAAGTCTTTAATCAAATCTTGATCCATATGTTCCACAGGAACCGAGATGTCGGTTACAACCCCTAGCCATATGACAGATTTTACCACCTTAATTTGTTCAATCTCATCAACGATTCCTTGAGCATCTTGTATTTCAAGGTTATCGGTCATTACTTGAATCATCGAATTCGAACCAAATTCTTCGTTTAAGACATCTATTGCCTCTCTTGTATTGGAATCGTTAGCTAAATATTTCCTCATATCATAATTGACATTTACTAGTGGACTTAAAAATATAGCCACGATTGATAAAACGATAAATATTATTAATGTTATTATTCTTCCCTTTTTAGTCAACATTTTTTTCATAGTATAGTTAAGTCCTCCTTTAAAAATTTATTTTAAATATCCATTTACATTATACATTTTAAGTGATATAATGTTAACAGAAATTAAGTTTGAATTTGAGATTAAAATTATGTTTGAAATAGGAGTTGAATTATTATGTCAAAGAAAAACGAGTTTTCAACAAAGGAAGCCATTATTAATGCGACCAAAGAGGTTTTAAAACAAAATGGTAATGTCACCATTAAAGACATTGCAGAAGCTGCATTTGTTAATATAGCAGCGATTAATTATCATTTTGGAAGTAAAGATAACTTAATCAATATAGTTATCACAGAGTTAATTAAAGAACTACGAACGAAGGTAGTCAAAATAATTAACGAAAAAGCTGTTAAAGGCAACTTTCAAGAATTGATTGACAGTATAGTTGATGAAGTGTTCACATTTGCTCAAGATAATCAAGGAATAGTTAGTTATTCTTTCGTTCAAATCGTTAATGAACCGTCTTCATCTAATGTATTTGTTGAATCTTTTTTAAGTGACGAACAGTTTGTTTCATTAATTATAGAAAGTTTAAGGTTAAATTTCCCAGAAGCATCATACGAAACGTTATTTGCTAAGTATTTAGTAATATTTTCATCATTTGTTGTGCCATTCTTTTTAAACTTTACGATTATAAACGAACGTTCTCCATACAAAACAGATGCAATGAACGCTTTTGAACAGTTTAAAGATGCATATATTGCAGAATTAAAAGCAATTTTAGTTCCTTAAAATTTAAAAAAACACTTTTTGATGTGAACCCATAAACACGGACTAAATTAAATTATGTTATTTGAATGGCTTGTTGCCTGTATTGTACAGGTGACAGGCCATTTAATTTTTGTTTGATTCTAAAATTATTATACCAGTAAATATATTTAATGATAGCTTGTTTTAATTCGTTTAATGATTTAAACTCTTCGCCATGAAACATTTCTTGTTTTAATAAGCCAAAGAAATTTTCCATTGGAGCGTTATCCAGACAATTTCCTTTTCTTGACATGCTTTGTTTTATGTTTTCATTTTCAAGGGTTAAAACCCAAGAATGGTGTTGATAATGAAAGCCTTGATCTGAGTGTATCATCAACTTATGATTAGACGGTAATTTTTCTAAAGCTTGATCCAACATATCATTAGTTAATTTAGTGGTTGGGTTATATCCTATCCGATAGGATATGATTTCTCCATTAGCTATATCTAATAATGGTGATAGATATAGCCTTCTATGGTCATTAGGAATAGAAAATTCAGTTATATCAGTTACCCATACTGTATTTAATGTTTTAACATTAAATTCTCTGTTTAATTCGTTTTTAGCTACTTTACCAATAGTTCCTTTATAAGAAGAGTATTTCTTTCTCGTTTTCCTTGTAAATTTAGTGCATGTTAATCCGTTTTCTTTCATTATTCTTCGAACTTTTTTATGATTGATTATGTAGCCTTTATTTTGTAAATCTAATGTTACTCGTCTATAGCCATATGTATCGTTTGATTGTTCTACGGATTCTTTAATTAATTCTATCCATTCTAAATCTTTATTAAAATTAGATTCAATCTTTTCTTTCCATTCAAAGAATGTAGATTTAGATAGATTCGCTATACTAAGCCAAGATTTTAACTTTATCCTTTGGTGTTTTTGCCTTAACTCAAGGATAATTATTACTTTTTCTTTGTTTGTTGCTTTTTGCTTTGAGTTAAGGCTCTCAGTTTTTTTAAGTATAAATTCTCAGCTAGTAGAAGCTCATTTTCCTCTCTTAATCTTTTTAGTTCATCACGCTCTGACTCATCTAATTTTACTGGTTCGTTTTCAATTTCGTTTTTCTTTTCTTTTTCCACGATTTCAACCCCTTCAGGTTTAACTTTACGTTGTCTACCTATTGGTCTTGATAATCCCTCTATACCTTCGGCATCGTAGGCCCTTTGCCAATTAGCTATTGTTGATCCATGCTTAATATCAAATATCTCGGCTGTTTCTTCATATGTTAAACCATTTTCTTGTCTATAGTCTAACACATGAAGTTTAAAATCTGCACTATATTTCGTTTTTGATATATTTTTAGTGAAAACTTGCGTTCCATGCCCTTTATATAACCTAATCCATGTTCTTATAGTTTCTCGTTTTACACCATGCTTTTTAGATAAATAACTTGGACTTTTTCCACATAGATATTGTTCAATTATGAACCCCTTAAATTCTTTGTTGTACTTAGACATAATAAAACCCCCTCCTCCGGTTAGTCCGGATTTAGGGGTTCAGTACATTTTGCAAAGTGTTTCTTAATTACCGAGGGCATATATTATGCCCTTTTTTTATTTGTAGTGTTCGATTACTTTTTTAGTAATTTCTTCGTATAATTCCGGATTATCTTCTAAAAATTTCTTAGCATTATCGCGGCCTTGACCAATTCTTTGATCACCATATGAATACCATGCTCCGGCTTTTTTAACGATATCAGCATCACTGGCTAAATCTAGAATATCACCACTTCTTGAAATACCTTTACCATAGATTAAATCTAAGGTTACCGCTTTAAACGGTGGGGCGACTTTATTTTTAACAACCCTAATATTTATTTTATTACCAATTAATTCTTGTCCTTGCTTTAGTTGTTCTCCTCTTCTAATTTCTAAGCGAACTGATGAATAAAATTTTAGAGCTCTACCACCAGGAGTGACTTCAGGATTGCCAAACATAATGCCAACTTTTTCTCTAATTTGGTTAATAAAGATAACCGTTGAATTAGTTTTACTAATAATTCCTGATAATTTTCTCATGGCTTGTGACATTAAACGAGCCTGAAGACCTACATGAGAGTCGCCCATTTCACCACTAATTTCAGCCTCGGGAACTAGAGCCGCTACCGAATCAACAACAACCATATCGACAGCATTTGATCTAATTAAAGCTTCAGTAATTTCTAAAGCTTGTTCACCTGTATCCGGTTGAGATAAAATTAAATTATCAATATCAACACCTAATTGTTTAGCATAAATTGGATCTAATGCATGCTCAGCATCAATAAAAGCAACATATCCACCTAATTTTTGAGCTTCAGCAATAGCGTGAAGAGCAATTGTCGTTTTTCCACTTGATTCGTGACCATAAATTTCAATAATTCTACCTCGTGGATAACCACCAATTCCTAATGCTAAATCTAATGAAATAGCTCCTGTTGAAATTGCATCAATTTTTTCTAAAGGTTTATCTCCAAGTCTCATTACTGATCCTTTACCATGTTGTTTTTCAATATCCAAAAGTGTTTTTTTTAGTAGTTCATTTTTCTTGTCCATGTAAGTAACATCTCCTTTTATTTAATAATAGTTGGTAAATTTTGAATTTACTTTAAATTGATTCTAAAATTATTTCTCGATTTCTAATGATGTAATCAACACCTGATAACAGTGTTAAAATAATAGCAATCCAGAAAATTCCCATTGAAATATAGTCAAATAATCCTTCGCTAATGAAATTCATTAGTCCAAACCCATTAAATAGCATCACAACAATGGCTATCATTGTCGCAAATGTTTTGGCTTTACCTAATGGTGAAGCGGCAATTACTATTCCTTTATCAACTGCAATTAATCTAACGCCTGTGATCACAAATTCGCGAATGATAATAACTAGAATACCAATTAAAATGAATATACTATATCGATCATTGTAATCAGCATCAGCCCAATATGGAAACTTAGTTATAAAAATTAGGGCAGTTAAAACTAATATTTTGTCAGCAATCGGATCTAGGAATTTGCCAAAAGTGGTAATTTCATTTCTACTTCTCGCTAAATAACCATCAAGAAAATCACTGGCTGCAGCAATGAGAAAAACAATGGCAAAGAGCAATTGGCCTTTAGTCATTTCAAAAAGAATGGTATCATTGGGATCATTTAATCCAGGGATTAAAATAAAGATAATCATTACTGGAATTAATAATATTCTACCGATAGTAATTTTATTAGCGATTGTCATAACTAACCTTCTTTCTAAGTATTTGCATTTTTATAAATAGTTTGTTAAAATATATTTGTTATTATATAAGGAGGTGCACCTAAATGGCAAACATTAAACAACAAATTAAGAGAAATAAAACAAATGAAAAGCGTCGTTTACATAATGCTAGTTTCAAATCTTCTGTTAAAACTGCTTATAAACAAGTTGAAACATTAGTTGCAGATGGCAATAGAGAACAAGCATTAGAAGCTTTAAATTTTGCTTATAAAAAATTAGATAAAGCATTAGCTAAAGGTATTTACCACAAAAACTTTGTTGCTAGAAAGAAATCTCATTTAGCACAATTAGTTAACACTTTATAAAATTAGATAGTTTAGCTATCTTTTTTTATATATTAATTGCTGATTAGGCCAATGGTCAACATATGTCACATGTTTTAGTCTTTGATTTAACGGAATTTTGTATTTTGGATTTTGTCCAATGACATTTACAAATTTAGTTAAATCAAATGTATCCAAATTAATCCGAGATGGAAGTTCCGCTTCCATCTTTTTTAATAGTAAATAAGTTGCTTTAGCATCATCAGATGCTCTATGTGAGTTAGGAACTCCAACTGGATATGTGGCTAGTGCTGATTCCAGTCGATGTGGGTAAGCGTGAAAGTCTTTATAAACTGCCATGGCATCTAATAGATCGTTTTCTATTTCAAAAAACTTGTCAAACTCTTTTCGATATAAGTTTATTAAAAACCAGATATCAAATTGAATATTATAAGCAATTAGTAAGCAATCTTTAGTATACAAATTATTAAACATTTGAAAAGCGACATCTCGTGTAACTCCATTTTGAGCTAACATTTCATCAGTTATTCCCGTGATTTCAGTTATCTTTGGCGGTAGAGGAAAATCTTGTTTTATTAAAACTGATAGTTCATCAACTACTTCATAATTATCATTTATTTTTTCTAGTTTAATTGCCCCAATTTCAATAATTTCATCAAAACTGGGATTAACACCAGTTGTCTCAAAATCAAATACTAAAATGTTTTTATATTTCATTTTTATACTCCAAATAAAAATAACTCAACACCTAAACGTGCGTCAATATTACCTGATTTGATATCAAAATCCAAATCAGAAAGTTGTCCTAAATATTTTTCTAAATCATCAATACTTAATTTTTTGGCATCTCTTACCATATAATAAGCTCGACCATCAGTTATTTGAAAGTGCTTCGCTATCATGTCTTGCGAATAGTTTCTAGCTAGTAATAATTTAGTATGAATTAAATCGCGAACACGTCCGGATAAATAACTAATAATCATCGTTGGTTGAACGTTAGCCACTAATAAATCATAATAAATTTGAATTGCTTTAGTTCGTTCTTTATTTAAAATAGCTGATGATAATTCAAAGGTGTTATGTTCTAAGTTTTTACTAACTAATAGTCTAATAGCTTGAATTGTAATAACCTTTTGGTCATATGCATACAGTTTAAGTTTAGTAATTTCTTGCTCAATCGCTTGAAAATCACCATTAGTTCTTTCAATTAATTCAGTTATTGCTTGTTCATTGATTTGATAGTCATCGTCATTAAAACTTTTTCTGATGATATTAGGTAGATCTTTTTTCTGAATATCTTCCATTTTTATTATCTTCGCATATAGATTTAAAGCATTAGTAATTGGTGATTCATTTTCATTAATTTGACTAGAATACATAATGAGAATTGTATCCGGATTTGGTTTTTCTAAATAAGAAATGAAACGTTCTTGATCGTATTGATCAAGTTTGTAAAGTTCTAAAATACTAGAAAGCAAAACAACTTTTTGACTTTGAAAAAATGAAATGGTTTGCAGTTCTTCAATCACATCAACAAAATCTGATTCTAACAAATCATACTTAATCACATTATACTCATCAACCTTTAATTTCGTTAATAATTTATTAATTTCTTTACGTAAAATATATTCACTTGCACCATAATATAAATAGATTAAACTGTCCATAAAATCTTCCCTTTCGTATCTCTTTTATTATATAATAAATTATATAATTTTGATAGTATTTTGTAGTTTTTGCATAGTTAAATCGATTTGTATAAACTATCGTATGATCTAAATCGGTTCGATATATTTGATATTTGTCACCTAAGTTCTCCATAACTTCTTGATGAGGGAAACCGTATATATTATTAAATCCCGCCGATATTATGACATCATCAGGTTTAACCGTATTTAACAAGATGGAACTGGTAGATGTATTTGAACCATGATGAGCTAGTTTTAAAATATTTGATTTTAATTCATCGCCGTATCTATTAACTAAATCAATTTCTATTTTTTTAGAGATATCTCCTAAAAATAAAACTTGATTATTCAAATATTCTAACTTAAAGACTAATGAGTTATCGTTTGTGTTTAAGTTATTTTTATATGGTGAATAAAATGTAATTTTATAATTATTACTAAAAATCGTATCTCCTGATTTGATTTTAATTGGATGATAGCCATCAAATTTATAGTCATCATAAGGATTAATTAATATATTTTTAACATCAAAATTTGTAATTAAATTGCTCGCTTCTCTAATATGATCATAATCTGGATGAGTTAAAATTAAATAATTTATTTTTCTAATACCCATTTTCCTTAAAACATTTACAACATCACCGTAAGCATCAATGACTATGACATCTTCGTAATGTGGTGTGATCAAAATAGTTGTGTCACCTTGGTCAACATCTAGAAAATATAATTTATAGGTTGGATTAAAATAAGCCTTATTATAAGTAATAAATAACAATATAAATAGCGATAACAAATGTTTATTGATGAGTTTTTTATTTATAAAGAAAAAGATAACTATAATATAGTATATAAACATTAAGAAATTGTTAAAACTTGGGAATGTAATCCTTAAATCAAAACTTGATAAATATGTAATCATCACTTCAAAATTATGTAATATAAATTCTACAAAATCGGATAATAAAGGCAAAACTATCACTATTAAAAATAGATATACCACTCCTTTTCGATATAATACGACAAGAATTGGAGTAATTATAAACATCAGTAAGTAGATTATATTTAAGGAATTTATCAAAATTGGAAATATCGACAAATAAACCATAAAAAATAAGACATATCTTTTTATAATTGAATTGCTAATTTTAATTTCCGGAGTAATTAAATTGATGGTCGTAATGACAATAAAACCTAAAGAAAAACCAATTGAATTTATGAAATTAGGATTAATGATTATAATATTAAAAAACGTATAAAAAATAATATCTAATCTAGTTAATTTTAAATTCCACACTCGGTTGATATAAGAAATTAAACTCATAATCAAGATTCTTAACATTACTAATTTAAATCCTGTCACATAACTCCAAAGAAACAATAATGTAATAATTATTTTTTCTTGATGACTAGTTTCGATATCAAGGTAATAAAATATTTTTTTAAAAATAGAAATAACTGTATAAACTAAAACGCCGGATAAATTAATTAAATATGAGATTTGAAGAAGGTTGGTTGATTGTTTAAATTCTAACTCATGTTCATTAATCCCTAGTATCATTGATCTTAGATAAGTTTGGGTAAGTTTAGGAAAATAATCTAAATATTTTGCAATTAACTTTTGTGGATAATAGATATAATTAAATCCAATTTTATCAATTTCTGGCTGATTAATTTCATAATAAATATTTTTAGATAAATAATATTTACGTAAATTAAATCCATGTGGGACTCTTACTCCACGTGGTTTTTGAATTTGGCCAGTAACCATTAAAATATCACCAACACTATATTTGTTCTGTGTTTTTACTAAATAATTGATATTTTTAGATTTAATTACTAAATTATTTTTATTATTATAGACTTCTACCACTACTCCTTTTATTTCTTCTTTAGGCTTTTTTGATGCTGATATAAAGTTCAATGAAAATGATGCCGCTATTATTAATAAGAATATTAATAGAATCTTCACTTTATATTTTCGCTTAAACTTATAAAGTAACAGTAATACCAATAGAATAAAAAAAACGTTATAAAAAGCTGCTATTATCGCAGCTATTATAAAGTAATATGGATAACTTTTACCTGATAAAGAAATAATCTTTGATCTTATTGTATGTAACTTCGCCGATACCTTTAACATTTAAAAGTTCTTCTATTGAATTAAATTTCCCTACTTGTTCGCGGTAAGTTAAAATACTAATAGCGCGTGATTCGGTGATGTTAGGAATAGTTATTAACACATTATAGTTAACTTCATTTAAATTATATTGGTTAGGTTTTTCTTCATTTTCGTTTGATGACGGAATATGATATCGATAATTTGGTTGAAGTACTTCATTTAAATTTATGTTAGTTAAATCTGCAGTTGGTTTTACTCCTTGAGAAAAACTAATTAAATCATTTAATGTCATATTTTCTAAGACTTGATATTTTCCAGGAAAATTAACTTCTCCGTAAATCTCAACGACAATTATTTTTGGAGTTTGATGTGTATAAGTTTCTTTTTTTGGTTTGGAAATAAAGATGCCAACTGAAACAACTAAAAATATAATGACTCCAATTGGGATAATCAATCTTTTCAAACTATCACCTCATTTAATAATAGTTTGAAAATTATTACTTTACTTTAATTAAAAAATATAACGGCTTTTAAAAAAATAATTAATATTCCTAAAATAAAAGAAAATGTATTTGCTGTTAACGAATAAGCATATACTCTTCCCACTTGATCTCGTTCACGTAATTCTTTTCAATATGATTCAAATTACATACATGATACTATGTATATTTAAATAAGTGAATAATACATAATATAAGATCTTTTAAAAAAAGCCGTTTTGATACGGCTTTCACTTTTAATCTTTACGATGTTTGATAGTAATACTAAACTCGAAAGGTTGTAGTATCCCTAAAATCGTAATATTTCCTTTAAAATCGTATGTATATTCAATATATTCAGCTGTTTCACTAGCTGTAATAATCATTCTTGTCTCACTACTTATTTGAAACATAGTTGATTCAGTAGTTAAAATAACTTCAACAGTATCTTTACCGTCAGCTTCACTAGTAATAAATTTATACGCTTTTTGATATAAAGAACTAAGGATTTTTGGGCTAGGTAATAATTCAATGACTCTTTTATCGTTTTCAACATATTCTTTAATAACAGTTAAACCTGATTTATTCAGTCTTGAAATATTATAGATAGTAACTTCGTTATCTGTTCCTTCATTTTCCACCCAAGTTACCACAGTGATATCGTCGTAATAAATAGTTATTACCTCATTACCAGATGTTTCAGTAACTGTACCAGTAAACTGAGAAACCATCCTGTTATCTATTAGTAACGATCCTTGAACAGTTTTAGTTCCATCTTCATTTTCAGTAATCGTGTATTTAACATCATAACTACTTTGCCAACCACTTAAATGACTAGATTTAGCACTTAACTTAAATGATGAATCATCATCTTCGTCTTGTTGTAAGTCTGCTTTATCATCAGCAAATAAAATCGTTTCAATACCGGAAAAGAATTCATCAATTTCGCTGGTAATTTCATTAAAGAAATTATTTGGATCCAAATTTGGACCCTCATCATCATTGTCATTTGAAGATAATGTAATATTGGCGATATTAGCGGTAGTAGTAGTGTGAACTAGTTGATACGCTGAAATAACTGATGTCATCATTGCCTCATCTTGTTTCGTTGCCACTAGTGGGCCAGTATTACCACCACGATTTAACGTAATTGCTAAAACTGTGATAATTACCACTACTGCTAGTGACAATGAAGTCACTAATCTAAATACGGGGCGTCGAAAGCGAGACGTAGCAGTTTCTTTTTCTTTGATATGAATATTTTCAAGATCAATTTTTGATAAGACATTAGGAATTTTTTGATCAAATTCTGATTTTAAGGAAGTCTTAAAAGCTTTTCTACTCACTTACAACACCTCCTTATATAATTTTGATAATTTATTAATTGATTGATTGTAGCTCCATATGACGGTCCCTAAGGGACGATTGGTAATTTCAGAAATTTCACGGAATGTTAATTCATCAACTACACGTAACAATACAATCATTTGTTCATCACTTGATAACGTTTCAAGAAGTTCTAACGCTTCGGCTTTTAAATCTAAGTTTTCACTTGTCGCTTCAAAATATACTTGTTCTTCAACTTGTAGGTCGATATTTACTTGTCGTTGGTATCGGCGATAATGATCGATAGCTAAATTTCTGGCGATAGTTCCTAACCAAGTTTTAAAATTACGACCACGTTTAAAAGAATTGATGTTCTCAATCATTTTAATGTAAGTATCTTGCATTAAATCTTCGGCATCTAAATCATCTTTAACAATTGCGTAAATGATTGAATAAACCATCTTGTGCGTTTGATAGTAAATAATTTCAAATGCATTGTTATCTTTTTCTTTTAACCTTTCGATTAAAATTGAAATATCATCAGTCATAATATAATACCCCTATAGATGTTATAGGGATATTATATCATATTTTATATATCTTATCAGTTAGCTGGGTTTTCGTTTTGCGCTGGTGCTTGAACCTTAGGTACTTCTAATGTATGAGTGAAATCTAAGTCTAAGTCTTGAACTGCACCTGTTAATGGAGTATATTTAACATTTCCGTTAAATGTGAAGTTTAATTTAACTACTTCTGTAGCATCTTCAACTACTAGTGTTGCTTCTAGGTCAGCTTCAATTTTTCCAATGATAGGAATTTCTAAGTTTTCGATTTCTAACTTGATGTGAACTTCTTTACCGTTCTTACCATCTTTTAATTCGAATTCTAATTTAAGTTCAGATTCTTTAGCGCCAACTTCAAATTTAGTTTCAATCTTTAAGACTACGCCACTTCTTTTGTTTTCAATTTCTAATTTGAATTCGATTTCACCAGTAATATTATCATCAACTTTGAAAGTAAATTCTCTTTCACCTTTTTCTACTTTAGAGCTGATTTCTACGACTCCAGTAGCATATTCATGGATAACCTTTAATTCTTTTTCAACGTTGCCTTTAGCATCAGTTTCAACTTCAACTTCACCATGGACAACTAATTTTCTAACATTTTTCCCAACAGTGATAACTAATAATCCATCAAATTCAGTTTCAACTTCAACTTCGCCGTCTTCTTCAACTTCTTCTTCATGTTCAGTGACAGTGTAATACATTTTATAATCAATGCTAACACCTAATAAATCAACTGTATCATAATATGCAATTTTTTCATATTTTGCTAGTTGTGGATCAGTACTATCATTCTTTTTATGTTTAATTTCAATGTTAGTTAAGAAATCTTGAACCATCTTTAATTGTTCATTGACTAGTTCAGCTAAGCCTTCACCTAATGCATTTTCAATCGTAAGTTCAACTCCACTTGTTAATGGATTGTTAGCGTTACTTGCGTCTAACGAAACATTTTGATTGGTTGATAATGACATTCCACCTGAACTCATATTTGCAGCCGATACCGCTTGAACCATAAATGCGTCTTCATCTTTAGCTAGTGAACCTTTGCCACCAACACCGTCACATGCTAATAATGTAACGCCTCCTAAAATTAATAAAAATACTAATAATAAATTTTTGAAAGTTTTTTTCATAATCATCTTTCCTCCCTTTTCACCTATTATACGAACGAAGTATCTGGTTTTATTGGTAAATGCGTTAATTTTGTGATTTTTCACATAATTTGCTAATATGATACTGGTGATATTATGATATTAAGCGTAAATGATCATGACATAATAAATATTTTAAACAACAATAAAGAACTAATAATAGTTTTAGGTATTGGACATGACTGCGGATTATGTCATGCAGCTGAATTTAGGATCAATGATCAATATGCAAAAAAATACCCTAATATTAATATATACAATATAGATATAACCAATAATCCTTTATTTAGAGGAACTCATATCGTCTTTAGCACCCCAACTCTTTTAATTTTCAAAGACGGTAAAGAAATATTTAGAGAAGCTGGGTTTATTAAGTGGAGAAATTTAGATTTATTTTTAGAGACTTATTATGAAGAATAAATTTAATGAATAATAATTATTTAAAAGGAATGTTTAGATGAAAATAGCGGTAGTTGCACCTAAAGTGCCCAAAAATGTTAAAAAATTAACCGATGGCAGAGTTATCTATGCGGTTGATGGAGCGGTTAAGGATTTAATTAAAAACAACATAAAAATAGATCTGGCAATCGGTGATTTTGATTCTTTAAAAGATAAAAAGATCCTTAATAACTTAAAATACATCAAATTATCACAAAATAAAGATATTTCAGATACTCATTACGCTTTAAAATATGCATACGAATATACTGATGATGTTATTTTAGTTGGTGGGATTAAAGGTAATCGAGTTGATCACTTAATTGCTAATCTTTTATTATTTGAAAAATATAATAATTTATTAATTTTTGATGATAATAATACCATCAAAAGACTTGAGGTTGGACAATACACAATACCAAAAGAGGAATTTAAATATTTATCAATCTTTCCACTTTTGAATACTAAATTAACTTTAACTGGCACTATGTATCCGCTAAATAATGAAACACTATATCAATACGATACATTAGGACTGTCTAATGAAATTATTAGCCAATCAGCTAATTTAATTATTGATAGTGGAGTTATATTACTTGTTCAATCAAAAAATAAATAAGTTTAACAATTTAATATTAAAACTCAAAGACCGTTCTGAAACCAACAGAACGGTCTTTTATCATAAAAAACACGATAAATTATTTAACTAATTCGCGCAATTTTTGTAGGATAACTACCATGGCCCAAGTATCACGTTTACAATAAGCCAATAAATCTTGAACCTTTTGAGAATATTCATTAGGAGAAACATGAGATAATTTAGAAAATTCTAAAACGGCATCAGTTCCATTTTGAATGTTTAGATTTTGATATGTTAATTCTGGTGCCAAAACTGGTAAAACTTTTTTAATCGAATAACTTCCATTTAAGTTTTTGTCGTAAAATAAAATTCGATTTGGAGCTACTTCCTTAGGAAAAAGGGTACTTCTACCTTTAATCAAGTCCATTAAATCAAAAGCGTTATTTACCAGTGGTTCTATATTTTCCTTATAATGATCATTATATTTTAAATAATTATTGATTACAGCTTTTTCAAATGACACATTATAAGCTAAGATCGTGCCATTCGGATTATCCAAGTGAGAAAATAATGATTTAAATAATTGGTTGCGACAATCATCAAGCGGATTTTTAGCGATAAATTCAAAATGGTCGTCATCTTCATGACAAACTCCCGGCTCACGTTCAATATGTAATGAGTATTGAAACGGAGATTGTTCATAACATTTTTCACCTTTAAACCGAGGCAAAGGTGCGGCAAATGTTTCAAAATCGAGATGATAAATTGGATATTTCAACATTTCTAGTCCTCGATTGATGTTTCTTTTATCAATGTATCTAATATCTTCCGTGACCGCTTCTAATTGAATTTGTTGTTGTGGATAGATTAAATTTTCACGTTTAAAATGTTCGATTTTGGTATAGCCTTGGTTAATTAAATCAAATCGATTAGATTTGTTTTTTAAATTATCACCTGGCATTAGAAAACCTAAATGACCATTGAAAAATTCTAAAATACTATTTTCATTAGGAATATTACTATCTTTTTGACATATTAGTTTATAAAATGGACATTCTCGTGTTTTTTTAATCATGCAATGGCGACCAATAGATGTATGATTTTGATTAGCATTATTCAATCTTTCAATCACTTGATTAGCATATTTAATAATGTCTGGCATAATCTCTTCAGTTAATTTGGTTAAATCAAAAAAACTAATAATTTCATCTTGATAGTAATTTTGACCAAATTTATCCTTTTTTCCATCATAGACATATTCACTATTTAATACTGCTAATAAATATCTAATTGGTTTATTAAACTTCTTAGCGTTTTGTTCAATGACAAATCTTTGAAAAGCTAAATCGATACTCATTCTACCCAAATCATGAAAAGGATCTTTAAATGCTTTTTCATCAACATATTTACAATTAGGTTCCATTTCATGATTCCGACGATAAATATTACCATATTTTTTAAATAGCGGATTTCTTCCACCTTTAGTAATTAACTTTCTATTAGTAGTGGCTTTTACTTCACAAATAACGATCTCATCATCATTTTCTAAAAAGACATCTAAAAAACAATGAAATTTATAGCCTTCATAATTCGATTCAAAATGTTTTTGATCTTTAAGTACATTGCCAAAGGTAATTGTGCCACCATATAGATTTTGAAGAGCATTAGCTGCTAAAACTTCAATTTTCAAAAAGTCATTATCAAATGGAATTTCTAAATTTCCCTTAACTAAATCTTCATATAAATTTTCGTCAGTTAATTGTTCATAATCATATTCAATATCCTCATATCTTGACTCGAACATCGCTCTTAAGGCTTCTAACTTTTTATATTGATTTTCTTGTGAGTAAATAGCTTCTATAGAATCATGATCAGTAGTTACTAGAGCATCTAATTTGTCCTGATATATTAGATTAAGTGCGGCAAATCGATCACATCGAAGTAAATTTAAAAATCTAGACTTTGATATTTGCATATAACCACTCCTACTCATTTCTAAAAACTAAAGTAAATGCTCGTTCATGATTGGTATTGTTGTTAATGATATAGACAACTTTATCATTAATCACGCCTTTATTTACTGTAAACTCATCATTTAATAACATTTCTTTTTGAAAATATAATTCTAATGTATTGTAATTTTTAATTTCTTTAATTTCATCAATCGTCATTGCATCATAAATAAACTCTAAATATTTTAAATGATTGGAATGACCTAAAACATCTAAATGAGAATTTAAAACTTTTCGTTTAGAGATTTCAGTTAACAAAACATTATCTCTAAAACTTGTATTTAAATCTAATAGATGTGTCAAATTTTCATTTAATCTAGTAAATGGTAATTCACGACTGCGATAAAGTGATCTATCTTTCATATCCATTAATACTGAATATGATGATGCGATCATATGACAGTGTTTGTTTTTTATCTCAAACTCACGGCGATAATACGGTCCTTTTTGTCCGGCATACCAAGTTGCCCCTTCAAGATCGACTTGTTCTTCAATTCTTTTAATTATTTTAATTTTCATTGATATTAAGACCCAGGCATATCGATCTTGTATTAAAACTCCAATCCCTTGACCGGTATCTTTTAGATGCTCAAAGGCAAGATTTGAGAAAACTTTTGCATAACCGTGTAATTTAAAGCCATGAATATCAAAGTCATCAATATTTAATTTAATGTTATATTTCATAGGTGACACCTCAAAAATAATTATACAAAAAAAATTGGCTTGTGCCAATTTATTTTGTTTATTTTAAAGTTTATTTTTAAATTTGTAAAAAATAATATATTTTTTAATAATTATATGTCTTTAATTAAGATACCGTATAGCATTTTGTCAAGACCATAAAATTCACGTTCTTCAGCTCTAAATAAGTGAACAATGACATCACCCATATCAACTAAGACCCAACCGCTTGATTTTCCTTCAATGTTTTTAATTTCATTTTTAAATGTTTGTTTTAAGTTGTTGGCAGCGGCATTCGCTTGTCTTTCATTAACGGTAGCAATGATAAAATAATCATAGAATGGTGACGTTTTGTTAAAATCGTAAACTTTAATATCTTTTATCTTTAAGTTATCTAAAACTGCTACTGCTTTTTGATATTTTTTCATATTTTCTCCTTTTTCACTTGATAATAAACTAATGTTTTAATTTGCTCAGGATGAGCAACAATATTTTTACTTTCTAAATGTTTTATGTTTGCCTTTAGCGAATAAATTAGTGCCTCATCCAAATCTTTTAAAGCTAAATTATAAGTTTCTCTGGCTTCTGGATAAATTCGATTAGGTTCACATTTATCGGCGAGATAAATAATTTTTTCTAATCTAGTCGCATTCGGCCTACACCAGATATGATATCTAATCGCATCTAAAACTTGGTTATCAATATTTGGCATAATTTCTTTTAATACCATCGCCGCACTATGTGCATGATACATAAAGGTTAATTTTCTATGTTTGTCTATAAAATCTTTTCCTAAATATTTTTGATGAAATTCAAGTGATTCGTGTTTGGTAAAATCGTGGAATAAAGCGGCAATATAGCATAAATCCAAATCAACTCCATGAATTTTACCTAAAGTAACTGCAACTTCAATTACTCCTTTGGTGTGATTGATTCTTCTGGGATGATCTTTTAATTTTTCAAACACAATTTTTTCTAAATCTTTCATAAGAAAAACGCCTCTTTTAAACTTATATGTAATCCTTTTGGTATCATCATCTTTATAGTTTTTGGTCCCATTAAATGAATTAAACCAATATCAGCAACGGTTATTTGATACTTTTTATTATCAGTTAATTTAAATGTTTGTTGAGTATATTCAAAGGTTTTAATAAGTTGATTTTCAATATTGGTAAAGTTAACTTTTCTAATTGGTAATTCATTAAAATAAAAGACCACAGAACCATTCCCTTTGATTAAATATAAGGCAAACATATCGTTAATTAAAGTAGCTTCATTTACTTTTAAATTTATAATTACCGGTTTTATTTCTTTGATAGGAATTAACTTCCGATACTCATGATATGGCATTAAATGATGAATATAATTTTCTTGATATAGACCTGGCAAATCATGAATTTTAAAGTGATCAAATTCTCTAGTAATGGTTTCTTGAGTTAGTCCTGCCTTAACATCTACTAATGCTAAATTACTGTTAGTAAGAGCATTTAATAATGTCGTTTTTCCACTATTTTGGACTCCCAAGAGATAAATATCATTTATATTTTTATAAGTCAATAAGTATTCTTTTAATCGATTGACATCATCTTCATGAGTCGCTGACATTAAGATAATATCTTCATATGGAGCATGATATAAATTAGCTTCTTCCTTAATTCTTTTATATAAATAATCATAATTAGTTTGTGGTGGTAGCAAGTCCAATTGGTTAATAATATAAACTATTTTGATATCTTCTTGATATCGCTTGATTGGATATGTAAATAACAAATCTAAATATAGCACTGATGATATCACTAAAACTAAAGAATTCTTTTTGATACTAGGTATCACTCTAGGATGATTATAATTCATTGGATCTTTGTAGTGTTTTAACCGAAAACAAGACATACAATAATCCATATTTAAATCTTTAGTATAACCAACGTCATTGGGATTAAGAGATAGTTTGGCACCACAGCCTACGCAAGTTTTATTACTCACGAAAACTTTGTATCCTTTCATCATATAATTCAGGGTCGTTTCGTTTAATCTTTTTCAGTAATCTTGACTCTCTAAAACGATTAATCTTTGTGGGAATGCCTTCAGATTTTGGATCAATCGGATTCACTAAAATTGTCTTAATTCCTAATTTTTTAGCACCAATTACATCAGTCATCATTTGATCGCCTATCGCACACACTTCGCTAATTTGTGAATTGGTTAAATTTAAGGCTTTATAATAACATTTTTTAAACGGTTTTTTAGCTGATGCTAAAAATTTAAAGTTATTACCAACAGCTAATCTTGTTCTTTTGTAGTTATTGTTAGTAATAATTAAGATCTTAAATTCTTCTTCTAATTGTTTAAGAAATTGAATTAGTTTTTCCGGTATGTATTTAACATCGTATGGAATAAGTGTATTATCTAAATCAAAAAACAAGGTATTAATCCCCTTGTCTTTCAATTTTATGTAATCTATCTTATAGATATCTTCGTAAAAATAATTTGGGACCTTATTGATCATTTTTTACAACATTTGATAATGCTACTTGTAATATTTTCACAGTAAAAACATTACCTGTTTCAGCTTTTACTGTAACTTCATCACCAACTTGACGGTTTCTAATAGCTTTCCCAAGTGGCGATTCAACTGAGATAGTTCCGCGAAATGGATTAGCTTGTAGATGACCAACCACATCAAATTCACGTTCTAATTTTTGAGTAACAAAAAACAATTTAACCCTTTTCCCCATTCCAACAACATTGTCATTGGTCGCTTTAATGATCCGCACATTTTTTAAAATAGTGTCAATTTCTTTAATTCTAGCTTCAATTTGAGCTTGTTCAGTTCTTGCAGCATCATAGTCAGCATTTTCTGATAAGTCTCCTTGGGCTCTTGCTTCTTTTAAATTTTGTAAATTTGCCGGTCTTTTAACTTCTTTTAAATAAGCTAATTCAGCTTCATATTCTAAAACTCCCTCTTCGGTAAGGTCGTATACTTTTTTTGTCATAGTGATTCTCCTCTTTTCTTGTTAATACATTGTTTATTATACCATGTACTTAATTTTTTTTATTATTAAAGATAATAAAATCGTTATTTTTTATTTATAATTTAATTTTTTTTAACTTTTTTTGAATTTCTTGATAGTTAGGAAACATTTTTCCTAAGACTCGATAAAATTTTTGCGAATGATTTGGCTCAATAAAATGAGCATATTCATGATAAATAATATATTCAAGAAATTCTTGATTTAGTTTTGCCAAATGTAAGGCAAAGACAATATATTTTCGATCAATAAAACATTTGCCATGATATGATTTAACATCTTTTATTTTAAATGGAACTAATGATAATCCGAACATTTTAATTTTTGTTGATACTTCAGCTGCCAACTCACTTATTTTATTTGTCAATAGTTCTTTATATATAAAATTAGTAGTTTTTCTTAAATCATAATTAGACGGTAAATTTATAATGATTTTGTCACCACAGATACTATATGAAAATTTTAATGACTCATTTATAACAAGATTTAACTTTTTACCAAATAGTAAAAACTCATCACTATTCACTTTAATTTTTGAGTTTATTTTTTGATAAATAAGGTCGAATTGATCATTAATTAACTGCAAAATTTTTTCATTTGACATTCGAAAATTTTTGGTGACAACTAACAGTTCATCTTTAAAATGAAAATAAGTATGTTTATTTTTTTTATTGATAATTTTATAATTAATTGTCTTCCCATTTTTAGCAAGTGTTTTAATCATGTTATTTTCCTTAACATTGAAAATTTAGTAACTTCAAATGGTATTTTGATATGGACAATTTGTTTAGCATGTCGAGCCACATCAATACTATTTCCATCTTCATCAATCATGTTATCTAAAACGAATTTTTGATTTGGATTATTCGGACTAAATATTTCAATAGTATCTCCTATTTGAAAATAATTTCTCTGTTCGATTGCAGCGATTCTCGTGTCTTTATTATAATCTAAAATTAACCCGATAAACGCTTGGTTAGGTCTTTCCCCTAGGAATTGATATAGTTGTTTGCTAGGCCCAAAGTCGCCATCAAAATATCCTAAAGCGGTCAATCTATTTTCAGCTTTATAGATTTCATCTTCATAATATTTAATATCTTTAATTGTACCTGTTTGATAGTATTCATCAATTAACATACGATAAGTTTTTACAACTGTGGCTATATAATGAAGGCTCTTCATTCTTCCTTCAATTTTTAATGAGTGCATCTTCATATCAATTAGTTGTGGAATGACACTTAATGACATTAAATCTTTGGAAGACATCGAAAAATATTCATTTAAAACTAATTGATTGTCATTATATAAATGGTATTGCCAACGACAAGAATGTGCACATCCACCACGGTTAGCATCACGATTCGTTAGAGTATTCGAAAGCGAACATCTACCAGAATAACTCATACACATTCCACCATGAATAAACACTTCAAGATCTAGTAAATCCTTTGGTAATTTATCAAGCATATCAAGTGTCAATTCTCTTCCTAGTACTATCCGTTTAACACCATATTCTTTCCAAAACTTCAGTGAATTTTTATTGAGAACAGATTGTTGAGTTGATAAATGTATTTCTAAGTTAGTATGTTTTAGCGCCGTTTTTATAATTAAAGGAGAGGCACAAATAATAGCATCTACTTTAGATTCTTCTAATGCCTTTAAATATTCAACTAATCCCTCTAAATCTTCTTCATGAGGAATGATATTAGTTGTTACATATACTTTTTTGCCTAAACTATGAGCAAATTTAACTCCTTCTTTAATCGTTTCAACAGTAAAATTAGAGGCTCTCGCTCTTAATGAAAACTCATTTCCACCAATATAGACCGCATCGGCTCCGTATATTAAAGCATATTTTAATTTTTCTAAATCTCCAGCTGGAGCTAATAATTCAATCATAAACTTTCCTTTTTTAAATAGACAGTTTTTTCAAAGAAAAATCCGTCATCCCATTTTTCACTATATCTTTCTTTAAGTGATGTCACAACTTCTTCTTTATAACCATGTTTATATAAATCTAACATTATTTGACCGTATTTATCATCTTTAAAAATGGTATCAATCACAAAATAATCAACAACTTCTTTTAAATCATTTAACACATTAAAACTATTAGTAACATTAGATCTAAAGACATGTGTTCCGTTGTCATCTTCTAAAATTGGATATTTTTCATTTTCTCGTTGCATTTCGGTTAAATGATATTTATATTTATCTCCTAAATCCAATAAATCATACTCATTTTGGAAATTAGAAATAAGTTTTCTTTTGGAATAAAACATATTATAGTAGCCATGTCCGTTGATGTATAGTTCGTATTTTTTATTATTACCTATTTTTAGAATATCTTTTAAAGTAATTTCTTTAGCCGTAAAAGCCCCTTTAATATTAAAATCTTGTAAATAATTAAAATCAAATGTATTGGTTGTTAAAGTCTCGCTTTGCCAAATTAATTTGTTATTTAAATTCATTTGCATTAAATGATACAAAAGGCCTATATCACTAACAATGATTCCAGTTAAGTCATTTAAAGAAATTAAATTTAAAAAATCATCTATTTTTGGGAAATCTTCATCATAAAACATTTTATTTAAATTCAAATATATTTCTTTATTATTAATTTTTGAATATAGAATTAAGTAATTTATCTCATCAAGAGAAAAAGATTTAGTTAATCTAACCGAAAACAAGCTAGTGCCAACTATATAGCCATCTGCTTCGTTAAGTTTATCTAAATTATTAATATTATGTAACGTAATTAAAAATTTCACTTACTTCTCCTTTTAGATACGCTAATGCCATCACCGACAGTATAAATTGAAGTTTCATAATCTGTGTTACTTTCCAAAAATAATTTAAACTGGTTAATTTTCTTTAATAATTGTCTTGTTCCTCTTGATACTTTATTTGGATCTAAATTATGAAAGTTTAAATTATCACAAACAATGATTCCACCTTGATTTAAATTACCCTCAAACTTCTCAAAAAACTTTTGATATTGAGCTTTAGCCGCATCAATAAAGATCATATCGACTTTTTCTGCAACATCAATTGTTAGTGCATCACCGTGTATCACTTGAATGTTATTCAATAAATTTGCTTCCTTAATGTTTTTTATAGCTTGTTCATACATAAAATAATCACGTTCTACCGTGATTATTTTACATCCTAAATTAGCCATGTTTATTGCGCTATAACCAATCGCAGTCCCAATCTCCAAAACTGTTTTTATGTTATGTGTTTTAATTAAATCCAACAAAAAATTTAGTCCATCGTCATTAATGACTGGAACATTATTTTGGATAGCGTATTCCTTTAAATTATAGATGAAGTGTCTCTTCATCTTCATAATAATGAGCCATTAACTCATCTAGCATTTCCCAGTCTTCATCATCAGTTATATCTTCAAGTGTTCCCTCACCTGGATTATTTGGGTCTTCAACATATATTGCAGCACTTAATTCATTGGTGTCAGTAAACTCAAAAACAACAAAGTTTCTGCCATCTTCTGATTCATGGGTAAATAAAATATTACATACTATTTCTTCACCTAAATCATTGACTACTACAAATTGATCTTCTTTCATTTTAATTCCTCACTTACTTCTTTAAAAAATTATATCATAATTTTATTGGTTAATAGAATTTAAATAATTTTGCAAAATAATGGTGGCGGCCAGTTCATCTTTTAATTTTTTTTGTTTTTCTCTGCTAACAGATCCTTGAATTAGGGTATCTATCGCTTGTTTTGTTGATAATCGCTCATCCCATAAAATCACTTCAACATTAGTTATGGTTTCCAGTTTCTCTTTAAAATTAAGGCTAATCTCGCCTCTAATTCCTAAATCATTATTCATATGTCTTGGTAGTCCTAAGACAACATGAGTAATCCCATTCTCGTGAATTAAATCTTTTAAATAAAGTAATGGTTCATCATAATTGTCTTCAGTAAATCTAAAAGTTTCTAAGTTAGATGCAATAATCCCTGATGTTGATATCGATATTCCTAAAGTTTTACTACCTAGATCAAGTCCAAGATACTTATTCATTAATAATCTCCTTAATTTTGGCTAGAGTTTCATCTAATTTAGCTAAATTAGTACCGCCTCCTCTAGCAAAATCTGGTCTACCGCCACCACGACCATCGGTCATTTCAGCAGCCAACCTAATTAAACTATTAGCATTTTTTAAATTTGATTTAGCGATAAAAGTAATTTTTCCCTCTTTAACATTTGTTAAAAATAGAACTTCTAATTTATATGCATCAAAAATTTGATCGACAATATTTTTCAGTAAATCTTCATTATAATCATTAATTAATAAAACCTCACGTTTAGAATTAATTCTTTGAGTAAGATTTGACAAATTAGCCAATGCTTGTTGTTCATGATATTGAGTAACTTCTCTTTCATAATCGCGAATGACTAATTTATACTTTTCTAAATATTCTCGGTAATTTAAAATATCTTGATAACTTCCAACAATAACAGGAGTTGGTAATTTTGGCGCTGGCACTTCAGAAATTTGAAGTTTAGATAGTTTATCATCTAGATTAGATATTTCGTTTGATAAAGTTTTTAAATACCCCATAACTTTATTATCTAAATTATCACCAGTCACCGCTTCAATTCGGTAAATACCTGAACCAATTGATTCAATTGAAACAATGGCAAATCCTTGAATGTCTTTTGTGTTTGAAACATGGGTACCGCCACATAATTCAATTGAATCGCCCATATCAACCACTCTAACAATATCATCATATTTTTCAGTAAATAGCGCTTGTGCTCCTTTAGCTTTAGCAACTTCTAATTCCATATGATTAACGTTAACGACGTGCCCTTTATTAATTTCATTATTAACTAAATTCTCAATTTTCAAAAGTTCTTCAACAGTTGGAAATGTAAAATTATTAAAATCAAATCTTAATGACTCACTACTAACTCTACTTCCGTGTTGATTAACGTGTGAACCTAGTGTATCTTTCAATGCTTTATGGAGTAAGTGAGTTGCGGAGTGATTTTTAATAAGATCACTCCGGATATCACTATCAACTATGGCAACGACGCTTTCACCAACTTCAAATACGGGATCAATAATATGTAAATGTTGGCCATTAGGTAATTTAATGACATCTAAAACTTCCAAGCCATTAATTGAACCTTGATCAGCAACTTGACCCCCACTTTCAGCATAAAATGGTGTTTTATCCAGAACAATTCCTTGATCAAAGATGCCAATAACTTGACTGTTAGTTTTTAATTTATCATAACCAACAAATTGAGATTCTAAATTAAAATTTAAAAATCTTTCATCTTGAGCATGCATCGAACCTTCGACACTACGACTACTTCTAGATCGTTCTTTTTGAAGTTCTAATTCGTGATTAAATCCAATTAAATCAACTGATAAATTGTGTTCTTTAGCATATTCTTCAGTTAATTCAATAGGAAATCCATATGTATCAAATAATTTAAAAGCCTCTTTTCCTGAAATTACTTTATCAGTTTTTGCTAATAATAAATTAAATTGTCGTTCTCCTTCAGCTAAAGTTTGTAAAAATTTTTCTTCTTCAATTAAGATAATTTTTTTAATAATTGATAAGTTATCTTTCACTGTCGGATATTGGATTTCCATTATCTTTACAACATCATCAACTAATAAATGCATAAACGGCTCATTTAAATTTAAAGTTCGACCGTGTTTTAACGCTCGTCTTAAAAGTCGTCTTAAAACATAGCCTCGACCTTCATTAGAAAATACTGCACCATCAGTTAACGCCATCGTAATGGTTTTAATATGATCGGCAATAATTTTAAATTCTTTCTGTCCTTCATATTTAACTTTTGAAAGTGATTCAATATGATTAATTATTGGTAAAAATAAATCGGTTTCAAAGTTGGTTTTCGTATCTTGAACAATACTAACAATCCTTTCAAGACCGGCACCAGTATCAATATTTTTATTTGGTAATTCTGGATATTCTTCACGTTTTAATCCTGGTTTTGAATTATATTGTGAAAAAACAATGTTCCAAATTTCAACATATCGATCATTATCGATATCGTCACGGATTAATTCAACCCCTCTTTTATCATACGATTCGCCACGATCGAAAAAGACTTCAGTACAAGGACCACATGGACCTTCACCAATTTCCCAATAATTTTCATATGAGGCAATAATTCGTTTTTCTGGAATTCCTAAAGATAACCAATGTTTTTTAGCTTCTAAGTCAGTTGGGTAATAGGTAAAATATAAATTATTTAAATCAAATCCAAAATATTTAGGATCAGTTAAAATTTCATATCCCCAATTGATCGCTTCTTTTTTAAAATAATCACCAATCGAAAAATTTCCAAGCATTTCAAAAAAAGTATGATGTCTAGAAGTCAGTCCGACATTTTCGATATCATTCGTTCTAATACATTTTTGAATGTTGGCCATTCTTTTATTTGGTGGCATTTGTGAACCATCAAAATATTTTTTAAGTGGAGCCACACCAGCATTAATCCATAATAAAGTTGGATCGTTGACGGGGATAAGCGGACTTGATTCAATGATTAAATGCTTTTTACTTTCAAAAAAGTTAAGCCAAATTTCTCTAACTTGTTGTGCAGTTAATTTTTTCATTTGTTATACACCTTCATTTTAAATATAAAATCATCCTTTAAATTTCAAAGGACGACTAAATTGTAATATTAAGATTTAACTAGTAATTTAGTCACCTGTAATATTTTATCATATAAAATATAAAAATATGACGATTATGATATGAACATTGAGATATTCTTCATATTTTCAATCATTCATCTCTTTTTCTATTAAAATTTAAAATTGAATCTTTGACCCTATATATTTTTATTTTGGAAATATCTACTCGATTATTAAATTGATTGGTAAAATTAATCATAAGAAAAGAAACCATAAGTAAAATTTGTGATTATCATTGCTTCATATTCTTATCAAGATAATATTGTTACTTTTTTATGATTGTCTTAAAATCATTAATTTTATTGTTTGTCGCCTTTATCTAAATTTTCACTAACAACCGTAATTTGTTTGTGTGGAATATGAATTCCTTCTTTGTCAAATAGTAATTTCAACTCACGGTTAATGGCTCGTCTAGCTTCAAACTTATCTAACTCTAATGTCTTAATGTTAACTCTGATAATGACGCCACGTTCATCAAAACCGTTAACTCCTGTGTAATATGGCCCTTCCATAATTTTCGGATTTCGTTTCGCCATACCTTCAAAGTTAGCCTCTAAAATCTTTTCAACACGTTCTAAATCTTCACGGTATGGAATCGGGATTTCAATGATGGTAATAATGGCATTATTAGAAGCGTTAATGGTGTTTCTAATATCGGAGTTACTAATAATTTTGACATCTCCTAAAAGCGATTCAATTTTAGTAGTACGAATTCCAATATCAATCACTTTTCCTCTAAACCCGTTGACTTCGACAACATCTCCAACTTGGAATTGTTCTTCAAAGATAATAAATAATCCGGCTAATACATCTTGAATCAAACTTTGTGCCCCAAAAGATAGGGCTAAACCTAAGATTCCAGCACTGGCAAGTAAAGCCGTCGTTTGGACGCCCCAAGCTGATAAGATTAAAAAGATACCAACAATCATTAAAGTATATTTTAAGATACTAGTAATCAATCGTCCCATAGTTTGAGCTTTTGATCCTTCAATAGTAATCACTTTCATTAAAACATAAATAATCTTATTAATCGCCCAAATAAAGACAATAATGACTACTGTTTCTAAAATATGAACATAACTTTTACCAATGAAGGCGATAACGTTAAAAAACTTACCAATTGTATTAACGGAAAGTTCGTAAAAAACGGTTCCCTCTTTAAAAATAAATTGTCCTAAAAATCCAAAGAATAAAAAGATAATTGCTGTTCCCGTTAAAATAGTAAACCAAATTTTATCTGGTAATGCCTTTCTTTGCCACCAGTTTTTTGATTTTGTTGGGGTCATTTCTTCTTTAACATGTTCTTCTTTATTTTCATCTTCTAAATCATACATATCTTTTTCATGTTCCATATATATTTTCCTCCTTTGAAAAGTTATGGTTATGGCATTATAAGTGGAATATTTTCACTTATACAAATTGTATTGTTGCTAGAATCTTTAACTGTTACGGTAATATTTGAATATAATGCAGGTACTTCAATTTCTAAATATCCTTCTGTAACTGGCACTTCATAGTTGCCAATTATCTCTAATTCTGAAGTAACTTCAAACATTAAAGTTGCTGATGGGTCGGTAAACGTGTTAACATAATTAATCTTTAACATATACTCGACGCTACCAGTACCAAGTTCAATATATTCACCATTAGTAATATTGATAGCATCTTGAATATTAGGATATAAATAAGTATAATTCTCCTCATATATTAAATAATCTATAATCCCCTCAAGAATTACTTTGATTTGATATGTGGTATTATCTACTGGGTTTAATACTTTGAGGTAAGGCTCATATGTTGATGTAACTAATTGATTATTTAGATAGACTTCAACTTTTACCGGTTCACTAACTTCGTCATAAGCAAATGATGGATATAACGAAAACGACCAATTTTCCGCCAAATCTTCAAAGATGACTGATGGATAAACATAAACTTGAGCACCACCAATAGCAACTTCATTATAAAGTAGTTCAACATAAGCGTCACCATAATTTAACCATGATGTATCACCGAATAATTTATCATATGATAAGGACTTTGTAACAACTTCATTTTTATTATCAACGACTCTAATTTCTAGTGGCAACGTTTGATCAATATTGGACCCATTAAGTATAACTTCATAACTTAACTTATTGCTTCCAGAAATCAAAGTTAATTCAGCATATAATAAATCATTATCTAAAACTCTTTCAGCTAATAATATTGACTCTTGTTCAGTCGTTCCATAAACTGCCACTTTAAGGTTGGGATTAAGGCTAGTTAAAGGTAAGAAAATAGTATCAGAATACTCATAGCCAAATTCATCTAAAATATGAGATTCTTGATCCAATATTTTAAAACTATAACCGTTAAAATAACCAGTTGGATAAGTTGAATTCATTTCTAAAATGATTTCATATATTTGATGATCAGCATTATATAAAATATTAGCTTTTTTAATCTTAAGTTCAGGTAGTGGATCAACCAATGTAATATTTTCATTTACCGATATGAAATTATTATTTAGATCACTTATAGTTACGGTAATATTGTTATATATTTGAGAAACTTCAATTATTAAATATTCGTCATTAATGATAACTTCATATATTCCAATTTCACCAGTTGTTGATTCAACTTTAAATAATAAAATGGTATCAGTGTCTTGGAAAGTATGTTCAAAGTTAATTTTTAATGTATAATCTTGTGAAACGTCGCTTGGATTAAAATACTCACCATTAATTATGGTAATTGTTTCTGGTGGGATTGGTTTGATGTAAGTATATTCTTCTGTATGAATTAAATATTCCTCATCAGAAATTAAAATAACCCTTATCTCATATACCATATTGTCCAAGGCATTGTCCGTTGTAACGTGATTTGATATAGCGTAACTAACTAATTGATTGTTAGAGTACACTTCCATTCTAATTGATTCAATCACCTCAACACTTCCAAATGAGCAATCCGCCATAAATGCTGAATCTACGGCTTCATAAGTGATTTCAGCTATCGGATAGATCATTGATTCCGCTTGTGCTATGGTCGTATCGTTATAAATAACTTCCACAACCGCACGACCATAGTTATCAGCTCCAATTTCACCATTTAAGACCGAATCAAATGGTGACTCAATCAGATTTGTCGCTCCTTTTGCATCGGTCACCTTAATATAAATTGAATCATCAAAACTTATTGGTATACCTACTACATTAGCACAATAAATTAAATAAGTTCCTGGCACGACATCCAAGGTGGCATAAACCACCTCATTATCAACCATCTTGGTAAATAAAAACGTTGACACTTGGTCTTTTACACCATAAACGGTAATTACCACTTCTTCGTTAGGTTCGTTAATATCTAATGTAAGATTGTCAGAATAATTAAAGTTATAAGTATTTAATATGGTTGAACCATCACTAATTTCAAATCGATATGTATCAAAGTCATCACTATCAAATGTCGATGACATATCTAATAGTACTTCATATTGAAAGCGGTTAGGATTATATTTGATATTTGCACTATTAATAATCAGTTCACCAGTCACTGGAGATATTTCTCCTTCTATATACTCTGGAGTAGTTAGTTGATATTCTTCGCCATTTCTCGTATAGATTAAATAAATATGATAATTATGAGTTTTATCATATGACAAAATGAAGTTCAAATTACTAGATACCAAATATTGAGAGTACGTATTATCAGTTAAATCATCGAGACGAACATAAATTAAATATTCGCTCATTTGATAATTATCAATCGCGATTGTTCCGGTAATTGATTCTCCAAGCGAATAGTTAAGTGACGCATATGGTTCGATAAACTGAGTTTGACTTGAAATAAACTGTGATGGGTAAATTGATATTTCTTCTTTATTATTATTTTTAATTAAAACTAATGAAAGATAATAATCAGCTGTATTGTCATATGAAAGTTCAAATTGTAAATCTTTACCAATTAATTCTTTATTAGTTTCATGATAAGTGATGTTGTCAAGGATAACATACAATTTATAAACATCGCTTAAATATTCATCCATCTCAATCGACCCACTTATTACTTCTTCACCTACAACGTAATGTAAAATTAAAGATGGTGGGACGAAGATGGTTTGTCTTGCAAGCACGAAATCTTTAAGACCAACTTTCGCTTTGACCACTACTTCATAATTACCTTGTCTTATTTCCTCAAAAATAAAATGACCACTCATAAATTCAGATTCATCTTGAGTATGCGTATTAGTTTGAATGACTTTAGATTTTGATAATAATTCTACCTTTATGTCACTCCACACCATATCAAAATGATCTTCAACCAATAATTCATAGAAAATCTCGCCACCTGATGCATGACAATATAAATGGACTGAAGGAAGATTATTAGTTTTAATTTGACCCTCATAAATTGTCATTTTTTTAGGGGTATTAACCATAATTCTTAAATCATAAGTTTTATTAATTTCAATATTTGGGATAATTAAATTATAATTTTTAACAACATCAAATTCTTCCAGATATATAGTTTGGAGACGATCTAAAATTTGAACAGTTATCTTTTGATCCTCGATCTGACTTAAATTGAACAATTCAAAATTAACGAGCAACTCTTCTCCATTTTGAATAAAGTCATCCATTTTAATATATGGTAGTGCCTCCGCTTTAATTTTCTTTTCAAAAAATATTTGTTCTCCCCAACCAATATCACCACAAATGGTTAGTTCATATTGTCGATTTTGAACAATAGAAAAGGTGCCACTTTGGATACCAAGGACACCTTCAACTTCTTGTACATCACTATTTGATTCTAGTCTAATAATTAAAGATTCAACATCGATATTTGAATCAAGACCATCAATATATAATTCGTAGTGAAGAGTTTCTTCTTCAATATATAAATAATTAATGTCAATCTCAGGTTTTCTAAAAGCTTGAGATGTTGTCACTGTTACTGCAGCAACACTAACAACGGTACCTAATAAGAGTTTTGGGAACAACTCTAAAAATAGTCGTTTAAACTCCCGATCACGCCATTTTTTTTGGTTGTTTTCCCTTTGCTCATCATATGACATATTACTACCCCCAGAAGTTCGCTTCTGTGCATTTATTATACATTATATGTATAACTAAGTAAATATCATTTATTCAATTTATCCGTATAGTTTACCCATAACTTTGTTAACAAATTTAAGTGGTAATAGGCGATATAAAAATAGGAAAAATTTATATTGAACTCCTACTACTTTTTTTACAGGAGGACGTTTTTTCATAATATTTTTATACATTACTTTAGAAACGTATTCAACCGTCATTCCATTGCGTTCATCTTTTTCCATAATTGCAACCGAACGATCAATTCGTTGACCATAATGTTTGGAATTTGACTTATTTTTCTTACGATTATCGGTAAAATTAGTTTTAATATCACCGGGCATAAAATCGATAACTTTAATTCCAAAAGGTTTAAGTTCAATATTTAATCCTTGACTGTATAATGAAATGGCCGCTTTATTTGCGGAATAAAATGTTTGAAAAGCAATAGGTAAAACGCCAGCTACTGATGAAATGTTGCAAATTCTACCATACCCATTTTCTCGCATATAGGGAATAACACAATTAGTAATATTGACAGCACCAAAGAAATTGATATCAAACATTAATTCAGCATTTTCAATACTTGTATCTTCAACAGCACCGGAAATTCCCATACCTGCTGAATTTAATAAAATATCAATTCGTTTTTCTTTTTGATAAATTTCATCAATAATTTCACTAATTCTTTGATGATCTCTAATATCAGCTTGATAATAATTTAAGTTTTCTAATTCAAATTCATTATGAGCGATGCCATAAACAGTATGACCTTCACTAATAAACTTTTTCGCATTAGCCAGACCAATTCCAGACGATGCGCCGGTAATAATAACAATCACTATTCATCACCCTCAATTTCAGGATAGTTTAATACTACATTAGCCAAAATTGCCACAGCTTTATCAATTAATTCATGATTGTGAGTTGCCATTAAACTAACTCGAATTAAACATTCTCCTTTTGGAGTTGCTGGAGGAATAACTGGATTAACATATATACCTTGGTTAAATAACTCTAAACAAATTTTCATAGTTCTAATCATGGTATATGTATAAATTGGAATAATTGGCGTTTCCGCTTCAATAATTGGAACTCCTAATTCTTTTAATCTTTTGCGCATATAATTAGCATTATCAGCTAACTTTTGAACTCTTTCTGGTTCTTGTTTTAAAATGTCTAATGCCGCATTAGCACTAGCGGTATTGGCAGGTGGGATTGCCGCTGAGAAAATATATGGTCTTGAATTATGGCGAATATAATCAACTACTTTTCTTGAAGAAACGACATAACCACCAATGGAAGCTAATGATTTGGAAAATGTTCCCATAATAATATCAACTTCATCTTCTAATCCATAATAATGTGCCGTGCCTTTACCATGTGGTCCAATCGTTCCAAATCCATGGGCATCATCAACCATTACTCGAGCTTCATATTTTTTCGCTAGTCTAACAATTTCCGGCAAATTAGCAATATCGCCTCCCATTGAGAAAACGCCATCGGTGACGATTAGTTTTCCCATATTTGGATCAGCTTCAGCTAATTTTTTCTCTAAATCTTCCATATCATTATGGTTATAACGAACCATTTTGCCATATGATAAGCGAATGGCATCATAGATTGAAGCGTGGTTTTCTTTATCACTAAAGACTAAATCATTACGACCAACAATTGCTGAAATAATTCCTAAGTTGGTTTGAAATCCGGTTGAAAATAACGTACAGTCTTCTTTATCTAAAAATTCAGCTAAATCTTTTTCTAATTTAATATGGATATCTAATGTCCCATTTAAAAATCTTGATCCAGAAACACCGGTTCCGTATTTTTCTAAAGTTTTTAGTGATTGTTTAATCACTCGTTCATCTGATGTTAATCCTAAATAATTATTCGAACCAAACATCATCACTTTTTTGCCTTCCATATCAACAACAACGTCTTGTTTGGTTTCTAATTTATGGAAATAAGGATAAATTCCATGTTCTTTAGCTTCATCAACTATTGTATATTTTCTGACTTTTTCAAATAAATCCATTTTTTATGCCTCCTGATATGGTAATTTAACCCGGATTCTTTCCGGCTTTTTCTCAACTAATGATTGTACCATTTTTTCTGATTTAGTACGGAATATTAATTTGAAAATAGCTGGTGCTAAAACTGTAATCCAAATGGCAATAATAGCATATTTAGCAGCTTGCCAAACGTATTCCATTGCAGTAGATAATCCTTCGAGTTCATTGATAAAAGGTAGTTTGTCTAATCCGATATATAATGCAGCGGTGCCACCTAACCCTACTATTAATTTGATAAATTGAACCCATTTTCTGCTGTCATTTGGAACAAATTTAATAACTCTTTTTTCAAAGAGATAACCAATGGCAAATGCCACAGCTGCGCCAGCTGCTCGGAACATATCTTTATTGTAACGTCCTAATTTATGAAGTAAATACATGCCGCCTAAGGCAAATGGAACAATGATTAATCCGACTAAATCTTCTTTTTCGGTCTTGTCAAATACCTTAAAAACGATGAAGACAACTAATGCTCCAAGAGCGATTCCAGCCAAAACGTCAGTTAAGTAATGTTGACCTAGATAAATTCTTGAAAAAGGAATTAAAATAATATTCAAAATGAATAAAAATCTAACAAATTTATTACTAGTTCCCTTTAAAACACCAGTAGATATGACACTCGCCGAATTACTATGACCTGACGGCATTGAATGACCCGGTGTTTTTGGACCAATACTCTTCACTACTAACGAATCATTAAATGGTCTAACTCGTCTAAAAGCGACTTTCAAGGCTCCAACTAAGACGCTACTTGTGAGAAACGCGACTATAAATTTATATCCCCATTTCTTATCTACTAACAAATACAAAATAATGGCTACAACCATAAATAAGTAAGCTTCACCTAGAAAACTTATATAATAAAAAAATTTGTTAAGTAGTTCAAATTTAGTTAGTTTTTGAACTATTTCGACTAACTTGAGTTCATAAGCGGTAAAATTCAAAACGTTCATATTATTCCCCCTTCAATATGATTAAATTATAATATTTAAAGTCTTTGTTGTCAATTTTAAATTGATTTTCGTCAATTATCTGACGTTTTTTTAATAATTTGATAATTTCTTTGGCCCAATGGTAGCCTTCTTCCTTTAATTTAGTGATAAAATTTTCATCAAAATTCATCACTTTTAATAAGTTAAATGAATTGAATCTTGAAAAATAACTACCATGTTTAAAATCAATGATGGTCAGACCTTCTTTTTCATATTTTTTGTAATTTAATTTAGTTGCTAAAGGTACTGCTAAAATCAAATCACATCCTTCTTCAATTAAAGGAGTCATTGGATTATTATCAATCGTTCCTCCATCAACATAGTAATGATTATCAATTTCAACAATACCAAAAATAAGCGGAATTGAGGTTGAACCTCTAGTTACTTGAAATGGATTATCTGCCTCATTTAATAATAAATATTGTTTTTCACCATGAAAATAATTGGCTTGATGTCTTATTTTAGATGATTTAACTTCTTTAACCGTGGCATAACCTTTTATCTTAGAATTTTTGATTTTGTCAATATCAATATTAGTAATCATTTCTTCATAAAATGAATCAGTGTTAAACCAACTTTTTTTCTTATTTTTAAAATAAACTTTATGGGCTTTAATACTATCATTGTTAAAGTTATTCCAGATTTCTTCCATTTCATCAAGCGATAATTCGGCCATAATCATTAATATATTTACCGCTCCAATCGATGAACCAGCCATAACTGATATTTTATCTAATAAATTTTCTTCTTTTAACGCTTTAATAACTCCAAGTTGATAGGCGCCAAAAGCGCCACCACCACCCAGCATTAATCCAATTTTCATATTAACATCACCTCTAAATATCAAAAGATTATCTTCGTAATTGTCTTTTAAGCCTTTCTTCTTGATCCTTAGCCTTTAAACTTTCCCGTTTATCATGAGTTTTCTTACCTTTTACTAACGCTATTTCAACTTTACAAAGGCCTTGTTTAAGATAAACCTTAAGGGGAACCACTGAATGTCCCTCTTGAGCTACTTGATTTGATAATCTTCTAATCTCATTTTTGTTTAGTAACAATGTTCGAGTTCTAGTTTCATCATGATTAAAAATATTTGATTTCTCAAATTTTGAAATGTGAGCATTTAACAGTTGAGCTTCGCCATCTTTAAATGTTACATAAGAATCTTGAATATTAATTTTTCCGGCACGAATTGATTTAATTTCAGAACCTTTTAGTTTAATTCCGGCTTCATAAGTATCTAAAATAAAATAATCATGTCGTGCTTTTCTGTTTTGCGCAATAATTTTCATCTTATACCTTCTTAATAATTTTAAAATCAATTTCTAATCGTGATACATCATATCCAATATATTCAACTAATACAAAATCGCCTAATTTATATTCAACACCATAATCATTAATATAATTTAGCGTTTCTTCATAGTAATAAAAATAAGTATCTAAGGTTCTTAAAGGACAAAACCCTTCAATTCCATTTTGTAAGGCAATGAACATTCCTGACGGTAAAATTGAAACTATTTGTCCTTTATAAATTTTATCAAAATTCTGATTTAAATACTTGATAGAATATAACTTTTCAATATCGCGTTCAATTTCAATCGCGACTCTTTCTTGTTGACTTGAATGTTTTAGGATTTCTGGTAAGATTTGATCGTAGTAATTAAATTTCTTTTCGAAATTAGATTTATCAAATAATAAATCGTTAATTAATCGGTGTAAAATTAAATCTGGATACCTTCTAATTGGTGCTGTAAAGTGGGTATAACATTGCAAACCTAATCCGTAATGAATCTCACGATACGGAGTATAAACGGCTCGTTTCATGGATTTTAAGACTAATTGACTAACAATGTGACGATATCTTGTATTGTTTGCCATATTAACTAAACGTGCAATATTTTTAGGGTTTTTGTAATCTTTAAGATTACTTTTAAAACCTAATTTTGAAATCATTTTAATTGATTCTTGTAGTTTTTCAAAATCAGGAGCTTCATGAATTCGGTAAACCGATGGATAATTCAAATTATTAAGGTGAGTCGCGACCGTTTCATTGGCCAAAATCATAAGCGCTTCAATTAATCTTTCGGCATCCCTAGATTCACGCTTAAAAACATCAATCACTTCTTCACCATCAACAACAAATTCTAATTCGGTTGATTCAAAATCAATTGATCCGGCTTTTTTACTTTTGTCAAACAAAACTTTAGAAAACTCATATAAAAATAATAAAGCCGCTTTTAATTCATTTGAATGCTGAAATTCATTATCATAAAATAACGAGTTAACTTCATCATAAGTTAATCGAAAATCACTTTTAATAATTGTTTTTTCTAGTTTATAGTCAAGTACATTAAAATCTTTCGATATTTTAAAAATTACTGATAAAGTTAATTTTTCTTCGTTTTCATTCAATGACCCAACACCATTACTAATTTGAACTGGTAACATCGGAATCACTTTATTTACGACATATAAACTAGTGGCTCGGTTTTGAGCTTCCATATCAATTAAAGATCCTTCTTTGACTAAATAACCAATATCAGCGATATGAATCCCCACCTCATATGAATCATTTAATTGTTTAAAACTAATTGCGTCATCTAAATCTTTAGCATTTGCTCCATCAATAGTAAAAGTTAGTATTCTGGTTAAATCTAGACGTTTTTTTCTTTCATCTTGGTAATCAATTTTAATATTTCGCGCTTCATTTATCACTTCTTCGCTAAAGTCAGTTGGCCAATCATGTTTATAAATAATCTTTAACATTTCAATATCAGGATCATTAATATGTCCAATAGTTTTTAAATAAGTACCAGTAATTTTATTATCGACAACATTATCAATTAAAACATAAATGATTTCGCCTTTCATTAACTGAGGAGCCTCATTTAACTCTAAATGGAACTGTTCAATATCTTCTAAAATATAGTAAGTTTTGCCTCGTTTACTTTGATCAACTGTCGCAATAACATGAGTCGTTTCTCTAGCTAAATAAAGTAAAATAATTTCACTAATCATATTCATTAAAATGATATCACCATTTAAAGTTTGTGTCCTGAAAGTTAAACGGTAACTATCATCATAACATTTTAAATAGTCAGCGACTTTTCCTTTTGATATTTTACCAACTCTTAAATTAGGATGAAGTTTTAATTGTTCGTTATGTAAGTAGAAATATTTTTTGAATGAATCAATTGTTTTTAAATCATCAAAAGTGATTCCTAACTCATCAAAAAGAAAGTCAAGTTCAAAATTTTGACCCTCATGTTCATAGAAAAAGATTAAAATTTTAGTTAATAAATCATTCTGTATCATACCTAAATTATACCACGTTTAATATTGAAATATTAAAAAGGCTGGAAATCCAGCCTTCTTTTTAAAAGTTTTTTACTTTTTAATGTTGTAGAATGTATCAAGACCTGGATAAATTGCGGTAAATCCTAAATTATCTTCAATTCTCATTAATTGATTGTATTTAGCAATTCTATCAGTTCTTGAAGTTGAACCCGTCTTAATTTGACCAGCGTTTAATGCAACCGCTAAGTCAGCAATTGTGGTATCTTCAGTCTCACCACTTCTGTGAGAAATAACTGCTGTATAACCGGCTCTTTTAGCCATTTCAATAGCATCTAATGTTTCAGTTAATGTCCCGATTTGATTTAACTTAATTAAAATTGAGTTAGCGATTCCTTCTTTGATTCCTCTAGCTAATCTTTCAGTATTAGTTACGAATAAATCATCGCCAACTAATTGAATTTTCTTACCTAATCTGTCGGTTAATAATTTCCAACCAGCCCAGTCGTCTTCTTCTAATCCGTCTTCAATTGAAATAATTGGATATCGATTACATAAATCTTCATAGAAATCAACCATTTCAGCCGAAGTTAATTGTCTACCTTCACTGGCTAATTCATATTTTTTCGTTTTCTTATTATAAAATTCTGATGCCGCCACGTCCATTGCTAAGTAAATATCTTTACCTGGTTCATAGCCAGCGCGCTTAATCGCTTCTAAAATAACTTGAAGTGCTTCTTCATTTGATCCTAAATTTGGCGCAAATCCACCTTCATCGCCACCGCCAGTATTTAATCCTCTTTCCATTAAAACTTTCTTTAATGAATGATATACTTCAGCACCATGACGTAACGCTTCAGCAAATGTTTCAGCACTAACTGGCATAATCATAAACTCTTGGAAATCGACCGAGTTATCAGCGTGTGATCCCCCGTTTAAAATATTAAACATTGGTACTGGTAAAGTTTTCGCATTGAATCCACCAATATAATGATATAAATCAATTCCTAGATAATCAGCTGCCGCTTTAGCTACTGCCATAGAAACTGCCAAAATTGCATTAGCTCCTAACTTAGCTTTGTTAGGTGTTCCGTCTAAATCAATTAAAATTTCATCTATCGCAACTTGGTCTAATACGTTAGCACCTAAAACTTCAAATGAAATAATTTCGTTAACATTTTCAACAGCTTTTAAAACACCTTTTCCTAAATAACGCTTCTTATCACCATCACGTAACTCAACGGCTTCATGTTCTCCTGTTGAAGCTCCTGATGGCACTAATGCGCGTCCAAATGCTCCTGATTCAGTAGTAACTTCAACTTCGACAGTTGGATTACCACGTGAATCTAATACTTCTCTTGCATAAACATCTGTAATAAATGGCATAATTTATTCCTCCTTTATTTTAATTCAAATTAAAATTACGTAAATATTATACTAAATCCCATCACTTTAATAAAGTGATAACACAAAATAACATTATATTTTATCTTATTCAATAGTGATAGCCATTTGTAGTGGTTTTTTAATTAAAGTAAAAATGGTTAAGCATAAAGCAAATTTAACTAAATTAAACGGTAAGTACATCGCAACAATTAAACTTGTGTACTCTAATAACCCACCATCAAAATTACCTGAATTTAAAAATTGAAAAAACAAAGGATACTCACCAGCTGATAAATATGCAGGAGTTACTAAGACAAAATTAATCCCTACCATAAATATCGCCATTAAGACGGTCACGATAACTATCATCGCTATTTCTTTACCAACGATTTTTGCAACTTCTTTCTTTTTGGTCGATGGTAAATCTTCATTGATATTACTGTCTTTTTTCGGTTTAATAACTTTTATAAATAACATATAAATTAACACCATCACGAGTGATGCCACTATCGCTATACTCTCTCCAAAAAAGGGATATGGAATATTAGTTGAGTGACCAGAAATCAACCATCTCACAACCGATCTTATTACAATCACCGCTAAAGTGTAGTTAAATCCCACTATGATCAGTGAAACTAGTATCACAACCTCACTAAAATCTAATTTTAAATGAGGTGCACCAGGCCAAACAATTTCAATGTAGCCGACTATGATTGCTAGTGCCGCTATTATAGCCGCGAAAATTGGTTTTAACAGTTTATTATTCGTTGCCATTTTTTAACCTCCTAGAAATATAAAAATGCCACCGTCTCAGGTGGCATATAAAAAACATAAAAAATCTATGTTCTCTTTCATCCAGACTCTAACTGTCGGTACTAGAATTACACTAGTTCAACCATAAATGGCTCGTGGACTATTACCACCGGTGGAGACTTTCACTCCGCCCTGAGAATTTATATTTCATATATATTTTAACACTTATTTCCGATTAGTCAAACAAAGTTGTTAAAGATACTAGATATTGGGATTAAATTCGGCAATTGATTTCAATTTTTGAATAAATTCACGAATCTTTTTTAAATAATCATCATTCATTTCTTCAGTAATTGATAAACCTAAATTAACTTCTTGTGCAAATACTCCTAACACAAAATAAACTTGATTATTTTCGATTGTTAACCCAATATTTTTAAAATTGGATAATCGCTTAAATAATGCTAAAGCTAATTCTTCTTTCATCAAATAATTAGGATTTGATGAATATAATAAATATTTGTTGTCAAAATTGTTGATGCCTGTTACTATTTTATACTCGTTAATTTTAGGTTTAAAATAGTAATTATAATTGGTCATAATCAATGAATCATGAAAATCTTTTAATTCCTTCTTAATAACAAATCCCCGAAATCTAAAATCTTGTAACATCGATATTTCATAAATTGAATAATTAGCAGTATGTATTTGATTTAACACTTTATATTTATGTGATTTACCAATAAGTTTGATATTTGATAAATCTAAAATTTCTTCTTTTTCAATAAGACTTTCTTGAAAAATATTTTTAATAATTGGTACTACAAACTCATTATAAAAAAGCGGATTATACTTCTTTAAATATCTTTTTTCCACCTGATCAGCAACTATAATTAACATAAAAATTATAACAATGGCTATTACCGCAATTATTAGAAATTGCCACCATAACAAATTTAAATTTAAAAAGATTAAAATAACTATTGCTGTTAATATCATTAACATAGACAACGATAAAAAAGTTATATATATAGGGAATTTCTTTTTTCTAATATTTTCAAAATCACTAATTTTCATGTTAATTTCTACCTCTACTTTATTTTACCATTTTTTCTATAAGGGATAAATATAAATGAAATCACTTTTAATTTAAGTGTTGCGACTTATATTGTATAATTATTTAATATTCACACTAAATTTTAGATTTCTAAATGATTCAAATCTATAATCTATAATTTCTTATACTTATTAAGATCCATAAAGAATATACTCATTTAAGAAAAGAAGGCGTTTCGATGATAAAACGCCTTCTTTATAGTTAAAATTTATGCTTATTCTTCAACCCAATATACGTATAAGATGAAATTATTATAGATATAATCGGCCTCAAATAAATTTGAATCTACATCCATCAAGCCTTCAATCCGGTAACCTGATTTTTCGAAATTAAAATTGTAATGGCGCAAGATCATATTATTATGTAAAAAATCTCCATCAGCAACATAGATTGATATTAGATCAAATCCTTCTCCTGCATCAATAGTAACAGTATGAGTTTCAGCTGGTTCCCAAACAGCAACCAGGGTGATATCTTCTCTAATTTGATATGACTGAATTCTCTCACCATCAATGGTCCAATATAAGAATCTATGTCCTTCTTTAGATATTGCCGGAATATAATTGGGATAACCATAGATTATAACTTCTTGAGGGTCTATATTAATATCGTCAAATCCAGATTCAAATGTTACTGTCTTATATTCAATAGGTACAAAATGGGCATATAAATCCATATCTGTTAACATCAAAGTACCATATGGATATTCATCACCGTTTAATTTCCAATAAGCAAACGTATTTCCTTCTGGGCAATGACTTGATACATATTCATCATATATGTTGGTATAAAAACGCCAATTCTTACGTTTCATCTCGCTATGTACCAATTCTTCACCGACAAAATATCTAACCGTAATTGGACTATAGTCATTAACAATGATATCAATAGTAGCATTTCCTACCAATTCAAAATTATTGATGGTTTCTCCATCATATTCGAAATGATCAATTCGATAATTTTCATTGGTGATAAGATAATGATTAGCGTTAGCAAGACAATATTTTTGAGTAAAGAAATCGAGAAAATCAATAATTAAATTTTGTTCTAGATGTAAGGTAACTGGTGCAAGATCGACGCCAGGGAAATTGAATGTAAGAGCGTATGTTGGATATTCTTCCCAAACTGGTTCTAAGGTCATACTTTCCATAACTCTAGTCTTTCCAAAGTCAAATGGAACTCCATCTAATGCCCAATATAAGAATCTTTGTCCTTCTTGGTTTAAATGTGGAATTACAAAATATCTTAAATCGGCATATTTGTAAGTTTCAACTGGATCAATTGTAACTCCTTCAATACCAGTATTAAATGAAATATATAATGTTTCTCTTGTAACATAATGAGCAATTAAATCAATGTTATGAGTTACCACGGTCGATTCATTAAATCTTTCACCGTCAAGTAACCAGTATGCAAATACCCTATCGCCCTTCGGCTCAACAAATGGGAAACTCGTTATTACGGATATTCTATTCATATAATGGGAAGCAAGGTAATTATTTTCATCATCATAAAAATTAATAAAAATATCTGTATGATGACTAAACCATTTTATTGTTAGGTAGATATCATCAATAAGTTCAAACTCATAAATTTGTACACCATCTAATTCAAAATACTCAAAATGAGCATATGGTCCCATATCTGGAACGGCACCATAATACTTTTTAATATTCTGAGCATGCATGAAAACACCCCATTGTTTCGGAATGTATAAATACCGCGGTTCTAAACTGTAGCCTGGATCGATGGTTACTGTTATTGTTTCGGCTGACTCCCAAACAGCTTCAAGAGTCATATCGCCAGTTACAATAGTTTCGTGTACAATAAACTCTTTACCGTCTAAAAACCAACCGACAAATACGTGATTTTGTTTAGTTATTAACGGTAAGCCATCACGATATGGGAGATGTTTGATAGTTATTACATCATCAATTACCAAACCTTCAACATTTGTGTTAAAAGACAAAGTAGCATATTCACGGAGAACATAGTAAGCTTCTAAAGTGATATTTCCTGTAATGGTTGAACCAATCGGAAACTCAACTCCATCTAATGTCCAATACACAAAAATATAGTTATCTTTTTCTGGTGCCGTTAATCCATGGAATACTTTGTCATAAGTATATTCTAGTTCGTACCAGTATTCACCGTCAATATTAAACGTTGCTGTAAATGGTCGATTGTCTTGCCAAATAACATTGAAAGTGACATCAGAGTTCATTATCATATTATCATAAAACCAATTACCATCTTCCGTTTGTAAGCCCATATAATCATGATCTTCGATCATATTTTCAAAATCAATACCAAAATTATTTTTAATAAAATTAGCAGTAATCCATCCTCCACTTGGAATATATAGGATAATTGGATCAATTTCATGACCAATATTAATCACAAGTTCATAAGTCGTCCATGGTTCCCAAACTGCACTTAAGGTAATGCTATCTGTGATTCTACTATTAAAATCAAAGGCTTCGCCGTCTAATTCCCAGCGTTTAAACCTATTTCCTTCTTTAGTGAGCCAATATGGTTCATTAATATAAGAATAACTAAGAACTGATAATGGAGGTAATTCAAGGTTAGGAATGTTAGTAATAAATGTTACTTCAACATAAGTATGTGGCACAAAGAAAGCTTCCAAAGTAATGTTATCGGTAATCATAGAGCCATGTGGAAACTCAACTCCATCTAATGTCCAATAGAGAAATACATGATTTTCTTTTTCTGGTTCCCCATATCCATAAAATACTTTGTCGTGATCATATGTTCGTTCACCAAAGTATTGACCATCCACCTGGAATGTTATCGTCACTGGTCCAGTAACGCTCCAAATTAATTTGATTGCTACATCAGTTGTTGGATAGAAACTATACCTTTGTACATCATTAACCGTAAAGCCTAAAAGTTCGTAATCAGGATAACTAATGTTACCGAGATATTGATACAATTCGTGTTCATTTACATGTTGCTCTTTCGGTAAATGTAAAATAATTGGTTCACGGTCAAATCCAATGTCAACGGTTGCCTTAACTGTTTCACATGGTATCCAATGAGCAGATAAAGTAATATCTTCTAGAATTTGTTCATTTCTATATAGCACCCCATTTGGCTTCAACCAACCCCAAAGCCAATATCCCTCTTTTGTAATTATTGGTAATAAATTGTCAATGTTTGAATATTTAAGCACTTCTATTGGTTCTATTTCCATACCTTCAACATCAGTATCGAATGTTACAGTTACATAAGAGAATGGTTCATAAAACGGAGTTAATGTCATCTCTTTAGTAATAAAGGTGTTTTGATTAAATGCGTTTCCATCTTCATCGGTCCAATATAAGAATATGTATTGGTCTTTCTCTGGTGCTTGTGGTATTGGATAAGGATTATATGTAAATCTATGATTTTTTAAAACTTGACGAGTTAAATTGTGATCTATTTCACCGTTAATTTTAAAATAAAGAGAGACCATTTCCTTTGGACCCCATATTGGAGTTAATTCGTTTTCCTCGGCATCGCTATGGAACGGTGCAAACATATCAATTTCGGTACCATTTAATTTCCAGCCAACAATCATTCTATTTTCTTCCCAATCCCACCAAAAGTCTTGTTCTATTAGTGGTATTCCATCATAGAATTTTCTATCATCATCCCAGTATTCAAATATGATTTTAACCCAATATACTTTATATATTTCCAAATACAAGGTTTGACCACTAACTAGTTCATCTCGATTTCGATTAAACCATAAAGTATAATCCGAATCTAAATAGGTACCTCTTAATTCATATTGGTAGTGCCAAAACTGAAAATCACGAATGTTTGCTATTCTAATCTGATAAGTTGGAAGTTTGTCATTACTATCAATCGTTATTTCAATAGTTTCCCATTTGACATATAATCTTAGATTTTCATTAAATAATGTTCCGTCAAGATTAGAAATTGGTTGGGTAAACTCTGAATCAAGATAAAGACCTTCAACATTGTAATATGGTCTAAATATGTATTCTTCAAGTTCCTCATAAATATTTTCAAATGGTTCCCCTTTTTCAAAAACAAATAATGCTGGAGCATGATCTCCTAATGGCACCCCCATATCAATCGTTACATAACATACATCAATAAATTTTGTGTAAATAAAGAGGTTACCATCAACGATATAATCAGATGGGTCATTCTCATTTAATGGAATTGTATGCGCTTCATCAAGATAGAAACCAACTGATTTTTTATTATTACGTAGGATAGCTTCGCCAAAATCAACAAGGAAGTTATATTCAGAAAACTTGTAAACTGAATCAATCGTAATAGTAAAGACATCATCAATAAAGATGGTGATATTAGCATAATTATTTGTCTTTGGTTTTAAATAGAGATTAAGATCCCTTACTACTTTAGATTCATATTGTGGAGAATCATTTAATTTTTCAGTTAACTCGCTGTCTAAATAAATTTCATATTCAAAAGATAATGAACGCATTGATTGCAAATCTTTAAGTGGCCTATCCACATCATAAACATACTCGAAACCGTAGACTTCTTCTCCTAAATAGTAAGTTATTTTGTTGAGTTTGACCCATTTAGCATAAACGGTCACATCCTGTAAAACTTCAAGATAAGCAAATTGAGGACTATCCAATTGGAATGTTAAGTTTTGATTATACCATCCAGCAAATTGATATCCAGGTAAATTCAAAGGCGGTAAACTTCGTAAAACAGGATAGAGTAAAGTTCCCTTCTCAACTTTAAGTGGATCAATTTCTGTTGGAGAGTCGGTCTTAAATGAAATCCATACATATTCTTTAGGAGCTTCAGGATCCTCCTGAGGTGGCTGATTGCGTAACAACCATTCAACATAGATAGTGATATCTTCTTGAACAACCATATTATATTGAAGTGGATATTTCAGTGCTTCATCTAAATACCAGCCGTAGAACCTTCGATTCTCATTTTCTATTTGATGAATCTTATCCTCAGTAACTCCCAATGCATCTTGAAATATTGTTCCCTTTGCTACAGCAATTGGGTCGATTAGTGTTTCACAATTGCTCTCAATAGTGATGGTAACTAAATCAGTTTCATCTTGCTCAATTTTTCTCCATTTTAAATAATAATCTAAACTGACTGAATTTAAACCCTTTTCAGCTGTAACTGGTAAATCATAATCAGAAGTTGCATAAACTCCATCATAAACATACCCTTCTCTTTGTGGCATTTCATTGCCAAACATATTCTCTACACTTTCCAATACAAATGGGAAAATAAGCTCTAAGAAAATGAAATCTCGAGAAATTGGAATTTCAATTGTGAGTTCATCATATACATGGAATGTTAAAATATCATCAATTGGCAGCCAATGAACATTTAAAGTAATTGGTTCATGTAATATCAAATCGCCATTTAAAAGTGCGATTAAACCTTCAAAGCCACCAAAAACGAAACCTTCTTTTTTAGGAATTTCCATATCCCTTAAGATATGCGCAGCATCCACGTAGGTATCGTAAGGATAATAAATTACTTCTTGGCCAGTTCCGCCATTTAAGTTTATATATACTGGAACCTCAATAGCTTCCCATTTAGCGACTAGTGTGATTTCATCTGTTGTCTTAACTAGTGGAACGCTAAAGTCAAACTCTTCACCGTCTAACTCCCATCCGACAAGGTTATAACCATCTAATGTTAATCCTTTTGGCTCAATGACTAAATTTCCATTTTCATAAAATGCTGGATTAAGTTTTTGAGGTGAACGTGTATTGAAGTTTACTTTAACAACTGATTGGCTATCTTCCCAACGGGCACGAAGTAACAATTTACTTCTTACTTTAGTCGTAAAGTCAAACTCTTCACCATTTACTAGCCAGCCAGTTAAAACAAAACCAAAATATTCAAGTTCTGGAAGTACATTAATCGTATCTCCATGTTTAACTGTTATATTTTGTGAAAATTCTATTTCTTCACTGACAAATGAAACATCATATCTAACTACTGGATCATTAGCTACATCAGCATTTGGATGCTGTAAGTTATAAACTTTAGTTTCAACTGATTGAGTATAATCAGGACCACCGTCACCAAACGGAACATTTAATCTTAATATATGAGGTTCAACAGGACGATTATATATCATGTCATAATCTTTAGATTTAATTTGATCGACTCTCAAGATAAGTGGTACTCTAAAAATTCCATTTCCGTCAGATTCATACTCTAGTTGTTGTAATGTTTCACTAGAAATTAAATCTTTGTCAAAAGTGATTGTTAATTGTAGATCAGAATAATTAATAGTAACAGCGTCAAGATTAATTATTGAGAAATCAAACTCCACTCCAAAGAGTGATTGTAAAAACTTCAATTTTTGACTAACATCGACATTAAAATTGACATCTTTATTAAATTTTAAGATATATTGATTAGTCTCTGAACCAAATACTTTAATATTTAACGGTTCTATTATTCTACCAATTAACTCAATATTTTCAGTAATTAGTTGACTAAAATCATATTCTTCACCATTAAGTTCCCAAACCACATAAAATCCTATACGACCATAAGCATCTGGATCTTCAACTGATTTTCCGTGATTTATTATTGCTTGTTCGAATAGTCCATCATTAAGCATGAATTTAACTGTATATTGCTTTATCTTAAATGAAACACTTACTTTATGATTTTGTGAAACAGTTAATTCGTAGGTTGAGGCACCTGCTAAATCAATGACGACATTATCGACTTTAAATTCATCAACTTCTTTACCATCCGGTACCTTAATCGTAATATTTACTTTAGCACCCTCGTCTACATTAAATAATGGATCATTTGAATTTAAATCGTTACCTAATGATACCTTAAATTTTCCTGGATCTAGAGGTTTATCTTTAAAGGTGACTGTAACTTTGTGATTTTGAGAAACTGTTAATTGATAAACTAAAGCCCCCTCTAAATTGACATCATCACCATCAACTTTAAATTCATCTATTTCTTTATCGTCAGGAACAGTAATGTTAATATTTACTTTGGCTCCTACCAACAAATCAGTTAACGAATCATTGGAACTTAAACTTGTTCCCATTAAAGTTACGGTAAACTTGGCTGGTTTATCTTTAAAGGTGACTGTAACTTTGTGATTTTGAGAAACTGTTAATTGATAAACTAAAGCTCCCTCTAAATTGACAACATCATCATCAACTTTAAATTCATCTATTTCTTTATCGTCAGGAACAGTAATGTTAATATTTACTTTGGCTCCTACCAACAAATCAGTTAACGAATCATTGGAACTTAAACTTGTTCCCATTAAAGTTACGGTAAACTTGGCTGGTTCAGCTGGTTTGTCTTTGAAAGTAACTGTAATCTTATGATCTTTAGAAACTGTTAATTGATAAACTAAAGCTCCTTTTAAATTGACAACATCACCATCAACTTTAAATTCATCTACTTCTTTACCGGCAGGAACTGTAATCTTAATATTTACTTTGGCACCTGCCAACAAACCAGTTAACGAATCATTGGAATTTAAACTTGTTCCCATTAAAGTTACGGTAAACTTGGCTGGTTCAGCTGGTTTGTCTTTAAAGGTAACTGTAACCTTATGATCTTTAGAAACTGTTAATTGATAAACTAAAGCTCCCTTTAAATTGACAACAACATCGTCAACTTTAAATTCATCTATTTCTTTACCGGCAGGAACTGTAATTTTAATATTTACTTTGGCACCTGCCAACAAACCAGTTAACGAATCAGTTGAATTTAAACTTGTTCCGGTTAAAGTTACGGTAAACTTGGCTGGTTCAGTTGGTATATCTTTAAAAGTTACCGAAATCTCATGTTGTTTAGTAATAGTTAATTCATATGTATTTGATGATAAGGCAGTAACTACACCATCTACCATAAATTGATCAATCACTTTGCCTTCTGGCACATTAATGGTAATATTAACCTTACTACCAGCAGCAACATGATCTAAATTTTCAACATCAGCTGACAATCCCTCACCTAAAATTAACTTAAAGTCAGTCGGAATTTCAGCATCTTTAAAAGTGACTTTTACTAGATGGTTCCTAACAACAGTCAATCGATATTTCAAATCTTCTAATTCTTTTTCTACACCATCGATAGTAAATTTATCAACTTCTTTTCCATCTGGAGGAATAACTCTAATCGTTATTAATGTGTTTTCTAAAAGCATTTTTAGATTAACACTCTCCTCAACAATTATGTTTTCTTTCGGATCCAGGGTTACTTCAAAGTATTTATCGCAAGAGGCAAGTAACACACTGGCCAATAGAACCACTATAACTTGAAATACTCTTATAATCCTTTTCATATTCACACACACATACTTAATTACAAATGAGTAATTATTTTGGCACGTTTCTCCTTTCTTATAATTTTTCGAATATTTGCCACTTTTAGTATATAATTTTATTTGTTGAAATAGCAACACTATTTTAAAAAATATTTATTAATTTGATATTGTAAATTACCTGTAGCACTATAGTAGAGACTCTTACTTTGTCAATTCGAAAGACCGCAAAACAAAACTAGTCTTTTTTTATGATAATATTTGGATATTTAAACAATATAAACTATCTTATAAGTATCTCTGTTATGTCCGAGAATGGAGTGATTATTATGAAAAAGTCAGGACATATAACCATCATTGAGAGATATACTATAGAGGCTTTAGTAAAAGATAGAAAATCAGCTAGTGAAATTGCAAATACACTTGATCGAAATGAAAAAACTATTAGACGTGAAATTTACAACAATAGGCACATTTATACAAATGAAACAAATAAATTTTTATTTTCAGATCCGATCAAGTGCGATAAACTTGAACACTTTCCCTATACCTGTCATAACTGTAATAAATTTAAAGCTGGATGCCTATCTTCAGAAAGAGCGATATACACAGCACAAAGAGCTCAAGATTTAAGTGACGAAAGAAAATCCGAATCTAAAACAGGTGTTCGTTTATCTCATGAAGAGGTTTTAAAATTAGAGTCTATTATTAGCGATGGAATTGATAGGGGTATACCAATTGAGCATATTGCAAGAACCAATAATCTTGGGGTTTCAGTAAGAACAATCTATAGATATATTGAAGAAAGAGTAATAAAAGTGAATATCCCTAAGATGCCACTAAAAGTTAGAAGGAAACCAAGAAAACGTGCTAGTAAAGACAAAAAACATTTTAATCCGCGGTTTATAAACAAAACATATGCAGATTATATTACATTTTTATTAAACAACAATATAGCTTCTGATATTCAAATGGACTGCGTAGAAGGAATAGCTGAAGACAATAAAGCAATCTTGACCATATATCATGAAAAGACAGGATTATTTTTAGGTTATATTCTTCAAAGACAAACAAACAATCAAGTAAAAAGAGTTCTAGATAAAATAGAAAGAAAGCTGGGATATAAATTATTTAAAGAGATTTTTCCGGTGATTTTAACTGATAGAGGTACGGAATTTCAAAATTATGAATCACTAGAAGAAAGTATCGACTTGAATAAAAAAAGGACGCTATTATACTACTGCGACCCCAACAAACCTTATCAAAAAGGCGGCGTAGAACAAGCTCATACTAGATTAAGAAGGTTTTTCCCAAAAGGTAAGTCTATTGATTGGTTAACACAATCAAAACTTAATTTGGTAATGTCCCAAATTAATTCTATTACCACAAATAAAGCAGGCGGCTTATCACCATATGAATTATTCTCCAAAGTCTATGGTGAAGCCGCACTATCAAAGTTGGGATTAGAGAAAATAGAAAACGAAAATCTATTAATCTCATTCCATAAAATATTTTATCACAAATAATAAAACTTAACACATTAAATTTGACATAACAGAGAAAAATATAAGCGGACAATTAAATTAACAATCGGCATTTTGGCCGTCTTTTATCATGAGATTCGGGTTTAGTTAATTCTATTTTTTAGCAAATTGCGCACCTTTAAAAACTTACAAATACTAAATATTATGAAAATAAACATCGCCAAACAAAGGGTAGTTAGTATGTCAAGATGGGCATTTTGAATATCAGGACAATTACTTTTTCAATTCACCTTAAAAAATATTTATAATATTTTTACAAAATAACCCAAAATTGGCGATTTTTCTATATTTATTCAATATTTTCATCATTTTAATACCAAAAAGCTATCAATAATTATCATAAAATCACATAAAAACACTTATTTTCGTGCTTAAAATGATATTTGAATAATTTATTTTAAGAGTATTTTTTGATTTTTAAGTAAATTGAAAGCGGTTTCATTCTTGTTTGATACGTTATGAAAGACTATTTAAGGTATACTTGATATGTATATATATTTACACGAGGAGGCTATAGTATGCTAAAAAAATTGGTAACTGCATTAAAAGAAAATAAACCATCTTATCCAATGAATTACACCATTCCGACACTTCTTAATTATAAGAATTTTGGTCATGATGTAGCCAATGGCGAAACTTTAGTAAATCCATATGATTTTTATGCTTTTTTAATTGAAGATCTGTTTTTAAAAATAAAAGATGACAATGTTAATTATCTACAATCTATTTCACGATCTAAAAATGTAAAAAGACGGACTAACTGGCATAAAAAAAGTGTCTTCTACTCTTTAATGGCACGTACTTCGACCACTTGGGATAATGACCGTAGTGGTCAAATTGATGAAAAAAATATGTATAATTTGTCAGAATTAGGATCATTTGTCAAATCAATTGCCTTACTTCCTTATTTAAAATCTATTGGAGTTGATGTTTTATACTTCTTACCACTTTCAAGTTATTCAACTTACCGTCCTAAAGGCGACTTAGGTTCTAGTTATGCCGTAGTTAATTTTACTAAACTAGATGAAAACTTAAAAGACTCTTTAACTGGAAATAAAATGACTTTAAAAGAAGAATTTAAAGCTTTCGTTGAGGCTGCTCATATTTTAGGAATTAGAATTATGATTGATATTATTCCTCGTACTAATGCTTTAGACTCGAGTCTAATTTTAGATCATCCAGATTGGTTTTACTGGATTAATACGAAAGATTTTAAAAAATATGCTCCACCAGTAATTGATACCATTGATGCTAAAGTATTACCACCACATGCTAGACATATGGATAAAGTTTATGCTCATGAAAACACTAAAAAACATTTAAATTTATTTAAAGTTAATCCATATGAAAAAGATCCTAGTAAATGGGATGATGTTAAAAAGTTAGTTGCTAGTGGAATGAATGTTTTAGATGCGGTTGATCAAGTTTATAAGATGACGGTGGCACCAGCGTTTTCTGATCATATTAACGATAACCAACCACCATGGTATGATGTTACTTTTTTTAGGTTGTATCTGGATCATCCAATTAGAGCTCAAAAATATCTTAAGAAAAATCAACCACCATATATTTTATTTGATACTATCAAATCAAACCTGCACCCTGGATCACAACCGAATACTGAACTATGGGAATTACTAACTGATATTATTCCATACTATCAAAGAGAATTTGGAATTGATGGCGCTAGAATTGATATGGGACATGCTCTACCTGAAGAATTAGTTCAAATGATTATTTCTCGAGCTAGAGAAATTGATTTAGACTTTGTCTTTATAGCGGAAGAATTAGACCCTTCCAATGATAAAAATGCTAAGAGGCTTGGCTATGATGCTATCATTGGTAACGGATTTTATATGGAAAGTCGAATTTTGGAAGGTAAGTTTCATGAGTTTATCAAAACTACTTCTAAACTAGCGATTCCAGCTTTTGCCTGTGGTGAAACTCATGATACACCAAGACTAGCTGGTAAACCTAATGGGGTTAATTTAACTAATTTATTAACTCTGGTTAACTTCTTTATTCCTAACTCAATGCCATTTATTAACTCTGGTCAAGAATTTTATGAAATTCAACCAATGAATTTAGGAATTGATGCGACACCAGAAGATCGATTCCACTTACCAAAAAGTGATCCTTTTTATGGTAAATTAGCTTTATTTGATAAATATGCCCTTCATTATCATAATGACCATTCACTAATTAACCATATCAAAAAAATATTGCCAGTTAGAAATAAATACATAACCAAAATGAAACCAAAACATTTCCGCATGTTTAATGTTTTAGGACCATATATTGGATTATCATTTGGTTATACTTTTAAATCTCAGGGCATTGACAAGTTATTATTAGTGGTAGCGAACACTAATACTTCATATGATGAATATATGGAAGTTAGACTAGAAATGTCTAATCTCGCTAAGAAAGTTGAAGTATTATTTGAATTTGATCGACAACCGGATGAAGCTAATATTAATGATTTTTCAATGACTGGAAATCCATACTTTTTAGTTAAACCAGGTGAAGTAAAAGTCTTGTTAATTGGATAAAAGAAAAAAGAAAAATGGCGCAATAGCGCCATTTTTTAGTGTTTTTGATTAAGCTTTAGGTTGTTTACCAATTGAAGCTAAGATTCCACCATCAACATATAAAATATGTCCGTTGACGAAATCGGAAGCTTCACTTGCTAAGAAAATAGCTGGACCAACTAAGTCATCAGTTTTACCCCATCTTGCAGCTGGAGTTTTATCAATAATGAATTGGTTGAATGGATGACCATCAACTCTAATCGGAGCTGTTTGTGGAGTTTCAATGTAACCAGGTCCAAGTCCATTACATTGGATATTGTATTCACCATATTCAGCAGCGATGTTTCTAGTCAACATCTTTAATCCACCTTTAGCTGATGCATACGCTGATACTGTTTCGCGTCCTAATTCAGACATCATTGAACAAATATTAATAATTTTACCTTTTCTTCTTCTCATCATTGAAGGAATAACAGCTTTAGCGACGATGAATTGTCCCGTTAAGTCAACATCAATAACTCTTCTAAACTCTTCTGCCGACATTTCATGCATTGGAATCCGTCTGATCATTCCAGCATTATTAACTAAAATATCAATTTCACCAACAGTTTTTTCAATGTCTTTAACCATCGCTTGAACAGCTGGTTCATTTGTAATATCACAGACATAACCTTTAGCTTTAATTCCAGCTTCTTTATATGCTGCTAACCCTTTGTCAACTAATTCTTGGTTAATATCATTAAACACTAATACTGCTCCGGCTTTGGCTAATCCGGAAGCAATCGCAAATCCAATACCGTAAGATGCGCCTGTAACTAAGGCGATTTTACCTTTAATGTCAAATAAATTTTTCATAATTATTTACCTCTCGCTTTCTTAACTACTTCTACGTATTTTTTCGCTTGTAATGTTACTTTATCAAACTCTTTGGTTTTAGCGTGTTTGGTTAAATCACTACCAACACCAATCGCTACTGCACCATTTTTGATCCATTCTTCTGCATTATCTAAAGAGACACCGCCAGTTGGCATAATGTTAATATGTGGCAGTGGCCCTTTAACATCTTTAATCATCTTCGGGCCAAATGCTCCACCTGGGAATAATTTAACAATATCACAGCCCCATTCTAACGCTTCAATCATTTCGTTAATGGTCATACAACCTGGAGTATAAGGAATTTGATATCTGTTACATAATTTAGCAACTTCACGATTAAAATTTGGTCCAACAATGAACTGAGCTCCAGCTAAAATAGCTGATCTAGCGGTTTCAGCATCTAAAACTGTTCCCGCACCAATTAAGACATCAGTTCCATCATAATTAGCTGCAACTTCTGAAATAACTTCTGTAGCATTTTTAATGGTGTAAGTAATTTCAATGGCGTTAATGCCACCAGCAACTATCGCATCGATAACTTGAACCGCTTCGTCTTTAGAATTAGCTCTAACAACAGCGATAACACCTGATGCGGTTAATCTTTTAATAATCTCAATTCTTTTCATATTATTATTTTAAATCCTTCATTGCGATATGATCCATATCATCGTATGTTTGGTTTTCACCAGTCATGCCCCAAATGAATGTATAGTTAGTTGTTGCAAATCCAGCATGGATTGACCATGATGGTGAAATAACCGCTTGTTCATTGTGCATGACAATATGTCTAGTTTCATCTGGTTCACCCATTAAGTGGAAGACAATCCCATCTTCTGGTAAATCAAAATAGAAATAAACTTCCATTCTTCGATCATGGGTATGAGCTGGCATTGTATTCCAAGCGTTTCCTTCTTCTAAAACTGTTAATCCCATTTGTAAGCTGCATGTTTCCAGTACTGCTGGGTTTAAGTATTGATAAATGGTTCTTTTATTTAATGTCTTATCAGCTCCAACCATTCTTGGGTTCGCTTTGGAAAATGGAATGTGAACGACTGGTAATACTTTATGCGCTGGAGATGAGTTAGTCCAGAATTTAGCTGGATTATTCTTATCTAATGATCCAAACTTAACTTCTTTTACTCCTTTTGGAATATATAAACCATCTCTAGCGGCCATATCTTGACGTTTACCATCTAATAAAATATATCCTGGTCCACCAACGTTAATAACTCCCATTTCTCTTCTTTCTAAGAAATAGTCAGTTCCTAAGGCTTTACCAGCTGGTAACACGACTTCTTTAGCGACTGGCATTACGCCACCGGCAATAATTCGATCATGGTGTGAATAAGTTAATAAAATTTCATCAGCACCAAATACTTTTTCAATTAAAAATCTTTCTCTTAATTTCGCTGTATCATAGCTTTTTACATCTTCTGGATGATTGTTATATCTAACATCTAATTTCACTTTTATCTTTTCCTTTCCTTTTTATCTTTGAACGCGACCAGATGCATCGCCGCCTAATAAGTTTTCTACTTCCGCTTTAGATACTAAGTTAAAGTCTCCTGGAATTGTTTGTTTGAGGGCACTTGCCGCTACACCAAATTCAATCGCTTTAACATGATCTTCATATGTTAATAAACCGTGGATTACACCAGCGCAAAATGAATCGCCTCCACCGACGCGGTCAACAATTCTAATATCATATTTAGTTGAGTGGTGGAAGGTTTTACCATCATAAATTAAACCACTCCAACCATTATCTGAAGCACTGTGTGATTCACGAAGTGAGGTTGCAATGTATTTAAGTTTGAAAGTCTTAAAGATTTCTTTAACCATTTCTTTGTAACCTTCAACATTTAATTTTCCACCATGAACATCAGTTTTTGCAGGTTTAAAGCCTAGACATTTATCGCAATCTTCTTCATTTCCAATTAAAACATCAACGTATTGCATTAATCTAGTCATCGTTTTTCTTGCTTCTTCAACTGTCCATAATTTAGCACGATAGTTTAAGTCAACTGAAACAGTAACCCCATGTCTTTTAGCAGCTTTTAATGCTTCTTCAATTAAATGAGCGGCTTTTTTACTTAAAGCTGGAGTAATTCCAGTGAAATGGAACCAATCTGCATCTTTAAAAATTTCATCAAAATCAAAATCTTCTGGATTAGCTAATGCAATTGCACTATCAGCGCGGTCATAAATTACTTTTGATGGTCTCATTGAAGCTCCACTTTCTAAGTAATAAATCCCCACTCTATCTCCGCCTCTTGCGATATGGTTAATATTAACACCATATCTTCTTAATGAGTTCACTGCCGCTTGTCCAATTTCATGTTTTGGTAATTTTGTTAAAAAAGTTGTGTGGTGACCATAATTTGAAAGTGAAACACATACGTTAGCTTCTCCTCCACCATAATTAATGTCAAATACGTCTGTCTGTACAAATCGAGTGTGTCCTGGAGTTGATAATCTTAACATTATTTCTCCCATTGTTACAATTTTTTTCGCCATTTCTTTTCTTTCCTCCTATTATTTCCTTAATAAATTATTTATAAAGTTATAGCTAGATTTCATATCTTCATACTTAACGCCTTCAAATACTAAATAGACGTTAGGTAATTCTTTTTTAATTAAATCAATTACATACTCGTAATCCATTAACCCTTGTCCTAATCCCACTTGAACTAGTTTGTTATCTTTAATAATATAATCTTTTAAATGTACTACCCTAATTTTATCTTTTAATAAGGTAACTGCTTCTAAAAATATTTCATTTTGATTTTTGTAATTATTAATATTTAAAAAATTATACAAATCAACGGTGACTACTAAATCATCACTATTAAAATGATTGACGAATTTTAAAACTCGTTTTGGATCATATAAAACATGATTCCAAGCACCTTCAATAATTATTTTGGTATTATTTTCTTTGGCAACTTTTAACAAATTATCAAAAATTGGTAATAATTGATTAAATGTTTCATCAGTATGATTTTCTGGCATATATCCCCAAGGGCTTCCCATAAGTGATCCTGATTCAGTTCCGACCCAAGGTGCTCCAATTTCATTCGCTATTTTTAAATGTTTAATAAAATTACTAATTCCTTTATCTAAAGCTTCTTGGTCAGGGTGCACTGGATTGAAATATGCTCCCAACATAAAGATGGGAGTATTAAAACCAGTTAATGATTGTTTAGGATTTTCATAATCAAATTCGGTATCTATCGCTTTCGGAATGACTAGTTGAACTCCTTCAAAGCCAAGTTTATTAATTTCTTTTGACAATGTTTGTGGATCAGATTTTAAAACATCATGACCGCGAACACCAATTTTAATCATTTAAAATCACCTATATATCCTAATTTTCTAGATGTACTTCTAGAAATTACTAGAAAATCTCGAATACTATCTTTTGAAATTTCGTTGTCTTCATCTTGGATTCCGGTTGTCACTAAGACACCGCAAACTCGATTTTCAAAATTGTAAATTGGTGCAGCAATTGACAAAATATTTAAATTATCATTGCTGCGGATAATTAGAAAGCCGTTATCATAATATTTTTGATATTTGGCGATGATTTCTGGGTCTTTTTTATCAAATAGTAAATAAGTTATACCACTAATATCGCTATTAAGATCATAAACAATAGTTCCAATTTCCTGTTTTGTATTTAAATGAGCCTTTGGACTTTGATATTTAAAGACATAAACTACTTTGTCTTTAATTCTTTTAGTGCCGAATACAGTTTTATTATATGTATTAGCGTAGTCTTTTAAATCATGTGAACTCGCTTCTATGAAGTTAGAATTTTTTGTATAAACTGATCCAATAGCAAACATTTTAGATCCAATTACATAATTTTTTAAATTTGGATCCCGATAATAAATTGCATCATATTTGTATAGCGTTTGTAAAACATCATAAGCTGTCGCTTTAGGAATATTTAAAGTACGATAAATTTGTCCTAAAGTTAATCCTTCTTCGTGTTTTGCAATGAGTTCTAATATGTCAAGAACTCTAACAACTGATCGGTTATCTTTCATAATCTCACTCCTTTACCATAAATAGTATATCATAATAGACACTGTTTATATATCCTTTTTTTGAAAAAATAATAATTATATAATTATTAACATTTTTGATATATCTGATAGTCTAACTTTTTTTTATGTAGAATAATTCATAAAATGATGATCTTACCTGATTCTATATTTGAGTTTGATTGCATTTTGATAATAATTCTCTTATAATTTTTAATAGAAGGTGATATAATTGAAAACAATTATTTTAAATCCTGAAGATGACATATCTTTAGTACTAAAATCACATCAAGGCCAATTCATTAAAATCCTGCTGAATCCTGGTGTTTATCATCAAAAACTAGAAATCGATATTAATGATTTAGTAATTGAAGGAATTGGTAACGGTGAAACTATCATTACTAATAGTGATTACGCTAATATGACACATGATGATGGACTGAATTATGGTACTTTTAGAACGCCTACAGTCACAATTTTAAGTGACCGTGTTTTAATGAAAAATATTACCATCAAAAACGAAGCTGGGCTAGGTTGCGATCATGGTCAAGCGGTAGCACTTGCCTTATATGGTGATAAAATCACTTTAGATAATGTTCGGGTTATCGCTAATCAAGATACATTGTTTTTAGGACCACTTCCAGTTGATCCACTCCCATTAAACACTTCATATCTTGAACCTAAAAAACTTAATCGAACTCCTAAACATCACTGCATAAAAAATAGTTATATTGAAGGGAATGTTGACTTCATTTTTGGCTCAAGTACCACTTTGTTTTATAATACTACAATCGTTGCTAATGACTTTGGTTATATTACTGCTCCATCAACTTTCAAAGAAGTGAAATATGGATTTATTTTTCTTAATTGCATAATAAATAACACCTCAAATCATGAAATCTTCTTGTCAAGACCTTGGCGTAATCATGCGAAAAATATATTTTATAATTGTCAATTCAATGGTTTAATTCATCCCAACCGTTATGATGATTGGGATAAATCGATATTTCACTTTTATGAATATCCTTATATTCAATCTAAATATTCTCAACCATTAAATAATGAAAGCATTAATCAATTATTTAAATATTTAAAAGAAAATTTTAATATCCAAAATAATTTTTAGCGTTATTATAAGAAATATCTTCAACAAGTTGACCTAGTAACTCTAAGTCGCGTGGAAATCTGCCGCGTTCGACTTCTTTTCCAATATAGTTACATAAGACTCTTCTAAAATATTCGTGTCTTGGATAACTTAAGAAACTTCTTGAATCAGTTAGCATGCCTACGAATTGTGATAACATACCATTATTTGCTAGGGCACGGAATTGTTTTTCAATTCCATCTTCATTATCTAAAAACCACCAAGGTGCACCGAATTGTAATTTCCCTTTAGTTCCTCCACCTTGGAACGCTTGCATAATAGTAATGGCTACTTCAAAATCACGTGGATTTAATGCATAAATAATGGTTTTAGGTAATTGGTTAGTCGCATCTAAACTATTTAGGGTAGCGGCTAGGGCTTCCGCTACTAAATTATCTTGGATGGCATCATAACCGCTATCTTTACCTAAAGTTTCAAATTGGCGCTTATTAATATCTCTAATTGCTCCAATATGATATTGTTGAACCCAACCTAAACGGTGGTATTCACGGCCAAAAAACGTCATCATATATCCTTTATATTTAGCAATCTCTGACTTAGTTAGAGATTCTTTTTTCATAGCTTTAGTGAATATTTCTTGAACTTCTTGTTTGGAAGCTGGTTCATATACCATTTGATCAATTCCATGATCAGATAGGCGACATTCATTTTTATGGAAATAATCCATTCTTAATCTTAACGCTTTTTCTAATGCATTTAAGTTATTAATATCAATGTCACAAACTTTGCCTAATTTTTCAACATATGATGCAAAAGTGTCAAGATTGATATTAACCACTACATCTGGTCTCCATGCTGGTAAGACTTTAAAGCCTAAATCTTTTTCTTCTTTTAATTGTTTGTGATATCTTAAATCATCAACTGGATCATCTGTTGTACAAATAATTTCAACATTAGAATTTTTAATAAAATCTCTAGCCGATAAATTAGCTAATTTTTGATTAGCTGTTTCATATATTTCTTTAGCATTATGTGGATTCATTAATAAATCAATATCAAAATATCTCTTTAATTCTAAATGAGTCCAGTGATAGAGGGGGTTACCAAATAAATACTGAACAGTTTCTGACCATTTTACAAAACGTTCAAAGTCATCAGCGTTACCAGTAATATACTTTTCATCTACTCCATTAGTTCTCATCAAACGCCATTTATAATGATCACCAAATCCTTTTCCACCTAACCAAATTTCAGTAATGTTTTTAAATTTTTTATTTTCAGCTATTTCATTTGGGTTTAAGTGACAGTGATAATCAATAATCGGCATTTTCTTTGCGTGATTATGATATAAATATTTTGCAGTTTCATTGTCTAGTAAAAAGTCATCATGAATAAAATTTTTCATCTTAATTTCCTCCTTATAATGTTACGCCATCTTTAAATATAGCAATTTCGCTAGCGTTATTTTTTTCATTGGTTGTTAGTTCACCATTACTAACTTTGATAACATAATCCACTAATTCATTTTTTAAATCATTAAATGAAGTACCCGTTAATAATTTGCCAGCATCAAAATCAATCCAATTTCTTTTTTGATTAAATAATGTGGAGTTTGTTGAAACTTTGATTGTTGGCACAAAACCACCAAATGGAGTGCCTCTACCAGTAGTAAATAACACAATTTGAGCGCCACTCATTGCTAGTGTTGTGGTTGAAACTAAATCGTTACCTGGTGCCTTAATAAAGTTCAATCCATTTATTTTAAGTCTATCGGTTGTTTGTAAGACATCAACAATTGGACTAATCCCACCTTTTTCAATATTACCTAGACTCTTTTCTTCAAGCGTGGTAATGCCACCATCTTTATTTCCAGGTGATGGATTATCATAGATCACTTGGTTATGTGATTTATAATAATTTTTAAAATCATTAATAACTTTTACCAGCTTATCAAAGACTTCTTTATTAATAGTTCTATTTAACAAATTGTGTTCAGCACCAAAGATTTCAGGCACTTCGGACAATACCGTTGTCCCGCCATTTTTAATTAGGAAATCACTAAATAATCCTAATAAGGGATTAACACTAATACCCGAGAAAGCGTCGCTTCCTCCACACTTTAATCCAACTTTTAAAACGCTTAGTGGTGCTTTTTCCCTCTTATCATCCGTCATTAGACTATATAATTCTTCTAAAGCATTCATTACCGCTTCATCTTCATTTTTAATATCTTGAAGATTTAAAAATTTAATTCTTTTATGTTGATAATTATAAGTTGCCATAAACTCTTTTAATCGATTGTTTTCGCAACCTAATCCTAAAACTAGAACACCACCCGCATTTGGATGTAAACTAATATTTTGAAGAGTTTCTCTAGTATTAACTAAATCATCACCCATTTGACTACACCCATATGGATGAGTAATTGGTAAGACTCCATCAAAATATTTTGTCACAGGATGAGTTTCATTAAATTTCTTACTAAAATGATTAACAACACTATTAATACAACCGACTGTTGGAATTAAATAAATTTGGTTACGAATTCCATATTCACCATTATTTCGTTTGTAAACATTAATAAATCTTTCTTCTATTGGTTGATTGTTGTTAATAGTAACTGGTTTATATTCATAAGATAAAATTTCGCCGAGATTTGTATGAACATTATGAGTATGGACATGTTCACCTGCTAAAATATCTTTAGTAGCCGCTCCAATTGGTGAACCATACTTAATAATATTCTCACCTTTTTTTATATTTTTTAATGCTACTTTATGGCCCGCTTTAACATCTACTAAAACTTTAACATTCGAAACGACATCATTGGTCGTAAAGTCTTCTAACGCTACCATCACATTATCTAGTTGATTAATTTGAACAAACCTTTTCATTTGGCCTCCTTTAATAACAAGTCCAATGCCTTTTCAGTACCAGACTCACAAATTAATTTCAAATACTTATAGACAAAATCAACTACTTCTTTTTCTCCTAAATAATCAGTTTCCCAAAACTTCATATTTAAAACAGTTACTACTAAATTATATAAATCATTTGCAGCCCATAATTCTTTAAATAATGTTAAAAATTTAGGATCATCATTTAACTTAATTTGATTACCTTTTTCATCTACACCTTGATAAAATCTTATTAATGCAGCTAGTGAAAATAGCGCATATTTAGGAAATAATCCTAGCTCTTTCGATTCTAAAATAGTTGGTAAGATTCTAGATTTAAATTTAGAAACACTATTTAAGGCAATTGACATTAATAAGTGATGAATAAACGGATTTTGATATCTTTCTAAAACATCTTTGGAAAATTGTTTTAATTCACTAAGTGGTAAATTAATGGTTGGGATTACTTCTTTGGTTAAAAACGAATTAACAAATTTTAGTACTTTCGGATCTTCAATTGATTCTCTAACCGCCTCATGACCAATTAAATAAGAAACTGGAACCATCGCTGTATGAGTCCCATTTAATATTTTAACTTTTCTTTCTTTATATGGTTTAATATCATCAACAAAAAATACATCTAACCCTGAATTTTTAAATGGTCCTTCTAATTTTGATTGATAATTAGGATTTTTTTGTAAAACCCAAAAATGGAAAACTTCACATTTAACGATTGAATGGTCAATATATCCTAATTCTTTAGTAATTTCCTCAATATCATTTTTCGGATATCCCGGAACAATTCGATCAACTAATGTATTAAAATAGTAGTTATCGTTTTGTAACCAATTAATAAATTCATTAGACAACTTGTTATATTTAGCTAATTTAATTAAAATTTCTAAAAGTTTATCACTATTATCATCAATTAACTCACACGGAATAATTTCTAAACCAGATGCTTTGGAACCACCAAAATGATGATATCTTTCATATAAGAATAATAGTAATTTCGCTGGGAATGATTTTGGTGTGTGATTACGGCTTATCATTTCTTCTTCATAAACAATACCCGCTTCGGTCGTGTTTGAAATGATAAATTCTAAATCTTCTGATCTAGCATAAGCTAAATATTTATCAAGTTCAGTATAAGGATTTACAAAATCAGATAAAACTTCAACAATTTTAGTTGTTTTTGACACTTTACCATCTTTAATGCCTTCAATAATTAGTGTATATAAACCATCTTGTTCACTTAATTCTTGAACGCGACCGAACTCAATTGGTTGAACGACACAGACACTACCATCAAATAACTTCTTATCGTTTAAGATTTGAAAGAAGTCATCAATAAAAGCCCTTAAAAAATTACCTTCACCGAATTGTAATATTTTTACAGGGCTTGTTGTTTTGTTTTTTCGATTTAATTTTTTCATCTTATCACCGTTTACTAAAATAGACGCCGTCTATTATTTATATTTCTATGTTAATATTATCATAAAATACAGGTTATGTCAATTTTAAATCGAGATGTTATTTAATTATATTAAATATATTTGTTGTTTTGAAGTTTTACCATTAAAACACATATTTTAAACTACAAATTTAAATCCGTTCATTTAACCACTGAACAATATCTTTAAATACTTCTAAACTTTTATTATCGTTTAAAATATTATGTTTCAATCCTGGATAAACTTTATGTATTTTATCTGTTGATTTAATATGATTAAAGAGATTTTTGCTTGATTTTATCGGAATTATATTATCATCTTCACCGTGAACAAAAAGATATGGTGTTTCAATTTTGGACATTGATTTTTTCAATCTCCTCATTCCTTTAATCATAGTTCTGTCAATTAAAGTAAGATAAAAAGAATCTAATAAAAAATCATCTTTCACAAAGTTGATTGTTTGAGTTGGATCTTGATACAAATTAGGATCTTTAAAATTAGTTTTTATCTTAACAAACCATAAAAGATTAACTGGTAAATATCTTAAAATATTAGATGCTTTTTGATAATTTCCTGCGGTTCCTGATCCAACTACGCCGTCTACATTTAATTCATCAAAACTCCTACTAATTAAATATAAATTACCAATTAAAGCACCTAGTGAGTGACCGATTAAAAATACTTTTTGGTTATATTTTTCTTTAGCAACTCCAATTAAATAATTTAAATCTTCAACATATACGTTAGCTGATTTAATATATCCTCTTTTACCACCACTTTTCCCGTGTCCTCTTAAATCATATGCTAAAACATTATATCCGCTTTCGTTTAAATAATCGATTAAGGTTTTATATCTTAAATGATGTTCAGCAATACCATGTGAAAAAACAATCGTTGCCTTTGGTTTTTCTACTTCATATGTTCGAATGTGGATAAACTCATTATTGATTAACATTTTCAAGCTCCATTATTTCTATAATTTGTTGTGCAATCATTTTATATTCTTGATTGACAACATCTTGGTATTCTTCGTAATTAATCGGAATTGCCCCAAGAAGTTTCACATCTAATTTTGAAGCAACTTCAATTCCGCCACCTTGTCCAAAAATATAGTCTTTTTCTTGTGAATGAGGATTTAAATAATAACTCATATTTTCGATAACTCCAATAACTTCATTTCCCATTTGATTGGCACCAACACCAGCTTTTACCGCAATTTTAGCCGCTGCAAGATTTGGTGTTGTCACAATTATCATTTTACTATTTGGAGCGAACCGATTAATATCAATAGCGACATCTCCAGTTCCTGGAGGTAAATCGATTAAAATTAACTTAGTTTGATCATCCCATCTAACACTATTAAAATAGTACGTTAACATCTTATTTAACATCGGACCACGCCACATTAACGGTTTATCATCTGGCATAAAAAATTCAGTAGAAATTACTTCGATTCCATCACCTTGTAGTGGTATCATCATTTCATTTTCATCACCCATTACTGGTGTTTTTTTAATATTTAAAATAAAGGGAATGGACGCTCCGTAAACATCAGAATCAATAATAGCTGTCTTGATTCCTAATTCATTTAACGCTTTTGCTAAATTGACCGTAACCGTCGATTTACCAACCCCACCCTTACCACTAGCAATCCCAAGATATAAATAATTAATTCTTTCTTTTGGAAATTCCTCGATATTAACGATGGCTCCAGGAAGATTAAGATCTTGTTTTAAGAGTTTGGTTAACGCAATCCTAACTGCTCTTTCATCTTTTTCTTTATTAAAAATCATTACTGTTACTTCGCAAACACCATCCGGTTTAATGTAAACCGACTTAATCCCACCAGTTTCACCTAGTGTTTTTCTAGCTGAAGGGTCAAATATCCCTGATATATATTGTGTTAATTCTTGATTATTCATTTTTTACCTTTCCTTTCCAATCTAGCTTTTTTAAAGTTAGATGCAATTCTCTTGAAAAACTTAGTTTTTTCATAGCTTAATATTGAAACTCGATACACTGGTTCAAAGAAATATAAAACTAAAAATAAGACAATTCCAAAGACTAAAAAGGCAATTAAGGTTTCCCACCAATTTAATACGCCAATCGCAAAAGCGAATGGGGCAATAAATCCACTTAATGGTGGAATAAATGAAAATACTTTTAAAATATTAAGCCCAGTTTGTCCAAAATTGAATAAAAACATATTCATATAAAATCCTAATAAAATGATTAAAGTAATTGGAGTTTGGAATGTTTGATAATCTTCTTGAGAATTACTCATAGCAGCTAAGAGGCCACCTATTATTAAGTATAATAATGAACTTAAGACAGTGAATACCAATGTCACTAATAAGAATGCAGTTAATTCCGCGGGATCTACATCAATAAATGTTAATACTTGTGAAAATGATTGTTGTCCACTAAATAAACTACCAATGACGCCAAAAATTAACATTAATATACATTGAATTACAACAAACCCCAAACTAGCTAATACTTTTGAGAAAAAGTGACTTCTAGCCGGAACTGAAGAAATGATAGTCTCAATAGCTTTTGATGATTTTTCTTGAACAATATCAACTCCAACAAAAACTAATGCCCTGATAATGATCATCAACATTGGAATTGAAACAATTAAGTTAATAATATTCATCTGAATCATTCTCTGTTCACTAATATCTTCATCTCCAGGTACCGCAAATTCTATTATTTCAACGTATTTAACATTGATATTGTTAATATCTATTACTGCTCGACTGATTACAGATGATAACGCACCGGTTATCCTAGATGAAGCATGATTATCATAATTTTCAGCAACTAAATTATTATAATCAGTGGTGTTAACAAATCTAATTAATGAAACACTATCAGTCTCGCGAAAATTTTTAACAACTTGATCCAATTTATCATCAGTCAATGCCATATCGGAGTAAACTAAATTAATAGTGACATCTTCAAACCCCATTAGAGTTAATTTTTCTTTAGTTAAATTTTGATTTAAATAATTAGTAATTTCTTCATCATTGTTACTACTTAAATCATCAAAATAAATTAAAACTTCAACATCTTCAACTTTAGAATCAAAGCGATTGATAATATTCGGCAAATTTATCAATACTACCATAATTATGAAAATAATGATATTTGAAATTAAAAATCCTTTAGTCCAAATTAATTTTTTCAAATTATGCTTTAACAAAAATCTAAACTTCTTCATGTTTCTTACCTACCGTTTCAATAAAAATATCTGAAAGTTTAGCTTCTTCAACATCAAATCTTCTAACTTTATTTAACGTTTTGACGTAATCAAAAACTAATTTTGACACACTTTCATCTTCAATTTTTACTTCAATAATATTAGCTTTTTTAACGACATCATAAACTCCTTTAATATTTACAAGTTTTTCAAGATCAATTCCTTCAGCATCAATTTTAATATTTTTCTTTTTGAAGTTAGTTTTAATATCTTTAATATATCCGTTTAACACCGCTTTTCCTTTATCAAGGACTAATACTTTCTCACAAAAAGCTTCCACATCATCTAATTGATGGGAAGAAAATACAATCATTGAACCATTATTTTTAAAATCATTAATAACATCAACAAACATTTTAGTATTAATAACATCTAAACCACTGAATGGTTCGTCTAATACTAATAGTTTTGGATTATTAATAATGGCAGTAATAAATTGAATTTTTTGTTGATTACCTTTCGATAATTCAGTAATCTTTTTCTTTTTATATTCAGTTATTTCAAAGCGATTTAACCAATAATCTAATCTTCTTTCAACTGTTTTTTCATCTAAATCTTTTAATCCCCCAAAAAATTTAACTAAGTTTTCAACAGTCATTTTTTGAAGTAAAGATCGTTCTTCAATTAGATATCCAATTTCATTAACATCTTCATAACTAACTATTCGATCAAAATATCTAATTTCACCTTCATTTGGCTCAAGTAAGCCCATAATCATTCTAAATATTGTCGTTTTACCACCACCATTGGCTCCTAATACACCAAAAATTTCACCTGGTTGTATCGTAAAACTAACATTATCGACTGCCAGGTTATCACCATAGCTAAAACTCGCATTTTTCACTTCTAACATTCGCTGTGCCTTCCTTTTATATTATTCCTAATTCTTTTGATAACTCATAAATTTGCTCAATCGCAAAATCTAAATCCGCTTTTGAATGATTGCTGGAAATCATCATTCTAATTCTCGCTGTTCCTTTAGGAACGGTGGGAAAGACAATACCTGATGTATAAACGCCACGTTCTAATAGTTTTTTGGCAAATTCCATTGTTTTCGCTTCATCGTATAACATTAATGGAGTAATCGGTGTTTTAGTATTGCCAATTTTAAAGCCTAATTCTTTTAATTTGGATTGAAAATAATTAGTATTATCCCAAAGCTTTTTAGTATATTCATCACTTTCTTCTAACATCGTAATCGCCTCAATAGCCGCACTAGCTGCTGCTGGCATCATTGATGTTGAAAACAATAATGGACGCCCTCTATGTAATAAGTAATCTCTCATTTCATAAGAACCAGCTATATAGGCTCCCACGACGCCAATCGCTTTAGATAATGTCCCCATTATATAATCAACTTGACCGTGCAAGTGAAAATGGTCGACAGTTCCTCTTCCATTTTCACCTAATACTCCCGATCCGTGAGCATCGTCAACATAAACTTTAGCATCATATTTTTTAGCGAGTCTTACAATTTCTGGAAGATTAGCGATATCACCATCCATCGAAAAGACCCCATCAGTAATAATTAAAACCTCATTATAATTATTTCTTCTTTCTTTTAAAATCGCCTCTAACGCTTTCATATCACTATGAGGAAAGACCGCTTTATCAGCTCTAGATAATCTAACACCATCAATAATTGAAGCGTGGTTTAATTCATCAGAAATAATTAAATCACCACGCTCAGTAATTGCCTGAATAACTCCTAAATTAGCTAAAAATCCTGATTGAAAGACTAAAGCGGCTTCTTCACGTTTAAACTGGGCTAATTTTTCATCTAACTCTTCATGAATTTGCATATTACCACTAATCGTTCTAACGGCACCAGAACCAACTCCGTATTTATCAATTCCCGCCTTTGCCGCTTGTTTTAACCGTTCGTGATTGGCAAATCCTAAATAGTTATTACTACATAGATTTACTACTTTCTTACCATTTAAGGTAATAACTGCTTCATTTGGACTTGAACTGATTGATAATTTGCGGTAAACACCATCACGTTTTAATTCTTCAATTTTTAACTCAAGATTATTTTTTTTCATAATTTTAAAACTACCTTTCCTGATTTACCTTCATTCATTAGTTTGAATCCTTTTTCAAATTCATCAAATGGAAATATATGAGTCACAAACTTATCAAATTGAAGTTTGTGGTTTTTTAATAGTTCATCGATTTGATTCCATGTTTGTGGTAACATTCTACCAGTAACTCCGTAAACATTTAAACCTTTAAAAACAATTTTATTAAAATCTAAATTTAATTTTTCAGTAAATACACCAAGAATTGAAATACCGCCACCAGGCTTAATATAATCAAATGCATCTTCAACCGCTCCCTTATTTCCTGAAAAATCTACTATGACGTCAACTCCTTTATAATTAGTGTTTTTCATAATAATTTCTAAAGGATTATCTTTGGTAGGATTAATCACAAAATCAGCTCCCAATTCTTTAGCCAAATTAATTCGGTAAGGATTCACCTCTGAAGCAAAAACTCGTTTAGCACCACTTGCTAGGGCGACATCAATTCCCATTAATCCAATTGGTCCACAACCAATAATTAAGATATCTTTATCTTTAACATCAAAGTGTCTAACTGCATGAACTGCATTACCTAATGGTTCTAAGACTGATAAATGGAGTGGATCAAGACCTGAAGTATCGATAAATAAATTTTCTTGTGGAACTTTAACATATTCGGCAAAACATCCATCAGTATCGACACCAATAACTTTGGTCGCTTCACAAATATGTCCTTTACCCGCTAAACAAAACTCGCATTTTCCACAAACAATATGTGATTCACTAGAAACAACATCTCCAACTTTAACTTTGGTTACCGCAGAACCAATATTGACAACTTGACCACTAAATTCATGACCAACAGTAATTGGTGGATTGACTCGATTTTGACTCCATACATCCCAGTTATAGATATGTAAATCGGTTCCACAAATAGAAACTGAAATAGTTTTAATTAAAACTTCATTGGGTAATAATTTATCTGGAATTGGTTTTGATCCAATTTCAAACCCTTTCTTTCTTTCGTTTTTAACAATTACCTTCATCATATATTATCAAGTCCTTTCACTATAATTATAATACCTTAATTATACATAATTAAGCAATAAAAAAGAATGTCTTAAAAAATTGACATTCTTTCATAATTATTTAAGTTAATTCTACATTCCTTTCGCATCAAATGGAATGCCTGCCGCCTTCGGAGCTCTTGATGTTTTAGAAGTAACTGCCAGTGCAATTAAAGTAATTAAATAAGGCATTAAGTTAAATATCATTCCAAATGGAATATTTGGATTTTTCTCCATCCAATTGATGATAAATGGAATACCAATATACACTACTGATAATGTTTTAAATATACCAAAGAAAATCGAAGCGAATAAAATTCCACTAGGTTTCCATTGTCCAAAAATTAGTACAGCCAATGCTAAGAACCCATAACCAGCAACCGAGCCACTAAAACTAACCGAGGTTGGAATAATGTAAATTAATCCTCCTAAACCTCCTAATGCTCCAGAAATTAAAATTCCTGCCCAGCGATAACGATAAACGTTAATCCCTACTGATTGAGCTGCATGAGGATGTTCGCCGCAAGCAGATAATCTCATTCCAAAGCGGGTTTTCTTAATAATAAATGCGGTAGCTACAAAAATGATAATAGCAATATAAACGAATATATATGAGTCATAGAAAAATACTTTATTTAATCCCGATACAACCCGATAGATAAATGTTCCTGGTTCTAAATTAGGGAATAAATCAATTAAAAAGTTTGATTTAAAGATAAATGCTTCTTTGGTAAATTTAACTTGACTCGCTTCTGTATTATTTAGTGTTCTCGCTAGGAATATCGCTAAAGCTCCAGCTAAAATATTAAGCGCCACACCGCCAATAGTTTGATTAGCTTTCATATTGATTGCTAGTAAACCTAAAAGTGAGGCAAATAACATTCCCGATAGAATCGATAACACCATAGCAATTGTTAATAATAAATGTGGCTTACTGTTAAGGAATGTTGCTGAGTTTTTTAAAAACACTTGTAATCTTTCTGGTAATTCTGCAATTCTTTCAAGGTTTTCTGGTTCGAAAAAGAATTGAACTGATGAAATAAAAAATATTCCGGCAAAAGCTCCCATAACCATAATTCCTTCTAAAGCGATGTTGACTGTGCCACTTTTTTCAGAATACATTCCGGCTATGGCAACTACCAATAAGGGAATGATAAAATAAAATGATTGTGTTAATAAAAATGAAATCATTCCAAATCACCTCCTGTCGCAAGTATTTCTTTTGGTGATTTATCATCTTCAATCAAAGCGGCTTGACTCAATTCAAAATCTTCCTTGGCAAATCCATAAACTTCTTCTGGAGTGTATTCATTGAAGTTATATTTCAATGATAAATCAACTTCTCTTTCTAGTTCATAAGTTTTGGCATCTTTCGCATAAACTATCACCGGAATTACTACAGAAGCATTAAATCTATCTGGATACTTACTTGACGATACGGTTGCTGCTAGTTCAACAACACTAAAATGCTCGTCTTGATTCTTTTGTCGTTTTTGTTTAATTCGTTTCAAAACGCCATTGGAAGTAAGTATCTTTTCATAATTTGAGTGCCAAGTAATAATTGTTCCACTCTCTCCACTTTCAAGTAAAGTTAAATTCGATAAAACATTTTGATTAGATGAATCTTCACCATAAATAATTTGGACGTTACGAACATCAATTTGGACCTTTTCATATTCTAATAGATACTCAGCCTCTAGTCTTTCACTAGTCATAGGTACTTCTTGATTTTGAGCATCATAATCAATAAGTTCTAATTCTTGTTTGTCATCATTTTTAGCCTTTTTACGTCTAAATAATTTAGTTACATATCGACCAATTATTAATGCAAACGCACTGAAATATAAAATAACACCAATAATTACATCAACTATTTCGGGTTTAAATCCGACACTTTGCATATATTGTCCGCCAATTTTAATGTGTTGAATAAATAGTGCCGAAACAAATACTCCAATTGGATGACTGTTAGCCAATAATGCAACCGGAATAGCATCAAATCCAACTGGTGAAATGTTATTTTCAACTGCATAATTGTTACCAAGATTTCTAACACTTGGAGCTAAGATGAATAAAGCTCCACCTAATCCAGCAAATAATCCAGCAATGGCCATTGATAAAATCATGCTTTTCTTTTCATTAATCCCAGCATATCTAGAAGCATATCGGTTAGATCCAACTGCAATTAGTTCTTTACCAAATTTAGTTTTCTTTAAAATGAAAAAGGTAATTAAAACCACTATAATTGCAATAAATATACCAATATCAACTCCAGAGTTAGGGAAAATCTTATCTAGGAAAAAATATGAATTTCTTGCGTTTTCTGGAATTGGAAAACTTCTATTTTGAGCTGGGTTAATGACATCACCCATAAAATAATTTTTCAAAAGCCCATTCATAACATAAAGAGCTGTATAGTTCAACATAATACAAGTAATAACTTCATTTACATTTAAAAGTGCCTTTAGCGCACCTGAAATAGAACCCCATATAGCGCCAGCCAATGCCCCGGCTAATACGGCAATTGGCCATTGGGCCCATCCTAATGCCTCACCTTTAAAAGCGATAAGCATAGCAACAAAGATTCCCATCATATATTGGCCACTTGCACCAATATTAAACAATCCAGTTTTAAAAGCAAATGCAACAGCTAATCCAGTAAATATATATGGTGTGGCACGATATAATAACTGACCAATACCTCTCATTGGACCAGCAGGATTGTTAAATGGTCCAATAAACATTCTACCAATACCTGGAATTGCACTTCTCGGATTGGACACAATCATAATAATAAAACCAATTAATAATCCTAAAAAGATGGCTAATAAAGATGATGATATGCTTTTTACAGCAGGTTTACTGAAAAACGATACTTTTTTTGATTTCATTTTCTATCACCACGACTTCTCATCATTTGTTTAGTAAACAAGTTGTTGTAATTTGGATACTTTTTCATTGGTTTATATTTAGGTTCGTACTCAATTATTTCGACTTTTTCACAAGTTTCTTTCTCAACTTCTAATACTGGTGGTGGTAATGTCGGTTTAGATTCAGCTTTAATTTCATCACGTTTAGAACCTGCCATATATAAACCTAATTCTTCAACAGTAATTTCTTCAGGATTTAAATCGCCAACAATTTCACCTTCATACATAACCAAGATGCGATCACTGATACTCATTACTTCTTCTAATTCAAAAGAAATAAGTAAGACACCTCTTCCAGCATCTCTTTCAGCAAGAACTTGTTTATGAGCAAATTCTATAGCTCCAACATCAAGTCCTCTTACTGTTTGAACTGATAATAATAGATCTGCACCCTTATCAATTTCTCTAGCAATAATTGTCTTTTGCTGGTTACCACCTGACATGGATCCTGCTAAAGTTTTAGCACCTTGGCCACTTCTAATATCAAATTTTTCAATTAACTCTTCGGCATGTTTAAGGATCGCTCTTTCATTAACAATACCTAATTTTTGATATGGATGTAAATGATATTTTTTCAAGTTTAAGTTATGTGCCAAAGTATCATTTAATATTAATCCATCGCGTTGCCTGTCTTCTGGTATATGACTTAATCCATTATCATTTCTGTATCTAATAGATTTATTAACTACGTTAACCCCATTTAGGTGAATACTTCCACTTTTAGGCTTCATTAATCCTGAAATAGCATATGCCAACTCACTTTGTCCATTACCATCAACTCCAGCAATACAAACTATTTCTCCACTTTTGACATCAAAACTTACATTATTAACAACATTCTTTTTACTAAATGGTGAAACAACCACTAAATTCCTAACCTCTAATATATTATCTCCTAAAACTTGAGGTTGTTTCTCAATTGTAAATTCAACATCACGACCAACCATCATTCTAGATAATTCTTCTTTCGTAGAGTTTTTAACTTCAACAGTACCGACATATTTTCCTTGTTTTAAAACTGTAACTCGATCACAAACCGCCATAATTTCATCAAGTTTATGAGTAATGAAAATAATTGATTTACCTTCATTGGCTAAATTTTTCATAGTCATCATTAACTGATCAATTTCTTGAGGAATTAAAACGGCTGTAGGTTCGTCAAAGATCAATATCTCGTTTTCGCGATACAACATTTTTAAAATTTCAGTTCTTTGTTGCATCCCCACAGTAACCTCAGAAACTTTAGCTTTTAAATCTACTTGAAGTTCATATCTTTCACTTAATTCTAAAAGATTTTTATATGCCTTTTTCCTTTTTAAAACACCAATTGCATTCGGTTCAACCCCCAAAATGATATTATCCAAAATTGTAAACGCCTCAACTAATTTAAAATGTTGATGCACCATTCCGATTCCATAATTACTAGCATCATTTGGACTATTAATACTAATTGGCTCACCATTTAATAAAATTTCCCCTTCATCTTGTCGATACAACCCAAAAAGTACACTCATTAGTGTTGATTTGCCTGCCCCATTTTCTCCTAAAAGAGCATGTATTTCTCCCTTACGTAGATTAAATGAAACATTATCATTTGCAATAATACCAGGGAATCTTTTGGTTATATTTTTCATCTCAATAACATTGTTTGTCATAATAACCTCTCTTATTATATACACAAAGGATAAGAAAAAGTTCTTACCCTTTGCATAATTTTATTAATTTTTATTAATTTTCTGATTAACCAAATGGAACAACGTTAACTTTTACTTCTTTAGTTTCAAATTGTTTGGCTGCTGTTCCATCGTCTCCAAATTCACCGATAACATTACTTACTACAACAGTTCCTTTTACTAATTTATCATAAATCTTATTGTAATCAGATTGTTTGAATTTTTTGAATCTTGAAGTTTTCATAGGTAAGCCAACTCCATCTTTAGTAACGTCTAGAACTACAGATTTTCCGGCAAATTTAGTAGCCCATTCATTAGTATCATAGATTGCTTCTAGAGCTTGTATAACTGAGTTTGCTAATTCTTTTGTTGATGAAGTAATTACTCTCGGAGAGTCTGCACTTTGGTCAACGTCAACACCAATTACCCATTTATCCTTTGCTGCTTCAGCTGCTGCCATTACTGATTGTCCTACTGCACCACCACAAGCGAAAATTACTTCTACACCTTTTTGGTAAAGTGAAGCTGCTGCTGCTTGAACTTCAGGTGAAGCTTTAAAGTCACCAGTATATAAGTAATCAATCGTAACTGAACATCCATCTATTTCACTAGCTGCTGCTGCTGCACCTTGAACAAATCCGTGACCAAATCTTTGAACAGCTGGAACTGCCATTCCTCCCATAAATCCTAATTTGCGGAATCCTTCTTTAACTGCAGCATATCCTGCTAAGAAACCAGTTTGTTCTTCAGCATAGAATACCGAATAAACGTTATTTTCAATGGTGGCGCCTTCTCCCGCATTAGCTGGACTACCATCAAGAATAATGAATTTTACATTCGGATAATCCCCTTGAACAGCGTTAATTGGAGCTTCGAATAAGTATCCAGGAGTAACAATAACTGTAGCTCCATCAGCGATTGCTTGTTCAATAGCGGCAATGTAAGCTTCGTTTGTTGCTGCTTCTGGTTTTAAGTAACCATATTCAACTCTATTTCTAGCGAACTTCTTAACTCCTTCATATGACCCTTGGTTGAACGATTTGTCATCAATGTCACCCTTGTCAGTAATTAAAACAATCTTTTCGCCTTCAATTTTTGGAGCACAAGCAACCAATAAAACTGACGCAAACACCATAATTAGTAACGCCATAATTCTTTTAAACATATATACTTCCTCCTTTTTTAATATATATATATTATGTTTGTAAATATAGTTTATATGAAAAGATTAAAATAATCAATGTTTTTTGAAGTTTTTCTTCGTTTTTTTGATTATTTTTTAAAAAAAGAATGCCAAAACAATTGGCATTCAATTGAAAAGTGTTTCTTATTTATCCCGTCTTTTGTAAATACGCAAGAAATATTTTTTAATTAATTTTATTCTAATTTCTACTTTGGGGCTTTATAAAGCCTTTTTTATTTGTCAAATGTAAAATTTTATTTTTATCATTTCCCTTGCGTATTATTGCGAATTATGATATAATATAAATATAGAAGTAATTTGATAACAAAGAGGTGGAAAGATGGCTTTATATCTAAAAAAGACCCCTCAATATGGAAGGGTATATTTATCAATTGTTGACTCTGTTTATGATCCGAAAATTAAAAATGTTAGACAAAAAACATTTAAATCTTTAGGATATCTAGATAATTTAGAAAAAGAATATGTTGATCCAATTGGATATTTTCAAAATTGGATTAAAGAGGAAAATGAAAGAAGGAAAAATTCAGTTTTAGATCCGATACCTACAGATAAAAAGAAATTAATTCATCTTGGATATTTTCCTTTAAAAAGGTTATATAATGAGTTACAACTTAAAGAATTGGTTGACGCAACCATTTATATGTCTAGGAAAAACGCTAGATATTCTTTATCTAACGTTTTTGAATTATTAGTATATTCGCGTGCATTAAATCCTAATTCTAAACTTGAATCGTATGAATCGATGTATAATTCACTTTATCACAATTATGATTTTTCTAAAGCTCAAATGTATGACGCGATTGAAGCATTGGGGAGTAATAATGCCGATACAGCCATCTTTGAATACATAAGAAGTGAGTATGGTAAAAGATATAGGACCAATACAAAGAAAGTGTATTTTGACTGTACAAACTTCTTCTTTGAAATAGATAAGCCACATGATTATATGCAAAAAGGACCATGCAAGTCAAATACTAATTCACCGATCATTGGACTAGCTTTATTATTAGATGAAGATAAAATTCCAATTGATTATAAAATATATCCAGGAAACGAATCAGAATATCCTTTCTATAATGAAGTAATTGGCCAAATGAAAGAAAAGCACAACATTAAAGGTAAAGTAATTAGAATAGCAGATAAAGGTTTAAACTCAAGTGAAAACATAGCTAAAACTTATTTAGATGGAGATGGTTATATTTTCTCAGAAACCGTTCGTGGAGCGAAAAAGGAAATAAAAGATTGGATTATTGACCCTAAAGGATATGAAGAAATATTGGATAAAGAAGGAAACTTAATGGCTAAATATAAATCTAGAGTCGACTATTTTGATACTCTAACAGTCACTAATAAAGACGGTAAAAAAGTAAAAGTTGAAATCCCACAACTTCAGATAGCTTATTGGTCAAGAGACTACGCTCAAAAGACTAAATATGAGCGAGATGTCGCCCTAACAAAATTAGAAAAGAAGGTAGAGACTCCTTCCGGATATAAAAGAGAATTATTTGGTCATACTTCTAAATTTATAAAAGAGATATCATATGATAAAGATGGCCAAGAGTTAAAAGTTGATACCGAACGGTTTATTGACTATGAAAAAGTAGATATTGATAGTGAACTAGATGGATTTAACTTATTCGTAACAAGTGAAATAAAGGCACCACCACTTGAAGTGGTAGATGCCTACAAAGCTTTATGGCAAATTGAAGATTCTTTCAGAGTCTTAAAAACAACCTTAGAGACAAGACCCGTATATCACTCTAAAATGGAATCAATTAGAGGACACTTTTTAATTTGTATGGTAACATTATTTTTATTAAGAGTAATTGAAGTTAAAAAATTAAAAAAGAAAATATCACTAACATCACTAGTCGACTCTTTAAGAAAATATCAAGCTGTAAAAATCTCCAACAACAAATATTTATTACTTTATATCGATGAAAATTTAACGTTAATTAGTCAATATTATGGTATAAAATTAAACCAATTTACTAAAAATAACGAAGAGATAAAAAAATTATTTTAACAACTTTTAATTCGCAAGAAGATGAAAAGGCACCTCTGGGCTTAGTAAAGCTTAAAAGTGCCTTTATTATTAAAATATTTACAAAAGTCAGGATATATACTTCCTCCTTTTTTAATATATATATATTATGTTTGTAAATATAGTTTATATGAAAAGATTAAAATAATCAATGTTTTTTGAAGTTTTTCTTCGTTTTTTTGATTATTTTTTAAAAAAAGAATGCCAAAACAATTGGCATTCAATTGAAAAGTGTTTCTTATTTATAATTATTCAAATAAAGACTCTAAAGCAACCTCCATCATTTGATGGAAAGATTTTTGTCTTTCTTCAGAAGTTGTCACTGCATGAGTTACTAAATGGTCGGAAATAGTTAGGATGCATGCTCCATTTTTGCCTAATGCTTGGGCATTGGCAAATAATGCATAACTTTCCATTTCGACACAGTAAGCATTATGTCTTTTTACTAAGGCATTAGCTTGTGATAAATCTTTATAATAAAAATTATCCGATGAATGTACTGGACCTTCATGTAGTACAACTCCTAATCTCTTAGCGGCTCTTCTTAATTTATCATTTAGTTCTTGACTTGGCAGAATTACTTCACCGACATCCAATCCCATTGTTCTTGCATAGTTAGATAGACTCACTGCGCTGTCGGCTAAGACAACATCATATAAATCTAAATCCATGGAATATGCTCCTGCAGAACCAATTCGAATAATGTTTTCAACATCATAGAACTCAAATAATTCCCAAGCGTAAATTCCAATACTAGGCATTCCCATACCAGACCCAAAGACTGATACTTTTTTCCCTTTATATGTTCCGGTAAACCCTAACATATTTCTGACTCCATTAATTTGAACCACGTCTTCTAAATATGTTTGTGCAACATGCTTTGCTCGCAGTGGATCTCCTGGCATTAATACAGTTTTTGCAACTAAATTTTTGTCTTTAAGACTAATGTGTGGTGTAGGTATACTCACGTACTTCATCTCCTTTTTCATATATTTTCTATCTTAAATTAATGGCGAACGCCTATTTTTCAACCATTTGTTAGCTTTATTGTTCGTCTTCTTCAAACTCATCAAAAGCGTATGGTAATAATTCGGTAATCGTAGTTTCAATAATATGTGAGCCATCCAAATTAGAAAGAGTAATTTTAGTATCGATTGGACAAAGTTCTAAAATTACTTGCCTACAAGCTCCGCAAGGTGAGATGGCTTTTTCACCGGTATCACCAATAATAAATAATTCTTTAATATCTTCTTTCTTATAACCTTGAGAAATTAAACTAAATAATCCATTTCTCTCGGCACAACAAGTTAATCCATAACTTATATTTTCAATGTTAGCTCCATGTACATATGTACCATTTTTCAATAAAATTGCACATCCAACTCCAAATTTAGAATATGGAATATAGGCTTTTTGTCTAGCTTTTAAAGCTTCTTTTAATCCTTCACGCATTTTAAAATTATCTCCAAAATTATTCTTTATTATCTACAATTGATTTAATCATTGTTACATATTCATCTAATTTTATAGTTACTTGTTGTTCTTCACCATATTTACGATAAGTCACTTCTTTTGATTCAATTTCTTTATCTCCAATAACTAAAGAGAAAGGAATTTTAGTAGTTTGCGCATCTCTAATTTTGTATCCTAATTTTTCTTCTCTAGCATCAATTTCAGCTCTAATTCCAACTTGTTGTAACGCTTCTAATACTTCTTGTGAATAATCAAGATGTTTATTTAGATTGACTGGGATTATTCTCGTTTGAAGTGGGCTTAACCAAGCTGGGAAAGCTCCACCATAATGTTCAATTAAAATTCCAATAAATCTCTCTAGTGAGCCGTATATCGCTCGGTGCAACATTACCGGACGAACTCTTTCTCCGGTTTCATCAATATAAAATAAGTCGAATCTTTCTGGTAAATTCATATCCAATTGAATTGTACCACATTGCCAAATTCTATTTAATGAATCTCTAATTTTATAATCTAATTTCGGGCCATAAAATGCTCCGTCTCCCGGATTAATTTTGACTTCTTTTCCGGTTGATTTAGCCGCCTCAAATAATGCCTTTTCAGACTTGTCCCAATCACTAATTTCACCAATGAAATTCGTTTCTGGACGTGTTGATAATTCAATATGATATTTAAGTCCAAAAGTATCATAAATTTCATCAAATAGATTAATTAATTCAACAATTTCAGATAAGATTTGATCACTTCTCATAAAGACGTGAGCGTCATCTTGAGTGAAAGCTCTAACTCTAAATAACCCGTTCAATGCTCCGCTCGCCTCATAACGATGAACATGTCCTAATTCTCCCACCCTTAAAGGTAAGTCGCGATATGAATGAATATCGTTTTTATAAACTAACATCCCGCCTGGACAGTTCATTGGTTTAATCGCAAATAATCGCTCATCAATAGTTGAGGTATACATATTATCACGATAATTAGCCCAATGTCCTGATGCTTCCCATAACTCTTGACTTAACATTGTTGGTGTTTCAATGTATTGATAATTATGTCGGTCATGAACTTCATACCAATAGTTAACTAATTCACGTTTAATAATCATCCCATTTGGTAACCAAAATGGAAATCCCGGACCATATTCAGATAACATAAAGATGCCAAGTTCACGTCCTAATCGACGATGATCGCGTTTCTTTCTTTCTTCAAGTAGTACTAAGTGCTCATCTAAATCTTTTTTATTCCAAAATGCGGTACCGTAAATACGAGTTAACATTTTATTATTGCTATCACCACGCCAGTATGCTCCAGCTAATGATAATAATTTAAAGTGTTTAATGACTTTGGTATTTTCAACATGACCACCACGACATAAATCAACAAAGTTATTTTGTTTATGGACTGAGATTACTTCATCTTTAAATTCTTCAATTAGTTCTAATTTGTAAGGATCATGGGCAAATTTTTTCTTAGCTGCTTCATAACTTAATTCTTTTCGAATAATGTCAGCACCAACTTGAGATAGTCGTTTCATTTCGTTTTCAATCGTTTCTAAATCACTATCTCTTAAAACTTGATCACCTAAATCAACATCATAATAAAATCCTTCTTCAATCGCTGGACCAACACCAAATTTAGCATTAGGATATAAATTAGTAATCGCTTCTGCCATTAAATGTGCTGCTGAATGATTTAGGATATGTAAACTTCTGTCATCCTTTTTAGTTAAAATTTCTATTTTCCCATCGATGGTAATAGGATAATCATTGGATACAAATTCATCGTTAAATAAGGCACCAACTGCCATATTAGCTAATCCGTCAGAAATAGATTTCGCAATATCAAGCGGAGTTGTTCCTTTGTTAAATTCTTTGACGTTCCCATCTTTAAACTCTATTTTCATATATATTCCCCATTTACTATATTCATAATCATTTTACCATTTAAGATTATCATTTACAAACATTAAAGTCTACTTCTTAAATGGCGATGATAGTGGGACTTCTTCAGTTAGTTCCCGAATTCGGTGGACAATTCTTGCTGATTTGATGCGATCAGTTTCTAATCGATCAGTTGCCATAAAGGTAATTAATTCTTTTTGACTAAAATTAGATGAGATTAATACTGGTAATCCAGAAGCTAATCGGAACTGTAAAATTGGTCCTAACACTTCATCACGAAACCATCCAGTCATATTTTCGCTGCCAACATCATCTAAAATTAATAAATCGGTCGTTTTTAGAGCCGTTACTTTATCTTCTAATTCATTAGTTGAGATTGACGTTTTCAAATTTCTCACCAAATCCGGAAAATATACAAATAATACTTTCTTAAACTTGGAAACCTCTTCAACAATTGCTGATAACAAATATGTTTTACCAGTTCCATACATTCCATATAGATAAAGACCTTTAGAATATTTATTTTCTTTTAATAAGTCAATAAAACGTGATGCCTTTAGATATGCTTCTTTTCTTTCATCAGTATTCAAAATAAAGTCAGCTAAATTAGCTTCTAGTAAATAATTAACTGTATCCAATGAAAAAACATTAGATTGAGCTGATTTTTTTCTTAACTCTTTATCTAAATCTTCTGAAGGCATCATAATAATTTCTAAATTGTCTTCCGTTTTTCTTAAAGTTGGAATAAAGTTAGGATCTTCATTAGTTTTCTTCATTTTTAAATATCGATAAGCTGTTAAAAGTTCATAATCTGAAAGATTCATCCTTTTGATTTCGCTATCTTTTTCGACTATTTTCCTTAATTCTTTATAATCCATTTTTAGTACCTCCTAAAAATTTTCTATATACTCATCTAACCAATCTGGTTCTTTAACTTTTGTCTTTTTAGATGATTTACTGCTACTCTTTAGTTGTGGATCACTTAATTGTTGTAAGTAGTTAACCGCATCTTCAGTAGTTCTAACACCATTATTTTGCCATGTGTTTAACACTTTCTCTAAATATGTGTAGTTAGGCAAAATCCCCTCTTTATCTTTAATGGTATATAAAATTATCACATTGATAATTCCAATTGTGGCATCATTACGTTGTGAGAAAGCTACAACTGTATCTAAATCAACTGATATATTATCCCTTTTTGAGTACATCTTAACAATATCGCTTGGATTAATTGAATCTAGCTTTTCCGAAATACTATCAGTTTTTTCAACTATTTCTGGTTTTTCCATATTATTGATTTTTTGGTAATAAAGGCTAGCCTGAAGTCTTAATTTTTCTTCACTAGGTAATTCACCTTTCGTACTTGAATTAATGTAAACTTCAAACATATCTTCATTCGTAAATTGATAAATATAAGCAATTTTTTCAATATTAGATTTAACAACTGCATTAAATAAATGTCCTCGTTTGTATCTAGTTGGGATTAGTTCAAGGAACTCTTCATAATTAAATTTATCATTAATTATTTTCATTCCATTATTTTTACTAGATCCTCTTAAATGATTACCTGTATTTAAAAGCTCTACTGATTTAACTTCATAAACATCATTAAATGATTTAGTTATATTTGAATAATCTATGATATCTATTTGAGTTAACCGAAATTCTAAAATTAAGTTTTTCAGTTGTGTTTCACCAATTAAATCTTGCAGATATGAGCCGAAAATGGTATCATTTAAAAATTCTTTTGCGGTCATTGGTGGTTTTAAAGAATAGATATATTCATCATCTTTTTGAAAAACAACAATTAATCCTAAAGCTTCTAATTTATGTCTGAAGTTGAGATGATCTTTAGATTTTATATTCAATAAATCTAATAAATCTCTTTGCAAGTATGTTTGAGAAACGCCAGTTTCTAAATTACTTAATCCATACAAAGTCAAATATAAGGCAAAAGGTTTTGAGCCTAGTAACGGCTGATAAAGAAGAGTTAAAACCTTTAAATCTTCATGTGACATAATTTGTTGGATTGTAATTTTGATTTGGGCGTTTAATTTCATGTTATACTCCTAATTTTTCTAAAAATTTATTTATTTCCTCTGTTAAGGTTTCTTTCGAATTGTTATTGTAAATAACGTAATCAGCCATAAAAAGCTTTTTGTTAATTGACATTTGACGGCCAATTCTTAATTCGGCTTCACGTTTTGAAAGATTATTTCTTTCCATTAATCTTTCTAACTGTTGTTGCGGGCTAGCATAAACTAATACTGTTAAGTCTACCTTCTGATAATTCACTTCATAAAGGAGTGGCATATCAATAATTATATAATCTAAATGTAAGTTATCTTTGACAAATTTATCAATATAGGCAAATACTTTTGGATGAATTAATTCATTTAATCTAGCCAAGCGATTTTCATCAGTAAATACTGTTCATGTCATTAAATTCCAACGTCCCATCTTCAATCATTTTATCTGCTGCCAAATTACAGGCAGTAGCTTCAGCTCTTTTGATGTGCCTGGATAGGGATAAAGGCCCTCAATTTCTACATATCCTTTTGGCCTGCTTGCCAAAAAGAAATCGTGTTCCAGTGCCATTTCAACTGTTCCATCCGGCATTTCAAAAAAATATACCCTTGCATCCTTCGCCAATTTCACCAGCTTTAATTTTCCCGTAATTTTCCATGTTTACCTCTCCCTTTTGCCCCTGCCTCCCGAAGTGAGGTCTTACGGGGTAAAAATATTCTAACATATTTAATCCTTCCATAAAAGCCCCGGACAATGCCCGGGACTTCCAGCAGGGATTAAACTGATTATTCCTCTTTTCCCTCTTCTTCTTCTTCAATTTCCTCAATCAAGCAATCAACCGCATCTGTAATATCGTCAAAAGTATTATTATTATTATTATCAATATCAGTTAACGCATCTTCTAAATCTTTTTCATTAACTTCTACGTTAGGATAATTTTCATTCAGATAATTTACAGCAACGTTGTAAACAATAGTTTCTAAATTGTCATATAAAAGTTGTATATAATACTCATATTCGCCCTGCTTGGAATAAGCGCATTAAATCAAAATTATTCAAGTCAACTAATCCTTCATTAATTGCATCGGCAATATATTCTTCAATGTTTGGCGCATTGTTCCATAAATCGCTATTGTAAATGCTAACATTACTGACAGCCGCTTCATCAAGAGCATCGCAAATATACCCAGTGTAATCTTCTATCTCTTCGCAAACATCAGTATCCCCATCAATGCAATTCAAACTTTCATAATCTTTTTTTTCTAACATTTTTATCCCCTTTTCTTTTTTTTGCTTAATAATTCCATAATGGGCAGGCTTTTTAGCCCGGCGGACCCCGAGAGCGTGCCGCTCTCGCCGAAGATGATGAGGGCTCCGCCCCGGGGAGGGGCGCGGTGATCGAACCGTCATCGGCGCGGAGGGTGACCAGATTCCATGCTGTTCCGGCCAACGGTTCAGCGATCCGGTCGGCATCATCCGGGGTATACCTGTTCCGCCGGAATGGCCGGCTGAGAAGAGGCATGCTACCACTACGACCAGAAATGCAAGCTTTGCGAGCGTGTAGCGTCCATCTCTTCTGTGCATCTATTCCTCGGGTAGGCGTGGGAAGCGAGAGAAGAAAAGATAATCTATTTACGTTGAGATCTTCTCAATCGCCCTCTCCCCCGGGGGATGGGCTGGTGGCGCGAGTATCCTCAACTAACCTTCAAAATCTGGTGCAATGGGGGAGGGGCCCTGTCTAGTGCAGTAAAATTGGGAACGGGGGCCGATGGGCCCCCCGGGAGCTGTGGCCCGATCAGGGCTGATCTGTGCATCCTGCCCGGTAAGAGAGGAGCACCTTCCCAACCTCATCGAGGAGGTCAAGCCGATCTCCGTCGATGCGGTAACCCGTCACGGAATCAAAGAGGCCCAGGTACCGTGCTTCCTGTTCCATGACACCTTCCGGCTCGCCGCAGTACATCAGGGTGCTGAAGAGTGAGGAGACCGAGAGGGTTTGCGCCGTCGAGGAGGTATTCACCGCCGTAGTGGTTGCACCCGGCGCTCCCGGTGATCTTGCTGTCATCCGTGAACTTCGCGGTGATGGTCGTGCCCGTGATCACCGAGGAGATTGCATCTCTCCCGGTGCTGTAGCTATCGAGAACCCAGTCGGTCCCGACAAGCGGGAGATCAGGACCTCGGTAAACACCAGTCCTCTATTTTCTGGCTTTCTTTCTTTGGTGAACACCAGTTTTAACAAGGTTAGACCATTTAGGTGCACTAACGTTATCATTCTTTTTAAGTTCTTCTGCAACATGATTAATTAGTAACATCTGCAGGAACAATCATATACAGTACTCATATATTTATTCTCCACGTTTTTTAATTTTTTAAGTCATAAAATCTTAATAATTTAAATTTAAGACTGGTGTCGTGTAACTCTAAATTTAAATAAAATTTAAGATCTTTTATAAATAACAGCAACATTTCCTCTAATGTCAATAAGTTTTGATTTTGTTTGACTTACAATGTCACTAATATAATCATCTTTATTGATTGCTATTCCTTTAGCAAATCGTAATTTAACAATTTTATTGGCTTTTAATTGACGTTTAATCTCTTCGATAACGTTATCATTAATTCCAGATTTACCAATGTTTATTGTCATAGCGGAAAGGCTTTTATTCATTATCTCTTTTTTTGTAAGAGTCAATTTTAGCTCTCCTTTTAAGTTTTTTTTCCTTAATATAAGGAATTTTCATGATATGGCCACATTCACCACATATTATATTAACTTCTCCATTAATTAGCCGGATGGTAGAATTGTGACCCGGAAATAGGAACTTATAACAATTTTTACAATATCGTCGGTTCCATTTAAGAGGAATTTTTACATTGTATTTAGTAGATATTTTTCTAGCTAATTCAACGTACCTATGAGATCTTTCAGGATACTCAATAAATTCTTTTTCAGCTAATGAAAAAAAGAATATCCATACGTTCTTTAGCTATATTTAACATCCAATTAGGTCCTTTTTCCTCTTTTCAATTTATACTCTCCCCATAATTTGGTTATGAAAAATTTCTATAATAGAATTAGCTATTTAAATAATGTATTAAAAAGATAAAACAATTTAAAACAAAATCATGAAAGTTAATCTGAACCATAGGATACAAGAAGAATATTAAACAACATTATGTTTTTCTTATTTAAAAAGGGCTTTCTATTAAATAAATTTTTTATAAAAACAAAATTGTAAAATAATCCCTTAATTTAAAAAAATTGATTTAAAAATAGAATAACAATTAATTATCCAAAAAACCAATCCATAAAATCTATATTCCCTACAGGATAAGATGCATCATTCAATATTATCTCTTTAACTATACTTGTTACATCATCAACAGATTTATTTGTAGTATCAACTTCATTAACCAAATTTCCATGAATATCATAAGCTTCAGCAGAACATACAGATAAAGCTTCAGCTTCTAAATTCTCATTAATTTTAGATTTTGAATAATTTCTAGATTTAAGCCTTTTTTCAAGAATTTGCGGATTTAACCTTAATACAATACATTTATCGCAATTACTGCAAAGATGAGAAAGATGACCTTCAACAATAACCAACTTTGAAATAGGTTTATCCAAATCTGAATTAAAAAATAATTTTATATCATGATTTAATTTTTCATCTAAATAATCAACATCAATTACTTTATAACCTTTCTTAGGATCTTCACCTAAAACTAAATCATTTTCAAAGGCAAAATCATTAATCTTAATTAATTTTGTATTAAAAATTTTTTTAAAATAATCAAACAAATTAGAAGCTACTGAAGTTTTACCCACACATGGGGTGCCTGTTATAAAAATTATTTTATTTCCATTTATCATAATAAAAAAATCCATGAAAAATTATTTCTTTAAAATAACTCTAAGAACATCCTCATCATCTAAAACATGATCAGGCCCAACTTTTTGACCAGGAAATTTAACTGAAGTTCCCCAAATCTTAGCATATCTAAAATTCTTAACAAATTCTCGATGTAACTTTCCACAGGCATCAATAACAGTTGACCCTTTTTTAATAATTAATGAAATCTACCATATCAGCTTTTCTACCTTGAGGTTTAAGATAAACTCTAATAAGATTTAATTTTTCAAATATTATTTCACGTAAGTTATCTATGTTCATGTCTTTATCTGCAGAAATAGGTATAAAATCAGGAATTGTTTTTTTAATTTCAGTTAAGTGATTTTTATCAACTAAATCGACTTTATTCAAAAGAGTAACCATTGGAATATAAGTCCTATTAATTTCTAAAGCATCAATAAATTGATCTATTGTAACATCATCACGAATTAAAACTGAAGCATTATGAATTCCATACTCATTAAGAATTGATCTAATTGTTTTTTTCATCTAAATAAGTTAATTCAACGGTTGAAGAAAGTTGAACTCCACCTAATCTTCTTTTATGAACTGTAACATCTGGTTTTTTCTCATTAGGTCTTATACCAATGTTTCTAAGTTCTCGAATAATTACTTCTAAATGTTGAGGGTTGAAAACATCTAACACTACAATTATTAAATCAGCAGTTCTAGCAACTGAAAGAATTTCTCTACCTCTACCTTTACCACTTGAAGCACCAGTAATTATTCCAGGAATATCAAAAATTTGAATTTTAGCATTATTGTATTCCATAACTCCAGGAATAATATCTAAGGTAGTAAATTGATAAGCTCCTACTTTACTTTCAGCATTGGTTAATTCATTTAATAGAGTAGATTTACCTACTGATGGAAAACCTACTAATACAGCAGTAGCATCCCCACTTTTTTTAATACTAAATCCTTGACCTTTACTTCCAGAACTTTTTCTTTGAATAGATTCTTCCTTTAATTTAGAAATCTTAGCTTTTAATTTACCTATATGGTGAGAGGTAGCTTTATTATAAGGAGTTTTTTGAATTTCTTCTTCAATCTCCTTTATTTTATCATCAATATCCATTTACTCACCAAGTTATTTTTAATTATAAAAAATTTTAAAAAAATAGTATCGCATAAACTATTATAATATAATTTTGTTTTTCATAGTTTATAAAATTTGTTTAAAGAATATATTAAAAAAAATTTGTACTTAAAAAAAAATAAGAAAATAAATAGTTTAAATGAAGTATATGAAAACTTCATTTTTATATTTATATTAAAAAATAATTAAAAAATATTAAATTTTAATTTTAACCCGTTGAATTAGTAAGATTGGTTGAACTAGTAGAACTAGCATTATTATTTACTTTCCATAATGAAATTCCACTATCCATATGTATTAATTGGAATTGATCTTGACCATTACCACCTAATAAGAATAGTCGGGTGAACATAGAATCAACTAATTTATTATCGATTAATATAGCATTATAAGTATTATTATTACCTAATACAAATAATGTATAATTCCCATCAGTTGCACCATGAATACTCTCATTTTTAGTAAGATAATTGTCTTCAATAACCATTAAATTACTTGCTTTCAATGGATTATAAGTTGTGTTATTTACTTCAACTGTGGTATTATTATTATCAAATACTGCTTGCACTTGACCTGTAGTGTTATTAGTACCATTAGCTCCTCTATTAATAACAGCATTAAATGAAATACCATTTTCATCTAATAAAGGAATAGTACCACTATGTCCAGGAGTGATATTTGCCGTAGTAGTAGATACCATATATTGTAAACTTGTACTATTTTGCTCTTCAAAATTCCAAGTACCAAAGTAAGTCCACCAACCAGCTTTTTGAAGCATATCTGAACTTGCTACGAATACAACATCTTTTGGATTGTCGGGGTGTGAATATTGTAATACATTATCTGCTTGAGCTGAAGTTAATGAATAATTATTCATCATCATATTCTTAGCATCAGATTTAGGTAATGCTAATGTATGTAATAGTATATCAGTTGATTGAGAACTATTATTACCATTATAACTATTTAAAGTTTCACCTGCTTTAGTACCAGTTGTGGCTAACATCTGCAGAATATTCTTTGAGAGATCTAAATTAGATGTAGTCATAGCACGACCCATCCAGAAAGCTCTATCCCCAGATTGTTGACCTCCATCTGATGCTGTTTGCTTATTAGCGGCTATTTCAAATAGGTAACCGTAATCCCACCAAGATTCTATTACCGCATCACTAGATATAGTGTTATTTGCAGTTCCATTAATGTATTGCATAGAATTCCACATAGGGTCACTAGCACCCAGGTACAACTTGAGAAGCTGTTTGATAAGCCCCACAAACTGTTGGAGAAATTAAAGCTAGAGTAATTAATAAAACTGCTGCAGTTTTTTTAAGAGAAATATCTGATTCTTTAAAGAATTTTCCACCATAAACAGCAATAGCAGATACTATAATTAGAACTACAAATAATACAATTCCAGATAAGAAATTTACTTGTTCTACAACAGGGAAAGATACTAAAAAGGAACATATTAAACAGATTAAGAATAATCTTCTTTCATCCTCTACTTTAGCTTTTATATAATCCGCTGCATAACCTACGAATATTCCCACACAAAGACCTAAAGGTATCATTAATGTCATGATAAATCTAGTACCTTGAGTTACAGCTACAATACATGATATAGTCCAAACCATAAATACTGTAAAGTATAATAATGTGAGACGTTTATCTTTATTGACATCATCAGAACCACCTAAAGAAGTTAAATCTTTAATAGCTAAGTTGAATCTATTATTTTCATCTTTTTTTCTGAGCTGCAGATTTTCTTTTTACTCTTGGAAGGTTTTCCAGTATGTTTTTCAATTGATGTTGGAACTGATCGTAATTTCCATAATCTACTAGTATATAAGTAAAGAGTAGCTAATGCTGCAAATAATGCAACTATTCCACCAATACCATTAACTACAGATTGAGAGTTAGCTAAAAATGCTCCAGAAATACCTCCAGTTAAAAGAGTTGGAATTTGCATTTCTGCTACAGAAATAAATACATTAGGGAATCCTGAAACAGATGTACCTCCTCCAGCACTTTGCAAGGAAAGTAAACTTAATAAACCTGAAATAGTTGAACTTACTGAATCTATACCACTTATTAAAGTAACACCAATTATTCCAATAACCATGATAACTATAATTGAACATAACATTCTTTGATTAATAAACCATTGGAATTTACTATCATAGTTTTTAACAGATTGAATAACATCCATTTTAAGTAAATATGCTAAAACATAATATACTATGGCCATTAAAACTAATAAGGCAGCATAGAAAGTGTACCCTTGCCATGAAATGGAAAAGATTGCCACTGTAAGCACTGTTAAAATAGAATAGATTATTCTAAGTTTTGGATTATCGCTTCTTATACTTTCAATAAAGAACAGAAATATGAATAATGGTAATGTTACATTGAACATATCCGTATCAAAAAATCCTGCAAATGTATGTGAAAAGTAATTAGGAGCTAAAGTAACCATTATAGCAGCGGTAGCCGCACCATAATCATTCGTAACCCGTCTAACTATTGTATATGCAGGTATAGCTGCTAAACAAGAAACTATAGCACCAGCCCAAAATGCCACTTCTTTAAGTGACATAGAATGAAACATATTAGCAACATTATATAATCCTATAGTTACCCATGAAATCATTGGATCAAAAGTCACATTCAATCCATCAGGTGAAGACCTGTGCATATCCACAGCCGTTCCATTAACGTAAGTATCACCAAAGTATCCATGATCTAGATAATCTTGAGTCATACGTAAATTAAAATATGAATCCATTTCACTAAAGTATGGCAAACCATCAGAATCTTGATAAGTAGCTTTCATATCATCAGGGATGATAGAAATATCTGCTGCATGAGCCCTAAGTACAAAACAAAAGGCCATGATGATAATGATAATAGCCGCAGCTTTAGCAATTGTTTTTAATTTTTGCTTATCCATATAAAATCCTCATAAATTAAATAAAAGACAATGCAAATAAATTTTTTTTATAAATAATAAATATAATTCCTTTTTAATGTTAAAAAAAAATAATTATAACTTAAAAAAAATTTAATTTCACCATCTATTTATTATATATTAAATTAATCATTTTTGATTAAATATTAAATTTATAATTAAAATTATTAAATCAAAATTTACACTAATTATATTAAATTAAATTTTTTTATAAAAAATGTAATGAAAAAAATTATTTCAAATTTAATAATAATTAACTATTCAATTTAAATATTTATATAACTTTCTAAAAAAAAGCAATTTTACTCTAAAAAAATAGTGGGTAAAATTTTTAAATAAAAAAAATTAAAAAAAATTATTTTTTAGATTTACTTTCCAAATCTTTTAATTCCTCTAAAGAACAGGTAAATCTACATCTAGGAAAACTTTTACAACCTACAAAATCCCCATACCTACCAGATCGTTTAACTAAATCTTTACCACAATCAGGACAAACCCCAACAACTTTAACCACATGTCGTTTAGTATTATCTTTACCACAATTAGGATCTAAACAAGCATGTTGGCGAGGTTTTACCAAAAGAAATAATAGGAAGACCACATTTAGGACATGTTTTCTTTAAAAAAGTAGCTCCTTTTGGAAGAGAATAAGTAATTTCACATTCAGGATAATTAGAACATCCTACAAAAATGGCTTTTATTTCTAGGAGAATACTTCATAACTAAATTTCCACCACAGGAACATTCACCAACAATCCTACTTTGTTGGTAAGCATCATAAAGTTTATCACCAATATCAGCTTCATTTTTATTAATATCGCCCAAAATAGCTTTAACTTCTTTTTCTGCATCATTAACAACAGCTTCTTGAGTAGTCTTATCATTACTGATACCTTCTAATCTTTTTTCAAAATCACGAGTTAAATCTTCACTAGTTAAATCTTCACAATATTCTTTTAATGTATCAATTAAATTTTCACCAAGTTGGTTTACTTCAATTTTTTTACCACTAATATATTTTCTATCATAAAGTTTAGCAATAATATCAGCTCTTGTAGCCTTTGTTCCTAATTCTCTTTTTTCCAATTCTTTAATTAAAGAAGCTTCATTATATCTAGCTGGAGGTTTGGTTTCTTTTTGTTCAGAACATATTTTTTCTACTTTAATGATATCTCCTTTTTTAATATCTAAAAAAATTTTCATTTTCTATTTTTTTAAAAGGATAATGTGCTAACCATCCAAGATAAGAAACTCTTTTTCTTTTGAAGTTAAATTTTTCATTTGCTATTAATAAATCTGTTTTCACAGATTCTAATTTAGAATTTTCACAAAATACACTTATGAACCTATAAACAATTAATTCATAAATTTTTAATTCATCTTTAGATAATTTATCAGGCAAAACGCCAGTTGGATGTATAGCTGGGTGAGCTGCATCCTTTTTTTTACCTTCATTAGGTTTTAATTCTGAAGGTAAATCTTGAATATGCTTCTTAAATTCTGCATTTTTAGATAATTGCATGAATATTTTTTTGTATTCTAAACTTTTTGGAAGTTTTTGAGAAGAAGTACGAGGATAAGATGTAAATCCTCCAGTATAAAGATTTTGAGCAATCATTTGTGTTTTTTTAGGACTGAAACCAAAAACCCCATAAGCTTCAGATTGTAATCCTCCTAAATTAAAAGGAACAGGAGGTTTTCTAATTGTTTCAGTTTTTTTAACTTCATCAACTAAAGCCTCTTGATTTTGACATTTATCAAAAATTTCTTCGGCTCTTTTTTTATCAAATATCTTTCCGTCTTCATGATCCGCTATTATTTCCCCATTAAGTAATGCTTTAATTAACCAATAGGGTTTAGGTATAAATTTTTTAATTTGTTTTTCTCTATCTACTAAAATAGACAATGTTGGTGTTTGTACACGTCCTGCAGAAAGTTTTAAAAATCTTTTCTTAGCTGTTCTAACTGAATGCATTAATGATTTAGATATATTTACACCAAAATAGAAATCTAATACATGTCTTGCTGATCCACTTTCTACTTGATGTAAATCTAAATCTATCATATTATTGTAAGCATCTAGAATATCTGTTTTAGTTAAAGTAGAAAATTTCATTCTTGATATATTAGCGGTAGTATTTTGACCACATGCATATTTTAATGCATTATATCCTATTAATGTTCCTTCAATATCGTAATCGCAAGCATGAATAAATTTATCTGCATCTTTAGAAAATTTTTTTATTGCATAAACATAATCTCTTGTATATTTTTTAGTTTTATCTATTTCATAGAGGGGTGCCCATTCTAAATCAAAAAATACTTTACTTTTAGGATTAATTGGTGTTAATGAATATAAATGTCCTACTGCGGATAAAATTGTAATTTTTTTATTTTCTTCTTCAATTTCCCAATAAGATACTTTCTTATTATATTTTCTTTTTTTTTACATTTGGTGAAATAGCTTGTGCTATTTTTTCAGCTGCTTTTGGTTTTTCGCAAATAATGATTTCATGCATGATTATCACTTATTAATAATTAAAGAAGTCTTTTTATTTTTTTCATATTAAAAGTTTTTCAATATAGAAAATTAATATATAAAATATAACAATTGTTTTTATTTTAAATTAAGTTATAGGATTAATAATTTTAAAAAATTAATATTTTTAATATACACATTTTGGATGTATATAAAATTTTGTATAGATGTAAATTAAATTTTTATAAAATTAGTAGCTTAAAAAGAGTAATGAATTTTGGAAATTAAAATTATAAAAAAAGTTAGAAAAAAAATAGTTAGAAAAAAATGGATTATATAAACTTACTTTTTATATTCCTTATCGTAAAATCCATAAAAATTACTACAATAATTACACATAGGAAATTTTCCATAGTGATAATGGCTATTATCATTAGCATTTATATTGAATTTTTTACCACAGGTATAGCATTCTTCAATTTTTTCAGGTTTATCAATTGTATCTTCTTCAACCATATATTTTCACTCTTAATATATTATTTTTTTAATGAAAATTAAAAAAATATTAATGAATAAATTAAAAAAATTTAACTTATATCATATTTTTGTAAAAGTAAAAGTTCTTCAGTTGAAAGTTTTTTACCATGTTTAAACTTATCAAAGATAACTTCAGCTTTTTCTTTTTCTTCTTTATTCCGTTTATTAGGAGATGATCCTTTATTATTAGATTTTTGTCTTTTAGGTTTGTTGTTTCTACCTAATTTTTTATTAATAACATGAATTTCACTTAAAACCATTTTAAAGTCTTCATGTTTAGCGGATGCATTCTTTCTAGCTTGAATAAAGTTTTTATGAGCTTCATCAGCTGCTGTTCTAATCTCATCAGTTTTTCTGAAGTATTTAAGCATGTTTTCATGAGCTTCTTGAGCTTTAGCAGAATGTTCCACAACATTAGCATGGTATAATTCTGATTCTTTTTTAAGCTCTTGAGCTTCATCTTTAACTTTGTCGTCTTCTTTAACTTCAGTTAATTGTTTTCTAAGATCATTTGCATTTTTAACAAGCTGATTTTCTTTTTTAATATCTAAAACTCTTGTTTCAATTATTTTATCTATTTTTTTAATTTCATTTTCGAGTTTTACTTTATCTCTTTTACCTGAAGACCATTCAAGATTCTTGATTTTTTCATTAACATCATTACGTTTCTTCTTATTAGCTTCAACATCTTTGTTAATTTCATTACGGGAATCTCTGTATTCAATAGCCTTTTGAAGATTTTCTTTTAAAGAATTGTTTAATTCATCACGTATTTTACGTTGTTCCTTAGCTTCTTTATTAAAAGCTTCTCTTTCATCAGCAATTTGAGATATAAGTTTTTCCTTTTCATCTTTTTGTACTTTTACTCCATCCATAGTGTCTGCAAGCACAAAGTTTGTTGGTTCAGGAAGTTTAGATTTTTTAGACTTTTTAGATTTTTTAGAATCTTTAGCTTCTTTCTTAGAAGAAGTATCTTCACCATCTTCAGCTTTAGAATCTTTAACTTCTTTAACTTCTTCAGATTCTTCAGATTCTTCAGGTTCTTTAGTTTCCGCTTTAGAAGAAGTATCTTCACCATCTTCAGCTTTAGAATCTAAATCTTCTATTACAGTTAAGACATCATTTAAATCATTATCTTCTACAATCACATCAGCAATTTCTTTAACTTTTGGTTTTGCATTAAATGCTATACCATATCCAACACCTTCAAGCATGGATATATCATTAGCACCATCACCAACAGCTATACAATCAGCTAAATCGTAATCTTTTTCTTTTAATAAATCAGATAAAACATCAAGTTTAGAACCGGAAACTAAAGGTCCAGTAACTTCACCAGTTAATTTTCCATCTTCTTCACTTAAAGAATTAGTGAATAAATAATCAATATTAAGTTTATCTTTGATAGAATCAGCAATAACATCAAAACTACCACTAATAATTGCTATTTCATAGCCTTTATCTTTTAATGCTTTAATTGTTTCTTCAGCACCATTATTTAGAGGTAATTCTTCAGCTATTTTTTTAATTTCTTCAACAGAAGCTCCTTCAAGAAGCTTAACTCTTTCATTTATAGATGTTTCGAAGTCAATATCACCGTTCATTGCTTGTTCAGTGATTTCTGCAATTTTATCTTGAACGTTTGCTAATTTTCCTATTTCATCTATTCCTTCACCATTAATTATAACATTATCTAAATCAAATACTACAAGTTTAATCAAACATACCACCAATTAAATTAAATCCAACTCTTTGAGTCTGTCATAAGCTCTTTCTACACCGAGCTTAGCATCTCCTCGAGTTTTTAGCCCCAGTACATACAACTTTACCAGAACCAAATAATAATAAAACAACTTTAGGGTCAGTCAACCTATAAACTAAACCTGGGAATTGCTCAGGTTCATATTCTGTGTTTTCTAATTCTAACGCCACAGCTTCTAAGTTTAGTGTGGATTGTAAATTAGCAGAAGCCACAATATTTTGAATTTTTATTTCAAATTCTTCAGGAATATCAGTGTCAATTGTCCGCATTTTATCCACAGTTTTTTTAATAGCTAACTTTGAGTCATCTATAGATTTTGCACCAGTACATACTAGTTTACCAGAGCTGAAAATCAAAGCAGCAGTTTTTGGATCTTTTAGTTTAAAAACTAAACCTGGGAACTGTTCACGATTAAAAGTAACGCCTTCTAATGCTTTAGAAATCTCAGTAAGAACAATATCTTTACCAATACTTGCAGAAGACACAATGTTCTCTATTTTTATATCAACATCGGTCAATTCATATACCTCCAATATAATTTAAAAAAAGTAAGTAAAATTTTAAAAATAACATAGTAAAACTTTTACTAAAAATATATTGTATTTATAAAGTATATAAATGTATTTATAAAAAATAAAAAAATAAGCTTATGAAAATATTTTAGAAAAGTAAATACAAAACATATAATATATAATAATTAAAAGAAATTTAAAAAAAAATGAGGGATTAAATGATAGAAGTAGAAGCAAAAGCAAAAATTAATAGTTTTGAAGAAATTATTGAAGAATTAAAGAAATTAAATGTGGAAAAAAATAAAAGTGAAACTCAAACAGATATATATTTTAACAGCCCAATAGTAGATTTTGCAAAAACTGACGAAGCTCTAAGGATTAGAAAAGTAAATACAAATAAAAAAGAAGAATTATTCATAACATACAAAGGTCCTAAAATAGATAAAAAAAGCAAAACTAGAGAAGAAATTGAAATGGAAATAGAAGATGAAGAGAAATGTAAAAAAATTTTCATGAACTTAGGATTTACAAATGTTAGAACTGTTAAAAAAACAAGAGATTATTACGATTTAAATGAATATTCAATTAGTTTAGATAATGTTGAAGGATTAGAACCCTACATGGAAATCGAAACCATCCTAGAAGATGGGGCTGATTACACAGAGGCACAAGAAAATATTTTTAAAATTTTTGAAAAATTAGGAATAACAGAAGGATTTGAAAGAACATCTTACTTAGAATTATTAGAAAATAAAGATAAAAATTTATAAAAAAATTAAAACTATTACATAAATATTAAAAAGTTTTATTAAAAACAAAAAAGAAAATAAAAAAATTAAGATAACTATATTTTATCAAATATAAAAATAATTAACAAAAAATAGAGTGAAAATAATGCAATATTACACTAGTCCATTTAACAAAGAGGTAGAATTGAAGTTCCCAAAAAAAATCACCATTTATGACACTACACTACGAGATGGAGAACAAACACCTGGTGTTTGCTTAGATAAACAAGAAAAGCTTGAAATAGCTAAAAAATTAGATGAATTCAGAATACATCAAATTGAAGTAGGTTTTCCAATAGTTTCAAAACATGAAAAGGATACTGTTTCAACTATCGCACATGAAGGATTAAATGCAGATGTACTTTGTCTAGCTAGAACTAAAATAAGTGATATCAATGCTGCATTAGATTGTGATGTAGATGGAATTATAACATTTATGGGAACATCAGATCTTCATTTAGAACATAAAATGCATATTACTCGCCAAGAAGCTTTAAACACATGTATGAAATCTATTGAATATGCTAAAGATCATGGGCTTTTTGTTGCATTTTCAGCTGAAGATGCGACAAGAACAGATTTAGATTATTTAAAAAGAATGTATAAAAAAGCAGAAAGTTATGGCGTAGATAGAGTACATGTAGCAGACACAACTGGTGCAATAACTCCACAAGGAATGACTTTTTTAATCAAAGAATTAAGAAAAGAAATTAATACTAACATAGCTTTGCATTGTCATAATGACTTTGGCCTAGCAGTTACTAATTCAATTGCAGGATTATTAGCTGGAGCAAATGATGTTTCAACAACTATTAATGGTATTGGTGAGAGAGCAGGTAATGCTTCACTTGAAGAACTAGTAATGTCATTAAAACTTTTATATGGTAAAGATTTAGGGTTTAAAACAAAAATAATAAAAGAATTATCCGAAATGGTATCTAAAGATACTGGATTAGAAGTTCCTTATAACAAACCAGTTGTTGGTAAAAATATATTCAGACATGAATCTGGAATTCATGTTGATGCCGTAATTGAAGAACCATTAACATATGAACCTTACTTACCTGAATTAGTAGGTCAAAAAAGACAATTAGTTTTAGGAAAACATTCAGGATGTAGAGCAGTTAAAGCCAAATTAGATGATTGTGGTTATAATGTAACAAAAGATCAATTATGTAAAATTGTTAAAAGAGTTAAAGAAAAAAGAGAAGAAGGACAATATATTAATGATGATGTATTTAAAGACATTATAAGAAATATTGATGAACCTATTGACCCTTAAAATTAATTTAATTTCTTAATTAACTTAGATAAGTGGTATTAAATGAATATAACTGAAAAAATTTTATCAAAAAAAGTTGGACGAGAAGTAAATCCTGGAGAAATTGTAGAAGTAAATGTGGATTTAGCTATGTCTCATGATGGAACATCTCCTCCTGCAATCAAAACATTTGAAAAAATAGCAGATAAAGTATGGGATCCTGAAAAAATAGCAATTGTATTTGATCATGTAATACCTGCTAATACTATTGGTTCTGCAGAATTTCAAAAAGTGGCAAGAGATTTCATAAAAAAACAAAATATTACACACCATTATACTCATGGAGAAGGAATATGTCATCAAGTCATACCTGAAATGGGTTTAGTTGAACCTGGAAAATTAATAGTTGGAGCTGATTCACATACTTGTACTTACGGTGCATTTGGAGCATTTTCAACAGGAATGGGTTCAACTGATATGGCTATGGTATATGCTACTGGACAAACATGGTTAATGGTTCCTGAAGCAATGAAAATTGAAGTGGAAGGAAAATTACCACAAGGAATAACATCAAAAGATCTTATTTTAAATATAATTGGAAAAATAGGAATTGGTGGAGGCACTTATAAAACAGCTGAATTTTGTGGTGAAACAATAAATGGCTTAGATGTTGATAGTAGAATGACTATGTGTAATATGGCAATTGAAATGGGTGCTAAAAATGGAATAATGGAACCTAATGAAGATACATTAAGTTATGTTATGAAAAAAACTGGAAAAACTAAAAATCAATTGAATATTTTAAAATCAGATAAAGATTCAATATATGAAAAAGAATATTTATTTGATGTTAATGATTTAGAAGCACAAATTGCTTGTCCGAATGATGTGGATAATGTTAAAGGATTATCTAAAGTGGAAGGCACATCAATTGATCAATGTTTTATTGGATCTTGTACTAATGGTAGATTTTCTGATTTATTAGCTGCAGCTAAAATTTTAAAAGGGCGAAAAGTTTCTGATGATGTTAGATTAATTATAATACCTGCATCTAAACAAGTTTATCAAGAAGCTATGAATAAAGGTTTAATACAAATATTTATGGATGCAGGTGCAATAATTTGTAATCCTGGATGTGGACCTTGTTTAGGTGGTCATATGGGAGTTTTATCTGAAAATGAAGTATGTATATCTTCAACTAATAGGAATTTTAAAGGTAGAATGGGAGATTCTGAGTCTGAAGTATATTTAGGAAATCCTTCAGTTGTAGCAGCATCATCAATAAAAGGGTTTATAGAGAATCCTGAAAATATTTTTTAAAAATTTAAATATTATTTTAATGGGATAAAATGACTTGTGAAGGCAATAATATTAATCAAAGATTAATAGAAAAAATTTATACAGTTGAAAAAAATTATGGGAAAACTTTTTCAAATACTCAAAAAATTCTTTTAACTACTGACGGGTCCATAACTGCCATATTGGATGTTTTAAATGGAAAAATTGATTTAAAAACACTTGAACAACATTTTGAAAAATCAACTCCCCAAATAGCAGAATTAATAGACATTGATTGTGGAGAAGAAATAAATTATAGAGAAGTATTAATGCATAAAAATAATAAACCATTAATTTATGCTATTTCTTATATTCCGTTAAAAAGATTACACAAGAATTTTAAATCTGATTTAATTAGAGCAGATATACCTATAGGAAGAATTCTTCGAAAATATAATATGGAATCTAGAAGAGAAATAAAAACAATACAAGTTGAGAAATCTAATGAAAAATTAGAGGAAATATATAATACTGATGATGATTTTTTAACAAGAACTTATACAATTATTCATGATGAAGAAATTTTAATTTGGATAAAAGAATTTTTCCCAATTACATATTTTGTTGAAAAAGATAGTATTAATTAACTAATATTATGGTGTGATTAAATGGGTGTAAAATTTACTGATATTATTGAAACAGAGGAAATTGGATTTAAAGATTTAGAAGGGCATAGTGTTGCGATTGACACATATAATACTCTTTATCAATTTTTATCAGGTATACGTCAAAGAGATGGAACACCTCTTATGGATCAAGATGGTAATATTACTTCACATCTTAGTGGCTTATTATATCGGACTTCCTCAATTGTTGAAAAGGGGATTAAACCAATTTATGTTTTTGATGGAAAACATTCTGACTTTAAAACAAACACAGTTATGAAAAGGAAAGAAGTTAGAAATGAATCTGAAAAAAAATGGAAAGAAGCATTAGATGAAGGGGATGAAGAAAAAGCTCATAAATTTGCAATGCGTTCATCAAAAATATCTCCTTATATAATTGAATCTTCTAAAAAATTACTGGATTTATTAGGAATTCCATATGTACAATCTAAAAGTGAAGGAGAAGCTCAAGCATCTTATATGGTTCAAAAAGGAGATGCTTGGTCTGTTGCATCACAAGATTATGATTGTTTATTATTTGGGGCTTCAAGAACTGTTCGAAATTTAACTTTAAGTGGGGGTTTATCCAATTTAAAATATATGGAACTTGAAAAAATTCTTGCAAATTTAGATTTAACAAGAAATCAGTTAATAGATATTGCAATTTTAGTAGGTACTGATTTTAATGAAGGAATTAAAGGCATAGGTGCAAAAACTGGATTAAAATTAATTAGAAATGATAGTTTAGAAAATATTTTAAAAAATAAAGGGGTGGAATTAGAAGTAGAACCTGATATTCTTAGAAATATTTTTTTAAAACCTGAAGTTAACACAAATTATGAAATTAAATGGAAAAATGTTAAACTAGATCAATTGACTGAATTTATGTGCGAAGAACATGGTTTTTCAGAAGCTAGAGTTGTGAGTTCTGCAAATAAAATGAAAAAATTAAATTCAACACAAAAAAGTTTAGAGGATTGGTTTTAAAATTTATTTATTATTAAAAAAAAGTTTAAATATTAATATGGGGAGAATGATACTCCAAATAGTTCTCTGACATATTTTATTGCTAGATTTACTTGTTTAGGATATTTAGCACTTATATTTTTTTCATATTCCTGACGTGTATTGGATTTAGTTACTAAGTATAATAAATCCATTGCTTTATCAATAGATAATTTTTTATTGAAACCATAATTTTTTTCTACTTTTTTTAAATCGAAATGTTTACTATTGAATGATGGGATTTCTATAGTTTTACAAACAGTTTCTTTTTCAAAGTATTTGAATCGTATTAATGGTGAAACTGAGCTAACTAATATAAAATTTCCACAATCTATTAAAGGTGGAACTCCTTGAGATTGAAATCTTGAATCATCAATTAATTTTTTATAATGGGAAATATTATAACAGTGTAGTTCTGTGTAAAAATCAGGCTTATATTTTTGTATTAAATCAATTATTTTTTTACCTTGTTTAGATTTATAGAATTTTTTATTTATGGTTGATATATATGGTGTATCATCTAAGTTATATATGTAAATTTGTCCAGGCCCAAAATCTTCTTTTTTTAAGAGTTTTATAAGGTTAATTGTTGTTCTACCTTCGTTTCCATGTATTCCACCAATTATTAATTTTGTTGGACCTTTTCCATTATTTATATGGCGATAATATGACATTTTTTTCTATAAATTTTTATTATTAAAAATAAAATTAAAGAGAGAATTTTCTCTTTTTTTTAATTTTTTATGTTCCTTGAGCCCAATTAGCTAAATAAGATTCTTGAGTATCAGATAGAGAATCTATTTCTATTCCCATTGCTTTAAGTTTTAATCTTGCAACAGTATCATCAATGGAATCAGGTGCTTTCATAACATTTATTGGTAAATCGTTTTCTAAAATATATTTTGCAGATAATGCTTGTACTGCAAAACTCATATCCATTATTTCTGCAGGATGTCCTTGACCTCTAGCTGCAGCGAGATTTACTAATCTTCCATCTGCTAATAGATAAAGTTTTCTACCATCTTCCATTACAAACATTTCTATACTTTCTCTTACTTCTTCTACTGCTACAGATTGTGATTCTAAATCTTCTCGATTTATTTCTACATTGAAATGTCCAGAATTTGCTAGTAAACATCCATCTTTCATATATTTAAAGTCATCACCTTTAATAATGTCAATATTTCCTGTTACAGTTATTATTAAATCAGCAATTTTAACAGCTTCTCTAATAGTCATTACTCTAAAACCATCCATTCTTGCTTCTAAAGCTCTGATTGGATCTACTTCAGTTACTATTACATTTGCTCCTAAACCATCAGCTCTTGATGCTACTCCACGGCCACACCAACCGTATCCACATACAACAACATTTTTTCCAGCAATTAACATATTAGTTGTTCCCATTATAGCATCTAATGAGGATTGTCCAGTACCATAACGATTGTCAAATAGATATTTAGTATATGCATCATTAACTGCCACTACTGGGAATTTTAATGCACCATCAGCATGCATTCCTTCTAATCTGTGAACCCCTGTTGTTGTTTCTTCACATGCCCCCATAATTGTTTTTAAAAGATCTGGTCTTTTTTCATGAATGGTTAGAATCATGTCTGCGCCATCATCAATTATTATGTCAGGTTTATGGCTTAAGACATCATTTATAGTTGAGTAATATTCTGTTTCACTTTGTTCTCTCCACCCATAAATGTTTAATCCTAAAGCTGCTCCTCCTGCTGCTGCATCATCATGAGTTGAGAGAGGATTACAACCAGTCATTGCTACTTCTGCACCTCCTGCTTGTAATGTTAATCCTAAATTTACAGTTTTAGGTTCTAAGTGTAAACAAGATCCTATAGTAATTCCTTCAAAAGGTTTTTCTTCTTCAAATTGTTTTTTAATATGTTCAAGAACCGGCATGTGTTTTTGAACCCATTTAATTTTTCTTATACCCTCATCGGCAAGGGCCATATCTTTTACTTTACTCATTGATAATCACTTTTTAAATTTAAGAATTATTTTTTTATATAAGTTATATTATTATATTATATTACTATGTTTTATTATATGTTTTATTAAAAATTTTGTATTAAAATCTGATTTATCCTTTTTATAAAAAAATAAATTTGTAAATTTATGTATGATAATATAATTATTTGCAAAAATTTAGTAAAAAGGGAAAACTTTATAAGAGATTAGTTACTAAAATTTTATTACTGTCAGATGCCGGGGTGGCTCAGCTGGTTAGAGCGCACGGCTCATAGGGTTTTAAGCAGTGCTCTGACAATTCCTGGGATACCGTGAGGCCACGGGTTCGAATCCCGTTCCCGGCATTTTTACAATCCCAGGAATAATATATATTAATATTAACTATTTTTAAATAATTTATAACCCAAATAATTATTAATCGCACCTAAGTATCATTTTAAATAACCTATTTTAAATTATAAAAGTATAAGGTGAAAAAAATTGCAATATAAAGAATTAGGGAATACTGGTGAAAAAGTTTCCATTTTAGGTTTTGGAGCTATGCGTTTACCTCACGAAAATTCTAACGATGAAATTAATAAGGAAAAAACTAATGAAATACTTAGTTATGGTATTAATAATGGAATAAATATCATTGATACAGGTTATTCATTCCATGCTACTGATTTAAAGAGTAAAGGTAACTGTGAACCGGTTATTGGAAATTTTTTAGAAAATGGTTATAGGGAAAAAGTTTTATTATCTGCTAAATTACCTAGTTGGTTAATTAAAGAAAAAAGTGATATGGAAAAAATATTTAATGAACAATTATCTAGGTTAAAAACAGACCATATTGATATCTATTTATTACATGGTTTAAATAGCAAATATTGGTCAAATTATAAATCTTTAGATGTTTTTGATTTTTTAGATGATATTTTAAATGATGGCAGAGTAAAACATATAGGTTTTTCTGCACATACTGAATTTGACATATTAATGAGTATTCTAAGTGAATATGATAAATGGGAAGTTGTATTAAGTCAAATGAATTATTTGGATGAAAATTATAAAAGTGGTCTTGCTGGATTAGATTTGATTAATAGTATGGGAATTGGAAATATTATTATGGAACCTCTTAGAGGTGGAAGACTGGTTGAAAATATTCCTAAAGATATAAAAGATATGTGGGATACTGCTGAAGTTATTAGAACTCCTGTTGAATGGGCTTTTGATTACTTATGGAATATGGAAAATGTTGATTGTGTTCTTAGTGGTATGAATTCTTTAAAACAAGTTCAAGAGAATATCGAAATTGCATGTAATGCTAAAGTTAATTCTATTTCAGAAAATGATTTAAGTTTAATTAATGAAGTGGCTAGGGAGTATAGATTTAAAAAGGGTAATGATTGTACTGGTTGCCAGTATTGTATGCCTTGTCCTAATGGTGTTAATATTCCTAATTGTTTTAGAGAGTATAACATAGCTAAGATATTGGATGATCCTGCTGCTAGTAGTATGCATTATTTTAACTTAATTTCTGATAATAGTAGGGCAGATAAATGTAATAATTGTGGTAAATGTTTAAATTTTTGCCCTCAACTTATTAACATTCCTGATGAGCTTAAAAAAGTTCATGAATTATTTGGTGAAAATTTTAACTTATTTTAAATCCTTCTGTTTTGTGTTTTTTTATTTAATTTTAATTATATAAGATTAAAAATTATTAATATAAAATAGATATATTAAATTAAATAAAATTTAATTATAATTAGTGATGAAAATGCCAACAAGATATATAGAAATGGGTTATTGGGAAATTGCAAGTAGACAAATGAGTATTGTTACAAAAAGCCAGCAAAAAAGATTTAAAGAATCAAAAATAGGAGTTGTTGGTTGTGGCGGTATTGGTGGTTCAGTTATAGAAATGCTAGCCCGTATGGGTGTTGGGGAGTTAAATCTCATTGATAAAGATTATTTTGATTTCTCCAATTTAAATAGGCAATTATTGAGTACAACTTCAACTTTAAGAAAATCTAAAAGTGAAACTGGAAAAGAAAGAGTGAGAATAGTTAATCCTTATGTGAAAGTTAATACTTTTAACGAAGAATTAGATGAAAGTAATGTTAATAATTTAGTAGGTGATTGTGATATTGTTATTGATGCTTTGGATAATTTAATTTCAAGAATTATTTTATCTAGATTTACTAAAGAACATAATATCCCTTTAGTTCATGGGGCAATTCATGGCACTATGGGACAACTTACTGTTTTTACTAAGGATAGTGAAAGTTATGAAGAATTATTTGAATTACCTTCAGTTAATAAAAAAATCAATGCCCAAATTGTTAAAGAAATTGAATCATTAAATAATGGTGTTCCCCCAGTTATCGGCCCAGTTCCTAATATAATTGGGGCTTTACAAGCATTTGAGGCATATAAATATATTACGGGTGTTGGAAAAGTTATTTATTCTCCGAATATTTTTAAATTTGATTTATTGAATTTGAATTCTTTTTGTACTGTTAAATTATAATTCTTATTTTAAATTTTTTTAATGAATTAATATAATATTTTATTTAGTTTTTGTATTATTTTAAAAAAGTTTATATAGTATTAGGTGGAAATGTAATTCCGTAGGAAGTAACCTTCCGGCTAACTTCCAATTTAATTTACTTAAAAAAAACAAAACTTAAAAGTAAACCCATACAAAGATAAAACATAACTAATTATAAATGGAGAATTTATTACATGTCAGACGAAATAAAAAATATTATTGAAAGAATGGAAGCAGATAATATCAAATTCATAAGACTTCAATTCGTAGATTTAAATGGAGTTCCAAAAAGTATAGCAGTTCCATATGTAAAAGGAGAAATGGAAAACTTTTTCACCAAAGGAATGCCATTCGATGGATCCTCAATAGAAGGATTCGTTGAAATCAATGATAGTGACCTAATTTTAAAACCGGATATAAGCACATACTCACAATTATCATGGAGACCTGAAGAATCCGCAGTATGCAGATTTATATGTGATATTTGGACCCCTGAAGGAAAACCATTCGTAGGAGACCCAAGAAGCATACTTAAACATGCACTAAAAAAATTAAAAGATGAATATGGATACAATTATAATATTGGACCAGAACCAGAATTTTTCATAGTTAATATAGATGAAGACGGATATCCCGTACCTTACGATGATGCAAGTTACTTTGATGTAGAACCAAAAGATAAAGGACCTGATTTCAGAAGAGAATTAACATTAAACTTAGAAGAATTAGGATTTGATGTTGAAGTAAGTCACCACGAAGTAGGACCTGGACAAAATGAAATTGCATTTAAATTTGACGATGCATTAAAGACAGCTGACGCAGTAATAACATTTAAACAAGCAATAAAAGCTATAGTTAATAACATGGCACAGTTTGATGGATTAGATTATAGAGTAACATTCATGCCAAAACCATTCTTTGGAGAAAATGGTAGTGGAATGCACTGTCACCAAAGTTTATTTAAAGACGGAGAAAACTTATTCGCAGACGATGAAAGCGAAAGTGGAATCTCTCAAGAAGCAATATATTTCATTGGAGGATTATTAAAACATGCTCCAGCATTAACTGCAATAACTAACCCAATAGTAAACTCTTACAAAAGATTAGTTCCAGGATACGAAGCACCTGTTTACGAAGCATATGGTCTTAAAAATAGATCAGCATTAATAAGAGTTCCTGCTGCACGAGGAAAAGGAACACGTATTGAATACCGAGCACCTGATCCAGCATGTAATCCTTATTTAGCATTTGCAGCAATGTTATATGCTGGAATGGACGGATTAAAAAATAAAATTGATCCCGGTGAACCAACAGAAATAAACATTTACAAATTAACTGAAGAAGAACGTGAAGAATTAGGAATTAATGTATTACCTTCAAGTTTATGGGAAGCATACCATGCATTAGAAGAAGATAATATAATTATGGATGGTTTAGGCGAACACATAAGTGAAGCATTCTTAAAATCCAAATATGCAGAATGGGACGATTACAGAGTACAAGTATTTGGATATGAACAAGAAAGATACTTAGATTTATAATTAACTAAACCTCTTTTTAATTTTTTACTTTTTTAAAAAAAAACATTTTTTACTATTTCTTAATTCAAAAATAAAATAGAAACTTATTAAAAAAAAATATAAATTAACTTAATAAAAAATAAATTTTAATTCTTTTTTCTTAAATTTTACAAAGGTAACTACAATGTCAGAATCAGAACATCGTATGATAGAAATTCTCAGAATTTTAAGTGAACAAGACAAAGCAATTGGTTCTAAAGTTATAGCAAATGAACTAAAAAATAAAGGTTATAACTTAGGAGAAAGAGCTGTAAGATACCACATGCAAATATTAGATGAAAAAGGATTCAGTAAAAGAAAAGGATATTCTGGAAGAATAATCACTGAATCTGGAAGAAAAAAACTTGAAAAAGGACTAATTTATGACCAAGTAGATTTTATTTATTCAAAATTTGAAGAAATGATGTATAAAACAAATTTTGATTTTGAGAAAAAAACCGGGAAAATAATAGTCAATAAATCTAATGTTTTAGACGAATCTGCATTTGAAGTAGTTAAAAATGTTTTTGATGCAGGACTAGCAGTTAGCCCCTTAATAAGTGTTGAAAAAAATAAAATAGGAGAATCTTTAGGATATTCAATAAAAACTATTTGTAGTACAACTATAGATGGAATTCTTTTATCAAATGGAATAGCATCCCAACCTATCTATGGAGGTCTTGTTAATGTTGAGGATTATACTCCTACAAATTTTACTGAATTAATTTCTTATAAAAAAACATCTATGTCTCCTTTAAATGCTTTCATTGCAAAGGATATGACTTCAGTTAGAGAAGTTGTGAAAAATGGTAATGGTATAATACCTGCAAATTTTAGAGTAATTCCTAGTGCAGCTAGGGAAAAAACAATTAACATTCTTGAGAAATTAAATCAAAAATAGCAGATAACTGGTCTGTTCCAAAACTATGCGATTTTAGATCGTATGTTGAAAACAGGACACAGTTATGATCGGATGATGGAAAACCTGGTTATTCCAGCCCTGAATCAGATAAAAAACACACTCGACATACTTGCGTAGATTAGAATAAATTGACTACCTTTCCGATATTCCTTCATAGCGCCCGCCCTTGCTGCTACTGGCTTTGGAGCCATCATCCTTAGGTCATTCCTCACCGGGTTAAGGATGACCCACGGAAAACAAAGACTTAGCTGCCTCGCGCGCGCGAGGGCAAATACGCTGCAAGTTCCGACTCCGCTTACGGGTATGAAGGCTTTTTTTTCTCTTTTGGCTTAAAAATTGTATGAACATATCGTCCAACTTAGGTTCGTAATGGAGAATATATATATGCTCAGTGCCAAGCACAGCTTTTATCTGCTAACAGTCCTGATACTGGTCATGATCCCGGGATTCTTGCCGGGACATGTCGATCTGCCTACGGACACCGTTTTTGCGCCCAGCCGTTTCACCGAGACTAATCCACCCCAAGGCCCGGTGCGGCCTGTGGCAGAATTTGAACCTGCCTCGCACGTGCTGATCAGATATCCCTTGGGATTCCCGGTCAGTCTGGTGGTGCAACTGGCCAGTCAGGACCAGGTGATCTGCCTGGTTTCCTCGCAGTCCCAACAGAATCAAGCTACTTCAACCTTTAACTCGGCAGGGGCAAACATGGCCAACATCAGCTTCATGATAGCAGCCACCGATTCTTACTGGACACGTGACTATGCCCCCTGGTTCATCTTTGATGGAAAATGATGAGTACGGAGTGGTTGATTTTATCTACAATCGCCCGCGGCCTAATGATAACCTTATTCCCCAGCTCTTCGCCAATCAATACAATCATAATTATTATGGGATGAACCTCCAGCAAACCGGCGGCAACTATATGACCGACGGTATTTGCACAGCCGCGCAGGACAAACCATAGCCTATACAGAGAACGGCGGATATACCCAAGCCCAGGTGAACGCCAAAAATGCACGGACTATATGGGCATCTCAAGTTTATCATGTGCTTCCTGATCCGAACAATACCTATATCGACCACATTGGACTGCTGGGGGAAAGTTTTTTGGCCCCGGACAAGGGTGCTGATCCGCAGTGTTATTAAAAAATTATTGTGGAAAGAATTTATTTTTCTCCAAATAAAATTCTATTTATTCCTTTTTATTAACTAATTTTTTTGGTATTGATTTGTTTATTTTTTAGGGTAGAATCCAGATG
>JBMNNF010000008.1:0-28380 GCA_050953825.1 Acholeplasmataceae bacterium | reverse complement strand
TGCTGGTAAAGATCAATTTACTACTGATAAAAAAGGTAACAAAGTCAGAATGACTGGTCGCGTTTTAAAAGTTTTTCCTAAAACTAGTAGAGTTTTGGTTGAAGGCGTTAACATTGTTAAAAAACATCAAGGACCAACTCATCAAAATGAGAAAGGTTCAATTGTCGAAAGAGAAGCACCAATTCACGTTTCAAACGTGGCGCTAATTGATCCAAAAACTAAAACTCCAACAAGGGTTGGAATTAAAGTTGTTGATGGAAGAAAAATTCGCTATGCTAAAAAATCAGGCGAAAATATTGATAAATAAGGAGCGATACGATTATGTCAAGAATTAAAGAAAAATATCAAGCAACAGTCGTTCCTGAATTGATGAAGGAATTTGATTATACATCAGTTATGGAAGTTCCTAAAATCGAAAAAATTGTAGTCAATATGGGTTTAGGAGATGCTGTTCAAAATCCTAAAATTGTTGAAGACGCAGTTAACGAATTAACATTAATTACTGGTCAAAAACCAGTAATTACTAAAGCGAGAAAATCTATTTCTAACTTTAAATTAAGAGAAGGAATGATTGTTGGAGCTAAAGTTACATTAAGAGGAGAAAAAATGTATTATTTCTTCGATAAATTAGTGTCAATCGCGCTTCCTCGTGTTAGAGATTTTAGGGGACTTTCAAAAGATTCATTTGACGGAAGAGGAAATTATACTCTAGGAGTTAGAGAACAATTAATTTTTCCTGAAATCAAATTTGATGATGTTAAAAAGGTCCGCGGTATGGACATTGTGATAGTTACAACAGCTAAGACAGACCAAGAAGGTAGAGCATTATTAACTCACCTAGGTATGCCTTTTAAGAAGTAAGGAGTTGAAATCATGGCTAAGAAATCAAAAATTGTGAAAAATGAAAAGCGCAAAGAAGTTTACTTAAGACATCGCGATAAAGTTGCACAACTTAAAAAAGAAGGGCGCTATGATGAACTTCAAAAACTTCCAAGAGACGCATCAAGAACAAGAATTAGAAATCGTGATTCAATTGATGGACGTCCAAGAGGATATATATCTAAATTTGGTATCTCTAGAGTAAAATTTAGAGAAATGGCTAACAGAGGCGAACTACCAGGCGTTAAGAAATCAAGCTGGTAAGAAGGAGGAAGCAAAATGGTTATGACTGATCCAATTGCTGATATGCTGACACGTATCAGAAACGCAAATAGAATGCGTCATGAAACCGTAGAAATCCCACTATCTAAAATGAAAGAAGAAATTGCTAAAATTTTAGTTAAAGAAGGATTTATCGTTTCATATGAAGTAGTACCTAGTGAAGTCCAAGGTAAATTAGTAATTACTTTAAAATACACGGGTACACGCGAAAGAGTAATTAAAGGTTTAAAAAGGATATCGAAACCAGGACTTCGAGTTTACGCTAAAGTCGAAGAACTTCCAAGAGTTTTAAATGGTTTAGGAATCGCCTTAATTTCTACATCTAAAGGTATAATGACTGACAAAGAAGCAAGATTAAACCAAGTTGGTGGCGAAGTGCTTGCTTATGTATGGTAATAGGAGGGAATAAATATGTCACGTATAGGTAATAAGGTGATTAAAATTCCCGAAGGTGTTGAAGTTCTACTTCACGAAAATAATGAAGTAGTTGTTAAGGGACCTAAAGGTGAATTGAAATCACAATTTAACCCATTAATTAATATTAAAGTAGAAGGACACGAAATTAAATTATCTCGTCCAAATAATGAAAGATTTTCTCGTCAAATTCACGGAACTACAAGATCATTACTTGCTAATATGGTTAAAGGAGTTCACGAAGAATTTAAGAAAAAATTAATTATTTCAGGGGTTGGATACCGTGCTCAAGTTACTGGTAACAAACTAGTACTTACTATGGGATTCTCACACCCAGTTGAAATGGAAATTCCACATGGATTAAGTGTAGTTGTTGAGAAAAACACAGAAGTTACTATTTCTGGAGTTTCCAAAGAAGTAGTTGGTGAATTTGCTGCTAACGTTAGAAAAGTTAGAAAACCTGAACCTTATAAAGGAAAAGGTATTCGCTATGAAGACGAACATGTTCGCCGTAAAGCTGGTAAGACAGCTAAGTAAAGGAGGGTCTTAAAATGATTAAAAAACAATCAAATAACGAACTAAGACAAAAACGTCATTTAAGAATTAGAAATCATTTAATGGGAACTCCTGCTCGTCCTCGTTTAAGTGTATATCGTTCAAACAAAGCTTTATACACTCAAATTATTGATGATGTCAACGGTAAAACATTAGTTAGCGCTCGTTCTCAAGAGCTAGGTATGCACGGAAACAACAAAGAAGTTGCGGCAAAACTAGGTGAATTAATTGCTAAAAAAGCTTTAGATGCCGGCATTACACAAGTAGTATTTGATCGTAGTGGTTATTTATACCATGGCCGTGTTAAAGAAATAGCTGAAGCGGCTAGAAAAGCCGGTTTAGAATTTTAAGGAGGGACGGACATGCAAAGAGAACCAAGAAGACAAGTCGAAGAAAAAGAATTTGAAGAAAGAGTTGTTCACATCAACCGCGTTACTAAAGTTGTTAAAGGTGGTAGAAGATTCCGCTTCTCAGCATTAGTTGTTGTTGGTGATAGAAATGGTAGAGTTGGATTTGGTACTGGTAAAGCTCAAGAAGTACCTGACGCCATTAAAAAAGCAGTTGAAGCTGCTAAAAATAATTTAATTGAAGTTCCAAGAGTTGGAAGTACAATTCCACACGAAGCTACAGGAGTCTTCGGTGCTGGTAGAGTATTAATGAGACCAGCTTCAGAAGGTACAGGTGTTATTGCTGGTGGAGCAGTAAGAGCGATTTTCGAACTTGCTGGAGTTAACGACGTATTATCAAAATCATTAGGAACTTCAACTCCAATTAATATGGTTCGCGCAACTTTCGAAGGATTATCACGCTTAAGAACAGTTGAACAAGTTGCAAAACTTCGCGGAATTAGAGTGGAGGATGTTTTATGAAATTAAGAATAACTTTAACAAGAAGCTTAATTGGCAGAAAACCAAATCAAGTTAAAACAGCTAAAGCATTAGGTTTGCATCGTGTTGGGCATTCAGTAGAAGTTCCTAAAAACGAAGCGACATTAGGAATGGTTAATACAATTAGCCATTTAGTAGAAGTATTGGAATTAAATTAAGGAGGTTAGGCAAATGTTAAGTAATTTACAACCAAACACTCCTCGTAAAGATCGTAAAAGAGTTGGTAGAGGAATCGGTAGTGGTACTGGAAAAACCGCAGGTAAAGGCCATAAAGGACAACTTGCCAGATCTGGCGGAAGAACTAGACCAGGCTTTGAAGGTGGACAACTACCATTATTTCAACGTTTACCAAAACGTGGATTTAAAAATGTTAATTATAAAGACTACGCTATTGTTAATGTTAGAGACTTAGAAGTATTTAATAACGGTGACGTAGTAACACCAGAAGTATTGTTAGAAAAAAGAATTATTTCTAAACATAAAGATGGAGTTAAAATACTAGGACACGGTACTTTAACTAAAAAACTTACGGTTAAAGCCAATTTATTTTCTAAAAACGCTGTTACAGCGATTGAATCAGTTGGTGGAACTACTGAGGTGATTTAAGATGTGGGCGCGCATTAAACGACTACTTTCTAATAAGACAATAATGATAAGATTCGCTTTTACGTTACTAATCTTATTAGTATTTAGAATCGTTTCGTACATTCCAGTACCGTTATATAATACCAAAGTTATTGAAGCGATGTTTGAACAAAGCGGAAGTTTCTTTGCGATATTAAATAACTTTACTGGGCAAGCCTTACAAAGATTTTCTATTTTAGCTTTAGGGATCTCACCTTATATTACTGCATCAATTGTTATCCAGTTATTACAAATGGTAATTCCAGCTATTAAGGAAATAGCTGAAACTGGAGAAGCGGGAAAAGCTAAATTAAATCGTTGGACAAGAATATTAGCTATCGTTTTAGCCTTTATTCAAGGTTTAGCCCTAATTCTTGGAACATCAACTGGACAAGGAAGTGTCTTCCATCCAAGATATGAAGGAAATGATGTTATTGGTCATATCTATATGGCAATTACAATTGCTGCAGGTACTGCCTTTGCAATTTGGATTGCTGATATGGTTACTAAAAAAGGTATCGGAAACGGGACATCATTACTAATTGTTGCTGGGATTGTCACAAGTATCCCAACGATGTTTTCCGTAATGTGGCAATACTACATCATTGAAAAGACTAATGGTAATTGGTCATATGTCTGGTTTATAGTAATTACATTACTATATTTAGGAATTTTACTTGCAGTAGTATTTATGGAATCTGCCCAAAGAAAAATTCCAATCCAATATGCGAACCGTCAAGGTAAAAGTGACGCTAATATCCCAATGAAGTTAAATAGTGCGGGAGTTATTCCAGTAATCTTCGCTTCCACGATATTATCGATTCCAATGACTATTACGGGGTTTTTCACTCAAAATGTTACATCTGGAGTTGGATATTGGATTAATCAAATTTTCGGTTATACTAATCCAATAGGATTTATTCTATATGTAGTATTAATCGTAATCTTTTCATTCTTCTACTCGTTCTTACAAATTGATCCAGGAAAAATTGCTGATAACTTATCAAAGTCAAACGCATTTATTCCAGGGGTAAGACCAGGAGAAGATACTAAAAACTTTATTGCGAAATTACTTTTCAAAGTAACAATTATTGGAACAGCTTATCTAGTTGTTCTAGCGATATTACCTATCGTTACAAGCGCAATCTTTGGTTTAAAAGGTGCCGCCGGGCAAGCGATTATTCTTGGTGGTACTAGTTTATTAATCATCGTTGGTGTCGCTATTGAAACAGTTGAACAATTAGAAACCGATGCTGAGCAAGATGAATATAAAGGAATTTTCGGGTGATTTAAAATGATTGTTATTTTACTAGGAGCACCAGGAGCCGGTAAAGGCTCGCAAGCTGAGTTATTAGTAAAAAGATATCAAATTCCACATATTGCGACTGGTGATATTTTTAGAGAAAACTTCAAAAAGGAAACACCAATTGGTAAATTGGCAAAAGAATATATTGATAAGGGTCAATTAGTACCAGATCAATTAACTAATGATATTGTTAGAGATCGTTTATCCAAAAAAGATGTTCAAAAAGGATTTATCTTAGACGGATATCCACGTAATATCGTTCAAGCTGAAGCTCTAGATAAACTATTAGAACGTTTTGGTTGGAAAGTTGATGCGGTAATTAACATTAACCCACCATTAGATATTTTAGTTGAAAGAATTAGTGGTCGAAGAATATGTTCAAATTGTGGCGCAGTTTACCATATCAAAAACAAGAAACCTAAAGTAGAAGGAATTTGTGATATCTGTGGTAGCCCAGTTGTTCAAAGAAAAGATGATCGCGAAGAAACAGTTTTAAAGAGATTGGAAGTTTATGAAAATCAAACTAAAGAATTAATTGATTATTACAGAAAACAAGGTAATCTACATAATGTATCAGGTCTTGAGATTAAGAAGACTGATGAAGAAGTAGTCGCAATCTTAGGAGAATAGTAGTGATTTATTATAAGTCAAAAAGAGAAATCGAAATTATGAGAAAAGCCGGTCTAATTCTAGCTGAAACAAGGCTAGAATTAGAGCGACACTTAAAACCCGGCATCTCAACATTAGAATTAGATAAAATCGCCCATGATTTTATCACTAGTAAAGGTGCTTATCCGTCATTTAAAGATTATGAAGGATTTCCTGGATCAATTTGTACTTCAGTTAATGAAGTTGTCGTTCACGGAATTCCATCAAAGAAAGTCATTTTAAAAGACGGAGATATAATTTCAATTGATATTGGAGTTGAATACCAAGGATATCACGCTGATTCAGCGTGGACGTATCCTATTGGTAATGTTGCTCCAGAAGTTTTAAAACTTCTCGAGGTCACAGAACAAGCACTCTATCATGGGATGGAAGCTGTGAAACCAGGAAACCGCGTGGGCGATATTTCATATGCTGTCGAGTCATTTATAAAACCACATGGATATGGGATTGTTAAGGAATTAGCCGGACATGGGATTGGTCGTAATCTTCATGAGGATCCGTTGATTTTAAATTTTGGAAATCCTAATCAAGGCGAACTTTTACAAGAAGGAATGACAATTTGTATTGAGCCAATGATCAACTTAGGACGAGCAACAATTAGGCTAGATAGAGATGGGTGGACAATTAGAGCCCTTGATAAAAAACCAAGTGCTCATTTTGAACACATGATTGCAATTACTAGAGATGGTTATGAAATATTAACCCCAAAATTAAAGGAGTGAATTTATGGCAAGAGAAGAAATAATTGAAGTTGAAGCGAAAGTTATTGAAATATTACCAAACACACAATTCATAGTCGAATTAAAAAATGGACATCGTGTATTGGCCCATGTATCTGGTAAAATCCGTATGCACAACATACGCATTTTACCTGGTGATACCGTAGTAGTAGAGTTGTCACCATATGATTTAACTAAAGGGCGAATCACTTATAGAAGAAAATAGGAGGTATGATGAAATGAAAGTAAGATCATCTGTGAAACCAATTTGTGATAAATGTAAAGTTATTAAACGTAAAGGCCGTGTTAGAGTGATTTGCGAAAATCCAAGACACAACCAACGTCAAGGTTAAGGAGAAAAGTTATGGCAAGAGTTGCAGGCGTAGATATACCAAATGATAAAAGAGTTGTTATATCGTTAACATATATTTATGGGATTGGAGTTAAAACATCCCAAAAGATTTTAAAAGATACAGGCGTCGATGAAAATAAACGCGTTAAAGATTTAACTGATGAAGAATTAAACTTAATTCGTCAAGAAATTACCAATTACACTGTCGAAGGTGACTTACGTAGAGAAGTTACAATGAATGTAAAAAGATTAATGGAAATTGGATCTTATCGCGGAATGAGACATCGTCGTGGCTTACCTGTTAGAGGACAAAATACTAGAAATAATGCACGTACTCGTAAGGGTAAAAAGACTGCACCTGGTAGAAAAAGGTAAGAAGGGGGAATAGAAAATGTCAAGAAGAAGAACATCAAGACGTAGAGTCAGAAAAAACATTCCTCTTGGAATAGCTCATATCCACACAACATTTAATAACACAATCGTAACTATTACAGATTTAGACGGTAATGCTGTTTCTTGGTCAAGTGCTGGCGCAATGGGATTTAAAGGATCTCGTAAGTCAACCGCATTTGCCGCACAAATGACTGCTGAAGCTGCAGCTAAAGCAGCTATGGATAATGGAATGATTAAAGTTGAAGTTTCAGTCAAAGGACCTGGTCCTGGACGTGAAGCGGCAATTAGATCAATTCAAGCCGCAGGTTTAGAAATTACAGCAATCAAAGATGCAACACCAGTTCCACATAATGGTTGTCGTCCACCAAAAAGACCTCGTGGTTAATAGTTAATATAGGAGGTATATAATGGGAAAATTATTATTTGAACTTCCAACATCAGTTGATGAAATATCAAAAGATGGTAATAAGGCTAGATTTACTATTAAACCTTTACAAAGAGGATATGGTACAACAATCGGGAACGCCTTAAGAAGAGTATTGTTATCATCAATGCCAGGAGCGGCAATCGTAAATGTTGAAATTGATGGAGTCCAACATGAATTTACAACAATTCCTGGTGTTTATGAAGATGTGATGGGTATTATTTTAAACTTAAAAGAAATTATTATTCATGTTGATTCTGAAGATGTTGATTTTGAACAAAAATTATATCTAAATGTTCAAGGTCCGGCAGTTGTAACTGCTGGAGACTTTGACAGAGTCACCGGAGTTAATATCATTAATCCAGATTTAATTATCGCTAACTTAAATGAAGTTGGATCACTTTCGATGGTTGTTACTGTTCGTCGTGGTGTCGGCTATGTATCAGCTGATGAAAATAAACAATATAGCGGAAACCAAGTTGGTTTAATCGCGATTGATTCATTATATTCACCAATTTTAAGAGTGGCTTATTCAATTGAAAAAACTCGTGGTGATGATGATGAATTAACTTTAGAAGTAGAAACTAATGGGGCAATTGAAGCGAAAGATGCCATTGCAATGGCAGCTAAAATTTTAATTGATCATTTTGAAATCGTCGTTCAAATTAGTGAAAAAGCTGGACAAATTGAGTTTATTCAAGAAGAAGAAGACGATGAAGAAAATCAAGCTCATTTAATGAAAATTGAAGAACTTGACATGTCAGTTAGATTGTTTAATGCATTGAAAAGAGCAGGAATTTCTACAGTTGGCGGCTTATTAAAAATGAAGGAAGAAGAAATTATTAAAATTAGAAATTTAGGTCGTAAGTCATTAAAAGAGTTAAAAGAATGCTTAGCTGAACACAACTTAGAACTAAAAAGTGGATATATAAGTGGTGATTATGACGGCGAAGACTACGACGAATAGGAAGGGAAGTTTATATGTCTAGTAAATTAGGAAGAAGAACTTCAGCTCGTAAAGCGTTACTAAGAGATTTAGTTACAGATATTATTATCCATGAACGCATTACCACTACTGAAGCAAAAGCGAAAGAATTAAAAAAACTAGCCGATAAAATGGTTACCTTAGCTAAAAAAGGCGACTTAGCCTCTCGTCGTCAAGCTGCAAAATTAGTTCGTCCAGAACTAGCAGAAGGCGGTCAAACAGCTTTGCAAAAACTATTTAATGATATCGGACCAAGATACGAAGATCGCACTGGTGGATATACAAGAATTATTAAGACAGTACCTCGCAGAGGGGATGCTGCGCCAATGGCGATTATCGAATTTGTTTAATTAAATTTAAAAGGATGAGTGTTAAAAACTCATCTTTTTTTCTGTCATTATCGAATCTTAATATAATCAAATTGTAAAATTAAAAGATTAAACTTAAAGCCCAGTCTAAAATTAAATACCATATGATAAAATAAGAATGTAATGTAATCGCTTACAAAAACGATATACATAGATGAAGGTGGTGCGTGTTATGAACAAAAATGATGAAATTACCAAGAAGGAACGGTTTATTTTTGCCTCCGCTGATATTTATGGCGGTGGCGGACAAACCATAATTAGTGTTATTTATTTAGCGTTTTTAATTCAAATAATTAATCTTTCTCCAGGACTTGCTGGAACTTTAATGATGATAAGTAAAGCTTGGGATGCGATTAATGATCCACTAATGGGAATGATTAGCGATAGAACTAAGACTAAAATTGGTCGGAGACGACCATATATTTTAATCGGAGGGATTTTATTAATCCCTGCCATTGCCTTATTGTGGTTACCTAATGGTTTAGCTCTTGAGTGGCAAAAGGCGACATATATGTTAATTACGTTTTTGTTTTATCATACAATTAATACAATTATTGCTGTACCATATAGTGCCCTTTCTACCGAAATTACTAATGATTTTCAAGAAAGAAATAAAGTTAATTTAACTAGATTAATATTTTCATTATCTTCAACAGCAATTTGTACTTTAGTTCCGACAATGTTGTTTGAAAGAGTAACTGATGGGGAAATGACTTATTTAACTTTCTATTTCATTATTGTTTTAGTTTTTGGTAGTTTATTTGCTATTCCTAATGTTTTAGTAGGATTTTTTACTAAAGAAAGAGCGACTTTTGTTGAACCAGAAAAGTTTAGTTTTAAACAATTCTTTTCACCACTTAAAATCAAAAGTTTTAGAAAACTAGTCTTTATGTACATTGCACAAGCGATTGCCCTAGATATGACTAGTGCAGTAATTTTATTTTATGGTTTGTATGTAGTTAATATTTCTTCAACTATCTTTTTAGGCATATTTTTAGGTACTCAAATATTAATGTATCCATTTTTATACAAAATGGTTAATAAAGTATCGAAAGCGAAAATATATTATTTTGGCTTACCTTTAACCGCATTAGCGAGTATCTTTATTGCTTTTTATCCAACAACATTTCCCGTTTGGGGATTATATCTAATTGTTGTTTTGGCAGCCATTGGATTTGCTGGAGCGTTATTAATGAGTTGGATTATCTTCCCTGATGTTGTTGATATTATTGAATTAAAAGAAAAAGAAAGAAACACGGGTGTTGCTAGTGGAGTGATGACTTTAATTAGGACAGCTTCAAGCGCAATTTCAGTCTTTATTATTGGTTGGGTCTTACAATTAACTGGATTTATCACTCCAACCGATGACATTCCAAGACCAGAGCAACCAACCAGTGCAGTATTAGGAATTAGGATGGTCATTGTCCTAGCTTTATGTATTTTAGTAATGATTGGTTATTTTGTTGCCAGATCATTAAAAATTAATCCAGAAATATCAAAAGATATTAAATATTTAAATGAAAAACGTAATTCTGATGACAAACTTACAGAAGAAGAAATTGAAAGACAAGAAAATTATATTAAGGAGTTGTGCTAATGTTAAACGATATTCCAATGAAAATTAAAATGAATAACAAAACATTTCCTTCAATTAAATTATTAGCTGAAGGAAAACCTTGTGATGAGAGTGAAATTATTGCTCTTTGTGATTTTATTAATCATCGTTATGATTGTAGTGATTTTAAAATGATATCAATTCTTAGAAGTCTCTATCTATATAAAGATCTGATTAGTGAAGAAACAGTCAATTATATGAAAAGAACAACTCTTGATTTTAAATATGCCATGGAAGACCCTGGAATTGATGGAATGTGTTATTGGAGTGAAAACCACCAATTAATCTTTAATACAATTCAATATCTGGCTGGTCATCTATTTGAAAACGAAATTTTTACTAATACTGGTTATGATGGATTGTGGCATAAAAACCGCGCCCTCAAACAACTTCATTACTGGTTCGAAACGAGATTTAAATGGGGGTTTGTTGAATTTCATTCCAATACTTATTATGAAGAAGATGTGGCGCCATTAAGTATCTTAATTGATTTAGCACCAGATGAAGATATCAAGAAAAAAGCGACTATTTTAATGGATATGATATTACTCGATATGGCAATGCATAATTTTAATGGTTATTTTAATGCCGCGAGCGGAAGATGTTATGAAGTTCAAAAGTGCGATCCTAATCAACAAGATATTTTAGATATCATGAAATACGCTTTTGACATTGGACCAGTTAAAGAATATGATTATACACGTTTATCTACTGACTTAATTTTAAATAAGTCTTATCAAGTTCCACCAATAATTAAAGAAATAGCTCACTCAAAAGAAGAAATGATTATTAAAGATTCAATGGGACTTAATTTAAAAGATGTCAAAAAATCTTTTGAAAATCCAAAAGATTTATTTACTACCGGTCTTTATTTTTGGAGTATGGAATCTTTTTCTAATCCGGAAAGTATTTATTTAACTATGGAAATGGTAACGAAATGGAATATGGGTAAAAATACCTTTACCAAAAATTTGATGCCATTTAATAAATGGTACTTAATTAAACCACGACTATTAGGTCCAATCATTAAAATATTAAATCCAACTACACAAGGTATCGCAATTCAAAGAGCGAATACTTATACTTACAAGCATAAAGATGTAATGTTATCAACTGCACAAATGTATATGCCAAGATGGTTTGGAGATCAGGCCCATACAGGGGGAGTATCATTAGGTGATACTAATGTTTTTATTACCCATCCAGGTAACGCTTTTTTTGACGATCCGTCAAGAAATTTTTCACCTTCATATTATGTTGGTAATGGAGTGAATCCATTGGCAGTACAAGAAGGTAAAAAAGCGTTATATTATTTTGATTTGTCAGTACGAAAAGGATATTTGGAAAAGGAAAGAGTAAAATATACTCATCTATACATTAATACCGAAAAATTTGATGAAATCATCGTTAAAGACAATTATCTAGTAGGTAGATTAGGTAATGGTTTGGTCGGTATTAAGACTCTTAATCAATTGATTAAATACAGTGATACTGAATATCGTCAACATGGAACTCATACCGTTTGGGGAATTCAAGTTGATAGCTTAGAAAACATAACATTAGAAGCGTTTGTTAAACAAATTAAAGGGATTGAAATCGCCTTTGATAAGAGGTTTGCTACATTTGGTAATCTAAAAATTGACCATAAAAAACTAAACGCATATTATCAAGAAAAACCATTAAGATTAATCTATGATCGTTATGAAACTCCATTCATTAATGAAAAGCGTGAAAGTTCATCTTATACATATGAATATAATGGTCATAAATTAACTTTAAATTTAAAGGAATTGATTAGAGATGTTAAATAAAACGACAAGAGTTGTTGACAAGCATTTAGAAAAAATCGATCCTAAAATGAAATGGATGTGGGGAGAAGCGTTATTTGGATACGCACTTTTATTATTAGATGAATATAATAATGAAACGAAATATAAACAATTTATTGAAGATTATCTAGATTATTATCTAGAAAATTTTCCAGAAATTAATTCAAGTGATACTTTCGCTCCAATCTTAATTGTTTATACATATAAAAGATTATATGGTGGAACAAAATACGACGTTTTATATAATGCGTGCTTAGATTATTTTAATAATGCTGAACCAATTTTAGATTTTCTGCCTAATCACCTAGGTTCTAATAAATTAGCTAAGTTATATCCTAAGAGCATTTGGGTTGATTCAATTATGATGTACGGAGTCTTTTTAAGCTACTATAATAAAGACTTAGCCTATCAAACAGCAATGAAATTCAAAACCTATTTATCAGAAAATGGCTGTTATGTACATACATACAGGCCAAAAAGCCAAAAAAGATTTAAAAAAGGTATCTATTGGGGGAGAGGTAATGGTTGGGTAATTATGGCGCTTCCAATGATTATTAATAATTTAGATAACGAAGAACACAAAAAAGATTTAACGAACATGTTAAACGAATCTATTGAATGTATTACTAAATATAATAAAGATGGTTTATATCAAACAATATTAAATAAAAGATCATATATAGAAACCAGCGCTTCATTACTAATTAATGGTGGTATTATCCACGCTTACAACCTAGGAATAGTAGACAATTTAAGAAATTCTATAGAAGGATATGAAAGAGTTATGAATGAATACATTAAAAAAGATAAACTAACCAAAGTTAGTTATCCTACAATACCACTACATATCTTAACAACTCTCCACTATCAAACATTACCGACTAAAAGTAACTGGAGTTATGGCTTAGCCAGCTTAATTTTCGCAACTATGGCGTATGATAAATTAAAAAATCAAATGTTTAATGAAAAAGACTATGAATTAACAAATTGATATGATACTTCCAAAGTTGACACATAAAACAAATAAAATAGTTTGGAGATTTTAAATTAACTACGCGTCTTATTAAGTAGTAATCAAATTTTTAGGCATTAATGGTGGTTACATGAACGATAAATTGGCAGTAAAAAAACTACAAAACAAAGATGAAAGAGGATTTGACTACCTATATCACAAATATGTTAGATTAATCTTCCATATTATTTTTAGTATGGTCGAAAATAAGGAAGTAGCTAATGATTTAGTGCAAGACACATACATCAAAGTATATAGAAAAATTAATACATTCGATCCCAATAATAATATTAAATATTGGATTATAACAATCGCCAAAAATTTAACCATAGATTATTTACGAAAAAACAATAAAATAATTAAAGATTATAACATTGATTTAATTCCCTCGTATGATAGTAGTGAAAAATCAGACTTTCACGATATATTGTTAAAATATGAAAATATATTGACAAAAGATGAATATAGTATAATCACCCTACACTTATATGAAGGGTTAAAATTTAGAGAAATATCTACAATTTATGGTAAGACAATAAGCTCCGTAAATAATATCTATATAAGAGGAATAAATAAAATAAAAAAACATCTTAAAGATGGTGATGTGAAATGAAAAAAGTAAAAAAATATCTAAAAGACTATGAAAAAGATTTTAATGTTGATATCAATTTAGAAGAATTAAAATCAAATTTGGAGTTTGTTCCACAAAAAAAGAAGACTTCTTTTTTTAGAACTCTCAAGTTCAAAATCGCTTTAACTACCATAGTAACGATTATATTAGTTGTCCCATTGACTGTTTTTTTAACGTTGAAAATTTCAACATATTTGCAACCAGAAGTACACAAACAAGAAGATAAATATTTAGAAGACAATTTTGAAAAACACATTGCTAAACCAATTCAAACAGAATTCCTACTAGACGAAATTATTCTTTCGTTTTACTATGCCAAAAATAAAGATGATTATTATTTAGTAGTATATACGGATTCTCAACCCAATTATTTAATTAAATTTAATATTGATGGAATTGAATTTTCCATTGATACTAATAAAACGAATTTAGGACAAATAAAAATTGATAATAGTAAAGACACTGTAGTTAAAATAAAAATATACCACGGAGGTCAAGAATTGCTGTATCAAGAGGTTCCGATAGAAACAACAAAATTTAATATATATCTAAAATAAAGCTGCTCAATTGCAGCTTTATTTTTTGTTTGGAGATTTTAGGCTTGTTTTTCGTCTTATTTAGTGAAAGAAAATATCAAAATAATATTTTCTATTCAATATATTTTAGGAGTGGTTAGAATGCTAAACAAATTTAAAAAGATTATGATTATAATAATCATTATTCTTATTGGAATTATGACAGGATGTAAATCGGGAGTAAGATTTAAGGTTGATTATCATGGTAGAGGACGAGTTGGTTATGGTAGAGACATTAGTATGTTTAGTTCACTTGATGAGTTAAAAGATTTTTGTGTAAATAGAAATAGCGATACTTTTAATGAAGAAGGTGAATTTTATATGCATGAAATAAATCAAAAGCTTAGGACTTTTGATGAAAATTTTTTTAATGATAAAAATTTAATCATTTACGAATATGATAGTGGACATAAACAAAAAATGGTAATTAGAAGTATGAAGATCGTCGATTCAACATTAGTAATTACAGTACGTGAAAATTATGAAGTGGGAGCTTATTATGACATAGGTTTTTATAGAACGATGTTTATTGTTGTAGATAAGGATGATGTTTTAGGTATAAAAAACATTGAAGTAAAAGTAAAAGAAAAATAGTGGTTTTGAGGGGTTAAGGAAGTACTATGAAAAGAAAACTATTGATATATAGAATCTGCCTATTGGTTATTGTTTTGGCCCTATATCTTCTGTTTGTAAGCCAAACCAAATATAAATATAAAGGTGTAGTGTTATTAATTAATTTTGCTATTTTAATCATTATTACAATACTTCAACTAGTAAAGAAAGATAATATATTTAAATTATCATATAAATTTTTCTTTCTAACGTGGTATCAATTTACATCACTAGTGTTAAGTTTAAGATGGACAGGTACCGCTATTTTATTACACGGCCCAATGATAATAAACAACATATCGTTATTAATTACTACATCACTAATAATTGTTGAATTAAAGTTAATGTATAAATTCAAAACTATAGAAACGACAACACATGAAATAGACAATAGGTTATTGATTTTAAGAGGAATTTGTACAGTTATCACATTAGGAACATTTATAGGATTTATCATATTTTGGGGACTAAGAACAACGGAAATCTTGGTTTTATCTATATGTTTTATTTTTATCGTCGGATTGACAATTTTACAAGTAAAACAAAACAACAATTACTTGTTGTCAATTACAAGAATCTTATTAACACTATCGATACCTCTTGGAGAGTTTCTAGAGGCGTCAATTGATAATGGATGGTACACTTTTATTCAGCAAGAATTAATTTTTTCTAATATTGCATCTTTTATACTATCAGTAATTTTTATAGTAGAGACGATAGCGATGTACAAAAAATATTTAATAAGAGAAAAAACATAAAACTAATAAAAAATTTTTAATATAAATTAACAGAACTCCTAATCCCGGATTAACCGGAGACAGGAGTTCTATTATTTACATTAACTATTTAGTTTATTATATTGTTTTTCGATAAAATTAATAAATTTAATTATAACTGTATGTTTTATTTCTAATCTTTAACCTCTAAATTAATATTAAGAACTTTTAAAACATTAAGTGTTTTTTCAAGTTCGACAGTAGGTTTTCCGTTCTCTAAATCACTAATAAAACGAACGCCAGTGTTCGCTACCGCAGCTAAATAGGCTTGTGTCAAGCCTAGTTCTTTTCTTTTCTTTCTTACTAAGTTTCCGATAGTTTTTGCATCCATAATATTACCTCTCGGTATTATTATACCAAACAATAATGATGAACACAAACCGTTTTTACCGAACGGTAATAAGACGAAAGTTATAATATTTTATTAAATATCATTAAAATGATATAATTTTAACTGTTGAAGGGAATGATTTTAAATGAAATTTAAAGATTACAAATATGTTCGTCCTAATTTAGACGAACTAAGAAAAGCACTAAATGAACAAATCGCAAAATTAACTGATGACCATACTTTTGAAGAACAATACCAAGCATATTTAGAAATTGATAGAATTTCTGAAGACTTCGGGACAATGGCGACTCTAGCAAGTATTAGAAATTCAATTAATACCAAAGATGAATTTTATGAAAAAGAAACTGAATTCTTTGATGTTGAAGTGCCAACATTGATGCCGCTTTTTCATCAAATTTCATTATTGCTTTACAACTCTAAACACAGAAAACAATTTGAAGAAAAGATTGGAACTCTAATCTTTGATCAAACTGAGTTACAACTAAAAACATTTAAACCGGAGATTGTTCCATTACTACAAGAATTGAATAAATTATCTACAGAATATTCTAAATTAATTGCTAGTGCCGCAATTGAATTTGATGGCAAAACGTTAAATTTAAGCCAAATGACTCCGTATATTAAACACATTGATCGCGAAACTAGAAAACAAGCTCAATTAGCAGTATCAGGATGGCTTGAATCAAAAGAGTCAGAAATCGATAAGATTTATGATGAAATGGTTCAAAAGAGACACCAAATGGCTTTAGAACTAGGTTATGAAAACTATGTTCAATTAGGTTATGACAAAATGGGAAGAACTGATTACGGTCCAAAAGAAGTTGCTAAATATCGTGAACAAATTTATCAAGAAATCGTCCCAATTGCGACTGAATTAAAAAAACGTCGTGCTAAAAGATTGGGATATGAAGATCCTAAATCTTATGATTTAGCCATTTCATTTTTATCTGGAAATGCTACTCCAAAAGGAGATAGAGAGTGGATGGTAAAAAGAGCTAAGAAAATGTATGAGGAAATGTCTAAAGAAACTGGCGAATTTTTCAACTTTATGTTAGACCGCGAATTACTAGATTTAGATTCTAAACCAGGTAAGAGAAGTGGTGGATATTGTACATATATTCCTAATTATAAATCACCATTTATCTTTGCCAACTTCAATGGTACTGCCGGTGATGTTGACGTTTTAACACATGAAGCGGGACATGCATTCCAAGTTTATCAATCAAGAGATCTATTATCATCATATAGATGGCCTACAATGGAAGCGGCCGAAATCCACTCAATGTCAATGGAATTCTTCGCATGGCCATGGATTGATTTATTTTTCTTAGAAGACACAGAAAAATATAAATTTGATCATTTAGCTGGAACTATCTCTTTCTTACCTTATGGTGTAACAGTTGATGAATTTCAACATTGGGTCTATGAAAATCCATCAGCAACTCCAGATGAAAGAAAAGCGGCGTGGGCTAGAATTGAGAAAAAATATAATCCAACATTAGATTATGGTGTTGATGAATTTATGAAAAAAGGGACTTATTGGTTCCGTCAAGGACACATTTTCGGGGCACCTTTCTATTACATTGACTATACGCTAGCTCAAGTAGTAGCGTTCCAATATTGGGTTAAAGACCAACAAGATCATAAAAGTGCATGGGATAATTACGTATCATTGTGTAAGCTCGGAGGATCATACAGTTTCCTAGGACTACTTAAACAAGTAGGATTAGAAAATCCGTTTGTTGATGGAACAATTAAGCGCGTAGCTAAACCGTTAAAAGCTTATTTAGATAGCATTGATGACACTAAATTATAATTAAGAAAGCAACTAAAAGTTACTCATAATATTGGGTAACTTTTTTATTGTAATGATTCATGATAAAAGTATTAAAAAATGTGTTAAATACCAAAATTAGCACTCTCCACTTGACAGTGCTAATTGATAGTGATATAATATAGTTGAGAAAGGGAAGTGATAAATATGTATAAGATTACACGAAGAAATCCATTCGGAGTTTTCGATGAAATGTTTGAAAACATTTTTAAAGGTTCGCCAACAAGAACAACATATCTAGCAACAGACTTAAAAGAAAGTGAAGATTCATATAAGCTATTAGTTGATGTTCCTGGTGTTAAAAAAGAAGACTTAAAACTTTCACTAGATAACGGATATTTAACAATTGAGGTTTCTCATTCTGAAGAATTAAAAGATGAAAATGAAAAATATTTAAGACAAGAAAGAAGAAGCGTCAATGTTAAAAGAAATTACTATATTGGCGAATCGTTTACCGAAGAAGATATTAATGCATCATTAGAAAATGGAGTTCTAACATTGTCTTTTCCTAAAGAAGGGACAAAACAAGAAGAAACAAAATACATCGAAATTAAATAATGGATAAACAACAAAAAAAGAACGTTCTAGATCTAGAGCGTTCTTTTCATATTGACCAAAATATTTATCTTTCCATAAAATATTTAAATGTTTCATCAGTTTGCATTCCAACAAATCTTCTTAAAACATTTTTACCATCAATAACAATGAAAGTTAGTGTCGTTACTACATCAAATTTATTGACTAAAAATTTATTTTTAGACATATCACACACTTTAAAATCATATTCTTCATGATATTCATCAGCCCACTTTTCATATAAAGGTAGTAATTCTTGACAAGCTAAGCACCAAGGTGCTGAAAAAAGAATAATTACCTTTTTTTTATTTTGAGTAACTTCACGATTATAGTTCAAATGATTCAAATGAGTAATCATAAATGCATCACTTCTTTCACTATTTATTATTATACACTATTATCAGAGTTTTAGCCTTTAAAATATGGTATAATATCATAGATATGATATTGGTTGGTGAATGAATTGATCAAAATAGATAATTTATCTTTCAAATATAGTGAAAAGCATGAGACAATAAAAAATATCTCCCTTGAAATCCCTAAAGGTAAGTGGGTTTCTATTTTAGGCCATAATGGAAGTGGCAAGTCAACACTTGCCAAATTATTAATGGGTCTATTAAAAGCGGATGAGGGTGATATTTTTGTTGGTGAAGAAAAAATCTTGCTAACAGAAGATACAGTTCGTGATGTTAGAAAGAAAATAGGAATTGTTTTTCAAAATCCGGATAATCAATTTGTTGGAGTAACGGTGCGACATGACATCGCTTTTGGTATGGAAAATCAACAAGTACCAAGAGAAGAAATGATTGAAAAGATTAATCACTATGCCAGTTTAGTTGGTATGGAAGATTATTTACATAAAGGTCCACATGAATTATCAGGTGGACAAAAACAAAGAGTTGCCATTGCCGGAGCTTTAGCGATGGATTTAGATATTATGATTTTTGATGAGGCAACATCAATGTTAGATCCGCAGGGAACTGAAGAAGTTGTTGAATTAATTAAAATGCTTAATCAAAAGTATGGGAAAACGATTATTACGATTACCCATGATTTAGAGTTCGCTAATTTAAGTGATTTACTAATTGTAATGAAAGATGGTCAAGTTATTTTGGAAGGAACTCCTGAAGAAGTATTTAAAGAGGAAGAGTTATTAAAATCTTCGAATTTAGAATTACCTTTAGCTTTAAAGTTACAAAATGATTTAAAAAACTATAACTTTAAGAATAAAGATAAAATTATGGAGGCGTTATGGAAATACGGTTTGAGAAAGTAAACTTTGAATATAGCGGCCTCACTGATAAAACACACGCCCTCAAAGGAGTTGACTTAAAAATTAACTCAACTGGTGAATTTATCGCTGTTGTTGGACATACTGGAAGTGGTAAATCAACATTAGTTCAGTTGATGAATGGTTTATTAATTCCTAATAGTGGTGTTGTTAATGTTTTTGGATTTACGCTACCTCCTAAAAAGAGACAAAAAATAAATCAACTTCGTCAAGAAGTTGGTTTAGTTTTTCAGTTTCCTGAATATCAACTATTTGAAGAAACGGTTTTAAAAGATATTATGTTTGGTCCAAAAAACTTTAAAAAGACGGCAGCTAACGCTGAAGAAAGAGCTAAAGAAGCGGCAAAGTTAGTTGGACTTGATGATGAAATTTTAAAAGCGTCTCCATTTAGAATTAGTGGTGGACAAATGAGAAGAGCGGCTATTGCTGGTATTTTAGCGATGGATCCGAAAGTGTTAGTTTTGGATGAACCAACTAGAGGATTAGATCCTCAAGGTCGTCGCGAGATGATGGATTTATTTCAAGAAATCCATGAGAAAACAAATAAAACTATTATTTTAATTACTCACGATATGGATTTAGTTAGTGAATATTGTAAGAGAGTTATTGTTTTAGATGACGGATTAATTACTTTTGATGGTTTGAAAGAAGATTTGTTTTCCAAAGAAAATTTTGAAGAATATCATTTAAGTGAACCATCAACTATCAAAATATTAAAATATCTAAAAGAAGAAACTGGATTAAAATTTAGTGAAAAATATACTTATGATTCTTTACTAGAGTATATTGTGGAGGGCGAAGATGAATAATATTGTTATTGGACAATATGTCCCAAGAGATTCTTGGCTTCATCGCCTCGATCCAAGATATAAGTTAGTAACATTAGTCTTAATGTTAGCGTCTCTATTTATTATTCCAGTAAGAGTTGAGTGGCCGTATTTGGCAACTTTAGGAGGATTAACTTTAATTAATATTTTATTAATTGCAACTTCTAAAGTTCCAATTATGAGTGTGTTAAAAGGTTTTAGACCGGTAATGTTTTTATTGACATTTACTTTTATTATTCAAATATTTTATTATCAAGTAGATCCAACGGCTACATTAGTTGTTCCTGAAATAAAGTTAAATTTTACTTGGGCGAGCATCGGGGCAATAATTTTGATATTAGCAATTTACTTCTTGACTAAGAAATATATCAAATTTAAATTTATTTATTTCTTAATTATGGTATTTGGGCTATTTGCCGTTCAATATTTCATACCAAGTGAATGGGGATTAATTGCTCCTTATAGCGTTAAGCTATACGATGAAGCATTAATTAGAAGTGGATTTTTAGTTTTAAGAATTTTAAATGTTATCATTTTAACATCACTTCTAACGTTAACGACAATGACAACTGATTTAAATCACGGGATTGAATCACTTTTAAAACCGTTAAAAGTAATTAAATTTCCAGTTGATACACTAGCGATGATGTTGTCGTTAACATTAAGATATATTCCAACACTTCTTGAAGAAACTAATAAAATTATGAAGGCGCAAGCGTCAAGAGGGGTTGATTTTAAAGAAGGTAGACTGAAAGACAAAATTATGCAGATGGTATCATTATTAGTCCCAGTCTTTATTATTTCATTTAAAAGAGCTGAAGATTTAAGTAATGCGATGGAAGCCAGAGGTTACGAAATCGGAGCTAAGCGAACTAAAATTGATGAATATAAAACTAAAAGAGCTGATATCATCAGTTTGATAGTAACGTCATTAATTTTATGCGCAATTATTGTTGGTAGGATTTTATTATAATGTATCGTTATAAATTAACAATCGCTTACGATGGTTCTGATTATCACGGTATGCAACGATTAAATGAACATCGAAGCATTCAAAAAACTTTAGAAAAAGCATTAAAAAGAATGACCGCTAAAGAAGTATTAGTATATACTTCTGGTAGAACTGATAAAGGAGTGCATGCTAAAGGTCAAGTTGTCCACTTTGATTTTGAAGCTAAATTGGATCCAGATATTTTAGTTACCGGATTAAATAAAAGATTACCAGATGATATTAGAGTTATTAAGGCGGAACTTGTCAGTAATACATTTCATGCTAGACATGATGCTAAATCTAAAGTGTATGAATATGTTATCACCAAAGAAGAATCTAACGTCTTTAACCAAAGATATGAAGTTTATTACCCAAATATCGATATTAATAAGTTAAAAGAAGCATCTAAATTATTAGAAGGTAGTCATGATTTTGGTGGTTTTACTGTTACCAATGAATTAAAGCCAACAGTAAAAACGATTTATAGTATAAAAATTATAGAAACTAAAACTCATATAAAAATTAAAATTCATGGTAACAGTTTCTTAAGATATCAAGTTAGAAGAATGGTTGGTTTATTAGTTGAAATTGCTAGTGGTAAAAAAGATATTTCTAAAATATCGGAAATATTAGAAACTAAAGATCAACATATCGCTAATAAAACGGCCCCGGCTAAAGGATTGTTCTTAGTCAAGATTAATTATTGAAAAGGAGAAAAAGCTATGTTTATTACTTTTGAAGGCGGAGAAGGAAGCGGAAAAACTTCGGTTATAAAAAGAGTTGAATCAGCCCTTATTAAAAAAGGATATCAAGTCTTAACAACTAGAGAACCAGGCGGTAGTAAAGTTGCCGAACAAATTAGAAAAGTAATTTTAGATTCTCAAAATACTGAAATGACGGCAGCAACCGAAGCCTTACTTTTTGCTGCTTCAAGAACGCAACATTTAGAAGAAAAAGTACTACCAGCTTTAAAAGAAGGAAAAATTGTATTATGCGACCGTTATGTAGATTCATCATTAGCTTATCAAGCGTACGGTCGTGATTTAGGTTTTGATTTTGTATCAAAAGCGAACGCTTTCGCACTTAAGCATTTACCTACTATTACTTTCTACTTAGATGTTTTACCAGAAATAGGGTTAAAAAGAATTAGACAAAGAGATGACGATTTAAATCGTCTTGATAAAGAAGAAATTTCTTTTCATGAAAAAGTAAGAGAAGGTTATTTCAAATTACTAGAAATGTATCCGGAAAGAATGGTTAAAATTAATGCTAATGAAACAATTGAAATTAGCTTTAATGAAATAATGAGGGTGTTAGAAGAGAGATTATGAAATGGGCTTTAAGTTTTTTCAATTCAACAATTAAAAAGAAAAGAATGTCACATCTTTACTTACTTGAAGGTCCAAAAGGGGCTGGTAAACTAAACCTTTCTTTTTTAGTGAGCACCGAGTTACTAAAAAGAAAAGGAGAAGATCAAGAACGACTTTTCAATCAAATTAAAAAACTTAATCATCCAAACGTAATTTTAGTTCAACCTGAAGGAAACTCAATTAAGAAAGAACAAATTTTGAATTTACAAAATGAATTTTCTAAAACTAGTTTATATGCCGGAGCCAGAGTTTATATTATCGAAGATATCGAAAAAATCACCCAAGCTGGAGCCAATAGCTTACTTAAGTTTTTAGAAGAACCAGAAGGAAAAACAACTTATGGATTTTTGTTAACTGAAAACTTATCTCAAGTTTTACAAACAATTCAATCACGAAGTCAAATTATTCATTTAGTCGGAATTAATAAACTGGAAATTAAAAATGAGTTAATTCAAAAGGGTGTTAATCAATTAATTTCAGAAATATTACCTGAAATTACTAATAGTATTGAACAAGCGATTAATTTAATTGAATATCCTCCAGTTTTAGAAATAGCTGAATTTATTGAAAAATTAAGTAATGATTGGTTAAATAGTGATATTATTTTTGGTATTGATTATAGTGATTTACTTCAAGAAACCAAGGCGGACACCGAGTGGTACAAATCATTTATGAATATACTTTTAATGTTTTTTACCGATTTAATTCGCTATAAAGTTAATCGAACGATTACTTTTGATTCATTAAGAAGTGAAATCAGGAAAATAAGTGCCAAACTAAGTTTAGATGATTTAGAAAAAATTACTTCAAAAATTAAAGAAAATATTAATAGGCTAAGAGTCCCAGTAAATATTCACACATATTATCACAAACTACTCTTAGATTTAGATAAGGAGCGCAATTTATGAAAGTCAGTTTAGTTAAAATTAAAAATTCAGGGCAAAGATATTATTTTGATGCAGCAAACATTGAAGTGTTAGACGATGAAAATGTAGTTATTGAAACACCTCGAGGTGTTGAATTAGCTGAAGTTATTGCAACTTTAGAAATAGAAGATGAACAATTTAATCAAGAATTAGTTACATTTATTAGAAAGGCTAATGACGAAGATTATATCGCCCAAGAACAAAATGATAAAGAAACTCACGAAGTAGTAGTTACTACTAAAGATTTAGTAAAAAAACATAAATTAGATATGTCGGTTTTAGATGCAGAATACACACTTGATCGAAAAAGACTACTAATTTATTTTGAAGCTGAAGAAAGAGTTGACTTTAGAGAATTAGTTAAAGATTTATCATATGTCTACCAAACAAGAATTGAACTAAGACAAATTGGTTCAAGAGACGGTGCTAAAATAGTAGGTGGCATTGGTCCGTGTGGACGAGTTTTGTGTTGCAAGAAATTTATTGAAGAATTTGATGTAATTACAATTCGCATGGCTAAAAATCAAAATATGGCTCTTAATCCTTCTAAAATTTCAGGGGCATGCGATAAATTATTATGTTGTATTAAATATGAAAACGAAGCATATACCCACTTAAAAGAAATTTTACCAACTATTGGTGATAAGATTAAATATAAAAATGAAATATATCAAGTTAAAGATGTTAACTTGTTGAGAGAAAAAATATTAATTTTTAAAGGCGAAGAACAAGAAAGAGTTTGGCTTAAAAAAGGAGAATATGAAGGGGTGGAATAATGTTATTACATTCATTAACTAGAAAAGAAAAATTAAAATTTTTAGATTTAGCACTCCATCTATGTTCCATTGATGGTGAACCATCAAACTATGAAGATCGAATTTTAAATTTGATGTTAGCTGAAATTGGTGATGATGTGGCTGCTGAATACACTTTTAAATTAAGTGATGATTATGATAAAACTATTATCTTTTTTGAATCAGCACCAATTGCAGTAAGAAATATCGTCTTTTTAAATTTATCAAAGTTACCTCTTTATGATGAATTATACAACACAGAACAACATTTCTTTTTAGAAGAAATTAGAGAAAGATTTGGAATTACTGTAGCTAAAAAGAAACAACTAATGCGATTAATTTATGATGAAAGAGATTTAATCGAAAAGGCGAAAAAAGCGGTCAATTCATAAAATGAAAATTACTCAAAACTTTCAAAATGAAAATTCAACACTTTACTTAGTATCAACTCCAATTGGTAATTTGGAAGATATTACTTTTAGAGCGGTTCGAATATTAAAAGAAGTTGACTATATCTTTTGTGAAGATACCAGACACAGTAAAAAATTATTAGATTATTACGAAATTAATAATCAAGTTGATAGTTATTTCGAATTTAATAAAGAGATTAAAGGTGAAAAAATTATTAATTTATTAAAAGAAGGGAATAATATTGCCTTAATTACTGATGCTGGAACACCAGGAATTAGTGATCCTGGATACGAAATTGTTAAAATGGCAATAGAAAGAGATTTTAATGTAGTTTCCATTCCTGGAGCTAATGCGATCTTACCCGCACTTATCACTTCAGGATTAATCATTCAACCATTTATATTTTTGGGTTTTCTTCCGCGAGGTGAAGAAAAACAAAAAACGTTGTTAAATGATTATTTATATAAACCTGAAACTTTAGTCATTTATGAAGCAAGTAATCGAATTTATAAAACTTTAAATAATATTTTAGAAGTTTTGGGAAATAGACGAGTAGTTATTGCTAGAGAATTAACTAAAAAGTTTGAAACTATCATTAGAGGTAATGTAGAAGATATTATTCAAAATGAACCCGAGATATTAGGTGAGTGCGTCTTAGTTATTGAAGGGGGGAACCCGACTGATTATTTTAAAAAATTTACGATTGATGAACACGTTAAATATTATCTTGATTTGGGAAATGATGAAAAAGAAGCGATGAAATTAGTTGCTAAAGATTTAAATAAATCAAAATCAGAAATTTACAAGTTATATAAAATTAGGAGAGAGAAATGAAAAAGAAATATTACATTACAACAGCCATCCCATATAGTTCAGCAATTCCACATATTGGAAATGTTTATGAAATCATTCTAACTGATGCTATCGCTAGATTTAAAAGATTAGAAGGATATGATGTCTATTTTCAAACAGGAACTGATGAACACGGACAAAAAATTGAAGAATACGCTAAAAACAATGGAGTTGATCCTCAGACCTATGTTGATTTAATTTCAAAAGAGATTAAAAATATTTTTGATCTAGTTGACATTAGTTATGATGCGTTCGTACGAACGACTGATGAAAGACATGTCCATTCGGTTCAACAAATCTTTAAAAAACTATTAGATCAGGGCGATATCTATTTAGGCCATTACGAAGGTTGGTATTCTTTATCGGAAGAATCGTTTGTTTCTGAAAAAGACTTAATTGATGGCAAAACCGCTCAAGGTGATATTCCTATTTGGATGAGTGAAGAAGCCTATTTTTTCAAATTGAGTAATTACCAACAACAACTAGTTGACCATATTAAGAGAAATCCTAATTTTATTTTGCCAGAATCAAGAAAAAACGAAATGATAAAAAACTTTTTAGAAGAACCACTATTAGATATATCAATTACTAGAACAGCTTTCGATTGGGGAATTCCCATTTTAAGTGATCCAAAACATGTGATGTATGTATGGATTGATGCATTATGTAATTATATAACCGGATTAGACTATTCACCAGAAAAAGAACCAGGTGAATTATTTAAAAAATATTGGCCAGCTGACCTTCATGTTGTTGGTAAAGATGTTATGAGATTTCACGTTATCTTTTGGCCAATTATCTTATTAGCTTTAGGCATTGATTTACCAAAGACGATCTTTGGTCATCCATGGATTTTATTTAATCGTAATAAAATGAGTAAATCAACCGGAAATGTCATGTATACTAACGAATTGGTCAAATACTTTGGAGTTGATCCAGTTCGATATTATTGTCTACATGAAATTCCATATAATACTGATGGAAATATGACATATGAGTTAATAATCGAAAGAAATAATAGTGATTTAGCTAATACTGTTGGTAATTTAGTTAATCGAACTTTAGGTATGATCAAAAAATATCGTGGTGGAGAAATTAAAAGAGTAATACTTAATGATCAACACTCACAAGAATTACGTAATGAAGCATTAAAAGCTTTACCAGAAATGAAACACTTAATGAATGAATTAAAAGTTGGTGACGCTTTAGAGGTAGTTATATCACTTGCAAGAAGTGCCAATAAATATATTGATTTAATGGAACCTTGGAAATTAAATAAAGATGAATCCAAGCAAAAAGAATTAGACAGTTTGTTATATCATTTAATCGAAACTATTAGATTTATTTCAGTTTTATTAAACCCATATTTACCACAAACATCAGTTAAAATTGCTGAACAAATTAATTATCATGATTTATCTTTTGAAACGCTTAGTGAGTTTGGAGTTTATCCAAGTGGTAGACCAAATCAAGCCCAAGTTTTATTTGAACGTTTTGATTTGGACAAGAAAATGGAAGAAATATTAAGTGATAGAAATGAAGAAAATTAAATTTTTTAAAAGTGAAAAATTCAAAAATTTTACCCACTCAGAACCATTTCGGATTCTTATTATCATCGTTTCAACAGCGATTTACGGAATCGGTTTGGGATGGTTTTTAGAGGCTAGTGCCGAACTAAGAATCTATGGTGGTGGCATTCCGGGAATTGCCCAACTTATCGTTGACATTGTTAAACTATCTAACGGGGGGCAAATTAGTCAGTCAACTCGTGATATTATTATGTTCGTGACGATTTTAGGATTAAATATTCCACTTTTCTTATTAGGATGGTTTGGAGTTTCTAAAAGATTTACTATGTATTCAATGATTTCAGTAACCATCCAAGCGACTATTATTGGTTATCTCAAGGTTGACATTTTTAAAGATGTTGAACCCGCCCTACTCGCTATTATTGCGCTATGGGTCAATTATATCCCGGCGGTGACAATGTTATTCATCGTGCTGTAAGGAGAATATTTGAAGGAGAGGGAGCAACTCCTGCGGTAGCTCCTACTGTAAAAGTCGTTAATATTTCTATCGGAGATCCGGTAAGGCAACTTACAAGTATTATGAGCCCTCTTGCACGACTGTTAGATTGGTTAAGTTTTAAATATAAAGTATTATTTATTGTGAGTGCTGGAAACCAGAATACCGGAGGACTTAATATAGGAATTTCTTTTGATGAATTTAAGGGGTTAACTCGACCTCGA
>JBMNNF010000007.1:0-23970 GCA_050953825.1 Acholeplasmataceae bacterium | reverse complement strand
ACAATTCTTCTTTAAGTTGTCCAATTTTAGTAGTTAACTCTTCATTACTAAATTTTCTTAATTCAGCGGCTTTCATTATGCTCACCTCTTGATACTATCTTTGTTTTAATTGGAAGTTTATGTGAGGCTAATCTTAAAGCTTCCTTAGCTACCGCTTCAGTAACTCCAGCAATTTCAAACATAACCTTTCCTTCTTTAACAACTGCAACCCAATGATCAGGAGCACCTTTACCACTACCCATTCTCACTTCTAGAGGTTTTTTAGTTCTCGATAAGTGAGGGAAGATATTGATCCAGACTTTTCCTAATCTTCTCATGTAACGAGTCATCGCAATTCTTGACGCTTCAATTTGACGAGCAGTAATATATGCTCCTTCTTGAGCAACAAGACCGTATTCCCCGTTAATCATTAAATTTTTACCTTTCGCTTTTCCTTCATAACTTAATCTATGAGGACGGCGATATTTGGTTCTTTTTGGCATCAACATAATTATTCGCCTCCTTGTTTCGGATTACCTTGAGGTCTTGGTTGACGTGGTCCGCGACGACGTCCACGTTGTTGAGTGAATCTTTCCTCTAATTTTTTTAAATTATCTTCTCTAGTTTGACCTGGTAAAACTTCACCATGATAAATCCAAACTTTAATACCTAAAATACCATAAGTAGTTAAAGCTTTGGCTGTAGCGTAATCAATGTCAGCACGAAGTGTATGGAGTGGAACTCTACCTTCAGAATACCCTTCACTTCTTGCCATTTCTGCTCCGCCTAAACGACCAGAAATTAATGTTTTAACTCCTTTAGCTCCTGCTCTTAAAGCTCTTTGAATAGCTATTTTTTGAACTCTACGGAAAGATGCCCTACTTTCTAATTGTCTTGCCATAGAATCAGCAACGATTTGAGCGTTAGCTTCCGGTCTTTTAACTTCAATTACGTTTAAAACAATTTCTTTTCCGGTTAGTCTTTCTAATTCAGTTTCAACTTTCTTTTTGTTTTCAGCGTCTCTACCAATAACTACACCTGGTTTAGCCGTATGTAATCTAAGTCTAACACGGTTTTTCCCTTTTCCTTTTAAGCGTTCAATTTCAACGTGAGAAACTGAACCATTATGATAAATCTTCATTAGATAATCTCTAATTAAGTAATCTTCTTTAATTAATTCGGCTACTTCTTTAGAATCAGCATACCATCTTGAATCCCAATTGCGGATAATACCAATTCTTAAGCCAATCGGATTAACTTTTTGACCCATCGTTTCTCACCTCTACTCTCTTTCAGCCACAACTACTGTAATGTGGCTGGTTCTTTTTTGAATGATGTCACCTTGTCCTTTAGCACGAGGTAATAATCTTTTCATTCTTACACCTTCATTAACGTAGCATTCTTTAACATATAAATTATCTACGTTCATTGAATAGTTATTTTCAGCGTTGGCGATAGCGCTGTTTAATACTTTTAATATTACAGGCGACGCAGCGCGTGGAGTAAACATTAATACCGCTTGCGCTTCTTTAACATCTAATCCTCTAATTAAGTCAATTACTAATCTAGCTTTACGTGGTGTAATTCTTACTGTTTTAGCTGTTGCTCTTGCTTCCATCATTTACGTCTAGCCGCCTTTCTATCATCTTTATCATGTCCACGATATGTTCTTGTTGGAGCGAATTCGCCTAATTTATGTCCAACCATATCTTCTGTAATATAGATAGGAACATGTTCTCTACCATTATGAACTGCAATCGTGTGTCCTACAAAATCAGGAAAAATCGTTGAACCGCGTGACCAAGTTTGAATTACTCTTTTTTGGTTAGCTTTATTTTGTTCACGAACTCTTGTTAATAATTTATGGTCACAAAATGGACCTTTTTTAATTGAACGAGCCATTGTCTAATTCCTCCTATTATTTCGTACGACGACGTACGATTAAATCGTTTGATTGCTTCTTTGAGCTTCTTGTCTTCACACCACGAGTTTTTTGACCCCAAGGAGTCATTGGTGCAGGGCGTCCAATTGGAGCTCTACCTTCACCACCACCATGAGGGTGATCAACTGGGTTCATTGCTGCACCTCTAACATGTGGTTTGAATCCCATATGTCTTTTTCTACCTGCTTTACCAATTCTAACTAATTCGTGAGCTTCATTACCAACGCTACCAATAGTGGCACGGCAAGTATTTAAGAACTTCCTAACTTCACCTGATTGAAGTCTAATTAAAACGTATTTATCTTCTCTACCTAGAATTTGAGCACTTGTACCAGCGCTTCTTGCGACTTGTCCGCCGCGTCCAGGTCTTAATTCGATGTTATGGATGACAGTACCTATTGGAATATTAATCAGTGGTAATGCATTACCAACTTTAATATCTGCGTTAGGACCTGATTCAACTTCCATTCCTACTTCTAATCCTTGTGGAGCAATGATATATCTCTTTTCTCCATCAACGTAGTTTAATAACGCAATGTTAGCACTACGGTTTGGATCATACTCAATTGTTGCTACTTTCGCTTTAATATCATCTTTGTTTCTCTTGAAATCAATAATACGATATTTTCTTTTCGCACCGCCACCACGGAATCTAACTGTTGTAGTTCCTTGGTTGTTTCTACCACCGGTACGAGTAATTGGCGCAAGTAGTGATTTTTCAGGAGTAGTCGTTGTAATTTCATCAAATGTTAAGACACTCATGTTACGACGTCCATTCGTCGTTGGTTTATATTTTTTAACCGCCATTGTTAAAACCTCCTCTAATTTTCACTTTCTACTAAACAGCGAACGCTTCAATTGAGTCGCCATCGACTAATTTTACGATTGCTTTTTTGTATCCTGAAGTGTATCCTTCGTATTGCCCCATTCTTTTCTTTTTAGGAACAACATTGATCGTTCTTACTGAGACAACTGTTACATCAAAAATTGATTCGATTGCTTTTTTAATTTCAACCTTATTAGCTTTCTTGTCCACAACAAATGTATATGAATTGTTAGACTCAACTAATTGCATTGATTTTTCTGTAATAATTGGCTCTTTAATAATGTCAAACTTTCTCATTGTTTTAGGGCCTCCTCAAAATATTTAACCGCTTCAATTGTCAATACTACTTGTTGAGCGTTTAATAAATCATATACACTGACATGATTTGCTACTCCAACTTGAGTAGTTGGAATATTTCTCGATGATAAGATGGTGTTTTCGCAAATTGCAGTGTCAACTACTAAAGATTTTTTATCAACTTTTAACGCTTCTAACATTGCTGTAAAATCTTTAGTTTTAGGGTTTGCAAATTCAAATTTATCAACTACCACTAATGTATTCGCTTGCGCGTGTGCTGATAAAGCTGAACGAAGTGCTAAATTTCTAACCTTTTGATTAACTTTAACACGATAACTTCTTGGTGTTGGTCCAAAAACTACTCCACCGCCAACCCATTGTGCTGCTCTAATTGAACCTTGTCTAGCACGACCAGTTCCTTTTTGACGGTATGGTTTTCTTCCTCCACCTCTAACTTCAGAACGACCTTTAACATCGTGAGTGCCTTGACGCATAGCATTTCTTTGAGCTTTAACCACTTCGTAGATAGCACCTTGATGTGGTTCAATTCCGAATACATAATCATTTAATACTAGGTCACTAACTTTTAAACCTTGTTGATTTAATACTTGTACTTTCATTTTATGACCTCCCATTATTTCTTAACTGCAGACTTAATCATAACTAAACCTTTGTTAGGTCCAGGGATTGAGCCACTAATTAATAATACTTGTTTTTCAACGTCAACTTTAACAATTTTTAAATTTTGAACTGTTACTCTGACATTACCCATTTGACCTGGAAGGCTTTTACCTTTTAGTCTACCTTTAACTGCTCCCATTGATCCAGGGCCACGATGATATCTAGAACCATGTGATTTGAATCCCATTCTTTGGTTATGTCTTTTAATGTTTCCTTGAAAACCTTTACCTTTAGAAGTTCCTGTTACATCAACAACTTCTCCTTCAGAAAATATATCAGGGCTAATTGTAGCTCCGACTTCTAATGCAGCCAATTCATTTTGCCCTTCTTTAAAGCGAATTTCTTTAACGAAGCGCTTAGGTGCTGAATTAGCTTTAGCAACATGTCCCATTTCTGGTTTGTTCGCTAGTGTTTCGCGTTTAGTGTCATATCCAACTTGTGTTGCAACATATCCATCTACTTCTAATGTTTTTTGTTGCAAGACAACGTTATCAGCGACATCAACGACAGTTACTGGAATTAAGTGACCATTTTCATTAAAGATTTGAGTCATTCCAATTTTTCTACCTAAGATTCCTTTGCTCATAACTATTTCCTTTCTTTTTTAATATTTTTTGTTACTTCTTAAGCATGATGTCAATTCCCGATGGTAGATCAATGTGCATTAATGCATCAATTGTTCTTTTCGATGGGTTGACGATTTCAATTAATCTTTTGTGGGTTCTTCTTTCAAATTGTTCGCGTGAAGTTTTGTTGACGTGAGGTGAACGTAGTACCGTGAAGATTTCTTTCTTCGTTGGTAGAGGTACCGGTCCTACCACTGTAGCGCCTGTTCTTACAACGCTATCCACAATCTTCTTAGCTGATTCATCGATCAATCTATGATCATATGATTTCAATCTAATTTTAATTACATCTTTTTTCGCCATTTTTCTTTTCTCCTTTCGCCTATCTCTTTGTCTAGACTTGCTCCGTGGAAATTGTTTGGATACTCGACAACGGCTATCGGCGTTCCAATAACCTCCCACATCTAAGCCTTATGCGCACATAAAAAGCGCAGCGTTATTATTATATAATAATATAAAACATATTGCAAATAATTTAATTTAACCAGCTAAATTGTCAATAATGGGCTATTTTTGTGATGATTCTAATTTAACACAACAAAACCCCTTCTTCCGTTTAATTCGGATTTAGGGGCTTAGTACAATGTGAATTGTCTTTTTAAAATTATCCTGCTGAAATACTTGTTAAGAATTTTTTCAGTTTAATATACGTTATAATTTTACTTATGTTGCTTTATTGTGATTCCCAAACTACTGGGGTTCCGTTGACATAGCGCCAATGTGCTCCATCATAATTTGGGGTTTCACTATACCAATAAACTGGACGTTTGCTATAATTCCATGAATAAGTCCAGTAAGCAGGTTCTTCTGTAGCTTCAGCATAAATAGTTAAATTATTACAACTTCGGAAAGCATCATAACTAATATTTTGAACACTCTTTGGAATGATGATTGAAGTTAACGACTTACTTTCAAAAAATGCTCTTTCGCCAATATAAGTCAATCCTTTGCCTAATATTATTGATTTAAATGTAGTTATCGCAAAAGCATATTCTTCAATGGTTTTAATATTATCACCAAGTTTAATGCTTTCCATCGTGTCACATTTATAAAATGCACCATTACCGATTATAGTTACACTCTCTGGAATTTCTATCGTTTTGATAATGGCAACTAATTTATTAGTTTTGGTTTCAATTATTCCATTACAATCATCGCGCGAATCAAACACTTTATTTTCGGGATCAACTACCAAAGTTGTAGCACTATCACAACCTGAAAATACGAATTCACCAAGTGAAACCACTCCGCTTCCTATTGAAATTGATAATGCACCCGAACATCCATGAAACGCTTGATACTCTAAAGCTTTAATATGATTTGGTATTGAGATTGCTCGTAGTGATTGACAACCTGAAAACGCACTTGTACCAATTACGGTTAAACTATTTCCCATATCCAAAGTTTCTAAATCCAAACAATTTAAAAATGCTTCTCTTCCGATATATGACACTGAATTTGGAATATCAATTGATGTTAAATAGATACAAAACCTAAACATTCCTTGATCAAGATATGGTAGCTTATTAGGGAGTTTAACTGATGTTAACATTGTACAAGATGCAAACGCGTATGGTTTAATAGTAGTTACGGTATCAGGAATACTAATTGATGCCAATTCACCACATTCCTCAAAAGCACTTTCACCAATACTAATCAATCCATCTGGAAGTGTAATTGATGTTATCTTAGTATTTGCAAAAGCGAAATTTCCAATATGACGCACATCTTTTGGAATGGTTGCATTTTTTAATCCACTAATCAAGGTTCTCGTGTTTCTATGAATAATTGCCGTATCATTTGGTGATGAATATGTGCTATTAGCTAAATCCACTTTAGTTCTTTCTAACCCATCACAATCACGAAAAGCGCCTTCTCCAATGTATTTAACATTTGAAGGAATTATTACTTCAGTTAAGGAATTGCAATCATCGAAAGCGAACGGAGCAATTATTTTTGTTTCAGCGTGAATTTTTACGTTTTCAATATCTTTATTACAAGCATTTAATAACACTAAATGTGCGTTACTAGTACTACCTAAATAAACAGCATTTTCATATGTTGTTTTATTAGAGATATCAGAACTTGTAAAAACATCTTTCCCAATATCTTCTAAGCCTTCAGATAAATAAAGTGTTGTTATGTTAGCACATCCTGTGAAAGCATATGAGCCAATAGATTTGATTCTGCTATTATCGGCAAACCCTAATGAAGTAATTGATGACCTCGAGAAAGCAGAATCACCAATTTTTGTAACCGTCTTAGGAATGGTGATACTACCTAGTTGACTACAATAAGCAAAAGCGAAATCACCAATTATTTGAACGCCTTGACCAAAATCAATCGTTTTTAAACTCGATGAATAATGGAACGCTTTATTACCAATAATCTTACAATTATCATGGATTTTAATTGTGTCTATAGTGGAGTATTTAGGTTCTACAAGAACTAAATAGTTGTTGTCAGCACTACCAGCATATATTCCGTTTTCATATTCAATAAATGCTACGTCATCAACATCATAAAGTGCGTGGAAACCAAAGAACTCAAGACTATTTGGTAAAACAACCAAATCCACTTTGCTACATAAAGAAAATGCAGCTTCTCCAAGAGTGGTAAATCCCTCTGGTAAGCGAATTGTTTCTAATGTTTTACATTGTTTAAAGGCAGCTTCTCCAATTTTCTTTAATCCACTACCAAAGGTAACATTTTGTAAGTTTGAACATCCAGCAAAAGCATATTCTTTAATTTCAATTAAACTATCTGGAAGGGTTAAATTCTTTATTTTTTTATTGTTATAAAAAGCATATCCTTCAATTGAAATTACCGATTTTTCTTTATAAGTTTTAGGAACAAAAACAAAATTATCTTGACCATAATAACCATAAATACTATAACCTTCTCCTAAATCAATAAATACATAATCTAATGCTAGTGTTGCACCATCAACAAATATCGCTGTATACTCAACACTTTCGGTAACAATGCTAATATTAGGTGACCAACCTTTAAAATAGTAATCTCCTGGTTTAGTTGGAATATCACCATCATATTTTGGCATAGTTGCAAACGCAACACCAGTATCGGTTTCTAACACAGTACCATCATAGTTTTTCCATGTAACTGTATATGTATCCGGATCTTCTGATGTTCCTATATCTTTAAATGTAACTGTTACATTATGATTTCCAGTGACTGTTAAATAATAATATTCTAACCCTTCTAAATCAATCACATTTTCATCAACTTTAAATTGATCGACCTCTTTCTCGTCAGGTACATTAATATAAATATAGAATTTAGTTCCTGCCACCAAATTAGTTAATTCATCAACAGCATATAAACCTTCGCCTAATGTAACTGTATATGTATCTGGATCTTCAGATGAACCAATATCTTTAAAAGTAACCAATATTTCTAATCCAGATACAATTTCGGTGGTAAACCGATTATTAACTACAGTTAATGTTTGATCAACACCATTAATCTTTAGTTCTTTTAACTCTTTTCCTGTTGGTGGAGTAATTAAAAATTCAACTTCACTTCCTATTGTTAATTTTTTTGAATCTAACTTCCAATCAACAAGTGATACTTCTTCCGGTAAGTCTAAATCGATAGTTAACCCTTGGCCATTATCGCCACAACCTGTCAAAAAAAGTAACGCAATAATAGCAATTAAAAATACGACTTTCCTCTTCATAAATTTTCCCCCATTATACTAATTCTTTAATAGAAATATCGTTAATTTGTATAGATTGATACAATTTAAAAGGCATTATATAATAAAAAAGGCAATTAGGTGTGTGGTACTGCTCTTTTATAAAATTGTCATATGAACTTTTTGTACTTCGCATATTTCTCAATTATAGTATATAACTATAATGTCATGAAAATCAATAAAATTTTTGGCAAATTGTTTAAAAAATCCTGCGCTTTTACCGATTAATGTGTGGCGCAGGATTTTTATTATTCTACATTAAGTTACTTTATTTTTATGTCCAAACTGTTGGAACACCATCGGAATAATACCAATGCGAACCATCCGGATTAGAAGTTTCACTATACCAGAAAACTGGACGATTACTTAAATTCCAATTTTCATCCCAATCAGTTGGCAATTCGGTCGCTTCTGCATAAATCTTAAGATTGTCACAATTTCTAAAAGCGCTCCAGCCAATAGTAGTAACACTTTCTGGAATAATAATCATATTTAATTGTTTACACCCATTAAAAGCCCCGGCACCAATAGAGATCAATCCTTTTCCTAAAGTTATTGTTTCGAGTTTTGAACGATAGAATGCATGATTGCCAATAGATGTTATGTTATCATTTAAAGTTAGATTTTTTATGTTTTCACAATAATAAAACGCGAAACTACCAATAGCTGTTATACTATTTGGAATTTTTGATGTTTCAAATCCAGCAACAAAAGTGTTTGTTTTGGTTTCTATAATCGCATTACAATTTTCTCTTGAATCATAAAATTCATTTTTACTATCAACTGTTACCGCAGTCACATTATTACATTCACCAAAAGCTACATCCTCAATATTCATCACTCCACTACCAATTGTTATAGACGTTGCCGCTTTACATCCATAAAATGCATTTCCATCAATCATTTTTACAGTATCAGGAATTGTAATTGAGGTTAAGGCTTCACACCCATCAAAAGCATTAACACTAATTACAACAACACCACTTCCAATAACGAGATTTTCTGCAGCCGAACAATCACCAAAGGCACCATAACCAAGATATGTAACTGAATCTGGAATAGTAATTGACGATAATGCGCGGCAACGATTAAATGCTGAACTTCCAATATATTTAAGATTATTAGGTAAGGTTAATGTTACTATCTTATAACAATCAGCAAAAGCGTATTCCCCAACTCTAACTAAAGTACTTGGCAGTGAAACCGTTTCTAATTTCATACAATACCTAAATGCATAGTCACCAATTGAAGTAACACCTTCTGGAATAATAATTTCTGTCAATTCTCCGCAATCATAAAATGCGAAATTGCCAATTGAAGTAACACCTTCTGGTATTACTGTATTATTCAATCCAGCAACTAAAGTATGTGTTTCTTTTTCAATAATCGCTTTTTTATTTGGTGCTTCATAAACTGTATTATTATCATCAACAATTACTTCCGTTAAATTTTTACATCCATAAAAGATATCTTCGCCAATACTTTTAACATTTTTAGGAATTGTAATTGAGGTTAATGATCGACAATTAGCAAAGGCAGCATTGCTGATGAATTTGGTATTTTCGTGAATCGTAATATTACTTCTTGCGTTGTCTATTACTTTTAGCAATAATAAATGAGGGTTAGTATCATTACCTAAATAATAAACATTTTCATGTTCAGTTTTAATTATAGAATCAGAATAATCAAATACGTAGTTACCAATATATTCAACATTGTTAGGAATTGATATTGTTTTTAATTCCTCACAATTTGAAAATGCCGAACCATTGATATATTTCACACCGTTACCAAGCGTAACTTTTGTTATTGATGAGCCATAAAAAGCACCGTAACTAATCTTAATAACATTATCAGGGATGGTTAGTTCGGTTAAACTATCACAACCACTGAATGCACCACTACCAATTATTTGAACACCACTACCAAAATTAACGGTAGTAATTTTGGTCGACATCAAGGCCCCGTCAGCAATCAGTTTACAATTATCATGGATAGTGATGGTGGTTTGAGTATCATCAATCATCTTGATGAAGACTAAATATGGATTTTCGGCATTCCCTAAATAGTATCCGTTTTGGTATTCATTGAATGTGATTCCTTCTGTCATAAAGAACACTTCTTCTCCGAAACTTTCAATGCTGTTTGGAATGCTAACTGATTTAAGTGATTCACATTCTGCAAAAGCACATATACCGATGGTAGTTAATCCTTCTGGCAAATTAACTGCCTCCAATGCTTGACAACCATTAAATGCATGCATTTCAACTGATTTTACATTTTTACCAAAAGTAATATTTTTTAATGTTTCACATGCAGCAAAAGCATCTTCCACAATGTAGATAATACTATCAGGAATAACTAACGATACCATTATGTTATTATCATAAAATGCCCATTGTTCAATTGAAATTACTGGTTTTTCTTGATATTTGCTAGGAATTACAACATTAACATCATTACCCAAATATTTAACAATTGCGTATCCATCATCTTTTTCAACAAAAATATAATCGTCAACTTTGACCACAACTTCTTCATCTTTAGTAAATACTGCTGTATATTCTACATCTCCAACCACAATACTTAATTCAGGTGTCCACCCATCAAAAGTATATCCACCTTCTTTAGTTGGAATATCACCATTATATTCAGGCATAGTACCTGCTGGTACTTCTAGATCTTCTTCAAGAACTGTTCCATCGTGATTTTTCCAAATAACTTTATATTTTTCAATTTGATCACCATTACACCCTGAAAGAAAAATAATTGCTAGAAATAATAATATTAAAAAGTAACCTATTTTTTTCATAAAACTCTCCTCCTACGAAATCCAATAAATAAAACTAATATCTATGTAACAATTTCTCTTATCTTAACTAACTTCGAATTTCTTTACTCGTGTTTAGTTTTATTATATTTTGTATTTTTTTGATTATCAAACCTAAATGCGTAATCGGTTATTTTTTGGTTTATTCGGTAATTAATAATTGGTTAAAAAATTATTTTTTTAAACATATTGTTTATTTCTTGATTTCTGTTAAATAACAAATCTATTGTTCAACAAAAAGACTGCATATGTGAAATGCAGTCTTTTAACAGAGTTTTAGTAATGTTTTATTTTTCTTTTAGATAATAATTATTCTTTTGGAGCTTTCGGATAGCACTCATCAAATGTCCATAGCTCATGATTTCTGTGCCAATATCCATAAGCAGTTCCTAAAACGCCACGAGGATAATTAGCCGGATCTCCTTCATAACGGTAGTGGACGGTACAGTTTATCGCAAATACTTGTTTATAGTATCCACCGGAATATTGTGGGTACGCGTAGGCAAGACCTTCAGGACATTCAGCTCCAGTTCGAATTGCATAATCAACACATTTATCGACATAAACACAATAATATCTTTTCCACTCGCCTTGTTCCGGTGTGTAATCAAGATAAAATGCACCCGATTGAATGACTTCTACTGAACTTGGAACAAAGATTGATTTTGGACAATGTTCATAGTGTCTATCATGATCGGTAAAGGTGATTGATGTCGGATCTAGTGATGGAAGACCAAGACATTGATAGAAAGCGTAAGATTCTATTTTTTTAATATTATTTGGAATAATTAAAGTCTTATCAAGATTAAATTTTTTCGTCTTATAAAAAGCGCTTGAACCAATTACCGTAATTGTAGAATCAGTCGGTATTTCTCCTGAACCATTACATCCAGCAATAATCTTTTGGTTTTCAATATCAATAATCATATCACTTTTTGATCTGTATTTTTGATTACCTGGCATCACTTCCAAAGAATAAAGGTGTTCACAATCACCAACAATTCCTTCTCCAATGCTGAGTTACACTTGCCGGAATACTTAATCCCATTAAACTTGAACATCCTAAAAATGCCCATTCACCAATCGATTCTAGTTGTGGATTATCACCAAAAAAACTAACTAATAATAATCCAGTGCAATTTTCAAATGCCTTTTTCCCAATTGTCTTAAGTGAATCTGGCATTCTAAGAGTTACTAATTCTTCACATCCTTTAAAAGCATAATCGCTAATATGCTCTAAGTTGAATTCATTTAAGTTGATATGTTGAAGTGCGATATCCCCATTAAAACAACCAGCTGCAATTCCAATTACTCCTGCACCAAGATTAACCGTATGAAGACTTGTACAATCTCTAAATCCGGTAACCCACTTAACTTTATCAGGAATTGTAATTTCAGTTAAACTCTCACACTCACTAAAAGCTCCACCTCCGATAGTTTCTAAATTATCAGGTAGAGTGACTGCCATTAAACTTGTACATCCACTAAAACAACAATAGCCAATCTCAGTAATTTGTTCGGGGATGTAAACTCGGCTTAAAGAGGTACAGTTTTCAAACATAGTGTCACCTAAATAAGTCATATTTAAACCAAAAGAAATAACATTTAAATTCAAACATCCTTTAAATGTACTATACCCAAGTCGTTTAACATTATCCCCAATATATAATGTTTCAATTTGGTTATTGTCCCTAAAGGCATCAGTGCTAATACCAATTACCATATATCCGTCAATCCAAGTTGGGATATATAGATCAGTCATATCATCTCCAGTATATCCCGTAATAATACATGCTGGATAATAAAAATCATCATAAACCCGGTAAGTAAACTTATCAACTTGATTCGGATTATCTTCAAGTGGCACACATTGATAAGTGGCTAAATACTCACGTTCTAAGGTTTTAGTCATTGGAAGATCATTCCATGAACGAGACTCATCATTACTAAACCAACCTTTAAATTCATACGAATAGCCGTAATCATCAAAAATTCTTGGTGTTTCTCCTTCATATAAAGTTTCATCAGGAATTTTTAATTCTTTATAACCACTTGGTTTCGTGTGTTCTTCCATTTTATACCGTTCTTGTTTTAAAACTTCTGGCTCATTATACCAGTTATACCACACGCAATCATATGCCCTCTAGCATAGACTGATCTTATACTCCATATCTTTAGTAAGGTCGGCCTGGTATCGGATCCCATCCTTCAAAGATGTATTTATATCCCCAGTCTGCACTATCTGGTTTATTCTGGCTCTGGGCCAGCATAGATCGGGGTATGTCCCTGCTTCTACCGTCTTCAGTATATAGTACTAGTACTAACTATGAGTTGGGTACTCGGATTATATACTGCTGTGTCTACCCATGTTACTGGTGTATGTTCTCTTAATTCCATACAAATTGAGCTGTGTAGGTTCTTCTATAACCGCGCTGGCTCCATGGCTTGTGGTGACCAACCTGCAAACATATAATCATAAGTAATCATCTGATTCCTTAGTTGGAAGTGGTCCTGAATAAATTGGTGTTTGTCCACCATAAACAACACTGGTTGCTAGTGTTGTTCCATCCCAATTTTTCCAAGTAATTTCGTATGTGTCAGCTGATGCACCGTATTGAGCGGTATAGATTTGATCACTATTGGCTTCAGTTACTTCTGGATCCCAACCTATAAAATTAAAACCATCTCTTGATGGTCTTGTTCCATCATATGTTGGGATTGTTCCTCTTGGAACTTCTGAATCTACCTCTAAAACTGTTCCGTCATGATCAACCCAAGTAATGATATATTTTCTTTCTGACTCAGGAACAACTACTACTTTAATTTTTGCCTCTAGTTCACCACTTTTAACAGTGATATAGGTTGTTCCTTCAGAAACGCCAATCACCTTACCATCTTCAACAGTGGCCACATTAGGATCTTCTGATTCCCAAACTAGATCTCCAAGAAATTGGTTTAATACTCCTACTTGTATTTCTTCACCTAATGTAATGGTTACTTCACTTTTATCTAAAGAAATACCTGAATTTTCTTCGCACCCATATAAAAACATCAAGACAGATAAGAAAATAACTATTAGGGTGCCAAGGTTTCTAATTGTTTTTTTCATGATAACCTCCTACTACGAAATAGACTAAATAAACTTAGTATCCAATGTAACAATTTCTAATTGTTCTCCCGTATTTGATTTCATTATATTTTTTATTTTTTTGATTATCAAACCTAAATGCGTAATCGGTTATTTTTTGGTTTATTCGGTCATTAAAAAAGACTGTATATGTAAAATGCAGTCTTTTAAAATATTTGTTTCATATATAGGGTTTATTATTCTCTTTCTTTATAGGCTTTTAAATCCTCATTCATTTTTTCAACTTCTTTTTTCCAAATCAAATACATTATTAGCCAAATTATTGCATATACAACAAGGACAATAACCGCAATAATTAAGCAACTAACAAAAGTAAATGGCACCCATTGAAGGACGGTAAATACGACAATAAATCCAATAAGGATTGATACTGAATGGGCGATAGTCGCTTTTAATAAACTCCATGATTCAATATCATAAAAAGAAATGCCACCAAAACCTATTATTCCGAGTAATCCTGAGAGGATGGTTTGGAGAATTATCGCTAACACTTCTCCCAATGCTTCAACTTGATGTGGCGATACCACACTAGCTCCCTCACCATAACCAAGATTAACCAATAAAGTAATTAAATTACCCATAATGGCACCAACAATAAATCCTAGAACTATTCTTATAATTAATATTTTTTTCATTTTAGAGGTTTACCTCCTTTTAATATTTCTCTGATTGTTTTAGTATACCGCCTTGAGGTATAAGATTTAATGCCGTTTATCAGCTCAATTTTAATAATTCCTCCACCCTCAAAACTCCATTTCTTAACGTATTTAAGATTGACAATTTCAGATTGTGAAATTTTAACAAACCATGTTGGATTCAGTTTTAGTTCAATTTGATACAATGGCTCACTTAAAACATATTCACCGTTGATAGTTTTTACAGATATAAACCTTCCACTTTTTGACAAAATTATGATGTCGTTCATATCAATAAGTTGTTGATCTGAAAGTAGTTGACACGATAACTTCTCGCCACCTAAAAGTTCAAGTATCTTATTGACTTCTTCAGTTTGTGCTTTTGCCTTAATGATAACTTCTGTTTCATTGACAGTATCATCATGGATAAATTTTAATTTAAATGACATTTGATGTTCCTCTATTCATTTATATTTTTATTATAATTTGGATTTTTTCAATAATCAAACCTAAATACGTAATCGGTTATTTTTTGACGCATTCGGTAATTATTGAATTTACAATATAAGATGATCTTATTCAAAATCTAGAAAAACTTGATACTAATAATTTTTGAGGGCTGGTAAAAAGCGATATCTTATCAACACTTTTTACCAACCCTCATTTTTTTATATCTTTATCTTAATATAAACTTTATTGAAACTGGATTGTGATCACTATGAACAAATCCTAAATCTAATCCTTTTACTTCTACTACCTCGATATTGCTTGAGACGATAAATCCATCAATTATAAAATAGTATGTATTTTCTATATCACTTGGGTTATATGGTTGATTTAATAATCTTGATGTCCAAACTTCAGGATCCACCGCAAATTCATATCCTTCCGGTAAATAATCATCTTCTATTTTAATCGGATTAAACTTTATATTTTCTTGAATTGGTTTAATTACTTGGGGGAAGGTTTGATTAAAATCTCCTCCCACTATTACATAATTTCCTTTTTCTCTTTCAGCAATTAAAAAGTCTTTTAGATATTCCATTTCGCTATTTCTTAATTTTCCTGTATCATAAGCTGATAAATGAATATTAACTGCCACTAAATATTTATCACTATTTTCAATTGGCAAATAATTTATTAGCATACATCTTTTTAAATTAACTGTTTTTACCGGCCAAGCGAATGTCTTTGGAAATTGATGTCTTTCAGAATGTTCAGAATTAAATTTAATAAAATTTAAGATTCCACTTTCAACCTTTCCCATATAATTAGTAAATGAAAACGGAAATGGAACAAATAAAGCTTTATAATTATATGCAAATGAGTTGCTGAATGTGTCACCTAGTTCTTCAGATAACACTTTTCGTTGATCAATTTTATAACTTCTTCGCGAATTTAAATCAACCTCTTGCAAAAAATAAATATCACTTGGATTATCATTTAAGATTTCTTTAATTCCAGCTAAATAGCCTTCAACTACCGCTTTTGAATCAGGAATTCCTCTTTTTCCACCATCCATTGCAAAATCTTCATTTTTCCCAAGTGATCCATATCCAATATTAAAGGTTAATGCGCAATATTCTTGATTGAGTTTTACTTGTAATTCTTGATTATTATCTGTGATTATATCTTCTTTTGGTTTTGGTCGGTATTCTACTATCGTAAAGAACGATAAAATAATTATTCCAATAAGTAAAATCCCAATTAATATTCCACCTAATATTTTTAATACTGTCATATCTCATTTCCTCTTTTTCTTTCTTTCGAATATGTCATATTTAGGCCTCAATGTGCTATATCTTGTATAGTTATGATTATAATACTTTATTTACAATTTAGCAACATTAAAAAAGCGCTTGAGCGCTTTATAATTCCGTTATTACTAAAATATCGTGAATTTGACATCCAAATATTTTAGCCAAAATAACTAAATTGTCTATTGTTGGTAACGATTCTCCCCACTGCCATTTGTAGATTGCTTGTGGGGATTCAAATCCTAATACTTCTTGAAGGTCTCTAACCGTAAGGTTTTTCTCTTCTCTTAATCTTTTAATGTTTTTCCCTGTTTTTTCTAAATTAATAACAGGATAGGTAAAACTCATAGTAGATTCCTCCAATCTATATTTCGAATTTATCAACCTCACTATATCTTTTCAAATCTTCTATCATAAAGTCATACGCTGTTTGGTCAATTTTATTCGCTATGATATTTTCTAATATTTTCTGACTTGAACCACTAACTAGTTTAACTCCTAATTCATTTTGAGTTATTGGAACTTGAATATTTCTTGCAGAAACATTCCAGAAAACAAGTTGTGGCATCTTTAATCCAATTTCTTCAAATTTATTTTTATATGTATTAAAGGTTGATTCACCTGTAACACATTCATCAAATTGCATATCACTAATAATGATAACTTGTTCGATCATATCATTTGGACCAACTTTATTCTTTTTAGCAACATTTAATAACAATTCATAGACTTTACTAATATTTGTATTAGCAACCTCATCAAAGGTTTCAACATATTTGACTTTTTCACTAATGGTTCCTTCTGGTATTTCAATCAATCTTGGATTTTCACTAAATGTAATAAAATGATTTTTAAATGGTTTAGGAAGTTGTTCAGCAGCAAATATAGCTATACTTGTTGCAATATCCATTGGAGTAATTGGACCTTGCCCCCATAACATTGATGATGATCCATCTCTAACAACGATAGTTCTTGTAACAAATTCTTTTCTTTCTAAAGCGTTCCAGGCAACATCTTGAAATTCATCTACTAAGATTGATTTATCCTTTAAAATCCCATGGGAGATTTGTGAAGTTGAAATCGTTCTAATATTGATTTTAGCTTTGTTATTGCGAACTTTTGCAATAAAATCTTTAAATCTGTCTTGGTCATTTCGAATAAAAGCCTTTGAGTATTTAAGGATTGCTTGAGAAGGGACTTTTGAATAATCGAAAGTATAATCCTTTTTTCTTAATTTATTCTCAATGATTCTTCCTTTTCGTAATTTTGATACTAACTTTCGATATTCTTCTGGGGTATACCCTAGTTTATTAGATATTCTTTTTGCCATCAACTTTGCATCTTTATTACTAGTATTAATAGAAGGTAACCATTTTGATAAGAGAGAAATTTCTTGATTTTGATTATATTTTATCAAATCTTCATCCAAAGTAACTTCAATCAGTTTAACAACATCACCTTCAATAGGTGTACTTAAACCAGAAAGTATGTCATCCCATCTACCATATTTTGGAATTATTGGTAGCAGCTGTCTTGCTAATTTAGGATTGAGATTTGATAACAAATTAAATGTCATTCTAAATGAGTTTCTTTCACCAAGACCATTTAATACATCTCTTAAATATAACATTATTTTCAATGTTAAAATTTTATCTTCGTAGTAGGATCTTATAAATAGATTATTAATTCCTTGATAATTATATCTCATGCCGCCAGCAAGAGCAAAAAAATCCAAACAAAAAGAACCCGAACTGGCAAAGGCAATATCACCATTTTCGGTTGTCGTCAATAAAATATCTTCTTTTTTTAAGGCTTCAATATAATTCATACAATACCTCCAGATTGATTTTAGAAGGCGGGCCTCGCGGCCCGCTACAAGATGCATAAATTGATTTAGATATATTTCGAGCCTCAAGGCTCTGATCAGGATAACCTTATTTGCTGTCTGCATCTTCTTCTTATGACAAGACACTGTTAATTAACCCTTTAACAATACAAGTTAAGTTTGCTGTAAGTGTCTTTAATTCATAACCATTATAATATCCAAAGGTTGTATTGTAAATAAACTACTAGTTTAAAATTAATCTTCTATTAATAAATAAAACGCTCCGTAAAATCCAGCGTCATTGCCTAATTTAGCAAGTTCAAATTTTGATTTACCTGTTTCAAATCTTGCTAGTTTTTGATAGTGATAATTTATTTTTGAGAGTAAAAATTGTCCAGCTTGTGAAATACCACCACCAATTATATATATTTCTGGATCAACAATTGTTGAAATAATCGCTGCCATATGACCAATAGCTTCAGAAACTGAATCAGCCACTTTTAAAGCTACCAAATCTCCTTCTTTAGCACTATCAAAGATTAATTTAGGTGACATCGTTTTATCTTTCATAATACTACTTTCCGTTCTCATTAAATCATTGGCAGTTTGAATCATTCCTGCTGTTCCAGCAATGGTTTCAACACATCCAGTACCACCACAACCACATCTGCGATTATTTTTTATATCATATGGCATATGACCAATTTCGCCAGCGGCTCCTGTAAAACCAGTAACTAATTTTCCATTAACAATAATGCCTCCACCAACTCCAGTACCTAAAGTAATAAAGACTAAATTTGAAATATTGGAACGTCCTAATACTTTATATTCACCGTACGCAGCTAAATTAGCGTCATTACCAACTACGACTTTTAAGTGAGGAATTTCAAATTTTTCTTTAATTGCAGTAGCAATATCAAAATCGTAACCCACATTTAAATTTGCACAAAAATTAATTACTCCATTAATCACTGGCCCCGGAATAGCAATGCCAATTCCATGTAGAGAATCTAATGTTATTTCTTCTTTGTCTAATCTATTGACGATTATTTCATAAATTAAGCCAACTAATTCTTCTCTAACATTTTCGGTAGGGGTCTTAACTTTAAAAGTGTCTAATAATTTTTTTGCATTATCAAAAAAACCAAATTTAACTTCTGTACCGCCAACATCAACACCAAAATAATATTTCATATTAAATCACCTACTTATATTCATTTATAATTTTATCATACATATGATTTTTATTAGTTTTTTAATTTTAAAAAAAAGGAGACTAACTCCTTTTCCCTTATAACTATAATTAATTGAAAGTTCCACAGTGGTGGCTCAGGCCGGAATTGAACCGGCGACACACGGATTTTCAGTCCGTTGCTCTACCGACTGAGCTACCGAGCCAACAAATGGCGGTCTCGACGGGACTTGAACCCGCGATCTCCTGCGTGACAGGCAGGCATGTTGACCACTACACCACGAGACCATTTATTTGGTTGCGGGGGAGGGATTTGAACCTTCGACCTTCGGGTTATGAGCCCGATGAGCTACCAGACTGCTCCACCCCGCGATATACATTTATGGCGGAGGAAGTAGGATTTGAACCCACGCGCGCTCTCACGCCTTTCGGTTTTCAAGACCGACCCCTTCAGCCAGACTTGGGTATTCCTCCGTAAGTAATATTCAATTCTAACTCTAAGTTGGTGGTGGACCCGGTAGGACTCGAACCTACGACCAACCGGTTATGAGCCGGTAGCTCTGACCAACTGAGCTACGGGTCCAATATGGTAGCGGCGGAGGGGATTGAACCCACGACCTTACGGGTATGAACCGTACGCTCTAGCCAGCTGAGCTACGCCGCCTTTTTTTGCTACTTTATTAAGCCCGCAAAGATATTATAACATACAATGTCATTTTTTAAGTGGTACTCGGGGCCGGATTTGAACCGGCACGGATGTTTAGTCCATGGGATTTTAAGTCCCACGCGTCTACCGATTTCGCCACCCGAGCGAATGGTATCCCGTGAAAGAATCGAACTTTCGACACCTTGGTTAAAAGCCAAGTGCTCTACCGACTGAGCTAACGGGACAGCTGGTGCCGACTATAGGACTTGAACCCACAACCTACTGATTACAAGTCAGTTGCTCTACCAGTTGAGCTAAGTCGGCGCGCGAATATATTTTAACACAAACATTTAAGTTATTCAAACTTTTTTATATTGAGTTAAAACCAAGTTTTTTAGATATAGCATTTTATCGCTTATCTAAGCCTTTTTATATAACATTAGTAATCTTGCAAATATACTAATGTTTTTTGAAAAATTGACACGAACTTCCGGTGTCATTTTTTTATAAATAAATGGTGGAGAATGACGGGCTTGAACCGCCGACCCCCTGCTTGTAAGGCAGGTGCTCTCCCAACTGAGCTAATTCTCCAAATTTTAAGAAACTGGCAACTTCCTATTTTGGCCCCTTAGGACTATCGTCGGCGATGAAGTGCTTAACTGCTGTGTTCGAGATGGGTACAGGTGTGTCCACTTCGCTATCGTCACCAGATTCTTTCAAAACTAGATAAATTCTTTTGTCAAAACTTAAAATAAAATATTTTTAAAAGTTAAATCCTCGATCTATTAGTACCAGTTAGCTCCATGTGTCACCACACTTCCACACCTGGCCTATCAACCTCATCGTCTTTGAGGGATCTTACTTAATTTGGGAAATCTCATCTTAGGGGAGGCTTCACACTTAGATGCTTTCAGCGTTTATCCTTTCCATACTTAGCTACCCAGCTGTGGCCTTGGCAAGCCAACTGGTGCACCAGGGGTATGTCCATTCCGGTCTTCTCATACTAGGAACAGCTCCCTTCAAATTTCCTGCGACCACGACGGATAGAGACCGAACTGTCTCACGACGTTCTGAACCCAGCTCACGTACCACTTTAATGGGCGAACAGCCCAACCCTTGGAACCTACTCCAGCTCCAGGATGTGATAAGCCGACATCGAGGTGCCAAACCGCATCGTCGCTGTGAACGCTTGGATGCGATTAGCCTGTTATCCCCAGGGTAGCTTTTATCCGTTGAGTCTCGGCCCTTCCATCCGGAACCGAGAGATCACTAAGTCCTACTTTCGTACCTGCTCGACTTGTTGGTCTCGCAGTCAAGCTCTCTTTTACCTTTACGCTCTTTGAATGATTTCCAACCATTCGGAGAGAACCTTCGAGCGCCTCCGTTACTCTTTAGGAGGCGGCCGCCCCAGTCAAACTACCTACCTGACACTGTCCCTCTGATTCCACACCAGCAGGTTAGATATCCAGTATTTAAAGGGTGGTATTCAAAGGTCGACTCCACCGAGACTAGCGTCCCAGTTTCCCTGTCTCCCACCTATCCTATACATCAAATACCAGATACCAATATCAAGCTATAGTAAAGCTCCATGGGGTCTTTTCGTCCTGTCGCGGTTAACCGGCATTTTCACCGGTAGTTTGATTTCACCGAGTCTCTTGTTGAGACAGCGCCCAAATCGTTACGCCTTTCGTGCGGGTCGGAACTTACCCGACAAGGAATTTCGCTACCTTAGGACCGTTATAGTTACGGCCGCCGTTTACTGGGGCTTCAATTCAGAGCTTCGTTTCCTAACTCCTCCTCTTAACCTTCCAGCACCGGGCAGGCGTCAGCACCTATACTTCACCTTGCGGTTTTGCAGATACCTATGTTTTTGATAAACAGTCGCTTGGGCCTATTCTCTGCGACTTTCTTTTTTCATTAAAAGTCCCCCTTATCCCGAAGTTACGGGGTAATTTTGCCGAGTTCCTTAACAAGAGTTTTCTCGCGCGTCTTAGTATTCTCTACCCACCCACCTGTGTCGGTTTACGGTACGGGTAGTTATAAGATTTGCCCTAGAAGCTTTTCTCGAAAGTTTGACATCGTCGTTCTTTACCTACCGAAACTCAGTGTTATCATCCGGGCGGATTTGCCTACCCAGACCACCTCGTTCCCTTGTCCCGAATCCATTCACGGGCGAACGCTAGCCTCCTTTGTCACTCCTTCAGTCTTATAACTAGTCGAGGAATTTCTACCTCGTATCCATCGGCTACGCTTTTCAGCCTCACCTTAGGTCCCGACTTACCCAGGGCGGACGAACCTTCCCCTGGAAACCTTGGGTTTTCGACGGAGAGGATTCTCACCTCTCTTTTCGTTACTTACACCGGCATTCTCACTTCTAGCCACTCCACTACTCCTTTCAGTATAGCTTCTTCGTAACTAGAACGCTCCCCTACCACCCATATCTCTTGATACGAATCCGCAGCTTCGGTATGATGCTTAGCCCCGGTACATTTTCGGCGCAGAGCCACTCGACTAGTGAGCTTTTACGCACTCTTTAAAGGGTGGCTGCTTCTAAGCCAACCTCCTAGTTGTTTGGGCATCTCCACTTCCTTTTCCACTTAGCATCAATTTTGGGACCTTAACTGGCGGTCTGGGCTGTTTCCCTTTCGACTACGGACCTTAGCACCCGCAGTCTGACTGCTCGCTACATTTTATGACATTCGGAGTTTAATTGGGCTCAGTACCTCGAGGTGAGGCCATCACACATTCAGTGCTCTACCTTCATAAAACTTTCCGCGAACGCTAGCCCTAAAGCTATTTCGGGGAGAACCAGCTATCTCCGAGTTCGTTTGGCTTTTCACCCCTAACCACAAGTCATCGAAGAGTTTTGTAACACTCCCTCGTTCGGTCCTCCATCTACTCTTACATAGACTTCAACCTGCTCATGGCTAGCTCACTCGGTTTCGGGTCTACAACATATAACTTTCACTCGCCCTCTTAAGACTTGGTTTCCCTTCGGCTCCACTCCTTGAAGCTTAACCTCGCTATATATCATAACTCGCCGGTTCATTCTGCAAAAGGCATGCCGTCACCCATTAACGGGCTCCGACTAATTGTAAGCACACAGTTTCAGGTTCTCTTTCACTCCCCTCCCGGGGTTCTTTTCACCTTTCCCTCACGGTACTGGTTCACTATCGGTCACTAAGGAGTATTTAGCCTTAGGAGATGGTCCTCCTTATTAGTTCCGACAAGATTCCTCGTGTCTCGCCGTACTCTTTGTTACCCGAGTTATTTTAATTTCGATTACAGGACTTTCACCTTCTTCGGTTAACCTTCCCAGGTTATTCTTCTATTAAAATAATTTTTGACTCTTACGGTAACGGGCTACCTCCGCGTTCGCTCGTCACTACTAGCGGAATCGTTGTTACTTTCTTTTCCTGCAGATACTTAGATATTTCAGTTCTCTGCGTTTCGCCTCTCTTTCGAGATGTCATGTCTCCCACATGACGGGTTCCCCCATTCGGATTCCTACGGATCGTTGCGTACTTACTGCTCCCCGTAGAGTTTCGCCGTTCGTTGCGTCCTTCTTCGCCTCTTAGTGCCTAGGCATTCCCTGTGCGCTCTTTCTTCTTTAACCTTTTATTTTACTTTTTTGTTTTGACAGAATTTATCTACTTTTCAAAGATCTTAAATATTTTTGGTGGAGACTAGGGGGATCGAACCCCTGACCTCCTGCGTGCAAAACAGGCGCTCTCCCAGCTGAGCTAAGTCCCCAAAAAATATATGGTGGGCCTAAATGGACTTGAACCATCGACCTCACGCTTATCAGGCGTGCGCTCTAACCAAAACTGAGCTATAGGCCCACATTTCTTGCCGTAATTGGCCTTTG
>JBMNNF010000006.1:0-13397 GCA_050953825.1 Acholeplasmataceae bacterium | reverse complement strand
CTTCAAAGAATCAAGAGAACTTAAATTCAATAATATATCAGCTATTTATTTAGGTAATAAAATGGATGCTGATGTTACAGAAGAAATAATGAAACTGTTTGAAGATAGAGACTTTTCAATATATAAAATGACTAATGATATAAGCGAATATAAAATGATTCCAGTAAAAATTAAATAATGAATAATTAGTTAGTAATCAAGACCTCATGTATAAGGATAATACCTTCGCATGAGGTTTTTTTGCGTTTTAAGGCCTCAACGTTTCGCTGTGTTGGCTTTTAGTTTAAGTATTGTAGTGATATCAAAATACAACAAAAAGCAACAAAATTTCGATTTTATTGGCAAAACGCCTTCTTAGTTGCCATTAACCTTTGAAGGAGGTTTGTTCTATGAATGAGAATGAATTAAAAATTAAAGTTAATGAGTTAAGACAAGAAGGCTATGGCTATAAAAGAATTGCTAAAGAACTGTCAATAACAATAGGAACAGTAAGATATGTGTGTTTAGAATTAGAAACAACAGGAAACTGCAAGAACTGCAATACAAAAATAAAGTCTACTAAAGGTAAAAAGAAAAAACTCTTTTGTTCTGACAAATGTAGATTGCAGTGGTGGAATAACAACCCAAGCAAAGTAAATAAAAAAGCATACTACACTCACGAATGTAATCATTGCCATAAAGAATTTACAGCATATGGAAATAGCAAGAGACTTTATTGTAGCCAGGAATGTTACATAAACTCTAAAAAATCAAATGAGGTGAATGACGATGAAGCAAGATAATACAGAAAAGTATCTTCTATCAATTTCACCAATTCATGAGATGTTTAAGAATGGTCTAATTACTAAAAAAGAGTACTTTGAAGCAGAGGAATTTATAGCAAAAAAATATTGTATCAATAAAGGTAACCTTTATCGTTTAAATGACTTGACTATTCCTCCAACTAAAGTGATTAATAGTGTAACGCAAGAGGAGGTTAATAAAAATGAACAGAACAATAACAAAGATAGAAGCATTACAAGAATTACCTAAAAGAACTAGAGTTGCAGCTTATGCTAGAGTTTCATCAGGTAAAGAAGCAATGCTGAACTCATTAGCCGCTCAAGTGAATTATTACAAGCAATTAATACAAAATAATTCTGATTGGGAGTTCATAGGTGTTTATGCGGATGAAGCACTAACTGGCACTAAAAATACAAGAGAGGAATTTCAAGCACTAATCGAAGATAGTAGAAACGGCAAAATTGATATGATCATAACTAAATCGATATCAAGATTTGCCAGAAACACTTTAACTTTACTCGAGGTAGTTAGAGAATTAAAATCGTTAGAAGTTGATATCTTCTTTGAGGAACAAAATATTCATACACTAAGTGGTGAAGGTGAGATGATACTCACGTTTTTAGCTACATTCGCACAAGAAGAATCAAGAAGCGTATCAGAGAATATGAAGTGGCGAATTAAGAAAGATTTTGAAAAAGGTATTCCTTGGGGAGGTAAAGATAGCTATGGTTATAAATTGGAAAATAGGAATTTAGTATTAGTGCCAGAAGAAGCAGAAATTGTTAGACTAATTTATAAGTTATACCTTGAAGGTTATGGCGATATGCAAATTGGTAAGATTTTAAATGAAAGAGGTTATAAACCTAAATTCTCAGAGAAATGGAACAGAGCATCAATTAGGGGTGTTTTGATTAACTATAATTACACAGGAAGTTTGATACTTCAAAAAACATTTAGAGAAAATCATCTAACGAAACTTACAAAATTAAACTATGGCGAACTTGATAAATATTGTGTTGAAGATAATCACGAACCAATCATAAGTAAAGAAACATTTTTTGCAGCTCAAGAATTGAGAAGGTTAAAAACAGTTAATATTAAAAAAAGTAATAATGATAGCATTTTTAAAGGGCGAATAAGATGTGGTCAATGTAACAAAATGTATACCTTTAGAAAAACAAAATATAATGATGTTTGGCTATGCTCAACAGCAAGACAAAAAGGAACGTCAGAGTGTAGGTCTAAGCAAGTCTTAGATGCTAAAATAATTGAAGCATCAAACCACATTCTTAAAATGACTTCATTCAATAGACATACTTTTGATATAGCAGTAGAAACAGTAATTGTCCTACCAGAGAATAAACTTTTATTTAAATTAAGAGATGGAAAAGAAGTAGAGTATATTTGGGAATACGATCCAAGATCAGCTGGATGGACAGATGAAATGAAAAAGGCAGCAAGAAAGAATGCTTTAAAAAGATATAGGGGGAATGAATAATGGCTAAAGTAACAGTTATACCATCGACAATCGATCCTTTGTCACAATTACCGATAGGAAGTAAAGAAAAGTTAAAAGTAGCGGCATACGCAAGGGTATCAACAAATACCGATGAACAGTATACAAGTTATGAATCTCAAGTAAATTATTATAAAGGACTTATTAGAGAAAGGCTTGATTGGGAATATGTAGATGTGTATTCTGATGAAGGTATTAGTGGGATAAACACAAAAAGAAGAGCAGGATTTAATAAGATGATTAATGATGCTTTAGAAGGGAAAATCAATCTTATTATTACTAAATCAATATCAAGGTTTGCTCGTAACACATTAGACACTATTTCATATGTTAGAAAGTTAAAAGAAAAAGGAATAGAGGTCTATTTTGAGAAGGAAAACCTATGGACATTGGATCAAAAAAGTGAGCTGATATTAACTATTATGGCATCGATAGCTCAAGAGGAATCAAGGTCCATTAGTCAGAACGTTACATGGGGGAAAAGAGTAGCTTTTCAAGAAGGTAGAGTATCGTTTGCTTATAGTACTTTCTTAGGTTATAAAAAAGAAAATGACAAGATTATAATAGTTGAGGAAGAAGCAGAAATTGTAAGGCGAATTTACAGGATGTTTTTAGTAGAAGGAAAAACTGCTACAGGAATAGCTAAGTATTTAAAAAAGCATGAAGTAAAGACTCCTTCAGGAAAGAATACTAACTGGACCAAAAACACAGTAACATCAATACTGAGTAATGAAAAATATAAAGGTGATGCGTTATTACAAAAGACATTCACTGATAACTTTTTAGAACAAACAGTAGTAAAAAACACTGGACAAATTCCTCAATATTATGTTGAAAATAGTCATCCTGCAATCATTGATAGAAGTTTCTGGGATCTTGTTCAGATAGAGTTTCAAAGAAGAAGTGTTATGGGACCAAGATACTCAGCTAATGATTTATTCTCATCAAAACTTATATGTGAAGATTGTGGTGGTTTTTATGGTAGGAAAAAATGGCATTCTGGAAGTAATTATGAAAAGTTTGTTTATCAATGCAACAACAAGTTTCACAAAGGAAAAGATAAATGCTTAACTCCACATCTAAATCAAGAGGATGTTAAAGAAAGATTTATCAAAGCATACAATTTAACTATGAAAGATAAAAGAAGAATTATTGATGATGCAAAAGAGATTATTGAATTACTAACTGATACAAGTAAAATTGATGAAGAGATTGTAAAAATCAACGATGAAATTATAGTTGTATCAGAGCTTGTAAGTAAGCTTGTTAAGGAAAACTCAAAAACTGATATTCAAATAGAAGAGTATAACAATAGATATGAACAATTATCTGAACGTTATGAAAAGTTGAGACTAAGACATGAAGAGTTATTAAAACAAAAAAACAGCAAACAAGCAAAAACAATAAAACTTACTGCTTTCATATCGAGTCTTGAAAACTCTAAGAACCAGATACAATATTGGAATGAAATGATATGGATGCTAATTGTTGAAAGTGCAACAGTTCATAGAGATTCAAGTATTACATTTAAGTTTCATAACGGATTAACAGTTAAGTAAAAAAGATAAAGTCTGCAACACGATGCAGGCTTTTTAAGTTTATTCTTGTATTACAAAAAGGGATATTATATAATATAGGTGTCCGATGGAAGGATTAATTTCCTCAAAGTAACAGCGTAACGGTATTTATTTGAACTTTTCTATGCGAGTGGAAAAAATTAGATAAATAAACTTACAAATATTATTTTGATTTAATTAAGACTTAAGTAAATAGGGTTATTTTTGCTTACTGCTAGAAGTAGATATCCTTATCGGCATAGGTCTTTTTTGTTTCCTCTCGGATATTAAAATAAAAGGAGGAATTAATATGCAAGATTTAAGAGAACATTTAGATGATGTTCAAAAGAAGATTGGCTACTGGTTTAATAATGTAGACTTGCTTTTTCAAGCTTTCACCCGTAGTTCTTATTCATCACAATATGGTGGTGAAAACAATGAAGTGCTAGAATTTTTAGGCGATAAGGTTCTAGATTTTTATGTAACAAAAGTTATCGCCGATAGATTTGGTTTTGTAAAATCTCAATCTGATTACTATGACGAAGATGATGATCTTAACGAGTTCAGCATTGTGGCTCATAAAAACGAAGCTGATTTTACAGAATTAAGGAAACAAATAGTATCAAATGAAACACTCGCAAAAAAAATAAATCACTTAGGATTATATAAGTTCATGTATTTAGGTGATAGTGACCTGGAAAATGAGAACTTTAAAAAGAATTTAACTAAAGTTAAAGCTGATCTATTTGAAGCAATACTTGGAGCTATTGCTATTGATAGCGATTGGAATCATGATGAGCTTCAAAATGTGGTTGAAGTAATGCTTCGTATAGAGGATTTCCTAGTAGGTGTTGACACTGAGGAACCAAGACCATCAAAGTTTCAGTTACAAAATGCAGTAACTACCTTAAAAGAACTAGCAGAAAAAGGTAGATGTTCCATTCCTGAATACAATCAACCAGAAGAACAAGTTTTAATGAATGATGGAAGATTGATGTGGGAATGTTCATGTTATGTGAGAAGCTGGGCAATGAAACACACTGCTTATGCAACATCAAAGAAAGAAGCTAAGCGATATGCTGCTTATTTAGTTCTTTGTGATTTCTTTGGATTACCAGACGAATTTAGTGAGGAGGATTAAACTATGAGTAAAGGCAATGGAGTTTCTGGCAAGACTCATTCACAACAACAAGTGAATAATTATGCCAATCAACGCAACTCAAATAATGCTGCAAATCGAGCAAACAATAATAACCATGCTAATCAATTGAATCCGAATAATCAGAATTATAAAGGAAACAGGAAATAATTAAATAGGTTCATGCCTCTTTCCTAAAACTTAAAAAGAGGTTATAATATAAAGTGTGCATTATTTAATAATCACTGTTTATGATGTCTTAAATGGGAAAATAGTATACCTAGATAGGAAACCATATACTTTATTGAGTAAATATGAGTAGTTTGAAAAAAGGAGGTAATTCTAATGGTTAATAAAGCTGATGCTATTGAAATTATAAACTATTGTTTAGATAATGGTATTGCAGTTTGGTTAGATGGGGGATGGGGAGTTGATGCTCTCTTAGGAAGACAAACAAGACCACACAATGATATAGATTTATTTATAGAATTAGAGAATCGTGACACATTTATTAAAATTTTATTAGATAAGAACTATAGAGAAGTTGTTGAACCCTATACTACACACGATCATACTGTATGGAAGGATTCTTTAGATAGAATTGTTGATTTACACATATTTAGATGGACTATTGATAAAAATATAATTTATGATGGTATAGAGTTTTCAGGTACTATTTTTGATGGTGTTGGTAAAATAGATAACCTAGTTGTAAATTGCATCAACGCAGAGTCACAAATAGAATTTCATCGTGGATATGAATTTAAGGATAAAGATATCCAGGATGTTAAATTACTTTGTGAAGCGTTTAATCTGCCAGTACCAGATGAATATAAGAGCGAAATTTAGTAATTATAATTAACAATTCAATAACTACAGTTTATGAACTCCTCAGTGAGTAAATGATATACCTAGATAGGAAAGATGTATACTTTTTTTGGGTAATATCAGACATGAATATCAATCTCAAAATCACCTAATAAAGCCATCAATTTCGGGGTGTAGTAAATTCCGTAGGGGTGTAGTAAAAAACACTAGGGGTGTAGTAATTTTTGATTGGGGTGTTGTAATGTATCAAAATAGGTCACCCAACACATATTGAAACGTAAGGTTTGATACAATTTCAAACCTTTTTTTCTTGGCTAAAACACGATAATTGGCTTAATGTCGTCATATTTTAATATTTGGGACATTTGATTTTTAGATTTAGGTTGAAAAATGCATAATTACACAATTTTACTCGTTAAGGATACATAGGGGGTATTCACTCGTTAATTATAATAATCCCACTGGTTGTAAAGTTGTAAATGATGTGAGACCTAATTCTTCAAAAAAAGAAGGGATTCTTTGGTACCATCAAACACTTTATTCCATCGCATTAATGAAGATTTGGAGATGTGATACTTCCTAGTAACATGCTTGATGGCATACCTTCCTGATCGATAAAGTAGAACTGCATGATATCGAGTCTTAATCTAGTGAGGGAAATGTGATAAACTTTGCAAAGGTGATTTATGATGAACCTTTCTGTAAAGTTGTCAGGCCTTAGAGGGATATAGGTCACCCCCTTTTTATTTCTAAGAAAAGTCTCACATCAATTGTAAAGCTACAGATTTTTAAATTATGGTGTCTATTTTAGTTGCCTAATGCACTTTTTCTTTGCTATTATATGATTATACAACTTAAGGGAGAATTTATGAAAAAAACTAAAGTTACTGTTGCTCTTGTGCTGGCAACAATTTTATCAGCGTGCTCAGGCGGAAGGCAATTACAAAGTCTAAAATCATTTATAAAAAACAGTATTACCTATTCACGGGCTTACGAATTAGTTAGTAATGTTCAAAAATCGATAATTCCAAGTGAAAGTTCAGGAAATAGACAAAGTCTTGTAAAAAAAGACGCGAATGATGTTGATCCAGCTGTTGCTTATTTTTTAGGAAAATATAAGGATGTTACTATTTCTTATGAAATTGAAACCTTAAATGGTTCCGAAAGAAATTCTTTTGAAATCCGAGGCGAAGTCTTTTTAGAAGCAATTCAAAATAACATTGTAAGTATTACGTCCTCAATGCCGAATATTAAGTATCTTTTTATAAGTAATGAAGCCCTTGAAGCGCTCGAATCGCAAAATCAAACTTGGAAGGAGAGTAGTGAAGCATTACTTAGCCCCTTTAATGAAAAATTTGTTTATGGACAAAATACGGTCGATCATTTAGCCATGGAAATTAAAGATTTTACGTCTGCTGGCGGTGGTCAAAGTACAACCGAAACTTCTAATGAATTTTCTTTTAGTCAAACTGATAATCGACTTGTTGGTTGGCAATTCCAAATTTTTGTAAAAAACGAAACCACAACGGGGACTAAAGAAATTCAAAAAACGATTCAAATTGAATTTGAATGGCATTTAAAGAATTAGTACAATGCATTTTAAAAAAGGTTTATTGCTCGTACTTTTAATGGGCATTACTTTAACTTCATGCGACAAAGATGCCCCAAAATATGGGTCGGTTGAAATTAGAAATCTTGTTCATCGAGTCGTTCACGTTAGTGAGGCAGAAATTTTATTACTCGAAAGTAAATACGAACAACTTGATAATCTCCAAACACCCGCTCCAATTGAAACGGAAGCGAGCTATTTCCTTATAACAAAATTTGAATTTCGCAACCAAATTAAGAACGTTAAGAATCATGTTGCGCCAAAGTTTGATGCGGTAATTGAAATATCAAATATTGATTACTTTGATATTAATACTTATGAAGTTAGCGCCGGCCGAGCCGAAGATGCTCACTCCCAAGTTGCAGAAACAGGGGCGAGAGAATTCACGGTTACGGTAAAGTTTTCAACCGGTGAAGGAGAAAACACATTTATTTATTATGTTGCAGTTAAATTCACACCAAAGTTAGGGGAAAATGACACTGAACTTGATATGAAAGTAAAAACAAGTTTTGCCGCCCAAAAAGGGGAACTTAATTTTCATGGGAAGTTTGAACTTGGTGGAGAAAAAACAATTCCTGTCAAAGCCGCTAGTCCAAATGGGGATTCAAATAGTGAGGATTTAAGCGATGAATAAGAAAAAAAATATTATTATCCCCATTATTACTGCGCTTATTTCTACATTATTAGTGATCTTTTCACTTGTTACTTTTTCCGGGATTAATCGAGAAATGCTTCCGCTCGAAGAAGCAAAATATGATTTACTCGTTTCGGTTAGTAACCAAGAACGATATGAGGCGGTTAAGGAAAACCCGCTAGTGAGCAAAGACGTTCCAATCTCGAATATTGTGACAAATAAAAATAATATTAGGGCCAATCTACTCTTAACACCGGTTATTGATGACCTCCAGTATACATTTTATAATGACTCACTTCTCATTGAAGGGAAACTTGCCGCTGGAAAAATGGTCATTGACAACATTTTCGCGGATAATTTTGACCTAAAAGTTGGAAGTTTATTTGATGTTAATTTTATGGGTACTATTGTCAACACCGAAGTCTCTGGAATCTTTCACGCGACAAAACTTAGCCAATTTCCAAATGGAGTCGCAATGTTTGAATTGACTGCTCAAATTACCGACCTTTTAAGCCCAATCCGATATGATTTTGTTTTTGTGAATGTTTCGAATAAATCGGCATTTTCAAGTTTTTTAAGCACTAATCACTATACGAGCACTGACCCTGCATTATTGCTTAATGAAAAAAGAGCAGAAAAACAGGAGACGATTACTTCTCATAAAGGGATATCGTTTGTTACTTCACTCATTTTAATCGTTGCTAACATCTTAACCCTTCTTCTTTTTATGCGCTCCAATCTGCAAGAAGTCCGAGTCTACCAAAATGAAAAAAATCGAAACGCACTTTCTAAATTAAAAAAAGCTTATCTTTTTCCACTTTTCCTAAGCGGCCTTCCTTTTCTTTTGATTGGCGCTATTTTAACTCTGATTTTCCAAGGATTAACGACTAACTTTGGGTTTATTCTTTTAATCTACTTCTTTGGCTATTTGATTACAAATATTACTGCCTATTTTATTACTAAACGGTTATCTACTACTTAAATCTATGGAATATTTATTCCAAAAGATTTCGATGGTGAGGTGTTCTAATTATGAAAAATAAATATATTGATAAAATATTTTTATATATAAGTTTCTTTTTAAATTCCGTAATTATTTTTCTTTTTCTGACGATTTTGCAATTAGGAAATGGCCTAAATAATATTGTAATTGACAAGAACACCTCGTTCACCGAGATTGTTTTTGTGAGTATTAAGACAAATAAAACTTACAAATACTATGACTACAATCACATCTTTCCTCGCTATCAAGATAATTTAGTTAACGCGGATGTTTTTATCTCTGAAACAGGAGCGGTTGATGGTTTATTTGCGATTAACTATAAAACAGAAAAAATCGCATCACTTGGAAATGACCAATTATTAATTAGTAAGAATCTGGCGGCCCATAACAATATCCGATTAGGGGATTATTTACAAGTTGGGGCTAATGATTTTCTTGTCGTTGATTTTTTACCTCCATATAAAGGTTTTGGCTATTATGGAGCGGCTCGTGATGGAATAATATTACTTTCTAATATGCCAGATGAAATTGAAGAACTTGGCGAGGCTAATTATATGTTTTTTTCTGACCCATCAATTTTAGTCTTTAATGGGTTAACTAAAAGTTTTACGAAACACGAATATCTTTACAAACCGCTTGGCAAACCAATAACGATGACTTTGATTTTAAGTGGAACTTTGCTCGTTGCTGGACTAACAATTATTCCTTTCTTCTCTTCTGATTATCTTAAACGTAAAATCAAGGTTTTAATGTACGAAAAGCAATCTTTTTTTAGGGCGCTTACACTCACGACGGGAAATATTGTCATTCCTTCAATTGTGTTTAATGTCCTCGCCTATCTTTTAATTTATTTCGGTTTTCTCTTTAATCTTTATCATCTAAATTTATTATTAGCACTATTAGTTTTACTACTAATCCAAATATTTTTTCTCCTATTTGGAACATTAATCTTTACGACAATATATCGGAAAAAGGGGTAAATGTTTATGGTTTCATTTAAATTTAATAATTTTATGTTTCGAGATTTAGAATATGTGATTGATCCGGCTTTTTCGATGAATAGTGGTGATTTTGTCCGATTTTATGGTGCGAATGGCGTTGGTAAAACGACACTCTTTAACATTATTGCTTTTAATCAAAAAGTGAAAATCGGAAAGGCGGAAGAAAAGTTTAGTTTAATTGAACCGGTTGATGTTATTTATCTCCCCCAGGATTATAATGAGTTTATCTTTAACGCACGAACGGTGAAGAGTTTTATTATTGGGTATATGGAAAGTTATGGCAAATTTTCAAAAAAGCAAGCCGAGGTCGAAGTTACTCAATTTTTTTATGACCACAAAAAGTTACTTGAGTTAAACTTTACAATCTATAAAAAAGACGGGAAACGCGAAGAGTTTAATTTGCATAACTTTAATAAGATGCATATTGATAAAATGAGCGGAGGCCAGAAAAGAATTCTTTACCTCATCCGGACATTTCTCGTCCTAAAATCGGTAAATAAATCCCAAAAATTTTTGTTGATGGATGAACCATTCAATGATCTTGATCAAAGAAATAAAGTGTTTGCTTTGCAGCTGATTGCCAAGATCAGAAAAAGTGATCCATCGATTATAATTGCCTTAATTACTCACATGCCAATTGTTAGTGGAATGAATCGATTAGTGAGGTTTACTCATAACGAAGGGAAAATTGAAGTATTTGACGATACGAAGAAGTCAAAGAAATTGTTGGATGTCTGTCGGTGTTTGTTTGAAGAAAGTGATGTAAATTATGAAGTATGAGGAGGACAAACATTTTTTATTATCACCGTTATTGTCGCATTAGGATTTGCGGCCTATTTTTTTCGCATTCATTAAAGATCTTATTAATAATGTGATAAGCGGAATCTTGAATCAACTTCAAGAAATCTTTAGTTAAAGATTATTGCTATAGAAGTACCTGCTCTACTAATGACTAAAGTGGCTTAATTTATAGTGATGGTGGTAAGTGGTTTTGTTAGTGATATAAGTAAAGATTTTAATTAAAGTATTCCCATTATCAAAAATTTTAAATTAGCGGCTTTTGATGATTCAAATATGGTACCTAACTTTTTGATAAAGAAACAAATTCACGTGTGAAATTTTCTTTTTCATTAAATTATTAATCGTTGTCGGACTTAATTTCCGCCCTAAAACATCAATTTTTAAATAATTTGCGAGGGGTTCCACTACTGAACGCCGGAAAAGATTTAAATATTCAGTCCCAACTTTTGTCACTCTTAAATTCTTGATAAATTTAATGATGTTATTGACAGTAAATTCTTCGTTAAAGACTTTAATTTGCAAGATCCGTAAAAAGAAGACTGCGAGATAATTGGCTAAGAAGTGCCCATAAATTGAATTTTTATTTTGGACATAAACTGGCCGCGTTTCGAGATTTGATTTTAAAATCCGAAAGGTTTTTTCAATCCGCCACAAGGCGTGATATGTTTTATAGATTTGCTCGGCTTTCATCGTCGTCTCACTCGGTATTAAGAGGTTATAGCCAAGGAGTAACCGATCAGCTTCAAGTTTTTTCTCATTAATAATGGCTTGGACCTGGATGTCTTCGGCAATCATGCCCATTTCTTCAATCGCCAGAAAGTCGACATATTTCTTCGCATCGCCATACTCACTTTTAAAGGCGGACCGACTATTTAACGCTAAAATCTTCTCGACCATTTTATTAAGTTCGGCCAGTTGTTTTTTGGCGAGCTTTGGATTATATCTTTAAAAATCATCATTTATGAGGAAAAACAATAAATTTTCTATTGAACCATTCTTTACGATTGGCTGCACGATTGAACGATTACAGAGCAGGGGTTGCATTTAGAGTTTAAATCCCATCGGTTGTACCATTAAAGAACGTTAGGTTTGATACAAGATTGAACTGCTAAAGTATTCGTAGACACCTAAAAAGGTCTATGAATACTTTTTTTGTTATACTCGAACTAAAGGAGGCTAATTTATGTCAGGTAGACCCAAGGGAGGAGCCAACCGAAGGTTTTCAAAAGAAGATAAACTTATTATTCTTTCGGATTATCTTGAAAAAGGAATGACTCAAATAGAAGTCATTACTAAATACGGAATTGCTGTTTCATTGTTTAGAAAATGGGTTAACCGCTATAAGGAATTCGGTCCAGAAGGATTAGAGTATAGAAAACCTAAAGGTAATCCCTATGCTGCACTTTATCGAAAAAGAATCTAACTGAATTAGAAAAATTGGAACTAGAAAATCTGAAATTAAAAGTCGAAAATGAACGATTAAAAAAAGGATATACAGAGAAGGAGGTGATCGAAGTCCGCGCTGGATTATCCAAAAAGAATTCGAAATAGTTGAGCTTCTATCAAAACAATTCGCTATTAAAATTCTATGTTGTGTCTTGAAGGTTTCTAGATCCGGTTATTATAAATGGTTGAAACGAAAGAACACCGATAACCAATTTATTGAGAATCGCAGTATCTTATTGAACATCATACGCGAGATTTATGCAAATCATAAAACTTGGGGTTATCGTCTTTTGCTAAACACATTCGTAACGAGACAGGCTTAATTTTTTCTGACTTACTAATCCATAAAATTTGTAAAGCAAACAATATTTATTCCCAAGCACGTAAGAAACCATTTAAACGTGCTAACGAAGAACATGAGATTTATTCAAATAAGATTTCTGGAGATTGGAATACGACAGCTCCATTTCAAAAAATAACGACGGATTCAACCACATTTTATAATAAGGGGAATCACTACGACTTGACGATGTACATTGATGTTTTCAACAACGAAATAGTCGCTTACGATCTAGCTAAGTCTAGACGAGGAAATTCGCCCCTAAATCATATGAAAGCTCAGTAAAATCTCTTAAAAGCCAAAATAAAAAGAGGATACATAACCACTGAAATGATTGTCCACTCTGATCAGGGAGTTATCTATACTTCAATCGCATATAACCATGCATTTAAAGATTACAATATTTCTCGTTCTATGTCGAGACGAGCCACTCCAACTGACAATCCGATAATTGAATCTCTCAATGGTTGGATGAAAGAAGAAATGTTGATTGATTGGAACCTCTCCAAAGCGGAGAACGTACACAAGACCGTTGAACAATTTATCCATTATTTTAATCATGAACGTCTAGCTTACGCTCTAAATTATAAAAGCCCAGTCCAGTATCGAACCGAATTGGGCTTTAACTAGGTCTTATAATGTGTCTACAAATGCTTTACAAGTGCAACAATTTCAAGGCTTTTTTTCTTGTCTAAAACACGATAATTAACATAATATCGTCATATTTTTATATTTGGAACAT
>JBMNNF010000005.1:0-153668 GCA_050953825.1 Acholeplasmataceae bacterium | reverse complement strand
TATTTGTTAAGAAATGTGGAGCAAAATATGAAGTATCACCATCCGCAGTTCCTTCATAAGTCACTTTCACCACACCACCATCTTCAGTAAAATAATCTTTAGTTAACCACTCCTCACTAATAGTGAAAGTTTTCGGATAAATTACTGGATGTGCCCCAAATAGATCATATCTATTTTTACCATATTCGTCCCAATCATAAAGACTAAAGGTGTTTTTATTTTCAGTAATATTTTCTTCTCTAATTAAAGTCATATTGTTGATATGTACCATACCCATTCCAATATGCCCGACTACATCTAATACTTCACCACGATATAAAATCGCAATTGCATCATTACCATCAATATTAAGTGATTCAATTTGAGTCGCCTTCTCTTTAAATTCTTGAGTTGAATTTTCATCAACAATGACAATTACCCCTTTGGCTTTAATTGTCTCTTGAGAAAAAGTAATAACTTTAGTAGGATTCTCAGAACCGTTATGATATATGCCAATAGTAAATAATGATAAATCTAGTTCTTGATCTAAACTATTATAAATTTCAAAACCTTTATTATTTTGTCTTCCTTCAACATACTTGGAAATAATTAATTTATGTTTTTCAGGAAATGGTTTTAAAGCGAAATAAACAGTTACTACAGTATCTTCTGGTAATTCAGTTCCCGTTTCATAATGATCATATCGTAAAAACTTCCCTAGTCCTACTTCATCAGATTCAACTTCTACAATTGTATAATTAAATCTAACATAACTAAACTCCGTTACCGCTTCTTCTTTAGTTAGACCAGTTAAATCTGGTAAGGTATTTTTATGAATCGCAAAATAAACCTTAATTTCACTACCTTTTTCTACTTCATCACCAACTTTAAAATCATCACCAAAACTAGAAAATAAACCTTCTTGCGCTTTATTATTAACTTCATCCAAAATAACCGTATCTAATCCCAATTCATCCATTTTAGTTAAGACTTGAGATTTGTTTAAATTATTTAAATTAGGTAAATTAACAGTCTCCACTTCAACACTACCATTACAACCTATAAGTAAAAAGCTAAATAGTAATGTCAGGATAAATATCAAACTTTTTCGCATAATATACCTCCTTGATGTGCCATTTATTATTATATCATAGTTATAATAATAATTTAACTATGCGATTCTTATTTTATTATTGACACAATGAAAAAGCTCGGTAAAACCGAGCTCTTTACTAATTTATTGGATTAATTATGGTAAATATTCAATTTCAATTGACTGAATCCAAATTTGTGTACTACTATAGCCTTGACCTGCAGCTAATTGAGTGTGTTGGAAAGTAAATGTAGTTATATCTAATTCATTATATTCGATTGTTGTATCCTTTAATTGAGCGGCACCAGTGATGACTTTTTCTTCAGTTCCTAAAGTTATTTTAGCTGATGGATTATTAGCATCAAGTATCTTGTTTCCTGCAGCTAAGACAAATTTAACACGTTTAATTTTTTGATCGCCTAATACTGAAATTGTTAAAGCACTACCTTTACCATCAGCTCTACTAGCATATAATCTAATATTACCGTCTGTTGCTAATCCAACATGGTTTCCATTTGAATTATCAGGAACACTTACAACATTAAACACCGCTGGATCAAGTCCAACTGATGTTGCATTATTTTCATCGGCTTTAAGACTTTCAAATTTAGCGACGGTAAATGATGTTGTGACTACTTGTGGAACATTAGGAACAATTATAACATTAATCGTTTGATCTTCACTTACATTACCTACTTTTACTGTGACAGTTAATACAACTGGTGTTTCAGCTTCAACAGCTTTCCATTTGCCACCTGCTACTGCATCAGCTGGATTAGGTGTCTTCCAAGTTAATGATGCATCATAAAGTCCTTTTGTTGGTGCAACTACTGCTTTTCCACCAATAAACGATTGTCCTTCTAATTCAGCAACTAATGTCGCTTTGGCAGCTTTAACTTTATTAGCATCAGTCAGAGCTGTTTTGGTAACAGTCATACCTTTATGAGCTAATAATACTGGATTATCAATCCAACCAATAATTGCTTTTTCAATATTTAGAACAGCATCATTTTCTAAGCCGTTTAGCAGTGTCGCCATCGCTTCAGGTAATTCAACTGCACTTTCCCATCTAAAGTTAATTGTTGCTAAATCTGGGCGAGTTAAAGTAAATGTAACATTACCCGAATCATCTTTGGCAAATGATGAAACGACTACTTGGCTAATTGAAGCTAACTTACTTTGATGTGATTTTAAAGTAGCAGCATCTAATAAACCAGTATCTAATGAAACTGCGGCTGGTAAGGCAACTGCGGCTTCACTAACTTCCCAAATAATATTAAGGTTAATTTGTTCCATGCCTTTATATGTTGATCTAGATCCTTGAATTGTAACTTCATGACCAATTGATTTATCTAATTCAGCAATGTTAAGTGGACCACTATCTTTAGCATATACGGCAATCGCTCCAGTAGCATCTTGAACAAAGTAAGTATCAGCAGCAGCATTAGCAGTTAAAACGCCTTTAATTTTCACTAGACGATTTTTCGCTTGTGCTTTTGCATCAGCTACAGATACAACTAATAATGCTCCGACTTCAAATTTAACAACAACATCTTGTGCAGCAACACCTTCTTTAGTTAAAGTAGCGGTTACTTTAACTTCGACTGGTGCAGTTCCGGCAGCTGGAAGTGTCATCATGCCAGTTTTTGCATTAAATAAATTAGCATTATCAGAAGCCCATGCGACTGCAACCCCTTGATTAGTCTTAAACAATGATATGTCTTCTGCTTTGTAGTATTGAGCTTTAAATAAACTCTTAACTTTATTTGCAGTTACTTCCATTGCTTGAGCGTCAGTATAAGGAGCATCAACGAACTTAGTCTTATTTGATGGTGCTACTTGTGGATTATCAAACCAACCTAATAATAGATAAGAAACATTGAATTTATCGCCATTCTTAATCGATTTCAATTTATTTTGAACTGATGTTGCTAGAGGAGTTCTTGCATCCCATCTGAAGTTAACCTTCTTATTCTCATCATTTGTTAAGGTAAATGTAATGTTATTATAGTTATCTACTTTGTAATTACTTACTATTCCACTTGAAAATGATACATATTTAGATTGGTCTGGTTTTAATGTATTATCAATGGCTTTATCATCTAATGATACTGATGCTAACTCAAGGGCATCTGTAACTTCGATGATTTCAACGACTTCAGCTTGTTCTAGACCTCTATAATTTCTTTTTCTAGTAACTAGCATATCAACAGTCTTACCGACAGAACGATCTAATAAACTTCTTAATTCAGGGTTTAAATTTCTTGAGTCAAGAGCAATCGCGCCCGATGTATCTTGAAGTGCATGAGTATTATTCGATACATATCCGGTAACAACGCCAACTACTCTAAGTGTTGTATTTTCGTCCGCCGCTATAAGGTCAGCTACAGTATTAGCTGCTGGAACACCTAATTTAACTGGAATTACAATTGGAGTAGTTCCACCTTTGTAACTAACGGTTGCGGTTAAATTGACTGTCTTTTCGGCTGCTGGAATAACTACAGCTCCAGTTGTTGGATTAATACTTGCTGGATCATCAGATGCCCACGCAATTGTACCACCTAAAAATTCATCTAATAATACAGCTGTTTCATTTCTAATATAGCGTTCTTTAAGTTTAGCTTTTGCCGCATTACCAATAACATCTCTAAATTCAGCATCAGTACCGTTAAAGACGATTTCTTGGGCACTTGCTCCACCAGTATAAATTACTGAGAATACGTTTCTATCAGTTCTATAAGAATAGAAGAATGCTTTAATGGTAACTTTAACATTGTCATATGGTTGTAAATCTGATTGATTCGATTGATAGTAAACGACAAATCCTTTCTTATCAAGAGCTGAATTTGCTGATGTTTGTAATTTATAACTTGCATCATCAACTAAAACTGTATCATAGTTATCGCTTGAATATTTTCTAACATAGGCACTAATTTCTAAATATTCAAAATCAAATGTGACATTGTTATGATCATGAGTTGTTCCTTTATCAGCTAAGAAAGCTTCAATTGATGCGAAATCTCCACCTTCTTTGATGGTAGTTGGAGTTGGAGTTTTCTTGGCGGCAGTTGATCTTTTAACAATGATTGGTTTAGATGATTGTGCCGAGTTTTGAAGTTGAGAAACTCCGTAATAAACACTAGTTTCACCAGAGATATCAATAACTTGACCAGTTTTGACAAATGATTTTCTCACGCCTCTATCATAGACGAAAACTAATGTTTCGCCGTCATAAATCATGAATCCATCTTTGGTAGTACCAACAACGGTGACACCTTTAGCACTAACATAAGTCCCTTTAGCAATTTTTCCTAAGTTTCTCATTTCACTTAATGCGGTTAGTTCTACACTTTCAACTGCTGCTAAAACGACAATTTCAAATTCTTTAGTTATTGGATCTCCAGTATATCCTTCAACGTTAAGAGTTGCAGTTAAAGTAACTGTTACATTCTCAGCACTTCTTGAAACTTCACCAGTTGCTGAAATTGAATCTGGAGTGTCAGAAGACCAAGTGATAGTTACGCCTTTTTGACCAACTTTTTTTGGTAATTCAATATCATCCGCAACTACACCAGCATTAACGCCAGTTAATAGTAACATATCTTTGGCTTGATTTAAGATATCAATTTTTGGTTCTTCAGCAATTGCTAAGACTTTAACTAAAATAACAATTGATTCACCACCAGTTGATGCGGTTAACGCAACAACTTTATCAGGTTGAAGATATTTTGGACGAGTCACAACACCGGCATTAGTAATTGTTTCAGGGTCAGCTGAAACCCAAGTAATGTTGTGGCCACCAACTGTTGCTGGTAGGGTAATATCTTTAGAAGTGACATATACGTTATTATCTTTTGTTACCCCAGCTAATTCAATCCCTTGTAAAACTGCTAAAAAATCAGTTAATTTAATAACGACAACTTTGAAAGTTTTGACTACTTCCACTTTACCAAGGGATGCAGTTGCCGTTAAAGTTACTGTTTCGTTAGAACCACTAGCAGCAGGTCTAGTCACGCGACCAGTATTGGAAACTACTGCTGGTTTATCTGATTTCCATTCAATAGAAACTTCATCTATTGCGGTTCTTAATGTTAAGTCCTTGGTTACACTATCCTTATTATCAGGAGCAGTATAAACAATGGCTAACTTTTCTAATGCATCATCGACTTTTTGTTGATCTGATTCACCGCAGGCGGTTAAGCCTACAACTAAAAATAAACCAACAATTAAAGCGAGAAAATACTTAAAATATTTTTTCATATAACTCTCCTTTTCCTTTTATTCTTAATTTCCGACTAAATTAGCTTCGTTATAGGCGAAATCTAATGCGGCTTGAATATCACCATCACCGTTAATAATTCTTCTTAACGCTTCTCCAACTTGATTTCTAGCTCTTGATGAACCGATAAATGCAGGGTCATAGAACATATGTCCAGTTTGTAAGTAAGCAGCATTTGCTGATATAGAAGTTATTTTTTGAGCATCTGTTGGTGTATTTAGGAATGCTTGGAATACTGGATCTTGATAAGCTGATGTTCTAACAGGTAGATATCCGGTGCTCATTGCCCAATCCATTGTGTTTTCTTTATTAATTAAGTGTTTTAAGAATAACCATGAAACTAACATTTGTTGGGCATTTCCGGTCTTTAATAATGAAACGTTAGTTCCTTGTTGAATTACCGTTTTTAACTCTGGCTTGTCGGCATTGTATGGAACAGGTGCTGCTCCTAATTCAAATTTTCCTTTAGGATCGTTGTAAGTAATTCCAGCTGATGAACCAACAGTAATAAATGTTTGTTGGTTAACAAATGGAGTTGATGCATATTGTTGATCCCAAAATTCTGGAATAGTAATTACATTCTTATTAGTTTTCAAAAATTGCATTGCCGCTTTAGTATTAGCGTTATCTTTCCATAAATATTGACCAGTGAAATCAGGATTTAATGCGGTATATTTACCACCCCATTGTCTAGTAAAGGTAATAAAGGCATTTCCTAAAGAGTCAAGTGAAGCCGGAACAATTTTTAACATTTCGCGATCAATTGCCGCTTGTTTTTGTCCTGGAGGAATTTGATCATCATTTTCAATTCTTGCAGTAATGATACTTCTAGCATAGGCTCTTAAATCATCAGCAATATCAACGATATCTTGCCAAGTCTTAGGGATAACTTCGTCTAAAGTTTTATTACGCTTATTAGCAACCCATTGCATTGCATCTTTGTTATAAATCATAATTTCTGTTGACTTATTAAATGGTAATGAATAGAAAGTGCCAGCTGCATCATATTGACTATTTTCATCGCGATAAACTTTGATAATATCTTCAAATGAATCAGCACCTGACATCCCCCATTTTTCATGGTTGATATATGGATTTAAGTTTAATACTGCTTTACCGTTTAAATATTCTGCCACATGGTCTGGATATCCTTGGACTAAGTTAGGCATATTACCAGCAGTGATTCGGTTGATCATATTATTTTTTAAGGTATCATAGTTACCAGCGCCATCTGGAACTTCAATTGTAATGTTATGACCTAAACCATTCCAATGATCAGTAAATGATCTGGCATACTTTTTAATTAAATCGGTATTTCTTTGACCCATTGCGTGATGGATTGTAATCGTAATTGGTTCTTTAGTTAACTCTAAAGGAATTTCTGAAGAAACAACGTTTAACGTTAAAGTTCTTCTCGCTCTTACTCCTTCAAATTCGACTTGATAAGTAATAACATAAGCTCCAACAGTATCTAATAAGTAAGTTCCAACAATTTGTAAGCTAGATGTAATATCAGTTCCAGTAGGTGATTCGGCAGTAACGCCGTCTGCTGGATCCCATTCTCCTGAACCAATAAAATATGTTTCATTAGTTTTAGCTCCAACGATTTTAGGAATGTTTGGATTTTCTCCATCAGCAGTTTGGACGGTCAATGAAACTTCAACACGAGCTTCTAAACCATCTTTATTTTTAACTGAAATAGTATACTCATAGAAACCTGGGGTTAAAATATTAGCATCATCCCAACCAATAACTTTGATGTCAGCAGTGATGTCGGCACCGCCTGGTTTATCTTTGGCAGTAATGCCAGCTTTGGGATTAAATTCCTCTCCCACTCTAATGACTGGAGTTTCATTAACTCCTTCTAAAACAGGTTTTTGGGCTCTTGTCTTAACACAACTTGCTAAAGTTAGTGTGATTAACCCAATTAGTAAAATTTGTAAAAATCTCTTCATTTTTATCCTCCTTTTTTATATTTAAATAACATGAAGATTATCCTTTAGTTCCGCTACGTCCGATACCAGACATAATGTATTTCTTAAGAGCGAAGAATACAATTAATAGCGGTACTGTTACAAGTGTTGTTGCTGCTAACTGTAAGTTATAGACTGGTCTTGCATCCGATCCAGTACCTACAGTAAAGCTAGTACTTCTTAAAGCAACTGAAATTAATAAGTTTTTATCTTCAGTCGCTACTAGTTGTGGCCAAATATAAGCGTTCCACGAACCAATGGCTGATAAAATTACAATTGTAATAATTGTTGGTTTAGCAATTGGTAACATCACTCTATTTAAATATTTGAAATCTGAACAGCCATCAACGCGGGCTGCTTGATAGAGTGTATCTGGAATTTGTTTAAAGGTTTGTCTTAAAAAGAAAATATAGAACACACTTGTCATAAATGGAACAATCAGTGCGTACCAAGTTTCAATCCAACCTAAGTTACTAACCGTAATATAGTTAGTAATCGTATATAATTCTCCAGGAATCATCATCGTTGCTAGTAATAAACTAAAGATGAAATCTCTTCCTTTAAATTCTAATCTTGAAAATGCAAATGCAGCTAATATTGTTGTAAATACAGTACCCAACATTGATAAAATTCCAACGGCTAATGTATTCCACATATAGCGCCAGAAATCAAATCTAGTTAAAGCTACTTTGAAGTTAACCCATTGGGCTTCAGCCATTCCAATAAAGAATCTTGGATTAAGAGCTGTCGTTAACTCATGATGAGTTTTTAAAGAAGTTAAGATCATCCAATAAAACGGAATGATAATAAATAAGGCAACTAAAGTTAAGAACGTATATGTCGCCCCAATGCGAACGATTTGCATAATGAAATGTCTACGGTTCATCGCTTCAAGGTCATGTTGCGACTCTCTTAATTCTTTAGATTCAGCTTTTCTTTTCTTTCTTAATTCTAATCTTTCCTTGCGGTCAACTTCAACAATGCGAACAATTTCAATACCCGCTAATATTCTAAAAACTAATGCTCCAACATTTAGTGTTACTAATGAGAATAAGGCATATAAGAATTGAGTTCGATATGACCATTCGTCAATTTCAATATCAGTCTTATTAAATAACTTTTTCGTATTAGCAACTGCTAGCGGAATAAATACTACTAAATATCCTACCAAGAGAGTTAGCATGAAATTTACATCGCGAGAATTAAATTTAATGCCTAAGATATTGTAAGTTGTATCAACGATATCAATAATTATTTCTGGTTCAACTAAAATGGAAAATAAATAGAAAAATCCAAATAAAGCTATTGCAACATACAAGATATCAAATATTAAGGCAAAACCTTGGAGACGTTTAATTTTTTTAGTAATTCGTTTCATAAGTCACTCCCCCTTAATAATGAACTCTCTTTTTGCTTACTGCTAATTGGATGGCAGTAAAAACTAAGATAATCGCAAATAGAATAATTGCAGCCGCTGACGCTAAACTCATCATTCCATTTTGTCCAGCCTGTTCAATGTAGTCATAAACGTAGAAAACAATTGTTTTTAAATACACTGGGCCATCTCTACCAGAAGTAATAACTCCGGTTTTACCAACAATCGCTACTACGCTTGTATATGTTTTAAAGGCGCCAATAATTGAAGTAATTAAAATATACAAGATCATTGGTGACAATAACGGAACGGTAATTCGTCTAAATTGTTTCGCTCTATTAGCTCCATCAATTTGACTGGCTTGATAATATTGCTTATCAATTCCTTCAATACCAGCTAAGAAAACGATAATCTTAAAAGCTAGACCATTCCATAAACCATAAATCAAAATAACAATCATTGCTGACCAATAAGTTGCACCCATTCCTAGCCAAGGCACTTGTGACGCTCCAAATAATTTTAGTATTTGGTTAGCTAATCCAGTAGCTTCTCCAGCAGCAATGGTATTTGTGTTTCCACTAAAGATATAAGCGAAGACTAATCCAATCGCAATCGTATTGGTAACATATGGTAAGAAAAATACTGTTTGGAAAAATCCTTTTAGTGGTTTAATTGAATGTAAGGCTATGGCAATTAACAATCCAACTAAAATGGTGACTGGTACCGAAATAAAGACGATAACACCTGTATTAATAATGGCTTGGACGAAATTGGAGTGAGTTAAAACCTTTTGGTAGTTGCCAATTAAGGTAAATCCGTCAATCTCTCCTGTTTGGATGTTATATCCTTCATAAAATGAGATTATAAATGAATTAATAATTGGATAGAAGGTAAACACACCAAGTAATAATAATGCTGGGAATAAATAAAGTAACGCTTTAAGTATTTTCTTAACGTTATCAATAATTGATTCCGTTCTTTCTTGTTCTTTTTTAGTTGGTGGAACCATTTTTAAAACTTCTTCATCACTCTTCGATGAGTAAAGTTCGGTATAATATTGCACTTTATGAGCTTTTTCTTTGAAATAAAGTGAATCGTTGATATCTCTAATATCACGATTATGTTGAACAATTTCTTGATGGATTTCTCTTTGTTGTCTCCTAATGGCTGCCGTTTCTTCTCGCATTTTTTCATTAGTTTTTAATTGATATTCATGCTCAGCTTCAATTGTTTCAACGTAAACCACTCTTCGATATTGTTTTCTTAATTCTTTTAAGCGCTTTGGATCACCATGAGATAATTCAACTTTTTTAATTTCTTCAGAAAGATTTTTAGTCTTATTATGAACATATTTTCTAACATATTCATCTTTATTGGCTTTTGCCTCTTCACGAAGCAATCGCTCTTTTTTAAGTAATTCTTCATTGATTGCTCTAAATTCAGCATCTAGTCGTTTAATTTCAACTTTGTGATGTTCAATTTCTTGCCATTCATCTGAAGGAACATATTTTTTGGAGATAACCAGATCCGTACTTGTTGGTTCTAATACCATTAACGGTGCACTTTCACTAGTTGGATTTTCTCTAATTTCGGTTAATCTTTGTTCTTTTTCGGCAACAAATTTAGACAACTCTTCTTTTTCATGACTGATGTATTCATCTAATTTAACTTTGTTGTCCGCCCGTTCTTGATAAAGTGCGTTAATTTTACTCATAATTTCTGGATCATCATTATGTTTTAAATGATGAATTCTGTCTTTAAGTGTAGTGACTGTTTCATTATGATTAGTTGTTAGTAAAACTTTTTCATCTTCTAATTTCAGTCTTTCTTCATTAGATAAATTTACATCAACTAACTGCTCATCCAATAATCTTAAATTCATTGAGTACTGGTTATTTTCGTATTGAAGTTGTTTTTGTAAATCGGCTGTTTCTAAAAGTCTAACCTTCTTATTTTCACTCTTTAATTTCTCTATATCAGATTTAATAATTCGATTAATTATTTTATTTCTTTCGGTTTTATACGAAATACGAATTTTTGATTTTTCTTGAGCTTTTTTAATTTCATATTTCAGGCGTTCGCCTTCAGGTTTACGATTATTGATTTGATCTCTAATTTGGTATCTAATATCATAAATCAACTTGTCATCATTGCGAATGTCTAGATCTAAGTCTTCAATACCAACGCGTTTTTTAACCGCAATTTCTTTTCCGATTCGTTTGGCATCGCGTTCAGTTTTTCTTGTAATTAATTCGGTTAATCTTTCCTTAAAGTTTTGAAACCAAATGCGTAATTGCCAAATGCCACGCTTAAGAGCCAGATCCAATTTCTTTAATTGGTTTCTCATTTAATAACACCTCTTTCTCAAGAACAACATTTCCAGTTTCTTTATCAAATACGTGTATTTTTTCACTCTTAATAGCGAATTTAATTTGTTTATGTTCACTCAAACTATCTGAATCGACTAAAGCTCTAATGTGATATGGCCCTTCATCAAAACCAATCATAGTATCTCTACCGATGTGACTAGTAAATTCTGGTTTAATGGAAAAACCATTTGGATCAATTTTAAAATCTTCAGGACGAACCCCTACATCATAGATCCCATCCGGAACCTTTTTATTGCCGATTTTCTTGCCGTTAATGTAGACTTTTCCAGCTTTAACTTCTCCCTCAACGACATTAATTGGTGGGTTTCCTAAAAACTTAGCAACAAAAAGATTAGTTGGATTATTATACATATCTTGTGGTGCATCCATTTGTTGCATCACACCAAAATCTAAAACAATCATTTGATCACTAATTGACATCGCTTCTTCTTGGTCGTGAGTAACAAAGATGGTTGTAATTTGAGTTTCTCTTTGGATCCGTTTAATTTCTTCTCTCGTTTGAAGTCTCAGTCGCGCATCTAAGTTAGATAATGGTTCGTCTAGTAATAGAACACGTGGTTTTTTAACCAGTGCTCTGGCAATGGCAACTCTTTGTTGTTGACCACCTGAAAGTTGAGCTGGTTTTCTATCTAATAGATCACCAATTCCGACTAAATCTGCCATTTCTTGAACCAAAACTTCGGCTTCATCCCGTTTTACTCTTAGGTTTTCTAGTGGGAACATAATGTTTTGTCTTACTGTCATATGCGGATATAAGGCATAGTTTTGGAAAACTAATCCAATTCCCCTTTTCTCAGGAGCCATTCTTGTAACATCATCGTCACCAAAATAAATTTTCCCTCCTGATGGCTTGTGAAGACCAGCAATCATAAATAAAGTTGTTGATTTGCCACAACCTGATGGACCTAAAAGTCCAACCAAAGTTCCAGAAGGAATTGTCACTGTTAAATCATCAACAGCTCTAGTTTCCTTCCCACTTTTTTCAGTAAAAATTTTCGTTAAATTTTGAAGTCTAATTTCCATACTTCATTCTCCTTTTGTCGATATAGTTGAGTAAGTTCGATTTCTACTTACTTGATACCGTAAACACGGTTAATCTCCTTAGACTAGCTTATAGATAAAAAAATCGCAAAAAATGCGATTCAAAAAAATATATAAATTAAAGAGGTCGTAAGAAAATTTATTTTAAATTCGATTACATTTTTAACTAGTATCACAGTTTCACCTCGTGAGTATATTATACCAAATGTTAGTTAAAATGACAACGCTTTCAAATTTCGGAAATATATACATATTTCACGCATAATTATTATACTATTATTTAAGCGTATTTGTCAAACTTGCGTTCCGTGTCTTTAGAATGCATTACAGTTCTTTACAATTTGTTTACAAGTGTGTTTAACGGAATCTAAAGTTTCCTTTTCCTTTACCTTTTCCCTTTTTTTGTTTTCTTGGTGCTTGACTCATCATTTGACTTGGATTCTTTTTAGCACTTTCCAATTGACTTTCATCCATCTGCATCATTTTTTTCATCATCTCTTTTTGTTGTCTTAAGGCATCACGTAATCGATTTAAATCAGCAACCTGCATGCCCGCACCTAACGCAACTCTTTTTCTTCTTGATGCTGACCTGTCAATTAGTTTAGGATCTCTTCTTTCAGCTTCGGTCATTGATGAAATTAAAACTTCCATTTGATAGAACTTTTTCTCATCAATATTACCAGCCGCTTCTTTAATGTTTTTCATCCCTGGTAGAAATCCTAAAATTCGTGAAATTGAACCCATTCGTTTCATCATTTTAAATTGTTTCAATAAGTCGTTATAATTAAATGTATCATTTGCTAGTTTTTCCATCATTGACATGGCTTCATCTTCATCGATTGCTTCTTCAGCTTTTTCAATTAAAGTTAGGACATCTCCCATTCCTAAAATTCTTGAAGCCATTCGTTCTGGATGAAAAACTTCGAATGTATCCATTTTTTCTCCACTAGAGGCAAACTTAATTGGAATCCCTGATACTTCTCTAATTGAAAGGGCGGCACCTCCCCTAGTATCACCATCTAATTTCGTTAAAATCGCTCCAGTAGTATCAAGTTGCTCATGAAAACTTTTAGCGATATTAGCTGCATCTTGGCCGGTCATCGCATCAACCGTTAACAAAATTTCATTAGGATTAGTTAGATTTTTTAAATCAACTAATTCTTGCATCATTTCTTCATCAATATGAAGCCGTCCAGCTGTATCAATAATTACTAAGTTAGCTCCAGCCTTTTTTGCTTCATCTAAGCCGTTTTTAACGATTTTTCTAGGATCTCTTTGCCCTTCGTCATAAACATGAACTCCAATACTTTTCCCAATCGTTTTTAATTGTTCAATTGCGGCTGGACGATAAACGTCAGCGGCAATAATATATGGTTTTTTGCCATCAACTTTTCTAGTATGAACAGCTAATTTTCCAATTGATGTTGTCTTACCACTACCTTGAAGACCAACCACCATTATGATCGTCATTCCTTTATCAAAATAATTTATTCCGACTTCTTCAGAACCCATAATTCGTTTTAATTCTTCGTGAACTATTTTGACAACTTGTTGACCAGGATTTAACCCTTTTAAGATTTTTTCTCCTAAAGCTTTTTCTTTAATATTATTAGTAAAATTTCTAACAACTCTAAAGTTAACATCAGCCTCTAATAAAGAAAGGCGAACCTCTCTTAACATTTCATCTATATCTTTTTCAGTTAACGTTCCTCGTCCAGTTAGACGACGAACTGCCATTTGTAATCGATCTGATAAACTATTCATTTTCATCATCCATTTCTACCATTAAGTTTAAATATTTAATATCTTTCGTTTCCAAATATTTTTCATAATATTTTAATCTTAAATTTGATTTTTCTTCTAGTTTTAATTTAGTTTCATACTCATATAACTTCAATTCGACTCTTCTTAACTGATCATAAACAGCATTTCGTGAAACATCCATAATTTCAGCAATTTCAGATAATGAGTAATCATTATGGTAATACATTTTAAAATAATCTTTTTGTTTGTCCGTTAAAAGATTTTGATAATGTGAAAATAATCGATTCAATTTTTCAAGTTTAACTAATTCCATTTTACTCCTTAAAAAAATCTCTAAATAGTCCGTAAATATAATCTTCAATATCGAATGGTACTAAATCATCAATCTTTTCGCCAAAACCAACGTATTTAATTGGCAAATTATATAAATGTCTAATCGCTAAAACAATCCCACCTTTTGCCGTTCCATCTAATTTTGTCAAAATAATACCCGTAACATTAGTCGCTTCTTTAAAAACCTCAGCTTGTCGGACTCCATTTTGACCAGTAGTTGCATCAATCACTAACAATGTTTCACTAACTTCATAACCTAAAGAGTTTTCGATAACGCGGTGCATTTTAGAAAGTTCATTCATTAAATTAACTTTAGTTTGCAGTCTACCTGCAGTATCAACTAAAACTACATCATATTTTTCAGCTTTAGCTTTTTGAAGACCATCATAGATAACGCTTGATGGATCGCTAAATTGTTCTTTTGAATAAAAAGAAACTTTCGCACGATTGGCCCAAATTTCTAATTGTTCAATCGCACCTGCTCTAAATGTATCTCCAGCTACCACTAATACCTTATGTCCTTCTTCGCGAAATTGATGGGCAATTTTTCCAATTGAAGTCGTTTTTCCAACTCCGTTTACTCCTACAAAAAGATAAACGTTAATTTTATTTTCATCATATGTTAAATCAGTAATAATGACTTCATCTTTTAAATAAATTTCAAAAAGTTTATCAACGATTATTTCTGATAATTCACTAGGATTTTCAATTTTCTTTAAATTAATTTCTTTTTTTAATTCATCAACAAAATATAAAACGGTGTCAACGCCAACGTCAGCTTGAATAAAAATATCTTCAATAGAATCAAATAACTCATCATCAATTTTATCACTAGATTCCAATATTTCTTTTAAATTATCTAAAGCTTCACGTGAACGGTGAAGACCCATTTCATATTTATTTGATTTAGGTTTTCTTCTAAATAATCGTTTGAAAAAACTCAAGTAAATCACATCCTTACCTCTATTATTATATCATAATACATTACTACAACTAAAAAAAAGCGACCCTCTTGGGGAGAGGGTCTAATTAAGGGGATTTCGTGTGATAAAATCACACTATAGGGGATAAGTAACATCTAATCTCGTTAGATGTATATCAATTATAACACGAATTGTAAAATTTGTAAATAACTTTTTAAATTCTTGGTAAATCTTAACGACTCTTTGGCTTTTTCTTTAATGATTTTGTTGGTTTTTGACCTTCAATATTTTCGGTATATTTGCATTTCGGATAATTTGAACAACCAATAAATCTACCATAAGATGAGTTTTTATATTCCAGTGGATTACCGCATTGTGGACACATTGTTCCAGTTCTCTCATTTGGAGTTACCGGCATATTTTTTTCAGCATATTGATAGTATTTCATAAAGTGATTATAAAACTTAGTTAAAGTTTCAAGTTTTTCTTTTTTACCTTCAGAAATTTCATCTAATCTTGTCTCTAATCTTGAAGTATATTCATAATTAATAATATCTTTGAAATATTCTTCTAAAGCTTTCGAAGTTCTCATCCCTAATTCGGTTGGGATAAATCTTCTTTTTTCTGATCTAACATAATCTCTTCTTTTTAAGGTTGAAATAATATGAGCATATGTGGATGGCCGGCCAATCCCTAATTGTTCAAGTTTTTTAATTAATGTTGCTTCTGAATATCTTGTTGGCGGTTCGGTTTGTTTTTCTTCAAATGTGACTTTAGCATTAGGACATTCATCACCAACTTCAAACTTAGGTAATAACTTATCTTTATTATCATTTTTGATAATCGTGAAACCTTTAAAAATTTGAATAACTTCTTCCGCCTCAAAATCATGTCCATTAGTTGTAATAGTAACCTTATTAACGTCATATTTAGCATCAGCCATTAACGCTTCTAATGTTCTTTCATAGATCATTTTGTATAATCTAAATTGATCTTTATCAAGTGATGATTCAACATAATTAGGAGTAAGTTTAATATCCGTTGGGCGAATCGCTTCATGAGCATCTTGGGAATTTTCATTAGTTGACGCCTTATAAAATCCTAAATATTCTTCACCGTATGTTTTTTTAATATAATCTCGTGCCTGATATAAAAACTCATATGATATTCGATTGGAATCAGTACGCATATAAGTAATCAACCCAGTTAATTCACCATTAATCTCTACACCTTCATATAATTGTTGGGCAACTCTCATCGTTTTATTAGCGGAAAACCTTAACAAGTTATTGGCATCTTGTTGTAGGGTGGATGTAATATATGCTGGTCGTGGTTTTGATATTCTAACTCGATTCTCAATACTTTTTACAGTGTATGGTTTAACTGCTTCCGCTTTGATTTTGTTAGCTTCTTCCAATTTAATTAAATCTTTATGTGTTTTGACATAATTAAAATCGATTCTCTTATAATTTAGTTTGATATCATAATAAGTTTCTGGGATGAACGCAAGAATTTCATCTTCTAATTCAACAACTAACTTTAATGCTACACTTTGCACTCTACCAGCTGATTTAGCTTTGATTTTCTTTTGAACTAAATTAGATAATCTAAAGCCAATTATTCGATCGATAATTCTTCTAGTTTCTTGTGATTCGACTAAATCAATATTTATTTTCTTTAAATTATTAAGTTCAGCCATAACTGTTTTTTTAGTAATTTCTTTAAATTCAGCTCGATTCTTAACATTTTTATCTAAATTTAAGACTTCAGATAAATGCCAAGCAATCGCCTCTCCTTCTCGATCAGGGTCAGTTGCTAAAATTACTTCTCTTCCTGTGGCCGCTTTAATTAGTTCATTTACCGTTTTTTCTTTATCTTTACTAATAATATATCGAGGCTTAAAATTATTTTGAATATCAACACCTAAGCCACCTGTAGTAGCTAAATCACGGATGTGTCCAACAGATGACATGACTTTGATGTCAGATCCAACATAACTTTGAATCGTTTTAGCTTTTGATGGAGATTCTACAATCAATAATTTCTTCATAATTTCCTCACTTTCTTTTATAATTATATATCCTATTTTTCATTTGTCAAGTTATAAATATTCAACTTTTTTTCTATATATTTTATTAAATATATACAGGTTTTTATTTTATTTCATTTTAGAAAAAAAAAGAGATTACGCATCTCTTTCTAAAATGATATTTTTAACTGGTTTGAAGGTAAGCCGGTGAATGGGTGAAACCCCAAATTTGTTTAACAATACTAAATGTCTTTTAGTGGGATACCCCATATGTTTTGAAAATTCATATTTGGGATAAATTTTATCATATTCTAACATTAGTTGATCACGATAGGTTTTCGCAATAATTGAAGCACAAGCGATACTAAAACTAATCGTATCTCCCTTAGTAATTGATATTTTTCGAATATTAGAATTGATATCCATATAATCAATTAATAAAATATCTGGCTTTACTTCTAAATTGTTTACCGCTCGTTCCATTGCTATTCTTGAAGCTTCTTTAATATTATATTGATCAATCTCTTGGGAGCTAGCAACACCAATCCCAATCGAAACGGCATGTTTTTTAATTAAACTAGACAACTCTTCTCTTTTTTTCTTACTTAATTTTTTCGAATCATTGACTAAACTTAATTTCTGGTGATAATCAATAATTACTGCTGCAGCCACTACTGGCCCAGCTAATGGTCCACGTCCCGCTTCATCAATACCACAGATTAAATTAACATTTTGAGTTTGTTTTAATTTAGCATCATGGCCTTTCAAAACATAGACCTCCTAATCTATTTTGTCTAATATCTTTTAAGATGATTGAATAGATTCGATCATAATCTAATTCGTTACCCCTTAAAAGAGCACCATGTGATCTGCCAATATCTTCTAACATTTTAACTGGTTTAGAAATATCAGTAACACGGTATCTATTTTTTAACTCATTAGGATAATATTTTGCTAAATGTTCTAAAGCGTGGATTACCACATTATCTAATGGTAGAATATCGTCTCTAATGGCACCAGTAATTGCTAGATTGTATCCAGTAATTTTATCAAATTTAGGCCATAATACACCCGGTGTATCTAACAATTCAAATTCATCTGATAAACGATACCAATTTAATTGTCTAGTGACTCCTGGCCTATTTTCAACTTTAGCACTAGCTCGATTAGCTAAATTATTAATTAATGTCGATTTACCAACATTGGGAATTCCTAAAATCATCGTTTTAAATGGAGTTAGTAGGCGTCCTCTAGTGATAGTTTTTGTTACCTTATCTTCTAAAATAACATTTTTTACTAAAGGATAGATTCTCGCTAAACTTCTTTTATCGGTCGCATCAATTTGCATTGTATAAAATCCTAATTGTCGATAATATGTTTCCCATTCATTTAATATTTTTTTGTCAGCTAAATCACTTTTATTAAATAAAATTAAAGTTGGTTTATGTTTCACTCTTTTTAAGATTTCTGGATTCATACTCGATTTAGGAATTCTTGAATCTAGTAAAATCATAACAATATCGACTAATTTTAAATGTTTCTCCAATTCACGAAAAGATTTCGCCATATGACCTGGATACCAGTTAATATTACTCATCTTTACCGCCTCCTTACGGATATATCATTTTCCCAATAATTTTAGATTGATGAAAGGCACCATAATGTCTTGAATCCATCGAAATATCAAAATAATCGCCCAATACTATGTAATAACCTTCTGATAATGTAACTTCATACTGAAAGATGCCATTACTTAACTCATGTTCAACAATTTTATTAAATTGAACCTGAGTAAACAAGGTTTCCTTGTTTTTTAAAAAGGCGTTTTTATACAATACATCATTAATGTATAAATAGCCTTTATTGTCAATAGTGAATGGTTTTTCGACAAAAGTAATTTTATCTCCAGGAACCGCAACCACTCTTTTAATGATTGGTGAGTCAAATAAATCTTCGTCTAAGACAATAACAATATCATCTCGCTTTGGTGTGTAACAATATTTATAAATTAATATTTTTTGTTTGTTTTGTAAAGTTGGTTCCATTGATGATTGAGACACTTCACCTAAAACAATAATATTACCAAAAATAATGACAAATATTGATAAAGTAACCATTAGTGGTGCGATATAATCATAAAGCTTATATAATTTGGAATCAATTTTAATATTCTCATTATAAATATTATTTTTTATGAAAATGTATATTAAAAATAGTAGTGATAAAAAACCTACAATTACATATAAAATCAATAGCCATTTAACTGATAATGGGTTATTGATTGTTATTGGGATAATTATGATGTTAGTTATAAATAATATCGTGCTTATAAATGTGTAGTTATAAGTTTTTTCTTTTGTTAGAAATTTCATATTGTTTGTAAAATTTCCTCTAAATGATCTAATGATTTAACTAGAACTTCTCGAGCTACTGTCCCTTGAGTTGCTGAAACTATCCCATAATTTTCTAAAGATTCAACTAACATTTGAGCACGGTTAAATCCGATTGAAAATTCTTTTTGAATACTATTTATAGAACAACGTTGTTCCGCAACTACAAATCTAGCAACTGGAACAAATAGTTCATCGGATAAATCCATCATCACTCTAGCTTTTTGTTGTAACTCTTCATGTTGGAAGACATAATTAGTTTCACTATTTCGTTTAATATAGTCAGTTACCGCATAAATTTCGTCATCTGGAATCAATGCTCCTTGAAGACGAATAATTTGATCGGTTTCTTTAAACAACATATCCCCCTTACCTAACAGTGATTCGGCACCTTGTGAATCTAAAATTGTCGTTGAGTCAACAAATGACGCCACTCTAAAGGCAATTCTAGTTGGAATATTCGCTTTGATAGTTCCCTTAACAACATCGGTTGTCGGTCTTTGGGTAGCAACTAATAAGTGAATACCAGCAGCCCTAGCTTTTTGGGTAATCCTTTGAACTGAATTTTCTACATCTTGTGAAGCAACTACCATTAAATCTGCCAACTCATCAATTATGATAACGATATAAGGCATCTTTTCACCTTCAGCCGCACCATTTAAAAGATTTTTATTATATGATTTAATATCACGACTTCGATTTTTAGCAAATATCTTAAATCGCTTTTCCATTTCCTCAACTGCCCATTTCAAGGCCGTAGCTGCCATTTTAGCATCAGTAATAACCGGAGTAATTAAGTGAGGAAGACCATTATATGGTTGCAACTCAACCATTTTCGGATCAATTAAAATTAATCTTAAATCTTCTGGTTTATTTTTCAGTAATAAACTAACTAAAATTGTATTAACACAAACACTCTTACCACTAGCTGTCGCTCCAGCAATTAAACCATGTGGCATTTTTTGAATATCAGTATAAATATTTTCACCATCAATATCGACACCTAAGGCAATTTTTAGTGGATGATCGTGGTCATCTAAAAATTCTGGAGTGTCAACAACATTTCCGAATAAAACTGTTTCAGGAACTTCATTAGGAACTTCAATTCCAACATATGGCTTCCCAGGAATTGGGGCTTCAATTCTAATTGAAGAAGCCGCTAATCCCATCATTAAGTTATGTTCAATTTGAGTAACTTTTTTAACATTAATACCGGCTTCAAGTTCAATTTCATATCTAGTAACCGTTGGCCCCTTTTTAGTTCCCACAACTCTACCGTCAATTGAAAATTGAGCTAGAGTTGAGTTAATAATATCAACTTGACGGATTAACCATTCTGGTTGATCATCTAATGTTAAATCTTTTTTAGAAAACAATTTAACGCTTGGTAACCGGTATTCGCCTTCAACTTTAATCTTTTCATGTTTAACTGGAGCTTCTTCTTTCTTAATTTCTTCTAATGAAGCTTTAACTTCTTTTTCCATTTCCAACGCTTCTTCAAAAGAATAAGTTGTTGGCGTAGCGTAAATATCGAAATCATCAAATTCTTTTTCATCAACAATATCATCTTCAGACATTTCATATTTTGGTTGATATTGTTCATATTTTGGTTGACTACCTTTTGATTCTTGATAATCATGATAAAAAGCACTTTGTGATTGTGGTTTCTTGTCTTTGGAAAATCTACCAATCGGTTTAATAATCGTCTCTTCTTTAATCTGTTCTTCTTTTTTTATTTCCTCAAATTTATGAACTGGACTACCTAAAAATTTTTCTCTTGATTCATCGGTAACTATATTAGTAAACTCACTATATTTAGCTCTTTCTTCTGCCGATATTTTTCGGTCTCCTTCATCACGAAATGGATCATAACGTGTGTCAATATCACCAGTTTCAACTACTTTAACTTTAGGTACAAACACATCAGCCACTTTTCGACCCCAAATTGGAGATACCGGTTTTGATGGTTTAAATTTAGTATCAGTTCTTAATCCTTCAATTTTAATAATTTGAGGAATAACAAAGATTGATTTTTTACTTTCATATTTGACGCTAGGTTCTTTTTTTCTTTTTGACATTGTCTTCTTCCTCCTCAATTTGAATAATTTCTTCTAATTCATCAAAGGTTAATTCTTCATCAACTGGTGTTTCAAAAATCTTCTTACTGTAAATCTTATATGTCTCCTCACCAATAATGACAATACTATTTAACGCAATTTTTTTAATAATAATTTTGATTGCTTGATTGATGGTTCCTTTTTTTATCCAATAAAACGGATTAACAATTTTCACAGCTTGCCACATCTTGCCTAATTTAGCACCAGTTGCCGATTTATAAATTTTCGATTCAGTAATCTTCTGACCAGTATTTTTTAAATCTAAAATTTGTTTGATAGTCATCCCACGAAACATTTTCAAAATTCTAGCTGATAATAAATCATCAATTCGATCACTAATGTAGTGCGTTAAAATTAATATCTCATCAACCGTCAACTCTTGAAGCGGTTTTTTACTTCTTGGATAAAATTTGCTAGCGATGTTATGGGATAAATCGGTACCGACCTCATATAAGTTTTTAAATGATGACTGTTTTTTTTCTTTCTCCAAATTTTTATATCGCATCTTAGATTCATCAATCAACCAGTTTATTTCATTTAAATCAACATCTGATTCTTGAATTTTTCTTCGTTTTACTTCTTTATTCATTCCCTTAATAACAGCAAGAATGTAGACTAGTAACAGAAGTAAAAAACCCATGAGAATTCCCATGGCAAATGAAATAATTGTTGGGATATTTAAATATTTGTCAATATTTAACGAAAACATTTTAATACCTCTCTATAATATTATAACATAGTAATAATATTTGGAATGACAAAAATTACTATGAAGATAATAATAAAAACTTATAATTTGCATTTCGAATTACCATTATGACATAATTATTTAGAGGTGTCATATGAAATATTATATCTTTTTTGATCTTGATGGTTCACTTCTTGATAGAAAAGGTAATCTATCGAAACGAACTATTAACTATGTTGAATACTTAAAAAACAAAGGACATGAAATCATCCTAACAACCGGAAGACCTTTTGTTGGAGCGATTGACATCTATCATGAACTTAATTTAAATGGACCATTAATCACCGATAATGGCGCTTTTATTTCTAATCCTTCTGATCCTAATTTTAAAGAAATTAAAATGACAATGGATATAAAAGATTCTCACAAATTGTTTAAACTTGTCAAAAATATTACAATTTCAGCTTTATATAATGTTGATGAAAAAGTTTATATTTATCAATATGATGAACGTTTGAAATGGTTATTTCACGTCACTAAAGAGGAAGATATCGTTTTATGTGATTTTGATAAAGTTAACGTAGCCCCAACTGGGATTATTTTTACATTATTAGATGAACATCAAGCTTTTTTTGAAACGATTATTAATAATCACTTCTCAAAAATCACTTATCGTCTATGGGGCACTAAAGATGGAATTTCTTTATATGAAGTTTATGTCAAAGGAAATACTAAAGGAAATGCGATTAATATTATTATTGAGATGTTTAAGGTAAATCGTGATTATACTATTGCCTTTGGCGATGATTTAAATGATTTTGATATGCTCCAAACCGTTGGTCACGGTGTTTCAATGTTAAATGCCAAAAACGGATTAGAATTGGCCAGTAAATACCAAACTTATCTCACTAATCATGAAGATGGAATTGTTGATTATTTAGAAAAAGTCTTTAATTTATAATTGTTAAAGCTTGAAATTTAGAATTTTTAAAACACTAAAAAACCCTGGAATTCCAGGGTTTTATAGTTATTTCACAATAAATCGATCTTCATTCATAATCGTCTTGGCCGTTTCAGTTAGAGTTAATTCTGAATTATCCAAAATATATTTTGGATCAATGTTCGCATTATTAAACTTTTCTAGTTCTAATTCTAAGTCTAGATGGGTTTGACCATCAGTTGGTCTTGTTTGATTGCGAAGTTTTAACGTCCTTAAATTGGCTGTTAGATAAACAACCTTAACTTCTTCTTGATCCAAATCTTTAGCCAATTCGACTATTTCATCAGGAAGTACATAATGTGAGAAGACCACATCAACACCTGATTTTAAAAAGTTATTAATCACTGATTTAGCATTGATTAAGAAAAAGTCGCTAATATTACCATTCACAATACTAAATCTTAAAATATCGTCGCCATCAACAATTGCCGTTTTTTCTGGCAAATGGTGCGCCAAAATTCTTGAAACTGTGGTTTTACCAACACTGGCTGGACCAGAGATGATAAAAAGTCTTTTTATATCCATAAAATATCCTCCTACTATATATTTAATGGCTTTAAATGCCAAATGTCGCGATTATAATCTAAAATGGTTCGATCAGCTGAGAAATATCCTGACATTGCAGTATTATGAATTGCCATTTGATACCATTTCTTTTCATCTTTATATAATTTGTTAATATTATCTTGAGCTACTAACCAGTTATTTAAATCTTTTAAGACAAAATATTTATCGCGATAAATTAAAGAATCTTTAATTTCTTTAAATTCATCGAATGGAACATCAAAAAATCCGTTAGTTAGTTGATCCAATACTTCTTTAATTACTAAGTCGTTTTCATAAATCTCCATTGGATTGTATCGTTCAGGATTACGTTCTAACGCTGTAACCATATCGGCAGTTAGACCAAAGATTTGCATATTGTCATCACCAACTAATTCATTAATTTCAACATTAGCCCCATCTAATGTGCCTAAAGTAATTGCTCCGTTCATCATAAACTTCATATTTCCAGTGCCTGAAGCTTCTTTAGATGCCGTTGAAATTTGTTCTGATACATCAGCCGCTGGCATAATCTTTTCCGCATATGAGACGTTATAGTCTTCAACAAAGACTACTTTTAATAAGTTGTTGGTATCTTCATCATTATTTACTTTATCAGCGATTGTATTAATTAACTTAATGACTTTTTTGGCAAAATAATAGGTTGGGGCGGCTTTAGCACCAAAGATAAATACATGAGGATGATAGTTATTTCTAAAGTCTAAATCACTTTTTAGTTTATTGTAAATCGCCATAATTCCTAACGCTTTCATTAATTGGCGTTTATATTCATGTAATCTTTTAACTTGAATATCAAAGATGGCTTTAGGATTTAATTCAACCTGTTGATTATGATAAATAATATTCGCTAGCTCGGTCTTTCGCGCTAGTTTCATTTCTTTATAGCGCTTTTGAATTTTCGGATCATTTTCATATTTTAATAATCCTTTCAACTTAGATGCATCCTTAACCCAATCATTACCAATTGTATCTGATAAGATACTGACTAGTTCTGGGTTAATGTGATAGCACCAACGGCGATGAGTTATTCCGTTGGTTTTATTGTTGAATTTATTTGGATAATGTGAGTTAAAATCAGCAAATACAATGTCTTTTAAAATTGATGTATGTAGTTTAGCTACGCCATTTACTGAAAACGAACCGACAATAGCTAAGTTAGCCATTCTAATTACATTATCTTTAATAATTCTAAGTGAAGGAATAAAGCGTGTATCGCGACCGTATTGTTTTTCTAAAGACTCAACAAAACGACGATCAATTTCTTCAGTAATGGTATAGATTCTTGGTAGTAATTGTTTGAAAATATTAATTGGCCACACTTCTAAGGCTTCATATAAAATGGTGTGATTAGTATAGGCACAAATCTTAGTAGTAATTTCCCAAGCTTCATCCCATTCTAATTGTTGCTCATCAACTAAAATTCTCATTAATTCAGGAATAATTAATGTCGGATGAGTATCATTAATTTGGAATACTACATAGTCAGCTAAATTTCTAACTGTCCCATGTTGAGCGAGATGCCTTTTAATAATGGAGTTAATCCCAGCTGATGAGAAAAAGTATTGTTGTTTTAATCTTAAGATTTTACCGGCTACAGTTTCATCATTTGGATATAACATTTCAGAAATTTCTCTAACTTTACGGTGATAATCATGAGTTACATAAGAAAAGTTCATATCTGATGGTTCAGCATTCCACATTCTTAAGGTATTAACTACTCCATTATTATCACCAATGATTGGCATATCATATGGAACAGCTTTGACATATTCCGCATTGATATGTCTAACATCTAATGAGCCATCTGGTTTTAAACCAATTTCAATATTGCCATAAAATGGAACGTTGACCGCTTCTTCTTGCCTTCGAATTTCCCAGACATATCTATCTTTTAACCACACGTCAGGTGATTCAACTTGATAACCATTTTGAATAATTTGTTTAAAAAATCCATAACGATAGCGAATGGTTTGTCCCATTACTGGTAATCCTAGGGAAGCTGATGAGTCCAGAAAACATGCGGCTAATCGTCCTAACCCGCCATTACCTAATCCAGCATCGGCCTCACGATGTTCAACATCATCTAAATCAATTCCTAAATCATTAAATGCTTCTTTAACAACATTATATACGCCGTAATTTTGTAAATTGTTAGTAATCATTCTTCCCATTAAGAATTCCATTGAGAAATAATGTGCTACTTTATGTTTTTTCTTTCTAATTATTTCATTATTTTCATACCATGCTGGACCAATTTCTTCCATCAACATTTTACCTAATACCACATATTGTTGGTATGGGGTTGATTTTTCAAATGGAATTGCATATCTTCTAATAATATTTTCTTTAAATAATTTAGTAAATGTTTCTTTGTCTTTAAAATTATTCATATTATCCCTTCTTTCTATACTTTAATATTAGTCCAGTTAATGGACCTAGCGTCACTTTAATATGTTGTTTAAATTTATGGCGCGGTTCATCTATAGTTTCTAATGGTAACCCATTATATTGGTTACTTCCGTAATAAATCTCACTATCACTATTGATTATCTCTTCATATATTCCTTCCTTTGGTACACCAACTTCAAAGTTATGATATACATTTGGCGTTAAATTCAAAATTACTACTGAATGTCCATCTTTTTCCCATCTAATATATGAATAAATACTTTGTCTGGCATTATCAGCATCAATCCACTCAAATGTTTTAGAATCGTGATCATAAGCGTGAAATTCTGGATATTTATGATAGATGGCACCTAAATCTTTAAAGAATTGATTAAATTTGTGATGAGCTGGAAAATCTAATAAATTCCAGTCCAACTCACGATTAACATTCCATTCAGCAAAATGAGCAAATTCTTGACCCATAAATAACAACTTCTTACCTGGATGTGTCATCCATAATACCAGTAGGGCACGGTAATTAGCAAATTTTTGAAAATAATCACCAGGCATTTTAGTTAGCATCGATCCTTTTCCATGAACGACTTCATCATGTGAATACGGTAAAATAAACTGTTCAGAAAAAGCATAAGTTGTACCAAATGTAATATTATGATGATGCCACTTGCGATAAATCGGGTCTTTTTTAAAATAATTTAGGGTGTCATTCATAAAACCCATATTCCATTTATAGTTAAATCCCACACCACCAGCATCAACTGGTTTCGTTACATCTGGGTGAGCACTGGAATCTTCAGCCATAAAAAGAAGTCGATCATCTATTCCAAATAAATGATGGGAGAGTTGTTTTAAAAAGTCAATCGCTGGCGTATTTTCACCATGATGTGGATTTCCGTGATGATGGTATAAATTACTAACCGCATCAATTCGGAAACCATCAACATGAAAATACTTAACCCAAAAAGATAGTGCAGATAACATAAAACTTTTAGTTGGTCCTTTGGAAAAATCTAAATTGGCTGTTCCCCAAACCACATTTTCTCTTTGGAATTCATTTTCAATTTCATATAAAGGAGTTCCATCAAAAAAATATAAACCATGTTCATCACGATTAATGTGACCTAAAACCCAGTCAATTAAGACACCAATTCCCGCTTGATGTAATCTATCAATTAAATACATCAAATCTTTGGGGACTCCGTAGCGAGAGGTCGCTGCAAAAAATCCAGTACCTTGATATCCCCATGAATCATCAAGTGGATGTTCGTAAACTGGTAGAAATTCAACGTGAGTGAAATTGTTATCTTTTAAATAATGAATTAAATCATCTACAAGTTCATTATATTTAATAAATTGCCCATATTTTCTTTTCCAAGATCCAAGATGCATCTCATAAATTAATACTGGCTTATTATATGGTTTTGACTTGGTAAACATCCAAACGTCATCATTCCACTCATAACCGTCAATATCATATACTTTTGAGGCATTAGCTGGTCTAACTTCACTAAAATAAGCATATGGATCAGCTTTATATAAAACTCTGCCATCTTGAGTGTATACTTCATATTTATATGTATTCCACTCTAAATTTTCAGGAATTTCAATGGACCATACTCCGTACGGGTCAATTTTAGTTAGTTCATGTTTCCAACCTTCGAAGTTGTTATACGAACATATCAGTTTTACGGCAACTGCGTTTGGTGCGTAGACAGTAAACCTAGTTGCCACAATTTTACCTTTTTTATCTCTAATTAAATGAGAACCAAACAGGCGATATGCATCGGCTAATTTACCTTGGTCGAAAAAGTATAAATCTTCCTTTGAAGGAAACCATTTCATAAATATAACTCCTCTACTTTCTTAATATTATCTAAACGATATCCTTTTCTCAGTAATTTCTCGCGAATACTTAATTTTCTTTCATAATCACTTTTATCAAGTGAAGATGATTTAATTAATAGTTTTTGATAATCTTTTTTTAAGCTATCAAGTTCATCATAATCAATATTTTCTAATAAATTAGATAACATTTCATTAATTAGTGAAAGATTAAATCCTTTCATATAATATTTTCTAACAAGTTTTTGTTTAAAGTTATAAATTGATTGATTAATTTTGGTCAAATCTTTTTCTAACAAGTTAGAAAGTATTTCACCCTCATCAATCTTAGATATTAGCTCTTTAATAATTTGGGGATGAACTCCATCCTCAATTAGTTTATTCTCTAATCTTAATGGACCATATTGGTACATCTTTAAATTTAGATAATTTTTAGCATATTCATAATCATCTAAATATTTTAATTCTAGTAACCGGTTAATTACTTTATTTAGTGTTGATTTATTAATTTGTTTTTCGATTAAGTAATTTTCTAACATTTTTCTTGATTGCATCTTTGCTAGACGTTTTAAAGCTAATTTATAGTAAAAATAATAATTATTATCGTTAAGAATTTCGTCATAAGAAATGTCATAAGCTTGTTCGTAATATAAGCGATATTTTTGAACAACTTCGATTTCTAACTTGATTTTTAAATTGTCTTTGATTAGAAAATATGAGTCTTTTTCTTTAGATATTCTCATGGAATTAAATCTGAGATTTGATTATCAAACGTATGATCTTCTTTTTTTTCAATAAAATCATTATACATTTTTTGACTTGTTTTTAAGTCATAAACTCCAGTTATATTGAGTCCTTTATCAAATTGGAACGCTTCTAAGGCCATTTTAGTTTTTTGATCTAAATATCCATCTTCTCGTAAATTATTCGTTGGATTATAAATATTTAAAAACTTTTGGGCTGAAGCTAGTGCTTCATTAACTTCATCAAAAGCGACATCTTTTGTGTAATACGGAATTGACAGACTAGTTAAGCCTTCTGGTTCGATTAAATTTACTGGAATTGGATTGGTTTCACGATCAATTTTATCCATTCTACCTAAGGATTTATCATAGTAATACCAATAACCTTCGGTATATTTGATGGAAGCTTTCAAGTTTTTAGTTAACATACGATCTTTTGTATTTTGATAAACATTTTTACCGAATGTTGGTTGACCATAAACTTCATAGCCACCAGTATAGTGAAGGGCTGCAGCTAACATTTCTGAAGCTGAAGCACTTTTTCCATTGACTAAGACTTTAATTGTATATGGTTTTCTTTTTTTCAAACCACCACCATAATAAGTTTGAACACCTGTTTTTTCAGCTTTAACACTAACCGCTCGTGAATCTTCACTTGGAAGCAGTTGTCTAATAATTCCAGTAACTGATGTTAAAAGTCCACCAGGATTATCTCTTAAGTCAATAATTAATACTGAGTTAGGATCATCTAATCTAGGCTCAATTAATCGAAGATGTTCGCCAAAGACAACTGATGTTTTTTCACGGAACTCATGAATTTTAATATATCCATAAGTTGCAGTCGTATCTTTATAATTACTGGTAATCGTTGGACGTGGGAATCTTTGATAAGTAACGGTTACTATTCTTTCTGATTCATCTAAACCCTTAATAATTAATGTTTTAGTATCGCCAGGAACACCTCTAACATATGGAATCGCTTCATCTTGATCCATTTTGGTTGTAGCAAAATAAATCTTTCTGCCATCAATAACGGCACCAACAATTTGATCCCCTGGGTAAATATATGCTTTCTCAGCTGGAGAACCTCTCATGATGTCACTAATTTTCATAACATATTCATCATAAATGAAAGTAATACCTAATCCTTCAAAATGTTCGTCATCATAATCATTAGTTGATCCGCTTGGTCCTATAATGACGGTCGAAAAACTAATTGATGCGTATGGATCATTTAATGATTCAACTAAAGACAACAATTGATAATAGAATGCTCTTTCCTCATCTACTCCTTCAAAGGAATGTTCTTCTAAGAAATCATATAATGCAGTATAGGCAGTTGTCTCAACTTGGTTGTTATTATTGTTGTTATTAGGGATGTCAATAATTGGATTGTTAGGTTCAAATGTTACCTTAGTGATAACACTTGACATAAACCCTAAGAAAAACGCAAATACAACCGCAGCTAAAAAGATTAGCCCAAGTAATCTTTTACTAATTTTACGATTAGGACCTTGATTGGGGTCTTGTTTCGAGTCATTTTGTTCTCTAAAATATTCATATTGTGGTTTTTGTTCTTCGTTTTGATTATAATCTTTATTTTCCATAATTTAATCCTCCGGTAATTCAAATCCGTATCCTACGACTTCTCTTGTTTCAACAATGAATGTAAAAGCTTTAGGATCGTGACGTAATACATAATCTTTTAAATCAAATGTTTGGCTACGGTCGATTGTACAAATAATTAAAGTTCTTTCTTTGTCAGTATAGCCCCCTGTAACTTTGGCTTTAGTTAAGCCGCGCTCTAAATCATTAATAATAGCATTTTTAATTTTTTCCTCATATGCCGGACTAGTAATGATAAATGCTGTAAATCCTAATCTACCGTTGAAGATAATTTTATCAACAACTAAACCAATAATAAATACAGCAATCACACCATATAAAACAACTTCAACGTTGAATGTAACTAATCCTAATAAAACGACAGCTCCATCACTAACATAAATTGCTACTGAATACGGAAGTTTTAAATACTTATGAATTAGTTTTTGAACAATATCCATACCTCCGGTTGTGGTATTATTGTTTAATACCAACCCCAAACCAAGCCCAACAATGAGCGAGCCAAATAAGGTAGCGATTAATAATTTTGAAGTATGATCATCAAATTTACTAAAAATAACATCACTAGATACGATTAATTCTAGTAAAAAAATAATACTCGGATACAATATTGTTGGATAAAGCGTTCGTAGGAAAAACTTTCTCCCTAGTGTAAAATACGCTAAAATTAATAATCCAATATTAAATGCATAAACTAGATAACTAATTTTGAGCCACTCAATTTTGTGCAGCAATTCATGTAAAACTATACTCAATCCACCAACACCACCAGAGTTAATATCTAGTGGGATAAAGAAAAAGTAAAATCCACAAGCCATAATCACCACACCAATTGTTATTTCAAGGTACTGTTTAATATGAAATTGAGTTCTTGATTGCATTTTAGGCATATTCTACCTCCACTTTAAATAAGCATTAATAAAATTGTCTAACTTACCATCCATGACATCATCAATTTGACTAGTTTCTTCATTAGTTCTTAAATCTTTCACCATTTGATATGGGTGAAACACATATGAACGAATTTGTGAACCCCAGCCAATCGATTTTTGTTCCCCTTTTAATTTCATTAACTCTTCTTCTTTTTTCTCTAATTCTAGTTGCAATAACTTTGACGATAGGACTTTCATCGCCCTTTCCCGATTTTGAATTTGACTTCGTTCATTTTGACATGTAACTACAATTTTAGTAGGAAGATGAGTAATTCTGACTGCTGAGTCAGTAGTATTAACTGATTGACCACCGGCTCCCCCAGAGCGGTAGACATCAACTTTAATATCTTCTTCTTTAATTTCTATTTCAACATCATCATCCACTTCAGGCACTACTTCAACTGAGGCAAATGATGTGTGGCGTTTTTTATTAGCGTCAAATGGTGAAATTCTAACTAGGCGATGAATCCCAATTTCTGATTTTAAATAACCATAGGCAAACTTACCTGATATCATAATCGTTACCGATTTTATTCCAGCCTCATCGCCTGGTTGATAGTCTAAGATTTCAGTTTTATAATCCATTCGATTAGCATATCTTAAATACATTCTTTGAAGCATTTCCGCCCAATCTTGAGCTTCAGTACCACCAGCACCAGCTTGAATTTGTAAAATACAATTGTTACTATCATAAGGCTCTGATAATAGGGTTTGAATTGAAAAATCTTCAATTTCTTTAGCAAACGTCTCCAATTCATTCATTAATATTTGCCATTCTTCGGTGTCTTTATCTGATATTTCAAACCATTCATTAATATTATTAAAACTATTTTTTAACTTTTTGAAGGTTGATACATTAGATTCAATATCAGCGATTTCTTTAGTAACTTTTTTAGCTTGATTTTGATCATCCCAAAAATTAGGTTCTAACATCTTTTGATTTAGCTCCTTCAATTTTTCTTCTAATGCCGCTATATCTAAAGCATTGTCAAGATCATCTAATCTTTGGTCATATTCAGTTAATAGTCTAGTTACCTCGTATCTTTCCATAAATTATTGCCAAGGTTTTCTTTTCCCACGAACTTTACGAGTTCTTGGTCTCCTTGATGAAACTTCCTCTCCTTGATTTGTTGAAGTGTTTTTAACGACTTGTTCCCTTTGAACATTATATTCAATTGTCGCTCTTAAAACATATCTAGTGGTATCTTCAGTCATCCCTCTAACCATTTCTTCAAACATTCTTCTACCTTCTTGTTGGTAGATAATTAATGGATTAGTTTGACTGTAGGCTTGTAAGCCGACCGCTTGTCTTAATTCACTCATTGAGTCAATATGTCGCATCCAATAAGTATCAATAACTCTTAATAAAACAACTTTTAAGAACTCATTGAATAATTGTGGTGGAACATTTTCTTTTTTATATTTGATTTCTTCTCTCGCCTTTTCTAATAGATAATTAGTTAAGCCTTCAATCTCATGAAATTGGCTAACCTCATCTAATAAGATGGTATCTTTCTTATAAATGTTGCCATCAAAATATTTAACTAAACCTTCATGATTTACTGGATGATCACGCTCGCCAGTAATAAATGTTGGGACCGCTTGAGTAATTCCTCGTTTAATCATATCTAATGCATGATCTTCAATTGATTCAGTATTTAAAATAAAGCGACGTTCTTCATAAATAATTTCTCGTTGTTGGCGCATGACATCATCATATTTTAAGACCGACTTTCTAGTATCATAGTTCATTCCCTCAATTCTCTTTTGAGCATTTTGAACAAATCTGGCAAACATCTTAGATGTTAGTGGCATATCAGGATCACCTTGTAAATTAGCAATCATGGCCATTTGATTTCTAAATCTTTCACCACCGAATCGCATTAATAATTCATCATCAGCTGATAAATAAAATCTTGAATATCCTGGGTCTCCTTGACGTCCACTACGACCACGTAACTGATTATCAATTCTTCGTGACTCATGGCGCTCACTACCAATTACCGCAAGACCACCAAGTTCAACAACGCCTTCACCTAATTTAATGTCCGTACCACGACCAGCCATGTTAGTCGCAATGGTGACGGCGCCTTTTTGTCCAGCATTTAAAACAATTTCAGCTTCACGCGCATGATTTTTAGCATTTAACACTTCATGTGGAATTCTTTCATCTCTTAATAAACGCGATAATAATTCAGAAGTCTCGACAGCAATAGTACCAATTAATATAGGTTGACCTTTACTATGTCTTTCTTTAACTTCTTTAATTAAAGCTCGATATTTAGCATCAGCTGTGGCAAATAACATATCAACTGCATCTTCTCTAATAACTGGAGCGTTAGTAGGAATTTCTACAACGTTCATATTATAAATTTCTCTAAATTCTTCTTCCTCTGTCTTAGCTGTACCAGTCATTCCTGATAATTTGGCATACATTCTAAAGAAGTTTTGATATGTGATTGTCGCCACTGTAATCGTTTCCTTTTTAATTTCGACATTTTCCTTCGCTTCTAATGCTTGATGTAGTCCTTCAGAGAATTGTCTTCCTCTTAAAATCCGACCGGTAAACTGGTCAACAATTAACACTTCACCATCTTGAACGACATATTCTTTATCTCTAAACATTAATTTGTTAGCTCTTAAGGCGTTATTAATATGGTGTAAAAGTGATACGTTTTTGATGTCATATAAGTTTTCAATTCGAAAAATTTGTTCCGCTCTTTCAATTCCTTTAGGGAGTAATTCAATTGATTTCGCTTCAATATCAATTTCATATTCATCTTCCCTAATTGACTTAGCAAATCTATCGGCTGATTGATATAAATTTCTTGTCTCACGAGCCCCGCCAGAAATAATTAATGGCGTTCGCGCTTCGTCAATTAAAATTGAGTCAACTTCGTCAATAATCGCATATCTTAATCCTCGTTGTTGGACCATATCTTTACGATGAACGACCATATGATCACGTAAGTAGTCGAATCCTAATTCACTATTAGTCGAATAAACAATATCGCAATTATAAGCTTCCCGTTTTTGACTTGGTGTTAACTCACGAATATTTAATCCTACTGTTAAACCTAAAAAACGGAACAAATCACCGATTTCTCCGTCCGCTTCTCTGCGAGCTAAATATTCGTTAACCGTTACGATATGAACGGCTTCACCACTTAAAGCATTTAAATATGCTGGCATAACTGCCGTTAACGTTTTACCTTCACCAGTTTTCATCTCAGCAATGTTACCGTGATGAATGACATAAGCTCCTTGAATTTGAACAAAATAAGGAGTCAGTCCGGTCACTCTAACCGAAGCTTCTCTAACTAAGGCGAAAGCTTCAACTAGTAAATCATCTAAAGTTTCTCCATTTTCAAAGCGTTTTTTAAATTCATTAGTTTTTACTTTAAAGTCTTCATCTTTTAAATTTTTATATTCTTCATGCTGTAAAACTACTTTTTCAGCTACCTTAGCTGATTCTTTTAATACTTTTCTTGATGGATCAAATAATCTTTTGAACATCGCATATCACGCCCTAACATTATATATTTTACTATATTTATATAGTATTATCAAGAAAATGGGGTTAGTAACGGTACCAAAAAGATGTAATAAATGACATATTTTAACATCTAATTTTATAATTTTTAAAAAAAATAAAAACCTACTACCAATTCTAAAGTAAAATTACGCAATTAGTAGTAGGTTTTTATCAAGTCTTTATTGTGAAATTAATTTTTGAAAGACATCAACACTATCTAATTTTTCCCAGCTAAAGTTTCTTCCAAAGTGACCATAAGCAGCCGTATTTTTAAATACTGGGCCTTCTAATCCTAACTTATCAATAAAGCCTCTTGGTGATAAATCGAAATTATCCCATATCGCCTTTGTAATCTCGTCATCACTAACTAGTCCAGTTCCAAAAGTATTAACATATAAACTGACAGGTCTAGCAATGCCAATGGCAAAGCCCAATTGGATTTCGCAACGTTTAGCTATTTTAGATGCGACTATATTTTTGGCTAAATATCTGGCAATATAAGCCCCACTCCGATCAACTTTTGATGAATCTTTACCGCTCATCGCTCCGCCACCATGTCTAGCATATCCACCATAAGTATCCACAATTAACTTTCGACCAGTTAATCCGGCATCCCCTTCTGGTCCACCAGTGACAAATCTACCGGTTGGATTAATTAAATATTTTGTTTTTTCATCAACTAAGTGTTGCGGAATGACATAATCAATGACTTCTCTTTTGACATCACGTCTAACATCATCAATTAAATAATGTTCGCGGTGTTGAGTTGATAAAACGATTGTATCAACCCGTTGAATATTACCATCTTCATCATATTGAACAGTAACTTGCGTTTTTCCATCAGGTCCTAAATCTGGTAATATTCCATTTTTTCTTACTTCACTTAATCTCTTGGCTAATTTATTCGCTAATGTAATGGCCAGTGGCATATATTCTTCGGTTTCATCAATCGCATATCCAAAAACAATCCCCTGATCACCAGCACCCTGAAGTGTACTTCCATTGCCATCAACGCCTAATGAAATATCGGGTGATTGCTGATCAATTTTAACTAAAAATTCAACTTGGTCAGCATCATAACCTAATCTATAATCAGTATAACCTACTTGTCTAATTGCCGCTTTCGCCACTTCAATATAATTAACTTGAACATTACTTTTAACTTCACCATATATAAAACAAAAGTTAGTAGTCACTGACACTTCAACGGCTACTCTCGCTCTTGGATCTTTTGATAAAATTTCATCCAAAATACTATCAGCAATAATATCGCTTAATTTATCTGGATGACCTTCAGTAACTGATTCACTTGAGAAAAATTTCATACTATCATCTTGTATACATAATTATCAATAGTCACTCTTGTATACTGCTCCTTCTTTCATTATTTAACTATTGAGATAAAAAAATGACGCCGGAAAAGCGTCAAATTCTCTTTTCCTTATTGTTGGGTATCTTCCCCTCGTCTTGAGCACCTAATTTAATAGGTTGCTACTACCTTAACGGTGACTAGCCTAGGTAGTTCTGAATAAGCATTACCATTATATAATGTTTTCTTTGTACTTGCAAATAATATAAATTAAATTTTTTTATTGTAAATAAAAAGGTGGGTTAGACCCACCTAATACATTATATTTTAGTTATAGTTTTTAATTGAAATTGTCATAAATATTCGCAAACTCTTGATTAAATGCGATAAATCTTTGTAATAAATTTTTATCAAATAAAACATTAAATTCAGTTTCAAATGTTTTCATCACCGTACTATGTGTCAGTGGTCTTTTATAAGATTCAACTGATCTCATTGTGTGATATAAATCAGCCAGTAAAATAATTTGAGCATCTAAATCTTGTTGCACCTTATTCATATCATAAACAAATGACTGTGATAGTATGCCTTCAGTTTTACTTCTTGCAATATCTTCACATTTCTGAGCTAATTGAATTCTTCTAGAAATAGTTGCGGCTAACTCAGTCTTCTCTCTTAAGGCATCATAACTTTTTGTTAAACTCTTATCAGAAATATCCTCAATCTCAGCGTGTTTTAAATGAACTAATGAGTAATCAGTTAATGTTTCTAATTGTGATTCTGAAAGTCCATAAAGTTCACCCAATTTATGAGCCAATTGTGAGACTTGATGAGCTCTTTTGATATTGAAAAACGATTTAGATGAAGCCAATACTACTTTAAATAAATCTGATGAAATTGCCTTAAAATCTGATTCGACTTCTTGACGTTTAATTTTCTCAGTTACTCTTGCTTTATGCATATATTGTCCGATGGAGACATTAGCATATAAAACTACAACATAAATAACGAAAATCACACTTCGTAAGCCAATGTCAACTAACATTAATTTTAGCTGATATTCATCACCCGAATTAACTACTTGAGGAGAATTATGTGTTACAAAAAAGTGAAGTATGGTTAAAATAGAAAACAAAAACAGTGACCCATTTAATAAAACTTTTTTGTCTTGATAAAGCGCTACTACAGTGATTACATAAAAGAATAAAATATATGAAAATGTCTCAAGTCCACCGACATTATGAACCTTTAAATAAAATAAGGTTGCTGAGATAAATAAGTATACTGCTGCAAAGTACATAGCAATTTGTTGTCTAGCTGAATCATCACTTCCATTAGTTCCACTTTTGTTGATTAATTTAGATAGAAAGTAGTTGATTACGAAAGTTAACGGGAAAGTAGCTACAGTTACAATCCAGTTAAAGATTTGATCTCGTTCATCAACTGAAACAATCGAGACAATTAACATTAAAAAGAAATAGAAAAGGTTAGATAGGAAAATAATATTTTTAATGACAATATTTCTTCTTTTTAAAACCGCTACTTCATCGGTAATATCAATCCCTTCTTCAAAACCAAAGAAGCGTGAAAAAAGGGATTTACCCCATTTTTTCATATCAAGTTTTGAAGTATCTTTTTTACGTTTCAAGCCTCATTACTCCTCATTTTCAAATAGTGTGATTGGTTCATAATCTTGAACATGGGCTTCTCTTTCATTAATTACTTGAGCCACTCTAGTTGAAGCCGCAGCTGCAATTGCCCCAACAATATCATCTAAAAAAGTATGGCATGTACCAGCTTCTTTACCGTCATCATTTAACTTTTTAACGATTCCAGGTTTATTGACATCAATATCTCCAAAGTTAGTTTGACCAATTGTACCGTAGGTTCCAGCCACATCTAATCCCATAACTTCATCAACTCCAAATAGACCTAAATCATGAAAGACAATATCTTGAAGTGGATATGGTAACATTTTCTTCTCAGCTAATACATCAATTGCAATTGCTAGTTGGACATAGTGAAATATATCTCTAAATGATAAAATCTTTTCAACAGATTCCACACAAGTCGCCATTTCGATATCTTTAGTATATCTTGATTGTTGTTTGTAAGTTACAGCGGCAATATCTTCGACTGTTACTCCTCGTTCTTTTAAAGATTTGATATTCATTTGAAGCATTTCTTCTCTAGTAAAAACTAATTTTGGTTTTTTGTTCATCATTTTACTTCCTTTCCGAGTATATCATCAACTTTCAATAACGATTGACCATTTAGAAAATCTCTTGTCAACATTACTCGCTTACCTGCTGGTTGTAATTTTAAGATTTCTAAATCATAGTCACCAGTCGCCACTAAAAGTTGCTTATCAAGACTAGTAATACTCCCTGGTGTCTTCTTACTTATTATATCACTTTTCTTGGCGGCGTATATCTTTAATATATGATTGTTTATATAGGTAATTGCTCCTGGCTCATCTTGCATTGCCCGAATATGAGCTTCAACTTTAGCTGAACCTAACGACCAGTTGATAATTTGATCATCAAATTTAATATTATAAGCGAATGACACTAATGACTCATCTTGTTTAACTGGTAAGTATTTCTTTGGATTATTTAAATATTCAAGAATCATTTCTGAACCTAATATACTTAATTTTTTAGTAAGAGTAGTTGTGGTGTCACATGATTTAATTGGAAGACTTTTTTGATAATAAACATCACCACTATCCATTTTATATTCCATTTTCATAATGGATATTCCAGTTTCTTCATCTAAATTAATAAGACTTTTTTGAATTGGTGCTCCACCTCGATATTTAGGTAATAACGAAGCGTGAATATTAATTGAATTAACATTATCAATTAATTCTTTTGGTAAAATTTGACCATATGCCGCTGTTACAATTAAATCTGGCTTTAAATCAATAATTTTTTGGTATTCATTTCTTAATTTTATTGGTTGAAATACCTCAATATTATTTTGAATCGCAATTTCCTTGACTGGAGGTGGCGTCAATACTTTTTTCCGACCAACCGGTTTATCAGGCTGTGTGACAACTAATATCACATCATAGTTATTAATTAAATTTTTCAAGATTGGTACTGAAAACTCTGGAGTACCCATAAATACTATTTTCATGTTTTACCTCTATTCTAAATCAATAAATGGGGTAAAGATTAGTCTTACGTCTTCATCTTCATATTTTTTTACTAATTCAACGATTTTATCTCTTTCTTTTTGATTATGTTTGATGGTTAATTTAAATCGATATTCATCGCCCTTTTTTAAAATAAACGTTTGGGTTGGACCTAAAACATTAAATCTATTTTTAGTTAAAATATTTTTAAATCTAAATGCATGTTGATAGGTGTTTAAATATCCCAACCCCGATATAATTACTTGACTCATCTTAACTAACGGTGGATAATTACCAAGTTTCCGATTATTTAAGGCTTCATTATAAAAATAGTGATAATCCTTATCTAAGTTTGATATCGCATAATGATTTAAATTATAGCCTTGAATAACTGATTTCCCTGGTCGATGTCTACCAGAGCGGCCAATTAATTGTTTTAATAAAATATAAGTTTTTTCATCAGCATCATATTTCGCTAATGTTAAATCTTCATCAGCTAAAATCACAGCCGATAAAGTAACATCAGGAAAATCAAACGCCTTGGCGATCATTTGTGTACCTACTAAAATATCGCCATCTTTTGATAAAAACTGATGCCATATTGCTTCATGAGCTCCGCTCTTTTTCGTTGTTGTTTGATCTAAACGTAAAATTTTAGCTTGTGGAAAGTATTTTTTTAACTCATAAATTACTTGTTCAATGGCTATCCCTCTTGGAGTCAATTCATTACTTGAACAATTACTACATTCATTTTGATATTCAACATGATATCCACAATAGTGACACTTTAATTCTTTTTCTTCTTGATAGTAAGTAAGCGAGATACCACAATTTGGACAAACTGGAACATAACCACAAACACGACACATTACCCGTGGTGCATATCCTAGGCGATTAATTAAAATCATCGCTTGCTCTTTCTTTTCTAATGTTACTTTTAATTCTTGAAGCAGTTTCCGAGAAAATATTGAAGTATGTCCTGATTTCAATTCTTCTTTTAAATCAATAAAGATAACTTCAGGCATCGTTTCTTCAATCGCTCTTTTAGGTAATTCTAATAACTTAATTTCATTATTTTGTGCTTCATAAAAAGTAGTTATTTTGGGTGTAGCTGAACAATAAACAATCGGCGCATTATGATAGTTACTTCTGATTTTAGCTAATTCTTTAGTCTCATATTTAACATTTTCAGTTTGAGTATAACTTTCATCTTGTTCTTCATCTAAAATAATAATGCCAATATTATCAAGTGGTGCAAATATGGCACTTCTAGTGCCAAGAACAATTTTGGCTTCACCATCATATATTTTTTGATATTCATCATGTTTCACACCTGGTGATAGTGCTGAGTGAATTATGGCAACATCATCAAATTTAGATTTTATCCTTTTAGCTACTTGCGCAATCATATTAATCTCTGGAACTAAAATTAAAGCTGTTTTTCCTAATTTAATAACATCTTCAACAACTTTTAAATAGACTTCAGTTTTACCGCTACCTGTAACTCCATAAAGTAAATATTCATAATTTGAATTGAGACCTTTTATAATTTCTTTGTAAGCAATTTGTTGTTCATTGTTTAAAGTTATCTTTTTATCTTCAATTATGAACTTATGTTTTATTTCTCGTTTAATAATAACATCTTCTCTAATAATAACTTCATTTCTTTCTAAAGTATTTAGAGTTGAAACTGATGTCACTTCTAAAAGAGTACTTCTTAAAATTAAATCGTCATATTTAAATAACGATAATAAATCAAGATAATTACCAACTCTTTTATAATTATGATTTTGATTATAACGATAGCCTATTACTACTTTTGGAGTAACTCTTGGTTTAATAATCGTTTTAAGTTCAATCTTCTTTTCTTCAGCTAATCTTTTCAATTTTTGATAATACTTGTTATCATTTTTCGATAAAATCCATTCTCCTTTTTGATTAAATTTTTTAATTAATTCATCATCAAAATGTTTTAAAAGGTTTACCTTTTTTTGATATAAATGCATAAATTCAGATGGAATAATGGCCTCGATGATTGCACTTTTAAACGAGGTAGTGTAATTTTTCAAATAATCGTATATTAAAAACATTTCATCAGAAATAATTGGGATTAAATCAACTATTTCTAGAATTGGTTTAGTTGCATTTGAAGACTTATCTAAAATGTCAACGATATATCCCATTCGTTCCATATTACCAAAAGATACTACTACTCTTTGACCAATTTGAACCAAGTCTTGAAGTTCAACTGGCACTATGTAGTCGTATTTTTGATCTAATTCTTTCACTTTTAAGTCAATAATCACACTTACAAACACTTAAAAATCACCACTTATATTTTAACATTTTATCCTATGATTTTCTACTAGCAATCAAAAGTTTGTTTAATAATAAAACACCTTCATAATTTTTGATATGAAGGTGTTAGCAATTATTCTTTATTTAACTCTTTTAAAATCTTATCAATCCGATTACCATAAGCTAATGCTTCATCAAATTTAAAGATTAATTCTGGAATCTTTCTCGTATTTCTAATCTTGTCAGCTAATTTCATTCTAATTAAGCCATTATTTTTATCTAATAATTTTCTAGCTTTGTCTAAAACTTCTTGGTCATCTGATAAGATTGTATAGTAAATCGTAGCGAAAGAATGATCTCTTGTTACTCTCACTTCAGTTACATTAATATAACCAACTTGTAAGTCTTTAATTTCATCATTAATAATAATTGCTACTTCTCTTTGGACTAAACTGGCTAGTCTTTCGGTTGAAATTTTACCCATATTATTCTACCTCTTTCATTTTTGAAGCTTCAATAATATCGCCAACTTTAATATCGTTATAATTATGAATGCCAATACCACACTCATAGCCTTGTCTAACTGATCTTGCATCATCCTTGAAACGTTTTAATGAAGATAATTTACCTTCATATACAACAATTGAATCTCTAATAACTCTGACTAATGAATCACGTTCAATGACGCCATCAGTGACATAACAACCGGCAATAGTTCCGACTTTAGAAATTCTAAAGGTTTCTCTAACTTCAGCTTGACCGATAATTTGTTCTTCAAATTCTGGTTCTAACATTCCTTGAAGCGCAGCAATAATATCTTCTTGGACTTTATAAATCACACTATATAATCTAATTTCAATTCCTTTTTCTTCGGCTAACGTTCTAACTGCAGCCGTTGGTCTAACGTTAAATCCAATAACAATTGCGTTACTCGCTTCCGCAAGGATGATATCATTTTCAGTAATAGCGCCAACAGTTGAACGAACGATGTTACAATGGAAGCCTTCAATATTAATTTTTTCAAGTAATCCTGATAAAGCTTCTGATGAACCTTGGACGTCAACTTTAATAATTAAATTCAATTCTTTTTCAGCAGCTTCTAAGTCGCCAAATAGAGAATCTAAAGTACGTTTCTTGCCTTTTAATTGATCTTCTCTTTCACGATGTGCTCTTTCTTCAGAAATTTGACGTGCGGTTCTCTCATCAGGAAATACCATTAACATATCACCAGCCATAGGCACATCATTTAATCCGGTAATTTCTACTGGTTGACTTGGTTTGGCTTGTTTTAATTGTCTTCCTAAATCATCATGAATCGTTCTAATGCGTCCAAAAGTAGTGCCAATTACGAAGTTATCCCCTACTTTTAATGTTCCTTGATCAATAATAATTGTCGCTACTGGACCACGTCCACGGTCTAATCTAGATTCAATTACAGTTGCGATAGCTAATCGATTTGGGTTAGCTTTAAATTCCTCAATTTCAGCAACCAATTCAACGACATCTAATAAATCATCAATGCCTTGATTTTTCAGTGCTGAAACATTTACAAATGGAACATTTCCACCCCAGTCTTCAGCTAAAACACCACGTTCTGATAACGCAGTTTTAACGCGGTCTGGGTTAGCTGTTGGTTTATCAATTTTGTTGATTGCTACAATTAAAGGAACTTTGGCAGCTTTCGCATGGTCAATCGCTTCAATTGTTTGTGGCATTACCCCATCATCAGCCGCTACCACTAAAATTACAATATCAGTAACTTTAGCACCACGAGCTCGCATTTCGGTAAATGCAGCATGTCCTGGCGTATCAATAAAAGTAATGATTGATCCTTTTCTTTTAACTTGATAAGCACCAATATGCTGGGTGATACCACCAGCTTCTCCTTGAGCAACTCGCGTTTTTCTAATGGTATCAAGTAATGTTGTTTTACCGTGATCAACATGTCCCATAACTGTCACAATCGCTGGTCGTGAAACTAAATTTTTTGGATCTTCAACAATTTCAATTTCATCATAGCGGGTCATATCCGTTATTTTTTCAACTTCAAATGTATATCCCATATCATCAACAATTAGTTCAACGACATCACGATCTATTACTTGATTAACATTACTCATAATTCCTAAATTGATTAGTTTTTTAATCAGTGCTGCTGCTGAAATATCTAAAGCTTGAGCAACTTGAGCAACATTCATATTATCTTTGTAAATAAACTTTTTCTCTTTAGGTTGAGTTTTGCTTCCTTTTTTAAAATTTGTATTTTTCTTTTGCATAACATCACATGCCTTTCTTACTAAGTAACAAATTAGCAAAGCCTAAATCAGTAATTCCAACGACTTTAGCTCCTTTTTTACCGATTGATTGATTAAGTAAATTACTATCAAGTTCAATTATTTTAACTTGATAAAAGTTTGCTTTATCTGTCATCTTCTTTTTAGTATTATTTGATGCATCACTAGCAACTAATACTAAAGATACTTCTTGCTTTTGTAAGCCTTTAATTACTAATTCGGTTCCGATAATTAGTTTTCTTGCTCTTTGGATTAAACCTAATACTCCTCTCACTTTACCAACTCCAACAATTCATCATAAATTTCACTTGGAATATCAGTGTCTAATTTTTTTTCTAATATTTTGGTTTTTTGGGCTTTCAAAATTACTTCTTTATCCCTTGAAAGATAAGCTCCTCTGCCTGGCGCCTTACCAATTAGATCAATCGAAACGTTGTTATTTTTGTCTCGAACAATTCTAATTAGCTCTTCTTTAGGAAAAGATGTTTTTGATACCACACAAGTTCGCATTGGAACTTTTTTCACTTTCATTAAAATAAAATCCCTTCATCTAAAGCTTGTTGTTCTGATTTGATATCAATTGACCAACCAGTGGCTTGAACTGCCAACCTTACATTTTGACCAGCTTTACCAATAGCTAATGATAAATGATCATCTTGAACAATAGCCAATGCTTTAGGTGGCTCAACTGTTGGATTCATTTGCGTAACCGCAATCACTTTGGCTGGTTGTAATGCATTAGCAATTAATTCTTTTGGTTCTGCAGAATACTTAAATAAATCAATTTTTTCTCCATTTAAAGCTTTGGTGACTCCTCTAATTCGCATTCCTTGATCACCAATACAAGCTCCAATCGGATCGACATTCGGATCATTAGAAATAACTCCAACTTTTGATCGATCTCCTGCTTCTCTGGCAATACTTTTAATTACTACAATACCTGATTTAATTTCTGGAACGTAATTTTCCATTAATTTAACTACTAAATCTGGATTAGTTCGTGAAACTTGAACTTGAAAATTTCTTCCTTCTTCAACTTTAGTCACATAAACATTAACACGATCACCAACTTGTAAGTTATCGTTTGGCAATGTATCTTTTTCATTTAATAAAGTAATCGTATCATGACCAATATTTAGGCGATATCTTCTTTCACGATTTCCTCTAGCTTCATCAACTCCAACAACTTGAGCTGAAATCATCGTTTTTTCTAAACTCTTAAAATGATTAAAAACTCTTTCTTTAGTTAAACGATTTAAGATTTCATTAAAACGTTGCTTAACTTGACTAGAAGCGTGATATCCATAATCTTGAGGAGAAACTTTAACTTCTAAAATTTCACCAACTTCAATTTTAGGATTAATTTTTTGAGCTTCACTTAATAAAATCGGAGTCATAAATTTATCCTCAATGGTTGCATCATTAACCACCATTTTTTGAGTATAAATCGAAAGTTCATTTTCTTCTTCATTTAATTCAACGCGACAAGATTTAACATTAAACTCTTTTTTACATCCAGCAATCATTCCTTCTTTAAAGGCATCGATTACATCTTCGCGCTTTAATTCCATTTCTTTAACAATTAAATCAATATCATCTGAAATAGTCGTTTTTTTCATTTTCTCACACCCTTACTGCCGTTCTCATTTGAGAGGCAACCTTATATTTAATTTTTATTTGTTTTTTTATATTTTTGATTCTAATTTCTAAAACTATCTCTTCTCCATCAAATGAAACTAAATCTCCTGTTCCTTTAAATTGAGGAGAAACTAAGTAAATATGGTTCCCAATTTGTTTAATTAACTCTTCTTTAGAATTAATTGGTCTTTCCGCACCAGCACTCGAAACTTCTAAATAATAATCATCTGGCACTAATTCATCAAATCTTTCTCTAATTTGATGATGAATTAATTCTAAATTATTAGAGTTTAAATTTTCACCATCAACTAAAACTTCAATAATTTTAGAAATGCCATAATCACTTTTTACTCTGAACGAGTAAAGTGATAAACTCATTTCTTGTAACAATTCCTTAATTTTTAACTCTAAATCTTTAAACATAATCCTCTCTCCAAAAAAATAAGTGGATTGGGGCCCACTAATAATGTCAAAGGTATTATATCACACTTTTATTTATTATTGATAAATAATGTATATTTGTGAAACAATTTACTATCAAATAAAAAAATGACACTGCCAAGATACACGCCTACAGTAAATAACCATAGATACCATTTGAATCTAAACCATTTGTTTATTTCATGTGTCTACTTTGGAAGTATCAAATTATTTTGGATAATAGTTTTTTAAATTATATTTACTTAACTTGGAAGATTATTATCTTTTTCTTCAAACTCAGCTTCAATTACTTTTCCATCATGACCAAAAGGATGTCTCGGTTTTTGGCAAATTATAATACTATAATATATTGAACCAAATAATCCGACTAAAATTAATAGAATTGAAGCGACAAGATTAACTACGAAATTTACTTGTGGCTTATCTTTTACAATATAGTCAAACAAAATTAAAACAATAATTGGGACCGCCCCAATATAACCTAAAATTCTTGATACTTGATGATCACGTGTGGTTATCGTAATCATATCATCACGAATTAAGAATTTTACTCCTAAAACTAATCCAATTAATGCAACCAATAAAACTAGTGGTAAAATAATTCCTAAAAGTCTTCTTAATTTTTCATTATCTCTGACTAATTCTAAGATTAAATGTTGAATTCCAAAAAGGGTTAACCAGATAAAAATAATGGCACTAAATGAAATTCTTTGACGTTTAATTTGCATAATTTCAACTCCTTATATACATTTTTTATAAAACTTATGATATGATAATTATATAACAAATTATGAGGTGTTTATATGAAAAAGGCAATTTATCCTGGAAGTTTTGATCCAATGACTAATGGTCACTTAGATTTAATAAGACGTGCGAGTAAATTTGTATCGACATTATACGTAGTTGTTGCTGATAATGTAAATAAACAAACTATTTTTACTGTTGACGAAAGAATCAATATGATTAAACTTGTTACAAAAGATATTCCAAATATTAAAATCATGCATACTGATAAACTAGTAGTTGAATTTGCTAAAGAAAATAATATTAGCCTGATGATTCGAGGTTTAAGAAATTTATTAGACTATGTTAGTGAATATCAGCTACATAGTTTTAACAAAAATTTAAATCCGGAAATCGAAACATTAATTATGTTCCCAACCAAAGATATGCACTTTATATCATCATCAGCTATTAAAGAATTAATTTATCATGATGCCGATATTTCACCATACGTACCGCATGAATTAATTGATATCATTCGTAGTAAATATCAAAAAGTTATTAAATAATTTTATGACTTTCCAAAAAGTCATATAATTTATCTTCAGAAACACTAGGGCCGATTAAATCGGCTTTTTCTTTTAACTCATCAACTCTAGAGTTTCCCATTGCGATGCCAATATCAGCGACTTCTATCATATCAATATCGTTATGTCCATCACCGATTGAAATCACTTGAATTGGGCTTAATTTTTCTTTAACTTTTAGGATCCCAAATCCCTTGGAGTGATGATCTGTTGTTAAATCAACACCCGACTTAGTCCACAAATATTGATTAAAGTTTGGTAGTTCTTTTAGTGCAACCATCAACCGATCTCGATCACTAGCCACTAGCCACGTTTGATAGATTTTGTGATGTAGATAATAATCAGGTGTTAATTTCGCAGTGTTCATTAATTTGATTTCTTCACACTGCTGAAGTCGAAGTAATGAGTCGGTAACTAACCCTGACACCCCCATCAACAAATCATATTTTTCGGCTACTTTTAACACATTTTCAATTTTATCATTAGCTATTGGCGAGTCATAAATTACTTCTCCACTTAAAGTAATATAAGACCCATTTGAGTATACAAAAGCGTCAAAATAATGTAATATATCGGCGATAATGGCCATTCTTCCAGGGCCTCTACCAGTTGCAATCCCTAAATAAACATCATCTCTTTTTGATAGTTCTTCCAGCATTACTAATGTTTGAGGTGGAACTAATTGAGTTTTTGAGTCAACGATAGTATTATCTATATCAAAAAAAATAATTTTCTTCATTTTTTCACCTATCTTAATTATACCATATCCTTTTATTGATTCGATAGTTCGCTTATTATTTCCAATTATTAAATATATTTGATAAAATATAAGTAACAAAAACACGTTATTGGGGGAATTAAATGAAAAATTCTTTACTTAAAACCGATGAAATCGGAATTTTAGCATTAGGTGGTTTAGGTGAAGTAGGGAAGAATTTGTATGTATTTGATATTAATAATCAAATCTTTTTAGTTGATTGTGGGATTATGTTCCCTGATGCTCATCTACTAGGCATTGATTATGTTTTACCTGACTTTACTTTTTTAGAAGAAAATCAAGAAAGAATCGTTGGTCTTTTTATTACGCATGGTCACGAAGACCATATTGGTGGTATTCCTTACTTATTAAGAAAAATTGAGATTCCAAAAATTTATGCTAGTGGGTTCGCCGTCAGTTTAATTAAAGCGAAACTGGGTGAATTTACTGATATTAAACCTCCGAAAATTGAAGACTATAAATCACATTATAAATATAATTTTCCAGGAGTTGAAGTGAGCTTTGTTCGTCTCAATCACTCCATACCTGATATGCATGGTATTGCCTTTAAAACACCACAAGGATACATTTTCCATACTGGTGATTTTAAAATTGATTTAACTCCTGAAGGCCCAGGAGCTGAATATCAAAAGTTATCGCAAATGAGTGAAGAAGGAATGTTACTTCTTCTATCTGATTCAACTAATGCCGAACGTGATGAACCAATTCAATCCGAAAAAGCGATTGGCGAATCAATTAACGAATTATTTTATAACATTAAGGGAAGAATCATTATTGCGACATTCGCTTCTAATATCTACCGGATGCAACAAATTATTGACGCTTCAATTTTATCAAATAGGCAAGTATCAGTTGTTGGTAGATCAATGGAAAATGCGATTGAAATTGGTCTTCAATCAGGCTACATTCAAGCTCCAGAAGATATCTTTGTGAAACCGAGTGATATCAACCGCATCCCACCGGAAAAGCTGACTATTTTATGTACCGGTTCTCAAGGCGAACCATTAGCCGTATTAAGCCGAATCGCTGCTGGTTCTCACCGTTACATTAAAGCGATTCCAGGTGATACTGTCATTTTCTCATCATCACCAATTCCAGGTAATCAAGAACCAATTAACCGAACAATAAACGCCCTATTTAGAATTGGTGCTGAAGTGATTACTCATGGCCCTTTAGCTGACACGCATACATCAGGCCATGGTAATCAATATGATTTAAAATTAATGTTAACCTTAACTAAACCAAAATATTTTATTCCAGTTCATGGTGAACACCGCATGCTAAAATTCCATCGTGATTTAGCGATTGATGTCGGTGTTAATCCAGATAATATTTTAATTATGGATAATGGCGATGTTGCAGCAGTATCTAGTGATAATATTAGATTGGCTGGTCGAGTTCAAGCTGGCGATGTTTATGTTGATGGCACCGGCATTGGCGATATCTCGAACAATGTTATTCGAGAAAGAAAATTATTAAGTGATGATGGAATGTTTGCTGTAGTTATTACTGTTGATACAGCACAAAAGAAAATCATTACCGATCCTACGATTATTTCTCGTGGTTTTATCTATATGAAAGGTAATGAAGCGTTAACTGAAGCTTTAGCTGAAGATACTAAAAAATTTGTTCTAAACGTATTTGATAACGACAAATTAATTAGTGAAAACGAATTTAAAAATAAACTTTCTGACTATTTATTAGATAAGATATATGATATCACCCAACGCAAACCAATGATTATTCCAATTATTAGAAATTTTGACGTCATTGAATAAAAAAAGATTTTCATGTTTAATCACCAAAGTCTTTTCTTTGGTGATTTTTTTATGAAAATCTTTTGTAATAAATTTATTATTTAATTAAAAGTCAATCCCTCTTCTTGCTAAAACTCCATCGCGATAGTAATGTTTGACATCTCTCATTTCAGTTACTAAATCAGCGGCCTCTTTCACAAAATCAGGCGCATATCTTCCGGTAATAATTAATTCGGTGGCTTCTGGTTTAGCGGCAATTAACTCGTTAAATTCTTCTTCAGTAATTAATTCCGTAACAAAAGTTAGATTTAATTCATCTAATATTACAACATCATATTCATTAGATTTCAAAACTTTTAATGAATATTCATACCCTTCTTTAGCTTTAGTAATGTCAGTATATTTCGGATTATTACCAACAAATTGCGCAGCGCCAAACATCTTAATATCAATATTATCGATTTTTTCAAAACTCTTAAATGCCGAATCGGGCATGCCTTTCATAAATTGGCCAATAAAGACTCTTTTCCCAGCGCCACTCGCTCTTAAAGCTAACCCAAAACAGGCAGTTGTCTTACCTTTACCATTACCAGTATAAACATGTATATAACCTTTTTCCATACTATTCACCACTTTCATCATTAATTATTGGTTTTGATCCAAGATGTGAATCAAGAACTCTTTTTAAAGGACGATATAACCATAAAACTGATAGAAAACTAGAAGCTGCTAAAATTATTTCAAATGGTATATCTTGAATTAGATACGTCCAAAATGGAATTTCTAATATTAATATCGCTGGAATAAAAAATATCCAAGAGTAAATTAAAGAATATAAAATGCTAAGAATTGCTAATCCTAATGGCGATTCTACTTTTTTAAAAATTGTTTTTAAGGTAATTGGAATCACTAAATATCCAAGATACATAAATGGCATTACTGTCAAGTTAAACGATCCCATTAATAAATTGTCTAATATTACATGAACGGTTATCATCAATACCGATTCAACATAATTAAACGTTTTACAATACAAAATAATTAACAGAAACGTTAATTGAACATTCGGTATTGGCGTTAATATTTGTTCTTGAACAAATAATATCGCGGTTAAAATAGAGATAGTAACTAATCTTTTGGTCTTTTCGCTATTTTTCATATTAAGTGTCCACCTTTGTCAACCTGAAGGTTATTCTCATTTGATCAACTAATTTGATACTACTAACACCAACAGATGACATAACACCATTGACTTCTATTTTAATAAATGTTTCAAATCGATTAGGTGCATATAAATCGCCAATTCTTATGATAAACGCACCAAAGGTCTCCATTTGATACTCAACTTCATAATTGGCTTCTAATAGTCCTAAAAGTGTATCTCCTTTTTTAAAATTAATTTCATCCGTTGATAACAGCGTATTATCAATATCAATTAACTCAACCGTAATCGTTCCGCTATGTTTTGCCTCTTCTCGCTTGGATAAAAAGACAAAAGAGGTTATAATTAAACCTAGCGCAATAATTGATGAAATAATTTTAATAATAAGATTTCTTTTATTCAACTTTAATAGTATAAATTAGGAGCTTTTTTAGATTTTAAACTTGCTAAATATATTGCAAGTGCCGCAAAGCTTTGAGGTGTAGCAAACATCAAATCCACATCTTCAGCTGCAGCATTCGCTTTGAATCCATGTTTTTGATTATCATAAAAATTCAATAAAGCATGTAGCAAATTAGTTCCATTATCATATGTCAAAGATACCTTATTTGATGTGTAGGCAATAATTACCATTGCCGTTGATGATGCACCAGGATTATCATCCCATGATTTAACACCATTTGGAGTAATCTTCGATTCAATTACTTCATATAATCCACTCTTGTTGACTTCATGTGTTGTTGATGTTGCCAAAATAAATGCAGCTGTATCAGCATCAAACCATTCATTCGTATGAACTGTAGGAATGTCAGCTAAAATTGTTGTTAATAGAGTTTGATTATTGTTGAATGTATTAATTAAAGTTAACGCCATTGGATATGAATAAAATGAACTGACGCTTGCTAAATCTCGCGTAAAATTTTTAATCGACTCTGGAATAGGCAAGCCATAAGCCCGAGCTAGTTGTAATAACTTAAAGGCATCGCCTTCACCATTAATAACTGCGGAATTTAAGTAATTTGATACTTTATCTTTCGATACAATTTTCGTTAAATCAAATTTATATCCGTTCTTGTTTAACAAATTAACCCCAGCTAAAGCGTCATAATTAAAAAGAATGTTGCCATCGGTACCCTCACTGATGAAAATGCTGTTGTTGTTTTCGAAAATTTCATTAACGATTGTTTCTACTTGTTTTTTATCTTCGTTTTTCTCACAACCAACTAAATAGAAACCACCAAAAATAATTAATAATACAATTAAGATTTTTCTAAATTTTTTCATAATATCCCTCCTATAAATTATAATTGTATAAAACTAAATATTTCCTGCATCTTCTTCAAATAGATAGATGTTGTCAGTAAATCAGCTGATCCACCAAAACTTAAATTGTTTTCTATGCAATAATCACTCAACTCATTAACTTCATCCATATCATCAATATTAAGTGATTTAAATTTCTTTTTGATTTGTTTTAAATTATCCAATGACCCACTCCTTTTTAATAATACTGTATCATTAGTTTTGATAATTAATTTAACTAAAGCTTTAAGTAATGTTTTGTCTTCAAAATTATCAAGTAACGGTAAGACTTTTTGGACACTCGGAAAACCCGACATTGCCTCTTCTCTAATTCCACCAAAACTATATTTTTGATAGACTTTCTCACCATATGTATTAAAGTCGTTTTGATTAAATGTCTCTTTTGCCATTTCTTTAGCGAAGATATATGTATAATCATAATCTTCTAAATTAATAATGGCAAATGTGCTAGCTGTTATTAACACCCCTAAATTATAGATTAATCCTTTATAGCAATTAACTCCGTTAGTCGCTTTCAGCATTTGTTTTTCAGCGATCACACCTATTACTTGATTGTTAATAATCAATTCCAAAGGATTAGTAATTCGTGGTACAGCTTTAAACATTTCTCTTAAAAATGGAATAATTGACTTCGCTCCTTTTAACATTAAATCGTAGTTCATATCATAATGTGAACCACTGGTGTACGGTGTAACTAGTCCAAATTTAGGGTGTAGATTTAACTCTAATAAAATACTTTTTTCAACAAGACGACTAATTTCTTCACCTAAAAAGTTTAAAACTTCGCGCTTAAAATAAATTTCTAAATCAGTTAATCGATGAGTTCGATTTCTTTGACAGACAAAAGCTGGTTCATCACATAAATAACATTTTCTTAACCGATTGCGTGATAAACTAACTGGATTATCACGCTCAAACACATCAAGATCAATAAACCGTCCTAACGGATGATTATCTTCTAATTTGACCATTTCTTCTTTAACTTCTTTAGCAGTAACATCTTTTAGATAATATGTAATTTGTAAACCTTGGGCCGTGTTACTAACTTCTTTTTTTAAATAGTAATAATCAATTAGTTTGTCAAAATAAGAAATTAGAAGTTTGGCCTCATTTGAGTATTTTGAATTACCTGGTCCGTTAACCGATAGATTAATACAAACGTCATAATCCTTTAAATTGTCAAAAATATTTTGATAGTATGACTCTCTTTCAAAAATTATTTTTTCCATTTATCTTACTCCTTACTATTTCTTTAAATAACGCGTGAGTAGTTTTCGGCATATATTCAAGTGCTTTTTCTATTTCATTATTTTTTATTAATTCTCTAACCTTAGAACTAGAAATAACTTCATTATTTAATTGATAGCGATTGATTAATTCTAATTTATCTTTTAAAATATTTTTTAGTGTCTCATTATATGAAGTCATATAAGATTTCGTTTCGTTTCCAACATATCGTTTACTAATATTAAATATTGGAATAAAATATTTATTAAAAATTGATGTATCAATAATTGTTTGATATTCAGTTAAAGATGTTTTTTCTTTCAAAAAATAACTAGGAAAGGTCATTTTTGAAACTAAGTACTCAGTTGAAGGAAGAATAAAAACATTGTGTAAATGATGAACAGCCAAGTATAAAAGTGACATTCTTTCTTTGTAAGAAAAAAATGATGAATCTTCTTCAACTAAAAAGATAATCAAAATTTCATGATTACTTTTAGCTGTTTCAATTAATTTTAAATGACCCAAAGTTATTGGATTAGCATTGATAACGATAGCACCAACATCTAAATTATTTAATTTTGTCTTAAGATGATTTTCTAATTGTACTTTTAATTGATTTAGTTTATCTTTAATCAAATCAATCCCTTTTTCAAATAGTACTACCATATCAGTTCGAATAATTTCACTAAATCCTAAGCTTTTAAAAATTTCACTATTTTTAACTTCAGTTGCTACATAGTAGTGATAGATTTGGTCTTCATTAAATGATTTAGTTATTTCATCAACTAATAAATTCGTTAAATTAAGTTGTTGCCAGTTTTTATCTGCTGCTAGACATTTAATTACTTGATGGGATCGTGAACCAGTTGCAATAATTTCATGATTGTGCTCCACATAAAATGAATGAAGAATTTCATCATCCCAAGATAAATTCATCTTATGTAAAAAATCTTTAATTTTATCAATTTCTGATTTTAATAAAGCTCTTTTTACAATCATTAATTAAATACCTCATTTTTGATATAAATAGTCTATTAACGTGCCATCGCGGTAAATCACGGCTCCAATGATTGGTTTATTCCTTAAATTAATTGTTTCAGGAATACCAGCAATATCTTGTGCTATATTGTATAATTCTTCAATTGTTAGTAAATCAACATTACTATTTGTTAATTTATCAATAATATCTTGTCTTAAAGGATTAACCGCAACCCCTCTTTCAGTAACAATAATATCAACATCTTCTCCAGGGGTAGTAATTGTTAAAACGCGTTTTTTAATTAAAGATATTCGTGAACGTAATAAATTAGCGACAATAATTGTAACTTTAGCACCATGGGCAGTATCAGCATGACCACCGCTGCCACCAATAATCTGGCCAAATGAATCAGTTGTGACATTGACATTAAAATTTAAGTCAACTTCCGTCGCCCCTAACACGACAACATCTAATTTATTAACAATTGGATCATCATATGGATTAGCATACTGTGAGGCTGACATTTTTAAATGCTTTTCATTTTGATCATATGATCTTACTGCATCTAAATCGAAACATTGAACATCATATAAATTTTTAAATAGTCCTTCGTTTAGTAAATCAACAAAATAACTAGTGATTCCACCGGAGGCAAAACTACCAGTTACTTGGTTTTTAATCATAATCTCTTTTAAATAACTTGCGACAGCTAATGAAGTGCCACCAGCACCGGTTTGTATTGAGAATCCATCTTTCACAAACCCTAATTTAGCAATGATTGATGCGGTTTTTCTAGCAATCAATAATCCAATTGGATCTCTTGTAATTCTTGTGGTGCCAGAAACAATTCCCTCTTTATTGCCGATTGAATCAATTACTAACACACCATCAACATATTTTTCATCAAAATCAGGATGATTAATCATTTTGACTAAATTATCAGTCACTAAAACTACTTTTTTAGCATACATTAAATCACTTATCGCATAGCCTAATGTTCCACAAGAACTTTTTCCAGCTCCACCATAACCATTCCCTAACTCGTCAACTTGTGGCGTCGCTAAAAACGCAATATCAATTATAATTTCGCCCGCTTCAATCGCTCTAGCCCGACCACCGTGAGTATCCATTAGTAATACGCCATCAAGATGGCCACTTTGAATGGTTTGGCTAACTGGCCCTGACATATAATTAGTTCTAATGTTAGTTACATTTTTATTAACAATTAGTTTTGATAAAATTTCATTATTTGGAAAAATTGAAGAAGGAGCGAACGTTAAATTTTTAAGATCTCTTTTCAATACTTCTTCACTAACTAAATTTAAAACATAGTCACCATTTCTCAAATGGTGATGAAACGATAAAGTCATCCCATCTTTTATTTGATAATAGTCGAAGACTTCAGCCAAAGAACCAAAAAACTTAATTTTTCCTTCTCGCACAACTTCAGGAATTAAAGTTCTTTTCTTGTCTTTGTAGCTATGACTTGATTTAAATTTTTCAAAATTTTCGAATCTTTTCATTATATCATTTGACACTTTTTGGCTTTTTCAATAATTTTCTCAGCTCTTAAAATGACTGGTTTATCAATCATCTTGCCATCTAAACTAAAAACACCTTGATGTTTCTTTTTCGCTTCAGCAGTTGTTAATAATACTTTTTTCGCCCAATCAATTTCTTTTTGAGTTGGTGAAAAAACTTCGTTAACAACTTCAATTTGATTGGGATGAATACACGCTTTCGCATTCATACCAATTCCTTTAACGAACTGACACTCTTCTTTTAATCTATTATTATCAAAAACATCAGTAAACGGAGTATCAATCGCATCAATTTTATTTGCTTTAGCCGCAATAATAACTAACATTCTTGGATATAAAATTTCTAAGCCTTCTACCGTTCTAACGACTTCGAGATCACTTGATAAATCTTCTCCACCGAGTAATAAGCCAGTAACTCTAGCTATTTTAGCAATTTCATTTACTTCAATTAAGGAACTTGCTAGTTCAATAATTGGAATAATTTCTATTTTTTTAGTTATTTTTCTTTCTTTTTCTAACTTAGTCAAATCCTTATCTAAACACTGTAATGTATCAATACTAGCTTTAGGTAACATTATTGTGTCAATTTTTGGGGAGACAATTTCATTTAAATCGTCCAAATAAAACGGAGTATCGTTAGCATTAATCCTCACCACTACTTCTAAAGGCAACTTTTCTTTATTATTTAAAAACGAAGTTAATAAATTTCTTGCATTATCTTTTTCATTAACACTAACTGAATCTTCTAAATCAAAAATTACTGAGTCACTTCCAAAAAGCTTAGCTGTTTCTAACATTCCTGGATTATTACTTGGAATAAATAGTAAACTTCTTCTCATTGAATTACCCCCAATCTTTCTAAAGCCGTTAATAAACGCGCCTTAATTGTATAATCTAGGGCGCCTTTATCGTCACAGATAACTTTAACATGATTAATTTTTAAATCATCTAAAACATTTTTAATAAATGATTCAATATGCTTACCAAAAAAATCATAGACCACACTGTTAACTTCTATGATTAATTTTTCGGAATGTATAACAGTGATAATGCAGTCATTTGATTCTAATGTACCTGCAGTTCCAACTTTCAAATTTATCACCACTTCTTCCGAGCGTTCGCCAAGGCTACAACTCGGTTCATTTCATTTCTAACAATCATTAATCCTTCATCTACTCCCATTCCTGGTTTGGCAAGAACTTGTTTAGCATGACATGCAATGGCAATATTGGTAGTAGTTTGAGCTGAAATATTAGTTTCATTACAAGTCCCGCCAATATAACTACCAATATTTTTTGAATTACAATATAATGCTGCCTCAACAATATTATTCACTCCACCTAAATCTGGAGTTTTTATTTGTAAAATATGTCCAGCTTTATTATCCGCAAACATCTTAATATCTTCTAAAGTATTGCACCACTCATCAGCTACAATTTTTACTTTAGAACCATTTTTCTCTAAATATTTTCTAATATCACGTAGTAGATTCATTGTTGATATTTTTTCACCAGTATCAACTGGTCCTTCAATTCTTAATGAATACGGTTGGCATATTTTTTCAAGAGAAATAATATAGTCACCCATTTTCTTAACATCTAAATCAAAAGCTTCACCAATGGTACCATATACATCAAATTGAATTACTGGATGATAATCATCATCAACTTTTTTTGTATTAATGCGATTAATTAACCACTTAGCATATTCAGCTAAAATTTCCCCATTTTTACCTAATTTTTCCGAAACATTATTAATTAAGGCATGAGGTAAAATCGCCGCTTTACTAATAATCATTTGATCAGCGGCACCATATCGATTATCACCACTTTGTGTGAAGATCGGCACCGGTTTATATAAATCATCCTTAATGTTATATTCTTTCCTAATTATTTCAGCCATCGTTAATTTATGGTAGTTGGCAGTAGCGCTTAATAGCGCTTGAGTCACACCATAACGAATCGCTGTATGAACATGTTTACCATCAATATTTAACTTATCAAATCTTTCAGCGTTTTCTCTAAAATTACTAACATCTAATCCGATTAGTAAAGGGACAACTTTTTCTCTAATAAATGGCATATTTTCATCAGCTAAAAATAATGGATCTCTTCCTCCAGCTCCACTATACTGAACAGCGGCACAGTCACCATAACCAATCGTTCCATCTTCTAAAACTAATTGAATTGAGATGGCTTCTCCTTTTTGTCTAATCGATGTAAAACCTGGAGTTTGAGGGTCTCCCTCATAAAAGAATCCATCGTGTGAGACTTTTCCTGATTTAATCGCTTTTTGATCATCAAAATAGAACCCTGATGTTGATTTAGATAATACTACATGTTTAATTTTCATTTTTTATCCCTTTCTTTGTGGTCTTCCGACTAATGAGCCTTGTGAGACGGCGTAAATATCATCAACAGTTAACTGAAACGAAACTTCTCTTCCTTCGTAATCAGCTCTTTCTTTAATTTTCTTTCTATGAAAATCTTTAATTTCTTCAGTTAATCCTAAATTACCAAATTCTAAAATTCGAATCTTCCCATCATTATCCCTAGCTGGTAAAATATCACCTTTATTAAATTTACTTGGAGCAAATGGGACATCGATGACTCCTTGTTCAAAAGCTTTAACAGTACCAATTGCTAAATCATTATCCCCCAAATACAAGACAGCATCCATTAAACTTTTAACTTCTTTTTTAATTTGGGCAACTTCTAAATCTAATTCATCATTTTCAGCAATATTTTGATCTTTTAACAAGTTAACAATAAATTTTGAAGTTTTTAGTCCTTCACCGTTAGCTTCTTTTGTAGGAATTCCAATTGATTCATGTGAAGTTTTGGTAATCATTTTAGTCGCTTTTGATAATGAAGCAACAACTGATGAATAAGAAATCAGACCTAGGGCTTCTGATTCACTTGCAGGAAATCCTCCCATCCACTGATGAAAAACAGTGGTAACAACAACATCACTATAGCCACTTTGTTTTAAATATTCTTCTGTTTGTTCTTGAAGGGCTCTAATAGCGGCTACATCTTGAATAATATTACCACCCATTCCATAGCCAACAGTAATATTTTTAACTCCTTGTTCAGCAGCAAGTAGCGCTTCGATAACAGCAACCGTATTAGAAATACAAGGTGGACAAATAGTACCAGTTAGTGGTCCGAACGGTTCACGATTTAAAGTAATTCCATTGTCTTCATAAAAACCAACTAACCTATCACAATATTGCCAATCAAAGATGGTTTGTTCTAGGGTGGCATTTTTAGCATACGGAACATTATATGATATTCCTCCACCTTCAAAAGAAGTCCATCCAGCTGCGAAAGTAATTTCAGCTAATAATCTTGCGTCAGGTGTCCCATGTCTAGCTTGAATAGGAATATTAATTGATTCTTGAACTAATTTACAAGAATTAACACCATGATTAACGGCCGGAAATCCATTTAACATTGCTCGTCCTGAAGTAATACTTTCTTCAATTCCTTTTTCAGCTTCTTCATATCGATTTAATCTCGTATAACTATCAATGGTAGTCGGTGCGAAATCAGCTCCGCTTTTTTCTAAATATTGTAGTAACTCAATATGTTTTTCTAAAACAGGCACTCCAGCACGTGGCTGAATTAAGGTCTTACCTTTATTTTTAGCATCAATTAATTTTAATGCAAAGTTCTTGTGTCGTGGTAACGACTTTAAATATCGAATTGATTCATTTAAGTCTAATAATGGATCACTTCCGGTATGCCAACTTGCTAAAACTCTTTTTCTTTCTTCTAAGAAAAAATCTAATGACCATTTTTTATTTCTAACCATGTCTTCACCCCATTAATTTTTTCATTCTTTTTTTCATTATTTGTAATGCTTGAACTGGTCTTTCAATCATTAATAATCCCATTGACGACAAAATATAATCAGAGTCTAATAAGTACTCTGGATCGATTGGTCTTAATTCCGATAAGTTTTCACTTCTAGAAACACTATGATTTAAAATTGCTAATGGTTCCTTCGCATTGACGATTACCCCACCAGTACCAATCACATACATTACATCTGATAAGTCTTTGCCGGTTTGAATATAGTTTGTTCCAACTGGGGAATATATTTCTCTAATTGAACCAGAGTGTCTTGAAATTGCATATTCCACACATAAACTAGCAATCAATTGATCAATAAAAATATCAGTCGGTTTAGTGGGAATCCATTCATAATGTTTCATGCGCCACTCGGCTTCCATCACTAAATTAACACTATGCATTTTTTCCATTCGTTTTACCAATTGGATTGGTGCTGATTCAACAGCACCAGGTGCTGAATGTCTCATTCCGACATTCGCTTCAACGGTTCTTTTGGCGTAATCTTCTTCCATTCCCTGGAAAATTACTCCGTGTTTAATAATCGGATTACACATTGAATAAATATCAGTCGTCGCACCACCAATATCAATGATTACTAATTCTTTTAGTCCTGGTTCATCAAGATATCCTTTTGATAATAATTCAGCCGCATTTAGCACTGACTTTGGTGTTGGGATAATATCATTATCGATTTTTTCTAAAAATTTAGTAATTCCTTTGGCTTCAATAATTTGTCCTAAAAAAATTTCTTCAATTTTCTGTCTTGCCGGTAAAATATTTAATGCATTAATTTTAGGCATAATATTATCAATAATAAAACCGTTAACTTCGTAATTATTAAAAATATCTCTAATTTGATCTTGAGCGGCTTTATTACCAGCATAAATAATCGGAATCTTGATCTTAGCTTGAGCTAATGCCAAGGCATTATAAATGGGGATATGTTTATTCCCACCATCAGTGCCGCCCGCTAATAAAATAATATCGATTTTTTTATTTTTTATTTCTTCAATTTCTTTTCTAGTTATTTCGCCAGAGATGACCATTTCAACACGTGACCCCGCTCCTAAGCACGCTCTTTTGGCCGCCTCTACCGTTAACTCTTCAACTATCCCAATCGCCGCCATTTTTAAACCGCCCGCGGCTGATGAGCAGGCAAAAATACGGTCAAATTTTAGTTGACTGCCAATTTTTTGATAAAGTTTGGTTAACGCTTGTTGATATCCAATATTAATATCATCTTCAATCGTCGTTTGATAAGATGATGTTGCAATAATATCTGGAATGGTAATATCAACTGCCGTTAATTTAGTCAGTGTTGAGCCAAAATCAACTAACAAGTAATATCTCATTTATTTTATTCTTCCTCAAAAACTCCTAAATCTTGAGCAATTACATCTAAACATTCTTCAATCGGTTTTCCTGGAGGAAAGACGCGATCAAATCCCATCGCATGAAATCTTTTTTCGACATCTTCAAAGTTTTGTTTACCAACAACGATATTGCCGCCAACATGTAAAATTGTATCGCCGATACCAGCTTCAATCATTTTTTCTCGCATTCCACGACAATCAATCTCACCATGCCCATATAACGAAGACACCATTATTAAATCTGCATCAGATTCAATAGCAGCATTAATAAAATCTTCTTGTGGGGATAATACTCCAATATTTACTACATTATATCCTTCTTTTTTCAAAGTATATTCAATAATTTTATTACCTACTGCGTGAACATCCGCTCCAATAACACCAATAACGATTGTTTTATCTGATTTTTTCATTGTATTTCCTCCTTGCAAAATAAAAAACATCAACTAAAAAAGTTAGATGTTTTATTGGTTAATCTTATACTTCTAAAATGAAAAATTAAGTAATTATTACTATTTATCTCCTGACTTATTAGACAATCAATAATACTTAAAAAATTTACCATTTTATCATGCCTCTTACATTCACTTACATTTTATCATATTTTTATATAAAAATATAGATAAATCTTATGTTTTGTTAATGGTTTGTGTTTAGATAATGTAAATTTTATGAATGGTTGATTGTGTTTTGTTTTAATTCTTTCAAAAACTCAAAGAATATGCTTTTGGTAACTCTAGCGTCATCTAATGCATTATGCTTTTGTAATCTAATTTTATTATCAGGAAAATAAGTTTGATATGCTTTAAAAAGTCCGATATCTTGGTTGATGTTAAAATAATCTTTATGTAAAACTAATAAGTTGAAAAAGTTATGATCATCCGTTAATGGCATTAACTCATTAATTTTATAAGAATCGTCTAAGGCAATAATATCATTTTTCCCCCAGACAACAATCTTAGGTTGATATGTTTTAAGAATTTGTTTTAAATCTAAATAGAAATGTTCATAAGCTTTCGCTTCTTTTTGAAACTCATCTAAATCTAAATCTAAAAACTTAATTGTTCTAATCGATGGTCTTTTTTGTGGTGAAACATAATAATTTCTTTCTAAAAGTTCATTACCTTTATTATCGGTTAAAATCGCACCAAATTGAATAATCTCAGCCACAAACGGATTTTTATGAGAATATGGTGGCATCGTCATTTCAAAATCCAAAAATAAATAATTATCATACTGCGTAATTACCTTTTTCATGTCATCACGTAAAACTTCAAGATCATATAAAACGCGATATGGTTTCAATTGTTCAATTTTATTGAAATAACTAACTTGATAGTGTTTCATTTTATTAATTGACTTATAAAAATCATTGATTTCAAAATCAACTAAATAACCCGAATCTAAATAATCAATAAAGATTTTTTGCAAGCTTTTAGTTAAATAAAAGCCTACTTTTTGACCATTGATTAAACAATAAAATGTATTTTTCTTTTTATTAATATCATATATAATATATTTCATTTTAACTCCTCTTTAATTTTTTGAGCTAATTTAATATTAAATCCTAACTTCACAATTTCATCAACTGAAGCTTTTCTAATCGCATCAACTGTTCCAAAATGATTAATTAGTTTTTCTTTTCTTTTAACGCCAATACCCTTAATCCCATCTAATGGGGATTTAAAGGTTTCACGGAATCTAACTTGGCGATGAAAAGTAATCGCAAATCGGTGAACTTCTTCATTTATTTTTAAAAATAACTTGTATAAATGGCTATTTTTAGATAGTTTAATTTCCTGATCGTTGTAAATTAAAGATTCAAATTCATGTTGTTTGTTTTTCTTCATACCAGCTACTAAAACATCCAATCGCAAGTCATCAATCACGCTTTTTGCAGCGTTAACGTGACCCTTCCCTCCATCTACCAAGATTAGGTCAGGTAAGCGTTTATCTTCCATTAATAATCGGTAATATCTGCGATAAATCACTTCTTTAATTTGTTGATAATCATCTTGATCAGCTGTCTTTAAATTGAACTTGCGATACCCTTCTTTATCGAAGTCTTGATTTCGATAAACTATCATCGCTGAGACCGGCGAGGTTCCAAATAATTGCGAGTTATCGAACGCTTCAATATAATTAACTTCTTTATCAAATAATTCATATAAATTTCTTTCTATTTCTAAATTAATATCTTCTCGATGTTGATAAATTTTGTAATAATTATCTAAATTTTCTTGAGCATTCTGGAAGGCCAAATCAACCATTTTCTTCTTGTCGCCAATTTGTGGGATTAGCGCTTTTTTCTTATACCTAATCGCTAAATCTTCAATTGTAAATTGATTCGAAAACAACAATTCATCAACAAATAAATGATCTAAATATAGTTGATCAAGGTAATTTAATGCCGCTTCATATGGATTACCAACATATGAAAATATCGTTTGATGAGTATCAGTAATAGATCCATTTCGCATTAACAAAATTTGGATAGCGATACTCTCCTCATTATTGGCATATGCGATAATATCTCGATCTTTTAAATCGGCCAAGCTAATAATTTGTTTTTCAGCTGTGGTGTTAATATGATTAATCATTTCTTTATATTCATTAGCTTTTTCGAATTCTAATTGATCACTCGCTTCTAACATTTTTGATGTGAGTAATTCTAAGACTTTTTTAGTATCACCCTTTAAAAACCTTGTTACTTCTTTAATCATCTCTTGATACTTAAATTGATCAATCTCATTAATACATGGTGCTAAACATTGACCTAAATGATAATAAAGACATGGTTTTTTTGGCATAATTCGACATTTTCTAAATGGATATATTTTATTTAATAAATCAACCGTCATTCTTGCACTATAACCATTAGGATATGGACCAAATGCTTTTTCAGTAGGTACATTTGATCGCATCACAATTAATCTGGGATATTTATCTTTTGAGAAAGTAATATATGGATAACTTTTATCATCAACTAATTTAATATTATATTTTGGTAAATATCTCTTAATCAAATTGATTTCTAAAATTAATGATTCTAATTCATTATTAGTAATTAAATAAGAAAAATCTCTTATTTCAGAGATTAATAACGTTGTCTTTTCGTTATGAGCGCCGACAAAATATGATTTGACACGATTTTTTAAATTTTTCGCTTTACCAACATAAATTACTTCGTCATTTATATCTTTCATTAAATAACAACCAGGTTTATTTGGTAAAAGTTGTAATTTTTCTTTAAAATCCAATTAATTCACCACTTTTATTTTACCATGAAATAGTAAAAAAAGAAGGCGATAACCTTCTTATTTACTGACTACAATGGTATCTGGCATTTCAAATCCTTTAGCTTCTAAGAACTTAAATAACTCCATCCTAATTTGTCTTTCAACACCAATATGACTGGCAGGTGCTGTCGTTGCCATAACTCTAAATGTATAAGAAATTAATGAAGTATCAACCAATCCAGCATACTTTGGTTGTTCATATAAAGCTGGATTATCACTTTCATAGTTATCAATGAATTCTAAAATAGCCTGGTTAACATCTTCAATCACGACTTTATTAGATAAAATAACATCAATAATTGCAATAGAAGTATCGCGAGAACGATTCACTACACTGTTAATTTTACCATTATTAATGATAAAATAATCGCCTCTCCAATTTTCTATTTTAGTGGTCCTTAAACCAATTTCTTTAACTGTTCCAATAAATCCGTTAATTTCGACTAATTCACCAACACTATAAGTATTTTCAAAAATATTAAATAGACCACTAATAAAGTCTTTGATAAATTCTTGAGAGCCAAAGGCAACCGCAATTCCGACAATGCCAGCACCAGTAATTAATGGAATAATATTAACTCCGTATCCATCCAAAATAATAATGATGACCACTACCCAAACGATCGCTGCGACAATATTATATAACGATTTAGAAATCGTCTCAGCTCGCTTACTAACATCAACATACTGATATGGTGAATCACCTCTGATTTCAGCAAAAACTAATGAATTATAATCAGTAATTGTCTTTTTAGCTCCTTCTTTCCTAATCTTATCTAGTCTTTCTTGTTCAGCTTTGATTCGCTTAATTCGTTTATTCATTGATCTACTAATTAATTTTTTTAATATAAATAAACCAATCACTGTAACTACTATCATAAATAGGCCAAAAACAGTACCAATAATAATATTAGTAAAGCCAACACTGAGTCCTAATCCACCAGCAAAAGTACCATCGGCTTGTTCAACACCTTGCAAATAATCTCTTAAAAATTCAAATAATTTCATTTTTCTACCTTCCTTTGTTGGTTGCGAATAAAAAAGGAGAGACTCCTTTTTACTCAAATTCAATTTCTACGTTACCAGCAAGAATTTCTTCTAATGCCTGGCCGACACTTTTAACACATTTAGCGTTGTCAACTTTAATGTTATGTTTTTCAATTAACTTAGCCGTCTTAGCTGCGGTATAAGCTAATTTATATTTCGAATCGATTTTCTTTAACAAGTCATCGATTGAAGGATATCTCATTCCATCTTCATTTCTCATTTTATTTACCCTCCATTAATTCTACATATTTATGAATTGTTCTTTCAGTTCTAGCATGTTCCGCTCTAATAATTGCCATAATCCGATCGGCAGCATTATTTACTTCATCATTTACGACAATGTAGTCATATTTATATGCTAGTAAATATTCACTTTCCGCTTTAGCAATTCTTTCATCTAATTCAGCTTGTGATTCAGTACCTCTCGTTTTTAAACGATTAATTAAAGCTTCTTTTGAAGGTGGAACTAAGAAAATAAAAACCCCATCTTTCATTTGGCGCCTTACTTGTAACGCTCCATCAACTTCAATTTCTAATACTACTTGCATTCCTTCATCTAATAATTCTTCAACTTTATCTCTTGGTGTTCCGTAGTAATGGCCAACAAAGTTAGCCCATTCCAAAAACTCACCATTTTTAATTTTATTTTCAAAAGTTTCTTTTGAAACAAAATAATAATCAATACCATCTTTTTCATTATTACGTGGTTTTCTAGTTGTCATCGAAACTGAATAAACTAAATCTTGTCCTGGCATGTCAAACAAAGCTTTTCTAACTGAGCTTTTCCCAACTCCTGATGGACCAGATATTACAATTAATAACCCACGTTCATTTAGCTTCATTAAATACCCCCACAATCATATTTATTATATTATAATATATTATTTCTAAACTAACAAGAAAAAAAGATAAAATAGCGCTTTCACGGCTTAAAAGCGCTATTGTCTTCATCTTTTTTTTAATCTTTTGGGGTATGATTATTGCTTTTTATCAAATACTACATGTTGTTGATTATAGGTAAACGAGCCATTATACCATTGCCTATAAAACAAAGTAGCTGGCAAAGTATTATATCCGTCTTGATAATGATCCCAAATATCATTGGAATCGGCTAATATAATTACATCATCATAAATATTATCAGTTCCCATTGTATCAATACCAATTATTGTAACCCAGTGACCACCTCTTGGTCTCCAAGAAATTGGAATTGGGGTTCCTTTCGATAAATTTTCAATGACAAAACTTAAGAATGAATCATAAGTTGAGAAAATCATTGAGTTTTCATCAACATAATTAGCTTGACTGTATGATCGTGCTGTAGCGGTATACCCAAAAGATTCTACTAATTTTTTTAGACCAGCGGAACCAACACCACGATTATAGATAGTTGTATTGTTAATTTCTTCATATTTTTGGACCAGATATACTTCATCATATGTATTATATACATCTTCTTTGTAATAATTTAAAACCGATAATACCGAACATATACCGCATGAAGAAGCCATTGTTTGTTGAAATGCTTGATAGTTTGGTAGTATTATTCGCGATTCGGTGTTAGTAAAATTATAGTAATCTAAAAAATTATGATAAGTAGTAAATAAGCGATCGCTTTCGCCATTGCCCAAACTAATAGCTCCCCATTTAGCAGCATCTCTAGTTCCCCCAAAACTTCCATCAGCATTTAAAATTAGATGTCTTTCTGGAATTTCTCTGGTTACTGTTTGATCATCTTCTTCTTTAACAAATGTTGGTGGAAATTTAGGATAAACAACAACACAATCAAATTCATCAGTTGTTGCTCCAGATTTAGAAACATTTAGCCACCATCTAAAAAATCTTTGTGCAGGTTGGATAAAGTAGCCATCTTGCCTGTGATCAATAACATCATATGGATCGGCCATGATAAGTGTTTTATCATAAATAGTAGATTCATCACTTCCCATACTGTCAATTCCAATTATTACATGCCAACCAAATTCATGTGCATCTTGAAATCTAACCATGACATATCGCCCAGCATTTAATTGAATTGATATCCATCTTATAAAGTTTGCTATTTTTTCAGTAACCGTACCAGCTATATCTTGATAAATACCACTCGTAGCATGATATCCCAACTCTTTAAACAGTTTTTCGATACCTAAAGCTGTCGTGCCATTACCATATATTTCAGTTTCATTAATTTGTTCATATAATTCAACTAGATTTACCTCAGTATACTGGTTGTAAACATCTTCTTCTTGATGATTTAAAATCATTAAGGCTGTCGCAATGCCACCACTGTCTTTCATAGTTTGTTGATATGTCTGAAATTTATTAAAAATAATTCTCCGATCACTAGACTTCATGTTATAAAAATCGTTATCAGGATAATATATTGAGTCTGAAATATCAGATTCTCCATTAAGCGGAGCCCCATAACCATACTTAGTTCGGTTAATGGTTCCTCCAAAATTGCCTTGTGCATCTAATATTCGCTTGACCTCTTCAACCTCAACTATTGGTTCATCATTCTCATCTGGAGGAGTAGGATCATTATTATTGTTATTAGGTTCTTTAGTACAGCCTACTAACGTTAATAAAACAAGTAATATCAGCAATAAATTAACTAACTTTTTCATTATTTTGACCTCCGTAATTATGATTCAGGAGTGATAAGCCAAGAATCATCAAGAATTGTAAACACTAATTGATATTTATTTCCTCCAACATAAAGTGCTATAATTTCATATGTTGTCGACGCCGGATCAGCATAATCAGTTGATGTATTATTTTGGAAATAAGGATTATGTCCTGCCTCTAAATGCCAATTAGAGTTTTGGACATAGATAAATGGACTTGATGAAACTCCAGATGACACAACTTTTTGTTCGGCCAAACTTGTGACACCATCAAAGAATATTCTCAAACTGCCTTTTGAATTGACCGCTTTAACTCCCACTAATTTTACATACTTGTAAAATCTATCAGAACTATTCAAAAATTCAGTTAGTTGAGCCTGTGTACTAATCGTTACTATATCTGCTTCAACAAATGTATATTGAACTGGATTATTATGAGAAACAATTATTAAGTTTTCTTTAAAGGTTGCTGCGTTAATTGCATTTCCGTAATGTTTCCCTACATTAACGTCACTCGTTCCACTTACTATTACTTTTTTTAATGTAATAATAATTTCATCACCAACGTTTAAAACAGTAGTATCTAAACTAACATCGTTATAAGAACCTGTAATACCACTATTCCAAATTCCAATAATTTCATTCGAACTCTTATCTTTAATTAATAATTCTGAAGTTCCAAAGACACTATTAGGACCGACAACGATTCCAGTAACATCATGTGTTCCGGTTGCTTGTTTAAACTCCCCGATAGAAAGTGCTTGATTTTCATAAGTTACTTTCAGTTGTGTTGTTTTGCCTTTATATGTTAAAACATATGAAACTTCTCCTAGTTTCCAATCAGGAGATTCAGTTGCTGGCAACATATCATTAGTCATATCAATCACGATATGTCCACCACCTGAATAATTTAATTTCAATTCTCCACCTAATAAATCTAAATCAGCAACTCCCTCTCTATGTGAATATACTGTTTTAGTTGGCATTGTTTGAACTTCAATTGAAACTAATTCTTCTTCGGTAACAATAATGTCATAAGAATATATTTGACCGTTATGAGTAAATTTGATTGTGTAAATTCCTTTAATGTTTGTATCAACTGGTTCACTAGTTATTAATGTTGCATCTAAGACAATGGTTTGGTTATGTGGAGCATAATAATATTCATACTCAATCTTACCACCACTTAAATCTAAAGTCTCACCAACATTGTATGAAATTTTAGTTGGAGCCGTAAATTTTATTTCTTTTAAATTTTTAGTTGCTGTTGTAGTTAAATATTCTTCACCTAATAAAACAAATTGATGATAATATATTCCTTGTCCACCAACATACATTAAATAAACGTCTTTTTCTAAAGCGTTAGGTGTTTCATAATTAGTATTTCTTGGTGTATCAACTGAAAATAGTAATTCTAAATATGTCTTATTATCCAAGGTCATTGTTTCATTCATCTGATGCAAGAATGGGGCAATACCATCAATTTTAGTCGTAGCTGTACTCATTCCATCATATGTGATATATGATGAGCTCGTATCCATACTGTAGTTAACAATCTTAGCACCTGCGCTCAATTTAATTAGCTTATAAAAGTTGTTTTGTCTAGTTTCTGCATTCTTTAAGAAATCGACTAATTGTTCTTGATTATAAATAACAGTTGCGGATGATAATTCAATTAAATGGTTATTGTTTTTACTTAATAAAATTATTTCTTCGCTTCCTGATTTATATGCAGCAATCTTTCCGGTTTCAGATACATTAGTTGCTACACTCGTTACCGTTGGCACAACTTTAATTAAAATTTCATCTCCAACGGAAAATCCAGCTAACTTATTAGTGCTGTCAATATAAATACCTTTAATTCCTACTACATCATTCGTATTTTTATCTTTAATTAAAATTTCAGGATTGGCTGGAGAGGCTGCTGTTCCGGAAATATATACAGAAGATATAATTACTCCATATAAATCTACTGCTGTTTCAGAAGCTGGTAAAGTCTTAAATTCCGAAACTGATAGACCTTGGTTTTCAACTGTTATTGGAATATTAATGGTTTTATTCATATAAGTTATTTGCAATGTTTTTAAGCCTAATCCCCATTCATCACTACTAACTACCATATTTTCGGTAATATCAATAGTTTCAATACTTGCATCATTATAAGTCGCCTTAATTTTTAATTTTACTAATTCATCTTTAACCGTTTCAAGGTTATCTCTTAAATGATATTTTGTTTTTGCTAAATCGCCAACAAGTTCAATAGTTTCCACATTTTTATCGATAACCGATATTTTAAAACTAAAATCATGCCCGTCATGTTGACCAGTAATGGTATAATCGCTGGCTACGTTCATGTTTGGAAGGGTCGTGGCGTTTAACATCTCAGTAGTTATGGCTACTTCAACATTTTCTGAATAATCATAAACATAAATTAATTTGGCACCTGTTAAGTTTAAAATGTCACCTTTCATATACACTAAATTTGTTGGTTTAGAAAATCTTACTTCTAATAACTCAGGAACTACTTCAGCAACATCTGATTGATTTAAAACTACAAAATGATGATAATAAGTATTGCCACCAATGAATAAAGCTGTTATTTCTTTTGTAGCTTTGGCTGGACTAGACCATGAAGTCGGTGCAAAATTTTCATTATCAAAAATTAGTTCACCAACTGTTTTTCCTACTGTATAATGATGGTTACCGTTAGCAAAAACAGGCGAACAGTTATCTATGAGTTGATCCTTTAATGTAGTGATCGTCTTATCGAAGAAAAATCGATAATACTTAGCATTTGCATAATAGATATAGTTTAATTCACCACGTAATTTTACTATTTTATAAAAATTGTTGGCACGGTTTGCTTCAGTCAAAAATGAAACTAATTCTTCTTGATTGGAAATAGTAACTATTTGAGATTTATCAATTTTGGTTTTATTGTTTTTAGAAACTACTGCAGTTTGATATAGGCTACCCCCACAATATTCAGCATAAACTTTATCTTTATCAGAATTTTGCGAACCCGCAGTTGATTTCATCTTTTTAAGTGGAATAATTATTTCATCACCAATATCAAAATTACTAACATCTAAATTGTAATCATTAATACTTCCTGTTAACGCAAGTTTTGAAACACCAATGAATGCGCCGCTTGTTTTATCTTGAATAATATATTCTACTCTGGTCATCGTGGTGGCAATAGAAACTAAAACACCTTGCACCATATAAACTTGATCGTCAATTGGTTTAGCTAAAAATTGATCAAGTGTGATGAATTGAGTATTGAGTGGAATCCTTACTTCTCTAATATATTCTTGGTTATAGAGGTATAAAGAAACTTCTACGACTAGTTCATTGTTATCAATGCGATAACTCTTAATATCTTCATGAGCAATTTTATTCCATGTGCCATAAGTATCATCTGAATAAATTTCTCTATATTCAATCTTGTCATAAACATCAGTTGATCTGTTATAAACACAGTTTTCTTCAACACGAAGTTCAACTTCCTCAACTGTTTTGATCTTACGTTTGACAGTAATATTTAAGGAAACTGTAAAATCGCCCCAAGTAATAGTAACTTTTGTATCATTTGTTGATAATGCTGACACTTTATCAATTGAATAATCATCTATGACCACTTTCGTATCATTACTCATGATTTTTTTAATTTCTAATCCAGTGGGATCAAAAACTTCCCCTTCTGTATACACAACTTTTGTTGGATTTGAAGTTATTTCAATACCAATTACAGTTAGTTCTTCATCAGTACAACCAAACAGCAAAAAAGATGTCAAAATCATCATGCCAAACATCAACATTTTAACAAACTTCTTTATCATCAATTTCATAATCTACTTAAATATAGATAATTTAAGTATTCCCTCCTTTTATATTTTTTTATGTAATTTCCCTATTCAAAAATCGCCTAACATCAAAAATAGGAAAACGCTTACATACCAACTTCATTATATCATTTGTTCATATGTCACAAACTGTATTATTGTTTACATTGTGTAATTTTTCTGTAAGTTTTCGTTAACAGTTCGTAATATTTATTTCTATAATAAAAAAGAATGCTAATGCCTAATTAACATTCTTTTTTTCTTGTCTTAAGCTTTTACATAGTTTATAAAGATTTTATCAACTATTGTACTTGTTTTTTATTAAATTTGACTGTAAATTGACTACCCTGATCAATTTTGGATTCAACTTCTATTTTTGCTCCATGTAAATAAGCAATCCTTGAAACTATTGATAAACCAATACCAGTACTGCCCATGGTTCTTTGCCCTTCTTGAGGTACCCGATAAAACTTTTCAAATATTTTGCTGATTTCTTTTTTATCTAATCCTTTTCCGGTATCTTTTATTTTAAAGTATATATATTCATCATCGCTTGCATTAGTAATGGTAATTGTTCCCTTATCAATATTATATCTAATTGCATTTTCTAGCAAATTATTAACTAAATATGAAATTAACACCACATTACCAGTTAATATATTATCTTCTAAGATCGGAATTATCTTAATACTTCGATTTAATGCTTCGTTATAATATTTATCAATTGAATTTAAAATCACGTCTTTTAATAAAACATCTTCCCCTAAATGAATAGTATTCGTATCTTCCAAAGTTGTTAAAAACAATAAGTTTTCGACAGTTAATTTCATACCTATTGCTACTTGATGAATTTTTTCAATCATTTCTTGTTGTTGTTCTTGAGATGTCACAAGTCCACTTGATAACAATTCGGAAAATCCGGTAATTGATGTTATTGGTGTTTTTAATTCATGTGTGGCATTAGTAATAAATTCTGTCTTCAGCTCTTGGTTATTTCTTTCACTTGTAACATCATTAATTACCCCCATAACAATCCCGACATCTTTATCTTCAATATCCCATTTGGAATCCATATAATAAAGATGATAGTTATAAATTAATTCGTGTTCTTCATCCACATAATCGAAGGTAATCACTTTTTTATCCATAAAAGATTCTTGAATTTTCTCTTTTATTTTAGAAGGTAAATCTATCGGTGAATTAATGTCGCTGTCATTAAATAAATTTGTCGCAAACTCATTTAATAACAAGAAATCATTATTCTTACTTATAACAAATAATCCTTGCTGCATTCTATCAATAACAAATTTAATTTTATCTCTTTCTTGTTGATTAGTTTGAATTAACTTATTAATATTTAATGAAATTTCATTAATTTCTTTTAACGACTCTTTCACTTCTTCAAATTTCGTCTCAGTTTTAATACTTTCATATTCATTAGTGTTTATTTTTTTCAAATGAGTTTCAATATTTTTAAATGTTATAATCACATTATTAGCTATTTTGTTATTAACTATATAACTAACCATAAAGAATACGATTAAAATTGCCAACATAAAAAACACACTATTCAATATATATGTCGTTTCATTAGTTAAAACCATACTAGTTTTTAAATATAAATCATCAGTAACTTTTATTATCATGTAAAGACTATCATCTTGTTGATACGTCTTGCGCATATCATTAGGATCGCCTAAATGTTTCATCTCTTCAGATGATAATGTTTGATAAATTTCATCGGAAGCACTATGATAAATAATTACTCCCGATGAATTAATTACCGCCACTTCAATATATGACTGTTTATCTACATATAAATTAACAACACTTTTTACTTCATCCTCGTTTTTGGTTTCATAAAGCTGTTCTTTAACGATTGTAGAAATATTGATTAGCTGTTTTTCTAAACTTTTTTTATTAAAATAAGATGAAATAAATAGACTAATCATAAAAAACATAATCAAAATTACGGTTGTTATTATTAAGTTTTTTCTAACTATTTCATTTCTCATTGCTAACTTTCAAAATATACCCAATTCCTCTAACAGTTTCAATATACGATTTGTCTGTGTGATCAGCTATCTTCGCTCTTAAATTATTAATATGCATGTCTAATGCCCTAGTTTCTACTTCATCTTCATAACCCCAAATTAAGTTTAAAAATTCCTCTCTTGTAATAACATTATTTTTGTTACTCATCATTAAATGTATAATTTCAAATTCTTTAACTGTTAAACCAACAATATTACAGTTAATTTGAAAGGTTCTTGTATTTATATCTAACATTAATTCATCACAAATAATCGGCTCATTTCTTTTAATTGAAACCTCACTTCTTCTTAAAGCCGCCTTGATTCTTGAGAGAAATTCTAACACTCCAAATGGTTTAGTAATATAATCACATGCCCCTAAGTCTAATCCTTTCACTTTATCTAATTCTGTTGACTTAGCTGATAAAATAATAACTGGAAACTTCTTTAAAAAACCTTTTTGATTTAGTCTTTCTAAAACTTGATAGCCACTCATATATGGAAGCATCAAATCCAGAATTAATAAATCAGGTGTTTCTTCATTAATTGTTTCTAATAAAACTTTAGGATTTTTAAATCCGACAGCCTTATATTCTGCCACTTGTAGTGTTGCCGCTATTAAATCATAAATTGAGTCATCATCTTCTACAAAATAAATTGTATACATATCATTGCCCCCTTTTATAGTAATATGAGTAAAACACAATAATTATACCAGTTAAAACAACTGTGATAATCGGTATCATTAAATTAACTTTTTTTTCAAAATAGACATCACCTTTGCCAATTTCTAAATTATCTACAGAGTCGTAAGGAATACTATATTTGTATGCTAAACTCTTGAGATTTAATAATTGAATTACTGGAATTCTTTTTTCTAATGTTTTTTGGATTAATCCTTTATTATCATTGTTAACAAATACATTAGATATGCTAGGTATAATTAATCCGTTTTTTTGATAAAAACTTGATTCTTCTCTTCCCAAAGAAATTAAATTTCCACCAACATTAATTAACATCTTATAATTCGGAACATGTTGTTTAATTAAATCAAAACGATAATCAATATTTTTTTTAAAGTCTTCAATTTCAATAATATCAATGTTGGATGAGTTAACATAGGTTAGTAAATTTTCCCTAATTGTCGATTCAAATTCATTTCCAGTATCATTAGCTCCACCTAATGATACATAATCTATTTTATGAGAAAAAATTGCTGTTTCATATAAGTGATTACTCATGTGAACATAAGTAAATTCTGGATTATTTGCACCGTAACTAGAACTACCAATTGAAGCCATAATTAATGGTTTTAACTCAAAGACTTCAATCGCTGCCATTACGGCAATATTTAAAGCTGGAAATGATCCTGAAAAAGTCACGACAACTTCATCACCCTTTTTAATTTTAGCTTCTTCAAACATGTCAATAATTACTGCAGCAAAATTAGGATTAGTGGAAGTTCTTTTAGATTCCAATATCCCGAGTGTAGTTGTAATAGGAGTATATCTTTCACCAATTAAACCACTATTATGGATATCTTCATCAACATTGGGAAATCCTAAAGACATTTTATATTCCTTGATTTCTGCAAATGCTTTTTTAGTTAATATGGTCGCTTCCTTCTTTTCTTCATAATGTTTTGATGGGCCAAGAGAAGTGCTAGTATTAGTAATTGCTACTGCAAGAATAGACAAAACCGCCCATAAACCTAATATTATATGCTTTGTATTCATAAGCCAATTTCCTTTATAATCAAGGTGATCATATGGAGTAAAGTTACTACAATTATCATTGCAGGTAGTGTTTTTCTAATTTTTTGTTTATACATTTCATTAGCAATTAACCCACTAATTGTCACACCAATAATGGAGACATTAAATAAGCTAATTGATAATGATTTCAAAATAAAACTAATAACTATATGTAAAAAAACACTAATTAAAATCATAATTGCAAATCTTCTTTTGCCATAGATCAAAACATATATTGATAATAATCGCACCACCATTACGGTAATTAAGCTAATAGCTACGGTATAAATCAATCTATCAACTTGGTTTATATATAAAACTAAAATACCAGGAACGATAATCCCTCCTGGTGAGATCCCTGTTAATTCATAAAAAATGATGCTTAATAGAATTCCAATAATGATAATTTCCATCATAATATTTGTTCTCCTTGCTTATACATATTAATAATATCTTCTGTACCTTGATAGTTGCCCATTAAAAATAAGTATTTATCGTTTATAGGATTCTTTTTATTGTATAATTCAGCCTTAATATTAGCTTTCTTTAATTTGTTTATTACATAACGAGTATTAGTTCCCATGACATATAAATTATTAAATTTTAATTCTTTTAACATTTCTAAATGTTGAATTGTTCTTGATTGTCTATCATCTCTAAAATTAATTAAAATTGAAAATTTCGAGTCATTATATTTTTCTTGGTTTTCATTATACACTCTTTTTATAGAATCAGGATCATTGATAGAAAATCCATTAAAAACATACATATCGCGGTATTTATAAATGGAAAATGCTCCCGTGTCAGGATGATAATTTGAAAAACCTTTTAAGAATATGTCTTGGTCAATATTCAATATATCGGCTACTTTTAATGCGAGTTCAATATTTTCTCTAAACGTTTTAAAAGTATCTTCCCCTTCATAAATCGATTTAAAATGAATTCTAGTTTGAAGTTTATCAGCTCTTTCCTGAAAAATACTTAAATATTGGTCATCAGGGATAATTAAATCCGCTTGTGCCGGGATACTTTCAGACAATGATTTAGCAATTTCCTCTAATGTTTCTCCCATAACATCCAAGTGATCATGATATACACTAGTAATAATAGTAATATCACTATCTAAGATTCTTTCACTCAACGCTTGAAGTTTAGGGGTAATCGCCATACATTCAATAACTAAAACTTCAGCACCTTCTCTAGCTGCTTGTCTTAACACTTTATATTGTTCAATGATATTGGCTCGTCCTAGTCTTGTTAATGTTTTAACTTCATTACTAACATTAATGATAGTTGGTATCGTTCCAGTTGTTTTAGTAAAAACTTTAAAACCCGCTTCTCTTAAACCGGCATCAATTAAGCGGCACGTAGTCGACTTTCCGCGAATACCATTGACATGAATTACATATTTGATTTTCTTCCGCAACATTTTGTGATAATATTTTTCAAAAAAAAGATATCCAATATAGAGTAAAATCAGTATTAAAATTACTATTTCAGTCATGATTCATCATCCCCTATCGTTATCTTTTTGATTGTTTGAAGTAACTGACTAGGAAATTCATAACCATACATCGGTATATTGTTTTTACTAGATATTGTTGAGAGATACCCATCATAATCACCTGGTTTATAAAAAATATTAAAATCAGTATGATTCATTACACTACTAATTAGACCATCACTAGTACGACCACGTCTTTCGACACCACCAATATGAAATGCAATTAAAATTAAATTTTTATCATCTTTTGAATTAATAATCTTTTGGGCACGAACAGATTCAGCTTCAACTGATGTTCCAGCTTCCTGAAGACCTTTAATACTACAACCAATTACCATAATTACAACCGAATCATTAGCGATATCATCATTTTCCAAATAATTATTTCGTGTATAACTAACATTTAAAGCATCTAGTTCTCGAATAATATCTTCAATGTCAATTGATTGACCAAATGATGTAACATAAACTTTTTTGTTGTTAATGATACCTGAAAAAGCGTCTGGAAAAACGCTAGTGTCTATCGGTTCATTAACAACGGAGTTCTTACATGAAGAAAAAAATAAACTAGCTACAATTAATAATATAACATTTATCAATTTAATAATTTTTTTCTTCAAGAACCCTATCCTCAATTTCTGTTATTCAATTTCTTCTATCATAATTGATTCATAATTTATGTTTAAATTAGCAACCATTTTAATAAAATGTTCGTTAGATTTGGTTAAATAAATCCAAGTTTTACCTAGGTGTTTATCATTGTTAATATATTCTTTAAGTAAACTAGCAATTGGTGTCCCGCTAGTTATGTAGTTTTTAGTATCATCAATTTCTCTTAGTTTATCCTTAATAAGTTCAAAATGAGTACACCCTAAAATAATTGTATCAACATCTTTTAGTTGTTGCATTTTTTCTTGATATATCTTGAAAGATCCTTCTTCTTCAATTTTATTTGATTCAATTATATCGACAAATTCACTAGCTTTTACAGCAATTACTTTTAGTCCAGCTTTTTCAATTATTTCTTGATATTTGCCATATTGAATCGTTTTATCAGTAGCCAACACTCCAATACGGCCCTTTGATTTAGCAATTGCATAATAAGCTGTCGGTAAAATTATATCAAATATTTTTTTTGACGATTTAATAGAATTGATGTGTATCGACGCAGTGTTACATGCAATTACTATAACATCACATTTATTTTCTAGAAATTTTGATATCGCTTTAACTCTTCCTTCAATCACTTTAAAATCTTTTATTCCATATGGATTATATGCATAATCAGCAACATAAACATAATTTACATTCGAATATGTTTTTTGAAGATGTCTTAATATTGTCAACCCACCAAGTCCTGAGTCAAATAAACCTATTGTAATAGCCATCTCTGTTCCCCTCTATTATATCATTTTATGAGCATATTTAATTAACAATTTATTACCCAGCAGGATAGGGCAGCACTTGCCGCCCTATATCTGAGATTTCTTATTTTATGTTATGAAGCAAGGATTCTTGTTGCGCTAATCCATGAAGGATCTAATACTGCCAATTGGATATAACCAAAGTTTATTGTTGCTTTTGGAAGTGCCGAACCGACTATGAAATAAATATAACTATCTTCATTATACTTGTGACCATCACTAGCTGTTCCACCGTAATTTTCAGCTGTCACATTTAATTTAGTTTCCCACCAATTTTCACCTAAATTATAAGCGTTACCATCAAACTTGAAACTAAATCTTTGTGGTCTATCAGCCCATGTTGCTGTGTGATTGTAGTCATTTGCTGCCGTAAAGACATATCCCGGAACGAAGTTAATTCCTGTTCCATAACTAGTAGCCGAACCTCTAAAACCGAAAGCTCCAGAAAGTTTGTAAAGTTTACCATATTCTAAAGTTTCTGCTAAAGTTGATAAATCTGCATTGGAAGAAATAACTTGTGCTGATTCTAAATTCCATGTTCTAGCGACACCAGTATTTAACACCTTAATTTGTGCCGAATCCACACCAGTAATATTTAATTCTTTTCTACCAGTTAATCCTGATGCATCACTCACTACATAGTTGGCGGTTAACTCAATTTCATCACCGATTGCTAAAGGAGTTTCGCCGACTGTATAGGTACCTACCGCATCACCATATGTACTATGTAATCCTGTAAGATACATAACATTATTATTAGCCGGATCTTTTAAAATAATACCATGCGAAGTATCAGTTCTAGTACTAGAACCATTCCAATGGAATCCCGCTACAACGCCTTTTACCTTAACTGAATCACCAGGATTAGATGACGTTAAAACATCACTAATACTTAAGACTGGTACTTCAGCAGGAACAATGGAAACTTGGAATTCTAATGTTTTAGCTTTGCCAAAATCAGTAAATGATGCTGTTAATGTAACATTAGTCATTTCAGTGACATTGGATACAAGTCCTGTATCTAAATTAATTAAAGGATTATCAATACTCCATTGAATAGTATCAACTAAATTTGGAATTGATTTCGTTAATGTCACTGTTTCACCTGGAGCAGTAGCCGTTGGCATATTTTCGGTTAAAATACGTCTAATTGCCCCAATACGTGGAACATTAAAGTTGTCAACATTAACAAAGTTCATTTGATGATATGTACTAGTTTGAGCTGAATAAATGCCGTAGAATGTTCCATATCTAACAATTGGTGGATTTGATGAGGTTGGTCCAATAAATGAGTTATCTGGTAAATCAAATAAGTCTACCCACCATTTTTCACCAGCATTAGGTTGATTGTGAGCATTCTTAAACGAAACAACTTTGCCCGCTGCATCTGGATATTTAACATCATCATTCTTAGTGGCTTCTGTATTATAGAAGAATTTGTGGTTCATAGTCGGTAGTGGGTTATTTGTCGATCCACCAAAGGCGAATGGTATTTCTTCAGTACCAACAAATTTGATTATTTTACCAACGATTGGATTAGTGAAGAATGCCACCATTTGTTCTTGGTTTTGAATAACAACCATTGATGCTTCTGGCCATAACAATGTGTTCCCACTTGATACAATCTTTAATTCGGTATTAGCATCGACAATAAACTCTTTTCTAACTGGTTCACCAGCAATACTGAAGGTACCTCTAATATATAGTTCATCTCCGACTCTTGGTGCAACTTCATTAATTAATGTTTCACCATAGGCACCAAATAAATCGTTAGCATCATTAATCAAGACAACATCACTAGTGACTTTATCTTTTAAAATTAAACCTCTAACTCCGTTTTTATTACCATCACTGAAGTAACCAATAAAATGACCGCTGGCTCTTAATACTTGTCCATTTTCAGCCGATGTTAATAACTCACTAACTGTATGTGTCTTAGGTAATAAAATAGAAATTTCTCTAGTTAAAGTAACATCTTTTTCACCGTCATTAAATTTGGCAGTTAGTTTTACTGTTGTAGTTTCTGAAACTTCAGCAACAAGACCAGTTTCTAAATCAATAAGTGGCTTATCAACTGACCAAGTAATTCCACCAGTGACTAAATCTTCGTGTTTATTTAAATCAACGGTTTCACCCGATTCAATACTTACTGGAATTTGAGCGTCTAATAATTTATCCACTCTATCTGCTAAAGTAAACAGTATCTCATCTAAAGAAGGAATTACAAATGCTAAATATGTATCCGATACATATAATGCATAGGCATAAATTGAAACATTAGCTTGAACTGCTGGTCCAGCAACAAATGGAATTTCAAACCAATCAGTCCATTTATCGTTTTCTAAGTTTTCTGATTGAGCTGCAATTAAAAATGCAAAATATCGTTTATTTACTGATTTATCATAGACTTGAACTTCATCATTATGGAAAATTCTAACCCAGTTAGTTTGAGTTGGTACACCTGATGTTGAAAATGCAAAATAAGGTTTTTCAAATTTAACTAACTTATTTAAATATTGATCTAAATTGCCACCAAGTTCCTCATAACTTTCAGCACTACTTAATACATAAGCGTTCTCATAATCATGTTCAACTATGTTTCCAGATGATACTACTTCAATATTACTGATGTTTAATAATGAGAAACGAGAAACATTGCGATATTGAGCATGAACTACAACATCATCTCCGACTTTAATATTTTTAAATTCTGTCGATGTATTTAAAAGATAGTTTTCTCCTTCCTTGTTATTGTTAAAGAAATCAACAGTTGTCGTTTTTTTAGTTAATGGATCCTCAATAATTAATGAACGAATTGATAGTGATTGGTTTCTAGCAAGTGCTAAAACTCTACCTTTTACTACAACATAACTATAGTTAACTTGTGGAGAATTATCTAAAAGATCAGTTACAGTTCTCTCTTTAATTGCATGTAAAGTAATTGGATAATTAATTACTTTCGTTTCGTTTCCTTGAACTGCAGTAACCTTTAATGTTACTGGTAAATCAGCTGCGTCAGCAGCCTTTAATGCCGCAATATCAAAAGTAGCCACATTATCTTGAATTGACATATAAGCGTTAGTATCAACTGAATATTGATAGGTCACAAATGGTAGTGTTGGATGTTCTGTATGAAGATTCAATCTACCATATACATGTTTAGGTAGTGTATTGATATCCGCTTGAATATTAGGTAAAAGTTCTTCTAACGTTACTGGTTTAGCAACAATATCAGCTGCAGTTCCAACAAAGGTGACTTCCCATTTGTTAGTAACCAAGTTAAAATCATGAAGGATAACTTTAACTTTGAAACGTGAGTTTTCTTTACCATCAAATAAAGATACATTGGAAAGAGCTGTAAATTGAACACTGTTAGCTTCTTCATCAACTAATTGATAGAAACCCGCAGGAGTTTTAACGATTGTTCCAGTAACTTCAAATACATTGGCATATGTTCCAACTTTAGTAGTTCTATCTAACGCAAGTAATTGCTGAATAGTTTTTGCTGTAACTGGTTTACCATATTCAGTCGCTGTCCCAAGTTTTTCTACTACTTTTGCATTTTTTAATCTTGGGTAACCTCCAACTAAACCATATTCAGCTTGTAACTCAACCTTATCACCAACTTTAAGATCAGCGGTTTCCGATAAAGTAACATAAATTTTACCAGTATCGCTATCTTCTAAATAGAATCCGGTATTAGCCACACCAAAAACAACACCAGTTACTTTTACCTTATCATTATTTTTACCACTTTGTAGTAATTGTAAGACCGTTTTTTCTTCATAAACTGGTTCTTCAATTATCGCTTCGGCATTAACTGTCACATTAATCTCTAAACTTTTATCTTCTAAAGTTAAAGTGATTTTTGCTGTACCAGCAGTTAGCGCTTCAACCTTTAAAGTTTGATCTGTCAAAGTGACTCTGACAACAGTTGGTTTATCAACAACCACTTTAACATCACCAACTTGGTCTAATGGACTAATCGTTAAGTTAACATTTTTCGTTTCTCCAACTTCAAGTGTAACTGTAGCTGGTCCGTCTAATGTATACTCAATTTTTGTACAACCTGATACTACAAATAAAAGTAGTAAAAATACCACAAATACAAATCTTTTTCTCATTCTTTCTCTCCTTTCTTATTGAATTATATAAAAGAATGTCTTAATCAAATCTAATTGTTGAGTAATTCTTTTTTCTAATCTTAATTGTCTATTTGTTTCAATAGTGAATGTCATATATCCTAAACTTCCAAAATAATTGTTAAAACTCCCTTTTGGAGCATTACTGTCAAGTCTAAAAACGACATCACCTGGTTCCAAATATGTTTCATTGAAATGTTCTAACATTTGTAATGCAATCCATGCACTTTCTTTATTAGAATAAATTAAACTATCACCTATTTTAGGCCTTGAATCTTTATAACTCCTCAAAGATTCATGTAAATCTATTATGTACGTCGGCTCAAAATCCTTAATTACCGTAACTAATTCATGTGCTATTTTTTCGGTAATTGTTCCATTAGCGTTACCTGGTAAACATCGGTTTAAATCACTGTATGTAACGCCCTTATATACTCCTTTAGTTTGAGCTCCGGGATATCTTTCATTTAGCTGCGTCGCTAAAATATTAGCCCTTGGGATTAATAAAACTTCACCAGCAAATGGATTCTCTTCTAATAATCTTTCCGCAGCACTATAACCAGCAACCTCATCACCATGAATTCCACCGATAATTACGACCTTACTACCTGGCTTATTAGTAATAAAATGGTACACATCCGTTTCATAAATAGTATCTTTTAATATGGAAAATTTCTTGATTTTTACTTTTTCTTCTTGCTTGTTGTTACATCCAACTAAACATAATAGTAGTAACAAAATGCCAAAGAGGCGCTTAATCATAATCCTAACAAGGTCTTAAATGGTGTAATTAATGCTGTCGCTTTTGAAAAGAAAACTAATTCTACTTTTGAAGAACCAACTGCACTCGTAAAGATATGGTTTTGAGTCTTAGTGTCAACCACTAAGGCAAGTTTAGCTACTGGGATTGCTGCCTCAATAATTGGATTACTTTGTGCTCCAGTTCTACCTTCGCCACCAACATGAACAACAACTAATGTTATGTCTCCTGATGTCTGTTTAGCACCAAATTCTTCAACTCTTACTACTTCCGCCGGCACATTAGTTCCAGCATCACCTAATCCTTTACCAGAAGCACCAATAACTAAAATAACTGCTGATCCAGTTTCTACTTCACTAGCTTTTAATAACGCTTTTGAAGTATATTCAGTACTCGCTAATCCGGCACCATTTAAAATGTTTTCAACTATATTTAAGTCTGCTTGTCCCGCTGTAGTTAAATATAGTTTTTTCCCTTGAAGCAAATTATGATATTCAGTTTTTAATGCTTGGTCAAAAACCATTTCATTTTGTTTACCATTGCCATTCTTATTTGGATCATCTTTCTCTTTTTCACATGCCACCATGAAAAATAACCCAACCACCAATAATAATACACCTAAAAATCTTTTCATTTTTCTTTCCTCTTTTCTTATTTATTTGGGTCGAGCAAATAGTACCCAACTCCATTTTGTATGATATTATCATAACTTGGAACATTATTAATAACAAATGTTCCTTTTTCAACAGCCATCGCTGTCTCATTAAATCCTTTTAATATTGCCATAATTGATGCTGTATGTCTAGCAACACGTTCATTAATATGAACTGGCGCTGCGAACAACAAACCTAATTCGTCAGCTTTATCATAAAACTTATCTTCTCCAGTAACAATTAAATCTTTAGTAAAAGCCCCTCTCAGTCTTCCTTGAGAAGCATTTGATGTTTCAAGAAGAAATGCTAGTGAATTGGTATAATCTCCAATTTCTCGGTGAGTTAATCCTCTTAAATTTTTAGGAGAAGTCTCCGCTTTAATTGTAATTCCTTGAAATTCTAACGTTAGGAATGCTTTAGCAGCAATGTCCATTGCTACAGCATTATCATGCGAAACAATTGCATTATTTGTCAAGTATTCAGGAGAAGCCTCATGTAAATCAATAGTAATCGTTATATCATTTTGTTTAATCAGTTCAATAATTCCATAGGCAATTTGTTCAGTAATTGTTCCGTTTTTAACTCCTGGATAAGCTCTATTTAAATTTCCTGCGTCTCCCGAAGATAATTTTTGATCAGATTGTGGATGGACATATATTTCTGGATTTGGCCATTGATCAGTAAAACTTGTCGCTCTGGATCCAAATTTGAATTTTCTTGAGCCAAAAGGTGTTTCTATTTCATAAAACTGCCTTGTTCCTTCTTGAGGAAAGGTATTAGCCATAGCACTACCATTTCCTTCAGTAATTATAAATACTGTCCCCTTTTCCACTTCAATATTTTCCAATAATAACGTAGCTGTCAAATTTGATGAAGGTTCATTTGGATGCGTCCCACCAATAATTAAAACACTTGGACCAGGTTGATTTCCTCTTAAAATATAAATTTCGCTATCAGCAGATGTTCTTTTTAAATTAGGTGAATATTTAGATAAATTCTCAACTTCAATTCCATCCCTTATGACATAAGTCGTTTCATAATTAGCATGAATTTTAAATTCGATTCCAGCCCACACTAACACGACTACCCCTAAAACAATTAAGACAATATTTAAAATTAATGTTTTATGTTTTTTAAATTTTTCTATCATAATATCGTCCTCATTTAATATGTAATATTCTTAGCAAAAACAAGACAACTACAATTACGATTGTTATCTTTTCAATCCATTTTTCTGATTTAATAAATCGTCTAACCATTAAAACAACAAGTCCAACTAAAATTAAAATGTACAAATAATGTATAAAATTATAAATAGTCATAGTTCACCTACCATATTCTCGCAATTAACACAATAAATAGCATCGCGTATAATATCGTTACTGTAATCGGAATAATAGCCGCTTTAGTAATCTTTAAATAGTTTTCTTCTTCAATTACTTCACGAGTAAATGCTGCAGCGGTTGCTGTTGGTGGTAAGAATTCACCGATAGCTGCTAAAAGCGAAATTCCACTTGCTACAACAACTATATTTAAATTGAGTGAAGCCATTACAAATGGAGCACCAAAGACTGATGCTGATGCAAAAGAACTGACTCCACCTAATAGTGGCACAAATATTGCCATCCCAATATACTGTAAGAAACTTGGTAAGTTTAATACATTCATCACAAAGTATCCTCTAACACCATTTAAAGCAATCGTTTGAACAAAAACTCCAACCCCAACTAATAACAAGATTGCTGGTAGGGCTTTTTCTACTCCAGTGGTTAGTGTCTCTAGAATATTAATCTTTCTACCAACAAATAACCCAGGAATTGTTGCAACAATAAATCCAAATGGCATGCCAAATATTCCAAATACTTTAGGGAATATATTTTGAAGTATAATTACCGCTAATAAAATGAATATTGGTAAAGTAACATACCATTTAGTTTCATTTAGTATTGATTGATCGATAATTTCTTCAACTTCTTCTAGAGACATCTTTCTGATGTGTTTTCTCCCAAGAATTAATACTGTAAAAATAGCTAACGGAATTGTTAATAAAAGTAATGGCAGGGTAAACCCACGGTAGGGCATATCTACCGCTTCGCAAATTAACATTGCCGGAATATTTACCGGAGGAGCAATTTCTCCCATGATAGCTCCAAAAGCGATGATTGCTCCTGTTTTATGTTTCGGTATCCCCAATTTAATCATAATTGGTCCAACTAAAGCTCCTGCACTAATGACTGATGCTAAAGTTGATCCAGTAATCATTCCTGGCAACATAATGATAAACATAAAACTAATTAACATTAGTGACGGTGTTTTTCTAAAAGTTTTAACTATTTTCACACTAATATAATCAAGAGCACCAGATGCTTGTAACACGACCATGAATATCATGGCACATGTAACCAATAAAATTGGGTTGAAATAGGCAACCCCACCCTCAACAAAATGTCTTAACTGAAATTCCGTTTTGCTGATAATTGCCGATAATAGAGCTCCTATTACTGATGAAATTATTAATGCTAGACCGGCTGGTAATTTTTTTACTACAAGTAATATAAACACCCCGATCATGACAATAAAATAAAGTAGTTCTATTTGAAAAAACATATTAATAACCTAAAGCTTTCCCATCACGTCTAGGATCGGCACCACCATGTAGTGGATACTCTTTTGACTTATCAAAATGGATTCCTTGAGCACCACCAAAGAATAAATCAATATCATCAGAACCTTGAATAATTACAAAATATCCCATCGCCTGTAACGCTTCTTTAGTGCTTTCCTTTAAAGCTCTTTCGATATAAATATCTTTTAAGTAACTACCAGCACTTCGACCCTTAATCCCAAAGTTATCATTTGCTAGTGCATACGAATAAATTCTTGGTGAAGCGATAGCAGTTTGGATATCCATCCCAAAATCAATCATATTAACTACCACTTGAATTACTGCTGAAGGAATTCTCATACTTCCTGGTGAACCAATTGTTAAATATGGATCTCCATCTAACATAATAATTGTTGGCATGATATGACTAACTGGTTGTTTATATGGTTCAATATAATTAACACTTCTTGCATTGAAACTAAAACTCGAAAGTTCGTTATTCATGAAAAAACCATAACCTGGTACCACATACCCATTTCCAAAGAAATAGTTAATAGTTTGGGTTACTGAAACGATATTTCCATCTTTATCAGCAACTGAAAAACTAGTTGTTGATGCACTTTCTAATCCGTCATATCCACTATAACCATCCCATAGTGATAATTTTGGTTCATATTTCCATGGATTACCATAATCAGAACCGCTTGGCTCAAATCTTCCTAAATATGCTCGATCAGGTTTATAATTAGCCCATCTTTCAGCCGCATATTCTTTAGATAATAAACCTCTAATTGGTACATCAGCCTTTCTACTATCTCCAATATATTGACGTTTATCACCATAAGCTAACGTTAATGCTGTTGCCAAAACATGAATATACTCAACCGAATTATGACCTAATTCTGAAATATCTCCATATTGCTCTAACATATTTAATACTTCAATTAGTGTAATACCACCTGATGATGGTGTTGTTGCTGAAATAATATCATATCCACGATAAGTACCCATTACAGGTTGTTCAATTAACGGATAATTTTCCATAGCATATATTAAATCTGCATGGGTAATAATCCCGCCTTCTCTTTCTTGAAGTTGAACAATGGCATCGGCTACATCACCTTCATAAAATCCTGCCGCTCCTTGTTCGGAAATTAGTTTTAAAACTTTCCCATAATTTTTTTGGACTAACAAATCTCCTTCTTTTAAATACTCAATTGCTAATTCATCAGCGAAAACCCCAGCGATTTCTTCTCTAGAGATATTCAGTTTGGATACCTGATCATTAATCGCATTTGCTAGTTCTGGTGTCACCTTAACTCCCTCATCGGCTAATTTAATTGCTGGCGCTAAAATTTGTTGTCTTGTTAAAACACCGTTATCAGCATGAGCTTTTAAAAGTCCAGCAACTTGTGTTGGAACACCGCTTGACATAATACCCCCACGAGTATTAGAATTATCACCATATTTTGCAGCAGTTCCCGCAGCCGGCACAAATTCTCTAAAATTGTAAGAAACATAATCGCCCTTATTAGCGTTGTAGGCAACCATAATTCCACCACCGCCAAGACCTGATGCATTCGGTTCAACAACTCCCATTGCAAAACTCACAGCTACCGCAGCATCAAAAGCATTACCACCTTGCTGTAAGATATCTAAACCTGCTTTAGCAGCATAAGGATTTGCAGCTGCTACAACCCCATTTTTCCCTTTAAAATCTCTTACGGATAAATCTAATATCCAGTCATCATTATTTGTTTGATTATTTCCGTTATTATTACCATTATTATTTTCTGGATCATTTCCTTCCGGTTTGCAACCAACAGCTGTAATTGAGAAACCAAAAACAAGAAGTAATAAAAATAAAACTCTTAAAATTCTTTTTAAAATATTGTTTCTTTTCATAAAAACCTCCTATTTTTAAAATTATAAACTTAAGAGTAAGCGTTTACATTTTCATTTAAACATGTTAATTAGTTGTTTTCTATCTTTTTATGTTTATATTCTGTAAAGAATGTGTAAGTTTCATTATTTAATATGAACATATTAACTTTTTGTGGTTCACACAATAAAAATAACGATAAATATGTTTTGTTATAGCCTATTAAAGAAAAATAAATATCATTTAAGAAAATCATTCTATTGATATATTTTTCTTGACATCTTTAATTACTTTTGATAACCTATATTAGCATGACTAGTGGACGTAATATAACGGTTATTATACGTGCTTGCCAAGCATGAAATGGGGGTTCGATTCCCCTCGTCCGCTCCACTTGATTTTAACGGCCAGATGGCCGTTTTTTTATAGTTTATAATTATTAATACGACCATTTAGGTTAAAAACACATAGTGGAAATGGCATCCTTTTTCCTAATTAGTTTTTGAAATTTAATATCGTGATATAATATTTTTAGGTGGTATGAATGATACGAAAAGGACTTTTTAAAGATAAAGCAGAAGTTCTAGCCATATATGAAGATGCTAAAACATTTATTAAGTCTTATAACTCTCCTCAATGGCAAGATGGATATCCAAATTTAGATACTTTTAATAATGACATCAAAAACAATCGTTTGTATGTCTATGAAATAGATGGTAGGGTGGTTGCCTGCGCATCTTTTTATAATTATGAAACAGATTATGACAAAATCTATGACGGAAAATGGTTAACTAATGATAATAATTATCTAGCAATCCACACGATTGCTATTCTTAAGGATTTCCGCGGATTAGGAATCAGCAATCAATTCTTTGAATATGCTTTTAATCATTTCCCTATTTCTTCAATTAGAATTGACACACATGAATTAAATATTCCTATGATTAAAATGTTAAAAAAATTCGAATTTAAATATTGTGGAATCATTTATTTAAAAGGCAAAACAAAAGATAAGCGATTAGCATTTGAAAGGTTAAGAAAATGAAACATATTAACAGGATTAAATATATGTTATTAGTACTAATTTCCATTATGATTGGAGTAATTGTGGCAGCAATTATCCATAATCATGATGTAAAAACTTACTGGTGGGCTCATATTTTAATCGTTTTAGCCACTATTTTTATCACGCTTGCGGTTCATGAATTAACCCACGCTTTTATTTTTAGTATCAACAAAATTAAAATAAAAGCTGTTTATCTTTTTATGTTTATGTTTATTAGAAAAGGCAAATGTTTCACTTTAAAAGTTAATCCTAAACTGCTACTTTTAGGTGGAGGATTGGTGGTTCCTAAATTACCACCAATTACTAATGATGATGAATTAGATGTTGTCAAAGACAAATTAGCTAAATCACTAATTGCGGCACCTATCGTTTCAATCATTTTCGGCTTTTTAATGTTTATCATTTTTTTATTGCTACTCTTTTTATCTCCTAGTTTACCTTTAATTAGTTATATGATTACTTCAACTTTCACAATCTTGATTTTAACTGTTTTAGTAATTATTGCCTCTAGTGCATCTAACGAAATGGCGGCGGGAGATTTCGTTGCCTACAACAAAGTTAAGAATGAGCCAGATTACTTGTTACAAGTCATCTCTTCTTATATTCACTTTAACGAAGAGGCCAAAGAATTAAGTCAAGAATATTTACTAAATAATAAAATAACTTATTTACTAAACCATGGATTAAACTACAATATCGTAACCTATTCTTATATCATTGACTACCTCGAAGCAGTCATTTTTGAAAATTATAAAAGAAATCATGTTTTAGAAAATCAAATATTATCATTAAATAGAAATATTCTTAATCGGACAAACGAAGGTATATCAGTATTATTCTTAATTTCTTATCTTCATTACATTTCTGGTGATGATGTAAAAACATTTGAACTGTTAACTTTCCTTGAAGCGACAGATAATCCTAAAGTATCCGAAAAACATTTAACGTATGAACTCAAAAAAGCACATCATTTGCTAAATATTAGTGATGAACTTGATTTTTTAAAAAATAAAAAAAATTTAGAGATTGGGCTTAATTGGATTTTCGAACCTTTATTTGATAATCAAGAAGATAAAACTTTAAATGTTAAACTTAAAAAAGGAATAAAAATACCTAAAATCAGTTTTTATAATCGACTTTAAAAAGAAAAAGAGCATCGCTCTTCTTTGATAATTCTTTTAATGGTGCCCCCACCGAGAATCGAACTTGGATTTCAGCATTACCATTGCTGCGTTTTGCCACTAAACTATGGGGGCTAACGTTCATTATGTATTGTATCAATTATTTAATTTCTTTTCAATAGTTATATAAAATGAGTAGATTTAAATATGCGTAAATCTACATTTTTTTTCATAAAATTCAAATTTTGTTTGTTATTTAAAGTAAAGTGTGCTACCATTGATTTGAGCAGATTTTGCTTAATAAAATAAGGAGTATTTTTTTAGATGACCGGAACTGTAAAATGGTTTAATAGCGAAAAAGGATTTGGCTTTATTAATGCTGATGGAAAAGATGTATTTGTACACTTTTCTCAAATCAAGGCAGAGGGCTTTAAGACTTTAGCTGAAGGTGACCAAGTCAAATTTGAAATTAAAGACAGTGATCGCGGCCCACAAGCTGTAAACGTTGTTAAACTTTAAGAAATAAATTTGTACTGTAAAAAAAGGGACAATCAATCTTGTCCCTTTTTCTTACGATTAACCTCTTGAACTAAGTTATTGGTGATTACTCGATCACTCGTTTCTTTGAATTCAAGAACCTTATCAATTATTTCATTGAAATCATAATCCATATCATCATTATGAAGATAAATATAGTCCCGACTAAAGATATCGTTTTTCGAATATTTTTTTAATTGTAGAGTAAAGTCGTCAGTCATTAACAGTGAAACTCTAGTTTGGAATGCAAATGTCTTCTCATTAGACAAGGCATTAACTCCGTAATAGTAATGGCTATCATTTCGTCCAACTAACTCTAGAACAGTTCGATACAAATCAATTTGAGATCTAACTAAAGGCTGTCTACCCTTAATTAATCCAGATTTAATTTCCCCATCTGAAGTATCATCAGGTGCATAGATTAAGGCTGGTACTTTATATAGCTCTTCCCAAATTTCCAATTCGGTTAAATGTGGCTTATCCAAAATAACTCGCATATCATTCGGTGAAAATCCAGTGCCATGATCAGCATAAATCACATAAATAGTATTTTCTAATTCTTTGGCCATATCAAGTATCTCTTTAAAAACTTCATTATAAAATCTTAAATAGTTAAGACAATCTAAAGTAACTTGGCTAACATTTAAATCTGCTTTAGTTAAGGCTGGATCGTCCGCATATGGATCATATAAATATGGAGTATGTGGATGAATAGTTATCGGATACAAAAAGTATTTTTGATGTTCCATTGACTTTTCTTTTGCAACCATTTTTACCCACTCAAACAAATCTTTTTCACTAACCCACGGACTACCTGGATTTTTCTCAAGAAAGTTAGGAAAATAGTCAACTGCATTATAATTACCAATTTTATCAGGCAATTCATACTCAGTAAAATGATAAAATTCATCAATTTTTAACATACCTGGATGAGTATTTTCACGATTATAAAATTGTCTGCCATCGGCATGGAATGATGCCGAGAAATAATCACTACCCAAAGCTTCTGGAAGTGGGTTCAGTTCATAATTAATCATTTCTTTATAGGCATTATTGGAGACTTTATCATAAAGTGTAATTTCACGAGGATATGTTTCACTTCCATATTGCCAATACATTAGATTATTCCCTTGAGTATAAAAACCGGTCATGCCTGAAATTTCGGCATCGCTTGAATTCCCAATACCGACAGTCGAATAAAAATTATCAAAGAAATAAGACTCATTAATTAAAGTTTTGAAATATGGTAACATATTTAGGCTTTCCAAGTAAGGGCTAGAACCATCAACTAAAAACGTGTTTAACGACTCTAATTGAATATAAATAATATTTTTATTTGCAAATAAACCATTGAGAGTTGTTACTTCTCCTAGTTTGTCACTTAACGTAACGGTAGTGGCATCACTTAATAATAATTGATTACCATATGTTTCCCCAAAGAAATTAACATATGTATTTTTATTCTTATCATATGATTCAAATTTGGTTAACGTTTCATCAGAAACGATATTTTCATCAGCCCATTCAAACCCTAAAAAATCATAAAGATAAAAATTATAAAGTCCGCTTACTTGTAAACCATACAATGGTCTTTCATGATTTAATTGCCATCTTTCTCTTGTATAACGATAACTTAAATTGACATGGCCAAAGCTAAGTAAAAGCGATCCGAGAATAGTGGCTAGTAGTATTTTATTGCTTTGTAGTGATACTTTTGGGTTAACTTTCTTACTGTAAATACCTTCTTGTCGATCATGAGAAAAAACAAAATATAAAATTAACAATACAAAAAAACCTAAAAATAATATTACCCGATATTGAGTGAATAAATCAGTAATAGCCACTGTCATAATCGAAAACGTAATATCTGGTCCAGCGTGTTTAGCAAAAGTTAAATCTTTGATTAAAAATGGAGCTTGATAATATCTAATATTGATAAATATTAAATAGGTAAAAAAGCTTAATATGAATGAGATTACTGTTAAAACCCGCATTCTCGTATAAGCCTTTTTAAAAACTAAAAACACTATTGCAACTATAAAAATTAAGACTAGTAAATTACCAATGATTGAACTGAAAACGGTAAACGGTGTAATCGTAAACGATATTAAAAAATTATTAAGACCTTCGGTTGTAACAAAATAAGTTCCAATCATACTTAAGATTATAAATAGTGCTGTAAATATGTTCAGTTTTCTCTTAACACTCATTTATTAGTCATCTCCTGTTTATTAAACTAATTTTATCATATCAACATTAAAAATTCCATTTTGTAAGCAATAATCGGTCTTTTATTATTAAATTCGAACAAAACATAAATTTTTGTTGATATGATATCGTTTTTTAAATTTTACATATGAAATAAATATTTTTTGTTTTAAAGAGGCCTTCATTGTGATATAATTTTAATAAGATAAGGGAGTTGATATTCATGAATAAAAATATTTTGGAGTTAGAAAGAAAAGATTATCTAACTAACATTAAAGGTCTGGTCAACAATAAAAAATATGAACAGATGCAAGAAAAATTTAAAATACTTTATACTTATGATGCAATTTCGTTACAAGGAACGAATAAGGTCACTTTAGATGATGTTAAAAAAATTATTACTGGTGATGAAATTGTCAAAGGATATAGTGAACGTGAAATTAAAGAAGTCATAAACCATTATAAAGCGATTAATCATGTTTATCAAATGGTTAAAGACAATGAAGAAATGACTGAAGATATTATTAAAGATATTCACGAACTCTTAACTGAAGGTATTTTAAATGGCGGAAATTATCGTAACGTTAATATCCGCATCCCTGGTGCTACTCACCAACCACCTGATTACATTAAAGTTTATGATCGTATGAAAAGATATTTCTATACGCTTAATAACTATAAAGATAATCCTGTAGAAAAAGCTGTCTTTGCTCATGCTGAATTAGCTAAAGTCCATCCATTTTTAGACGCTAATGGTAGACTTGCTAGATTAGTTATGAATTATTACTTAATGAAAGAAGATTATTTAGCTGTAACGATGTCAGCTAAAATGAAAAACCGATACATTCAAGTACTAGAAACATTTAAGGTTGAAAAGGATATCACTCCGTTTGTTAATTTTATTGAAGAATTGTTATTAAAAAGATATCAGGAATTAAATGAAGAACTATCGGAAAGGTGATTTATCACCTTTTTCTTTTATTTTTGAAAAATCGGTTATAATAGATATGATCGATTATGAGAAAAGAAACTGCTAAATATCAACTGACATCATTTATACGTTTTATGGGGGATGCATTTATCTATCCTTTTTTAGCATATTATCTAAGATCAATTGGTTTACAAAATAGCGATGTTGGGAAAATTATGATGATTTTACCAATGGTCGCAATTTTCGTCAACCCAATTTGGTCTAAACTATCTAAAAACATTAACTATAATCGGATGTTTATTCGAATACTTACGATTGTTGAGGCAGTTGCCGTCATCATATTGGCAAATATTGGTGCTAATATTTGGCTTATTATTTTAATAATTTTTATAATCGGCGTTGCTGGGCAACCATTTTATATTTTATTTGATACTTATACTGTCACTTACTGTAATGCTCATGATGAGCAATACTCTAAAATTAGAATTATGGGAACACTTGCTTATGCAATTACTGTAATTATTTCTGGTGTTATTGTTTCTCAATATGGTTATAAAACCGCTTTTTATGTCGGTTCTAGTTTATTTGTTGTTACTTCTCTTTTGATTAACTTTATCAAACCAATAAATGTAGATATAGATCAAACATTATCTCATAAACCAGAACCAAAAGAATTGTTAAAAAATATAAAGTATTGGAAATACGTATTTGTTGTTACATTTACTTTAACCTCAATGTTTATCTTTGATACTTATTTACCTACTTTTTTTAGGGACATTTACGAGTTAAATGAAATGCATTATGGTTTTGTGGTAGCTGCTTATGTTGCTATTGAACTAATTATACTTATTTTATTGAACATATATGGCAGAAGAATTCCTCATATTTATTTATATATGGCAATGATTATTTCCCTAGTAATAAGATACGGAGTTTATGCACTTGCCGGCTTTATTCAAGTTCCACTTGGAGTAATAATTGCCGTTACAATGATAAGAGCATTCCCAATTTCTATTTCTATTTTTATGATGATGGATACTATTGCGAGCATTGTTAAACCATATAATGTAACAATCGCTACTATTTTAATGGGGTCAATTAGGTCAGCCTTTAATACTGTATTTGTCTTAATCGGTGGTTTACTAACTGAAAATCCTGCCAATTATAAAATATGGTTCTTAATGGGGGTTGGTTTTACGTTACTTTCACTTCCATTTATTGACTACAAAGCCAGTAAAGAAGTTAGAATGTGATAAACTATAATATGGTGATTGAATGTTAAAACCAGGAGAAATACAACAATTAAAAGTATTAAGAAAAACTGATATTGGATATATGTTAATTTCTAGGCGAAAAAATGAAGTTTTTTTACATAATAATGAGACAAACTTCCAAGATTTAGCAATTAATTCTTTAGTTAATGCTTTTTTATTTTATGATAATAAAGGTCGCTTAGCAGCCACCTTATTAACACCAAAAATTACTAAAGATCAATCATCTTGGTTAAAAGTTAATGGTGTTAACCATAATATTGGGGTATTTTTAGATAATGGAATTAATAAAGATATTTTATATTCAAAAGATAATTTACCAAAAACTACTTCTTTTTGGCCCCAAGTGGGTGACTATATGTATGTCGAATTAGAAGTCAGTGATAATTTTCTAGCTGTTAACTCCCATCAAAGGGAAATGGAAGACTTCAACCAAGGTGAAGAAATTCATGCTCGAGTCTTTAAAATTAGTGAGGAAGGTCTTAGTTTATTAACTAATAACTTAACACCAATCTTCGTTAGTTCAACCAATTTAAGGCGACCTTATCGTATTGGTGAAGATACGATGGTCATCATTAACTATCGTCATAATGAATACTATAGTGGTCAACTAACACTTCAAAAAGAAAAACAAATGTTAGATGATGCTGAAATGATACTTAAATATTTGGAGAAAACTGGTAGAATGAAATTAACTGATAAATCATCATCAGATGATATTAAACAAGTATTTAATATGAGTCGCAAAGCCTTTAAAAGAGCTTTGGGGACTCTATATAAAAATAGAAAGATAGATTTTATTAACGGAGAAACCGTATTAAAAAGGTGAGATATATGAGTAAACAAAAATTAGTAAAAGATGTAACATCAAGAGATGAAGATTTTGCAAAATGGTATACTGACTTATGTGTTAAAGCGGAATTAATGGATTATTCAAATGTCCAAGGATTCATTATTTATCGTCCATATGGCTATGCGATTTGGGAACAAATCCAAAATTATTTGAACAAAGAATTCAAAAGAACTGGACATCAAAATGTCTATTTACCGCTAGTTATTCCTGAGTCATTGTTTCAAAAGGAAAAGGATCATATTGAAGGTTTCGCTCCAGAAACCGCAATTATTACAACGACCGGAACTGATGATTTGGCTGAACGATTAATTATTAGACCAACATCCGAAGTTTTATTTGCCGACCATTATGCCAAAATTATTAAATCACACCGTGATTTACCAGTTTTATATAATCAATGGTGCAGTGTGGTCAGATGGGAAAAAACAACTAGACCTTTCTTAAGAGGGAAAGAGTTCTTATGGCAAGAAGGTCATACCGCACATGCCACTAAGGAAGAAGCGATGGCAGAGACTCTTCAAATGTTAGATATTTATGATAATTTAGGCAAAGATCTATTAGCCATTCCTTTTATTACTGGTAAAAAAACTGATAAAGAAAAGTTTGCTGGTGCTGAAGAAACTTATACAATTGAAGCACTAATGCATGATGGTAAAGCGTTACAATCTGGTACTTCTCATTATTTTGGAAATGGCTTTGCTAAAGCTTTTAACATCGTATTTCAAGATGAAAACAATATTGAAAAACCAGTTCACCAAACCTCATGGGGAGTCACCACTAGACTTATTGGTGCTGTCATAATGGTCCATGGCGATGATGAAGGATTAGTCCTACCACCACGCCTTGCACCGATTCAAGTTGTAGTAGTACCAATTCAAAATCAAAAAGAAATTGTAGTTAATCACATTCCAAAAATTGAAGCACTTTTAGAGAAAACAAACTTACGATTTAAAATTGATAATAGTGATCGCCGACCTGGTTGGAAATTTAGTGAATATGAAATGAAAGGTGTTCCAATAAGAATCGAATTCGGTCCAAGGGATATTGAAAAAGAACAGGTTGTTGTCGTTAAGAGAAACACACGTGAAAAATTAACTATACCATTAAAAGATTTAGAATCAACTTTAATTACTTTAATTGATGAAATTCATAACGAAATGTATCAAAAAGCTAAAGAACATCTAGACTCAAATATTCGTACTGCCAAAACATATGATGAATTTAAAGCGCATTTAGAACTAGGTGGGTATGTTAAAATGAGTGTTCACGGTGAGGAAGCTGAATTACAAGTTAAGGAAGATACTGGTGCTACTGCTAGAGTCATTGTGGAATCTGAATTGATTACTAAAAAATGTCCAGTAACTAATAAAGAGGCTAATATTACATTACTATTCGCAAGAGCTTACTAAAAATACCATTTAAAAGAAGTTGAACGACAACTTCTTTTTTTATCGTTTTTTTAAATAGTAATTAAATTATCGTTGTTTCATAATATTATTTTTAATAATATTTACCGTAAAGATAGTTTTTTTAATAATTTATTTTAATACTAGTTTTTAATTACTTCTATAAACTTATCGTTTATGTTATAATTTATATATAAAGTGTAAACGCTTTTTCGTATGAAAATTGTACTATTTAGAAAGGAGAGCATACTCATTTATTTTATTTACACTATAAGAGTATGCAAATTGTTAAATGAAAGATTACCAATCAAAAAACATCCGTAACATTGTTATCCTTGGACATCAAGGCTCAGGGAAAACAACACTTTCAGAATCATTGTTATATGTTGCTAAAAACATTGCCAAAAAAGGTGAAGTCGAGAAAAAGACTACCGTTTCTGACTTTATGCCTGAAGAGCAACAAAGATTATCAAGCTTATCTACTTCCGTTATTCCAGTAGAATATAACGGTTATAAGCTTAATTTTTTAGATACTCCTGGTAACGATGAATTTGTTGGTGAATTAAACCAAGCCTTATCAGTTGTTAGAGGTGCCGTTATTATTATTGATGCCTCAAGTGGTGTTCAAGTCGGAACCGAAAGAGTTTGGAAGGAAGTTCGTAAGAAAAAAATTCCAACTATTATCTTTATCAATAAAATGGATAAAGAAAACATTAAATTTGATGAATTATTAAAAGAAATTGAAGACAAATTAGGTAAGGAAGCTGTCCCATTTGCAATTCCAATTGGGAAAGAAGACAAATTTGAAGGATATGTCGATGTTGTCGATATGAAGGGATATGTCTTTGACCAAGGCGGTAGAAAAGAAGTTGAGGTATATCCTGATAATTTAGCTCGTGCCGAAGAATTAAACACTGAAATTTTAGAAACTGTTGCTTCTACTAGTGAAGAATTATTAGAGTTATATTTTGAAGGTGAAGAAATTACTAAAGAACAAATGGCTCAAGGATTAAAAGAGGCAATGATGAATGGTGAATTATCACCAATGATGATTGGCAGTGCCACTAAAGATATCGGAATCCAAACTTTATTAGAAATGATGATTAGCTTTTTCCCAAGTCCTGATTCATTAAAACCATTAACTGGTGTTAATCCAAGAACTAATGAAGAGGTAAAGCGCAGCACTAATGATGATGAACCTTTCTCAGCATATGTTTTCAAAACTTCTGTTGACCCTTTCTTAGGTGTTATTAACTTGTTAAAAGTTAATTCGGGAACTTTAACCCAAGGCCAAGATGTCGTTGTTACTAACCGTGGTGAAAATAAAAAAGTTGGAGCACTATTTGGTTTAAGAGGCAAAACTCAAATTCCAGTTGAAATTGTTCACGCTGGTGATATTGTCGCTGTTAATAAATTAGACTTATTTACTGGTGATACATTAAGTGATCCAAGAAATCAAGTATTATTTGAACCAGTACCAATTGTAACTCCAGTTATTTATGTAGCAATTGTTCCTAAAAATCGACAAGACGAAGATAAAATTTCTGGTGCTCTTCAAAGATTAAATTTAGAAGATCCAACATTTGAAATTAGAAGAAATAAAGAAACTTCACAACTTCTCGTTGGTGGACAAGGTATGACTCACCTAGGTTATATTTTAGATAAAATGAAGTCAATGTTTAAAGTCGATGTTGAAGTTGAAGATCAAAAAATTGTCTATCGCGAAACAATTACTAGAAAGGTTGAAGCTGAAGGTAAACATAAAAAACAATCAGGTGGTGCTGGTCAATACGGTCACGTCTTTATTAGATTTGAACCAAGTCAAGAAATCTTTGAATTCCATGAAGAAATCTTTGGTGGTTCTGTTCCTAAAAACTATCATCCAGCTGTTGAAAAGGGACTACAAGAAACTTTTGAACGTGGACCATTAGCTGGTTTCCCAGTAGTTCAAGTTAAAGCGACTCTTTATGATGGTTCTTATCATTCAGTTGACTCAAACGAAATTTCATTTAAGATGGCCGCTGCATTAGCATTTAGAGATGCAGTTGCTAAAGGTGCAGGCGCTACCATTTTAGAACCAATTATGTCAGTTAGCGTAACCATTAAAGATCAATTCGTTGGTGATGTTATGGGTGATATCAACAAACGCCGTGGACGCGTTTTAGGTATGGATCAAGGCCATGGTGAGCAAATTATTAATGCGGAAATTCCAGAAGCCGAAATCGTTAAATACGCAATCGACTTAAAAGCGATGACACAAGGATCAGGCTCATTTACTAGAGAATTCTTACGCTATGAGGAAGTTCCAGCTCATCTAATTGATAAAATCATTGAAGAATATAAAAAGTAATTTATTAAAATAACACCTATTATCAGATAGGTGATAATAAGTGAAATGTTTAAAATGTAGTGAACCAATAATTGAAAATAAAACATTTAAAAATATTTTCGAAATTAAATATAGTGCACTTTGCCACAAGTGTGAGCGGCAATTAATTTATAATTACTATTATGAAGTAATTCCAATTAGTAGTGGTGTCATCCACCACTACTACTTAAAACCAAAAATGATTGCGGCTGAACCTCAAATCGATATGTTTTTATTAGAAAAGTTTTTCAAAATTGCTTTATTTAAAAAATTACCTATATTATATTTTGATACATTCACCGATAGCATTTATGAAATGCTAGACACCTTTAATATAGGTGACCTATTAATCATAACTATCAATTAAAGGAGGTTACGTTATGAACTTTGAAGTATTAGGTAAGGGCGGATTCGTGCCTAGCAAACCAATTGTAGATTATGCTGAAAAAAGAATGGCTAAAGTAGTAAGATTACTTGGCGAAGAAAACATTAATGAGGTGCGCGTTCTTTGTAAAGTGTACAAAGACCACCACAAAGTAGAAATTACCGTATTCGCTAAAGAGTTAGTCTTAAGAGCTGAAACACCAGAGTTTGATATCTACGCAGCAATTGACAAATCAATTGATCGTTTAGTTAGACAAATTCATCGTCACCGTGAAAAATTACAAAATCATTTAGATAAAACTAAATTTGGTGAATTCGAACACAAAGAATTAGACGTTGAATCATTAGAAAAAGAAGTTTTAGCTTCACAATTAGTTAAAAATAAGAAAATTGAATTAAGACCAATGACTGCTGAAGAAGCAATCCAAGCGATGGAACTAACCGATCATGATTTCTATATCTTCTTAGATGCAGAAACTGGTAGAACTAATGTAGTATATCGTCGTGAAGACGGAGATTACGCAGTAATTGAAACTCAACCACTCGAATAAAAATTAAAGGGACCGCGAGGTCCCTTATTTTTTTGCATAATAATTATTTTGTAGCTTGATTAAATAATTCTTCGACTCGATCCCAATTAATTACATGCCAGTAAGCCGATACATAATCGGCTCTACGATTTTGATATTGTAAGTAATAAGCATGTTCCCAAACATCAATTGTTAAGATTGGTTCACCTAAATTAAATGGTATATTTTGGTTAGATGATCCTGTTACTACTAACTTACCGTTTTTATCAACTAATAACCAAGCCCAACCACTACCAAATTGTCCTTTAGCGGCATTATCAAATTTAGTTTTGAATTCATCAAATGAACCAAAATCACGATTAATTGCTTCCATTAGTTTACCTTTTGGTAATTGTCCATGATTAACTTTTAATAATTGCCATAATAATGTGTGATTGTGGTGTCCACCACCATTATTAATAACTGCTTGTCTAATGTCTTCTGGAATTAATGTAGGATTTTTTAACATTTCTTCTAGAGATAATGTTAATTCTGGGTGTTTTTCAAGAGCTGCAACTAAGTTGTTGAAATATGTTTGATGGTGTTTGGAATGATGTACTTCCATAGTTTTCGCATCAATAAATGGCTCTAAAGCGTCATAAGAATAATTTAATTTTGGAAATGTATTTCTCATGTAATTTTCTCCTTTATTTATAATATTTATATCTATGTATATTATATCTAATATTTATAATATTCACAAATAGATTGCTTTTATGTATAAAACATATCATAATGTGGTAAAATTAGTTATAAATTGATATAGGGTATAATTATGAAACGAACATTTATTAAAATTAAAAACATCTTATTCAAGAACTATCCAAGAACGTTCTTTACTATTTATCTTTTATTTGGATTGTTCGGTGGTTTGATTTTGTGGCTACCTTTTTCTCATAAAGAACCACTTAGCTTTTTAGATGCTTTATTTGTTTCCATATCAGCAATGTCAACAACTGGACTAACTCCAGTAAATCTGACATCCACCTTTACAGTTTTCGGTAAAATTGCAATTATGTTAATTATGCAAATTGGTGGGATGGGGATTTATATGTTAATTGCTAATTTTTGGGTCATTAGTGGTCGAAAAATTGGAATTAGCGAAAGAGCGATGCTAGCTGCTGAACAAAATGTAGTTTCTGTAAAAGGTATTATTAGAAATGTTAAACATGTCTTTCTAGTTATGATATCAATTCAATCATTAGCAGCTATTTTCATGTCAATTTATTTCTATTTCAGCGAAGCCGTGGGATCGCTATCAGTGTGGGAATCAATCTTAGAAGCGATGTTTTTAGTAACCGCTCTCTTTATGAATGCTGGTTTCGATATTTTTAAGGGTGGAGTTATCTTTGCTAACTTTTTAGATTATAATCACTTTATTATCATTTATATATCAATGTTTCTTATCTTTATTGGTGGTGTCGGCTTTATTCCAATTAGTGAAACAATTGATTGGATTAAAGCGAAAAGAAAAAAGGAAGAATTTAAATTTTCTTATGTTTCGAAATTATTATTCTTCACTCATTTGGGCCTTTGGTTTATTGGTGGAATTATTTTCTATTTCATGGAATTTAATGGTATGTTAGATAAATATTCTTTCTTCAAAGGAATAACCGCTTCATTTTTCACTTCTATTTCAGCCAGAAGTGCGGGTTTTGACATTTTTAGATACGGAATAGCCACTGTCGGCCCTGGAGAAGCGGCACTAGTAATTAGACCAGGCACTCAAATATTTTTAACTCTACTTATGTTCATTGGAGCGAGTCCGAATTCTACTGGAGGTGGAATCCGAATTACCACTGCGATTTTAGTCGTCGCGGGAATCATTAGATTTAGTTTAAATCGAGCACAAACGAAAATTGGAAAACGAGCCTATAAAGAAAGCACCGTCTTTAAAGCGATGGTCGCTTTAATTGCGGCGCTAACCCTCATTTTATTTTCCGTTTTTGCCATTACCATTGCTGAAGGAGTACCACCATTTTATGCAACATTTGAAGTTATTTCCGCCTTTGGTACCGTTGGCTATTCTAATGGTCTGACTGCGATGGCTGGGATATTTTCGAAAATTGTCTTAATAATAGTAATGTTTATTGGTAGAATTTCAATTGTCACGATGCTGTCAGTCTTTGATTTTAAAAAACGGGAACAAGAATACTACTTAACTGAATTTGATTTAATGGTTAGTTAAAATATCGCTATTAACCTCATTAACATAAAGTGTTTTATAGTTAGTATAGGTAGTTTTAAAAGTTTGAGACTTTCTCACTTTTGAAACATACCTCACTAAAGTATAATCTATTGGAATATTACTAGAATATTTATAAGTCGAATAGAAAGCTGCATACTGGGCAGCTTTTTCTATTATTTGTGGTGAATGATCACCTTTAATAATTACATGGGCTCCAGTTCCCGCTTTAACATGTAACCACATATCATCATTTTTAGCAATTTTAGAAAAGATATATTCATTTTGTTTGCTGTTTTTGCCAACATAAATTTGTGAGCCTAAATATTCTATTTTAGTAATATTTGGTTCTTCTTTTTTCCTTTTTCTAGTTGTTTTATATTTATATCCGTATTCACTTAAAACTTCGGCGAAGTCATTTAATTCTCTTTCGTCATCTAGATATTCCAAAGTATTAAATAAATCTTCAAAAGTTTCTAATCGTTCATTAGCTTTTTCAATTTCATTTTGAGTATAATTAATGCCAGTTTTAGCTTTTTTGTAAAGTTCGTAAAACTTTTGAGCATTTTCATTTAATGTTAAATTAACATCTAAAGAATTTTCATTAAAATGTGAAGTTTTAATACTTAAATTAAGTCCTGATGAATAAATTTTATCAGCCACATTTTTCAATAACAAATTAGATTCATGCTTTTTCAAATCTTCATCTAACTTAATTAATCGATTGTGAATTTTAGTAGTTTCACGTTTAATAAATTTTTCATATGGTCTTTTATTGACCTTTTTAACTATTTTTAAATCTTTTAATAATCCCGATAATGTATCATATTGTTTTAAATTATCAATATGAAATAAATTAAACCAATAGAATTGATTATTATCTAAATTTTTAACTGGCAAAACATCAATCTCATCAAGATTAATGTGTTTTCCAGCTAAATACCTAGCTAGTAACGGAGAAACTCCTAAATAGTTATTTTTAATTTCATCAGCTTTCATATTTAATGTTGACAGGTTACCTAATAATTGTTTATCACTTTGATCTATTTCATACAAAACATTGGGTAAAATGGTTTTTCCTTCTAAATTATGAATTAAATGATATGCAGTAATAATCTTATAATCCTCAGTTAGAATTAAATTAAAGTTTCTGCCATAAGCTTCTAGTGTTAGTTCTTTCTTAACTAAACCCTTGATTAAATCCACTCCATCAAATTCAAAAGTGACAATTCTATCTAATGACGCTTGTTTAATCTTTCTTATTCGATAGCCTAAAATATTTTTTCTTAATACTTGGATAAACTCATAATCATTATTTTTAACCGCTTCATTAGTTAAATAAAACATTCCTTGTTGATGACTAGTAGTAAAAGTGAGATATTCACGTCCAAATTTTAATTGGATTAAATTCTCATCGGCTGCTATTTTATCAACTCGAAAATTGATAATTTTAGGTTTAATTTCTTCAATTATTTTTGAAATAAAATATCCATCAAAAGCCATAAAATCACCACTTTTATTATACCATGTCTCGCAACAAAAAAGCACTTTAGACCTAATAGTTTAAAGTGCCCTATTGTTAATTAAAATAACTAATTAGTGTACTGTTCCAGTTACGTGATCGTGTTTAGCATGTTGAATATGAGTAACTAATGCATATATTCCGTATCCTAATAGGATAACGCCAACCACTAAATATAAGTACCAATTAAATGTTAATTCAACGCCATCAACAGCCGCTTGTATAAATTCAAATGGAATCATAATAAAGACACTTAAGAATAAGAATTCAGCTGTCATAACTGCCATTAATAATAATGAAACGATTTCAGCTAATGATGAGATAACAGCATTACCATAATTACTAAACACCAATAAAAATGCTAATACAATAAGTGGTCCAACAAATGATTTAAGTTCAAATTTTGTCCCAACAAAGTTGGTATCACTTGCCTGAAAGATTATCGCAATAATTGATACGACTAATAATACTGCAAAAATTATATTAAAAACTTCTCCCACATTATTGGCTAAAAATTGTCCATTTTTAAATAGAGAACTTAAAAATTTATTACCATATGGAAAAGTAATTTTCAAACTTGTAACAACTAATCCTGCTAAATAACGTTTTTCAATAACTGCATATACTAAAGCTACTACTAATAAAATGGTATATAGTAAATTTCCAACATTAGTCCAAATGACATTATTTTGATTTTGGATTAAATTAATTAAGTTTAATACGAAGTATAATACTCCAGATAAACTAATAGTAACTAGTGATAATATTTCGTTTTTCTTCATTTTTTCCCTCCTAATTGTGTTTGTCAGTATGCTTTTATATTCAATTCACCTGTTTTATTATACCATGTATTAATTTTAATTCAGATTTGTGGTATATTAACTTAAATTTACCGTTTCATCAAGAAAATCTATATATTTATTTACTTTTTATAAATCTATAACATATTATCACTTTTTAAACAATTGTCCACAAACAAATGATAATTAACTACACAAAATAATTTTATTGACAAATCTTAAATATAATGATAAAATCAAATTATAACAAATTTGTTATATTTAGGGGGCGCTTAAATGAAAAACATTGAATGGTATCCTAGTGAAGATAATGCATTGCTATTAGATTTCATCAAAGAACTCAAGAAGAAAAACGATAATCAAAATTATGACAATCTTAAAAGAATTATTGAACAATTGGAAATTCACGGATTTGAGTTAGAAAAAATAAGCAAAGGAAGCATTAAAAAAATGGGAAACAAATTATGGGAGTTGAGATATTTCGATGTTAGAATTTTATTTACCCATCATAAAGAAAAACAAATATTTTATATTTTACAAGGTTTTTTAAAAGATTCACAAAAAACACCACAAAAAATAATTAAACAAGCAAGAAAATATGTTAAAGAGATTCAAAGAAATTAATAGGAGAAAAGGATAATATGAAAAAAAGTAAGGTATCTACATTTTTTGAGAAAATCGAAAAGGAAGATGAGGTATTAAAAAGATGGGGAGATAATTATAAGCTTGAGAAAAATATAATTTTAATGATTATCGAAACCAGAAAAAAGAAAGGTCTTACACAAAAACAATTAGGAGAATTAGTAAATTTAAATCAATCAGCTATCGCACGTATTGAAGCTAGAATTCATTCTCCTCAATTAGACACTATCATCAAAATTATTGATGCTCTTGACATGAAATTAGAAATCACCAATAAAGATGATAACCCTCTAGAAAAATCAATTAAAACTATTCAAACTATCATAGACGATACATACACACCATATTCACTAGAAAATTTTACAAAAGTTGAAAATTTTTATGTAGAAATAGGAGGCTTTGATAATGGAATATACTCACACACATATCAAGACAAAAAGACTTACATTGCATGACAACAATTTAACAGGAACGAACTATAAAATATCACCTGTATATTACAAAAGAATAAACCAAATAACTGAGAATTCTTACACTTTTGAATTAGAATTAAAGATTGAAAATACCGAAGAAAATCCGTTTCCAATCAACATCAACATCGCATATGAAACAACATTTTCATTCAAAAATTTTCAATCTGAAAAAGAAATTAAAGATTTTCTAAATATTGCAGCAGTTCAATTAATTTTCCCTTTCATAAGAACAGCTCTCAACTCACTACTTAGTGCTGCAATTCTTCCTCCAATCATTTTACCACCAGTTGATGTCAAAATGTTTAAGGAAAAAAAATAAACAAAAAGATATGTTAACTGACGCTTAACATATCTTTTTTTAATTATGTTATATCAACATGACTCATAAATCTTTCTTGCATCATCCATCGTTAATTTAACAAAGTTGCCAAAGACAGGTCCTTTATTAATTTCCAAATTCTTTAACATAAGGGGAATGTCTTCTTTTTTAGCGCCTATTTCTTCAAAAGTTGTTGGCATACCCATTTCTTTAAAGAATGCTTGTAACCACCTAATCCCTTTTAAAGCGACTCCTCGTTTATCTTTTTCATTAGGTTCAATGCCGTATACACGAACCGCCAAACGATAATAACGTTCAATACCATGATCTAAAGTATATAACATATAGTGTGGGAAAATAACTGCCAATCCCGCACCGTGACTAGCATCATATAATGCTGATATTTCATGATCCATGGCATGACTTGCCCAGTCTCCAACTCTCCCAACACCCAAAATACCGTTATGAGCAATATTACCAGCTAAACAAATTGTCGCTCGGGCTTCATAATTATATTTATCTTTTAACATTACTTTAGCAGCATTAATAATTGCCACTAAAACAGCTTCCATCATTAAATCGGTTAATTCAACATCTGGCGTATTAGATAAATATCTTTCAAAGATATGACTCATCATATCAACAACGCCAGCATATGCATGATAATCAGGTAAAGTATAAGTTAGTTCAGGATTGATAATCGCAAATCTCGGCCTAACTAAATCACTCTTTCCTCCTCGTTTTAAGCCTAATTTTTCATTAGTTATAACTGTTGAATTCGACGATTCACTCGCTGATGCAGGAATTGTTAAAATTGCACCAATTGGTAAAGCTTTAGTTGGAGTGACTCCGTCATATAAATCCCAAAAATCTCCGTCATATAGCGCTCCCATCGCAATCGCTTTGGCTGAGTCAATCACTGAACCGCCACCTATTGCTAAAATAAAGTTAATATTTTCTTTTCTAACAATATTGATTCCTTGATAAACTAATCCTGATCTTGGATTAGGAACTACACCTCCTAGTTCTACATATGGAATTTTAGCTTCTTTTAAAATATTCATAACTCGGTCATAAAGACCACTTCTCTTAATTGAGCCACCACCATAATGAACTAAGATTTTTTGAGCTCCATGTTTCAATAACAAATCCGCTACTTTTAATTCAGTATCTTTACCAAATTCAATTTCAGTTGGACAAACAAAGTTAAAATTAATCATAATTTCCTCCTCTATTACTTTTTGTTAAACAAATCGCCACCATACATATCATAAACGACGACACCATAGAAGTCTTTAACTTCTAATTCTCTAATCGCTTCCGCATCTAAGTCTTCATACATAATGACTTTGGCGTTAGTAATTGATTTTTTAATTAAGGCTCCCGTACCACCAATTGCTGAAATATAAACCGCTTGATACTTAATTAATAAATCGCGATATTCTTTTGATCTATCGCCTTTACCAATCATCATCTTGACCCCTTCTTTTAATAGATCTTCAGCAAACGGATCCATTCGGTAACTAGTTGTTGGTCCAGCAGAACCAATCACTTCTCCAGGCATAGTCGGAGTTGGGCCGACATAATAAATCGTTGAGTTTTTTAAATCAAACGCGAGTTTTTGATTATTTTTAATGTCACTGACTAACCGTTTATGAGCCGCATCTCGTGCCGTATAAATTGTGCCAGTAATATAAACGATGTCACCAGCTCTTAAATCTTTTAATTCTTCTAAAGAAATAGGACTTTTTATTTTTTTCATAACATCATTCTCCCTATAATTCTAAAATGATATGCCTTGCGGCATGGCATTGAATATTAACCGCTACTGGTAAAGCAGCAATATGAGTTGGATAGGTTGAAATCTTAACTGCTAAGGCTGTAGTCTTACCACCAAACCCCATTGGTCCAATTCCTAATTCATTTATTTCTTTTAATAATTCGAATTCTAAATTTTTTAAAACTGGATTTGGATTAACATCATCTACATCTCTTAGTAGAGCTTCTTTAGCAAGTAAAGCTGATTTTTCTAAATTACCACCAATCCCAATACCGACAATAATTGGGGGACATGGTTTACCTCCGGCATTACGAACTTGTTCTAAAACATGTTTTTTTACCCCGTCAATACCTACTGCTGGGGTTAACATCTTCACTGAACTCATATTTTCACTACCAGCACCTTTAGGAGCTAATTTCAACACTAATTTATCACCTGGAACTAATTTGACATGAACAATTGCTGGTGTATTATCACGAGTATTTAGTCTTGAGATGGGATCAGCAACTGACTTTCTTAAATATCCTTTGGTGTAGGCTTGACTAACACCATCGTTAATTGCTTCATATAAATCTCCAACAATTTTAACATCATATCCAACCTCAGCAAAACAAACAACCATTCCTGTATCTTGACACATTGGAATAAATTCATCTTTAGCGATATCTGCATTTAAGATGATTTTTTGTAATACGTCTTTTGATAACTCATTGGTTTCTTGATTTAAAGCTTTATTTAAAGCGTCATAAACATCATTAGGCAAGACTTTATTCGCTTTAATTAAGGCTTTACTAACAGCATTAGCTATTAAACTACTTTCTATTTTTCTCATGTTACCTCCTTAAAGATTCATATATTATTACCTATACTTATTATATCAAAAAAGGCTATATAATTATAGCCTTAGTCTTCGTTTATATTTTTATTTTGGAATAATGTGCTTTAATACAAATTCCATTTTTTTAGGAAAATGAAACTTATCAAATCCGCCATGCCCATATCCTTCATAATAAATTACTTCTTTTTCTGTTCGAATCTGGTTATGAGCTTTAAGATAAAATTCCATCGGACAAATTTCATCTTTAGTTCCAACTGATGAAAAGACTGGACACTTAATTTTATCAACCAAATTAATTAAATCGGTATATGAAACATTTTCATAAATTAAATCTTTTAATTCTGAATGTTTTTGAATCAAATCATCATAAGGTGTGTATTTCCCTAATCTTCTTTCGATTCGCGAAACAATCGCACATCCTGAGGGTATGTCTGGAAGACATAAAATAGGAACATCAGATAATGACGCGACCGCTAAAGCCATTTGGCCACCTTGAGAATTGCCCGTGACGATAATGTCTTTATCATAAAATTGATTAAATAGTTTTATTTTTTGATCTCTAGTCAACATTAATAACTTTAGCGCATCTTGATACAAAAGTTTATCATAAACCGTATTTTTATCGGTTATCCCATTAGATTGATAAGTTCGATCCATATGCGCATAGACATTACTATCAATGGTTAAACCACCCTGATTACGACAGTCCATCATTAAAACCGAAAAACCATTTTTAACCCAATAAAGTGATTTATTAATATAATAATCGTCCGATGATTTACCACCAGCACCATGGAAAAATATCACTAATGGACGGTTTAATTCAAGTGATAAATCACTAACATATAACCTTGCATAAACTTTAGTATTTTGAACACTATCAAAATAAAATGACACTAAAGATCCATATTCCGTCTTGTTAATACTATTTATTTTAACTTGATTGGGGATATTTTTAACTTCTTGGAACCATATCTCCCAAGATTGATCAAAATCAAGTGGTTTTAAATATTTAATATCATCTTGTTTCATATAAAGTCACCTACCTTTCGTTGGTTCGACAATATCTATATCTATTATATTCTTTCTAACTTCTCTTTGGAAATTATATAATATTCTCGTAATTTTTTCGTTAAGTGGCAAATTGGATATGTAAGTATTATCTCTTAAATTATAGGTAATAATGTGATTATCGTTTTGATAATATATCAGATTGCCAATTCTTTCATAACAATATCCTTTGTTCTTTAAGTTTTCGTGGGCTGTATAATAAGGTCTTATTTTACTTAAATTGCTTGAAAAGCAATCTTTGGAATCGCCAGAACTGTTATATAAAACTGAATTAGTAGCAAGTTTAATGGAAGAAGATTTAGCTTATGATACAGCAATAGAACTACTTGAAAAAGAACCTACTATTTTTAGAAATATATATAATCACTTTATCTATAAATTAGAATTGAAAAAAGCGAAAACACAAGAGGCGAAAGCCGAGATAAAATATCTCTACCAAATAAGGAAAGCTTTTCAAACAGCTTTAAATGATACTGGAGGCATGGGCAATTTAAGAAAATATGATACGAAACTTTTTGAACAACGTTATTTTGAAAAAAGAAAAGACGGCTTATATTATAAACACGTTAATGGAAAATCAGAAAAAGTATATACCTTTAATGGCAACGAGATGATAGATAGTATTAAAGTTAAAGAATTAGTAGATAAAGATTACAGTAAAAAAATACATATCATAGACACCTTAAAAGCCTATAACGAAATAATGTCTAATCGCTTTGTTCAAATAGAGCCAGATATAACTTTTGGTAAGTTCAATTTAGAAACCGGAGAGATAGTAGCAAGATATAGTATAAAAGATACCAAACAAAAAACAATAAATAATTTGCTTCAAGAATATAAGAAAATAAAAAACGACACTAATAGTGCCGATAGGATAAATCAAATAGAAAAAGAAATATTAAATATTACTGGTATTGAAGTTCAAGATAATGGAACTATTTTTGATTTTGTTACAGCAACTACTAACATTAACTACAATAAATACGGTAGAATAGCAGACCAAATATCAGCGGTTAATAACATTAAAACAAAAATAGATAATAAAGAATATAACGGAAAAATCAAATATGATAACAATGCTAGGGACAAAACAAATATTAAAAATATATATGAGAGCCTAGACACAAACATTATTTATGACCCAAATGGTAACGATATAAGAATAACTAAAAAAGGTATTGACAAAACATTAAATAGTTTAAGAAAAAATATAAAAACAAATACTGATTATAAAAACGCTTTATTATATACGTATGAAAATATTGGAGACATCATAAAAAATGGAGTAATAATTGATAAAAAAGTAGATAGTTATAAAGCAAACGACAGTAATACTTTTGATTATATTTTAGGCGGTTTATTTATCGAAAATGAAATTTACACAGTGTTGGCGAATATTAGAAACGCTGGAGACAAACAACTACACCTAACAAGATTAGATTTAGTCAAAATAAAAAGGGCGGTAGAAACCAGTGCCCGTCAAAGCGGTCTAACCTGGGTGAATTACACTACTTCGCCCACTAATAATATACAACAAGACAATAAAAATGTCAAGGGCAAGAAAATCAATAGCGACCCTAACAATCGATATTCATTAAAAGAAAGCCCTAACAATTATTTTGAAACGACACCTTATGAAACAGACGCTGAATTTTTTGAAAAGCAAGAAAACGGAACTAAAAACTTTAAGTGGAACGCCTTAAGAAACACATTGTCATCAAGAATAAATTATTTATATAATCAAACTGACTTCCCTTTTATTGATGAATTAAACTCTAATATAGGAACGATAGCAAGAAGAAACGCTATAGCACATCAATTATTAGATAAAACTATTGGAGATATTTTAATAAAAGAAAACATAGATATATCACTTAAAGAGTTTATTACACAAAATAAAGACCACTACAATACTTTAAGAAAATATGTAAGAGAACAATTTAAAGCAGCAGAATATAAAGTATTAAGAGAAATTATTGATAAAGGTATCGCACATAAGATTACTCAAGTTAGAGAATTATATAAACTTAATCAAACACAAGTTAAGTATAGATACAACCACCCAGAACAAGTAAGAATTATGTTAGAAACTCTATCAAATTTTAGAAAGGGTATTTTAACTGGCAAAAACAAAAACGTTAACGCTTTTAGAGTAAGAGAAAACGCAAGACAGTTATTAAAAGAAGTAGAAATACCAGTCACTATTGACGGAAAAGAAACAACTATCAAACGACCACTAATTAGGATATATAGTGATTTAGATATGGTAACTGATATCGAATTGAACTTGCAAGCCCTCACTAAAACTAATAGCAGTGTTTTAACATTGAAAGAATATAAAGCGTTAGATAACATTTTAGAAGGTTTAATAAAAAGAACGAAATTAGAGGTAGAGTTTAAATTAGGTGATGGAGAAGTTAGACCAGTAGCCGATTTAGTATATCAAGCTATCCAAGAAACTCAAAAATTACAAGACAGACGTTGGGAATTATTAAGCCAATAAACACTGATTAATAAATAAATTTGGCCCTCATAAAAAACATAATTTCCCCTTCTTTTCTGATAGTAGTAAACTTTATCGACCAATTTTTTCCTAGCCTTATTTGTTTCTTCTTTTTTTCTAATTTCATCTTTAGTATATAACCAAATGTGTCGTTTTTGATCATCACTAACCCACATATCTAAATTAAATAAAATTTTTTTACTACCACAATTATAGTAAGGATATATATTAAATGTCGTTGTAACTTTTATAGGTCGATATTTACGATATTGATTAATTGCATCTTCTAAATATTCCTGATGAATTTTCTCGCAATAATCATCCCATCTAATTTTTAAATTGGGTTTTGTCACTTGAAAATATAGCTTATTGGTTAAACGTTTAATTTCAAAACTTCTATCACTTTTTTCAAATATTTCTTGTAACTTATATCCGGTAACTAACTTGATTAAGTTTTTTCTTAATTCATCTTCTGTTAATTCTTCATTCCAAGATAAAAACATTGGATTAACTAATTCTCTTGGATCAATTTCCTTGTTTCTTTTATACATGTTAACTCTCCCTCATCATTATTGATTCCCAAAAGAGAGGATAAATAAAACCCATCATAGCGATGGGTAAAATTGGAAGTTACCATCGCTCTGCCTTTAGCACCTTACCCTTTGGCAGGTTGCTGTGTGGTCATTGGGGCAGTCCCTTACACACTCTTTATGGTAGTTATATCTTAATATGTTTCTATAAAATTTTCAATAAACTTACAGTTTAATATTATTTTTAAGAATCATTTTCACAGTCTCAATTTCTTGACCGAGTCGATTAAGTTTTAACTCATTATGAGATTTAAACCCACATTTTTCTAAAACTCTAGCTGATTGCTTATTAAAAGTAAAGTATCCGGCCTCTAAAAAATCTAACTTTAACTCCTCAAAACAATATCGAATAACTTCTTTTATCGCTTCTGGCATTAACCCTAATCCCCAGTAATCTTTACTTAATACATAGCCAATTGATCTTCCTTTTTGATTATCAAGTTCAGGATATAATTTTTCATCATACTCTTCAATTCCTAATGACCCAATAACTTTACCTTGGTACTCAATCGCAAAAGTCTTTTTTTCCTCAATAAAAATATGAAGAATTCTTAAAGATTCATCTTTATTTTTATGATGAGACCATCCCGCCATTTCACCAACTCCGGGGACACTAGCATAATCATAAAAATCATCTAAATCACATAAAGTAAATGGTCTTAAGATTATCCTTTTGGTTTTTAATATGACATTTGATAAATCAATATGTGGATTCATAATTATAAAATATTAATGTTTAATTCTTTTAACTTAACGAGTTCTTCTTCACTCCAAAGTGAAGCTTGAACTTCAGCGATATGATATTTTTCCAGTAAAATCATACAAATCCTTGATTGTCCAATGCCGCCACCAATAGTTAGGGGTAATTCTTCATTTAATATCATTTGATGGTATTTACCTTTTAATAAATCCTCACGATTTGATAATGTAATTTGTTTTAAAAGGCTATCTTTATCAACTCTAATTCCCATTGATGAAATTTCAATAGCTCCATTTGTGGTATCTGACCACATTAAAATATCACCATTCAATGTCCAGTCGTCATAGTCTGGAGCCCGCATTGATTCACCATCAAGCGGTGATATTCCATAAATAAAGACCGTTTTATATTCTTTAGTAATTAGTCTTTCCCTTTCTAATAAATCGGCTTTAGGATATTTTTTAATTAAATCTTCGCTACTAATAAAGTAAACATCTTTACATATGGTTTCATTTAACTTAGGAAATTTTTGATTAACTATTACTTTAGTTTCATGTAAGGCACACATGATTCTTTTAACGACATCTTTTAAAAAATCTAGCGTTCGATCTTCTTTCATGATAATTAATTCCCAATCCCATTGGTCAACATAGATTGAATGAATGTTGTCGATAACATCATTAGGTCTTAGGGCATTCATATCAGTATATAATCCTTCATACATGATAAAATCATATCTTTGTAAAGCCATTCTTTTCCACTTTGCCAAACTTTGGACAATTTCAATATCTTTATTATCTAAATTAGGTATTTTAAATTTTAATGCTGAATTTTTTGCACCTAAATCATCATTAATTTTATCTTTTGAAAAAACTATCACTGGAGCACTAACACGATGCAAGTTTAGTGCTTTTGATAGTTTTCTTTCAAAAGTATCTTTAACTAATTTAATCGCTATTTGCGTTTCTTTTAAGTTTAACTTCGATTTATAATTATAGTTCATATTATCAAAATCCCTAAATGTATTGTATCATAAAACAATATAATTAGATATCTAATCTATAAATTTTATGTTTTTCAATTCCTTCAAAATAAAATAAATAATCTTTTGGTGGATCGACGACCTCAATTAGTTTAGCCCCAAGTTTTTCGATTGTTTTAGCTGAGGCAAGATTTGACTCATCGCAAGTGATAATTAGATATTCCATCTTATGATATTTAGCAACTGGTATTACTAATTTAGACGCTTCATATGCATAATGATGGCCTTGATATTCTTCATCAATATCATAACCAATATTGCCATTATAATAAGAATGATAATTATGACCAATTCTAATACTTATTTTACCAATTGGTTTTTTAATATCATCTAAAAAAATTCCATAGTAATAATATGGAATTTCTTCATCATCTCCTTCATCTCGATATAAAATTTTTAAATGCAGATTCTGCCCTATAATTATGTTAAATTCATCATTAAATTTCATATTTTTAAATGTCTTAAGTATTCTTTTCTTTCTTGTGGTATTTTTCTTGATTCAATAGCTTTTTGAATTGATTTATTTTGGACAAACTTACTCAAAGTTTTTCTTTCAATATATTTTATGGTAGTCTCATAATCTATTGATAAAGCTTCAGCAAAAGTCCACGAAATCATCATATTAATATAATATTTTTCACTTTTTATTTTAACTATCTCATCTAAGTGTTGGCTAATATTTTGATTATTTAAGTAATTTTTCATAATCATATAAACCCCAAATCTAACTGTATACTCGTGATCAGAATTGATCCAATTTAATATATGATGATAAAAATTATCTAAGTTTTCGACACCGATTTTAGGAAGAAGCGTATCACAAGTCGCCCAATTATTGATATATGGCAAAAAATCATTGATATAGTTAATTAACTTGTGATAATTCATTTTATAAGATAACAATATTGAGTGAATTTGATATTCTTCATAATATTGATGAGGTAACGAACTTAAAAATTCATTTTGGTAATCATTTTTTATTATGTCTAAAGCAATCTTGCGTAAAATCGGTGTTCTAACTCCGATAATTGTGTTAACATCAATATTAGGAATTAATCTAGATATAAATTCCTTATATTTAAGATCTTTATTTTTTTGTAAAATATTTATTAGTTTTTTCATTATGAATATCCCATTATGGTATTGAATACCGCCAATCTCTTACTCCACCTTCTTAAATTCTTTCACCTTTAAAACACTTAGGACATTCATACTTATGGTGGGTAATACCATCAAAAGTTATTGACATCGCTACTTTTCTTTTGCCACAAATTGGGCAGTAATTGGTTGCGTTTAGTTTTAGGTAAACTACTGAACCAAACCCAAAAGCAAAACTCAATATCAGCAATGCGATTCCAATAATCGTTACTACTTCTTTTTCTTGATTGATACCAGTAATCATCATGACGGCACCAACAATTAAGCCAACAAGCGTAATTACCAAAATTATTATCATTCTTTTTTTTATCATACTACCACCTTATTTAGATTATAACACGGTATTTTTATAATATCTATACAATAAAATCAAATTTTATTGCCAATTTTAGGACATTAATTAAAATATATAAAACGTTTTTTCAAATTGTTATATGTTTTTTACTGCTAAAAGGATTGATAATTGTTGATAAATGTAGTAGTTTATTTATATAGTAAAAGAGTTTGATTTGAGAGGAGATTATTATGACTTTTATTCAAAAAGAAATTTTAAAAAGAGGCAAAATATTACCAGGAAATATTTTAAAGGTTAATTCTTTTTTAAATCATCAATTAGATCCAAGTCTTTTAAATATGATGGCTGATGAGTGGTATCAATTATTTAAAAATGAAAAAATCACTAAAATTGTTACAATTGAATCATCTGGCATCGCTCTCGCTTTACTAACTGCAGTAAAATTTGGTAATATACCGGTTGTCTTTGCTAAAAAGGGATCAAGTTTAAATGTTGGTGAAGCTTACACTTCAACAGTTTATTCATATACCAAAAATTTAGAATATTACATTTCCATTGAAAAGGCCTTTTTAAATGAAAAGGATAGAGTTCTAATTATTGATGATTTCTTGGCTAATGGTAGAGCTTGTTTAGGATTAATTAATATTTTAAACAAAGCTAAAGTTTCAATTGCTGGAATTGGAATTGCAATTGAAAAAGGATTTCAACCAGGCGGACAAATATTAAGAGAAAAAGGATATCGAGTGGAAAGTCTAGCGATTATTGAATCAATGGATAGTGAAGAAGGCACTATCAAATTTAAATAAAAAAAGAACGAGCATTTTCGTTCTCTATTTTTTTGGTGGAGCCTAGGGGGCTCGAACCCCTGACCTCATGGCTGCCAGCCATGCGCTCTTCCAGCTGAGCTAAGACCCCAGATAAAGTAAGGCGGCGCCTTACTTTTTTATTTATCTTTGAGTAGCAAAGAAGAATACTGCAATTGTTCCTGGACCTGAGTGAGCACCGATTACTGGTCCAATATGATTGATTAAATTGACATTTAATCCTAATCCTAATTCTTCGATTTGTTCTTTAATTGATAATGCTGCTTCTAAATCATCACCATGAGAAATGAAGACATCTTTTGGTAAATGTGGATCATGTGTCTCAGCGACTTTTTCAACTAAAGTCCTTAAAGCTTTCTTTCTGCCTCTAACTTTACCCATTGGAATTAATCTTCCTTCAATATCAACGTGTAAAATTGGTTTGATTTTTAAGACTGATCCTAAGATAGCACTGGCGCCACCTAAACGACCACCACGTCTTAAAAACATCAAATCATCAACGGTAAACCAGTGGGCAACATTAAACTTAATTTGTTCAATGTATTCATAAAGTTGTTCAATGGTATAGCCCTCTTGTCTTTTCTTACCAGCTATATATGCAATCAAACCTTCACCTAATGATGCAGCTTTAGTATCAACCAAATAAACTTTATTTTGATGTCCAGCTAAAGTTTCGACAGCAATTCTAGCTGAATTGACTGTGCCAGATAATCCACCTGATAAGGCTAAGATTAAAACATCTTTGCCTTTCTTAAATTCCGCTTTAATTAAATCAATATATTCACTTACATTCATTTGTGAAGTTGTCGCTAAACTACCATCACGCATTTTTTGGTAAAATTCAGCAACCGGCATTGAATTATATGATAAATCGTTCATATATTCTTTACCATCCATTGTAAATTTAAGTGGCGCTAAAACTAGGTCTAACTCGTTTCTTATTTCTTCAGTTAGATCTGTACTTGAGTTAATAATTATACTGTATTTATACATATTTCCTTTGTTTATTCCTTTAACTATTTATTTTCAATTATTGTTTTTTAGCTATTTCGTATAACGTTCTAACACCAACACCTGTGGCACCGTTAGATAAGTAGCCTCTTGGTTTACCCCAAGACGGTCCAGCAATGTCTAAATGAACAAATGGTTTTTTCTCAGCAAAATGTTCCAAGAAAATACCAGCAGTAATCGCTCCAGCACCACCAGAAACTGAATTTTTGAGATCACCAAGTTCACCTTTAACCATTTTAGTAAGTGATTCAGTCACTGGTAATTGCCAAATCATTTCTCCAGCTCTTTCACCAGCTTGTTGAACTTCTTTAAACCACGTTTGGTTATTAGTTGTTGAACCGATAATTTCCATACCTAATGCGACGATACAAGCACCTGTTAAAGTTGATAATTCAACAATTTTGGTTGTATTACATTTAGTAGCTGCATAATAAATTGAATCAGCTAATGTAACTCGACCTTCAGCATCAGTATTACCAATCTCAATCGATGTTCCTTTCATACTTGAAATAACATCGCCATTTTTATATGCTGAACCATTAATTAAGTTTTCGGTTAATGCCATAACGCCAACAACATTAACTGGTAATTTGTTATCACTAATCGCTTTAATAGCTCCAACTACTGCAGCCGATCCTGCCATATCTGAATGCATTGTAGCCATACTATTAGCTGGTTTTAAGGCATATCCACCTGAGTCATAAGTTAATCCTTTACCGACAAAAGTAAGGTGTTCTTGTTGTTCTTTATTAGGTAAATATCTTAAAACGACAAATCTTGGATCTTTATCGCTACCACTTGCAACTGCAAGTAAAGCTTTCATCCCCATATCTTCAATTTGCGGTTTATCGTAGACCCAGACATCAACTTCTGTTCCTTTAAATAAGTCAAAAATTGCATTAGCATATGATTCTGGATATAAATCAATTGGTGGCGTATTAACAAAGTCTTTTGCAATATTAACTGCGTTAACTAAGTTAGTCGCTTCAGTCACTAATTTTTCGAATTTGTTCGCTCCTAAATATGATAATTCAATAACTGGTTCATCATTTTCTTTTTTTGTTTTATATCTATCAAAAGAATAATTTGAATGTAATACTCCTTCAGTTAAATGGAAAATAATATCTTTCGCTAATTTATTATCTTTAAAGTTAATATGAGCTTTAGCAACTTTATTAGCTTCTAATGCTTTTCCTAGTTTAAATCCAGCATTACGTAATTCTTCATTATCTAATTTTTTATTAGAACCTAACCCTAAATAGATAACTCCTTCTCTTTTTACTGATAAATCAGCGTGAACTTCACCTGATTTTCCACTAAATAATTTAGTTTTCTTAAGTGGTTTTACCGCTTCTGGTAATTTGTTGTCAAAAACTAAGACTACTTCAGTTTTAGTTTTTTTGTTTAATAAAATATTAATCATTTTCTTCATCACCTTTCTAGACTATTTTATCACAATAATGATTACCTATTTCTAATTATACTTATTTAATTGGCTTAAAACTAATAGTGGCGGCTACAGCTTTTTGCCAATTTTCATACAAACGATCACGTTTTTTACCATCAATTCGAGGATAGAATAATTGTTTAATTTTCTTATTTCTTTCAATTTCAGTTAAATCTTTCCAAAATCCAACTTTTAACCCCGCTAAATAGGCAGCACCAAGTGCTGTCACTTCGGTTTCTTTAGTCTGAATAACACGAAGTTGTGAAATATCAGCTTGAAATTGTTGTAAGTAGTTATTTCTTGAAGCGCCACCATCACATGAAATAGAATTAATTTCATGTTTGGTATCTTTTTTAAGTACTCCTAAAACGTCTTCAATTTGATAAGCGATACTATTAAGCGCTGCCTTCACAATATCAAATTGGTTCGTTTTACGATTCATTCCCATAATTGTCGCTCTCACATCGGAATCCCAATAAGGTGTACCTAAACCAACAAAAGCTGGAACAACATAAACATCATCACTATGGGATTTTAATGCCATTCTTTCAGAATCACTAGCATTATTTAAAATTTTTAAATCATCTCTTAACCACTGAACTATCGCTCCGCCCATAAAGACCGATCCTTCTAAGGCATATGTAGTTTTACCATTAAACTTCCAAGCTGGAGTTGTTAGTAATCCATTTTCAGATAGTATTGGCTGTTCACCAGTATTTAACAGTAAGAAACAACCAGTACCATAGGTAACTTTTAAATCACCGTGATTAAAACATTGATGGCCAAATAGTGATGATTGTTGGTCCCCAATCATCGCTGTAATCGGAATTTTAACGCCATTATATTCATAATCACCAAAATAATGGTCACTATCAACTACTTCTGGTAAGATTTGTTTAGGAATACCAAAGGCTTCCAGCAATTCATCATCCCATTTTTCTTCAAAAATGTTATACAACATCGTTCTTGAAGCATTGGTAACATCAGTTTTAAAAACTTGTTTATTGGTTAAGTGCCATAATAAAAATGTATCAACTGTTCCAAACATCACATCATCTACATTTAAATTGGTGTTATCTAGAATATATTTAATTTTAGAAGCGCTAAAGTAAGGATTAATTTTTAACCCTGTTTTCTTTAAAACAAGGTCTTCCAAACCATCTTCAATCCATTTATTTGTAATATCGATAGTATGTTTTGATTGCCAACTAATTACTTTATAATAAACTTTACCAGTATGTCTGTTCCACATAATGGTCGTTTCTCTTTGGTTAGTAATTCCAATAGCTTTGACTTCTTTTGGATCAATTTGATGTCGTTTGAACACACGATCAAGTAAGACTAAAACTGAATCAATGATTTCTTGAGCATCTTGTAAGATTTCACCGTTTTTTGTCTCATTGATGCCTATTGGCATCCCTTCTTTATATAAAACGTCGCCTTCTTTATTAACGACAACAACTCTTGATGACGTAGTTCCTTGATCAATGGCAATAATATATTCTTTAGACATGAGCTCTTAACCAATCTATAGTTTTTTCAATAACTTCTTCTTTTTCACAGTCGTTATAAATTTCATGAAGTGATTGATCAAAAATAACTAACTCTTTATCTTTAGAAGCAATCCTCTCATAAAGAACTTCGCTAAATTGAACCGGAACAATTGGATCACCTAATCCATGCATAATTAAAGCTGGTACGGTAATGTTATCATAATTTTGTTTTAAGATTTTACCACCTTTAATCATGACATCACCAACATAGCCAATTTTATATTTCTTTAAGACATATGGATCATTTTGGTAGTCTTCTTCAACTTGTTTAATAGTGGCCAAAGAATTATTTGATAAATTATTTTTAATTGTCACCCATCTTAATAATTGATAAGGAATTATTTTGAATGGTTTCATTTGTGGAACCATATCGGTGGCCGCACCACTGGAAATATATCCATCAATATTAAAATATAGACTGGCGTAAATATTAGTAATTCCGCCACCTAAACTATGACCTAATAAAAATATCTTACCTGGATATTTATCTCTAATATGTTCAACTAAATGATTAACATCACTTAATAAGGTATTTAAATTTTTAACATATCCTCTTTTCCCACCACTCTTACCATGGCCTCTTAAATCAAAACGGAAAACGTTAAATTTAGCTGTATTTAATTTTTTAACGACATGGTCATAACGTCCCGAGTGTTCAGCAATACCATGAACAATTAAAATATTAGCTAAACTCTTTTTAACTAAATCCTCTGTAAAATATAACATTTCGTTATCAAAAGTCAACATCCTATCCCTCCAATCTAAATAATGGTGCGGCAAACAAGATTTGAACTTGCACATTCCCGAGAATACTACCCCCTCAAGGTAGCGCGTCTACCAATTCCGCCATTGCCGCTTCTACTTATATATTATAATATATTATTGAATATTATATCCTATTTATTAAAAAAGGTTCGCTGTTTAACTTAAGTGTTGCTGACTTTTATTGCATAATATATCCATCTTTTCTCAAACTATCATAAATGGCTTTAACATCGATAGGAAATTTAACGTTAAATATTTCTTCAAAAGTCGGATTATTTTCAAGAGCCAACAATGACTCATAAATGTATTCTACCTTTTCATATCCATTTAATATTTGATTTAAGTAATTATCCAAAATGAATAAGTTTATATATCCATTTAATCGTCTGGTTGATACACCTTTATATTTTTTCATAAACGATTTAAAGGACGAGTGTAAATTATTTATTGGTCCTAGCGAATACCCATTTTTACTTTTTTCATACATATTTATTATTCTTTCGTGTTGCAGCAAATATTTTTCAGCAAAGCCGACATAAGAATAATCCCCATCAGATACAATAATCGTTTCTTCATTAATAAAAGGTGTTAAGAATAGATCTAATCTTTCTTTTGATAATCTAGCAACCCCATTAATATCAAATATCGTCCTTTTAGAATCATCAATTACCGTTTGAATACAAACCAATTCCCTATGAGCTATTGCAGGTCTTCCTTCATAATAAGACACTCTAGGCATCTTATGATTCTTAGTCCCTTTTAAGTTAATTTTAATGAATGTTTCATCACTATAAACCACATCAGTAAGCGGATTTTCTTTATCAATAAACGTTTCTAAACTTAAAAGAATTTTCGTTCTCCACATCCAAACAGTATTAATTGGAATGTTAAGTTTCTTTGAAATATTTCTTATTGACAAACCATCTAAAGTATACTCAATCATCAAATATAAGTAATCTTTTAGTTTTCTTAAACGATAGGAAAACGAATTCGTATTAGAAGAAAAACTCTTCTTACATTTATCATTTAAACATAAATATCTTTGAGTTCCATTAGGCATTTTCCCATTTTTCTTAACAATTTCATTACCACAATGAGGACATTTCGGAAACCCATCAGCATCAATTTTATGAGCCGAATTTTGAATTTTAATCAAACTATCAACATAATTATTGACTTGAAATAACTCAGCTAATTTAGCCCCTTTTAATTCATCAACAACCAATTCAAAGTTCATAGCCTTACACTCCTTTAATGAAAATAAGACTATTTAGCTAGCCAATCCAAATAATTTGTATCGCCAAATACTATCACATACCGGGATTGGCTAGATAAATAGTCCTATCTATAAAGAAGTTTGATATGTGATTTTATTTGGCAACTATATTTTACCATTATTTGGACTTACCAGCAACACTTAAGTTAAACAGCGAAAAAAAAGGCAGCACATCGCTGCCTCTGATAATTAATAAACTATTCTGCTGCAATAATATATGAATAAATATCTTGTTGACCGTCAATAATTTCTACATCAATATCTGGTGCAATAGTTTCAATATATTCTGCAATTTTTTCTACTTCTTTTTCACTAACATCGGCTCCGAAGAAAATAGTAACAATTTCAACTTCTTCCGTCAGCATTGTCTTTAATAAGCTTTTAGTAGATTTTAATCTTGAATTAGTCGATACAGCAATTTTGTTGTTATAGATTCCAATGTAGTCATCTTTTTTAATTTCCACACCATTGACTGTAGTATCTCTAACTGCATAAGTAATTTCTCCAGAGTTAACATCAGAAACAACATCACTCATTTCTTCAAGATTTTCATCAATAGATCTTGTTGGATCAAAAACCATTAATGACGCATATCCTTGAGAAATGGTTTTAGTCTTTAAGACTCTAATCGTTCTTTCAGGTAATAAGTCAATTGTTTGTTCAGCAGTTAAAATAATATTAGAATTATTTGGAATAATGATAATGTTATCGGCATTTAATTCATTAACTGCCTTAACGAACTCTTCAGCTGAAGGGTTCATCGTTTGTCCACCATCAATAATGTAATCAACACCTAATTCCGTAAAAGCTGACTTAATTCCTTCACCACTAGCCACCGCAATAATGGCATATTTAGTTCTTTCGTTAGATTTTACTGGTTGTGGAGTCGCTGTAACATTATTATTGGTTGTATGATTTTCAACAATGGTATTATGTTGAATTTTCATATTTTCAATTTTAATCGTTTGAAGTTCACCATATTTTTGAGCTAAAGTTAATGCCACTCCTGGTTGATTAGTATGAACGTGAACTTTTAATAGATCATCCATTACAACTACAACTAAAGAATCACCCATTTGCATTAAAGGTTTTTTAATTTGAGTATCATTGAATTTTTCAGAATCAAATAATTTAACAATAAATTCAGTACAATATGCAAATTTAATATCTTGAAGTGATTCAAATGCGTGGTTGTCAACAAACTCTGGCATTTGTGTTGTTGGTTGAACATCCATTTCAGTTAACATTTGACCGTTTAATGCCATTTGCATTCCTTCAATAATTTTAATAAAACCAGCTCCACCAGAGTCAACGACACCAGCTTCTTTTAAAACCGGTAAAATTTCTGGAGTCTTTTGTAAAGTTTCATGAGCTTGTCTTACATATAAATCCATAACTTCTTCAATGGAATGAAGGTTGTCTTCTTCTGCTTGAACTCTCTCAGCTGCTTCTCTGACCACAGTTAAAATAGTTCCTTCAACTGGATCCATAACTGCGCGATACGCCATTTGGTAACCACCAACAAGAGCTTGAATAAATTCCTTAATCGTTGCCGTACCATTGTTTATTTTTGCTATTTCAGTATATACCCCACGGAAAAATTGTGAAAGAATCACGCCTGAATTTCCTCTTGCCCCCATTAATAGGCCGCGTGATAATATCTTTGAAATATCTATAATTGATTTGTCTTCTTTACTTTCGATTTCTCTAATACCGGCCATCATTGTCATTTGCATATTAGTGCCGGTATCACCATCTGGTACTGGAAAAACATTTAAGTGGTCAATCTCTTTATGGTTATTCTTTAGATTTACTGCCCCGTTTGTTACCATTTTTTTGAACAGTGTTCCACTAATTGAATAATTCGCCATAATATTCCTCCTATTGATATACCTTGACAATTATATTGCAAAATCTTACAAAGTTGTCAAAGTAATGTAAAATTTAGACCAAAAATACCTTAATTTGCCATATTTAGTGCGATTACGGGTCTTTTTTACACAAGTATTATAGCACAACAATCATTATGAAAATGAAAGACGATGTAAATTGTTGCAATTATGTTAAAATTGTGGTAAATTATAGTGGATTAAAGGAGTGAGATTGAGATGGCAAAGTGTTATGTAACTGGAAAAGGCACTATGGTTGGTAATAAAAGAAGCCATTCACTACGTGCTACACGTCGTAGATGGAAAGCTAACTTACAAACAGTTAAAATTGTAGATGAAGACGGAAACGTTAAGCGCGTAAAAGTTTCTGCTCGTGCCTTAAAGAAAAACAATTTAACTCGTGCATAATTAAATTTTAAAAAGCCGGATGGCTTTTTTTTATTTTTGTTAGTATTTAATTTGTAATAAATCTTTTAATTTCTTGCCAAACAAGTTCACTATATAGTATGCGATTATGAATCTTGACATCAGTAATATAAACTTGCTTATTAGTAAGTTTATTTATTACCTTTATCGATAATTCTGGCCTGATTGTTTCATCGGTTTCAGTATAAATTACTAAAGTTTTTGCTGATATTTGATCCAATAGTTCATATGTGTTAAATTCATTTTTCCACAGCCATTTAAATGGGCCTTTAAATATCGGTATCATATCATTAGCGACATCTCTAAGTGATGTATACGGAGTTAATAAGATTAGTTTGTAAGTTGTTCTATTGGCAGCGACATAAGCCGCCATTCCTGATCCTAAACTGTAACCCATGACAATTATTTTATTAGGATTAACTGCTGCATTTTTTGCTACAAAATCATAGACTGATAGTGCCATTTTTTTAAATGTATTTTCATCTATTTTACCTCTACTTAATCCATATCCTGGATAATCAACCATAACAAAATTAGCATAATCTAAATGACTAAAATTGGTAATAGCATGATTAAATACATGTCTAGCTGAAGCTTCTGAATTTCCACCAAAATAAATAATAGTATATTCATTATTTTCATCAAAATGGCCCCAACCACTATAAATATTTTCATCATCGTTGAGATTAATTTTAGTAACTTCGGGATAATCACTTAATAATGTTTCTCTTAATTCATTGTGGTTTGGAAAAAACAAAAACATTTCTTGAATACTAAAAATAACTAAAACTGCTGTCAAAAGAAACGCTAATAAGACTGTAGGAATCACTACCCACTTTCTTTTTTGATAAAACTTTTTAATTTTAGTATGGATGGCTTCGTAATCTTCTTCTTTTGGTTTGGTAATCCATTTTAATAACAGTATTAGCAACAGAAATATGACGATAAATATGATGGTAATTATAAAATTAAGACCAATTAAACTTATCCCACGCTTATGATGATAGGTATTTATACCAAGAGATATAAAGTAAAAATGTAAGATAAATAAAAAAAGCATACAAAAATATATCACTATTTCTAGTATTTGATTTTTGTTCATGCTTTTTTTCATAGTGGTCCTTTAAGAAATAAATTACTATAAATCTCTTAATCTTTTAATTTCTTTCCTTCTATTTTTTTGATCAAATAAATAACTTCCTACAACGATCATATCAGCACCTAGAGCTTTCACTTGTCTTGCTGTATCATCGTTAATTCCACCATCTACTTCAATGATGAAATTGAGATTTTGTTCGGTTCTAATTAAATTTAATTCACTAATTTTAGCTAGTGCTTCTGGTATAAATTTTTGGCCACCAAATCCTGGCTCGACACTCATAACTAAAACTAAATCAACTAAAGGTAGATATTCAGCAATTTCACTAACTTGGGTTTTTGGTTTAATTGATAATCCGGCCTTAATTTGTTTTTCTTTGATTAATTTAATGGCTTCTAAAAAGTTTTCGCTTTCATAATGAACTGTAATAAATGCGGTATTGTCAATTGCGAAAACATCAATCCAATCTAATGGATTTAATACCATTAGATGCGTATCTAATGGAACTTCAGTTTCTGCCTGAATAATGCGTGCGATATGGGGACCAAATGATAAATTGGGAACGAAATTACCATCCATAATATCCAAATGGATATAGTCCGCATTATCAATTGATTCAATTTCTTCTTTTAATTTTGAAAAATCTGCAGTTAGTACTGATGGAGCAATTAACATAAATTCACCTCTTAATATATTATTTTTTTATTCTTAATTTCTTCTATAAAATTAAGATAATTATCATATCTAGATTTTAAAATGTTCCCGTTTTTAACCTCTTTGATGACTTTACAATGCGGTTCATTGATATGATTACATGAATTTCCAAATCGGCATTCACTTGATAATTCTATAAAATCAGGATAGTAATTTTTAAGTTCTTCAAATCTGAAAATGTCAATATCTAATTTTGAAAAACCTGGTGTATCAGCAATATAGCCACTATCAATTTTATATAATTCAGAGTGTCTAGTAGTATGTCGCCCGCGACCTAATGCTTTAGAAATTTCACCAGTTCTTAGGTCAAGACCCGGTTTTAACGCATTTAAAAATGTTGATTTTCCAACACCAGTTTGGCCAGCTAAAACCGTGATTTTATCTTCTAAAAACAGTTTTTCCTTGACTACTGATTCTAAATCTAAACTATTTACATAATGAATATCAATACCTTTTTTCTTATAGTAAGATAAATCAGTTTTAAGATTGTCTAATTCTTCTTTTGTAGCTAAATCAATTTTAGTTACTAAAATAACTGGTGTTAAGTTATTTTGATATGTTGATATCAAAAATTTATCTAATAAATGAAAGCTAAAGGCTGGTTCAACGGCAGAAAATGTCAATAATAATTGATCAATATTGGCAATATCCGGCCTTGAAAGTTCATTTTTTCTTGGTAAAATTTCATCAATTAAAACTGTATCTTCGCTATCATCATAATAACAATAATCGCCAACTTTTGGACTAATTTGAAGTAATTCTACCTCTTTTTTAGTCCTTTTAGAGACAGTACGATGAAAACTAGAACTTGGGTCAACCTTAATATGTCTTAATCCTCCCCTAGCTTTAGCTTCATATTCTTCTTTAGTTTTAAGGTCAATAATTGTATAATTACCACCAATTAATTTCGTAATTAATGCCTTTTTCTTCATTTTTTCTTCTCTTGAATACTTCTTAATTGGCCGCAAGCGGCATTAATATCATGACCTTGTTCTTTACGTAAAGTAACATCAAGACCTCCTCGTTTTAAACAATGTAGAAATTGTTTCATAATTTTCTCACTGGATCTTTCGTATGAAGTGCCAATAACTGTATTATAAGGAATTAAATTAATATAAACGTTGATTCCTTTTAATAAATTTACTAATGCTACTGCATCATTTTCACTATCATTAACACCATTAATTAGTATATATTCAATCGTTACTCTTCGATTAGTTTTTTCTAAGTAATATTTAACCGCATCAATCAATTCTTTAACTGGATAGACTTGATTAATTCGCATTAGTTTTGATCTCACTTCATCAGTTGCTGCATGAAGTGAGATAGCTAAATTTACTTGTAATTTTAAATCAGCAAATTCATAGATTTTCGGAACGATTCCGCTTGTAGATACCGTTAATCTTCTCGCTCCAATATTGAACCCTTTTTGATCATTTAAGATTTGGAGTAAATTAACTACATTGGAAAAATTATCAAATGGTTCACCAATTCCCATCAAAACAACCGAATCAATTTTTTGGCCTAGTTGTCTTTCAGACTCCAAAACTTGTAAAACCATTTCGCCAACTTCTAAGTTTCTAATTCTTTTTAATTGACCTGATGCACAAAATGAACATCCAATATTACAACCAATTTGAGTTGAAATACAAATGCTATTGCCGTAGTGATGTTTCATCACAACTGATTCAATTAAATTATTGTCTTTAAGTTTATATAAAAATTTATTAGTGCCATCATTAGAAACTTGTCTTTGAATTAGGTCTAATGATGAGAAAGTATAGTTTGCTGCTAGATAATCTAATAAGTCCTTGGGAAGATTTTTCATCGACTCAAAAGAGTCAACTTTCTTATCATATAACCAATCCCAAACTTGACTAGCACGATACTTTTTATATCCATTTTCAATTAGTATTTCTACTAGCTGATTAAATGTATAATTATAAATCAACTTCATCTAATTTCCGCCTTGAAAACATGAGATAACCTGTTCATAACGCTTCTCATGACTTTATCAACATCTTGGGATTCTAAGGTTGATTCTTTAGAATTAAACACTAATCTATAGGCAAGTGATTGATGTCCTTTTGGAATATTTTCACCAGTATAGATATCAAATAATTCCAAACTAACCAAATATTTACGAGCAGTTTGTTTGATGATTGCCTCAATTTCTAAAAGATTTACACCTTTTGAAACGATGAAGGCAATATCACGTTCAACGTTAGGAAACCTACTAATGGTTTCATAATCATTAGTAAAATCTAAACTTAGTAAATATTCTAAATCTAATTCAATAACATATACCTTATCGTCTTTAATTATTTTAGGATGAACTTCTCCTAAAATTCCAATGATATTTTCATTATGTAAAACATAACCTTGACGGTATGGATGAAGTGATTGATTGTGACTTTCAGTTAATGTTATTTCTACTTTTAATTTAGATAATAAGTTTTCTAGTAATCCTTTAGCGTCATAAAAATCAACCTTTTGGTTATCTTTTTGCCATAAGTTATAATTTAATTTTGAGTTAATCAAAATTGATAAATATTTCTTTTCAATATCTTTGGTGTAAACACTACCTATTTCAAAAATATTAACTGATTTATTTTGTCTTGAGACATTATATTGATATGTTCTAACTAATCCGTTAAGTAAACTTTGTCTCATGACCATTCTTTCTTCAGTAAGTGGCATTAAAATTTGATAAGGATCACCTATATTGTTAAAATCATGGATTGATTTTAGATCAATTAAACTGTAGGTAATGACTTCATTTAATCCTAGAGATGCTAAATGTTTTTGAAGCATAAGTTCTTTATTAGCATCTTTACTCTTGCCCCCTTCAAGTGAATCAACTAGTGGTTTATTAGGAATTCTATTAAATCCATATAAACGTCCAATTTCTTCAGCAATGTCAGCTGGAATTTTTAAATCAGGACGTCTTAAAGGAATCGTAACTGATACTTTATTTTGGCTGAATTCAACTTTAAAATGTAAATCTCTTAACATGTTAACAATTTTATTAGTAGTAAATCTAGTTCCCAAAAGTTTGTTAATATATTTAGTTTCAAAACTAATAGTATGAGGTTTTAATACTTTCTTTTGATCGGTGGCAATACCTTGATAAATTTTGGCATCAGCATACTTAACTAATAGATGAGTTGCCGTTTCTAGTGCTAATTTAACAATACTTTGGTCAACACCTCGTTCATAACGTAGTGATGAATCACTTCTACCGATTTTGCCAGCCGTTTTTTGGATTCTTTCTGGCATAAAGTGAGCTGCTTCAATAATAACTTTAGTGGTAGTAGGAAGTACCATTGAGTTTTTAAGTCCAACAACGCCACCAATCGCCATTGGTGTCGTACCATTAGTAATGACAATATCTCCCTGGGATAGCGTATATGTTTTATCACCAAGTGATTCAACTACTTCATTATCTCTAGCACTTCTAATTACGATTTCATTACTGCCAAATTGATAATAATCAAACATGTGAAGTGGAGTACCATATTCAAATAAGACGAAATTAGAAATATCAACAACATTATTAATTGGTTCAATTCCTCGTTTAATTAATTCACTTTGCAACCACCATGGTGATGGTTTAATAGTAACATCCGCTACTCTTGCGTGATACAACGTACAACCATCATCATCAATTCTTACCTTGATTGGATTTGGTGTATCTACTTCTTTAATATCGAATTTAGGTAAAGTAATTTTCTGTCTAGTTACTGCTGCTAAATCATAAGCGTAACCTAAAGTTGATAATAAATGTCCTGCATTTGGAGTTAAATCTAACTCCATGACAAAGCCGTAAAACTTTAGAATTTCTAAAGCATTAACCCCTAATTTTACTGGATGTGGGAAATGAAAAATACCATTAGCATATTCCTCAGGAATATCTTTAACGTGTAACTCTGCTAGCGAACAAATCATTCCTTCACTCTTTTGTCCGCGAATAACAGCATCTTTAATTTCAAAGTTTCCCGGCAAGACTGCTCCAACTAAGGCAACAACTACATATTGTCCTTCAGCTACATTAGAGGCTCCACATACAATATCTTTTATAACTCCATTGCCGATGTCTACTTTAGTTAGTGATAAAGTATCTGCATTAGGATGTTTTCCTTTAAACACTACTTTGCCAGTAACTAGATTAGTGGCAGTTACATAATTTGGAATAAAAGAATCAACTTCTGCAATATGTTCATTAGTTAAATCATAAATATTATTAGGAATTTTAATCCATTTTTCTAATTGTGTTTTTGTAATAATCATTTTAAAATTCCTCCATAAATTGTTTTAAAAATCTTAAATCATTTTGATAAAAGTTTCTAATATCTTCAATTTGATATCTTAACATAGCTAATCTTTCAACACCAACCCCAAAAGCGAATCCAGTGAATATTTCAGGATCATATCCCCCCATTCTTAAAACATCTGGGTGAACCATACCGGCTCCTAAAATTTCAATAAATTCTTGCGTTCCATCTTTTTTGGTAAATAAAACATCAACCTCAATACTTGGTTCAGTAAATGGAAAATATGATGGTCTTAAACGCATTGTCGCATGTCCTTTAAATAAATGATCTAACATTTCTTGTAGTGTATGTTTCAAATGAGCAAAACTAATCCCTTGACCAACTACCAACCCTTCAATTTGCATAAATTGATGACTATGTGTTTGGTCATCTTCATCACGGCGATAAGTTTTACCAGGACAAATTATCTTTAACGGTTTCCCTTCTTTAGCTAACATAGTTCTAGCTTGAACTGGTGAGGTATGAGTTCTTAATAAGACATTGGGATCAAAGTAAAAAGAATCTTGCATTTCACGTGCTGGATGTCCTACAGGTAAATTCATCATTTCAAAGTTATATAGATCTAATTCAATCTCAGGACCAGTAACAACCTCATAACCATTTTCAATAAAGTGTTTAGAAACATCTTCAATAATTAAATTAAGTGGATGAATGGATCCTTTTTGGTAATGATCTCCTGGTAAGTGGATATTAGTCTTTTCACTTTCTAATTTTTTGTTTAAAGAAATAATTTCTAACTCCTCTTTTTTATGATTAAAAAGACTTAAAACTTCATCTTTAGTGTCATTGACTAATTTTCCAAAAGTTGGTCTTTCTTCTGGAGAAAGATTTCTTAAATTTCCCATCATTTGGCTTAGTGAACCTCGCTTACTAAAGTGAACATTATGAATCTGTTCTAAATCTTCTAATGTTTTAGAGTTATTAATCTCTTCTACAATCGCAATTTTTAAAGTTTCAAGTTGATTTTTCATTTTATCTACCTCACTTTTCTATTATAACATATTTTATATGTTAATTATCTATATAATGGCATTGTTAACTATTATATCTCTCTTTCTTTTAAAATTTTAAAATAAAAAAGCACCAAATATTAGAAATATTTGACGCTTTAATAAATTCAGATATTAATTATTAGTCTCTTCTAGAAGCTAGTAAGATAATTAGTCTTAGAACTTGAACATAAATCCAAACTAATGTAACCATTAATCCTAATGCTGCAACCCATTCGTATCGCTTCGGAAATCCAGCTTCGACAATGCTTTCAGCATAATCAAAGTCTAGCATTAACATAAATGCTCCAAAGATAATTAGTACAACTGATAAAATTATTGCTAGTGGGAGATTATTGAAAATTCTTAATTGTGGAGCTACAATTGATAAGATTCCACTAATTAACGATGTTAATAAAATCGCAATTAAACCAGCAAACATCATTCTTCTAAATTTATTGGTTACCCTAAATGTTCTTGACATATACAAGAATAACATTACTAAAAAGATTGACGTAACTCCAATTAAGGCAGTTAAGGCTGCACCTGGAATAAAGAAATTAACGATTGCAGTTAAGGTTCCTAAAACCGCACCTTGCCCTAGTGAATATAAAATTGAAAACGGCATTGCCACTCTTGGAAAGAATGTCGCTAACATCACACTAATAAATGAAGTTAATCCACTTGCAATGATGACTGCTACTAACCAAGGTGCCAGATGAAATTCAACATCACCAGTTACTCCGACTGTTTTAATCCCAAATAGAACACTAACAGCAGCACTCGCTAATGTTAGAACTAATAACAATATTGATTTGAAAGATACACCAGTTATTGTTGCTGCATCAACTGTAATAACTTGTTGTTTTGCTAAGCTTTTAAAAACTGGATTTGAACTTTGTCTCATAAATATCACATCCTTTTTATGCAATAATATTATATACCTTTAACCACTACAACGCAAATAAACCAATATCAATCACATTTTTTTCCTCATTTAGATCTTTGAACGCTCCATACTCACTTAAAAGATCAAATGATTTTTTATTAATTCTAGTTCTTTCTCTAACATCACTAATGCTGGTGAACTCTTTTTCTTCTCGTCGGTTAACAATATCAAAAGCTACAACATCACCCAAGCCCTCAACTGTTATAAATGGCATTCTTAAGCCATCTTCCTCGATAACAAAATCTTTAGCTTGTGATTTAAAAATATCAACAGGTAAGAACTTATAACCCCTTTGTAGCATTTCAAGGGCAACGCCTAATGTGACAATTAAATTATCATCTTTAGCTTTGCGATCGTATTTATCTTGAAGTGAATTTAACATATTTGTGACCCCATTTACTCCTGCCATCATAACTTTATAATCAAATTGAACAGCACGTTTTGAGAAAAAGGCACTATAAAATAATTTTGGTTTATGTAACTTAAACCAAGCAATTCTCATTGCCATAATAATATATGCGGTAGCGTGAGCTTTAGGAAACATGTATTTAATTTTTCCTGCAGATTCAATATACCATTCAGGAACATTATGCTTTTTCATAATATCAACATATTCTAACCATTTAGCTCTTTGACTTGATGGTCTACCTCGTCTGACAAATTCCATTATTTCAAAAGCCATATATGGTTCCATATTATAGTCTTTGATTAAAACAACCATAATATCATCACGACATCCAATTAAATTATCAAACGGAATTTCACCGTATGGTGTGTTGCCCTTGACTAAATCAATGGCGTTATTTAACCATACGTCAGTTCCATGTGAAAGTCCTGATATTTTAACTAAACCAGCAAATGAATTAGGTTTCGTATCTTTCAACATTTCACGAACAAATTGTGTTCCTAATTCGGGTATTCCATAGGATGCCACCATACTTAAGATTTGTTCTGGTTTAACTCCAATCACTTCAGTTCCTTGGAACAATTTATATACTTCTGGATCATCTAATGGGATATCTTGAGCCCTTGAAAATGGGAATTCCTCAGGATGATTATGAACGTAATCCATTAAATATTTAATCATCGTTGGATCATCATGACCAAGAATATCTAGTTTTAATAAGTTGTCTTCAAATGAGTGATAATCAAAATGAGTCGTTTTCCAAGTCGATGATACATCATCTGCTGGATATTGAACTGGAGTAACATCATATATTGAGTGGCTCTTAGGAACGACAACAATACCACCAGGATGTTGTCCGGTTGATCGTCTCACACCTTCAATTTTTTTAGCTAACCGACTTATTTGAGCATCTCTTAGTTCTAACCCATTAGATTCAATAAAGCCTCTAACATAGCCAAATGCAGTCCTTTCGGCAACAGTTGAAATTGTTCCTGCTCTAAAAGTAAAGTCTTCACCTAGTAATTCTCTTACGTACTCATGAGCAATCGCTTGATAATCACCAGAAAAGTTTAAATCAATATCAGGTACTTTATCTCCTTTGAAACCTAAAAAAGTTTCAAATGGAATGTTATGTCCATCTTTTTCAAGTTGTGCTCCACAGACTGGACATTTCATATCAGGTAAATCATAACCTGATTCCACACCATTAATAATTTCATCAAATTTTATTTGATCTCTTGTTTGCCCAAACTCTTGGACTTCTTCTTGAGTTAATTTAAGTGCGGTAAAATCATGGTTCGGGCAATAATAATGTGGAGGTAGAGGATTTACTTCAGTAATATTTAATAATGTGGCAACTAAACTAGAACCGACAGAACCTCTTGAACCAACTAAATAACCATCTTCTAATGATTTTTTAACTAATAAATAAGAAATATAGTAAATAGGCGCAAAATGATTAGAAATAATACTAGTTAATTCTCGATCAACTCGCTTCAAGATTAGTGGATGTGGATTTTTCCCATATTGATTAGTTAAATTATTATGAACTAATTTCTTAACTTCTTCATTAATCGATTGAACCCCTAATAAATCCTTAAATGCGTCATCATCTAAACTATATAACTCATCTGGGAATGCTTTAATTGGATCAATTTTATCATTTAATTTATTAGTATTAGTAACAACGATTTCATAAGCTAAATCAGGATTTAAAAAGGAAAAAGCTTTTAACATTTCATCAGTAGTTAGTAAATGTTGGTCAGGGCGATTTTTAGTTTTTGATAATTTATGAATGCCACCACCAACAAGTGGGGCATTAATATAGATATCGCGATAAATCTTATCTTCTTTGTTTAAGTAATGAACATCACCCGTTGCGATTACTAATTTATTTAAACTTTTAGCAGCATTAATAATTTTTAAAATTGTTGCTTTAACAATTTCTTCTCCATTTTCACCAATATCTTCCGCTACATGGGAATAAACTTGTGGTGGTTGAACTTCAATGTAATCATAAAACTTCATGACTTCTAATAATTGTTCATTAGATTTATTGAGTGCAGTTTCAAAAACTTCCCCTTCATAACAACCACTACCGACAAATAATCCTTCTCGATATTCTTCAAGTAATCTTTTTAATAGCCGTGGTCCTTGATAATAATAGGTAGTTAAAGATTCACTGACTAAATAAAATAAGTTTTTATATCCCGCTTGATTTCTAACTAAGATATTAACATGTGGTGGAAAAGCCACATGTTTGTATTTTTCATTTTTAGATAGATAATTATTGATATCTTGAAAAGTTTCAATTTCTAATTTATATAAATCAAGTAACATTAACATAAACACTTCTGATGTCGCTTTGGCATCATCACCAGCTCGGTGATGAGTGAAATTACTAACTTTAAAGTATTTAGCAACTGCGTCTAAATTAAAGCGTTTTAATTCATTACTATAGAAATATCTAGCAAGGTTTAAGGTGTCTATAACCGGATTTTCTGGGACTTCTAATCCCAAATTATAAGCGTTTTGTTTAATATGATCAACGTCAAAATGAGCGTTATGTGCAACTAAAACTGTTCCCTTAATAAAATCTAGAAATTTGGGCAATACTTCTTCAATTTGACGAGCATTAACTAATTGTTCATCGGTAATTCCGGTTAAATCAGAAATCTTTGGCGTTAATTTACGGTTGGGATTAACAAATGTTTCAAATCGGTCAATAACAGCACCTTGTACCATCTTAACTGCACCAATTTCAATAATTTTATCATTAGTCACTGAAAACCCAGTTGTCTCAATATCAAATACAACATAAATCGCTTCTCTTAAATTAAAGTTCGGTGCTTCATTTGTAATTGCAAATGATTCATCATCAACTAATTCCATTTCAACGCCGTAAATTGGTTTAATTTTTAATCCTTTAGCCGCTTTATGAATGTCAGGATAGGCATATAATCCATTGTGATCAGTAAAAGCGATAGCCTTATGTCCCCACTTTTCTGCTGTCTTCAAGTAAGTTTCAACGTCAGTTACGGCATCCATTGGACTCATCTTTGAATGGATGTGGAACTCAATTCTTTTCTCTTTAGCACGATCCATTCTTTCAACTTTAGCTAAAGTTTTAGTGAAAGTAATATTTCCTGCCATAATCGCTGTATCTTTTAGAAATTGATCATATTCAGCTTCACCTTCTACTTGAACTACATCGCCTTCTACAATTGATTCAGCCTCAAGAATTTGAGTTTCGGTATTTAAGAATTTTTTTACCACAATTGCATCATCAGGGTCTGCAATTGTCATTTGGAGCAAAGTGGCATTTCTTAATTTCTTAACTTCAGTTTTAATTACTTCACCTTCAACAATGAATCTAGTATCTCCAACTTCATTTTTATATTGATGTAATTTATATTGGTTAATTGGAATTTCTGAAATCGAAACCGAAGTTGGTTTCGACTTTCTTCTAGTTTCAGTAATTCTTTTTCTTTCAATTTTTCTCTTTTGTTCAATAATTTGAGATTGTTTAATATTTAATTCTTCTTGGGACTTAATATTTTCTTTAATTGTTTCTTTAGTTGATTTAACTGTTTCACAAATAACAACATCAACATCAACTAGCAAGCCATACTCGTAAAATTTTTCTTTTAATTCATCTCTAAGACTAATCAGATAATTACTATCTTCATCAATTCTTACTGTATATTTACCATTTTCATATTCGTGTTCAAACGATAAAAAGACTATAAATCTTGGTTTGGTTTCAGATATTTCACGAACAACAAATTCAAAATAATCACGAGAAAAATCTGATAATCTATCAAGTTTATCAAATTTTAGATTAACATAAACTTTACTGACAACATCAGGAATTAAGAAGTATGATTTTAAGTTAGTTAAAAAAGGTTTCAATTCACTTACCGAAACAACTTCTTTTAATCTAATGTTTAAAGTCCATGTGCGATTAATTCGAGAAATCTCACAACTTATTAATTCAGATTCATTGATGATTTTTGATTCAAATTTTGACTGTTTTAAAAACAATTCATATTTCGACATTTTCATCCCTACTTGTAGAACCATATTAGCATATAAAAATCATTTTATCAAACAATAAAAGCCTTATTTTTTAGCGACTTTTATGATAGAATTAAGAGGGTGGGTTAACTATGCTAATTACCAACGAAAAACATTATAATACACTTAATAATTATTATTTGGCAAAATATGGGAAAAAAGTGTTTAAGGTTTCCTTGAATGCTGATTTTTCATGTCCCAACCGCGATGGAACTAAAGGATATGGTGGTTGCACCTTTTGTTCCAACTTAGGCAGTGGTGAATTTGCTGGCAATAAACATGATTCATTGAAAAAACAATTTAATGACGTCAAAAAAAGAATGTTAACTAAATGGCCTGATGCCTATTATATTCCGTATTTTCAAGCTAACACTAATACTCATGCCCCATTACCGAGATTAAAAGAGTTATTTGAAGAAGCCATCACGCTTGATCCCGACATTGTTGAAATTAGCATTGCCACAAGGCCTGATTCACTACCTAATAATATTGTCGAATATCTAAGCGAACTTAATACACGAATTCCAGTGCAAGTTGAATTAGGGCTGCAAACCATTCATGACGATACTGCACAAGATTTAAATCGTCTTTGTGATATTAACGACTTCAACAACGCCGTTAAACGGCTTAGACAAGAGAATATAGAGGTAGTGGTTCATATTATCAATGGATTGCCAAACGAAACCAAAGAAATGATGTTAGAAACAATTAAGTACTTAAATACTCTTGATATTCAAGGAATTAAAATTCATATGTTAAATATCTTATCTAACTCAAAAATGGGACAAGATTATTTAAAAAAACCGTTTAAAATGTTAACTCGTGATGAATATATCGATATTGTTGTTAATCAAATTCGACTATTAAGAAATGATATTATCATTCATCGTTTAACTGGTGATGGCGATAAAAAATATTTGATTGAACCGAAATGGATTATTCGTAAATTTACTGTCTTAAATGATATTGATAAAATGTTAAGACGCAATCAATGGTATCAAGGTGATTTATATGAGAAAAAGTAAAATTGTTAAGTTATCCCATGAAATCCTCTCTTCTTTATTACGTAAAAAAGACATCATTATCGATGCTACATTGGGTAATGGTTATGACTCATTGTTTATTTCACCACTGGTTAGTCAAATATATGCTTTTGACATTCAAGAACAAGCACTTAAGACCTCCAAGGAAACACTAAAAAACATCTCAAATGTCAAATGCATTTTAGACAGTCATTTAAATTACAAAAATCATCTTAATTACTATGACGGTGTCATCTTTAATTTAGGTTATTTACCAACGGGAAATAAAAGCGTTACTACTACAGCTAAAACTACGATAGAAACTTTAGATAATATGTTAAATGATAATTTAGCCAGATTTATTTTAGTTGTAGTTTATCCGAAACATCCCGAAGGTCAAATTGAAAGTAAAGCTCTGTTAAATTATATTGCAAATACATCTAATTATGATGTTAAACTATTAAATTATAATCAAGAAATAATCCAAGATTATATCATTTTGTTTGAAAAAAGGGCTTGAGCCCTTTTATTTTTTCTGATTAATATTTCTTGAATTGTTTTTCCAAATCTTTTCTGGCACTAAATACTGAAACAATATAAATTGTCTTTTCTTCTTCCTTGTAAAAATAATAGATTAAATATTTACGAAACACAAGATAACGATAGGTATTAGACTTCAAAAAATTGTCATTTGATATAGTCCCCATATATGGGAATTGTTTAAGTGATTCACATTTATTATTAAATTCATCCAGAAACTTTTTTCCTAATTTATTATCTTGATACCTGATGTTAAGGAAATTTATAATATCAATGATATCGCGCCTTACCCGTTCTGTATAGATAATTTTATTCATATTTATCATCATTTATTTCAGATAATACACTTTGCATAAATTCTTTTTGCTCATAAACTCTTCCTAATTTGATATCATCTAACGATTGGGCAATTTGATCATATAATTTAATTTTTTCTTCTAGTAAATCAATATAATTGATCCAGTCTAAATAATCTTCATGACTAAGGATAACAATATCTTCTCTTCCATTAACAGTTATGGCAACTGGATTCGTTCTTGATAATTCAGAAATTTTGGCATAATTGGTTCTAATATCCTTTGATGGTCTGATTGATATTCCTTTTTTCATTTTTGTTCCTCCTTTGGTAGTATTATTATACCACTTTTTGACTACCAATTCAATACTAATAAAGAAAAAAGGGTATGAACCCTTTTATTTTGCGACAATATTAACTAATTTATTTGGTATGATAATGACCTTTAAAACACTTAATCCTTCTAAATGCGCTTTAACATTTTCTAATCCGAAGGCAATTTGCTTGATTTCGTTATCAGGTAAATCTCGTGGAACTTGAGTTTTGGCTCGAACTCGACCATTAACTTGGAAAACCATTTCTACTTCAGCTAAGATAATCATTTGCGGATTGTATGTTGGCCAATTAGAATATAGTAATTCTTCTTCATTTTTTAAAATTACTTGATTAATCTCTTCAGTAAGATGAGGCGCAATTGGATTTAATAGTTTTAAGAAGTTGATGGCTTTAAAACGATCGATTTTTTCAACTTTATAAACTTCATTAACGAAGATCATCATTTGACTAATTGCGGTATTAAATGATAAAGATTCATAATCTTCGGTTACTTTTTTAACCGTTTGATGATATATGTAATCTAATTCATGAACATTTTCATCAGTAATAGAAAACTGTCGATACATTCGGTAGACTCGGTCTAAAAATCTCTTGGAACCATCTAGGGAATTAGTATTCCATGGTTTATCACTTTCTAAAGGTCCCATAAACATTTCATAAAGTCTTAATGAATCGGCTCCATGTGATTGATAAATATCATCTGGATTAACAACGTTACCTAATGATTTTGACATTTTTACTCCATTATCTCCTAAAATCATTCCTTGATTAACTAATTTTAAAAATGGTTCTGGTGATTGAACTAATCCAATGTCATACAAGAATTTATGCCAAAATCTAGAATATAATAAATGACCAACGGCGTGTTCCTTACCACCTAAGTAAAGATCAACTGGTAACCATTTGGCAATTTCTTCTTTAGCTTCTAATGAATTAAGAGGAATCATGTGATCTTCCTTTTGAAGTAAATAGCCAATATAATACCAGGAACTGCCAGCTAATTGGGGCATCGTGTTAGTTTCACGGCGATATCTTTTACCATCAATTTCGACGTATAACCAATCCTCAGCATTAGCAAGTGGACTTTCACCAGTACCACTTGGTTTTATATTATCTAGTTTAGGTAATATTAAAGGTAGTTCATCTTCTTTTAAAACTTTAATTTCTCCGTCTTCAGAAAATAATACTGGAAATGGTTCTCCCCAATATCTTTGACGAGAGAAAACCCAATCTCTTAATTTAAAATTATCAGTTTTATAACCATAGTTATTAGTCTCTAAATACCTAGTAATAACTTTATTCGCTTCTTCAATATTTAATCCATTGAAAAGTGGACTTTGAATATGAGGACCATCACCAGTATACGCTCCAAATTCAACATCTGATTCAATCACCTTGATTATATCTAATCCATAAGTAGTGGCGAACTCATAATCCCTTTCATCATGGGCTGGAACTGCCATGACGGCACCGGTACCATATGACATTAATACATAATCAGAAATCCAAATTGGAATTTCAGCACCGTTAACCGGATTAATTGCAAACGCTCCCGTAAAAACTCCGGTTTTTTCTTTATCAAGCTCACGCTCTAAATCAGATTTTTGTTTAGTGTGTTCAATGTATTGCTTGACTTCTTCATATTCACTTGGTGAAGTAATTCTTAAAACTAATGGGTGTTCCGGAGCTAAAACACAATAACTAACTCCGTAAATAGTATCTGGTCTAGTTGTAAAAACGTCAAATGACTCATCAGTCAGATGAACTTTAAAATTAATAGTAGCCCCAGTCGATTTCCCAATCCAGTTTCTTTGCATTTCTTTAACTGATTCAGACCAATCAAGTAATTCTAAATCATCAAGTAGTCTTTGGGCATATTTAGTTATTTTTAAGACCCATTGTTTCATCGCCTTTTTCGTAACTGGATAGCCACCTCGTTCCGAAACCATCACACCATTAACGACTTCAATTTCATCATTGGCTAATACAGTTCCTAATTCTTCACACCAGTTAACTTCAACTTCTTTAATTTCAGCTAAACCGTGCTCATATAATTTAGTAAAAATCCATTGGGTCCATTTATAATATTTCGGATCACATGTCATCAGTTGTCGATCCCAATCAATGCCTTTACCTGATTCAATAATTTGTCTTTTGAAATTAGCAATATTTTTATAAGTGAATTCTTCTGGATCATTTCCGGTTTGAATAGCGTATTGTTCCGCAGGTAAACCAAAAGCGTCAAAGCCCATTGGAACTAAGACGTTATATCCTTGCATCCGCTTAAATCTAGCGAATATATCACTAGCAGCATATCCTTCAATATGTCCCACATGTAGTCCATCCGCACTTGGATATGGAAACATATCTAAAACATAACACTTTGGAAGTGATTCATCATCCAAAGTTTTAAAAGATTTGTTATCTAACCAGTGTTTTTGCCATTTCTTTTCAATTTTTCTGAAATCATAAAACATAAAATCACCTTAAATATTATACCATGAATTGACTCACTTCTATTATTAAAAGATATTAAATTCGCTGTTTAACTTAAGTGTTGCTGACTTTTATTGCATAATATATCCATCTTTTCTCAAACTATCATAAATGGCTTTAACATCGATAGGAAATTTAACGTTAAATATTTCTTCAAAAGTCGGATTATTTTCAAGAGCCAACAATGACTCATAAATGTATTCTACCTTTTCATATCCATTTAATATTTGATTTAAGTAATTATCCAAAATGAATAAGTTTATATATCCATTTAATCGTCTGGTTGATACACCTTTATATTTTTTCATAAACGATTTAAAGGACGAGTGTAAATTATTTATTGGTCCTAGCGAATACCCATTTTTACTTTTTTCATACATATTTATTATTCTTTCGTGTTGAAGCAAATATTTTTCAGCAAAGCCGACATAAGAATAATCCCCATCAGATACAATAATCGTTTCTTCATTAATAAAAGGTGTTAAGAATAGATCTAATCTTTCTTTTGATAATCTAGCAACCCCATTAATATCAAATATTGTCCTTTTAGAATCATCAATTACCGTTTGAATACAAACCAGTTCCCTATGAGCTATTGCAGGTCTTCCTTCATAATAAGACACTCTAGGCATCTTATGGTTCTTAGTCCCTTTTAAGTTAATTTTAATGAATGTTTCATCACTATAAACCACATCAGTAAGCGGATTTTCTTTATCAATAAACGTTTCTAAACTTAAAAGAATTTTCGTTCTCCACATCCAAACAGTATTAATTGGAATGTTAAGTTTCTTTGAAATGTTTCTTATTGACAAACCATCTAAAGTATACTCAATCATCAAATATAAGTAATCTTTTAGTTTTCTTAAACGATAGGAAAATGAATTCGTATTAGAAGAAAAACTCTTCTTACATTTATCATTTAAACATAAATATCTTTGAGTTCCATTAGGCATTTTCCCGTTTTTCTTAACAATTTCATTACCACAATGAGGACATTTCGGAAACCCATCAGCATCAATTTTATGAGCCGAATTTTGAATTTTAATCAAACTACCAACATAATTATTTACTTGAAATAACTCAGCTAATTTAGCCCCTTTTAATTCATCAACAACCAATTCAAAGTTCATAGCCTTACACTCCTTTAATGAAAATAAGACTATTTAGCTAGCCAATCCAAATAATTTGTATCGCCAAATACTATCACATACCGGGATTGGCTAGATAAATAGTCCTATCTATAAAGAAGTTTGATATGTGATTTTATTTGGCAACTATATTTTACCATTATTTGGACTTACCAGCAACACTTAAGTTAAACAGCGAAATATTAAAAAAGGATGTATGACACCCTTAATTAATTTTGATAATAAAATTAAATAAATTTTATGCAATTAAGCTTTCTACGTATTTAACTAAATCTTGAACGGTCTTTAATGCAAAAGCGTCTTCGTCTGATACTGAAACATTATACTCATCTTCAATGAACATAACAATCTCAACAGCATCAATCGAATCAATACCTAGGTCTTCTGATAATCTAGCATCTAAAGTTACTTTTGATTCGCTAACGCCCAAATCATTAACGATCATATTTTTAAGTTTTTCAAATACCATAATTCTCTCTCCTTTTGTAATATATCAATATTTTAGGTTATTTCTTTACTTTTGTCAAACCAAGAGACATTACAATTGATTCATAAGGCCTTAAACGAATAGATTTAGGCGAAATATGTGAATCTTCATAGTTTGAAAAAATAATTTTCTTAGGAACGAGTCCATCTAGTTTCGATAATAGAAATCTCCGGTTGGTATTACTAAACGAATTCACAATTAAAATTATTTCATTATCTAATCTTCTTAAGTAACTAAAATTATGAGGATTATCATAATCAACTATTTCAAAATCACCATAAATTAATGTTTCACGATATTGACTGTTTAATTTCAAATTAATAATATTTTTATAGTGATTCCAAATCGAATTGGGATCACTTATTTGATTTTCCACATTAATTTCTTGATAATTTGGATGAACATTAATCCAAGGTTTGCCTGTGGTAAATCCGGCATTTTTTTGGTTGTTCCATTGCATTGGAATTCGCGCATGGTCTCTTGAATGACCCACGTGCCATTTAACCGCTTGTGTTTCAGATAAGCCAGGATTATTTTTTAAATCTAATTTAATATGGTTAATTGTTGAAACATCTCTAAATTCTTCTAATTTAGTAAATGGATAATTAGACATTCCAATCTCTTCACCTTGATATATAAATGGCGTTCCTTTAATAAAATAGAGGGTGTTAGCTAACATTTTAGCTGATTTTTCAAAATAATTAAAATCACCATACATACTAATAACTCGTGGGTGATCATGGTTTAACCAGTATAATGGGTTCCACCCTTTTCCTTTAAAACCATAAATCCACTTTTTAAAGACTGACTTTAGTTTAATCACGTCAGTCATTTCCACACCTTTAACTTTCTTAGTACACCAGTTATGATCAAAATTAAAGACCATATCTAATTGTCCATATTCTTTTGAAGCGTACCTTAATCCTGATTCGACTGAAGCTCCGCCCCCAACTTCACCAACTGTCATAATGTCATATTTAGAGAAAACTTCATCTTTTAAGATTTGTAAATATTCATGAACCTTTGGTAAATTTGAATATTTGGAAAAATCAGGAACATATCGATCTTGAGTCATCTTAGAATTAACAAATGGCGCTCTTGCTAAATGGCTTGCAGCATCAATACGGAATCCTGATATTCCTAAATTTAGCCACCATTTAGCCATATTTACCATTTCTTTTCTAACCTTTGCGCTCTTCCAATTTAAATCCGGCATTTTATCACTAAAGATTTTCATAAAGTAATAACCCGTAATTTCATCTTTTTTCCAACAACTTCCGCCAAAAAAAGACGACCAATTAGTCGGTTCATACTCAACACCATTAATCATTCTAGGAGGTTCCCAAATATAATATTCTCGATATGGGTTATCCAATGATTTTCTTGATTCTTGAAACCAATAATGTTCATCTGATGTATGATTTAAGATTAAATCAATAATGACTCTAATTCCTAATCGATTAGCTTTATCTAAAACCTTTTTAAATGTATCTAAAGTTCCATATTCGCTAGCAACTTCATAAAAATCACTAACATCATAGCCATTATCATCCATTGGTGATTGATAAAATGGAACTAGCCAGATTAAGTTAATTCCTAAATTATGTAAATAATCTAATTTTTGATAAACGCCTTCTAAATCACCGATGCCATCGCCATTAGTATCATAAAAACTTTTAATGTAAATTTGATACCCAAACGATTCCATCCACCATCTTTTTTCCATCTTGTTACCTCTTTTACTTATACTAGTAATATTTTATCACATTGTATGTGATATAATTAAATTGGTGATAATATTGAACTTACATGCAATTTGGCATCAAAGCCATTCTGAATATTCTTATCATTTCAATGACAAAATCGTCCATATTTTATTAAGAGTAGCCACAAACGATATTAAAAGTGCTACTATCTTATATGGAGATCCCTTTCATTGGGTAAGAGATGGCAAAAATAAAAAACATCATTGGGATATGAAAAAAAGCGTGATGGAATTAAAATATAGTGATGAACTATTTGATTACTTTTTTATTGAACTTGAAGCACCTTCAAAACGAATCAGATACGCTTTTTTAATTGAAGATACTCATAATGACGAAATTATTTATCATTCGAAGGGATTTACAGAAATTTTCCAACCATTACTATTTACCGATCTTAGTTGTTTTTTCAATCTTCCTTATTTACATACCGAAGATTTAAACAACACTCCAAGTTGGGTCAAAGATACTATCTGGTATCAAATTTTTCCTGACCGCTTTTGTAACTACAACAATCCAAGCGAATACGATTGGAATAATACCGATGTTAAAAATAACGAAATTTATGGTGGTAATTTAAAAGGAATTATTGAAAAATTACCTTATATTAAATCTTTAGGTTGTAATGGGCTTTATTTGACCCCAATTTTTCAAGCCAATACCGCTCACAAATATGATACTGTTGATTATTACCAAATTGATCCGAGTTTCGGAACTAACGATGATTTTAAAGAATTAGTCATAAAAGCACATCAACTAGGTATTAAAATTATGTTAGATGGAGTCTTTAATCATGCCGGATTTTATCATCCGTTTTTCCGAGATGTGAGTAAAAATGGGAAAAATAGTAAATATGCGGACGCTTTCGTAATTAAAAAATGGCCCGCAGTTAACTTTGAGTATGATGATGATAAAATTTTCGCGTTAATCTCAGATGACATCAACTATGAAACTTTCGCCACTACTCCTTACATGCCAAAATGGAACTTTACTTCGAAAATAACCGAAGATTATTTGTTAGGAGTTGTCAAATATTGGATTAGCGAATATAAAATTGATGGTTGGCGTTTAGATGTTTCCAATGAAATTAGTTTTGAATTTTTAAGAAAAATTAAAAAAGTAGCTAGAGCCGCTAATCCTGATACATATATTTTAGGCGAAAACTGGGATCAAGCTCTTCCATGGTTACGCGGCGACCAAATGGATGGTGTGATGAACTACTTCTTAACTAATATCATTTGGGATTATATTGATTTGAAAATTGATAATTTAGAATTTAAAAATAGATTAACTCATTACTTAATCGGAACCCCAAAAAATATTATTAATCATCAATTCAACTTAATTTCATCACATGACACCATAAGAATTAAATCTAGAGTTAATGGTGATATGAGACGAGTTAAAATTGCTCATATTTTGTTACTCTTATCACATGGGACCCCTTCGATTTATTACGGTGATGAAATTGGGCTTGATGGCAAACAAGACCCTAATAATCGTCGCCCAATGATTTGGGATGAGACAAAATGGGATTTAAACTTGCAAACCTTCATTAAAAAACTAATTCAAATTAGAAAAACATATCATGATTATAATAGCGAGATGCAGGTGATACCACATCATGATTTATTAGTGTTAAAAACTAGTGATTTAACAATTATTATTAACAACTCAAATGAAGAAAAACCAATAAACTCTGAAGAAGAATATTTAGATGTTTTAAATAATAAAATGATAGATTTTGGAAAAATTAAAACTGTAAAACCATTTGAATTTTATATTGTAAAAAAGGAGTGAAATTATTAAATGAAACCAACTATTAGAGATGTTGCTAAAGAAGCGAATGTTAGTGTCTCAACTGTATCTAGAGTCATTAACAATAAAGAGTCGGTTCATGAATCGACAAGAGTTTTAGTATTGGAAGCTATCGAAAAATTAGGATTTGTTCCTAACAAACTAGCTCAAAGTTTAACTAGCAACTCAAGTAAAATGGTGGCAGTTTTTGTGCCCCATATCGGTCCCGAATTTTACGGACATTTGTTAGAAGGAATTGAAAGTCAAGCCGGAGCATATGGCTATAAAATTATTATTTGTAACACCCAAAATAACCCTGAACGCGAATTAGACTATTTACGCTTTGTTGAGCACTACAACATTGATGGTCTCATTGTTGCATCAGATTTTTTAAACATTAAAAAAATCCAAGAATTAAATATCCCAATTGTGACTGTTGACCACACTTTAGATGAGACTTATCCATCAGTTACTAGCGATAATATTAAAGGTGGCAGGCTCGGCGCTGAAGCTTTAGTGAAATCTGGTGCTAAAAATATTTTACTATTTAGAGGCCCATCTTTTTTACCAACGACAATTGAAAGAACAATCGGAGCTAAAGAAGTCTTTGATAGTCATCCTGATATTAAATATACTTATTATGACTTTGATTTAGTTACACCTGATTTTCATGAAATTGAAAACGTCTTAAAGTCGCATTGTGATATTGATGGTATTTTCGCTTATGGAGATACTTTAGCGATTGTTACAACTAAGATTTTAAATCGTCTTGGTAAAAAAATTCCACACGATGTTAGAATTGTTGGCTTTGATAATAACTATTTTAGTATGTTGTCATATCCGCCGTTAACGACGATTGAACAATCCCCATCATTTATGGGTAAAAGCGCCTTTAACTTGTTATATAAACTAATGAAAAATCAAACAATTGATGAGCCACATTTAATCGTTGATGTTAAGTTAGTCAGTAGACAATCCACCACCTAAAAATAAATCCCGAGAGTTTTCTCGGGATATTTTTTTAAAAGTACTCAATGATGGCATAAACTCCTGGTTTACTAACTTTTACAGACTTTGGTTCTAATAAATAATCTTGACTAGCAAAGAGAACTTCACCTTGTTCGAGATTAATCTTTCGTGTATAGTAATCATTTTGTAAATAATGAGTGATTCTCATTTTTTGATTTTCTAATGTATAGATGACAAAGCCACCTTTTTGAGTTACTGTCTTAATTTTTGAATTAGAGTTATTATATATTTTGTAAGTTTTTCTAATGTTAATTAGTTCTCTTAATTTTTCAACACTAACTAATTTATGATTCCAGACAATCATATTTATATCATCAGGTGATTTATACGAGTTTTCAACTTGTTTTTTCGTTCGATAAAATTCTTGACCGGCATGAATAAAAGGAATTCCTTGGGCAATTATAACTAAATGTGTCGCAAAATCTTGGTAATGCCACTTCTTAAACTCATCATAATTGGTTTTAAGGCTAATTTCATCATAAAAAGTATAGTTATCATGACATTCAACATAGTTAATTGATTGATTCGGACTATCGAAAATGTTAAGAGATCCTAAAAGTGAATGTTTTAAAGTTTCAAAATGATCATCATTCCCCATAGCGTAACCATATTTATTAGTTCCTTTCATATGGTTTCTAAATTGATCGTTGAAATGAGCATAACCTTTAATTTGTTTTTGGTTTGACATATTAGCTCTTTGATCTCTTGGCATTGTATTAGGAATGTTCCAACCTTCACCATATAACATAATGTTGGGATTTATTTTCTTTAATTCTTCTTCAATTATTAACATGGTTGGAATATCCATTAATCCCATTAAATCAAAACGGAATCCATCAATTTTAAAAGTTTTCGCTAAATAAACTAAACTATCAACAATTAATCTTCTAACCATATATCTAAAACTAGCGACATCATTTTGACAGCCACTAAAATTAGTAATATGGCCCTTTTTATCAAATTGATACATATAATTAGGAATTAATTTATTAACGCTAAATCCCACATAATCATAAACATGGTTATAAACTACATCTAAATTGATGCCTAAACCGATTCGGTGAGCGTGATTGATGACTTTAATAAACTCATTAATTCTTAAAATCGGATCATTTGGATCTTTAGAATACCAACCATCTAATAAGAAAAATTGATGAGGATTATAACCCCAGTTATATAATTTATCTTTATGGTAGTCATCAACTCCTAAAAAGTCAGTTACTGGTAATAACTGAAGATGAGTAATTCCTAAACCTTTAATATATTCTAAGACGGTTCCCCCTAAAGTTTTACTCTTAACTACTAATCCAGTAAATAACCCTTGGTCATCACCATCTAAATTAATCGTCATGTCACGAACGTGTCCTTCATAAATAATGGCTTTGGTTTTATCACATATTTTAATGGGTGAAGCAACTACTTTACTTAATCTTCTTGGATTTAAAACATAACTATAATCATTAGTTCCCGCTTTCGCATACGGATCTAAGACTTTTTCAAAATAAGTTAAATTTCTAACATCATAATAATATGGTTTTAAATGAAGGTCACCTTTAACCCTAACGTGCCACACTAAACCTTTATTAGCCATTTCATACGATTGATTATCCAATATTAAATTAATTTCTTTGGCCACTGGAGACCAAACATAAAAATCGGTATAGTTAGTGTGATAAATCGCTCCCAATCGACCATCATATTGATTTTTATTATCAAACTCTTTAGTAGTTGTCACTAAGCCAATTTCTAAAGGAATAGCGTAATCATTAATAAAAACCAAATAATCTTTGTGTAAGTCTAAATCTTTATCAAGAGTAAAAAGGCTTGTTTTATTATCAAGCTTTTTTAAGATTCCTTTAAAACCTAACATACTTACTTTATAAATATTTTCTTCAGAAATAATTCTAATTAAATTATATTGATCAATAAACGCTCTCATCTTAACAACTCTTTACTAATTTTTATGATAATTGGATCTTTGGAAAATTCAATCTTGCCGTTGTTTACTTTTACAGTAGAATTATCAATTAAATTTTGATAAATTCCGTCTTTCACATAAGCGTCAATTAGATTTGAAGTTCCTAAATTAAAATAACCGAATAATGCGTTCGCTTGATTCTCATATTTTAGGATGACAGCTTTTTTGGTTTCTAAAAAGAATAAGTTACCATTGGTAATTAAGTCATCTTCATGAATTTCTTTTAATCTTTTAATAATTTTAGAAATGTCAAATCCGGTGCGATAATTAATGGGGTCATATTCAAAAAGACTTGGTCGATGATTATTTAAAAACTCTTGTCCAGCATAAATAAATGGCATGCCACGGAAGAAAAAGTTCAAGGCAGTTAAGTTGATTAGTTGATGAACATCATCAAAATAACTAGCAATTCTTTCTTGATCATGATTTTCTAAGTGTCTTAACTTAACATAGTTTTTAGGATAGATACATTCTTGTCTTTGGACTTCTTCAAGCCAACGTTGTAGTGATCCTTTCCCAGTTAGATAAGCTCTGAAATATTCATCAATATCATAGTCATAACAAGCGTCAAACACTTGATACATTTCACTATCACTAAAAGCGTCATAACCTAAATCGCGTATATATTTAATAAATTGAGGGTGAACTGATTCGGTTAACCAAAATAAATTGGGATTAACTTCATTAACCTTAGTTTTCGCTTCCCTCCAAAAATCAAGTGGAACTAATGGGGCAACATCACAACGGAAACCATCAACTAATTATGAGGGTTCGAGCATCGCCCGGCAGGCGTGGCTCTTCCCCTTCCGGAGTTCCCCGAGACCGCGACGTGGAGACCGTTGTGTTCACAACCGACTGCGACGCGATCGAGAGAGCGAGACACTCCGCGACGGTCCGGTCGCCGACATGGGTCTTGTTGAAGGTGTCGAGGATGAAGGCGAGTGGGTCGCCGCCGCGAGGATCTCGAGCGCCCGGCGATGGTATTCGTCGTCTACGGGAGGGTTTTTCTCCGGCACCCCGATCTCCTTTGATCCGGGCATCTTGCTCTCCCGCCTCTTCTCGTGCATCGCCCGGAGTTCCGGCCACCGCTGGGCGCCGCCGCCGCAGCTCGCGTGGTGGCAGCCGGCGAATACGGCGCCATTTGCGAACTGGATCGCAAACGCGCCGTCCTTGTGGGCGCCCGAGAAGGGGCAGTCCGCGAGAGCATAGAGCGTTCCCCCGTTCCAGGGTTTTGCGCTCCGGACAGCGATACCGTGGTCACTGAGCCAGGCAGCGAGGTCGATGCCCCCGCCCCGCCTCTGCCGGGGCCGGGCCGGCTCTTCCCTCGGGGAGGAGGCCGGCGATCGCCTGGAGCCGCTCCTCT
>JBMNNF010000004.1:0-100402 GCA_050953825.1 Acholeplasmataceae bacterium | reverse complement strand
GATCATCTATCAAAAATCAGGCCGCCGCTTAAAGCCGTGGGTACTCCCCGCGGCATTCGCGCTCCTGGCTGTGCTTCTCCTGACCAGCAGCACCGCCTACCTGCGCAGCACCCCCAGCCATGCCGCAAACCAGCCCGCCCGCCATGATGCCCACTATTATATAGTAGAAAAGCTGCTTAAAGGGCGGGATGCACTGCGTGTCATGGCCTCCAGCCCACGCACCCTCCTCCAGGGAACCGGCGGCGGTGGGTGGGAACCCCTTTCATACCAACACCAAAGCTTCTACTACCAGGATCCACCCCCAGGGGCATTCTTCCAGGCAGGTGTGGAAATGGGGCTCCCAGGGCTGATAACACTGCTCGCTCTCTGGATTCTTTTCTTCAAGGTAATAAAGCGCACCACTGCTCAAAGTGCCCTTGCCGAAGAATTAAACGGTACCGCCTGGGCGGCGCGGGCACCCTGGGCAGCTGACACACCCAGTGCAGCCGAGTCAGCATGGCCAATCCTCACCGCAGCACTTGTCATCGGGTGCTGCTCCTTATGGCACTGCACCCTTTCTACGCCCGCGGTGTCCCTTGTCCTCTTCACCCTCTTCGGCCTGGGACAAGCCCTTGACAGCACCTCCATACCAAAACGCCCCCGCTATGCTTTCAAAAAAAAGCTCCCCCAATACCTATTGATAGGGGGTGCCGTACTCATAGTGATCATCATCTCTTTGAACATCTATGCAGGAGAAAGCTCTGCCATCACCGCCAGGCAAGCACTTTCAAAAGGGGACAGCCAGGCAGCTTTAATAAACTACGAAAAGGCAGTGGAAAAGGATCCCCTCAACGCCACATATCGCAAAGAACTGGGCAAGCTTTATTTAGAATCCCTAAAACTAGCCTCACACCACTTCCAAAAAGGTGTACACCTCGCTAGAGGAGATGCAGAACTGAGAGTCCTTTACGCCAGCACCCTTTTCCAGAGCGGACAGCCCGAAGAGGGGGTGCGGCATCTGGAAACAGCAGTATTATTAAGGCCGCTGGAACAGGAATTCTACGAAGACCTGGCCTTAGGCTATGTGACCGCCGGGCGCCTGCTGCTGGAAAAGCCAACCCGATCTGACCAATCCGCCCAAAAGAAGAGAGCGCACACTTACCTGCAAAAAGACATGGCGCGCCCCTACCTGCTCAGAGCAAAAGGCATCCCCCAGCTGCTGGAAAAGCGCAAGGCCCAGATCAACAAAAGGCACCTCCGCTATTGGAGCGGGGCGCCTTACCTTGGTATCACACCGAAAATTCAACTCTACTGCGGTCAAGCAGCAGTCCTGCTGGGAGATCAAAAGGCTGCCCTCCATTACCTGGAACAGGCAGCCCAAGATGCGTCACTAAAAGAGGAGGCGGAGCTGTGGCTGGGCCTCATTCTTCCTCCTCCGGATAACACAAATCCCTGCGGGGACACTTCTTACAGCAGTAGCTGTCAGGGTTCTCCCTGACCTCGCAGCCGATCCTGTCCACCAGGTAGCCGTTCAGCTTGACCCCTTCCCGTTCCACCAGCTCAGCTGCCACCATCACCTCACGCACATTCGACCAGCGGTGTGGGACTACTATAGAAGTGTCATTCACAAAAACGATGCGAGTTCCGCTCATGTTTGACCGCCTGTCCTCAGGCAGGTACTTGCGGATCTTGTCCTTCACCAGATACGCCCGGGTGCCGTCATCCTTAACCCGTGCTGTCCGCACACGCACAGGCACCATCACCAGGCCGGGGCGCAGGGAGATAGGGACTGCATATCTCCGCCCGCAGATGTGGGAATAAGCGCGATGCGCCAGCCGCAGATCGATCAAAAATGTGCGACAAAGCCGTCCCAGCATGGTTTTCGTCTTCACTTCACAGAATAGAGCAGGATTCTTTTCTAGGAGGATGCTGGTGCCGTTAACGCCGTCCCTGGTATAAACCGGGACAAGCCCCATCAGCTGCGGCCATAATTCGGAAAACTGGACTTTTGCCAATGGTTTCCACCTCCTTGCCCAATATTCTACTCGAACAAGAGTTCTTTTGTCAAGGTGAGGAATCCAGGGTTCCTTCAACGATAATCGCAGGAAACCCGGCACTTTTCAGCTTTCCTGCCATATTTTCCGCATTTTTCCGAATTTTATAGGCTCCTACCTGAACACGGTAAATCCTTTCCCTGCCATCATTCCCAGCCGCCGGGGGTGCCGGCCCGCTGCTTCCCCCACCAACCCCACCTGCCATAACAGCTGATCGCAGTGAGTCCATGGAAAGAAAGCGCCCCGGACAGGCGGTGGCCGCTCCAGGCACCTCCTTGTGCCCCAAAACATTAGCCAGAGGGATCTGAAAACGCCCCATCAGCTCCCCAACCAGCTGCTTTAGAGCTTTCTCCTGGGCAGGCAGAGGCGGGTGGTTCTCCAGGTTTCCGAGCACAGCAATCCCGATCCCCTTCTGATTCATTCCCGAAGCAATACAGTGAGCCCCGGCCAGCTCCAGGCTCCTGCCAGGCACCACACGCCCGTCCCGCTCGATGACATAATGGTAGCCGATATCCCGCCACCCCAGAGAAAGGTGGTAGCGGCGCACCTGGGCGGTGTCCTTCTCCTCAGCCCCGGTGTGATGGATGATCAGGTGAGTCCACTTGCCTTTAGACATCAAAATTCCCTCCTCTGGTTTCCTTTAATCGGAAACCCCGTTTAACATTAGAAAAACACCATTCTCAAATCACCATTGATCCCCTTTAATGAGAAATACCCATTTCCCGCTCTATGGTTTTGACACCCACATCAGGTGGGCGCAGGGAAACCGACAAGACCTGTTCCAAACGGGTGATGGCAACGGTCAGGGCGTCCAGCTTGCGCTCCACTCTTACCAGCAGATAGATGGCCACAAGCATGGGAAAGCCGTAATTGCCCACCTGTACCCAAATCTCCTCCACTTTACTCCCTCCTTAACATTTTTTTTAAAAAAGCCCTGCCTGCCATGAAAAAAAGCAGGCAGGGAAGTCCGGTCAAAAATCACCTTAAGCAGTGATGATCTCCTCGATGCCTTTGGTCACCACATTGGCGCTGTGGATGGCAGCGGCATTGCCTGTGATGGTAGAGAAGATGTTCTTATCGATGATGGTGTTCATGGCGGTCTCTACTTGCGCTGCAGTGATGTCAGTGCGTGGGTCAGGCAGCGAAACCTTGAACCTGCCCCCCAGCTCAGTGATAAAATTCATCTCCAGAACGCTGGACACCGGTCTTCACCCCCTTCCTGTTTAGTGTTAAAACTGCTTACTCAGCCTCCAGCTGTACCTCGTTCACACGCCGGATCGACTCCACCGGATGCTTCTGCAGCCCGGCCAGGGCGAACCCCACATCATAGATGTTCGCATCTGTAGCTGTGGTCTTCACAGAGCGGTAAGTCTTGGTGCGGATGATCGGGTTCCCTTTGTCATCATTTCCGGTGTTCATCTTCATCTGCAGTCTGCTGAGCTTCAGAGTAGCTGTAACAGGCATGTGATCACCTCCTTCCCCTCTCACTTCCAGGAGTGACATCCTGGTTTGACTCCATTCTAGGGGAACAAGAGTTCTATGGCAAAGCCCGCATCTCCAAAAAGCGAACAGATTTAAGGGGCGCATTTCATAAATGCGAAAGAGAGAGAAAAAGGAGTGTTCTATAACAGCGGAGCCAATGCTTCCGGCCTCTGGGCTCCGGCTTTCCGTCTTCTGTTTTAAAGATAGGTGAGGGATACCCAGTCCTGCCATAGAAAAAGAGAGCAGCGAATATCGAAAATACGTTCGATTTTAGACAGGATTTGAGGACGCATTTACAAAATACCCATGGTTAAAAATATTTTTCCACAAATATCTTTAATTTGACAAAAAAGTTTCCATAAAAGAAGGAATTAACAATTGAGTGTAGAATTGTAGAACAAAAGAACACAACTAGATTTTCTTGTGTTCCATGTGTATCAGTCAGCCTGTATCATTCAGCCTGTGCTTTTTGTTTATTTCAACCCACGTAAAACCCATTAAGAAAAAAGAAAGAGGTCATCCAGTTGCAGTATACAAAGGAAGGAAGCCTGGCACTCCTGCCAGACCCCCAATCCAAGATCATTGCCGCTATCCCCGCCTATAATGAGGCGAGGCATATTGAGGAGATCGTCTCTAAGACGCTGCGGTATGTGGGTCAGGTGATCGTGGTGGATGACGGATCAGAGGATGGGACAGGGGAGAGGGCGAGGGGGGTAGGCGCCGATGTTGTAACCCACCGGCAAAACAGAGGATATGGTGGAGCACTGAAATCCTGCCTGGAAAAGGGCAGAGAGCAAGATGCTGATGTGTTGGTGCTTTTAGATGCTGACGGCCAGCACATCCCCAACGAAGTACCCAAAGTCGCCTGGCCGGTTTTAGAAGGGCGTGCCGACATTGTTATAGGGTCGCGCTTCTTGAACAACCACAACAACGTGCCCCGCTATAGGAAATTCGGTATCGATGTTATCACATGGTTGTTCAATGCCGGGTCTTCTGTAAAGGTTTCGGATGCACAAAGTGGTTTTCGTGCCTATAGTAAAAGAGCACTGGACATGCTGCTTCCCCTTGAGGAAGAAGGGATGTCGATCAGTATGGAGATCATTATCAAGGCACGTAAGCTGGGTTTGCGCATGTGTGAGGTGCCGATAACGTGTCTATATATTGAGGGGAGTTCCACACTGAATCCGGTTGCGCATGGGGTGAGTGTGGCGATGTCGACGGTGGTGCAGAGGGTGAGGTATATGGGGGTAAATGGTGATAATAGTGGTGTGAAGGATGTTTCCCTTGGGGAGTTTCAAAGCCAGGATATCTAAAATAGAGTGAAAGATGATATGAATATATAATCGGACAAACAGTACTCGTGAATAATGGGGGAGAGTGTTTTTAATGACTCCGATGGGTCTAATGAATCTAATATAGCACAAGCGGAAATTAGGGAGTTTGGGGGGTAGCAAGTGAGTAAGCACAGGGTATTGGTAACGGGTGGAGCAGGTTTCATTGGTACGAATCTTGTGAATGAATTAACCAAGAGAGGCCATGAAGTAATTGCTCTGGACATGTACCACACAGAACGAGACAATTACATCAGGGCCGATGTCAGCAATTACAGGCAGCTGGAAAGGGTTTTCGACAAATGGAATTTTGATTATGTTTATCACCTGGCTGCCGAGTATGGGCGCTGGAACGGCGAAGACTACTATGAAAACCTGTGGTCAACCAATGTCATCGGCACCAAGCACTTAATCCGGCTGCAGGAAAAATTAAAGTTCCGGATGATCTTATTTTCATCTGCTGAGGTTTACGGTGACTATGATGGGATGATGAGTGAGGATGTTATGATAAATAACCCTATCAAGGACACCTACCAGATGAACGACTATGCCATCAGCAAGTGGGCAGGGGAATTGATGGTGAAAAACTCTGCCACGATGTTCGGAACGGAAACTGTGATTGTCAGGCCGGTTAACTGCTATCATTGACAAATTTTATGTTTTTAATAGTTCCTCTAAAGTCATACCAAATCCCCGCCCTATCTTCAGAACTTACAATTGTTAAATTAGAGATAGTCTTAAAGTTACCATCTAAGACTCCTGAGAAGTTTTTCTTGGACTTCCATTCCCATTCAAACCCTTCGAAATCAAGGTCATTTGCTAAATACCAATCTCCACTATTATTATTTGTTGCAAAATCATAGAATTCTTGTGCTGTTGAAATTGGAGTTCCAACAGGAACATAAGCTTCTTCAAAATATGCAACTAATGTAATATCGGTATCAACTGCAGTATTAAAGTTATAGGCTTCGGTTTTGCCGTCTAATCTCCATTCAATAAAGGTATGTCCTTCTTTAGTCGGATTAGCTTCTGGTGAGCCAACTGTTTCACCTTTAACTACTTCAACTTTCGCTCCATATTGAGCACCATCTGACATAAAGGTAACATAAACTTTTTGGATTGGATCAGTAGTAAATGATGCCGTTAATGTTAAATTAGTAGTTACAGGAGTCTCAAAATCATATGGTTCAGTCCCTAATAGCCACTTATCAAATGTGTGACCTGCTTTTGTCGGATTTGTTGTTGGTTTTGTAACTTTGTTACCTCTTAAAACTTTAACTACTGCACCATGTTGAGATCCTTCAGACATAAAGGTAACTTCAAATTCAGGAATTGCAGTAAACTTAGCTATTAATGTAATATCCCCAGTTACAAGGGTATTAAAGTTATATTCATCGGTTCCTAATAGCCAACCTTTAAAATCATATTTATCTTTAACAGGAGCTGGTGATGGTTCAGCAACTTTATGTCCTTTTAAGACTATAACTTTAGTTACAGTACCATCAGCATCAAATGAAACGGTTGCGAATAATTCAGGAGCAACTTTATGAAGTGATGCTAAATAATCCCATTCGCCATCAAATGTGACTTGACCATTTGTCGTAGCGAACACTACGTCTTTATCTCTATATAATGCCGCTTGTTCTGCATTTAGTTTTGTTCCTTTTGTTGAAACATATGGTGTTTCACCAATCAAGTTATTAAATTCAACAAATCTAGCGTTTTCTGGTAAATTACCACTCATTTCAACCCAACCAGCTTCGCTGATAAATGAACCAAATTTATTATCAACAAAGGCTACCGCTGCATCTTTACCCCAAGGGCGACCTAAATCGACTGTTGTCTCAGCATCAGCAGTTAATTTATTATTAAAGAATACGTAACCATAATCTAATAATTTGGTTCCATCTGAACCAACACCTTTAGGAGCTGCAATCACGACATTAGCTGTTGTTCCTTGGCGAGCAATTGAATGAATTGTCGAGCTTTCAAAGAATGCTGGACCCCCGTTACCAAAGATATAGTCAACGATACCTTCAACATATACATCTAAATACCATTGCCTACCATTCTTAGCATACAGCGTATCTTGTAAACCTTTGAATGACACTTTATAAAATAACGCTTGGTCAGCTTCAGTGACCATAGCGACGCCTTGTTTATCACCAAATTCCGCTTCATAATATTTAAATGAGTTACTAATAGTTAAATTAGTTGCGGTAAATCCTTTGGCAGATGAGGAAATAGTAACTGATGCCGAACCTTGAGTGCCCCAAGCGCCACCTAGTGGTTTTTGGTCTCCAGCTCCGTGGTTATGATCAATAATTGTTCCTTCTTGACTTTCACCTCTTAAGATAACATTCGGTGTAGAAATTTTAATTTTTTCAAAATAAGTGCCGTCTTTAACTTCAATTACTTTAACAACATTATTATCTAATCCTGATTTTTCGATTAAGTTAATCGCTTCTTTAACAGTCTTAACATGAATAACACCAGCTTTTTCAGTGCCTGACGCTTCAGTTAAAGCTTGATTAACGACAACAGTAACTTTACCATCAGTAGCTGTCACTCCAACTGCCATAATCGTAATTGGGAATGTCGTTGTATATGTATCTTTAAATTTGACTGATACATCTTGAACTCCAGCTACTGTTGCATCATAAGTTACAACTAAATCTTCAGCGTCTAATAATAATGATGAACCGTCACCTAAATTAGCACGAACAACTAATTTGGTTAAATCAACCGAATTAACTAAAAATAGACTATTTACATCATATGTATAAGCTGTTAAACTTAAAATTTCAACAACGTTAACTTCAATTTGACCTTCTAAATTTTCATGAGTAACCGGAATTATATATTTGCCTGGTGTATTCTTATCAAATCCGGTTAAATCCACATTATATTCGTCAGCAGTAAGTAAGGCTGCCGAACCATCTGAATAAGCTACTGATACTTCTAATCCAGTTAAATCTAAGGCCGTATCAACACCTTTAACAAATAAACTATTGTATGAATTTTTAGAAACCGTTAATTTTTCAGCCACTTTTGGTCCTAAATCAACTAAATGAGTCACTTTACCTTCAGCGTAGCCGAAAAACTCTTTATCTAAAGTTGATGCATTAAACCAAGTTTGATCTAAAACTTTCATTGTAGCTTCTGTTGCATTTATAGGAACTTCTGTATCAGTATTCTTAAACACTTGAACATCAGCATAAACAATGTTATTTGTTGTTAATGTTAAATCAGCGTGTCTTCTACCAACTAATAAATCGGCAGTTGAACCACTAGCATGAACTAAAACATCATTTAGTACAACATTCTTTAAATCAACTTTTGCTGCTACATTAGCTTCACCAATTAACCCGCCAACAAAGTTAGTTGCAAAAGCTTCACCTTCAAAGTAAGCACCGTCAACATTGACTACAGCATCAGCATTATTGATTCTTGATACTAAAGCCGATGCGGTTGATGCTTTATCTACTTTAATTGTTGATTTTACGTAAACATTAGAAATATTAAGTGTTTGTGCATTTCTTAAATAACCTACTAATGCCGCTGCATATCTTCCAGCTTTAATTTCATGATCAGTGTCATTTACAACAACAATATTTTTAATTACAACTGGATCTTCTCCAGCGGTACCAGAGTTATCTGCATATAATAATCCAGCATAACTTCCTGTAGAATTAGTTGAAACATTAATAAACGTTAAATTTTCAAATGTAGTGCCACCATATGCATATGCACTAACAAATCCAGCAGCTTCACCCGGAACATTGATTGAACTTCTCATAATAATTAAGTTTTTAATTGTCGCTCCGTTTAAAATTCCAAACATCGCTGCTGATTTATTACCAGGAGTAACAACATTTAAGTTTTTAATACGTTTGTTATTTCCATCGAAAGTTCCACTAAATCTAACTGCTGAATCTCCAGAACCTAATGAACCTTCATAAGGAACATCAGCCATATCAATGTCTTTACCTAAAATATATGAGCCTGATCCACCAGTTTCAAATAAATCAACTAATTCTTGAGCATTTCTAATGACTGTTCCTTCTAAACCGGTCATATCTAACCATTCAGCAGTAATAGTAATGTCTTTAGTAATCGGAGTATCAAGATCAAAGTCTACTCCGTCTTTTAACCAACCTAAGAAACAGAACCCATCTCTTGTCGGATCATCTATTTCTAATGTTTCACCACTTAATACTAGTTTGGATTCAGTTAAATCACTGTGACCAAAATCAACAGTTACTGTATGTTCAACTTTGGTTGATCTCCAGTGAGCATAAACTCTTACATCAGCATTAACCACAACATCTAAATCGAATTTGACATATTCAGTTCTTGATGTCGACCAACCAACGAATTCAAAATCACTACGAGTTGGTAGTTCTGGTGCCGTTACCTTTGTGCCTTTGTCAACTTCTTTAACGACAGGTGCCGCTGATCCTGAATAATTAAATTCAAAAGTAACACTGACTGTCTCACCTGCTGCAACTACTTTCCACACAGCATAAAGTGTTGTATCTTTAGTAATTGCTGTATTGAAATCAAATGCTACTTTTTCAGTTTTTGAAGTTGACCATCCGTCAAATGTAAACCCCGAACGAGTTGGTGCTGTAGGTGCTGTTGCCTTTTGACCACTTTCAACCTGAACTACACTTGGGGCTGTAGCTCCTTCATAGTTGAGATTAAAAGTAACATTGAATTTGTCAACGCTCGGTGTTCCATCCGCTTCCCATTTAGCATAAAGGGTTAAGTTAGATTTCACTTTATCTTCAGTCCAATTCCAAGGTTCTTTGAAGGCTTCATCTTTAAACCATCCCTTGAACGTATAACCATCTTTTGTTGGGTCTGTTGGACGGTCTAATAAATTACCATCAACAACCTCAACCGTTGAGGTGTTACCTTCATTATTAAATGTAACTGTGTGTGTCGTTTCCGTACAACCTACAAGTAATAACGCAAATAAGAATAACACAATTAATGAAAGTCTTTTTTTCATTCTTTTCCTCCTATTTTTTTAAGACTACTAAATTGTCTTTTACTTCCCATAAACCGCTAGTTAATAGCTCTGCAAAATTTGTTTCCCACCAAGTAGCTGTTAGTTCATTCTTTTCAACAATATTAGGTGCATTGATTCCTGAACTACCTTTTTCAAATGTTGTTCCCCAAACGTTGGTTTGTCCAATGACGTGCCCAAAACTACTATCTGGATTGCCTACTAGATTGCCCATATAACGATTTGGATCACCATTAGTATCTACAACTATAGTTGGAGTTAAATCAATAAACACATGTTCGAAATTAGTTTCAAGTGGTTGACCCTTACGATCATCTTTACCTAAAACTCCACCTATTTGACCACTTGTTGTATGAGTTACGTTCATCGCAATCACTCTTCGAACCGTAACGCCAACTTCAGCTCGACCAACGATTGTCCCAATCATTTTATTTTTATCTTCTTTGATTAATAAACCATTAACATAAATATCTTCAAATAATCCAGTTGAATTTCTAGCAACTCCTGCGGTAATTCCTCCAGAGTATTCCCCTTCTTCTAAAACCTTTGAGTCAAGAACTGTAATATTCTTAAACATTGCATCACTATATCCTTCAACTTTACCAACTACAATCGCACCATAGTTATTTTCAGTTTTAACCGTTGAATTTTTAATTGTTACATTTTCAATAATTCCAAATCCACCTTTAATTTGACCAGCAACGACACCAGCTCTAGCACTTGTGTTTTGCCATCCAGTTTGTTGACCAGTTTCTTCGTCATAAATTGGTGTTTTGTGAATATCAATTAGGATATTATCAAACGTAACATCTTTAATTTTAGCGTCTTTTAAAGTATGAAAAACTCCGCCACCATAAGCGTGTCGATTTAAATTTTTAAGAGTGAACCCTTGACCATCAAATACACCTTGGAAGACATTATCAGCGTTTAAATAATGTAATTCATAATCCGTAAAATCGATATCATTTAATAACTTGTAGTATCGACCGTTTGAGTTTAAATCAATTAACATAGCGTTAAACTCAGCTGGTGTTGATATTTCAACAACCAATTCTTTATCAATTTTATGGCTAAATACTTTTGAATTTAAGTCGTTACTAACCACTACAAAATGTATGTAATCGTATAGTTCAACATCTAAGTTTTTAAACTCAACTACAGTACTATCAATTAGCTTGGTAGTGCCATTATCAATTACTGTTTGTTGAGTTTCAGTTTCATTGTTACTTAATAAATAATAAAGTGTACCATTTGCCTCATAGACATCAACTGACCCATCTAAAATATTATCAAACGGTCTGCCAATATCATGATCATAAATTTCATTTTCCAAATTAGGATCATAAACAACAAATTGTTGAGTATACTTCACCTCTTTTTCATTGTGAAGTAGGATAAATGTATATTCAATATCATAAAATCCTGGAGTATTGATATCGACTTTTGATGTATCAACATAGTACATATATTCACGATCGACTCTTAATATATTGTTCGTGTAATAGTTATATAATTTCGGAGTAAATGTTGGTATTTCTGTACCTAATCTTGAAATATGACGCTCCAATCCTTCAATTTTTGATTCATCTATTTTATAACCTTTATTTACTGTCTTTGGATCAACTTGACCAGTAATTTCCAACCAGTCAAACCCTTCGATAGTTCCGGCCCCAACTAAATTATCACTAAAAACTCTCGTTAAGTCTCTAGCATCATTTAATTCATATTCATAAGGTAGTGTTTCATATGATCTAAAGAAAAATTCCAAATCATAATCAACATTTTGATTTGAACGTTTCCACGGATTTAAAAAGTCAGGATCATCACTACTACCAAAATAATATACATCATGATTACGATATTCACTGTTTACAACTTTAAATCTTCCAGTAAAATCAGGATCCAAGTTACTTGATTGGTGTGTTTTAATTGGTTCTCTAACCCCAACAATGCGACTATTTTCCATTAAAATAGCGCCTTGTTCGGTTGGAACTAAAGCTTGAGAAATAACCTTCATATTAATATGTCTTAATCTTTGAAGTTCTTCAGAATCTAAAACAACATTATATACATGGACATCGCCTCTTCTTAAACGAGGAAATCTATCTTGTAAATTTTTCGCATAAATATTATGCATTGTTATGGTAATTGATTCAAAGTTTGGTCCCCCTTCGGTATTACCAAAGTTGAATCCTTTCTTTTGACCTGCAGCTACTGTTGTAATATCTTCTTTCGAAATTGTATCTCTTAATTCACGATAAAACGGATACCTTTGAATATTTTCTTCCAAATAATCAAATTGCGAAACAATAAACTCATCAACTGTAAAATCTAAGTGTAACCAAGAAAGCGTAATATTACTAACTCCACCTTTAACGTCAACAATTCCGTCATATGCTGTCTTAAAGGTTAAATGATCTAACCAAATGTTTTTAGAAAATTCAATGGTAAAAAAGTCCCAGTCTAAAGCTTTATAATCGCCACGGTCAATCTCATCCCATTCCCAAATACCTTTTAACTTTAAGTTTCTAAAAACGATATTATTAGAATTACCTTTAATCAGCGTTGTTAAGTGACTAATAGTAGCACCGTTTTTGGAATAAATCATTAATCCATCGCGACCATCAACAATTAATTGACCAACACCATTTTCAAGCAAAACCGGATGGTTTTCTGGTAAATTAGTGTTTTCTCTAAAGTTTTTTCCATCTAAATAAGGAGTTTGCCTTGGATTGACACCGTCCCATTTTCCTTGTTCGACTAATAATTGGCCAATATATCTGGCACCTAAATTTAGGTCTTTAGTAATTTCAATAACAACATTAACTTTATTTTGAGATTCAATATATGCGTCTAAAAATTCAATTTCATTATTAACCACGTAAACATTTTCTTCAGGCACATTTTCTCTACTGGTTACCCCTAAACAAGCGTAGCCGGCCGGAGTTTTAAATTTATTAGTATCTAATACAATTGGATCTTTTCCTTTAACTAAAACTTCATACTCATAAGTTTTCATATGTCTACCAATGGTAATAAACAACTCTAATGTAACTCTAGTATCAACATCTGGCTGAATCACTTTTCCCTCTTGGGTAATAACTCTGAAGTTAGAACTTGTCCAGCTTAATCTAGCTTCTTGACTTAAGTTGGTAGTTGTTGGTAAAGAAATATCAGTTGACGTTTCTGTTGGTAATTCAATTGATTCATTGATTTCATCAAAAATTTTAAAATCAAATGTTTCTTCTTCATCTTCACATGCCAATAAAAATATTGATATTAATACAAAAACCACTATTAATAATAATGATTTAAATTTTCCTTTCTTTTTTCTCAAATTGAATCTCCTCCCTCAAATATGATACTATGTATGCGTTTTCATGTCAAGTTATAATAGACATCGTCTAATATGATAGACAACAATAACCCTTTATTAACTTTACTATGTAAAATTTATATTTTTTTAATAGTTTTCAATAACTAAAAGATATTTCATCCTCGGTTGTGTTCCGGTATTTCTAGTGATAAGATAAGTGCCGGCTGTGTAATCTAATTCAATTTTATTGTCAACTATATTAACTATTTCTCCGTTAATTTTTATCGATTCGCCTTCTAAAAATTCCATTACAATTCTAAAATTAGAACTTGCAGTAAATCTTACTTCAGTTGCCGCCTCTAGTTTGAGTCCTAAACTCAATTCTTGATCATAGTGAGTTTCTGCTGGTTTAATTGGGAAACTAGCTGGTTGTTTACCATCAGTTTTAATAACTTCAAAGTATGGATTATTACTTTCATAATAATAAAGTTGTTCGACTCTTTGACTTTTAATTTCAATAATTTCTTGATAAAAATTATTTAATTTATTGATATCATCAGTCGTCAAAATCGCTTTATTTTCTGAACTTAAATTTTGATAATCATTATAGGCTTGTTCTATTTCATTAAAATAATCTCTAACTTCAATAACTTCATTAACTAATTCTTTTATTTCATGAGCAGTCAACATCTTATTTAACTCATTAAGATTATTTTCTACTTTCGAATAATTAGTAATATTTACTTGTGCTTCTTGTGATAGGGCTTCATATCTACTTTCTAAAGATAGATATATGTTTTTTAAATTGATAACTTCGGTTTTATTAGATCTAATTATTGTATTAAATGTAGCGGTATCATTGATTGAACTAACTAAACTAGTCGTTTCAAATTCTTTATATGCATTTTCAGCATCAACTAAAACTTGATAATTACTAACTACATTTCTAATTTCTAATCTAGCTTCATCATATGCAGTCCTAGCTAAATTAATTTTGGTATATGACGTTTCTCCAACCACACCAATATCACTAATTAAGGCTTCAATATGAGCTTTTCCTAAATTTGTCATGTTGTTAGTGATAGTTTGTAACTTTGCATAGTTAACCAGTGGTTTTTCATCTTCAGTTAATTGATGATACGCACTTTCTGCTGCATCAATTAAGTTAAGATGTTCATTAGAATAAACCAGTTCAGCTGGTATATTATTTAAAGCTTCGTTATAGTGATTAATTCTTTGTTGCCTTATTTCTTCGGTTTCTAATGTTATTGTAAATGAATTGACATGAGACTCTTTGGCTTGTGAAACTCCTTTGGAAGAGCCATGAGATATTTCTGATTCTAAAACATAGATACCTGGAGTTAAATTAACGCTTCCAGTACCAGTTAACATTTCTTCGCCATAAATCGTAACTAATTTTGGCTTATATGTTGTGGTTCCGGCTACCATTTCGAACAGTGCATTTGAATCTAGTTTGAATACATAGAAAGGCGTTCCCTTTAATATTTTGCCACCAGTATTTTCAATTGTCTCAGTTATTTGAATTGGCGTTTGTTTGGTAATATAGAAATTGACATCAATTATTTTGTTGTTTTTCTTATATGTACCACTAGATGTGATTACTTCTTTTTTAGCAGTAATAGCATCAGTCAGATGAGAAACATTAGATTTTTTATTAACATCATCATAATAAAAGACATTTTGGTTAGTATCAAAGTTTTTATATTTATTATTATCATCAACTGTTTGATCGCGACTTTCTACTTCAGTTTGATGATGGTTGCCATATGTTGAGTATAAAACATCACCATATGACTTAATAATGGCACCAGTTCTAACCCCAAACGGGTTTTTGATTGCATGAAAAAAGTTAGCTTCTGAGAAAATAAAGGCGTTCGCTCTCGCATCCATTGCCGTACTTGGTTCTCCTTGATTATCATCGGCAATCATAAAAACATTATTGTACATATGAATATTTCCTTGTCTAGCTAGTGGTGTTCTGGAACTAGCATTTAACCATAAATTGTGGTGATATGTTAAATGATATGTTAAATTATCATCACTACCACCAATTAAATTAGTTTTTCTTGCATCTTCAAACTTGTTATATGAAATGGTAAAATATTCACCGCGTTTAATATCAAGCGAGCCATCACCAAAAGCTTTATCCGATTCTGCAGGATCTGCGCAGTAGCCTTGCTTGAAAGTTGAATTATGAACCCACCCTCTTTGAACCGGAAGAGTTAATACACCACTACTTTGAACCCCTTCTAGTCCAAGTGCATCTTCAGGATATTGATCAAAAGTAATATTTCTAACTTCAAATCCAATTCCTCTATTAAAACTTGATGCCATAAAATGAATTCCCCATCCATAAATTTCAGCGCCTTGACCAACACCTTCAATAGTGATATGGTTAGCATCTTTAATTCTGACCATATTTCCATTATCTCCCGGACTACCACCATTGATTGTTGAGTTATGAGCTGTCACTCCTTCTGGTGCTGTTACTTTTCCAATAACTCTAAATAATATTGGTCGATTAAATTTTGCTAACGAACTGTTATATTCAGTCATATTATAAGTGTTACTTGAAGATCTAGAATATTGAGCATTATTTAAAATCCATCCTAATCCAGTCTGGTTAATACCTGGGATAGTAATTGAATTCTTATTTTCTTCGGTAACATAAATGACGATTGCATCATCTTTTAATGTTCCATCATTTTTATAAGCTCCAATTCCTGCTGTATATTTAAAATGAGCGTATCCCGAACGATCATGTGGTTTTACTAAAATATTTTTAATTTTAACAACATCACTATCATTGATTAATATATCAACGTCATAATCCCCTGATTTTAATCCCAATATATCAATTAAAGTAACTCCATTATCTTTTCTAATTAATTCTTGATCTAATGCTTGATAATTTGTTGTGTTAGTTACTTTATATTTAACACTAACACTAGTATAAGTGCCCTCTAATTCAATCCAAATCGCCTCAGGATATGTTCCATGTTCTAAGTTGTAATTATTACTTATTACTACCGATTTATACTTAGCATATAAAGTTAAATTTTGGGTTACAACATCTGAAGTAAACGGATTATTGTTTGCATCAAACCAACCAACAAAATCTAATCCATCAGGATGAGTTGGAATTGGTAATGTAATGGTTTCATTTTCATTAACTATAATTAATGTGTTTTCAACAGTTCCGCCATTTGTATCCAAAGTTATTTGATATGTAGTTGCCACTTTTTTAAATTTAGCAACTAACACTAAATCACTACTAATTGGTGTATTAAAAGTAAATAATTCATTATTTAAAAACCAACCAATAAATTCATAGCCTTCTTTTTCTGGATTTTTTGGTTGAGTTATCATTGATCCTTGATTATAAATCGTTTTTTCAATAAGTGTATTATCTTCATTATTATAAGTTACGGAATGTTTAATAACCGGATCAACTATTATTTCAAATTTAGCAACCAATATCATATTTTCATTTACTGGTTGATCAAAACGAAACAATTCATTATTTAAAAACCAACCAATAAATGTATATCCTTCTTTAGTTGGATCACTTGGTTTAGTAACCATTTCTCCACTTTGATAAGTTACCTCATGGATTAGATTGTCACTATCCATAAATTTAATATTGTAAGTTTCTATAGTGTCAGTTTCAATAAATTTGGCATACACCGTCATATTACTGGTAATTTTTACCGTTTCAAAAATAAACTCATTATTAAAATTATTATCAGAAAACCATCCTTTAAAATCATATCCTTTTTTTATTGGATCGTTTGGTCTAACTGCATATTCTCCGTCTTTGACTTTTTGACTAGCAATGTATTGCCCACCATAAGTTTCAAAAGAAACAGTAAAAAAGTCTTCCTTATTCTGGATACATCCAACTAGTAATAAAGAAAACACAAATAGTAAAAGATAGAGAAATTTATTTTTCATATACAAAATCACCTGCATAGTTTATTTTCCACTCTTATTTTACCATACTTTTTATAAAAGTAAACAACGTTTATTATGATAGACGCATTAACGAATTTTTAGGGAAAACATAAGAAAACCCACCTTTTTCAAGGTGGGTTCATCACTCTTTTAACTAACTTTCGCGTTGTTCAACTTGATAAAATCTGCTTTGTTGTCTGGCAAATCTAAATTTAAGTTCGATGCCTGACATCCCTTGACGGTTTTTGGCAATAATAACATCAATCAAACCAGTTGGTTCACTACCATCTTTAATATAGTAGTCATCACTATGCAAGAAAATTACGATATCCGCATCTTGCTCAATACTACCCGATTCTCTTAAGTCGGATAATACCGGTTTTCTGTCATCACCTTTTCTTTGTTCAACGTTTCTTGAAAGTTGGGATAAGGCAATAATTGGAACTTTTAATTCTTTGGCTAATTGTTTTAAGCTTCTTGAAATTTCAGAAACAACTTCTTGCCTATTAGCATATCTAGATGTGCTTGGTGATAGGAGTTGAAGATAGTCAATAATAATTAAATCTAGTTTACCTTCATTTTTATAGCGACGACATTTAGCTCTTAATTCACCAACTTTGGAAGCCATTGAATCATTAAAGTGAATTCCGTAATTCTTTAATGATTGAATGGTGGCTCCTAAATCGCGCCATTCATCAGTTTTTAAGCTAGCTCTTCTTAACTTCATGTTATCAATTCCTGATAAATTAGATAACATTCTACCAACAATTTGTTCATTACTCATTTCTAGACTAAATAATGCAACATGTTTAGTTTCACCTTTAGAATTAGGTTTTGCAATATTTAAAGCTAAGTTAATAGCAAAGGCAGATTTTCCCATTCCCGGTCTAGCAGCAACAATAATTAATTCTTCGGGTTGAAAACCAGTAGTAACATCATTTAATGATGAAAAACCAGTATTAAGTCCCGTTACTTTATGGCCGGCTTTACTAATAGCTTCCATCTTATCATAATATTGTTCAGCCACTTTACTAACATGTTCAAAATCACTAGTTGGTCTACTTGTTGATAGGTCGTAGACTTGTTTTTCAACGCTTTCTAAATACTCTTCAGCTGATTGACTTTGACGATATCCTGATTCAACAATATCACTTGATACTTTAATAATTTTCCGTTTTAAAGAAGCGTCTAAAATAAGATTTAGATATGTTTCAAATCCTTCTGACGATGGTGAAAGTTGTGATAAATAAGAAATATACTCCAAAGGAACTTGTCCCAATGATGGATTTTGAGAAAAAAATTCTCCAACTGAAACAAAATCAATTTCATGATGAGATTCATGAAGAGATTTCATCGCAGTGAAAATAGCGGCGTTACTCTTAATGAAAAAATCATCTGGTTGTAATAAATCCGCCGCAGTAACCATTAAATCTGGTTCAAAAAAGATTGTAGCCAGTAAACTTTGTTCGGCTAAATCCGCACTAGGTAATTGACGTTGCACACTATCACCTACTTCTCTACAACGTGAACATCGAAGGTTGCTTCTATGTCTTTATATAAATTTACAACAGCAGTATAAATACCAACTGAATTTACTTCACCAATTAATTGTACTTTTTTACGATCTAATACGATTTGATTTTGTAGTTCAAAGGCTTCAACGATTTGTTTGGTTGTTACTGACCCAAACATTTTACCGTCATGTCCAATTTGAACACTTACTGTAACTGATTTAGAATCGATTTCTTTTTTCAGTGTCTTCATTAATTCTAAGTGTTGTTGTTCGCGTTTCATTTGATCTTCAAGTTTTTGATTAAGTTTCGCTAAGTTTTCTTCGTTCGCTAAAACAGCTTTCTTATTCTTAATTAAGTAGTTGCCATACCCTGATGCTACTGTAATAACTTCATCAGCCTTACCTCTATTTTTAACATCTTCTAATAAAATTATTTCCATTTCTTCACCATCTCCTCCATATTCTAAATCTAATAAGTGCTTAATGTTTAAATAAACTTCTTGAACACTAGTATTCTTAATTTGAGCTGCGGCTCCTGTTAAGTGCCCACCGCCACCAATTTCTTCCATTAACACTTGTACGTTAACATGCTGAATTGAACGAGCACTAACTCCGACTACATCTTTTCCAATGTAGGCGATAGTAAAGGCTGCATCAATTCCATCAATTTGTAATAATTCATCAGCTACTTGAGCTAATAACACGCGGTCTTCATAGATTTCATTGCACACTGAGAAGGCAAATCGATCAAGGAAAAACTCAGTTCTTGAAATTAATTTATTAATCTCTAATAATCTAGTTTTATCTTTTCGTAACCATAAGTTTACTTCATTCATATCAGCGCCATATTCCCTTAATGTCGAAGCAACTTCAAAGGTTCTAGTTCCAATTCTATTTAAAAAGTTATTAGTATCCACGACTAATCCAGCATACATTACTGACGCTTCAAGTGGCGTAATTAAGACTTCTCTACTATAGAAAGGAATTAACTCAACTAACAATTCTATTGTCGACGAAGCATATGGTTCAACATATGAGAAAACCGCATTAAATGGAGCATCACCACTACTTCTATGATGGTCAATAATGGCAATATTTTTCGCTTTCTCATATACTTCTGGACTTGAAACTAACTTCGGAGACTGTGTATCAAGAATAATTACTAAAGTATTATCGCTTACCATTCTTACCGCTTCTTGACTAGTAACTAAATATTCATATAAGTCTGGTTCTTCGGAAGTTAAAATTTGACTAATCTTATTAACTGTCGTATCTACGCGGTCTAAATCAAAAACTATTTTGGCTTTGTCAGTCGCATGTGAACGAATCATTTGTAGCATCGCTATCATTGATCCAAACGCATCCGTATCAGTTTGAGCATGTGCCATAATTAAGACGTTACTTGATTTATCAACCAACTCTTTTAATGTTTGGGCGTTAACTCTCGTATTAACTTTTGAGTGAGTTGCTGAAGCGTCTTGTTTAGCACCAAAGTATGCAATCTTTTGATTTTGAATATTAACTACTACTTGGTCGCCCCCACGCCTTTCTGCAAGTTCTACTGCACTTTGAGCATAGTTTCCGACTTGTTCATACTCAATATCCCAACTGGCAATACCAATTGAGACCGTAACTTTAACGTTATGTAAGTTTGATACATCGCGAATTCTTTCTAGGACAGTAAATTCATCTTCAATCATTTTATCTAAGTTTTCGCGGTAGATGTTCATAACTAATCTTTCATCGCTAAACGTTTTTAAAAATCCATCATATTCGCTAACCCAGTCAGCAATTATTCCTAAGTACTCACCTTTAATTGAAGATTGTTCAGAAACATCTAGTCCCGCTAAGGCTTCATCTAAATTATCTAAATAAATTAATCCTACTGCAGGAATGCGATTATGGTATCTTTCAATAATTTCTTCTCTTTTGGTTACATTAAAGAAGTATGCAGAATTTAATTCCTTATTATAAATAATATCGAATTTTTCTTTACCAACAGTAATTGTAAAATCATATACGCCTTCATCAATCTTTTCAGTAACTTCACCTGATAATTCAGAAATGTGTTTTCCAATACTAGACTGACCGAAGACGCCTACAGCAAAATTATTTGCCCATTTAATTGTTTCGTCTTCACCTAAAATTAAAATACCAACTGGTAACTCGTTAAAAACTTCATCTCCAACTTGACTCACGTGATATGAAAGTTGAGTCCAAGCTTTTAATCGGTTTTGTAAGTTGTTAATTTGCAATTGTTTGTGGTGAATCGTAATAATTACGATTGCACTTGCTAAAAATGCAAACGAAACAAAGAGTGAAATAAAAGCCAGCGAATCTAACACTTCTAATGTAATATCAATTTCAACAAAGAAAAATATGATGCTACCAATCATTAGTAGTATCGAAAAACCTAAATAGATCCACCTTTTCATTCCATCACCTCTTTCGTTGTATTATCTATTTTAACATATATAGATAATTAAAGTAATTGAAACTCTTTAAATTAATGAAATTATTTTAATTTCAAATTGGATTTTAAATTGACTTATATGTTAAAAAATAAAAAGTGGCTGGTTGGCCACTTCAAATATTATTCTTTAACAAATGGTAATAATGCCATATGTCTAGCTCTCTTGACTGCGACAGCTAGTTGTCTTTGCCATTTAGCACTAGTTCCAGTTACTCTTCTTGGTAAAATTTTACCTCTATCAGTAATAAATTTTTTTAATAATTCAACATCTTTAAAATCAATGTGAGTAACTTTATTTTGTGTAAAATAACAAACTTTACGGCGTCTTTTAAATCCGCCTCTTCTTTGTTGCATCTTTATTCCTCCTTAAAATGGTAAATCATCTTCAACTGATAATTTACTAGTTGCTTCGAAGAAATCATCTTCTTCACTAGTTCTACTATCTTCAGTTTTAGTTTCTAAAAATTGAACTGAATCACAAACTACTTCAGTAATATAACGCGTTCCTTGATCTGATTCATATGTCCGTGTTTGAATTCTGCCGTCAACTCCTAAAAGTGCTCCTTTAGCTACGTATCTAGCTAAATTTTCAGCTTGTTTTCTCCAAACTACACATTGGATAAAATCGGCTTGACGTTCACCTGTTTGTGCATCAAGGTAAGGTCTATTTACTGCAAGCGTAAAACTAACAACCGCAATATTTGATTGAGTATATTTTAACTCTGGATCTCTTGTGATTCTTCCGACTAATACGACTCTGTTTAACATAATTATTCTCCTTCTTTAACTATGATATAGCGTATAATGCTTTCATTAATTCTGATTAAACGATTAAGTTCATTAACTGCATTTACATCAGCCTCAATTTTAAGCCAAACATAATAGCCTTTTCGATGTTTTTCAATTTCATAGGCTAAGTCACGTAGACCCCACTCTTTTAACTCCAAAACATTAGCGTTATTAGTTGTTAGAACTTCATTAAAGTAAGCAACTACTTCTTTAATTTTTTCAGGTTCTAAAGATGGTCTAATGATGTACATTACTTCATACTTTCTCATTTTTCTTTCCTCCTTTTGGTCTATTGGTCACGAAAGTGACAAGGTTTTACAACGTTTATTATTTTAACATAGTTAAACCTATATTACAAGTAATATAAGTTTTTAATCTAACTCTCTATTCTAACAAATCTATTATTACTTTAAAGGTAGTTTCAATAGCTAAATTAATATTGTCTAATCTAGATTTAGTTTTTAACTCAATTTCCAACAGTTTACTTTTATCACTAGTTTTAATCGCTACATAGGCAACTTGTTTTTGAACCTCACCTTGATAAGTTGGACCCGCATTACCAGTAATTGAACAATAAATATCCGCTTTAGCGATTTCTTGTAATCCTTCATTCATCGCTTCGGCAACCTCTCTAGAAACGACACCATATTTTCTAATTAATTCAGGCGATACTTTTAAAATATCTTCCTTGGCCTCGTTGCTATAGACAATAAATGATCTTTTTATAATCTGACTTGCCCCTGGATATTTAACTAAATTTGCCGTTAAAAACCCACCCGTCATACTTTCGGCGAATGTTATTTTTAAATCTTTACTTTTTAATAAATCAAATAATTTTTGGCTATTCACTTTTTCTCTCCTAGTTTAAATAGTTTTATTGCATTCGCTGTAGTAATTTTAGCCGTTTCTTCATAAGATAAGTCTAATAAATCGGCTAATTTTATGGCCACATATTTCATATATGCTGGTTCATTTCTTTTTCCTCGATAAGGATCCGGCGCCAAATAAGGTGCATCGGTTTCTAATATCATTTTATCTTTTGGAATGTGTTTAATGGCTTCTTGAAGTTCTTTTGCGTTTTTAAATGTTAGAACTCCCCCAAGTCCAACATAGAATCCCAAATCAATAATTTTATCAGCTTCGTCTTTACCTAATGTGAAACAATGGAATACTCCTGTAACTTTACCTTTATATTTCTTTAGAACTTTATAAGTTTCTTCAAAGGAATTTCTAACATGAATAATTAATGGTAACTTTTTCTTAATCGCCAATTTAATATGTTTTTCAAACATTTTGATTTGTTCATTTATTGTCTTTTGGTTTTCTGGCCAGTATAAATCAAGTCCTGTTTCACCAATTGCTACCACTTTATCATCATCAACATATTTTATGACATCATTAAATGAAAACTCAGTTGCATTACTTGGGTGAACCCCCACAGAAGCGACTAAATTGTATTTTCTAGCTATTTCAATCGCTTCTAAATTAGTTTTGCCGCCTATTCCGACAATAACCATGTTAAAAACATCGTTATCTCGAGCATTTTTAATTACTTCATCTAAACGACCTTCAAATTCATCAATATTTAAATGACAATGGGTATCAATTAACATTTATTATTCCTTTTATTTAATATCATCAAATTTTAAAATTGGATTTCTGGCGGCAGTAGTTTCATCTAGTCTTCTTACTATAGTATCATATGGCGCATCTTTTAATATCTCTGGTGTTTCTTTGGCTTCAATGCTTATTTTTTTCATGACATCAACAAAATGATTTAATGTCTCTAGAGATTCAGTTTCTGTTGGTTCAACCATCATCGCTTCAGAAACAATTAACGGAAAATAAATGGTTGGTGGATGTAATCCGTAATCTAGTAGTCTTTTAGCAACATCTAATGTTTTAATACCTGTAGATTTATCAACTAAACCATCAAAGACCACTTCATGCATACATATGCCATTAATTGCCACTACATATTCTTTTTCTAATGACTTTCTAATATAGTTAGCATTTAGAACTGCTAATCCACCAACTTTAGAGAGATTTTCAGCTCCTAAAGTTTTAATGTAGGCATTAGTTTTAGCGATAACTTGGAAATTACCATAAAAACGTCCAATTCTGCCAACTGTCTTTTTAGGACTAAAAAATTCATATTTATTCCCTTTTTTCCTAACTACTGGATTCGGTAAATAATCAAATAGTTCTTTAACTACTCCAACTGGACCAGCCCCTGGTCCACCACCACCGTGTGGTGCTGATAGAGTTTTATGGACATTTAAGTGAACAATATCAAATCCCATATGAGCAGGTTTACCTTGACCTAATAACGCATTTAAATTAGCGCCATCATAATATAGTAATCCCCCACAATCGTGGATCAATTTAGAAATTGTTAAAATATCTTTTTCAAAAATTCCTAATGTGTTAGGGTTAGTTAACATAATACCCGCAACTTCTGGAGATAATAACGTTTTTAAGTCTTCAACGTTAACCGTACCATCTACATTAGATTTAACTTCTAAAATGTCAAATCCCGCTACTGCAGCACTTGCTGGGTTAGTACCATGAGCACTATCAGGAATGATTATTTTAGTTCTCTTGAAATCTTTTCTTGTTTGGTGGTATTGTTTAATAATCCATAAACCCAACAATTCACCGTGAGCTCCAGCGAAAGGTGCTAATGAGAAATAATCCATTCCCGTAATTTCTCTTAATAATAGATCAGTTTCATAAATTAGTTTTAATGAGCCTTGATTGGCACTTATTGGTGCCAGTGGATGAGATGACATGAAATGAGGCAATGAAGCCATTTCCTCATTAATTTTCGGGTTATACTTCATCGTGCAAGAGCCTAATGGGTAAAATCCTGTATCAACGCCATAATTCTTATTACTTAAGTTAGTGTAGTGCCTTACTACAGTTGGTTCACTGACTGCTGGTAATTCTACACGACTACCTCTTTTTAAGTTATTAGGTAACTTAGAAAGATTATTAGTATTAGTGTAGAGATCATGTCCAATTTGGCCCGGATTTGATATTTCAAAAATAATTTTATCGTAACGCATCTTCTAGCACCTCCACAAATTTGTCAATCTTATCAAAGTTTTGTTTTTCGGTTACTGCAAACATCACTAAATTATTATCTAAAGGAAGTCCAAATAAGTATCCTTTGTTTAACATTTTCCTTTCAACTTTTTTAACATCAAACTTAGCTCTTAAGACAAATTCTTTGATAAAGTTATCATTGAATACTTCTTCAAAAAAACCAGTCTTTAGTAACCTATCTTTCAAATAATGACTATTAGTATATGAGATTTCATTTACGCGCTCTAATCCGTCAGTTCCCATTAGTGATAAATAAATAGTTACCCATAATGCCATTAGTGATTGATTCGAACAAATATTAGAAGTTGCCTTATATCTTCTAATATGTTGTTCTCTGGCTTGTAAGGTTAAGACAAATCCCCTTTTTCCATCAACATCTTTTGTTAGTCCCACAATTCGACCCGGCATCTTTCTCATCATTTTTTTGTCTACTGCCATATATCCAACGTATGGACCACCGAATGACATTGGAATTCCTAAAGGCTGACCATCACCACAGGCAATATCAACACCAAGTTCTCTCGGTGATTTAATAACCGCCAAAGTTGATGGGTCGTTGTTCATAATTAATAATCCGCTTTTGTTATGAACGACGTTAGCGAATTTCTCATAATCTTCAACTAATCCAAAATAGTTGGGATTTTGAACTACTACTGCCCCAAAATCATCTTGATTTTGGATAAAATCAAGTGATGTTTGTCCGTTATGATGAGGAATCAATTCAACTTTAATATCTTGATACTTAGCATAAGTTTTAATAACTTCTAAAATATTCGGACAAACCGTTGAGCTTACTAAAACTTTATCTTTTCGAACGTGGCCTAACGCCATCAATACTGCTTCAGCAGTTGCAGTAGCTCCGTCATACATTGAAGCATTAGCAACATCTAAACCAGTTAATCTAGTAATCATCGTTTGGAATTCAAAAATATATTGTAGTGTTCCTTGTGATATTTCTGGTTGATAAGGAGTATATGAAGTTAAAAACTCACTTCTTCTAACTAAAAAAGGAATAATTGAAGGTGTTATGTGATCATATGACCCAGCACCTCGATATATTTCTAATGTTTTGTTTTTAGTCGCAATTTTATTAAAATTTTCTCTTAATTCATGCTCATTTAAAGGAGCTCCCAAATTAAAGCCACTTGTTTTTCTAATACTTGGTGGTACAACTTGAAAAAGATCATTAATTGATTGAACTCCAATAACTTGGAGCATTTCATTAATATCTTTTTCAGTATGCGGAAAATATTTGAATGCTTTCATTTTATTTTAATATTAAATCCTTTAACTCTTCTTCTTTAAAATTGGTTAAAGCAACTAAATAGTTGTTAAGTGGATCTTCATTTAATAATTCCGGATTATCTTCTAATAATTCATTTACTTCATAAATTTCTCCGGTAATTGGCATATATAAATCACTAGCTGCCTTAACTGATTCGACTGCACCAAATGATTCATCTTTTTCAAATCTTTCACCAACTCTTGGTAAATCAACGAAGACAATGTCTCCTAATTCATTAGCTGCAAATTCTGATAAGCCTACATAGGCAACTCCATCTTTAATTAAAATCCATTCTTCTGTTTTAGTGTAATATCTCATTTTCTTAACTCCTTTTCTTATTTTTCAATATATTTCTTTCTTCTAATTTTAGCTTTTATTCTTTTACCACGAATTTCAATCTCTACTTCTTGACCAAATTTATATTTTCCTTGAAGTAGTGCATTAGCATATGAATTTTTAGTTCCAGGAATCATAAATCCTGAAGTAATAAATCCAATATTTTCATCATTTAAGAAAACTTCATGACCCTGCCTAGCAATACCACGATCAATTAATTCTAAACCGTAAATTTTCTCTGTTAAATTTTCTTTCTGTTTTAAAAGTGCTTCTTTTCCAACAAACTCTTCTTTTGAAAAGTCAATCGCAAAACTCATTCCCGCTTGAATTGGTGAAATATAATCGGCCATTTCATGTCCGTATAATGGAAGACCAGCTTCAAAGCGTAATGTATCTCGTGCTCCTAATCCAGCTGGATCAACTCCATCTTTTAGCAATCTATCAACTATATAGTTAATTCTTTCGGCATCAGCATATATTTCAAAACCATCTTCACCAGTATAACCACTTCTTGAAACAATAAAACCATTCATATAAACAAATTTCATATATTTGATTTCATTTAAGTTAAAATCGAAATGATTTTGTAATGCTTTTTCTGAATTAGGACCTTGAACAGCAATGGCAGCAAATCTTTTTTCTAAATTTAAAATTTCTACATTATAATTTTTAGCAACTTCTAATAAATATTGAAATAATGTGTCGGTGTTTGCCGCATTACAAATAAGTAAAATTTCAGTATCAGAAAATTTATAAGCCATCAAATCATCAATTACGCCACCATTTTCATGACAAATCACTTGATATTGCATACAAAATTCGTCAATTTTTAAAATATTATTTGTCGAAACGTAATTTAAAAATTTAACAGCATCTCCACCCTTAACAAGAAGTTTTCCCATATGGGAAATATCAAAGAAAGTTACATTATTTCGAGTTTCTTGATGTTCATGGATAATTCCTTTTTTAAAATGAACCGGCATATAAAACCCGCCGTATTCAACAAACTGGCCGCCAGCCCTTTTTAAAGTTTCATAAAGTTGTGTTTTCTTTAACCAAAATGGAATATTTTCACTCATTTTTATCAAGTTCCTTTCAATAATTTTAAAAATTCTTCGTTTTTCATATTTTCAATATAATCACCAACATTTATTGGTAGTTCATTATTTTTTAAATTAAAATTCTTAAGTTTTTCTTCTAATTCTACAATTTCATTTTTTTCAAAGAAGTCTCCTAAAATTTTAATGTTTACAATTTTATTATTATCTAAATTAAAATTCAATACTACTTCTCCAAAATGAAATCTTTTAGATATGATTTGATTATAATTTAATTGGTCTTGGTAAATCCAATTAAATGTTTCAAAATCTTTTTGATATTGTTTAATAATTTGATCTTCTTCTTCAGTTAATTTTTCTTCATTAGTGTTTAAATAGTTTTGTAATAACCTAACAAATTCATCACGATCGATATTTAATAAATTGGATAGGTTAGTGACTCTAGAACGAACTGATTTAACTCCTTTTGATTCTAATTTTTCTTTAGTCGGAGTTAATACTTGTGCCATTTTTTCTAAATCGGTATTAAATAAAATTGTTCCGTGCAAAACTTTTCCATCTTTAGTTTGATAATATGCGTTGCCAGAAAATTTATATCCATTAATTAACAAATCATTTCTTCCTGAGAATTCAGCGTTCAATCCTAAAGTTTTCAAAAAATTTTTAATTTTAGATAATGAATCGCAATAAAGTTCATCTTTGCTCATTTTTTTAGAAATAAAAGTATATTTAATACACCCTTCATCAGAGTATACTGCCCCTCCACCAGAAGGTCTTCTAAATAAACTAATATTATTTTCTTCTAACACTTTTTGATTAATTTCTTGATTGATAATCTGGTGTTTCCCAATAATCACCGCTGGAAATACTGTCCATAAAAATGAATAATCATCTGTTAAAGTTAGAAGATATTTTTCTAAAGCGAAATAAAACGAATCTTTTTGTCTCCCGTAATCTTCTAAATTAATATATTTCATAAATATATTACACACCCTTATTGTCTCTATTTTATCAGTAAATAATAACTTAGTCAAAAGAGTTATTTCTACAATCAAAAAAAGAGCTTTTGCAGCTCTTTTTCAGCATAATTTTACTTATTTTTGGCGGCTTCAACTAACTGTAAATATGAAATAGGATCAAGTGAAGCGCCACCAACTAAAGCGCCATCAATATCAGATTCATTTAATAAATCTTTGATATTCTTTGGATTAACCGAACCACCATATAAAATTCTCATTTCTTCGGCTACTTTTTTACCATATAATTCAACTAAATTAGCTCTAATTGATTTAATTGTATCATTAGCATCTTGTGGTGTAGCAGTCTTACCAGTTCCAATTGCCCAAATTGGTTCGTAAGCGATGATTGTCTTTAATGCATCTTCTTTAGAGATTCCATCAAAAGCTTTAACCACTTGGTCTTTAACGACTTGATTGGTTAATCCTTTTTCTCTAATTTCTAAACTTTCCCCAACGCAAACTGTTGGAATAAGTCCATTTAGATGCGCCGTCTTAATTTTTTTATTAACTGTTTCATCGGTTTCAGCAAAGTATTGTCTTCTTTCGCTGTGGCCAATTAAAACATGAGTTGTACCAATATTAGTAAGCATTTTTGCTGATACTTCACCAGTAAATGCTCCTTCTTCAGCAAAATGCATATTTTGGGCACCGATTCTTAAATCATCTTCTTGTCTTTTAACAAGTGTTCTTAAATAAATTGGTGAAACAAACAAAATTGTTTCAACTTCTTCTTTAGCTGGCACTTTGGTATTTACTTGATAAATAAATGACAAAGCGTCATCTCTAGTTTTAAACATTTTCCAATTTCCAGCAATTACAGGTATTCTTTTTTTCATTTTTATCATCCTAATATTTTAGTTATTTCTTTAATGGCTTCATTAGCGCGCTCTCCAGAAGCTACTATCTTAACATTTTCCCCATAAGGAACAGCTAATGACATTAACCCTAATATTGATTTTAAATCAATCACTCGATCACGATAATGAAGAGTAATATCGACTGAATATTTTGATGCAGCTTGAACTACCTTAGCAGCTAAAGATGCATGAATACCATTAGTGCTCGAAATCATAATCTCTTTAGTTACCATATCTTTTCTCCTCTTTTCTTTTTTTAAAACATTGGGGGTGTTGACACCCATAAAATTTTAGCTTTTGAGCTAGAATTATTAATAATGTAGTGTTCTTTGTGAGCTAAGTAATAAAAAGTCTCTCCTCTTTTTAGAGGATATCTTTTCTTATTATAGACTAACGTAATCCTACCTTCCAAAACATAGCCAAATTCTTCACCAGAATGTGGCCCATCAATTTGAGTTTGACCACCAGATTGAATCTCGACAATGATTGGTTCCATTTGATATTTTTGGGCATCTGGAACAATCCAAAAGATTTCATTTTTTAATACATTATCTTCTTTGGTGTAGTAATCTTCCTCTTTATATGTAATAACTACATCGTTTTCTAAACTAAAAAACTCATGAACATCAGTTCCTAACACTTCCAAAATGGAATATAGTGTATTAATTGAAGGTGAAGTTAAATTATTTTCAAGTTGTGAAATATAACCTTTAGTTAATTCTACACGGTTAGCAAGTTCTTCTTGAGTTAAGTCGTTAGCTAATCTTAATTCTCTAATTTTCTTGCCTAAATCAACCATTATTTATTAACCACACATTCAATACCTGGAAGTTTCTTGCCTTCTAAGTATTCTAAAGATGCTCCGCCTCCTGTAGAAATATGAGTGAATCCTTTTTCTAATCCGTTTTCAATAACGGCAGCTGCTGAATCACCACCACCAACTACTGTTGTTGCACCAGTTAGTGTTGATAAATATTTAGCAATTTCAACTGTACCATTAGCAAAGTTAGGAAATTCAAATACGCCTAACGGTCCATTCCACACAACAGTTTTAGCATCTTTTAAATATTTCTTAAATGTTTCAATAGTCTTAGGCCCAACGTCTAATCCCATTTCATCAGCTGGAATATTTTCATAATCCCTTAAATTCTTTTCTGAATCATTTGAAAATTCTTTAGCGGTATAAACATCTGATCCTAAAATGATTTTGCCTTGAGCTTTTTCTAATAATTCTTTAGCTAAATCTAATTTGTCATCTTCAACTAAACTCAAGCCAACATCGTGTCCTTGAGCTTTAACAAATGTATAAGCCATTCCGCCGCCGATTAAAATATGATCAGCAGTTTTTAATAAGTTTTCAATAACTCCAATTTTGTCACTTACTTTAGCTCCTCCTAAAATAGCAACAAATGGTCTTTTTGGTTTATCAACCGCTTCACCAATAAATTTAATTTCTTTTTCTAATAAAAATCCTGCTGCCGCTCCTCCAATATTAGAAGCAATTCCAACATTTGAAGCATGAGCTCTGTGGGCTGTACCAAATGCATCATTAACAAATAAGTCACCTAATGATGCCCAATATTTACCTAATTCAGGATTATTTTTAGATTCTTTATTGCCATCTAAATCTTCAAAACGAGTATTTTCAATCATTAAAACATCGCCAGCTTCCATATCATTAATTGCCGCTTCTAATTTAGGTCCTCTTGTTTCTGGAATGAAGACGACTGGTTTACCTAATAACTCTTCTAATCTTTTGGCAACAGGTGCTAGTGAGTTTTTAGCTAAATCTTCTTTGGTTTTAACTCTTCCTAAATGTGATAATAAAATAACTTTTGCTCCTTTTTTAATCGCAAATAAAATTGTAGGTAGGGCTTGAATAATTCTATTATCATCTGAAATTTGTCCATCTTTAAATGGAACATTGAAATCAACCCTAACTAAAAGTTTCTTATTCTTTAATTTTAAATCTCTAATCGTAAGTTTCGACATAGTTTTACATCTCCTTTACTTATTCGCTATTATTATAACATAATAATAACTGAATGTTTATTGAATTGTGTATGAAAGGGTTTTAAAGAAAAAAAGAACATAATAATTATGCTCTTTTTGTGATTTTTAATTTGATTTTATTAGTTCTAATAAGTATCTTTCATTTTAATGTTTTAATATTTAGTGGCACAGTTTTATATTAACATTAACATCATCAACTTCTATAGAAAATAATCCTTTTTCTATTAAAAGCTTAACAAATGCTTTTTCAGTATTACCTTCTAATAATATCAGATACTTCATTAAATAACCTCTTCTTTAAAATCATTAACTTGTTGTAATTTATAAGTGTGTCAAATGTATTATTATTAAACTGATTACTCTTTAATAAGTCTGATCTGCCGTCAAAATCTAAATGCAAATTAAATGCTGTAATATAATCTTTTTTATTCATTATATAAATACTATCTCTTCGTCTTATCAAATCTAGAATTTCAACATAATGCGTGCTAAAAATTAAGTTAGCGTTATTTTTATTGATTCGTTTATCATTGAATATCAAAATTATATTTTCAACTAAATTTTTGTGAAAACTATTTTCTATTTCATCTATAATTAACGTCCCACCGCTTTTTAATACCATGATAGCAAGAGCAAATATTATAACTCCTTTTTTAGTTCCTTCTGATAAAAATTGATCTAATTGATTTATACGTAATGATTTTTTGCCTAAACCGATAATATCTAAAAAATATAGTTTTTCTTCTTTATCATAATAAATGTCGTTTATATTTTCATCAAAAAGATTTATTATTTTAACAAGTAAGTCACCTTCTGCAATTTTTTCAAAATTTTCAAATACAAATTGAATATCTAAAATATCTTGTGTTGGTAAATAGACATTAAAGTTTTTGTGTCTACTGATCTCATACAAAATGGAAGTATCTAATACTCTATTTTTTTGATGATTAATTTTTATATACTTATCATCATATATATTCTTACCATAGCTTTTGTAATATTTTTTAAAATATAGTTCCTCGTTTTGAATATAACAATATTTTGAACTATCAACATCTATAGTTTCCTCTGGTTTATATAATTCTGATTTATATTTATAAATTGTGCCTTCTAATAAAAAATATAGTTCTAAATAAATAATGTCTTTTCTAAAAAACATAGGATTATAATCCGCTCTACCATTAAACAAAAAACGTAGCACAAAACTGATAAGCTTCAAAACAGTAGTTTTGCCACTTGAGTTTTTCCCAGTAAATACAAATGTAGTAGGCATAAACAAATTTTCTTCTATTTCAAGAAGTTCTTCCTCTTTATCTAAATCCATTATCTTGGCTTTAGTTAAAAAATCTATCGAAAACTCATCTTCTAACATCATAAATCCAGAAACGTTGATTTTTAATAATTTCATAATTTCCCTCCTTACAAGCGTATTTTACCATTTAAAATTGTTTTTATAAAGTTTAAAACGGAAAAAACGTTTAAAACTCGTTAATCTTTACTGTGTAATTAATTATTTTATTTAATGTTTCTACCCTTTTATGAAACAAATTATATTTCATATTAATTATTAATCTGTCGTAATCTTTAAATGTAATTAAAACTTGGTTCTCGTAAGGTTCATATGTTAGTACTGTAGCGTAGTTAATCCATGTGTTTTCGTAATCTCTAACTCTCCTGATTGGGATAAACATATGATTTTGATCAATATATACTGGAATATTATATTTTTTAGAAAAGATTTTTGTTACCGCCTTGATATATCCTTCATATGTAAATAGATTTTGAAGGCATATTTGTTTGATTATAGAAAGATTATTTTTAGAGGACATTTCTACTATTTGATTGGTTTTAAAAATGTTGGAACCATAAGGGGTATTTATCATGTATTTAATCATAATTTTATTCCAAAAAAAGAGGCTCCCGCCTCTTTAATTTTTATTCTTCACTTTCTTCAGCTTTTTCAGCTTCTTTTTTAGCTTTTCTTTCTTTAAAGAATTTGGAAATTCTTTCAATTAATCCAGGTCTTTCATCGCCCATTGCTTGTTTGGCTTTTCTAGTTTCTTTTTCAATTCTTCTTTCTTCTCGTTTTAATTCAACCATTTTTCTTTCGTACGCTTCTGGATCTTCTTCTTTTAATCTATCTAATTCGGCTCTCATAGCTCTTTCTTGAGCTTCTTTTTCAGCTTTTCTTCTTGCATGTTCCGCTCTTAATTCTTTAACATTTCCACTTAATAATAATCTTTCTTCACTAATTGGGTCAAAGAAATGGCACTTATTCATATCAAAAGCTAATTGAATCTTTTCACCAATTTCAATGTCATATCTAGCATCAACTGATGCTGAGAATGGATATTCTCCTAAATTTGAGTAAATATGAGTTTCAGCACCTAATAATTCAGCTACGTCAACTTCAATATCAACTACCGCTTCTGGATAAGTTTCAAAAACAACTTTGTCATCATGGATATCTTCTGGTCTAATTCCTAAAACAATTTCAGCATCGATCATATCATTAGCTTTAACAATGTCTAGTTTTCCTTTTGGAACTTTCATCTTGAAGTTGTCAACACGGAAATAACCATTTTTATCAATTATTCCTTTAATGAAGTTCATTGGTGGTGTTCCAATAAATCCACCAACGAAAATATTATTCGGATTATCATAAATTTCTTTTGGAGTTCCAACTTGCATAATATATCCGTCTTTCATAACAACGATTCTATCAGCCATAGTCATCGCTTCAATTTGGTCATGTGTTACATAAATGGTTGTTGTTTGTAGACTCTTATGAAGTTTAATTAACTCACCACGAGTTTGAACTCTTAATTTCGCATCTAAGTTTGATAATGGTTCGTCCATTAAGAAGACACGCGCATCACGAACGATAGCTCTACCTAAGGCAACTCTTTGTCTTTGACCCCCTGATAAAGCTTTTGGTTTTCTTCTTAAATAAGGAGTTAAACCTAAAATTTGAGCAGCGTTATTAACTTTTTCTTCAATTTCGTGTTTTGGTACTTTCCTTAATTTTAATCCAAATGCCATATTATCATATACCGTCATATGAGGATAAAGGGCATATGATTGGAATACCATCGCAATATTTCTATCTTTTGGTGGAACATCATTGACTAAGACGTCATCAATGTATAATTCACCTTCAGTAATCTCTTCAAGACCTGCAATCATTCTTAATGTGGTTGACTTACCACAACCAGATGGTCCAACAAATGCGATAAATTCTCTATCTTTAATATCTAAATCAAAATCGAAAACCGCTTGAACCCCATTCGGATAAACTTTGTTTATTTTTTTTAGTTTTAGTGTTGCCATAAAAAGCTCCTTTCATTTTTAAATTTCACATTTATTTTAACATTTTCGAAACATAAAAAAAATGTGCAGATTGCACATTATTTTTCGATAGCTTTATAGATTATCATCGCATCTTTAAATTTTCTCGGGTTAAATCCAGTTTCTTCATAAAACTTATCTAGTTTTTGAATTAAAGTGTTACGGTGCATATATAGTCTTTTACTAGCTTCACTAGTATTTTGATTACATTCAAAAAACACTTTTAAAATATTTTTCATTTCTACATCTTGATAATATTTTTTTAAGATGGTTTTTTTATAATTGATTTCAATTGGTTTTGATATTTCAAAATATAATAAATCAATTTCAGTTAAATAGATTTCATTGATGTCAAAAGTTAAATCTTTTAATATTTTTTTAACTTTTTTAATGTTTTTTTCTAATTCGTGGATTGTATGAAATCTTGTTGATTCATAAATTCTAATTTCAATGAAAAATTCTTCAGTAATTACTTGAGCTATTTCTGGAAGTGGTGATTCTAACATTTCTTCAAAAACAACCACAATAAACTCATTATCAATGTCAATATAACTAACCTTGACAACTTCCCTTAAAAGAGAGATTAACATCTCTTTTTGTTGTTTGACTGGTTTTTTAGATTGCAATATAAAATATTGAAACATAAATTACACCCTTGATAAGTTTATCCAATAGAACCTTCCATTTCCATTTTAATTAAATGATTTAATTCAACGGCATATTCCATTGGTAATTCTCTAGCAAATGGTTCAATAAAACCCATTAAAATCATTTCTATCGCTTGCTCCTCAGTTAAACCACGACTCATTAAATAAAATAATTGATCTTCACTAATTTTGGAAACTGTAGCTTCATGTTCAATTGTTGATTCTGAATTATGAACAATATTAACTGGAATCGTGTCACTATAAGAATCTTTGTCTAAAATAATCGTATCACATTCAACGTGTGATTTTGAATGTAGCGCTTCTTCACTAATAAAAACTTTACCACGATAATTAACTGTTCCACCACTATGACTAATTGATTTAGAAATAATATTGGATGAAGTGTGAGGTGCTAAATGAATCATTTTAGCGCCAGCGTCTTGATTTTGTTTTTTTCCGGCTACAGCAATTGAAATCATTGATCCTTTGGCATAAGGCTCTAATAAAATACAAGCTGGATATTTCATATTAATCGATGATCCCATATTACCATCAATCCATTCCATTAATCCATTTTGATATACATGCGCTCTTTTGGTAACTAAATTTAACACATTACTGGACCAATTTTGAATTGTTGTATATCTAGCGCTTGCATTTTTATGAACAACAACTTCAACTACAGCTGCGTGTAGTGAATCTTTAGAATACGTTGGTGCGGTACATCCTTCAATATAATTAATCTCAGCACCTTCTTCAACAATAATTAGTGTTCTTTCAAATTGTCCTAATTGATTAGAATTCATTCTAAAATATGATTGAATAGGTTTTGATATTTTGGCTCCTTTAGGAACAAAAATAAACGATCCTCCACTCCAGACAGCACCATTTAATGCAGCATATTTATTATCGGTATTGGAGACTACAGTACCAAAATATTTTTTAAATATTTCTGGATATTTTTTTAATGCAGTATCAGTGTCTAAATAAATAATTCCGGCCTCATCTAATTCAGTTTGGGTGCTGTGATAAACAACTTCTGATTCAAATTGAGTAGAGACTCCTGCTAGATATTCTCTTTCAGCTTGTGGGATTCCCAAACGTTCGAAGGTTGTTTTTATTTCTTCTGGCACATCATCCCAAGTATTTTTAACTCCATCAACATTTCTTATAAAATAAGTGAAATCATTAAAATCAATTTCTGACAAGTCTGGACCCCATTTTGGGTTAGACATTTTTAAAAAGTTTTGATAACTTTCTAATCGATATTCTAACATCCATTCCGGCTCGTCTTTAGCTTTAGAAATAGCTCTTATTACGTCCTCATTTAGCCCTTTTCCTGTATCAAACAAAACTTCAGCATTAGTCTCAAAACCATATTGATAATCATCTTGAATCGCTTTTATCTTCTTATCTCTTTCGGTCATTTTGAGCCTCCACTATTGCCTCTTCCATTGCCTTCCAGGCAATTGAAGCGCATCTAATTCGTGCTGGAAATTTTGATACTCCCGTATAAGCTAGCGCTTCACCCTTTAAGATGTTTTTATCGTATTCTTTTCCAGTTAACATCATCATATATTGATCAATAATATTGAGTGCTTCGGGAGTAGTTTTCCCCATTAAAGTTTCACTCATAACACTAGCACTCGAACAACAAATTGAACAACCGTGTCCATCATGCCTAATATCTTTAATTCGATTTTCTTCTACTAAAATTTGAACGGTAACATCATCACCACAACTCGGATTTAGAAGATTAACTTTTTTATATTTATCATCATTTAAAAGTCCCTTATTTCTCGGGTTTTTATAATGTTCCATTATGATATCGCGATATAAATCTTCAATTTTCATTTTAAATAACCTCTAAAAAATCTTGCCGCTTTCTTTGTTGCCTCAATGAAGACATCAATATCTTTTTCATCATTATAAATACTAATTGAAACTCTAACGCTACCTCCCGGTATTCCTAATACTTCTGTTAAAAGTGAAGCACAATGATGTCCTGAACGGAGGCAGACATTATATTCATCATAAACTGAGGAGACGTCATGTGGATGAACACCATCAATATTAAATGAAACTACTCCAAAATCTGATGTTGGATTATAAATCGTTACCCCTTCAATCTGAGATAATTCTTGAACGGCTTTAGCCTTTAATTTTCTAACATGTTTAGTTGCAGCTTGATAATCTAAACTCTCAATAAATTTAATGGCTTCAGCTAATCCTAGAGCCTCAGCAATTGGTGGTGTTCCCGCTTCAAAACGATGTGGAACATCTTGGAAAATGATTTCTTGTTTGTTGGCTTTTGAAATCATTTCTCCGCCAACTTCATAAACACTTAATTTTTTTAATGTTTCTTTTTTTCCGTACAAGACTCCGATTCCTGTTGGGCCAAATATTTTATGACCAGAAAAAGCTAAAAAATCGACATCTAAATCTTTCACATCAATCTTCATATTTGCAATTGATTGAGCGGCATCTAAAACGACAATAGCTCCTTTTTCATGAGCCAATTTTGTAATTTCTTTGATTGGATTAACATATCCTAACACATTAGAAACATGATTAATTACTACTACTTTAGTTTTGTTAGATAAAACTTTTTTAAAATTATTAACCGTTATTTTATATTCTTTGGTAAGCGGAATATAGTTTACCTTAAATCCTAATTCTTCACTTTGGTGTAACCACGGTAAAACTGAAGAATTATGTTCTTGTTCGGTAGTAACAATTTCTTCATCCTTGCCAACTAATAAATGGGCAGAATTAGCAACTAAATTAAGGGCTTGAGTTGCACCTTTAGTAAAAATTATTTCATCTTTATGAGCATTAATAAATTTAGCTACTACTTCTCGAGCCTCTTCATATTCTTTAGTCGCTAAAAAAGATAGTTGATAATTTCCTCTATGAATATTTACCCCTGATTTTAAATAATAATCAGTCATTTTTTTAATAGCTAAATCATATTTTAGGGCGGTTGCTGCACTATCTAAATAATGGACATTGGGATTATTCTTAAAAAAACTGAAATGTTTTCTAATTTCTACCACATTCACGAATGATCACCCCACAAATGATAATTAAATTGCCTACATAAATCTTTATTGAAAATCTCATCAACAAATGGTTCAACAATTCCTTTAATATATAAGTTTTTCGATGTTTCTTTAGTCAGTCCACGACTCATCATATAATAAAGAATATCTTCATCAATTTGACCAATAGTTGCCCCGTGTCCAGCAATTACATCGTGTTCATCAATCAATAAATAAGGATTCATCTGAATTTTAGAATTATCGAAATTAATTCCGGTTAATAATTGATGATTATGAGAATTGTGCATTCCTTTATTAATTGTGCCAATTCCATCAACACTTAAAGTTGCATTTTCACTAGCAATTCCAACAACATTTATCTCACCACTAGTATGAATCGCATTATTAACTATTTGATAATTAGCATTTTGAACATTATCATTACGACTAATAATCAAAGAATTAATTTCGGCACTAGATCCTTCGCCGTTTAAATTGATTACGGCGTTAACATCACTTCGCTCGTTTTGAAAACCGATAATAATATGAATTGAGCCATATCTTTTAACGTTAGTCACAATATTAACATTTCTACTTTGATTATTAAAACTTAATAGAAGAACTTTAACATGTGAATTTTCTTCAACATTAATCTTGATTTGATGATTTTCTTTTTCTATTTTTAAAACTACATGTTTTGAATCATTTTCTAAAAAATCAAGACTAAATTTTTCTTGATCTATTAAAATAATTTCTTCATTGATATGTGATTTTAATTCAGCTTTTTTAATCATTTATTGTCACCATTAAAATTAGCATATCCACTTTCTTCAATTTCTTTAATGATTTCCATGCCACCAGTTTTAACAATCGCTCCATCAACAATGACATGAATAAATGTTGGTTTAATGTAATCAAAAATTCTTTGATAATGAGTAATCAGTAAAATTCCCATATTTGGGCCAATCATTTCTGAAATATTAGTTCCGACAATTTTTAAAGCGTCAACATCTAATCCTGAATCAATTTCATCTAACATTGCAAATTTAGGTTGTAGAACTTTTAATTGTAACACTTCATTTCGTTTTTTTTCACCACCACTAAAGCCTTGATTTAGGTAACGATGTGGTAAATCTTCTCTCATTTCTAACTCTTTTGATTTTTCTTCATAATCTAAAGCAAAATCAATTAAATTAACTCTTTTACCAACTTTGGCTGACAAAGCTTCCCTCATGAAAGAACTATTCGTTACTCCAGGAACTTCAACTGGATTTTGCATCGCTAAAAATATGCCTTGTCTCGCTCTTTCATCAACCGACATTTCTAATATATTTTGACCATCTAATAAAACTTCTCCTGAAGTCACTTCATATGCTGGGGCTCCCATGATTGCACTCGCTAAAGTGGATTTACCAGTACCATTTGGGCCCATGATTGCGTGAACTTCTCCTGATTTTATTGTTAGGTTGATATTGTTTAGTATTTGTTTATCTTCAATCTTAACACCGAAGTTTCTAATTTCTAATGTATGCATATTATTCCTCCTAGTAGCCAATAATAATTATACTATAATTATTAAATTATATCTATTTTTTTATCTTTTTTATAATTAATATAATAAATAGAAAGCAACTTAAACAGATCAACAATTACAATAACAATCTTTTTTTGAATGTAATTTTTAATTGGAAAGTAAAAGAAAAAACGCCTTGATTAAGGCGTTTTCCAACTAAATTTAACTATTGTCGAGGGTACTTTAATGAAAGAATAATTAATATTGTCATAGTAATACCTAAAACTACCGTATAAATTAAAGAATAGATGATAATAAATTTAGGAATTGGCTCATCTTCTATTTTTTTCATATATGTATAGTAATCATCTTTAGGTTTTTTACCAACTAACATTAAGCCGAATGTTTTAACTCCGTGAATTAATGGAGATAAAATGTTTTTATTATAGACAAACATAACCCATGTTGCCAACAAAGACACGACAAACGCTAATGTGAAAGCGTCGGCGAACCCTCTTAAATCGAATTTCCAGGCTTGCCACCAAAAAGCGATGAAAAGTGCTACCATCGTGATAATACCAAAAATAAGAACTGTTCTGATGCGTTTTCTGCGCCTTTTTTGTCGTTCTTTCTTCTTTATTTCTTCTGGAGAAACTTCTTGTTGAATTTGTTCTTCTTTAGTATTATCTACTTCTTCATTAACAAGTTTTAACTTGTCGTCTTTATTCTTTTTCATTACTTAAAACACCTACATACTTTTTAATTAAACTGCACGCATAGTAATAAAATTTAGAAGGGTATTTTCTTTTAGGTTCTAAAAAATATACTTCTTTAGTTTTTGGAAAATATCCACACGTTATTTGTACTGCATGAAATCTACCACTTCGAAAATTAATAATTTGATCTATTTCTAAAATGTTTTCGGGAGTTAATGCTTCATATTGTTTAAACTGTAAAACGATATGTTTTTCAGTCTTATCATATTCATTGCCGTGATAAACCTTTTTAATTTTCTTATCAATTTCATCTGCATAAAAATCAACTGATTCATTTTTGGCAATAACTACTATTACCATCGCTTTTTTAACTAATGCTACTTTTCGATCCACTTTAATATATTTATGGTATATTGAATAATTTTGGGCATCAGATTGTAATTTGAATCCCTCATTTTTAATAAATGAATCGATCCATTCTTGAGAATAAATCGGTTTTTTTAATTTGTATGGTTCTCTTTTGTTTTGAACCATTACCAAATACTTATATTTCATATCTAAGATTGAAAAATACTCTCTCAAATAAATAACAATCGCCACCAATATTAATGCGACTACAGTATAAATCGTAACTAATAAATTAACATCAATTCCTGCTAATTTCCAAAGTAAAAGAAAACTTGCAACTAATATTATTAAAATAAAATTGAGAAAAAAGAGAATTAAAGTTCTCTTAGTTTTAAGGTTTTTTAATTCTCTTATATCTTTTTCAATTAATCCCATATTGCGTATAGTCTTAATGTATTTCTTTCTACTAAATATTCTTCAACAGAGTCAAACCAGTCACCAGATCCATCAGGTTTAGTATTCCAGCCACTAAAAATATATCCATCAGTATTTGGTAATACCGGCAATTCTAATGGTTGACCATATGTAGCCAAAATTGAACGTGGTTTGGCTGGTCCACCAGTTACAGGGAAGTTTACCTCGAATGAAATACTAGTTTTTCGTGGTTCCCAATGAGCGTGTAACACTAAATCTCCTGGAGGTAGGCCTCTAGTACTATTGTAACCAATATCGCCAATTTCAGTGGAACCAGGTCCCGTCCACTCATATAGATACCAAGCGGTAAATGTATATCCCGTTCTTCTTGGATTTGGAAATACCACCAATGATCCAGTTGTATAACTGTCTGGTATTGTTTGCGAAGCTAAGAAGTTACCACCGTTTAAAATAAATGTGATGGTGTATGGTTTTGGTTCCCATTTAGCAAATAGTGCCAGTGATTTATGCCCAACTGGTTGTGTAAAATCATGTAGTCTAGTTAATCCCGCATCTTCAAACCAACCAACAAAAATATAACCTTCTCTCGCTTCAACTTCAGGTGGTACTAAGATTGTGTTCGGATCTTCAATTACAAGAATTTCATTTAATGGACTACCATTATTATGATAGATAAAAACCCTGACCTCATCATCTTCGACTTTTCGATCACTACAACCTGATACAGCAAATATTAAGATTAATGATAATAAAATTTTAAATATTCTTTTCATTATTATCTACCTTCTTTTTGTTTTTGGTATTCTTTTTTAGCTCTTTCGAATTCTTTTTCGTTAGCTAAAACGAAGTGACCATTAGCAATCTCTCTAAAAGTAGGTTTATCTCTTCTATAATCGTGTTGCATTGGATTATAGTGAATTCTCTTTCTACCTTTTTCATAATCAGGATCTGGTTGTGGAATTGCTGATAATAAGCTTTGTGTATATGGATGCATTGGATGAGCAAATAATTCCTCACTTGGTGCAAGTTCAACTATTTTACCATAATACATAACCGCAATTCGATCACAGAAAAATCTTACAACTGATAAGTCGTGAGCAATAAATAAAATTGTTAATCCTAATTCTTCTTTTAATTGAGTTAGTAAGTTAATTACTTGAGCTCTAATGGATACGTCAAGCGCACTAATTGGCTCGTCAGCAATAATGAAAGTTGGATTCATAATTAAAGCACGAGCAATCCCGATTCTTTGACGTTGTCCACCACTAAATTCGTGTGGATAACGTGTTTTATAATCTGGTGATAATCCAACCAGTTCTAAAGCTTTATCAACTTCATCATCAATTTCTTCTTTAGTATGTTTCCCTCTAATAATTAAACCTTCGCCAATAATTTCTTTAACTGTCATTCTTGGGTTAAGTGAGGCAATTGGGTCTTGGAAGATCATTTGCATCTCTAGTGCTTTCTCGCGAGCCTCTTTTGATTTGTTGGCAAATTTAATTTCTCTAATTTCGCCTTTTTCAAAAGCAATTTTTTCTTTCATTTCAGCTTTAATCTTATTCGCTTTATCTTTAAAGATACCACCATAAGTGCTAGCTATTTTGATACTATTATCAGTTTTTTCTTGTAGTTTTTGTTTCTTTTCTTCATACTCAACTTCAAATTTATTAATTGTTTTATTAATCAATTTTTGTTTAGAGTTGTTATATGAAGTTAATAATTTGTCTTTTTCTTTCTTAACCTTGTCTTTTGGTTGTTTAGATTCATTTAATTTAGTTAAATCTTTGTTATATTTTTCCTCTAACAACATTAAATCATTAGCAATATCTTCTTTAGATAATACTTTATGTGATTCTTGTTTAATTAGTGGTAAATACTTATTAGATAAAGCTTTTAAATTCTTTTCGTGTTCATCTTGAATAACTTTAATATTATCCGCTTTTTGCAAATTAAATTTATTAATAGCTTCTTTCTTTTGTGTTTTAACTTCTAAAACTTGTTCTTTAGCTTTAGCTCGAATAACTTTGATTTCGGCTTTTAACGAAACAATTTGAGCGTGTGTACGTTCTTTAACTTCATTAACTGCTAAATGTATTTCGTGGTGATTAGGAACTGAAATTTGAGCGAATTGAGCTTCAAATTTTTCTTTTTCTCTTTGTAACTGACTATCTCTTTTCTCTTTTAACTCTTGTAGTTTTGGAGCAACATCAGCTTTAGATAATCTTTCTTCTTCACCTTTAGCAATTAATACTTCATATTCTTTTTCTAAATCAATAAGGTTTTGTTCGTAAATTTGTTTTAGTTTTTCGATTCTTAATTCAATTTCTTCTTTAGTTAATGCCGCTGAATCCTTAAGACCACTTAACTTATTATTGTATGTATTTTTTTCAATAGCAACTTTAGTGCGATATTCATCGCGATAAATATTGACTGTTGAATTTTCAATATTTTCCTTTTCTAAGTTGTATTGATACTTAATATTGTCTATTCTTAAATCATGATCTTTTTTCACTTGATATTTTTGGACTTTATGAACTTCAAGTGGATTTTTTAATTTGGCGATTTCTTCTTTTTGAGCAAATTTTAAGTCATCAATTTTGTGTTCGATATCTTCAACTTTGATATTTCTATCAGCATTAATGCTTAAAATTTTGGCATCATAAGGCTCTAATTTTTTAATTTTACTTCTGGCATCTCTTTTGATTCTAGCAATATTATCTTGATGTTTTTTATAACCCGCAATAACTAGGTTTCCGTTTAAATAAACTCTACCATCAGTGGCTTTATATAATCTAATGACAGTTCTTCCAGTTGTGGTTTTACCACAACCAGATTCTCCAACTAAACCGAAAACTTCTTTTTTATAAATATCAAAAGAAACATCATCTACAGCTCTAACAATCAGTTTATCTCTTCCCGTTCCAACTGTAAAATATTTTTTTAAGTTTTTAACTTCTAACACTTTTTGAGTGTAGTCGACATGTGAGGTATCAGCTAAAAAGTCTTTTGATCTAGGTGATACATTAGGTTGGTTATTCTTAGACATTATTTAATCCTCCCTCTATGTTCTCTTAATAATTTAACAGCTGAAGGTGGCTCTACTTTTGGAGCTTCCGGATGAAGTAACCAAGTAGCTGCATAATGAGTGTCTGATACTTTAAATAGTGGTGGTTGCTCTTCAAAATCAATTGCTAGTGCATATTTGTTTCTTGGAGCGAATGCATCACCTTTTGGTGGATAAATCATATTTGGTGGAGTACCAGGAATGGCATCAAGTTGGTTACTTGTTGCTAAGTTAGGAATACTTGAAAGTAGTGCCCAAGTGTATGGATGTTTTGGATTATAGAAGATTTCTTCGGTTGTACCGTATTCAACAATCTTACCCGCATACATAACGGCAATTCTATCAGCTACGTTAGCTACAACTCCAAGGTCGTGAGTAATAAATAATACGGTTAATCCTCTTTCTTCCTTTAAATTGTTAATCAGCTCTAAAATTTGTCCTTGAATCGTTACGTCAAGGGCAGTTGTTGGCTCATCACATATTAAAATTTCAGCGTCATTAGCTAAAGCAATTGAAATTACAATTCTTTGTCTCATCCCACCACTAAATTGGAAAGGATATTGACTATATCGCTTTTCTGGTTCTGGAATTCCAACTTGAGTCATTAATTTAATGGCTTCATCTTTAGCCATAGTTCGTGACATTCCACGTTTAAAACGAAGTGCTTCAGCAATTTGATCGCCAACTCTCATAATTGGATTTAAACTACTCATTGGATCTTGGAAAATCATTGAAATTTTTGATCCTCTAACTTTATGAAATTCTTCTTCAGGAAGTTGTAGTAAGTCTTGACCTTCATACATAATAGTTCCACTTTCATAAATGGAGTTAGCCGCTAAAAGTCCCATTATCGCTCTAGCAGTAACACTTTTCCCACTCCCTGATTCGCCAACGATAGCTAAGGTTTCGCCTCGATATAAATCGAAATCTACTCCTCTTGTCGCATGTAAAATTCCATATTGAGTTTTAAAAGAGATTGCTACATCTCTAACTTCTAAAATTACTTCTTTTTCTTCGTTAAGGTTATTTTCATTAACATCAATATTTACTTGCTTTTCTTTTTCCATGTTATGCCCCCCTTAACGATGGGTTAAACGCGTCTCTTAGACCGTTCCCAAATAAGTTAAATGCTATCATTAAAATAGCAATATAAATTGCAGGGAACAGTAGTAAATGAGGATGTTGCCCCATTACTGCCTGCCCTTGATTTAATAACATACCAACACTAGTAGCGTTAGCATAGTTAATAATTCCTAAAAATGAGTAAGATGCTTCAGAGAAAATGAAGCCTGGGATCGCTAATGCATATCCAGTAACAATATATCCTAATGTGTTAGGGAAAATATGTTTAAACATAATTCTACCATCATTAGCACCTAAGGTTCTTGCAGCTAATACATATTCTCGGTTCTTAAAACGATAGAATTGCATTCTACCAGTATAGTAGGATCCAATCCAACCGGTGGCCGTAAACGCCAATACAATAACCCATAGTTGAGCTCCAAATCTTATCGTTAATAGTGTAATTACACTTAAAAATGGAATTGATGAAAGAATTTCAACAAATCTGTCAAATAATAAGTCTAATATTCCACCATAGTAACCGACAGTGGCTCCGATAGTAAGACCAATAGCGGTATTAATAATTACTACCGCTAAAGCCATTAATAAACTAATTCTAGCACCTTTCCATAATTCGTTAAATAAATCTTTACCTTCACCGGTTGTCCCAAACCAAAAATATGTATCCTCTGGTGTTTGATCTAAAAACGCCTTAAAATGGTCCACTCTAACACGATAAGAAATAAGTTTAACCGTATCATCTTCGATAGAAGTAGTTTCAGTAACATTAATAATTTCAAGAATATAATTTTTTGATAAATATTCTTGGAATGTTTTCTCATCAACCACATGAGTAATTGATTGTAAGGCTTTAATTCTAGATTCAGGCGTACCATCGTAATTAGAATAATAAGTCGCTGGTATTATTGAGTTGATATAGTTTTTATACTTATAATTATCTAATTTAACCGTTAAATAGTTAACCTTTTCATAATCAGGGTGATTTGGATTTTCTAACAGTTCATCTGGAATACCAGAAATAATTATTCCTTGACCAAACTCTTCGTCATTAGCAATGTGTAAAACTAATTCCTTATTTAAATCTAAGGTCTTAGTTCCATCAAAAATGCCTAATTTTTCGACCCCTTTCATTTTAGGTGGTAAGTTTGATAAGTTGAATGCAGCCGTTTGATTATCTTTAAATAATGTATATGGTTTTAAGTATGGCCCAACTATTACAAACGACAAAATAATTAAGATAATAACAAAAGCGACTACTGAAGCTTTGTTTTTCTTAAATCTTAACCATGAGTCTTTATAATATCCAATTTCAACTGATTCTAATGGTGTGTCTTTAGTTGATTCAAATGTTGAACCGTCACCATGAACTAAAACTAATTTTTTAGTATCGATATCTCTTTGATTCATCATGATGTTCTACCTCCACCAATTCTGATTCTAGGGTCAAATAGGGTATACGATAAATCGGATAAGATACTGGTGAGCAATGTCAAAAATTGACTAAATGTCGTAACCATCATTAGCATCGGGTAATCCCGACCATTAAAGGCCGCTAGATAAATCCTTCCGGTTCCATCAACACGGAATAACCTTTCAGTAATCATGCCACCGGCCATTACACCAATAATACCAATAAAGATTCCTGGTAAAAATGGAACTAAGGCGTTCTTAAGTGCATGTCTAAAAGTTGCTTGTCGATGAGATAATCCCTTAGATCTCGCAAGCAAAATATAATCACTTGTTAATTGTTCAGTTAACTCAGCCCTAACGCTTCTAGCTAATCCTGGTATTGATGTAATTGTTAATATTATTACTGGGAATATATACGATCGTATCCCATGCCACGTTCCAAATTCTACTATCTCACTAGCGGTAGCAATTTTATAGTCAGGAACAATATGCCATCTAAAATAGAAAAAATATTGTGACAATACAACAGTAACGAAGTATGGTACTGAAATAAAAATCATAATTCCTACAGAAATTGCATGGTCTAACCATTTGTTTTTATGTAAGGCAGCAGTTACTCCAATTCCGATGGCAAGTGGAACACTTAATAAATATGGAAAGATATTAATTCGAATCGATGCTGGAACTTTACTGAAGTAAAGCTTACCGACATCTCTTTTTAATTTATAAGAAAATCCAAATGATCCGGTTGTGAAGATATTTTTAACCCACATACCAAATTGAACTAAAATCGGTTTATCCCAACCTTCTCTTTCTTTATGTATTTGATACCAGTCATCTCCCATTCCAAGGTCTGGAACATAGTTATCTGGAATCAATTTAATAAATACGAAATAGACAAATACCGTAATAACGAAGGTTATCAACATAAGGCCGAGTCTTTTTAATGCATACTTGAACATAAAATGTTCTCCTCTCGTTGTTTATTAAATAACACCCATTAATAAATACACTCATTTTCTATTTATTAAGGAGTGTTATTATATATAAGCGAGAAACTAACTCGAGTTGCCTCGAGTTAGTTTCGTTGCTTTTTATATTATTTTATTTTTATTAATATTTAAAAATATTAATTTCTTAATGTATACCAATTATGGTTTCTCTGGTGCAAAGTCAGCGTCTGAAGTTAAGTATCTGTAACGTGCAGCTCCCCAACCAAATGATGCAGAGAATTCTGGCCATTCGATAACAACGTTATCAGCATACAATGTAGCTGATGAACGAGTAACCGCTGGAATAACCGGTGCATTTTCAATGAAGATTCTTTCAAATGCAGCAATAATTTCGTTAGCTTCGTTACCTGCTCCTGGGAATGGTTCTTCAGCTGTACCATCAAATGGGTTATTAGTATTCATCATAATGTCAACTAAATCAGCAACAGTTCCTGTGTAAACGCCTTCAGCTTTAACTTCGTTACCATCAGCATCATATTCAGCTTGTAAAGCTTCCCATAGACGTACATAACCTTCTAATGCTTCTTCTTGTTCAATTGTGTAGTTGTCTACATCTTGTTCGAACAGATATTGGAAAGTGTCATGTAATTCAATGTGTAAGTTTTGATGCCAGTAATCTGAAACAGTCTTAGTCTTGTCTTCTTCATCTTTACCTAATGCGTTCTTAGTGCCTGATTCATCCATTGGTTGAGTCATACCTAATGCTCCACCACCTGCAAGTGAACCTGCGAATGCGATGAATGGCATTTGCCAGTGAGCACCATAGTTACTTCCGAATCCAACTGAACCAAAGTATAAGTCGAAGTTCCAAGCTCTAATTTCAGCTCTTAATGCATCGCTTTCTAATTCGATAACATCAACGACTAAGCGTTTTTCGCCTTTGTCATCTTTGAATAAGTCTTCAAAGCATTGTTTAACATAGCCTGTTAATGCTTTACCGAAATCATCAGTTCCACCGATTAATCTTAATCTAGCTGGGCCTGTGTTTCCAGCTTCAAGCCATCTAGTATATGCTCTGTTGAATAATTCTTTAGCTGTTTGATCCATATAAGCATATTCATTATTGATTCCGAATTCTAGTAACACTTTTTGGTGTTGAGTAGAGTTAATATATAATCTAGCATCTTGTAGGTAAGCTCTAGCGCTTCCTGGGAATGGAACCATTGATGGTTCGTTTGGTGCGTAAATGTTAGTACCATAAAATTCTCTATTGAATCCAAAGAATAATGCGCGACGGAATTCTTTATCAAACATGATAGTTTGATGTTTATGTCCTTTGTCAGTCTTATCTTTACTTGGAGCTAAGTTAATTAGTAAGTTTTGTGGGAATCCACTGTATGATCTTCTAATTCCAGTTTCAGTAGAGTATGTTTCATAGTTGTCTTTAGTTAAACTGAATACAGATAAGTCACCTTGCTTGTATAGTGCCTCAACTTGGTTTTGATCGGCAACAATTTCATCAATTAACGATTTATAGTTGACAGTTCCTTTTAATACATAATCATAGTTCTTGTTAAAGACGATCTTTTGGTTTTCATCCCATGATTTCATAATATATGCTCCGTAAGATACGAATGGAGATTGAGGAGTACCATATGTTGAGTTAACCTTTTCAGCATCTAGTGATTCAGCATATTTGTCTGGGTGAACTAAGTTCATTCCACCAAATCCAACAGCACTTGCTTGTGTTGTAGGTTCAAAGAATTCAACAGTAAATGTCCACTTATCAACAACTTTGAATCCAACATCTGCCCATTCAACTTCGCCTTTGAAATATTGATAAGCGTTCTTGATTGGATAACCATTCTTGTTGTCTTCAGTCTTGTAATATGAGTTAGCACGATAGTTATTTTGTTTTGGATCTAGGAATTGTTTTAAAGTATATTCCCAAACGTATGCGTCAACTTCTTTACCATCTTCGAATTTAACATCTTTTCTTAGGTGGAATGTCCACTTAGTATCAGTGTTCTTAGTACCTTGTTCTCTGTCGTAGTTTCCTTTTTCATTTAAGAATTCATTTCCTTTTGAGTCAACAGGGTATCTTGTAGCACCAACCTTAATATAGTGGTAATCTAATACGTTAATTGAGAATTCTCCAGCTTCGATCTTAGAGAAATCTCCTGGGAAGTCAGCTACACCATCTTCAATTGCTTTATCCCAGTCAACTTCAGTTGAATATAATGGAGTCGACATACTATCCATATAGCCTGCTTCGTGATTCCATTGATAAGTTAATGGGTTTAAAACAATAATTGTGTCTGAAGTTAGTGAAGAAATGAATGTTTCTCCCTTACTCCAGTTAGCTGTTTTGCTATTAACTGGTTCGTAGTAAGCATATAAATCAATTGATTGGTTAATGTTTAATGGGAATTTAACAGCTTCTGGTTCTAACCATGTTAATCCGCGTTTAGTCATAAACCATCCACAGAATTTGAATCCTGCTGGTGCAGTAGGATCAGTTGGTTTAGCTAATGTTCTTTGTTGACCAGCAACATATTCTTTTGTTTCTGTCTTAACGACTTTGTATTCGTATGGTGATGCAAGTGGATCTTTTGAAAAATCAGGTGCTGGATCTTTGAGAACTTTGTTATAAAGTTTAATTGTCGCCGTTTGTTCTTGCCAGAATGCTTCTAATTCAACATTTTCCATAACTTTTTCAGCTAAGAAATCAGCAACAACAACTTTTTCACCATCTAATAACCAACCATCAAATACGAATCCTTCTTTAGTTGGATTTTCTGGGAAATCAGCTTCGTCAACTTTTTCGCCTTTGTTTAATTTAATTGGAGCAATTTCTCCTGCGCCAACAAATGAAACAGTTAATGGAATTGGTTCCCATTTAGCATAGACAGTCATTGCTGCTGTAACTGCTTCTTTTGTTTGAAGGTTAGTAACTGAGAAAGTAGCCATAGTTTCTAAAGCTTCATCTTTAAACCATCCAGCAAAAGCCATTGTTTCGTGACTTGGTCTAGATAATCTTCCTTGTTCACCTTTAGCAATTTTAGTTCCGTCTAATTCTTCTCCACCATTGACAACATAGCTAACTAATACTGCATCAACCCATTTAGCATTCAATATAGCATTAGCCATAAATTCATGTTTGAAAGTGAATTTAGGTTCATCATCAGAAGGTGTGAATCCTTCCATTTCCCAACCAGCGAATACTTTCATTACAGCATCACCAATTACTGGATTGGCTGGAGTTTTAATAGTGGCACCTTTAATGGTATTAATGACTAATTCTTTCTTTTCTTCCATTACTGGTTTTCCAGCTTCGTCTAATACCGCTTTACCATCAGCATCTCTCTTAGGAACTAAGATATTACCAATGCCAGCTTTTAAGGTAACAGTGATTGGAATGTCTAACCATTTAACTGTAATAGCAGTGTCAGCTTTAATAGGTTTAGTGAAATCAAAGTCAACTTCTTGACCTTCAGCATCTTTAACTTTATATCCGCCAAATGCTTTTACTTTAGCAGTTAAGTCGCCTGGGTTTTCAATTTTTTCACCATGATTCACCTTGAATGTTGCTACTCCACCTTCGACTGTAGCGCTGGCAAATTTTTCAACGCTCGCGGCGTCAGCAACCCCCAAATCAATAGTGACAGTATAAACAGCAGGAGTATATTTTACTACCAGTCTGATATCTGTTTCCACTAATGTTGCGAAATCGTAATCAGCTCCGTCTAATTGCCAAACACCTGAGTGTCCTTCTTTAGCAGGGACTTCACGTGATGGAACAGCAGTTCCTTTAACGACTTCTACAGTTTCCACAACATTGTCGTCTGCGACAAATGTAACTGAAACTTTTTCTTCGCCACAAGCTACTAAAGCTAATGTTAAACCTAGTAACACTACTGCGGCAAATATACTTTTAAATATTCTTTTCATTTTTTCCCTCCTATTTAAAAATAGTTTAGGTTTATATTACTATAAATTTGCTTAGTTGTCAACAGGTTGCCACTTTTTTTGCCATGTAATCGTTTACAATTCGACTTTTTTGGCCTTTTATCACTAAATATATATAACATTTTAGTTATAACTCCTTTAGGAGAAACTACATTTTTTTGACCCGTCTTTTAAAATAGACAGGCATTTTTATCAAATAAAAAAAGAGAGGTGGTTTCACCACACTCTCTTTAATAAAGGTTTCACTTGTTCAAATATTCGACTACTTCTTCAACATTTTTAGAGGCTTTTGCAGGGCGCCAAATCATCTCTAAAACACCATTTTCATCAATTAAATAAGTTGATCTAATTATCCCAAATATCTTACGTCCAAACATCGTTTTTTCACCTGTGGCACCAAATTGTTTGGCCACTTCTTTTGACTCATCACTTAACAAAATAAATGGTAAATTATACTTGTTTTTGAATTTCTCATGACTGCTAGCACTATCTGGACTGATTCCATACAAAACAACATTCATATTCTTAATGTGATGATAATTTTCCCTAAAATCACAAGCTTGCCTAGTGCAACCAGGCGTATTATCTTTCGGATAAAAATAGATGACTACTTTTTTACCGCGATGTTCGCTTAACGTATGTTCATTACCTGCAAAATCTTTTAATTTAAAATCTTTAACTTGATCGCCAACTTTTAACATTTTGTTTTTCCTTTCTATTAATTTAAAAGAAACTCGTGCTCACCATGCGATGAGACACGAGCACTTAATTGATAACTACTTTATTTATTTTTCCTCTTCCAATGAATAATCCATTGCTTCGTAGCGTTTGTACATTGCCCAACGACGCTTAGCATCGGCTAAGTTTTGTTGTAGAAGTGCTTCAGCATTTGCTGGGTTAATATTAACTAATTGAGCATAACGATTTTCTGTCATCAAATGATCACGATATAGATCCCATTTAGGTCTTCTTGGTGCATCAATCTTGAATGGGTTTTTACCCTCAACTTCTAATCTTGGATCATAACGGAATGTTGGCCAATAACCACAATCTGTAGCTAATTTAGCTTGAGTAGCTGAATTAACCAAACCACCCTTAATACCGTGTTCAATACATGGGGCATAGGCTAAAATTAGCGATGGTCCTGGATAACTTTCCGCTTCTTTTAACGCTCTCACTACTTGAGCTGGAGAGGAACCGTGAGAAATTTGAGCAACATATACATGACCATAACTCATTGCAATAGCAGCTAAATCTTTTTTCTTAGTTGCTTTACCGGTAGCAGCGAATTTGGCAATTGATCCGGTTGGAGCCGCTTTAGAAGCTTGACCACCAGTGTTCGAGTAAACTTCAGTGTCTAACACTAAAATGTTTACATCTTCATAGTTAGCGATGACGTGATCAATTCCACCGTAACCAATGTCATATGCCCATCCGTCTCCACCAAAGATCCATTGAGATACTTTAACAAAATAATCTTTGAGTTCTAACAATTCTTTAGCGTATGGTTTATCAATTTTCTTAAGTTCACAAACAATTTGAGGCGCTAGTTCTCTAGTGTGATCGCCATTGTTTTTGTTTTCTAACCAGTCAGATAATAATTCTTTTAATGAAGTTGGTGTACTTGCTAAATTTTCAACTACAAGTTTTTCTAAACGAGCACGCATTGTATCATAAGCTACCTTCATGCCATATCCAAATTCTGCATTATCTTCGAATAAAGAATTGGCCCATGCTGGTCCGTGACCATCATTATTTGTTGTATATGGTGTTGATGGGAATGAGCCGCCATAAATTGATGTACAACCCGTTGCGTTAGCGATTATCATTCGATCGCCAAATAGTTGAGTTACTGCCTTAATGTATGGAGTTTCACCACATCCAGCACACGCACCGCTGTACTCAAATAAAGGTTTGCGGAACATTGCGTTTTTCATATTGTCTGTTCCTAAATCTTTATAAGTAACATTGTTGAAGAAATGATCTGCTTGTTGTTGTTTACCAGCAGCTAATTCTTCGCCAATTGGTTTCATTTCTAATGATTTATTAGGTTTAGTTGGACATACTTCAACGCACACACCACAACCAGTACAATCAAGTGGCGAGACTTGAATTGAGAATAATTTTCCTTGCATATCTCTTCCTTGAGCTGGTTTAACTAACGCACCTTCAGGAAGATCTTTTTGTTCTTCTTCATCAACAATAAATGATCTAATAACTGCATGAGGACATGCGAAGACGCATGCGTTACATTGAATACATTTTTCTGGATTCCACTCAGGAACAAAGTTAGCAACACCACGTTTTTCATATTGAGTCGAACCAGCAGTCATATGACCATCTTGATAATCCATAAATGCTGATACTGGAAGCGAATCTCCCTCAATCGCATTAACGATATCAGCCAAATTCTTAACAAATGCAGGACGGTTATCATCTTTTTGATGAGCATCATCTTTTAATGCTTTCCATTCAGGTTTTACTTCAACTTTATGAAGTAAATTACCACCAGCATCAATGGCTTCGTAATTCATATTAACAATCGCTTCACCACGACGTCCATAAGTATCTTTTGCCGCTTCTTTCATTAATTTATTAGCTTTATCAAATGGCATTAATTGCTCATTTAATTTAAAGAAAGCTGATTGCATAATCGTATTAGTTCTTCTTCCTAATCCAATTTCTAATGCCACTTTATTAGCGTCAACAACGAACATCTTAGCTTCTTTTTCAGCTAATTGGCGTTTAACTTTATTAGGTAAAAAGGCTTCTAATTCAGCACCAGTATGTGCTGTATTAAGTAAGAAAGTTCCTCCTTTTCTTAATCCTTTTAACATATCATATTTGAATAAATATGTATCAGTTGAACAAGAAATGAAATGTGGTTCGTTAACTAAGTATGTTGATTTAATTGGTTCAGGACTAAATCTAACGTGCATTCTAGTAACCCCACCAGCTTTTTTAGAATCATATGAGGCATATGCTTGTGAGTATAGTGGCGTGTTATCACCAACAATCTTAACGATATTTGTTGTTGCACCAACAGTACCATCAGAACCTAATCCAAAGAATAATAATTCACTTGTTGATGGATGAGTAACTTCGACTTCATGAACTGGTGCCAGTGATGAATGACCAACATCATCAGTAATACCAATCGTAAATTGATTCTTTTGTTCACCACGTAAGTTTTTAAACACCGCGGCAATTAATGCTGGAGTTGTATCTTTTGAAGATAAACCATAAACACCACCTAAAATTAATGGTTGTTTTTCTTCTTCATAATAAATAGATTTGACATCTAAATATAATGGTTCTCCAACTGAACCAGCTTCAATAGTACGATCTAAAACTGCAATTCTTTTTACAGTTTTAGGCATAGCCTTCATGAAATATTTTTTACTAAATGGACGATAAAGATGAACTGATAAAATACCTACTTTTTCTCCCTTATCAACTAAAGTTTTGATTAATTCCTTGCTAGTATCAACAACCGATCCCATTGCAATAATAACATCAGTCGCTTCAGGGTGACCGTAGTATACAAATGGAGCGTATTCGCGTCCAGTTGCTTTAGAAATATCTTTCATGTAATCAGCTACAACATCTTCTACACCTTTATATCTTTGAACTGTAGCAATTTTAGATTGGAAATAAACATCATCTGATTGAGCACTTCCTCTAGTAACAGGACGATTAGGTGATAAACCCATTTTTCTAAATTTTGCAACCGCTTCTCGATCTAATAACTTATCAAACACACTGTAATCTACTACTTCAATCGTATTTACCTCATGTGAAGTTCTAAATCCATCAAAGAAATGTAAAAATGGAACACCAGCTTTAATTGCTGATAAGTGTGCAACTCCTCCTAAATCCATTACTTCTTGGACCGAGTTAGATGCAATCATCGCAAAACCTGTTTGTCTTGCCGCCATTACATCTTGGTGATCACCAAAGATTGATAATGCTTGTGCAGCTAGACTTCTGGCAGCAACGTGGATTACGCCTGGTAAACCTTGCCCGGCAATTTTATACATATTTGGTATTTTCAATAGTAATCCCTGAGATGCCGTAAATGTAGTAGTTAATACCCCCATTTGAAGCGACCCATGAACTGTACCTGCAGCTCCTGCTTCACTTTGCATTTCAACAACTTTTACTGGAACACCAAATAAGTTTTTGTCGCCTCTTGCCGCCCACATTTCAATGTACTCAGCCATCGGTGATGATGGTGTAATTGGATAAATCGCTGCAACTTCACTAAAGGCATATGCACAATAGGCAGCCGCTTCGTTACCATTCATTGATTTAATAACTTTTTTGTTTGTCATCTTTTTTCCTCCCTTAAGGTTTTATTCTCATTTAATTGAATATAAAATGTTTAACACATCCATTTTTTATTATACCATTTTATTTTAATATTATAAAATAATATTATCAATATAAATTTTCTAAATAAGCTTAAATATTTTAAATCATTTCGATTTTTAATCTCATTACAAAGGAATACAAAAGAAATAGCATTCTTATTAACAAGATATGCTATTTCTTTATTTATAAAAATTATGTTATTTTTTCTTTTTATACTTATATAAATTTAACCTTAAGGCATTAAAGACAACCAACAGACTAGAAACAACATGTAATGAACCCGCTACTAATGGGCTAGCAATATTTAGTGCTGCTAGTGGGATCATTACTAGGTTATATAACGATGCCCAAATTAAATTTTGTTTAATATTAATTGTTGTCTTTTTCGATAAATCAATTGCCATTAAAACTAAACTTAAATCGTTATCTAACATAACAACATCAGCGGTATCATTTGCAATATCTGAAGCGTTACTTACCGAAAAACTGACATCAGCTTGTTTCAAGGCTGGAGCATCATTAATCCCATCACCAACAAAAGCAACAATTTCATGATTTTCTTGTAACTCTTTTACTATTAGAGCTTTTTCGTTAGGTAAAACTTCACTATAATATTTAGAAATTCCTACTTTATCAGCTAAATACTTAGCAGTATTTTCATTATCACCAGTGATTAGATAAGGCGTTATCCCTAATTTTTTAATTTCTTTAATCAATTCGATACTTTCTTCTTTTAATTCATCTTCCAATACCATCATATTAACAACTTCGTTATTAATTGCTGTAAAGATGACAACTTTTCCTTGTTTTGTATATATTAAATATTCATGTTCATACGGATTTTTAATTTTATTTTCTTCAAGAAAATTATATGATCCTACCAATATATTTTCATTTGAATATTTGGCAACGATTCCTTTTCCATCAATAATGTCATAATCATCAATTTCAAAAGGCACAATGTCGTCTTTATAATTGTTAATAGCTACGGCAATTGGATGATTAGAATGTGATTCAAGAGATTTGGTATAAGTTAAATAATTTAAATCACCAAGATAATCGGTCACTATTAATTCACCTTTAGTAAGAGTTCCTGTTTTATCAAATGCAATCGCCTCTATTTTATTGGCTAATTCAAAAAATTCGCCACCTTTATATAATATCTTATGTTTAAAAGCTAAGCCACTAGCCACAGCAATTGAAGTTGGTGTAGCCAGTCCTAGTGCACATGGACATGAAACAACTAATATGGCAATCATAACTTGAAGTGATGTTCCTAATTCTTTAGATAAAGCGAATTTATAGACAAAAAATGTTATTAGTGAAATTACTAAGATTGCCAATACAAAGTATTTAGCAATTACATCGACGGTTCTGTGAAATTTAGGTTTAATTAAAGTTGTTTCTTCAACAGTTTCAATAATTTTAGCTAATACTGTATCACTACCAACCGCTTCAACTTTAACAATAATCGTATTGGATAAGTTAGTTGTTGAACCGATTACTTTACTACCAACTTGTAAATGTTTCGGTACCGATTCTCCAGTAATTACTGAATCATCAATATAACTTGCTCCTTGAATAATTTCGCCATCTAAAGCGATTCTCTCGCCAGCAAGCACTTTAATATAATCACCCACATGAACTTCATCTAATGACACGATTTTTTCAACATCATTATTTACTAATCTAACTTCATCAACGGATAATTCCATTAAAGCTCTTAAAGTATCTGTAGTTCTAGCTTTTGATAAATGCTCTAAATATTCGCCAATAGTTACCATCCAAATTAGCATGCCACTTGTTTCAAAAAACAAGTCGGTTTTATTAGTAAATATCGTTAAATAAACACTATAAAAGAAGGCAACTGATGTCCCTAAAACAATTAATACATCCATTCCTAAATTTCTATTTTTAATTTGATAAAAACTATTTTTATAAAATCTAAAGCCAATGATAAATTGAATAATCGCAGCAAACCCCATTTGAAAATAGCCATTTAACATAATATCGGGAGCGATATTTAATCCAAAATGATGAAACATTGTATAAGCCAATGGTAAAACTAAAATAGTTGCGATAATCAATCTAATTTTTTCGCGTTTTCGATATTTAGCTTCATCGTGATCAACTGTTACTGGGGGAAATCCAATTCCTTTTAATTCTTTAACTATTAAATGATATTGTTCTTCTTTCTCATGATTAAAGATAACCTTCTTTTGATTGATTACAACTTTAGCTTCAATGTCTAATGTTTTAAAGTGTTCAACGATGGCATTAGCACATGTTGGACAGTCCAAGTTTGGAATCTTAAGCGTTGTTTTCATATTTCCAATTATACCAATTGATTATAAAATTTCCAAATATTATAATTACTGTTATAAAAAGCTTGAACCTTTCGATTCAAGCTTACGATTTTCATCTTAAGAATCAGTATAAGATTCTAGTTCTTTAATTTTCTCTGGGCAAATCTTTTTTATTTTGTTAATTGGTTTTTCTCCAAACATTTTAATGGCATCAGGCAGTAAAATTTTCTCTATTAATTCCATAATGTCACTATTATATAGTTTGAATCCATCAGGTGCATATGGATCATAGCCCATGATCGTATCCATAATGAAAAAGACATAATTGACTTCTTGCCATTTCTTATCTTTATAAACATAAGCTATTCTATCCTCATGATCTGCAAAAAATAATGTGGTTCCTCCCATTAAGTAAAAATCATATCTCCTTTCATAAGTAAACATTTTTTCCCTCCTTTTATATAAATAAAGGGATTGCATTATACAATCCCCTTATCTTATTTATTCTTCTTTTTCTTCTTCTACTGGTTCTTCAGTTGATTTATTTTTGGTTGCTTTTTTCTTATCCCAACATGCTTTAATTTTCTTGCGATAAACAATCAACAAGACAATTCCAGCTATTGGTACAATAATTATCATAAATGGAATAAGTGTCGCAATGACTTGTCCACCAAATTTTAATACCGCTAAAGCTGCATTCCAACCATTACTGAAACTATTACTTAATGTAGTTCCATATGATGGTGGTTTTGGACTGACATGCTTCTTATGAAGATATACCTTAACTACACTGTATTCAACTAAATCATCATACGTGATTAATGTAGAATTTAATTTGTTTAATTCTGAATCAATCTCAGCAATTCTTTTTTCCAATTCAATTAATTCATAGTTTGTAGCTCCAGCTTTTAAAGCGACTAATCTCGCTCTTGAAGCTTCTAAAGCTTCTTTTTTAGCTTGAGTATCAACATAATCTCGTGATACATCTTTTGAATCAAGTTTAAAATGACTGTATTCATAGTCTGTCTGTAAAAAATTAATAAAATCCGATAATCTGGTAGCTTTTACTCTGAAAACTATTTCATTAGTATCATCAGTTAAATTTTCAGAAGCGATCCAATCTTCGCCAACAACCAATTTAGATTTAATTTCATTAGTTGTTTTTAATAGTTCTTCAGTTTTAATACTAATTTCTGCACTATAAATAACTTTTCTTGTTGGATCAACCAAAATCAAATTGTTATCGCTGGCTGAACTGCCACTACCTTCTAAATCCTCACGGTTAGGAACATCTGAGCTACAGCCAACAAAAGCGAAAAGACTTAAAAATAGTAATAATACAAGTGCCAATTTCTTTTTCATATTAAGACACTCCTTTCATAGAAATTATATCATAGATATTTTTATATAGGTAATTACAATTGATTTTTTAATAGCATTATTAGACAAAAAGATGCGACGAATCGCATCTTTCATTCTTTGGTTAGTTAATTATCGCCATTTCTTTTGAAGTCTTGATAGACTTTCTTCTAAAAATTCTTGTTCTGGAGATTCTGGTTCATTTTCATAATGATATGATTTTTCATTTAAAATTCCAGTACCAGCAGGGATTAATCCACCGATAATTACGTTTTCTTTTAGACCATGAAGTTCATCCACTTTACCTCTGATTGCAGCATCAGCTAAAATACGAGTTGTTTCTTGGAATGATGCTGCTGATAAGAATGAATCACTTCTTAATGAAGCTCTGGTAATACCTAATAAGATTGGACGTCCTACGGCAGGGCGTTTTCCTTCTTTAATCGCTTTTAAGTTTTGAGCTTTAAACTCGTGAATTGAAACTTCTAAGCCTGGTAATAAATCGGTATCCCCTTCAGTCACTACTAAAATTCTTCTAGTCATTTGTCTAACAATAATTTCAATGTGTTTATCGTTAATACCAACGTCTTGTTTACGGTAGACCTTTTGAACTTCTTCTAAAATATATTTTTGAGCGGCTTCAACTGAAACAACTCTAACTAATTCTTTTGGATTAATTGATCCGTGAGTTAATTTAGTTCCTGGCATCACTTGATCTTTTTCTTTCACTAGTAATTCGACATTTGGATCAATTGTATATTGATGATCAATCCCTCTAAAATCATTAATTGTTACCGTTTGAATTCCTGATTTGGAGTTAACATTAATTGATTTAACTGTTCCACGGTACTCACTAATGACGGCACGTCCTTTTGGATTTCTCGCTTCAAATAACTCTTGAACTCTTGGAAGACCGGCAGTAATGTCTGAACTTGAGGCGACTCCACCAGTATGGAAAGTACGCATTGTTAACTGTGTACCAGGTTCACCAATTGATTGAGCAGCAACAACACCTACCGCTTCACCAACTTCCACTGGTTTGTTGGTGGCTAAGTTTAAACCATAACACTTCGCACAAACACCATTAGCTGAATCACAAGTTAAGTTTGATCTAATTTCAACTTTAGTAACTCCGGCTTTAATAATTTCATGAGCGATATCTTCAGTAATTAATTCATTTCTTTTTAACATAACTTCTTTAGTCTTTGGATTAATTACATCTCGAGCTAAGAAACGTCCAATAATTCTCGTTTGAAGTTCAACCTTCATATTTTGGTCGCCTTCAACAATAATTTCCTCTTGAACTACTCCTTTTTCCGTTCCACAATCTTCTTCAACAATAATAACGTCTTGAGAAACGTCAACTAATCTTCTTGTTAAATAACCGGATTCAGCTGTCTTAAGAGCGGTGTCGGTCGATCCTTTTCTCGCTCCGTGAGTTGAGATAAAGAACTCGGAAACTGTTAATCCTTCTCTAAAGGAAGCTTGAACTGGAACTTCAATAGTTTCACCTTTCGGGTTATTCATCAGTCCTCTCATCCCGATTAACTGAACGAAGTTATCAATGCTACCTCTAGCTTTTGAATCACTCATCATAAATAAGTTGTTCTTATGGTCTAATGAACTAATAACTCCGGCTTTAATTTCTTCTAGTGCTGTTTTCCAAACTGAAATAACTAGTTTCTTGCGTTCGTTATCAGTTAACATACCCAAGTTATATTGTTCGAAGATTTCATTAACTTCGTTATTAGATCTTTCTAAAATTCTTTCTTTTTCACCATAAACATTCATATCGGCAATTGATACTGTAATTCCAGAAATGGTTGAATATTTGAATCCTAAATCTTTTAAGTCATCGAGCATTTTTGATGTTTCAGTAATTTCATAACGCTTAAATACTTGACCAATAATTGCTGATAAGAATCCTTTTTTAAATGGTTGTGGTACATCATTTTTAGTTAATTGAGCGAAATGATCTTTCGGATTAACTCCTTTATCAATAAAGTATTTATCAGGAGTTTTTTCTAATAAGTTTTCATCACTTGCTTCGTTTAAATAAGGGAAACTTTCAGGTAAAATTTGGTTAAAAATCATTTTACCAATTGTGGTTACTAAGTACTTTTCTTTTTGTTCTTCAGTAAAGTTTTTATTAATTGCTGTTGGTTTAATTAAAATTCTAGTATGATGCCCAATCTCTTTATTATGTAATGCAATATTCGCTTCTTCAAATGATGAGAAGAATCGACCTTCATTACGGTTAATATATGTTGTCTCATCTTCTGGATCATAAATATCTTCCATTGTTAAATAGTAGTTACCCAAAACCATATCTTGAGCTGGGGTTACTACTGGTTTACCATCTTTTGGAGCTAAGATGTTATTTGAGGCCAACATTAATAATCTCGTTTCCGCTTGAGCTTCAGGAGAAAGTGGTACGTGTACTGCCATTTGATCTCCGTCAAAGTCAGCGTTAAACGCTGGTGTTACAAGTGGGTGCAAACGAATTGCTTTTCCATCAATTAACTTAGGCTCAAACGCTTGGATTCCTAAACGGTGAAGGGTCGGTGCACGGTTTAGCAAAACTGGATGTTCTTGAACTACAGTTTCTAATGTTTGCCAGACATCATCGTCTTGACGTTCATATTTTCTATTAGCTTCACCACGGTTAATACCATAGTTTTTAATTAATTCTCTTAAGACAAATGGCTTAAACAAAATAATGGCCATTTCTCGAGGAATACCAGCTTGATACATTTTTAAGTCTGGCCCCACAATAATAACGGAACGACCAGAATAGTCAACACGTTTTCCTAATAAGTTTTGACGGAAACGACCTTGTTTACCTCTTAATAAATCAGATAATGATTTTAAAGGACGATCTCTTCCCATAGCGGCACGACGGCCACCACGAGAGTTATCAAATAGCGCATCAACCGCTACTTGTAACATTCTCATTTCGTTTTTAATAACTAAACGAGGTGCATTTTCTTCTTTTTCTTTTTTAAGTCTAGCGTTACGGTTAATAATCCTGCGATATAAGTCGTTTAAGTCGGTTGTCGCAAATCGACCACCGTCTAATTGAACCATTGGACGTAGGTCAGGTGGAATCACCGGAATAACATCCATGACCATCCATTCAGGTTTATTATCAGAATTATTAAACGCTTCAACTACTTCTAAGCGACGAATAATTCTTTCACGTTTTTGTTTAGTTGAAGTTTTAAATTTTTGTCTTAAAATTTTAACTTCTTTATCTAAATCTAACTCCATCAATAAGGTTTTTACGGCTTCAGCACCAGTTTGAGCTTCAAAACGGCGTCCAAATTGTTCCAGTAACATAAAGTATCCTTGTTCAGTTAAAACATCTTTTTTCTTAAGTTGTGGTACTGAACCTGGATCAATTACGATATATGAAGAGTAGTAAACTACTTCTTCTAAAGCTTTCGCTTTAATTCCTAATAAGATGGCCAAACGTGATGGTGAATTTTTTAAATACCAAGTATGAACTACTGGAGCTTCTAACTCGATATGTCCCATTCTTTCTCTTCTGACTAGAGAATCAGTAATTTCAACTCCACATTTTGGACAAATTTGTCCGTGATTAGAAACTTGTTTCTTACCACAACGACATTGGTGTGATTTAGTTGGTCCAAAAATTTTCTCACAAAATAATCCGTCTTCTTCTGGTTTCGCAGTACGATAGTTGATAGTTTCGTGGTTTTGAACTTCACCATATGACCACGCTCTAATTTCATCTGGAGAGGCTAATCTAATCTTTAAATGATTATAAGTTCTTGAACCATAACCCTTTCTAATCTTTTTAACTTCTTTTTGAATTCTTTTCGTAATGTTAATATCTTCAACGTCTTGTTGACTTCTTAATAATTCCGCATGTTCATCAAAATCAGCTTCAGTCAATGGATCAATTCCATAAAATTCATAAACATGATTGATTTCAGCTAATTCAAATTCTTCATTTCTAAATAAACGATATAAATTTGATCTATTAGCAGTTAATAAATCAAGAGTTACATTAATATTAGCATCTTTTAATATTTTAGAAACGTCATCAGTTAATTTTAAATCTTTTAGATTTGAAGGTAGACCGTATTTTAATAATAACTTTTTAATTTCTTCAGCAACTTCATCACCTAAAGAACCTAAAATCGTTCTATAGTTATCTATGTCATAAGTATTTAAGTCTTCTAAGGTAATGATTCCAGTTAAAAATAACGCTTGTTTGGCTTCATCGCTAATTTTTAATTGAGCTACTTTTTGTTTTAAATCAACATTCATTAACGGAACCCTCCTCTAAATCTTTGATCAGGTCTAACTAGTGATTTTACCGCATCATTTTCACCAGTTTCAGAGTTGATTAACTCAACGTATAACCCTAATGCTTGAAGTTCATGAGTTAGCACTCTAAATGATTCTGGTAATGACGCTTTTGGAATTTCTCGTCCATAAGTAATTGCACTATACACCTTATTACGTCCAGTCATATCATCTGATTTAACTGTTAGTAATTCTTGTAAAGTGTGGGCAGCACCATATGCATATAAGGCCCATACTTCCATCTCGCCAAAACGTTGTCCACCATTTTGAGCCTTACCACCCATTGGTTGTTGAGTAACTAAAGTATAAGGTCCAACGTTTCTTGCGTGAAGTTTATCGTCAACCATATGACTTAGTTTAATCATATACATAACCCCAACTGAAATTGGATTTTGATATGGTTCACCTGTTCTACCATCATATAAAATCATCTTACCGTCTTCAGAGACACCGCCTTCTTTCATAATGTCTCTTAATTCTTGGTCATTAACACCGTCGAAAACTGGAGCGGCAATTTTAACATTTAAATTTTTAGCAGCTTGACCTAAGTGAATTTCTAGAATTTGACCAATATTCATTCTTGATGGAACACCTAGTGGGTTTAACATGATGTCAATTGGCGTTCCGTCTGCCATATATGGCATATCTTCTCTTGGTAATATTTTAGAAATAACACCTTTATTTCCGTGTCTTCCGGCCATTTTATCTCCTTCAGAAATTTTACGCTTTTTGGCTACGAAAACTTTAATTTGTTCATTAACCCCTGTTGGAAGAGTAATTCCATCAGGTAAGTTTTTCTTCCCTTTCTTAAAGTGAAGAACTTTTTGAACAACACCACCACCGCCGTGTTGTACTTTAAGTGATGTATCACGATATTCGCGTGATTTTTCACCAATAATCGCTTGAATTAATTTTTCAGCTGGTTGTGGATCACTTGATCCTTTAGGTGTAATTTTACCAACTAAAATATCGCCTTCTTTAACTTCAGAACCAACGACAACAATTCCATTTTCATCTAAGTTTCTGACGGCTTCAGCACTAACAAAAGGAATTTCACGAGTAATTTCTTCTTTTCCTTGTCCCGCTTTTAATTCACGATTAAAAATTTCATATTCTTCGATGTGTACTGAAGTATAAACGTCATGTTTAACTAAATCTTCACACATAATAACTGCGTCTTCATAGTTATAGCCTTCCCACATCATAAAAGCTACGGTAACATTACGGCCTAATGCTAGTTCACCTTTATCAGTTGATGGACCATCAGCAATAACTTCACCAGCATCAACCCAATCACCAACTCTAACTAGTGGAGTTTGTAGCATACAAGTGTTTTGGTTAGAACGATCAAATTTAATTAATTCATAAATACCTTCGGTAGTTAGGCTGTATTCAGATAGCTTTAACGCTTTTTCAAATGTGAAATCAAATCCACCAAAATCAAACAATACTTCACCATTATGTTCAACTTTTTGAATTGGCATTTCAGTAATCTTAATAACATTGGCATCAACATATGTGACATAACCACCAGATTGAGCAATTACGGTTGCCCCTGAATCTTTAGCTGCTCGATATTCAACACCAGTACCGACAATTGGTGATTCTGGCATCATTAATGGCACCGCTTGACGTTGCATGTTAGCTCCCATTAGCGCTCTTGACGCTTCATCGTGCTCCAAAAATGGAATCGTTGATGTAGCAACCGAAACAATTTGTTTTGGTGAAACGTCCATATATGATACTTGAGAAGCGTCAACGATAGTTGTTTCACCGTTTAATCTACCGACAACTCTGTCTTCTAAAAAGAACCCTTTTTCATCAAGTGGTGTTGCCGCTGAGGCAATAAATTGTCTTTCTTCTTCACTAGCGGTTAAGAAAACATACTCGTTAGTGACTCTTGGAATAATTTCTCCACCTTTAATCCCACTACGGTCAACTACTAAATATGGAGTTTGAATAAATCCATATTGATCAACCTTACTATATGATGCTAGTGATGAGATTAACCCAATTGATTGACCTTCCGGTGTTTCAATTGGACAAATTCTACCATAGTGCGAGTTGTGCACGTCACGAACTTCAATACCAGCACGATCTCTTGAAAGACCACCAACACCTAATGCTGAAACTCTTCTCTTTTGAGTTAATTCGGCAAGTGGGTTAATTTGATCCATAAATTGAGATAATTGTGATGACCCAAAGAATGAGTTAATCGCACTTGATAGTGGTGTTGTATTAATAATTGATGAAATGGTTGCATCATTAAATGTCGTTGTTGACATTCTGTCTTTAATATTTTTCTCGGTTCTAGCAAGTCCAACTCTAAATTGATTTTGTAATAATTCACCAATTAAACGTAAACGTCGATTTCCTAAATGGTCAATATCATCAATTTCACCAATGCCTTCAAATAAGTTTAAGTAATAACTAATTCCAGCAGCGATGTCAGACACCGTAATATGCTCTTTAGTTTCAAGTGGATCATTACCTAATACTTTAACTACAGTTGGTCTATTAGTTTGTGGGTGTTTATGGATAACTTCCATATACTCTACCACTACTCCTTCACGATCTTTTTGAACTTGGTATGGATCTTGAAGCAAGAAATATTTAACTACCTTTTCATCTAATGAACTTCTATTTTTTCTAAGTAAACTAATTAATTCTTCGTTTACTACAGTATTTTTGCTGGCTAAAATTTCACCAGTGCGGTTATTAATAATATTAGTTTTGGTATATAAAACTTCGCCGGTTTCAACATCAAATTCAGCAAATATTTCATCAATCGGATCATTTTGAAGTGAATCTTCGACTGAAATAATTTCTTTTCTAAAAATATGACGATGTTCTTTTAATTTTTTGATTACATCAAAATCAATATATGTTTCTTTAGGAATAATTTCTCCTGTAGGAAGTTCAATTTCATAAGCTGTGTAATTTCCTAAAACTCTTTCAAATAGATCTAATTTTTGATTATATTTAAAACGTCCAACTGAAGCTAAATCATATCTTCTACGATCAAAAAGACGAGATCTAATGTATTCTTTTGCAGCATTTGCCGGAACACTTTCGCCTTGTCTCAATTTAGCATATAACTCAACAACAGCTTCATCAGAATTTTTAGTATCATCTTTTTCTAATGTATCAGTAAGTAACGCTTTCGAATAATATTTGGTAATATCTTTAGGGTTGTTGAATCCTAAAACTTTAATTAAAGTTGATAAATAAATTTTCTTTGAGCGATCAAGTTTTCCATAAAATAAATTTTTAGAACCTAATTCAAATTCAACCCAAGCCCCTCTTGTAGGAATAATTTGTCCTGAATATTTAGGAGTTTGTAATCTTGTATCAATTTCAGAAGTAAAATAAACACCAGCTGAATGAATAATTTGAGAAACAATAACTCTTTCAGCTCCATTAATGATAAAAGTACCGGTTGGAGTCATGAAAGGAAGTTCAGCTAAACGAACTTGGGATTCTCTAATTTCTCCAGTTACGGCATTCTCTAATTTTACATTCGCAAATAGTTGTCTTGTATAACTAACGTCATACATTTTAGCTTGACTGATTGAATGTTTTGGTTTTTCTAAATAATAATCAACAAAATATAATTTTAGATCACCATTGTGTCCTTCAATTGGTGATACATCTTGTAATAATTCTCCAATAGACTCATCTACGAATTTTTTAAAAGAACTCGTTTGAATCTCAATTAAGTTAGGCAAGTCGATATCATATAACATCTTCGAGTAGTTACGACGCGACGCTCTTTTACCGTATTGAACGGTTTTATATCCCATATTATTCACTCCTAACTGATTTGGGTTAATATATAAAATATATTACTCTGAAATTTTTCAAATAATCGCACATTATCTAATAATAGCACAACAATGTCAATATGTCAACCAAAATTATTTTTTTCATGATATAAATATCATGTTATTTGGTCGACTTATAGATGCGATATCCTTTTTTTTGGTAAATTGTCTCACAATTTCCAAAAATTTCTAATAGTTTCTTTTTCGTTGATTCGGCACCCTGTTGTGTCCTAATTACTATCCATAATTCACCGTTTGGATTTAGATTATGATATGAATCTTCATACAATTTAAAGATAATTTCTTTGCCGGCCCTAATTGGTGGATTCGAAAAAATGACATCAGCGTTTACCTTTACGTTTTCAAATAAATTAGATTCAAATGTTTGAACATTTACTTTGTTTTTTAGCGAATTCCTCTTAGTCAGCTCCACAGCACGACGATTAATATCATAAGCATAAATGGCTTTATTAGGATATTTTCTAGCAAGTGATATGGCGATTGGACCGTATCCACATCCCATATCAATAATCGTTTGAAATTCCGGTTTTATTTCCGCTCGTTCAATTAAAATCTTAGTTCCAAAATCTAATCCACGGTAACTAAAGACACCATGATCAACATCAAAAGAAAATGAGGTGTCCAAAATGTCAACTTTAATCTCTCTTAAATTAGATTTAACATTATCATTAGTAAAATAATGACTCATTTTTACACCTCACCTTATCTTGTTTACTATTTTAACCACAAAAAGCCTAAACTTTTTAGGCTTTTATTTTTCTTTATTTTTTAAAAGTAAAATTATTTAATTTCAACTGTTGCACCAGCAGCTTCTAATTGTTCTTTAATCGCTTGTGCATCGTCTTTCTTAATTTTTTCTTTTAATACTGAATCTGGTGTTTCAGTAACTTTCTTAGCATCTGCTAATCCTAATCCAGTAATTTCTCTTACGACTTTAATAACTGCAATCTTGTTAGCACCAAAGTTCTTTAATACCACATCAAATTCTGTTTTTTCTTCTACTTCTTCAACTGCAACTGCAGGTCCTGCGACTGCGACTGCTGTTGGGTCAATTCCGAATTCTTCTTTTAATCCGTCTACTAATTCTTTAATTTCAAGTAAAGTCATTTCTTTCAATGCTTCTACAAATTGTTCTTTTGTTAATTTTGCCATTTTATAAATCCTCCTAAATTAATTTTCCATTCCTTGTTCTACTAACATGTTAAGTCCGACAGCAATATCTCTGACTGGAGCTAACATACCTGCTGCTAACATTGTCAACATAGTTTCTCTTGATGGTAATGTCGCAAGTTCATTAATTGCGGCTGCATCAACAACTTTGCCTTCAACAACGCCAGCTTGAATTTTTACAACTTTGTTGGTTCTCGCAAATTCGTAAACTATTCTCGCTGGTGCTACTACATCGTCATATCCCATAACGATAGCTTTAGCTCCAGTTAGACTATCAGCAAGTTCACCTATTCCAGCAGCCGCTGATGCACGACGTGAGATGTTATTTTTAATAACAGCAACTTCACATCCAGCTTTTCTAAGTTCAATTCTTAATTCTGTGAACTTAGCGACTGTTAATCCTGGATAGTCAAATGCAACAATAGTTTTAGCTTCACTAAATTTTGCGGCTAATTCTTCAACTTGTTGTTGTTTTTTGATAACCGATTGTTTCATCTAATACCCTCCATTTTATATAAAAAGTCTCTTTAGCCAATATGACAAAAGAGACAATTCAAACTTACTTTAGAATTTACCTCGGTAGGATCATTAAACCCAGGGTCCCTACTGTCTTTGGCTATATTTAATTTTTTTTGATTATTTTACTTAATGGTTTCTAAATCTATTCTGATTCCAGGCCCCATTGTTGATGAGATAGTTACGTTTTTCACGTAAACTCCTCTTACTGTTTGTGGTTTAATTCTTAACATTTGTGCTGTAATAGTTTTGATATTTTCAATTAACTTTTCATTATCGAATGAAACTTTACCTATTGCGGCTTGAATGTTACCGAATTTGTCAACACGGTATTCAACTTTGCCGTTTTTAATTTCGTGAACTGCTCTAGCAATATCAGTAGTTACTGTACCGGTTTTAGGGTTTGGCATTAATCCTCTTGGTCCTAATAAACGTCCATATCTACCTAATTTTGACATCATATCTGGTGTTGCTACCATAACATCGAAATCTAACCAACCTTTACCGATTTTTTCAATTAATTCATCATCACCGACAAAGTCTGCTCCAGCATCGACTGCTTCTTTAGCTTTTTCACCTTGAGCAATTACGACTACGCGAGAAACTTTTCCAGTTCCGTGTGGCAATACTACCGCACCGCGTAAGTTTTGTTCAGCTTTTCTTGGGTCTAAGTTTAATCTAAACGCAATTTCAACAGTCGCATCAAATTTAGCGTAATTAACTTTTTTCATTAACTCAATGGCTTCTTCGACTGGATATCTGTGAGTGCGTTCAACTAGTTTTAAAGCTTCAATGTGTTTTTTGCCTTTTTTCATCTTTCTTTTCCTCCTAAATGTGGTAATAAGCGGGATTTCCTCCCACAATTAAGAACCATATTAATCTACTATTTTGATACCCATTTGGCGTGCTGTTCCTTCAACAATTTTCATTGCTTGTTCAACAGTATACGCATTTAAATCTGGCATCTTCATTGCTGCAATCTTTTCAAGTTCTGCTTTAGTAATTGTTGCGACCTGTTTTTTATTAGGTTCGCCTGATCCTTTTTCTACTTTAGCAGCTTTCTTTAATAAGTCACTTGCAGGTGGGGTTTTAGTTACGAAACTAAAAGTTCTGTCATCATATACATAAATGATAACCGGAATAATATACCCCATTTGATCTCTTGTCGCTTCGTTAAATTGTGAGACAAACTGTGGAATATTCACTTGAGCTTGTCCTAGTGCCGGTCCAACAGGTGGAGCTGGTGTTGCTTTTCCAGCTGGAATTTGTAATTTAAGTTCGCGAACAACTTTTTTTCTTGCCATAACACATCCTCCTTCATTTTCCTTTGATAAGTATGTGGTTTTACGGATTTTCAAAACCCTTCCACTACGGTGTGTTTTTTACACGCTCATTCATTTTAACACGATTGTATTATAAATACAAGCGATTTAATTATTTGATTATAATTTATCTAATTGTTTAGCGTAAACTGCTTTTCCATAGTGTTTTTTAAGTCGATAAGTAAATGGTTCAACTCCAATTAAAATACCAATAATATCTTGTCTAATGTGGGCACTTCCGTAAATGCCCATTATTTTTTCTCCATTCAATTTATCATACTCTCTAACAAAATTTTCAAACATTTTTGATTCGCGATATTGCATATCGCCGGTTGCTTCAAAATGTTCCCCTTGTCTAATTGATTCTAAGGTTATTTCATATTTTTCAGTATCTTTTAATCCATTAGCCTCAAGGTAATCTAAATAAAATTGCCCCGCTCTTTCATATTGATGTCCTACATCAGTCCCATGAAAAATCGTTTCTGGATAATTTGTCTTTATTGCAACATAAAAATCCCAAGTTTCTTGGTTATGTGAGAGCGTTCCTTCCCAGCCGTCAAATAGATATTGCAAGTAATAATCATCATCAGCTTTCATCCATAAATTTAAAATCTCGGAATCAAAATATGCTGATTCAATAAAAAGGTGTCGCATTCCGTGGTTATGATAAAAATCATGCCATAGCTTAAGTTCCTTTTTACTAATCTTTTCATCAGCATGAATTTCACCATAAAGATATATCAAGTAATCTCGATTCTTTGGTGGGTTATTTCTGATTACGTTTCCAATATTCATTAAAACAAATCCAAAAATAACAGTTGCTAATACTAAAATAAAAGATTTAACTTTATATTGTCTTTTGAAGTTCTTCATGTCTTTTTCCCCCCAAAAACATTTTTATCAATTTATATCTAACTTAAACTCATTATATCATCAACCTTGTTAATAAAATATAAATAAAAAAAGTAACCACCAATTATGTGATTACTTCTATTAATTATTTTTCTTTTAAATCATAAACACTAACTTCGGTAGGGGTCGCTTGACCAAACATGTCAATTGAGACAATTGCAATTTCTTGATCATTATCAACGGCAGTAACTAAACCTTCTTGACCTTCCCAAACACCTTTTTGAATGACAACAGTTTTACCAATGTAGCGATTGAAGTTTGGTTTAGCAATCGCTCCAATTTTGCGTAAAATTGAATCCATTTCATCTCTTAATACTGGGATTGGTTTCGTTCCACCACCGCTTGATCCTAAGAAGCCAGTAACTCCTGGAGTGTTTCTAACAACAAACCAAGATTCATCAGTTACAATCATTTCCACGAAGACATATCCTGGAAATAATCTTTCAACACTTTCTTTTTTATCTTCTGTAGCAGGGATAATAATTTCTGGCACTAAAACTCTAAATATATAATCGGTCATTCCCATACTCTCGGTACGTCTTTCTAAGTCGACCTTAACTGTATTTTCATCACCAGAGTAAGTCTGAACGATATACCAGCGTACTTGATTCTGCATTTTTAACTACCTATAATTCTTCCTAATGTTTGGATAATTAAAAAATCAAATAAGAATAAAATCAAAGTTAAAATAACGGTATAAATTAATGTTTTTGCACTATTTTCAACAAACTTTTTCTTTGATGGCCAAGCAATCTTTTTAATTTCAGGAAAAGCCGCTTGGAAAAAAGGAAATAACACTAATACTAATCCAATTACCGAAATAGCTAATAAGAACCAGGCAAAGATAATTCCATTATTACCTGTTCCTAAAATTGGGAATGATGCATCAATTTTTAAGGTTTTATTAATAATCATCATTGCTAGTGCCGCAGAAGCAACCGCTAAAAATCCAAGTAATAAATTTTCCCATTTATACTCGGTTGTTAGGACTTCCATTAATTTTGATTTTTCTTGTTGATCACGCTTTTTAATTGCCATAGTAATCACCTACTTACTTTCTTTATGTAATGTGTGCTTATTACACGTTTTACAATATTTATTAATTTCTAATCTTTTAGTTGCCGTCATCTTATTTTTACTAGCTTGATAGTTTCTTGATAAGCATTCAGTGCAAACTAATATAATTTTCTCTCTCATTTAAAAAACCACCTTCGTGGTCATTTGCAAGTGTTATTTTAACACTTTTAAATGACTTAGTCAAATATATTATCATTTAGATAATAGTTCGCACTTGACTACTTAAGCTCACTTGCTATTCTGCTTCCCTCGCCATAAGGCACCGAGGAAAGAATCTTTTTTTATTAAATCTAATAGATTTATATAAATATCTTTCTTTCTGAGATTAAATCTATACTCACATTCTCTTATGTAAAGATGAAAGTATTTCTTATTAATACCTTTGAATTTGTATAATCTCGTCTTAACATATGACCAAAATGATTCAATGGTATTTGTGTGCGTTTCTCCTCTTACATATTCTTTTATTGAATGGTTAACCGTAAAGTGATAATACCCTTTTACCTTTAAATATTCATAAGATTTATGTTGGTCTGTGCATATTATACACGATTTATCTACTTTACGTTTAATTATCTCAAAAACCGTCTTAGTTTTTACATTTGGAATAATCTTTGTATAGGCATTACCGCCTCTTTCTATTATTCCCAACACTATCAGTTTTTTAGATAACTTGCCATTTTTCAAACGCACCCTTTTCGATCCATAATAACTTTCATCTATTTCTACTACTGTATTTTTAAAATAAAAATTCCTTTTGTAGTGAGTATAGATAAGCTTTCGAAATAGATTATAATACTTATTTATGGTGTTTCTATTTATTATTAGAAGTTTACTTGCTTGTGTAGCTGTAAGATCTTCTGAAAAACACCTAAGTATTTTATCTAATTCGGAATGCTTTAATCTGTGCCTTTGTACTTTCATAGTTGACCCCCTTGTAGGAGTCAAGTGCGAATTTTGGGTCTTGACCGCTTATTTATTAATTTCGCTTATTTAGTCAAGACCCTAATAGTTTTTCTTTAATTCGATAAATCGCATTATAAATTTGTTTGGGTTTATACCCTGTTTTCTTTGATATATTTTTAATGCTTTCTCCATTGAGAAAATGCATCTCAAATATATCTAATTCTAACTTACTTTTTAAATCAGGAATAATGATTGGCTCTTCTTCCAAAATATAACCTCCGGGGATTTCCGGTATCTCTTTTATTACATATTTTGGTAGTTTTTTGAGTAATGCCCAAAACCTTCTTTTTAAGATTAATTCAAAGTATCTAGTAAAGGTTTTGTTCTTGGATTCATCAAAAGTCATTATCGCTTTATGAAGCATTAACAAACCTTCCTGAAAAAAGTCATCTTGTTCATAATATGGAACATCATATTGATGGATATATTTCCAAATTAATAATTGATATTTTTCGAAAAGAAATTCTAACGCAATCCCGTCTTGATGATTCTGAACTAAATAAATTAATTCATAATCATTCATGTTATTATTTCCTTTCTATTCTTTGATCATCTCATACATTAATAAGGCACCAGCAACCGAGACATTTAATGAATTAATTTTACCATACATTGGTATTTTCACTAAAATATCACAGTTGGCTTTTACTAGTGGTCTTATGCCACTACCTTCACTTCCTAATATTACCGCTATATTAGTTTTTTTCGGAATTTCGTGGTAATCATACGGGGCGTTTCCGTCAGTACCAACGACTAAAAAATTTAATTTTTTTATTTTTAAAATGAAGTTATTAATATTACTAACAGCAACCACAGGAACGTGTTCAATCGCTCCTGATGACACTTTAGCCACTGTCGCGTTTAAAGGGGCTTGTTGCCGCTTAGAAACGACAATAGCGTCAATTCCGGCCGCTTCTGCCGTTCTTAAAATAGCCCCTAAATTATGAGGGTCAGTAATCTCATCTAAAATCACTAATCGATTAACTTTATCTTTTAAAAAGACATCGTCAAATTCACAATATTTATAATCTTCAACTTCAGCTACAACACCTTGATGTAGAGCGTTATTAGTTAATTCATTTAATTTATCTTTTGGTAAATAGTTAAATTTAATTTGATTATCTTCTAAAAATTTAATGTACTTACGATCATTAAATTTTTGATCTAAAGATAATTTATAGATTTTTCTATTTTGATAAATCGCTTCTCTAATTGGGTTTTTTCCGTAAATTATCATACTATCAAACCTTAATTATAATTTTTAAAGAAAGATACTACCGCATTAACTATTTTCTTAACCCATCCACTGATGTTCGAACAAACATAAATAATCGGATAAGCCGCTTGTAATAATACTATTAGAAATAGTAACTCATTTAATTTAAGTGTTGGTCCAGTAAAGAATCCAAACTTCCAAAGAGGAGCGATTTGGAAAAATTCTGGGATAAATAATACACTTAATAAGAATAGTGTTAGCATTGATAGGAACAACGCTTTTCTTGGTACGTTGAGTGGTGATGAAACTCGGTACAAAACAATTAATGAAATTGTTGTTGCTGACCAGACAATTAAGGTTGAGATCACGCGATTATCATTAATTTCTAACGGTGTTTTTAACCAATAAATTAAAACACTCGAAATAATTACCGCTAGTGCTCCTGGCAAGGCCGATTTAATAGTATTAAATAAAAAATTACCTGATTTAATCTTATTATTATTGTATTCAAGGGCTAATAAGAAAGATGGAATCCCAATAACGAACCAGTCAATTGGAATTAATTGTGCCGGAGAAATTGGATAAGTGGCATTGTTAGTTGCTAGGCCTAAATAAATAGTAATAAACGATAACATAATTGAGAAGATAGTTTTAGTTAAGAATAATGTAGCCACTTTTTGGACGTTATTAATAACTCTTCTTCCCTCCGATACAACTTTAGGCATTGATGAGAAGTTAGAATCAAGTAAAACTAAGTGTGATACGTTTCTAGCGGCATCACTTCCTGATGCCATCGCAATTGAAGTATCCGCTTCTTTCAATGCCAGAATATCGTTAACTCCGTCACCAGTCATCGCCACAGTTCGACCGTTAGCTTTCATCGTTTGAATTAAGATTTTCTTTTGAATTGGTGAAACACGGCCAAATACGGTAAATTCTTCGGCTGCTAAAATTACTTCTTTTTCACTTGCACCTTCTAAACTAATATAACGGTGGTAATTTTCAACCCCAGCACGTTCAGCAATTCTTGAGGCTGTGATTGGATTATCCCCTGAAATGACTTTAATGTCAACCCCTGATTGTTTGAAGTATTCGATAGTTTCTCTGGCATCAATTCTAATTGAGTCTTCAATTACAATTAACGCTACTGGCCAAACAATGCCGGTAATATTGTCATTATCTCTAATTCTTCCTTTAGAAAATCCTAATGCTAGTACTCTATACCCATCAGATGATATTCTTTCAACTTGATGAGCTACCGTTTCATATTTATCTTTTAATACATATTCTGGTGCTCCTAAAACATAAACACCGTAATCGTTAAATTCAACAGCACTATATTTTCTTGCGCTCGAAAATGGAATTATTCTGGAATATTTATAGGCTTTTCCACGACCAAATCTTTCAATTAACGCTTTACTCGTTTGATTTTCATCTTTAAAAGCGTTCATCATCGCCGGAATTGCTTCGGTAACATTCAATTTCGAATCACTTCTAATTTCAATAACACTTTGAACATTCATCGTACCATCGGTAATTGTACCGGTTTTATCAAGGCAAAGGGTATCAATTCTGGCCAACATCTCAATACAATATAACTCTTGAACTAAAGTGTTATTATCGCCTAGTCGAATAACCCCAACTGCTAATGCCATACTAGTAAGTAAGAATAGTCCGGCTGGTACCATCCCAACCAACGCTCCTGCAGTACTAATTACTGAAGCGTTATATGGGGTATTTCCAATTCCAAATGGTCCTTCAGTTGTAATATAGAATAAAATAATGCCAATTGGAATAATTAGAATAGCCAACGCTTTAATTAATATTTTCAAAGATTTTAATAATTGAGATTGTGGTTTTTGATAAGTTCGGGCTTGTTTGGCAAGTTTTTCAATGAAAACATCCTCGCCAACACCTACTACTTGAGCTTTAACCGTTCCAGCTACGATAAAGCTTCCTGAGTATAATAAATCTCCTTTATGTTTCAGAATCGGATCAGCCTCACCAGTTAATAAAGCTTCATTAACTTCAACTGGTTCTTCTGACACCATAATCGCATCAGCTGGAATTTGTTTTCCACTTTTCAATAATAAAATATCATCAATTACTACCTCTTGTAGCTTAATTTCTTGTTCAAAGCTGTCCCTTACTACAATGGCAGTAGGAGCTGAGACAATTGATAGTTTATCAATTATTTTTTTAGCTTTAATTTCTTGAATAATCCCAATTAAAATGTTCGCTGAAATCGTTCCAAGAAAGAAAAAGTTAGTTACTGGTGCTTTTGCAGTAATTAACCAGGCAGCAATTCCAAACATTAATAAGTTAAAGAAGGTAAACATGTTAGTAAAAATAATTCCTGGAATGCTTTTAGTACTTCCTTTTTTAATTTTGTTATAAAAGCCTGCCATTTTTCTCGCTTCAGCTTCTTCAGCGGTTAATCCCTTTTTTTGATCCGGATTATATCGGTTAACGATGATTTCACCTTTTTTAAGTACTGGTTTTGGCTCTTCTTCTTTAGTTTCAAAAGGCGCAGAAAAATCATCAGGAGTTGCTAATGGTTCTTCTTCAACAATTACTTTAACTTCCTTAACTCTAATTCTTGGTCTTCTAACTGGCTCCTTAACTTCTTCACCAGTCACTTGTTCTGCCGGCGGTGTTTCTGGCTCAACTTTTTTAGTTCTAGGTTTTCTCGTAGTCTTTTTTTCTGTTGGAGTGGTGCTTAATTCTTGTTCCAGTTTTTCTAATTCTTTTTCAATTTTACTTTCCATCTTCTTTGCCATTAGATTAACCCCTTCTTTTGGAGTATCTCACGATATTTATCAGCTGTTTTAAAATCTCTATTTGCCCTAGCTTCGTTCCACATTTTAAACAACTCTCTATCTTCTTGAGATAATCTTTCAAAATTAAATTCAAAACCTAATATTTTTAAAATCATTATTAATGAATTGTAATATTTCATTAACTGTTGTAAATCTTTTTCACGATTAACCGATTTAACTAGCTCGTAAACAATTGTAATTGCGTTCGGAGTATTTAAATTTTGATTCATTTCATTATAAAATCTTTTTAATGAATCAACATCTAATTCATCTTCATCAATCTCAATATTTTCCAATTCAAATTTAATGAATGAGTTTTTTAGTGCGCGATTGATTTTATTATATTCATCTTGATATTGTTTCATCAACTCATCGCTATAATTAATTGGTTGTTGGTAATGATGAGCTAATACTAAAAGTCGATATGCCATTAAATCATAATCTTTTTCTAAGTCAATAACCGAAATTACATTTCCTAATGATTTACTCATCTTGGTATCAGTTAAATTAATAAATGCTGAATGCATCCAATATTTACTTAATCCGTGACCATTATGGGCAATTGACTGGGCATTTTCATTTTCGTGGTGGGGGAATTTAAGATCAATTCCGCCTCCATGAATATCTAATTGCTCATTAAATATTAAATGATTCATCACCGCACACTCGGTGTGCCATCCTGGTCTGCCTTGACTCCACTTTGAATCATAGGCAATGCCAACATCGGTTTTTTTCCATAAGTTAAAATCTTTTGGATCTTCTTTAACATCACTAACATCAATTCTAGCACCTTCAAATAATTTATCGATGTTTTGTTTACTAATAATTCCGTATTCTTTAACTTTAGAAACTCTAAAATAGACATCACCATCAATTTCATAGGCAAATCCTTTTTCAATTAAATTATCAATATATTCAATCATATCATTGATATAATGAGTTGCCTTTGGCATCATATCTGGTGTTTTTACATTTAATTTAGGAAACAGTTTTTTAGTTTCTTTAGTAAAGTGCTCGGCGATTTCTTTTTCCGTTTTATTTTCGCTAATTGCGCGATTAATAATTTTATCATCAATATCAGTAATGTTGGTGACATACTTGACTTTATACCCAATTACTTCAAGGTATCTTTTGAGCATATCAAAAAAGATAATCGGCCGCGCGTTTCCAATATGAATATGGTCATAAACTGTTGGACCACAGACATACATTAAAACATTCGGATAATTATTGGGAATGAATTTTTCGATTTGATTTGATTTCGAATTATAGATATGCAACATCGAAACACTCCTATTTACTTATTATATTATAAATTATTTGGATATAAATAACAAGTTTTTATAATTCTAAAATTATATATAAACGCTTTATTTAAGCAATTTCAAGAGATTTTACAAATTCATTACAAAAATTGATATTTTAAAAAAGACGAACCCTTAATGGGTCGTCTTTGTGAAATCTTTTATTTTATTCAGGTAATAAATTTTTAACAAATTCGCTAGTAAAGGCATTTTCAGGTAATTCAGCGACACTTTCATGGCCATCATTTACCTCAACATTATTTATTTTAATCGTCGAATTGACAACCACTTCATTTTGCATTGTAGCGTTTGTTCTTAATACTCCAACTAATCTCTTGACAGCAATGACTCTTTCATCAGAATTATTATCAATCTTTATATTAGAAGATACTGTCGCTAGATGATCAGCACTACTATATACCGTACCAGCAATCGCTCCTAACCTGTAATCCTCAAATAACCTAAATTGTTTTGGTAAATCAACAGTAAAGTCACCAAGATATAATGCATTTTCAATAGTTGAAATGGCACCACCAATTCCTCCTAAATAAATAACTTTAGTTGGGCTATGTTTAATTTCAATTGAAGAATTTTTTAAAATAGTAAATTCAGCTTCATTATTGACAACTTCTAATGGAGTACCGTTAACTTTAAGACTGAATAGTTTTCCTGAAGTCAGCGTACTTTTAATTTTAATTACCGTTCCATATGCCCAAGTTGTTGGTACTTCACCGACTCCGCTATAAACAACCTCTTCTCCTAATTTAGCACTAACCACTTTGTAGTAATTACCAGTTAATGTAAGTTCGGCAGTTTCATCAATAGCTTTGTGAACTATCTTAACGTGAATTGTTTCTAGTGCCGCTGGGATTGTTAATGTATTTTCTACCAATTCTTCGGTTTTATCTTCACCATTTAATAATACCTGATGGATTTTTTCGGTTGGCGTATTTCTAATTTGAATTTTAACTTCATCGGTTTTGTCAACTAAAACTACATTTTGCGTACTATTTCCCCCTTCAATACTAGGAGCTTTAACCGTAAACATTTCGCCATCAACATTTACAAACTTTTTACCAGTAATTGGATCCTTTAACACCATATTAACATTAGCGTTACTCACAACTTCGCTTAATTTCCCACTACCTTCACCGACAACGGCACCGTAGTATGATGCTGGATAAACTGATGAATAGTGAGTTGAATATTCTTCAGCTAAAACATTAAAATCTCCGCTTATGTAGTTAACTTTAGAGATTTTACCGGTTGAATAATTTTTCGCAACGACACCACCAATTTGTGATTCGTTAGCATTATTATAATGAATATTGAAATTAACGTTTTCTAGTTTAATATTTTCAATAGTTCCTTTATTATGCGCTGCGACTAATCCAAAATATCTTACTCCAAATGATTGAGTATATAAATTAACAGTAATATTTTTAAATTCGATATTTTCGATTTTAGCATTACTATTTAATTCTCGAGTAATTAATCCAATGTAGTATGAAGATGGTGAAGTGTTATTTTCAATGTTTTCATAATTATCGTATGTAAAGTTGTCAATAACTAAATTTTTGACAACTCCAGAACCAGTAGTCATATAACCAAAGATTCCATTAAAGGTAATATATGGAACTTTGAAATTTTTAAAGGCAAACCCATCTCCATCAAATTGGCCAGTAATTCCTTTAGTGAATGGTTGTGGGATTTCTCCGCCATCAAAGTCAATATCATTAGTTAATTTATAATAAGCATCAGCATTGGTAATACTTAAAAAATCGGCAGCAGTACTAATTAAAATTGGATCACTTTCGCTACCACCTTTAAGTAGAGTTCTAATTTTTTCACGATAAAGTTCTACTTTCCTATGATTAATACTTGCAGTAATAACCACATCATATTCAGTATCAACATCTAATGCACTAAATGAAGCTAAATAACCAGAACTTGTTTTAGATGGTTGACGCATATTGACTTGCTTGTCATCTTTATAAACTTCAACATTTAAACTACTATCAGCAATTTTAACTTCATCAGTTTCACCCGTAATTTTAAATTCAACTTTAATTTCTTGCCATCTAACAGTTTTTTCAAAGTTTTCAACTTTAATATTGTGTTCAAATTCATCTTTATTACAAGAGACTAATGTAAATGCTAATAATAAAGATAATACTATATAAATAAATTTTCTTTTCATGCTATTTCTCCTCTAACTGGCTTAATGTATGTTTTAGCCTTGAAATAATTTTTGGTTTTTCTAGTAAATATATTGCATGTTGTAAACTTGGACCATGCATTTGAGCGGTTGTGGCAATACGAATTGGCATAAATAAATTTCTACCTTTAATACTTAAGTCTTTTCCAACCTTTTTAATTAAATCTTGAATTGCTTCAGGGGTGAAATCAATCTTTTCGATTTCTTTTAAGAAAGTTTCAATTAAGACTTTTGAATTAGTTTCTTTTAAGAATGTTAAATCTTCTTCGCCTAATTCAAAAGGTTTATTGAAAAATTCTTCATATAATTCTACTATTTCTGCACCGTAACTAATTCGGTCATGAAATAAATCGGTTAAGTCTTTTAGCCATTCATCATTTTTAATTGAAACATTCGCTTTTTCTAAGAATGGTCGACATAATTCCATAAATGATTCTGAGTCCATATTTTTAATATGACGTGAGTTAATATAAGTCAGTTTGTTTTTATCGAACATTGCCGGCGCTTTAGAAAGTCTATTTTCATCGAATAATTGAATAATTTCTTCTTTTGATAAAATTTCTTCTTCACCACCCGGTGACCACCCAAGTAGAGTAATGAAATTTAACATCGCTTGTGGTAAATATCCTAATTCGGCATATTGTGATAAAAATTGCATAACGGTCACATCGCGTTTAGATAACTTTTTCTTTTCCTCATTGACAATAATTGTCATATGACCAAATGTTGGAACCTCCCAGCCAAAAGCTTGATATACCATAATTTGTTTAGGGGTGTTAGTAATGTGTTCTTCGCCTCTTAAAACGTGTGTAATCTTCATGAAATGATCATCAATTACCACCGCAAAGTTATAGGTTGGAATTCCGTTATCTTTAACTAAAATCCAATCTTCAACTTCACTGGATTCAAACTTTAATTCTCCTCTAACCATATCATTAAAAGTATATGTTACATTTTTGGGAACTTTCATTCTCACTGCAGGTTTATCACTGCCTTCACGATAATCATGATAAGCCATCCCCATATCTATTAATTTATTAGCGTACTCAACATATAAGTTTAATCTTTGTAGTTGAAAATATGGACCATATGGACCACCTTTGTCTGGACCCTCATCCCAATCTACGCCTAGCCATGATAAATATTTTAACTGTGATTCAACACCACCTTTAACATTTCTGGCTACATCGGTATCTTCAATTCTAATAATAAATTTACCGTTATGATGGCGAGCAAATAAATAATTAAATAATGCTGTACGAGCATTACCTATATGTAATTCACCGGTAGGACTTGGTGCGTATCTGACTCTGACTTCTCTCATAATTTCAACTCCTCGCATACTAATATATTATATAATAATATAAAACTTTTTACAAATAGATTAAAGCTAGATTCTAACTTTATACTATAAAAATATTACAAAAGAATAATCCTTTATAAAGAAAAATGATATGATATTTTAAAAGACAGCGAGATTAACTTGCTGTCTTTTGCATACAATTACAATAATTTAATATTTAGAAAAAACGATTATAAAGCCAATAAATATGTTTATAATATAAAAATGGGACTCGAAAGTCCCATTTTAAATTTATGGTATTAAAGTGTATTTAACATATAACCTTCTATCACTTGTGCCTACTAAATCATCTAATGACGCTAAAACTGAAAATCCTGAATCTAAGTAAATTTGATGAGTATAGCCGGTTCTGGTTAGGATTTGATCTAAAGTTTGGTTATTAAACTTTTCTTTAGTTGAATCATTTAGTGTCAGAGTTGCTGATGTGAATACTTTAAAGTTTTCAGCTACTTGATTATTAGTAAAGTCGGTCATTTGTTGCGTGCTACCAGTACCTAAAATACCAGTCGTATTATTTCCTGTAACGTAAATGTTGCCTAGTGTAGTTAAAATCATTCCACTATTATTAACTGCAATAATATCTTTAATCGGTTCATTATTATAAACTGTAGGATCAATTAATGTTGGTAATTCGTTATATGCAGGGTTGCTGCCAGTGGCACCACATTGATTCAGTTGATTTCTACCAAATGAATATAACTCGCCATTTTCTAATAGAACGAAGTTATGTTCAAATCCGGCCACTACAGTTTTGATGGCTTGACCAGTAAATTCAGGATAATTATAAACTTGAGGTGTGATTCTATCTTTATCATTGCCAGAAGCACCAAAGCCAAGTTGTGAGTATCGATAAGTACCTGATGCTACTAATTCACTATTATTATTTAATAGGAATCCGTGACGGTCTCCTGCAGATACAGTCTTAATTCCAGATCCGAGATAGAATTGTTTATTAACTAATGTTGGATTAATAATTGCTCGTTGTCCTGGAATAATACCTTGAGCATTAGTATTATCACCAAAGTAATATAAGTGGTTATCAGATGTTTCAATGAAGGTTCCTCTAACACCTAAATATACTTTAACAATTGGTGAAGTTCCATAATAGTCTCCAGTTCCTAGAGAAATCTTAGTTGGTGACAATTTATTAGTACTAACACTGGTTAATTGACCATCTTGATTATCTCCCATCATATAAAGAGTTCCATCAGTCATTAAGAGTCCACTAAAGTTAGAAGACGCATAAACTTTAGCAACAACTTTATTGGCGTATCGACTAGCGGCAAGTACTGTTGGTGTTGAGACATTATTAGTATTGCCTAAACCTAATTGTCCATATTGGTTATAACCCCAAACATAAACTGTGTGATCAGTTGTTAATAATAACGTATGGGCATTACCATGAGCTACTTCTGCAATCGTCTTATTACCATAACTTGATCTTGGAACTAACGTATATGTCGTTGTCGATGGTGTAGTCGCACCTAATCCTAATTGTCCATTACCGTTTTGACCAACAATATATAAATCACCATTAGTAGTTAAGAATGATGCTTGATCGTTACCAGCAAAGATGCGCTCAACTTGATCAAATACTACTTCTGGTTTCTTAACTACATTAGCTATAAAGGTTGTATCTCCAGAGACAATTACATCTGGTGCAAATTCTAAGAACTTCGGTTCTAGGACTTCACATCCTGGGTTAGGACTAATAATTGGAAGTTCCACTACATTTGGTTGTCTTGGATCGTTAAGTGGAATGCCGTTTAACACTTCATATGTTGTGGTACCTAGTAGGCTAGCATCCGCTCCTGGTTCAAAGGTAATTGTTGACCATTGAGAATCATCTCTAACATAACCAATAATTGCGAATGCACTATTGTCTGTAGTAATAGTGAGTGTATGTGGTGATGTCATTGATGGTTCAGTCTTAACGTAACCAGGAACCACTGGTTGAGGATCAAGATCAGCAAAGTCAAAGATTTGACCAGCCGTTCCATAGACTAAAATGACATCGTTTAGAGTTGGATCTTCTGGTACGTCAATTCTAAACTCACCACGATATGTTGGAACCCGCAACAAATCTAACATATAATGTTCTATCAGCTCTACCGATTAGTTCGGTTCTCATAATTTCTGGACCAGTATATCCAGCATCGTCATGAACCGTGTATGTATTAACCATCTTGAATGATTAATGAGACTAAACCTCGACCTTCATATCTTGGAATTGGTTTACTACTATTATCAAATGAAGAGTTATAAGGTGCTTGGTAACTAATTTCGGTGGACTGGATTATTAAGTTCTCCGTAAACATTAATCGGCATATTAAATACTTGTGTCAATAATGGCATTGGTACTGCATTTAATGTATATGTTGTCGGTCCATTAACAGCGACGTTAGCGTCAAACGTTGGCCATAACGCCCCTTCGCCTTGCTCATGATATCCAACAAATGCATGAGTTGGAGGAATCACACCTTGTTCAATTAATGGTACATCCTTAATAACATCAACTACAACTGATTCAGTTCCACCATTAAGGGTTGCTGATCCGGCAGGTACATCGAATGTAACTTGAGTCCAATCTTCAGGATTTACTACCATATTAACAATAATAACTTCGGTTTCTTCTTTATTCATTGTTACTATCGTCATTCCCTCTGGATCAATCATGTAACCTTTAATATTTGGATTTGGAATTAACACGTTTTCAAATAGATATCCTGTAACTAAGCCCGTCGTATTAAGGGCTGGATTATCCAATACATTATATGATACCATCTTACTGAACTGATCAGCTTCGTTAACTGTATAGTTAATATGAATACTTCTTTCAATATCTCCAACTAAATCAGTATCACTAATTAAATTGCTATATGTGTTAGTTACTTCATCGTAGTTAGTATAAATTTGATAAGTATATCCTCTTCGATACAAGAACTCTGATAATGACATATCAAATGAATAATATAATCCCTCAGATAATGTTTCATCAGCTTTAGCATAATATACTTGAACTACTTTCTTAATATTATTCGGTGTCTTAATTGACACATTATCACTAGTACCAAGTTGTCCATAAGTATTTAAACCAGTTAAATATAACATATTATCATTAGTTAGAATACCAGTATGAGTGTTACCGGTAGCAACCTTAATAATTGGTTTGTTACCATAACTTGAAGCTGGTATCAGTTTTGGTACATTGCTGCCAATAGTTGTACCATCACCAAATTCACCATTAGCATTAGTTCCCATTGCATATAACTTACCATCAGTCGTAACAATTAGGGTTCTCTTATTACCTAAAGTAATATGTTCTACATCTTGACTTGAAGGTAATGATAATAAGGTTGGTACATTGCGGTTATTCGTGTGACCTAGACCTAATTGACCTTGATCATTAGCCCCAAACATATAAACATTACCATTATTATCAACAATAGCTGAATGATCAGAGCCTAAATGAATACTATTAATAGTTGCTCCATCATAGTTTGTAGCTGGTAATAATGTTAGAGTGCTACGGTTATTGTTATCACCTAAACCTAATTGACCTTGATCGTTTCTACCAGCGACATATAATTGATCATTACTATTGATAATGGCAATCACGCCACCATTAACGGCAGCCGATTTCGCAGCTACATTGCCATATCTAGATGGTGATACTAATACCGGAGTATTAATATAATCATCAGCAATATCTAAACCTAATTGACCATAACGGTTATCGCCGAATACATAAACATTACCCGATTTAGCAATAATAAGAGTATTATTTTCACCTAAATATACTTTATCTACTTCATCGTAATCTGGTAGTATTAATTGAGTTGGCTCAACTCTTCTTAAATTATCATCTAATCCTAATTGACCAAACTCATTATTGCCATAAACATATAGTTTATTACTATCAGTAACAATAGCCGAGTGGGTTTGTGATGAAACAATTTGTTTAACTTTCTCGAAGTTATAAGTGTTTGGATGAAGTTGTGTTGGATAGTTACTTGCAGTTACATCATCAAAACCTAATTGACCAACATCATTATTACCGAATTTATAGATATTACCATATGATGATAATAATTCAGTATAATCGCTACTTACGTTAAAGTCATAAACGTAAATTGGCATATAAACATTAACTTTAGTTCTCTTAGTAATATAAGGAACTAAGGTCGTACCTGAGGCAATCATGGCATCGGTAATTACGATGTCTTGGCTAATTATTACGCTGTTTAAAGTCCATAACTCTGTTGGAGATTCGTTATAATAATCGGTATTAGTAATTGTATATGTTGGAATTGCTGGTTGATTAACTCCGTTTAATGGATGGTCTTTAATTACTTCAAGAGCTACGGTATTGTTAACACCACCATCAACGACTGAAGTTTTATCACCACCATTAAATGTTAATTCAACCCATTGTGTTGTATCTTTATCATAATAAATTGGAACTGATGGGTGTGGTGGCGATGATGGTGCGAGAATTTCAACCGTTAATGTTTGACCTCCTCTTAACACATAACCTGGAATTTCAGGTGTCGGAATTGATACTGATTGACCAACAACACCTTCAACAATAGCTGTACTATAAAGTTCAGTTTGTCCTTCAATATAATATTCAATTGTACGTTGTTCTAATTTAATTAAATTAACGACATATGTCATTGGTCCTGATAAGGTTGCCGTCTGGTCAAATGCTGGTAACCAAGGGTTATTAGGATCAACCACATAACCTGATTTAGCAATCACTGTCGGCAGTACTATTTCTGGTTGACTCGGATCATTTAACGGTACATTCTTAATTACATTAAATACTGTTTCATCATCGGTTATTGCATTTGAGCCAACATCAAAGGTAATGGTTGTCCATTCTGTTTCATCTTGAATATATCTAATATAAATATTTCTTTCAACGCTACCAACTAAATCAGTTAAGTTGATTGGTGTAGAATAGCTAGAATCGCTATATACTTCAAAAGTATATCCGGCCTTACTTAAATATTCAGTTAACATCTTAGTTAGTGTATGAACCGCTCCACTATCTAATGTATCAGCTGGTTTAGCATAATATGTTACTACTGGTTCGGCACCAACTGATAATTGTGGAATTGCTACTGGAGAATTTTGATGACCTAATCCTAATTCTCCGTTTTCGTTGCCACCACATGCATAAATATCATTATTTACTGTAACAAATGAAGTATTGTCATCACCAGCAGATACCGCGATTAATCTTTGATTTCCATAGTGTGCTGCTGGAACTAACTGTAGTGGTGTTACATTCGCTACACTAGAATTTAGGCCTAATTGTTGGTCAGTGTTTTCACCAGTTGCATATAATTTATTATCCATTGTATAGACGAATGTCCATTCTTTACCCGCATTAACAAATTGAACTTTTTGACCATTTAACAATAATTGTGGCGTTGGCGTCTTGTTACTTTGATTAGGGTTATTTGGATTAATTGGAATACCTAATTGACCAAATCGATTATGACCAAAGGCATAAGCTTCATCATGTTCATTAATAATTACTGTATGGTCATGACCCATAGTTACTTGCTTAACTTTACCAACTGTTGTGATTTCAACAAGTTTAGCTTGTGGGACTAAAGAAACTACATCAGTCATTTGGCCACTATAGTTAGAACCTGACATATATAAGATTCCATCTTCAGTTAAAATAGCCAAGTTATGAATTGATAATACGATATCTTTAATGGCTTTATTGCCATAGTCATCAGGGTTAACTAGTGTCGGTGTTATTCTTCTCGTACGGTCTCTTAAACCTAACTGACCCGAAGCATTATAGCCAAATGTATATAGGCTGATAACTCCAGTATCATTATTTCTAGTTAAGAATGCTGAATGATCTGGACCCGCAAAGAGTCTAATAATTGTTTCATTATTATATAAACCATCTGTCGTTAATAACGTTGGTTGAGCGACATCATTTCTATGACCTAAACCTAATTGACCTTCATTATTTTGACCCCAAACATAAACGTTACCTAATTCGGTTAAAATCATGTAGTGGTATTCACCCATAACGAAGTCTTTAATTACTTCATTATTAATTAATGAGCGATCAAACATCGTAAATTCAGTAATTGCTGGTACTGATGGATAAGCATAGAATGCCGCTTGACCGACATAATATAATTCTTTATCTTGAGTTAAAATAGCTCTACTACTACTTTGTTGTGAAGAAATAATCTTAATAATTCCAATATTCCTATGAATATTAACTTTAGTTCTAGCCACAACATTGGCAGTATATGTAGTCGCTTCTGCTACTTGATTAGCTAAATCAAATGCTGGTAACCACGGAGTTGCTTCAACTAGCATATATTCATGGTCAGGAATAATATTTGGTACCACAATGTCTGGTTGATGAGCTCCATTTAATGGATGATCTTTAATCACATCATATTCAAATGTGCCCGTTAATGTTGCATTAGGTCCTGGGGCAAAGGTAATTGTGGTCCATTGTGAACTGTTTTCTTCATAATAAACGTTTATGGCATTGATATGTGGATGTGTTACTGCCACAATATCAATTGAATCAGGTTCACCAAGAACCACTTGATAACCTGGAATAGTTGGATGATCTAATTTATGATTTCCAATACATAAATCACCTGTTAATGGATCATGTAATGATGTTTCGGTTCCTTGCAATAAATATTTAACTTGATATGGGAATAATTGATTTGTATCTACAACCATGTTAGCTTCATATATTGTCACATCTGCTACTTCATTAGTTAAGGCGAATGTTGGCACCCACGGATCTTCAACTACTAATTTGTAACCATTCTTGGCAGTAAATGTTGGAGGTGTGATTGTTGGTTGATTATCTCCGTTTAATGGATGATCTTTAATCACGGTAAACATTGTCGTTGCACCAGTGCCATTAATACCTGAAACAAACTTAATGGTTGTCCATTGCGTGTTATCTTTCACATAATAAATAGTTAATTCATTAATATCGGTTCCTTCAACTGCGACAATATCAATTGATGCTAGTTGTTCACCTACGATTAAATAACCAGGAATTTCCGGATGAATTAACGGTAAGTTACCAATATAATGGGTATCTTCTAAGGCAGTACGTAATACATCGTTAGTGCCCTGTTCTAGATAATTAACTTTATATACAAATAATTGTTCAGTATCAACTATGACATTAGCTGTATAAGTTGTTGGTTCACTAACCATATTAGTTGTAGCAAATGCTGGCAACCAATCTTGTGTATCATTAACTTTATAACCTAAATTAGGGTTAATTGTCGGTTTAGTAATTGGTGGTTGGTTATCACCGTTTAACGGATGATTCTTAATTACTTCATAATAAGTTGTAGCTCCAGTTAATGTTGCATTAGATCCTGGGGCAAAGGTAATTGTTGTCCATTGTGATGACTCTTTGACATAATTAACCGTTCTTGTTGCCTTATTATCTTCAGTAATAATAATTGATGTTGGTTGATTAGTATCAACTCGATAACCTGGGTATGTCTTATTAGTAATTGAATGTTCTTGCTTAATATATCCAGTAAAGTCATCGGTGTCTTTAGTAACTCCATTAATCTTATGGAATACTTGACCAGTAAAAAATTTATACTCATGATCAATTTCATAATAAACGATCGCTTTCGCATTATTAGATTCTTTAATGGTAATTGTAGTTGGAGCTCCCTCAACTACTTTATAACCAGCAATACCGTGTGGGGTAATGCCAATTACTTCACCAATATAACCTGTTACTGTCGTTTCTTTTCTAGCTGTTTCCTCGCCTAAAACTCGATATTCAATGATACCGCTAAATGTTTTAACTGTTTGATTTACTTCATATAAGACATATACAATTGCTGTATTATCTTCTTTAATCGTAATCGTTGTTGGTTGGGCTGGAACAGTTTCTTTAACTTTATAACCGTTAATATCATGTTCTGGAATTGGTACTACCTGACCAATATAACCTTTCACTTCTTCGCTATGTCTTGGAGTTGGCTCATTACCAACACGATAATAAACCATACCTTTGAATGTCTTAATATCTTGATCTACTACATATAAGATGGTTTCAACTGCTGAATTATCTTCTAAAATCTTAATCGTTGTTGGTTGCGCTGGATCAGTTACTTTTACTTTATATCCATTAATATTTCTATGAGTAATATCCTTAACTTCGTTGATGTGACCATTATGAGTATCAATAAATCTTGCGGTTTCTTCACCTTCAACCTTATGATGGACTTTAGCACTAAAGGCCGTACTTAACGTGTCAATCACGTAAATTATAGTTACTTCTGCCTTACCATCTTCGGTAATCTTAATCGTTGTTGGTTGGGCTGGAACAGTTTCTTTAACTTTATAGCCAGTACGTTGTTGGTAGACAATTGTCTTAACTTCACCAATATAACCAGTTAATTCATCAGTGGCGAAAGGTAATTCAGCACCCTCAATCTGATGGTGAACTTTTCCAATAAACGTCTTAACATTTTGATTAACTTCGTAAAGTACTGTCGCGGTTGCTGAATTGTTTTCCAAAATTGTAATTGTTGTTGGTTGAACTGGATCAGTCTTAACTTTATAACCATTGATTAGTTCAGCTGGAATTGGGGCTTTTTCACCGATATAACAACCTGTTACTTCTTTAGTAATTCTTGCGTTCTCTTCTCCCGCTACTTGATATTTAACAGTTCCCTTAAAGATTCTTTGGTTAGTATCAACTTCATATAAGACTGTCGCTACTGCTGAACCATCAGCTAAAATTGTAATCGTTGTTGGTTGAACTGGATCAGTCTTAACTTTGTAACCAGCGATTGCTTCTACTGGGATACCTTTAACTTCATTAATATAACCTTCAACGGTTGTTTCGATTCTTGGTTCTACTTCATTTTCTACTTGATACTTAACAATTCCTTCAAAGGTGTTAATCGCTTGATTAACTTCATATAAAACCGTCACTTCTAAAGCGCTAGCACTTTCAACTAAAACGACTTTAGTCGCTTGATTTGCTTTAACTTTATAACCAGTAGGTGGTTGATGTGTAATTAGTTTTTCTTCACCAATATATCCGGTAAAGTTTTCAGTTGTAAATTCTGATTCAGCACCCTCAATCTTGTGATAAACGACAGCGCTAAAGTCAGTACTTAACGTGTCAATTACGTAAACTACTGTAGCTTCTGCCTTATTATTTTCTAAAATTTGAATGGTTGTTGGTTGTGCTGGAACAGTTTCTTTAACTTTATAACCCGTAATTGTTTGTGGTGTAATTAATACATCTTCACCAATATAGCCAGTAACTGGCATTGTAATTCTTGCGGTTTCTTCAGTCTCTATCTTATAGTAAACCGTTCCTTTAAAGGTCTTAACATCTTGATCTACTACATATAAGATGGTTTCAACTGCTGAATTATCTTCTAAAATTGTAATTGTCGTTGGTTGAGCTGGATCAGTTTCTTTTACTTTATATCCATTAATATTTCTATGAGTAATATCCTTAACTTCGTTGATGTGACCATTATGAGTATCAATAAATCTTGCGGTTTCTTCACCTTCAACCTTATGATGGACTTTAGCACTAAAGGCCGTACTTAACGTGTCAATCACGTAAATTATAGTTACTTCTGCCTTACCATCTTCGGTAATCTTAATCGTTGTTGGTTGGGCTGGAACAGTTTCTTTAACTTTATAGCCAGTACGTTGTTGGTAGACAATTGTCTTAACTTCACCAATATAACCAGTTAATTCATCAGTGGCGAAAGGTAATTCAGCACCCTCAATCTGATGGTGAACTTTTCCAATAAACGTCTTAACATTTTGATTAACTTCGTAAAGTACTGTCGCGGTTGCTGAATTGTTTTCTAAAATTGTAATGGTTGTTGGTTGAACTGGATCAGTCTTAACTTTATAACCATTGATTAGTTCAGCTGGAATTGGAGCTTTTTCACCGATGTAACAACCTGTTACTTCTTTAGTAATTCTTGCGTTCTCTTCTCCCGCTACTTGATATTTAACAGTTCCCTTAAAGATTCTTTGGTTAGTATCAACTTCATATAAGACTGTCGCTACTGCTGAACCATCAGCTAAAATTGTAATCGTTGTTGGTTGAACTGGATCAGTCTTAACTTTGTAACCAGCGATTGCTTCTACTGGGATACCTTTAACTTCATTAATATAACCTTCAACGGTTGTTTCGATTCTTGGTTCTACTTCATTTTCTACTTGATACTTAACAATTCCTTCAAAGGTGTTAATCGCTTGATTAACTTCATATAAAACCGTCACTTCTAAAGCGCTAGCACTTTCAACTAAAACGACTTTAGTCGCTTGATTTGCTTTAACTTTATAACCAGTAGGTGGTTGATGTGTAATTAGTTTTTCTTCACCAATATATCCGGTAAAGTTTTCAGTTGTAAATTCTGATTCAGCACCCTCAATCTTGTGATAAACGACAGCGCTAAAGTCAGTACTTAACGTGTCAATTACGTAAACTACTGTAGCTTCTGCCTTATTATTTTCTAAAATTTGAATGGTTGTTGGTTGTGCTGGAACAGTTTCTTTAACTTTATAACCCGTAATTGTTTGTGGTGTAATTAATACATCTTCACCAATATAACCAGTAACTGGCATTGTAATTCTTGCGGTTTCTTCAGTCTCTATCTTATAGTAAACCGTTCCTTTAAAGGTCTTAACATCTTGATCTACTACATATAAGATGGTTTCAACTGCTGAATTATCTTCTAAAATTGTAATTGTCGTTGGTTGAGCTGGATCAGTTTCTTTTACTTTATATCCATTAATATTTCTATGAGTAATATCCTTAACTTCGTTGATATAACCCGTAAAGTTGTCAGTAAATCTAGCATTCTCTTCACCTTCAACTTGATGGTAGACTTTACCAGTGAATGTATTAATAGCTTGATTAACTACATATGTAATAGTCACTTCTACAACACTGTCTTTATCTAAAATGACTTGTGTTGGTTGGGCTGGGACAGTTTCTTTAACTTTATAGCCAGTAGGTGGTTGATAAATAATCGTCTTAACTTCACCAATATAACCAGTTAATTCATCAGTGGCAAATGGTAATTCAGCACCTTCAATCTTGTGATGTACCTTAGCACTAAAGTCAGTACTTGTTGTATCAATTACATAAAGTACTGTTTCTGAAGCTAAATCATCTCCAGTAAACTGGATTTGTGTTGGTGCTCCATCTTTGGCTTTATAGCCCGTAGGTGGTTGATATGTAATTGTCTTAACTTCACCGATATAACCGGTCAAGTTTTCGGTTGTAAATGGAGAATCCGCGCCATCAATCTTGTGATGGACTTTACCATCAAAGGTAACCGCTTGATTCACCTCATATAAAACAGTTGCTACTGCCGAACCATCTTCTTTAATCTTGATGGTTGTTGGTTGAGCTGGATCAGTTTCTTTAACTTTATAGCCGGTAATTAGTTGTTCTGGAATTGGAGCATCTTCACCAATATATCCCTTAACTGTCTTAGTAAATTTCGGATTAGTTTCACCATCAATTTGATAATGAACAGTTCCTTCAAAAGTGTTAATCGCTTGATTAACTTCATAAAGTACTGTGGCTGTTGCTGAACCATCTTCTTTAATCTTGATGATTGTTGGTTGAGCTGGAATCGTTTCTTTTACTTTATAACCAGTAATTAGTTGTTCTGGAATTGGGGCATCTTCACCAATATAACCATAAACTACTTTACTATATCGATGCGTTGGTTCTCCGTCAACTTGATAGTAGATAGTTCCAGCATAAGTATCTACGGTTTGATCAACTTCGTATAGTACTGTTTCTGTTGCAGAATTGTTTTCTAAAATTTGAATTGTTGTTGGTTGAGCTGGATCAGTTACTTTTACTTTATAACCAGTAGGTGGTTGGTGAGTAATAGTTTTAACTTCACCAATGTATCCAGTTAAATTATCAGTTGCGAATGCCGATTCTGCTCCATCAATCTTATGATATACCTTACCGGTAAACATCTTAATTGCTGGGTTAACTTCAAATAGAAGTGTAACTGATGCCGAATCATCTTCCTTAATAATAACATGAGTTGGATGACCTTCCTTAATTCTATATCCAGCAATTTGATATGCTGGTAAACCTACACTTTCACCAATATAACCCTTTAAAATTTTGGTATGTCTTGGCTCACCTAAAGGTTCACCTTCTACATGATAATGAACCGTAGCTTCGAATGTTTTAACATTTTGATCCACTACATAAAGTAAGATCTTGACAGCGGTACCGCCTTCTTCAATCGTAATATATGATGTTTGACCATCTTTAACTTTATATCCTTTAATTGTTTTTTCTGGAACAAGGACATCTTCACCAATATAACCTTGAACTGTCTTAGTATCTCTAGGGTCAGTTTCAGGTTCGCCTTCTACTTGATATTTAACAGTTCCGACAACTGTATTATATGTTTCATCCGGCACATAATTAATTGTTGCTACTGCCGAACCATCTTCTTTAATCTTAATGGTTGTTGGTTGATTATCAGCTACTTTATATCCAGTAATTGCTTGTTCTGGAATTGGTACATTTTCACCAATATAGCCTTTAACTTCACTGTTAGTGTGTCTTGGTGTTAATTCTCCTTGGACTCGATAATAAACAGTTCCTTTGAATGTATTAGCTGTTATATCAATTTCATATAAAACTGTTACTTGAGCTTTATTATCATTTGTTATGTGAATTGATTCTGGTTGATCAGGCATTACTTTGTATCCAGGAATTGCTGGATGTGGTGTGATTACGTAATCACCAATAGGACCATTAACTTGAACTTGTTTTCTATGAGTTGGTTCACCGTTTACTTGATAGAAAATAGTTCCAATAAATGTATCTGCTGCTGGATTAATTATTACTTGAGCTGTTAATGTTGTATCTGCAGCAATTTGATTGAATGATTCATTATCTGGATCCCAATCACCAGTTGGATCAATCATATATCCATCTTCTGGTACAATTGTAGGAATAATAATTGATGGTTGATTTCTTCCTTTAAGTGGATGATTAATAATTACTTCGTATTCAGTTTGACCTGAAAGCGTTGCATGATCTCCTGGCAAGAATTTAAGGGTTGCCCATTGATCATTATCTTTAGCATAGAAAATGGTTAGTTTATTAACATCTGGAGCTTCTTTAGCTACAATATTAATTGATGTTGGTTGATAAGGAATAATACGATAACCAGGGATTGTTTCTGGATGTGTTAATGGTAAGTTATCAATATAATGCATACCTTCTAAAGCATCTTTTAATTCAATAGATGTACCAGCTAATATATATGTTACTTTATAACCATATTTAACTGTCTTATCAACTATTATATTAGCTGTATAAGTGGTTGGTCCTGATACGCTGTTAGTCAGCGCAAACGATGGTGCCCACGCTTGAGCCTCATCTACTTTATAACCATTCTTAGCTGTAAATGTTGTTGGAGCAACAATATCTAATTGGTTATCACCATTTAACGGATGATTCTTAATTACATTGTATGTGACTTCTTCACCATTACCATTGGTACCTGGAATAAACTTAATGGTTGTCCATTGACTATTATCTTTAACATAACGAATTGTTAATTCATTAACATCAGTTCCGGTCACTGCCACAATATTAATTGATTCTACTTGTCCACTGACAATTGAATAACCCGGAATTGTTGGATGAGTTAAATCAAGTTTACCGATATGATGCATGCCTTCTAAAGCTTTGTGAAGTGACGTTGATCCGCCTTGGATTAAATAATTAACTTTATAAGCAAATTCTACAGTTTCATCAACTATCATATTTGCTGTATAGGTGGTTGGTCCTAATACTTTGTTAGTTAACGCAAACGATGGTAACCATGGATTTTCATCATTTAATATATAACCATTCTTCGCAGTAAATGTTGTTGGAGCGACAATATCTAATTGATTGTCTCCATCTAATGGATGATTTTTAATCACATCATATGTGACTTCTTCACCATTACCATTAATACTTGGAATAAACTTAATGGTCGTCCATTGAGTATTATCTTTAACATAGAAAATATCTAGTTGATTAACTGTTGGCGCTTCAACTGCGACAATATTAATTGATTCTGATTGTCCACTTACGATTAAATAACCCGGAATTGTTGGGTGTGTTAAATTAAGTTTGCCAATATGATGTGTGCCTTCTAAAGCTTTATGAAGTGATGTTGATCCACCTTGTAGTAAATAATTAACTTTATAGGCAAATTTAGTATCTTCTTTAACTACTACATTGGCTTCATATGTTTTGGCATTACTTACTTGGTGACTTGGATCATATGCTGGAAGCCAAGGATTAACTGCGTCAATCTGATAACCTGAATTTGGAGTAATTGTTGGTAACGTAATTGGTGGTTGATTAGCTCCATTAAACGGATGATTCTTAATCACATTAAAGACTTTTTGATCAGTTGTTGATGCGTTAACCCCATGATCAAAAGTAATGGTTGTCCATTGATTATCATCTTTAACGTAGTAAATCGTTAACTCATTATATTCTCCACCAGTTTTGGCTACGATATTAATTTGTGTTGGTTGAATACCATCTAATTTGTATCCTGGAATATTTGGATGTGCTAAACCAGTAAGTTTTCTAATATAACTATGGGCTATTAGTGGATCTCGAAGTACGGTATTATCTTTTAATAGATAATGAATCTTGTAGCCAAATTGTTGGTCAACATCGACCATATACCAAACGGTGGCTGTTGCAGTATTATCTTCTTTAATAACTAGTTCACTCGGAGAATCTCCAACTACTTTATAGCCTAAAATTGGATATACTGGCAGACCTTTAGTTTGTCCAATATAACCATTAACTGTGGTTGTATGTTTCGGTGTTGTTTCGCCTTGAATTTGATACTTGACTGTTCCGCTAAATGCCACACTTGTCTTATCGACTACATATAGTACCGTCACTTCCGAATCATTATTTTCTGATATCTTAACGGTTGAAGGTTGACCGGCTTTTACGACATATCCAGCAATCAAATGTTCTGGAATTGGTGCGTCTTGACCAATATAACCTTTAACTTCACTATTGGTATGTCTTGGTGTTAGTTCACCATCTACTTGATAGTAAACTGTTGCTGTAAAAGTCTTAACTGCTGGGTTAACTTCATAAAGTACCGTTACTACCACACTATTATCTTCTTTAATTAAGACTGTTGTTGGTTGATGTGTCTTAACTTTATAACCTAAAATTGGTTGTTCTGGGATTGGTGCATTATGACCAATATAACTTTGAATTGTCTTAGTATATCTTGGTGCATCTTCACCATCAACTTGATATTTAACGGTTCCCTTAAAAGTCTTAACTTCTTGATTGACTTCATAAATAATGGTTTTAACCGCTGATCCATCTTCTAAAATCTTAATCGTTGTTGGTTGCGCTGGATCAGTTACTTTAACTTGATAGCCGTTAATTAATTGTTCTGGAATTGGCGCATCTTCGCCAATATATCCTTTAACTGTCTTCGTAAACCTTGGTGTAGTTTCATTTTCTACTTGGTAGTGAACTGTTCCACTAAATGTTGTTACTAATTCATTAACTTCATATAATATTGTAATTTCAGCTGTACCATTTTCTAAAATCTTAATCGTTGTTGGTTGCGCTGGATCAGTTACTTTAACTTGATAGCCAGTAATTGGTTGTTCTGGGATTGGCACGTCTTGTCCAATATAACCTTTAACTGTCTTCGTATATCTTGGCGTAGTTTCATTTTCTACTTGATATTTAACAGCACCACTAAAAGTAGTTACTGTTTGATCAACTTCATAAAATACCGTAACTTTGACGATACTCTTTTCTAAAATAGTAACTGTTTTTTGTTGATTCGCTTTTACTTTATATCCATTTATGGCATACGAAGGAATTGTCATTTTCTCATTGATATGACCATAAAGTGTTTCTGAACCTCTTGGTTCAGCTTCATTTTCTACTTGATAGTTAACGATTGCACTAAACTCTTCACTATCTGTATCAACTATATAAACTACTGTAGCTACTGCATCGTTATCGGCGTTAATCGTAATATGAGTTGGTTGCGTTGGAGCTGGAATGTATCCTTTAATAGATACCGATGGAATGGTTACTTGTTGACCAATATAACCATTAACTGTTCTAGTTACTCGTGGTTCTTCTTCACCATCAACTAAATATTCAATAGTTCCACTGAAGGCATTACTTGTCTTATCGACTACATATAGTACCGTCACTTCCGAATCATTATTTTCTGATATCTTAACGGTTGAAGGTTGACCGGCTTTTACGACATATCCAGCAATCAAATGTTCTGGAATTGGTGCGTCTTGACCAATATAACCCTTAACTTCACTATTAGTATGTCTCGGTGCTAGTTCACCATCTACTTGATAGTAAACTGTTGCTGTAAAAGTCTTAACTGCTGGGTTAACTTCATAAAGTACCGTTACTACCACACTATTATCTTCTTTAATTAAGACTGTTGTTGGTTGATGTGTCTTAACTTTATAACCTAAAATTGGTTGTTCTGGAATTGGTGCATTATGACCAATATAACTTTAAACTGTCTTAGTATATCTTGGTGTATCTTCACCATCAACTTGATATTTAACGGTTCCCTTAAAAGTCTTAACTTCTTGATTGACTTCATAAATAATGGTTTTAACCGCTGATCCATCTTCTAAAATCTTAATCGTTGTTGGTTGCGCTGGATCAGTTACTTTAACTTGATAGCCGTTAATTAATTGTTCTGGAATTGGCGCATCTTCGCCAATATATCCTTTAACTGTCTTTGTAAACCTTGGTGTAGTTTCATTTTCTACTTGGTAGTGAACTGTTCCACTAAATGTTGTTACTAATTCATTAACTTCATATAATATTGTAATTTCAGCTGTACCATTTTCTAAAATCTTAATCGTTGTTGGTTGCGCTGGATCAGTTACTTTAACTTGATAGCCAGTAATTGGTTGTTCTGGGATTGGCACGTCTTGTCCAATATAACCTTTAACTGTCTTCGTATATCTTGGCGTAGTTTCATTTTCTACTTGATATTTAACAGCACCACTAAAAGTAGTTACTGTTTGATCAA
>JBMNNF010000003.1:0-187403 GCA_050953825.1 Acholeplasmataceae bacterium | reverse complement strand
GACTTAAAATCAATGCGCGTTTTGCGCATGCTTAAATATTTTAGCATTTACCTTCATATATGTCAACTAAAACAGTTATAATTTTTTTATTATTTTTTTATATCTTATTTTATATATAAAATAGGCGCCTTCAAATCACTAATCGGGACAAGGCGCCATATATCTTTTGAAATATAGGTTATCTTCTAATAATTCTTAAGATGTCTATTCCTAAAATATAAACAAATAATATCATTAATAAAATAAAGGCAATTCCATTAACCCAAGTTTCTACTTTTTTATTTAGTGGTCGTCTAATAATCGCTTCAATGATTAAAAATAAAATTCTACCACCGTCTAGTGCAGGAATTGGTAATAGATTAATTAATCCAACGTTAACTGATAAAAAGGCCATGAATAATAAAACTGCTGCAAAGCCTTCAGATCTAACTCGAGAAATAATCGTAAAGATCCCAACTGGTCCTGCTAAATTTTTAACTGAAACACCACTATTCGGAGTAAATAGAGCTCCTAATATTTTGAAGATAGCAGTCGCATCTTGACCAAATCCTACAAATCCCATTTGAAGGGCATATCCTAAATTAAATTTAGTCGCTTGTTCGACCCCAATAAAAACACGATATGCCGCATATCCTTGAGTTTTTAAAATATCAGCCGGGAAGATACCATAGGTTGTTTCTCTTACTTCCCCTTCTCTTAAATATTCAATTGTTACTTGAGTATCTTGTAAGTTTTCAACTTTTTCAATTAAATCTTGCCACGTTAGAACCACAGCGCCATTAACTTTAAGAATTTTATCGCCGGTTTCTAATGGATTAATTGAGCCATCTTTAACATTAGATGATTGACCAACAATCAATTCGCCGTCAGTTACCTCACTCGGTTTATTGTCTTCGGCTTTAGTAAAGTTGTAAACGCCAATAATATCAACTGCGATTCGCGTTTTCACAGTAATTGGTTCTTCTTTTTTATCGATTTTTAGAGTAATCTCTTTTCCTGGATTTTCATAAATAGCTTGTTTTAAATCGGCCCACGTATTTATCGGATTACCATTAACTGACTCCACTGTAAAATCTTTCATATCTACTATTTCTTGAAGTGGTCCATCTTTAATTACTCTTTTAACTCTCGCCTCTTCTACTGGTTTACCAATTATTGCATAACCTAAAATAAGTAAGAAAAACGCTAAAACAAAATTCATAAACGCTCCGGCAAATAACACTAAAAATCTTTGCCATTTCGGTTTTTGTGAAAGTGATCGTTCTTTAGTAGTTATTTGGAGTTGTTTTTCTTTTTCAAAATAATATTTAGCATCTTCTAAAACTAAATATCGATTAATAGTTCCGTCTTCTAATTCTAATCTAATATGTAATTCTTCTTGATCTCGATCAAAAAGTTCAAAACTAATAACTTGCCCAATCACATCATATTGCAGTGATTCGTGTAAAACAATTCCTTCAACTTGATCATCTTGATTGACTCTTAAACCAATCATATCGCCCACTTTAAAAAGAGCGTCATCATTATCTTCACCAGCAATAGAGACATATCCACCAATTGGAATTGATCTAATTGAATAAATTGTTTCACCTTTTCGTTTTTGATAAATGGCTGGCCCCATTCCAATTGAAAATTCATGACATAAAACATTAAATTTTTTGGCCACAAAAAAATGTCCTAATTCATGTAACAGAATAATGATTCCTAGTACTAAAATAAATACTATTAAATTTAATAAAAATATTAATACTGCCATATTAATTACTCCTTGTCGTATTCACTGTAGATTTCTTGTTTGATTTTTTGATCAACCGTTAATATTTCTTCTAATGTGGGATTAATAATATTATCAGCCGATAATGTATATTTTAATATAATTGATTCAATTTCTAAAAAACTAATTTTCCCTCTTAAAAATAAATCAACCGCCGCTTCATTACTAGCATTATAGATAGTTGGTAAGATCCCTCCGGATTTACCAACTTCATAAGCTAAATGAAGCATCGGATATCTAGTATAATCCATTGGTTTAAAAGTTAACTTGTAAGGTTTGTCAATAGGTGGATTATAATGAGACTTTTCAGGAAAAGATAATACTTGGCTAATTGGTATTTTCATATCACTTTGAGAAAGACTCATAATTTTGCTGCCATCTTTTAAATAGATGATAGCGTGCACTAAACTTTCATCGTGTAACACCGTCTCGATTTTATAATAAGGAAATAAAAATAAATAATGGGCCTCAATTACTTCTAATCCTTTGTTAACCATTGTGGCTGAATCAATGGTAATCTTGGGTCCCATTTGCCAATTAGGATGAGCTAGAGCTTCTTCAGGCGTAACTTTTCTTAATTCTCTTCTAGTTAAATCTCTTAACGCTCCACCACTAGCTGTAATCACAATTTTTTCAACATCTTCACGCTTAACTTGACTCAATAGTTGCCATAAGGCAAAGTGTTCACTATCAATTGGTAGTAACATCACTTCATGTTTTTGGACTAGCTCTTTAATAATTGGTCCCGCCATAACTAATGTTTCTTTATTGGCTAGGCCAATATCCTTACCACTTTTAATGGCTTCCACTGTACTAAGTAAGCCAATTGAACCTGATAAGGCATTAATTAATAGTCCTGGCTTATCGTATTTTGCAACTTCTAGTAAACCATTATCACCATAAACAAACTTAATTTTAGGATAAGCTTTTTCATATATTTTTAATTGTTCTTTAGTTCTTAAAGAGCATATTTCAGGAGTAAAATGCGAAAGGATCGTGTGATTAATACTATCATTTCTACTGAGTGATAATCCGACAACATTATAATTAGAATTTTTATTTAAAAGTTCTAAAGTTTGAAGCCCAATTGATCCCCCAGCTCCTAATAGATAAATATTTTTCATAATCCTGGCCAAATTAGTGACAATGTCTTTAACACGAACACCAAAAACATTCCTGCAAAGATGGCTGAATCAAAACGATCTAAAACACCACCATGTCCAGGAAAGATAGTTCCGAAATCTTTAATTTCATAAGTTCTTTTCAATTTCGAAGCGAACAAGTCTCCGACTTGTCCTATAATCGAAATTGATAAAGTAATTGGTAAAACTATTGGCAGGAGTTTCCAAACAAACACTTCACGAACTTGGACAGCATCAAACATTGTCATTATCTCAACCGGAACGACAACTTCTGGTTTGGCTAAATTAAATAAAGTTCCGTCATGTGCTGGTAAAATCGTAATTGCAAATAATGTCCCAATTATCGTTCCAAAGGCGGTACCCGCAATTGCCCCTTCCCAACTTTTTTTAGGACTAATGGTTGGTGCCATTTTATGTTTCCCAAACTTAATACCGAAGAAAAAGGCAAACATATCAGTAGTAATAGTAATAATCAATAAATATATAATGAATTGAGCTCCGATAACTTTCAAAAAAGAAAGAGCCCCAAAACCAAGACCAACATATAAAACAGTTAATAAAGAAAAGCCTAATCCTTTATCTTTTAAATCAGGCATAAAAATACAGAAAACTAATAAAATTAAAATCGCTGGAATTAAAACAAGTGAGATATCTAAAGACATCAAATGAATTGTAGTATTATATGGCTGCCAAACATTACTAACAGCGATATAAATAACCGCTGTTAAAATAAATAAAACTACTTTAAGACTCCAATTTAATTTATTTTCTCGTTCATACATTCTTATCAATTCAAAAACTGCCATCATTGCTAGTAACCCTACTACAACTTGGAATGGAACTAATAAGACATCTAATAATAATAGTGGAACAAATATTAAAGTCATGATTGCTCCAGTAATCGCTCTTTGTTTCATAAATATCTTCCTTTATAACTGCTATTTAATTATAACATAAATAAATAGGTTTTTATATTAAAGTATATTTTTTAAGGAAAAAGAAAAGACCTTTACGGTCTCATTTCCTTTTCTTTAATTAAGTTAAAACCAAAGTACTTTGTCTAATAACAATAATGTAATAATGTCTAATAGCCATAACCAAGGTAATCCAATAACAATTAAAAGAACTGCTAAAACGATTCCTAGTACGTTCTTATCATTAATACTCTTGATTAAACGATAAACAACCCATAAAACATCTACAACTGGTAAAGCTAAAACAACTTTTAACCACTTCGGATTATTATCCATCCATTTAACAAAACCCATAAATTCTCTCCTTTCATTTATCCCTTTTTATTACTTATAGTATAAATCATTTTAAAAATAACTCCAAGGTTTTTTCTGAAATAAGTGAATTTTTCTATATTGTCATTATCTCTTGATTTTTAATCTTAGTTTCATCATCAACTTTAGCTGAAAAATCATCAGTAAGCTTTTGAATGTCATCTAAAGATTTTCTTTCCATATCTTCAGGAAGACCTAGTTTTTTAACTTGATCATTAGCATCACGACGAATATTTCTAATCGCCACTTTACCCCCTTCAGCGAGCTTTTCAACTTCTTTAGTTAATTCACGACGTCTTTGTTCAGTTAATGCTGGTAATACTAAACGAATGCCAACACCATCATTGGCTGGTGGCAAACCCAAATCACTAGCATAAATCGCTTGTTCAATTAACTTTAAAATTGATTTATCAAACGGCTTAATATATAACTGAGTTCCTTCAACTACATTAATGGAGGCAACTTGATTAACTGGTGTGGCTACACCATAATAAGAAATTTCAATGCGATCAAGTAATGCCGGATTAGCGCGACCAGTACGAATAGTTTGAAATTCTCTGACTAAAGCCTTAACTGCCTTTTCCATTCTTTCTTCTGTTTCTAATAAAACCATATCTAACATTTCCATCTTACTGTTCCTCCCATTTAACTACTGTTCCGATTTTTTCACCTAAAACTGCACGTTTAATATTTCCTTTTTTATTCATGTTAAAGACTAAGAGATCAATTTTGTTATCAATGCACATTGCTGCAGCTGTTTGATCAATTACTTGAAGTCGTTTTTCTAAAACTTCTCTTTGCGTTAGCGTATCAAACATCTTCGCATCAATAAATTTCTTTGGATCTTTATCATAGACACCATCAACACCATTTTTAGCCATTAAAATAGCGTCCATATGTAATTCGGCAGCCCGCAGGGTCGCAGCCGAATCAGTTGAGAAGTACGGTGAACCAGTACCACCAACTAATATTAAAACTCGATCTTTTTCTAAATGTCTTAACGCTCTTCTTCTAATGTATGGTTCAGCGACTTTGTTAATTTCAATTGCGGTCATTACTCTCGTTGGAACATCTAATTTTTCTAAACCATCTTGAAGAGCTAAACCATTCATAATGGTCCCAATCATTCCCATATAATCAGCTTGGGAACGATCCATTCCTAACTCTTGACCAATGCGGCCTCTAAACAAGTTACCGGCCCCAACAACGACGCCGACTTTTACGCCTAAATCATGAATTTCTTTAATTTGTTTAGCGATATCTTTAACGGTTTTTGGACAAATTCCAAATTGGCTATTCCCTTTTAAAGCTTCACCACTAATTTTTAATATTATTCTTTTATACATTGATCAATCAGTCCTTTCACTAGTTTTTTTACTATTATTTATTCATTTGAGCGGCAACTTCAGCGGCGAAATCTTCTTCACGTTTTTCAATGCCCTCTCCAACTTCTAATCTTAAGAAACTGGTAACGCTAGCATTAACTGACTTTAAGTATTGTTTAACTTTCATATCTGGATCTTTGACATAAGCTTGATCTACTAAACAAATATCTTCAAAGAATTTGTTAAGTCTACCAATTACCATTTTCTCAACGATGTGAGCTGGTTTACCTTCGTTTAGCGCTTGTTGAGTTAACACTTGTTTTTCGTGTTCAACAGTTTTTGCGTCAACTGATTGACGATCCAAAAATTGTGGTTTAGAGGCTGTAACGTGCATAGCTAAATTTTTCGCAACTTCTTCATCTCCACCCTTAATAACAGTTAATCCGATAATTCTTCCACCTTGGTGTTTGTATAATCCAAAGACTTCATCATCCGCTTTAGTTAATCTAGAAACACGACGTAAAGTAATTTTTTCACCAATTTTAGCGGTCATATTTAATAACATTTGTTCAACAGTTAATCTTTCTTCAGTATTGACTACAGCTAGAGCTTCTTCAGTATTAGTCGCTTTTGATTGATTAATAACGGCACCAACTTCTTCAACTAATTTAACGAATGCCTCATTTTGTGAAACGAAATCAGTTTCTGAGTTAACTTCATAAATTAAGGCGTTATTACCATCAATTACTACGTTAGCTAAACCTTCAGCTGCAATTCTTGACGCTTTGTTAGCCGCTTTTAATAATCCTTTTTCACGTAAATAGTCAACAGCTTTATCAACGTCTCCACCAACTTCAACTAAAGCTTTTTTACAATCCATCATTCCCGCTCCAGTTTTATCTCTTAATACTTTAATTTTTTCTATCATTGACATGTCTATTCCTCCTATATCATTTTAATTATACATTTATTTCATGTTTTTAACAAGTCATTAGTATAAAAAGAAGGGATATAAATCCCTTCAATTAATTATTTTCTATTAATTCGATTAATTCAGCTTTTCTTAAGCTAGAATAACCTGATAATCCGCGTTCTTTAGCTAATTCTTTTAATTCAGCTACGGTCATATTATCTAAATCAGTCTCAATTGATGGAACTTCTTCTTCAATTTCTTTTTCATCTTCAACTACTGGAGCTGGTTCTGATTCTTCTTTAGGAAGAGGTTTCTCTTCAGTTTGTGGTTTAGATTTCTTTCTTGGTTCACGTTTTGGTCGCGGTTGGTCTTTATTAATTACTTCACCTTCTAAAACTTGACCTTGATCAATATCTTCATCTTCAAAGTATTCAACAACTCCGCCTTGACCTTCAATAATCGCATTACCCATAATATCAACAATTAACTTAACCGCTCTAATTGCATCATCGTTAGCTGGGATTACGTAATCAACATCTTCAGGATTACAATTAGTATCAACGATACCAAAAACTGGAATTCCTAATTTTTTAGCTTCTTTGATTGCGTTGATTTCTTTTCTTGGGTCAACGATAAACATCGCTTCTGGTAGTTTTTGCATTTCTTTAATACCTGATAAGTTTCTCTCTAATTTTTCACGTTCTTTATACATTTGTAAAACTTCTTTTTTTGGTAATTTAGCAAACATACCTTCTTCTTCCATTTTGTAAAGATCTTTTAAATATTTAATTGATCTTCTAATGGTTTTAAAGTTAGTTAGGGTTCCACCTAACCATCTTTGGTCAACATAAAATTGACCAGTCTTTTGGGCAACTTCTTTTACCGCTTCTTGCGCTTGTTTTTTAGTTCCGACAAAAATAACTTGTCCCCCATTTTGCACGATTTGTAATAGTGCATGGTATGCCTCAGTAATTTTCTCAGCCGTAATTTTTAAATCAATAATATAAATTCCATTTCTCGCTGTGAAAATATAAGGCTTCATTCTTGGATCCCATCTTTTAGTCGTATGACCAAAGTGGACTCCAGCTTCTAATAATTGTTTCATTGAAACGACTGCCATAAATTTTTTCTCCTTTTCGTTTTTTCTTCTGCTTAACTAATATAACCCACCAAGTGGCACTAGGGTTATACAAACATTAAGCATGTGTATTTTTTTAGACACCTTGATAAATATAACATATTTATAAGTTTATTGCAAATAATATCGCCCACTACCAAGCCAATTATGTTCCCAATTCTTTTTCTTGTAAATATCTATTTTTTATCTTCATTTTTTAAAATATAAGTCTATTTTTCGTTTTTACACGTTCACCACCGTCTTTAATCGAAATTATATCACATTTTTCAGTGATTTTTTTCGCTTTTTCTCACATTTTTCAGTGGTTTTTTCGGATTTTTTTCACATTTTTCAGTGGTTTTTTTCGCTTTTTTTCACATTTTTCAGTAATCTTATCGTTTCATAACTGTATTTTTATCATATTTTATAACGATTACTTGATTATTTCTATCAAAAATGATTACTTACCACTACTACCAAAGCCACCAATTCGCTTATTGTTAGAAACTTCATCATCTTCGGTGACACCATATTTGACAAAGATTCCTTGAGACACTCTTTCGCCTTTTTTAACGAGAACAGGTACATCACTAAAATTATAAAGTGGAACCATTAAATGACCTTCATTTTCTTTATTGTTGTAGTAGTCGGCATCGACGACTCCAACGCCATTTGACATCATTAACCCTCGATTTATCGCTAATGATGATCTAGGGAAGACTAATAAGACTTCGTCATCGGGTATTGATGCCTTTAGGCCCGTCTTAATTAAAACGATTTCTTTTGGCCTTATTAAAACATCTTCAACACTTGCTAGATCATAACCTGCACTCTTTTTAGTAGCTCTTTGTGGTATTTTTACTCCTTGATTTTCATATCCTTTAATAATCTCAAACTTTCTCATTTTATCCCCTCTTCAATCAACGCTTTTAAGACGACGTTTTCTCTAACAATTGTTGTCTTGGCTCCTCTTCTTTGGTGCATGACATCTTTTTTAACACTTTCATTATGAGCTAATGCCTTCCCTGGTTCAATCCAAACTGGCATTGCCCCATGATCAGCTTCTCTTTCTTCTAATTGTTGGTTACCAAAATGGGTAACTCGACAAATAAAATATTTGGAAATTTGACGATATTGCTGATTTTCATGATGATAACTTTTTCTTACTTCAAGCGTTTGCCCAAACGCTTTAATAATTTTAATGCCTCTCGCTCCGACTTCTTCTTTTAATTCACGATAAAGGGCTTTTTGATAACTCTCATCGCGTTTCACACCACCACCTGGAAAGGTATAGTCATCATATGAATGTGAATAAATCATTAACACTTTATTATCTTGCACAATAATACCCCTAGCTGCTTTTCTAACCCAATTATAAGCACTTATATCCTTAATCCCATCTTCAACAATTATTTTACTTAACTTTTTCATTCTTTCTCATCCTTGGGTTCGTTTTATCAAAATTTTCTTTTAATTTTTCAGCAGATACTTGGGTATATATTTGCGTCGTTTTTAAATGTTTGTGTCCTAATAATTCTTGAACCGTTCTTAAATCAGCCCCATGATTTAATAAAGTTGTCGCAAAGGCGTGTCTTAACATATGGGGATGAATTTGAAAGGTTTGTCCTGAATCATCAATAATTTTATTTAAAATAACTCTCACGCCTCTTGCGGTTAAATTACCACCTTTGTAATTAATTAGTAAGGTGGTTGAGTTCAAATTATTTCCCTTAGCCAGTAAAATTGGTCTTGTATACATGATATACCTTCTTAAGTTATCAACTAACGTTTCATGGAGAAATGCGTACCGATCAACTTCGCCTTTACCATGAACTAATAGTTCTCCTCGGTCTAAATACACATCTGATAACTTAATATCAACTAATTCACTAGCTCTTAAACCACATGAAAATAATAAATCTAAAATAATATAATTTCTTAATCCTAAATGAGTATTAGTATCAATTGCATTAAATAAATTATCCATTTCGTTATCCGAAATAATGCGTGGTAATTTTTTACTAATTTTAGGAAGATTAACTGATGCGAAAACATTCGTTTTCACATGCCCTTCTTTTAATAAATAATCATAAAAACTTCTCAAAGCCGATATCTTTCTCGCAACTGTGGATCTTTCAGTTTCTTCACCTAAACTTAAAATATAATTTTTCGCAATGCGATCACTTCTCACCCCAACTAAATCTTTAGCAAATTTTTCATTAACTACGAAATGATAAAAACCTAAGATATCATTTTTATAACTTAGGATAGTATTAGGTGAATAATTTTTTTCAACTTCTAAAAAGTTTAGGTATTTTTTGATTAGATCCATTTATTTTCCTTTATTAAATTATTTAAAGAATCAAGTGATCTTTGTGCGTACACTTCTCTTCTTTCTTTTTTTCTAACTTTTTCCGGTAATGCTGGAACAATTCCAAAGTTCGCATTCATCGGAACGAAGTTAGGATTACTAGTTGAAACATATTGACTAAGTGAACCGAGAATCGTTTCACTTGGGAGATTTAAATCTTTTTGAAACATTAAATTACTATATAAATTAATAGCGGCAGCAATTCCTGAAGCGGCACTTTCAACATATCCTTCAACACCAGAAATTTGTCCCGCTAAATATAAGTTAGGATAATTTTTAAATTTAAATCCATTATCTAATATTTTAGGTGAATTAAAATAAGTATTACGGTGGATCACACCATATCTTAGGATTTCAGCATTTTCCAACCCTGGAATTAAGCGTATCACATCTCTTTGGGCTCCTTGGCGCAGTGAGGTTTGAAAGCCGACTAAATTATACATTTTGTTAGAAAAATCTTCTGGACGTAGTTGCACTACTGCATATGGCCGGTTACCATCTATTTCCAAACCCACTGGCTTTAGCGGACCAAAAAGAGGAGTTTGATAGCCTCTTTCGGCCATTACTTCAATCGGCATACAAGCTTCAAAGATTTCTTTTTCAAAATCTTTAGGGGCATATCTATCAGCCTTAATTAAGGCCTCATAAAACTTATTATATTCATCTTTAGTCATAGGACAATTTAAATATGTGCCCTTTCCTTCTTGATACCGGTCTTTTGAATAACAAATATCTAAATTAATCGAATCAGATGAAAGAATGGGGCTAACCGCATCATAAAAATTTAAATTTTCTGCACCAGTTAAATTAACTAAATGAGTGACTAGGTCATGAGAAGCTAGTGGACCAGCTGCGATAATCGTAGGTATATCTAAGTCAATTGTAGTAACTTCTTGATTGATAACTTTAATATTATCATGGTTATATATTTCATTGGTGATGAATTTCGAAAATTCATCACGATCAACCATTAAACTCGTTCCCCCTGGAATCTGAGCGATTTTTGCCGCTTTCATCACTAAGGAGTCTAATAACCCCATTTCTCGTTTCAAAAGCCCTACTGCCGTTTTAATGTCGTTTGAACGCAGAGAATTTGAACAAACTAACTCGGCCAGTAAATCCGTTTGATGAGCTTCGCTATATTTAAGTGGTCTCATCTCATACAGAATCACTTCAATTCCACGGTTGGCTAAGAAGTAAGCCGCTTCAACGCCAGCTAAACCGCCACCAATGATTTTAACTTTCATTTTAAAAGCCAACTAATTGATAACCCAACCCAACTTGCTGCGTGCAGATCAGTTCGGTTGCCATCTTCATTAGCGACAATTTCATTTGCAATCGAAAGACCGTGCCATCCTGTTTGATAAAAATGAGCTTCAAACGGCACCCCAAGTTGATTTAATTTGTGGATATATTCAATTGAACCTTCAATTGGAACAGTTTCATCTTCTTGAGTGTGCCAAATAAAGGTTGGTGGATTATTTTTAGTAACATCTAAAATTAAATTATCTCGAAACATCCTAATAATAAATTCCCATTCGTCAACTGGTTCATATTTACCTTCTTTCATCACTAAGTTTAATGCTGGATACCCTAAGATAGCTTTTTGAAACATTTTAGGATATTGATTAATCGCAGCCGCTGCTAGATGACCACCAGCGCTAAAACCAATAATAAAAATTTGATTAATATCAACTTGAAATTCTTTATGATTACTCACAATATAATCATAAGCCAGTTTAACTTCATCAATTAATTTTTCAATATTAGTCGTTTTCGACTTTTGAAAAGTAGTATAGTCTAACACAAACGCGTGAATGCCACCAGCATTATATGAGATAGCTACTGGTTTGGCCTCTCTTGGTGAAGTATATAAATAAGAACCTCCTGGTAAAATTAAAATTGCTGGGCGCATTTTACTAGTTGTGTTTTCGACTAAATAATTAGTAATGGTAGCCGTTTGATTTAAATAGTGCATAATTTTCACTTCCTTTATTTATATATAATTATACTACATAAATTAAGAATGTCGGTGTCGACATTCTTAATAGCAAAAGATTTTATTAAATTATCGTTAAATTTTAGGCTGATAATCTTTAATTCTAGAATAAATTAAGTGATTTAAATAAATTAGTGCTGGTGCAGTGGCTAGTAGTATTGGAATCCTAATCGCAAACGTACCTAACGCCGTTTTAGAATCATAATAAACAATAATAGCCAAAGTATTGGCAAGACTAGCTAATAAATAAGAAATTATAATTGCGAATACCATTTTTAAAAAGTTATAATTTTTACGAGCAATTAATCCAGGAATTGTCGCCCAGATAATCGTGGATATCCCAAAGAGTGGCAAATACTCATGAGGACCTAACAAATTCCCGAAATCAGCAACTATTCCCACTAATAAGCCATATAATGGCCCTAATGTTAAACTAGCAATCACTAACGGAATGCTGTAAACTGGTAATCCAAATGTGCCTCCTGTTGGGAACACATAATCAAAGAACAGGCGAATTCCGATTGATAAAGCGGTAAGAATTGCGCCTAAAACCATTTTGTACAATCCTTTTTTTTGCATTAAAAAACCCTCCTAAATAGAGAGTCCACAATATAAAAATATCTATACAGCGGACGCACCACCAAACCGCCACCGAAGTGTTCGTTCTAACCCAACATCCCATGATTAGACACTTGACGCTTGTATGGTTACTCTGTTAGATGTATTATACCTCAATTGTATGTTTTTTACCACTCAATTGGTTTAAGTCCTTTTTCAATTAAAAACTTGTTAGTTTTTGAAAATGGACGCGATCCAAAAAATGAATATCTAGCCGATAATGGTGATGGATGTGATGAAGTTAAAACTAAGTGATTGGGATTAGTTAAATACTTCTTAAATTCAATCGCATTATTCTCCCACAACAAGAAAACTACTGGTTCTTCTTTTAAATTAACTAACTCAATAATTTTGGTAGTAAACTTTTGCCACCCATAATTTTGGTGTGATAATGGTTGTCCCTCTCTAACAGTTAAGATTGTATTTAAGAGTAAGACTCCACTTTTAGCCCAATCACTTAAATCAGTTTTCGTTCTTCTAATTCCTAAATCAGCATGAAGCTCTAAAAAGATATTTCTTAAACTAGGTGGCATGGGATTCCCTTCTTTGACACTAAAAGCCAATCCATGAGCTTGATTTTTACCGTGATAAGGATCTTGACCAATAATAACTACCTTAACCTTATCGTAAGGAGTTAACACTAACGCATTAAACACCTCTTCATGTGGTGGGTAGATATTTTTTGTTACTCGTTCATTTTTAATTAATTGCCACATATGATAAAAATATTGTTTTTCATATTCATCTCTTAATAAATCTTTCCAGGTCATTAGTATACTCCTTCTTAAATTAATTTATCTCTTCAAAGTTATCATATCATAATTTACGGTTTTAAGTAGAAAAAGAGCGGTCAAAAGTGAACCGCTCTTTAAAAATTAATTAAAATTATTTTTCAACTAATTTAGTTAAAGTTCTAACTAATTGGGCAGTATATGACATTTCATTATCATACCAAGTCATAACTTTGACTAGTTGTTTACCATCAACATTTAATATTTGAGTAGTATTAGCATCATATAATGAACCAAAGTGTGAACCGATGACATCACTTGAAACGATTGGATCTTCAACATACGCTAATGTCTCGTTAGCTGCAGCTTTAAATGCGGCATTGACTTCTTCGATAGTTACATTTTTCTTGAGTTCAACTGTTAAATCAACAACTGATCCAGTTACAGTTGGAACTCTTAGTGCCGTACCATCTAGTTTGCCATTTAAGTGAGGCATAACTTTACCGATCGCTTTAGCAGCTCCGGTTGATGATGGAACAATGTTAACGGCTGCTGCACGTCCACGACGTGAGTAAATTCCTTTTTTGTGTGGTAAGTCTAATAATACTTGGTCAGTTGTGTAAGCGTGAACAGTAGTCATAAATCCTTTCACAACACCAAAATTATCATCTAATACTTTCACTACTGGAGCTAAAGCGTTAGTTGTACAAGAAGCTCCTGAAACGACTTTTTCTGTTCCGTCTAAAACGTCATGATTAACATTATAAACAATCATCTTAACATTACCTGAAACTGGAGCTGAGCATAATACTTTTTTAGCTCCCGCTTCTAAATGCCAAGATGCTTTTTCTTCAGAATTGAAAACACCTGTACATTCCAAAACTACGTCAACACCTAATTTTTTCCATGGTAAATTTTTAGGATCTTTTTCTGCTAAAACAGGAATTTTTTTACCATCTATTAAAATATTTTCTGCATCATGAGAAATTTTATCAGCCATGAAAGGGCCTTGACCTGAGTCATATTTTAATAAATACGCTAATGTTTCAGCGTCTGTTAAGTCGTTAATTGCGACTACCTTAAATTTTGGATTTTCATGCATTAATCTGTAAGCTAAACGTCCGATTCGTCCAAATCCATTAATTGCTACTTTGATTGCCATAAATTTTCCTCCTTAATAATTTATTATGGTATTTCAAAAACAATTTTATCATAATTTAAGACTAATTTCTATTATTGTAAAAAATATTAATATTTTTATGATAATATCGTAACTTTCAGATATATATCCCAACAAAAAAACTACCAAGTTTGGGCTTGGTAGTTAATTTAATCATGATAGGTTGCCCCATTATCAGTCAATCCCCATCCTAAATCTGGTGTTGTATCATATATTACTGCTTTAATTCTTCTGGTTCTATTTCTAATACCTGAGTTAATATAGAAATATTTTCCTTCAACTCCTTCGTGGTTTGGATGGATGTCCTCAATATCTTGAAGTTCTAACAAGACATCCTGAGGGCCATAAAACATTTTATAGGTGTATTCGTGTGGTAAATCTAGGATAAATTGATATAATCCAGCAATATTTCTTGAAAATCTAAAACGATAATTAACTAAGTTAGAATGTTCCAAAGCTAGATAGAATAAACTCATGTGATGGTGAATACCATTAATCGTTGTGAAATCAGGGAATAAATCAACTGTTGGAAGGTTGGTTGATATTTGAGTATAATCAGTATCCATAACCGCAATTTGAACTCTAATTGGAATATTATAAAATTTAGCCACATTCACTACTAATTTTTCTTCTTCAGCAACTGGATCGTAATAATAAATATCAAAGATAAATGTCACGTTGAAGACAGCGTCGCCTACACTTAAATAGTAATAAGTCTTATTTCCGTTTTCAGCTGTTACTACATAAGTAATAATAACGTCTGTCGTTGATTCATCTGTTGGTTCAGATAAATCAGTTGGATATAAAGTGAAATCAGCTGCTAATTGCGCAATATCTGAAATATTTGAACTCGCATCAACTGCTGGTGTGTAATAAATATCATACCCACCCGCTGATTCCACATAGTATAATCTTTGAATAGTTGCACCAATTGGTAAAAATTCAACCATTCTTGGAATAAACTCATTCAAGTTGACCATGTCAACCTCACCCTCAATGAGGATGTGTTGTTCGCCTACTTCATCTGCTCCACCATAGTTGATTCCACCTGGATGCACTGCAGTCAAATTATTGTATGCCGTATTAACATCAGAAAATTGATAATTATCAACTGGTGTAGCATCAGGATAAATAATTGGATCAGTTGGATCGATTGGCACGCTTGGATCATTAGGATCAGTCGTTGGAGCATTCAAGATATATATATCTGGATAAGTTCCAATAGCCCCTTCGTCACCAAAGGCAATATTGGTTAAGTATGAAGAAGTTCCCGGAAGTTTTGTAATTGTTTCTGAACCGATATTAACTGTATATGTTTCATTACCTACTTTTCTCTTCAATGCGATATCAAAGACATAATCTCCAGGTAAATCAACATTTAACATCATAATACGAAGTCTATTATTAACAATACTATATCGAGACTCATCATAACCTTCTGCAGTCGTTGTTATTTCTAAATAAACATCTTGAGATTGATCTAAATTATAAAATATAGCATTATAACTAGAATCAATGTCGAATGTAAATTCAAAGATAGTTGATTCAACTTCTCTATCTGCTGTTAAAGCGATGTGTTGTTCTACTAAATCTTTATATCGTTTATGGACACTTACTTGTTTTTCGGTAATAGTGTGCGTGTATACCCTTGCCGGTTGTGAAGCTGCTTCACTTTGAATTGAATATGTCAACACATAACTTACATAACCATCTGCTACATCATAATTTTTATTATATGTCACGTTTGTTAATGTCGCAAACGGAGAAACATAGAAATAGTCAAATAGTGGCATTGTATATTCTTTATTGTCAAGATAAATCGGAACTCCCGCATGGTAATATGGGGTAACTGTTAAATCACTTGAAAGAATCTCATATAAGAATGGTACCTCTGATTGGAAATTTTGGCCACCAACATTGGCTGGTATAATTTCAGATAAATTTTGTGGTTTTAAAGCCTCTAAATAATCATTAGTATTTTGAGCTTTAATAATTCTAATGTTTTTATAGGCATCATTTTCATAATACTTGTATTTCACATTGTATGTTCCTGCCCTCATGTTTTCACTAAAGGTAATTTCAAATGAAAATGTTCCAGTATTTGGTTGAACACTAACCGTTGTTAGTGAATAATGATTCGGATCTACAAGTTGCCATACTTCATCACTTCCCCCTTGAGGTGTGTAATAGTAATAAAGTTCAACATAATCTTTGATATCTGTTCCAACAGGCATTGTTGGATTATTTCCTGATGAATGACTATAATCTCGATGATTAACTTTAAGTGTTTCACTAATATTTTGATTAGCTCCATGAAGCCATACAGTCTCAGCTAATGCTGGATGAGGACTAACAGTAACACCATCAATTAAATAAGCCGTTGGCACAATGTTTACACTTGAACGTTTTAAAATAATTTTAACATCATATAATGTTTTATATTGAGGAACATTAAACAATGTATCTGTGTCTAATGACGCTTCTGAATATACCATGAATTGACCTAAATTAATTGTCAATTCATTTTCCGAAATTCCTTGCCTAAATTCATACTTACCATTTGATTTCAATTCAAATAAATGAGGGTAAGTCGCCACAAAGTTTGACATTAAACTTGGCGGATAATTAACTGAAACAATTCGATTAGGATTTGATTCTCGCTCATTTTCTAAGTCATCAATAAATGTATTTATAGGAGGATGAACTCCGGAATCATAATCGGCAGCAATAAACGCTTGATATGGAATATTAGCGGCAATTATATCAAAATCCAGACTACTTTGACCTACCTTTAACAAATCCATATCTAATTCAAAGGTAATTTCTTTGTTTTCATAATCAATATCAGAAGGAACTAATTCAAAATTACCATTTTTATCTTTAATTCTTAAATCTTGGTCAACTTGTAATAATTCGCTTTCATCATTTAAGTTTACTTGCCACAAACTAGTATGGTTAACAAATCTAAAGTCCAAACTTTTATCGACCATTTCTCTATGATTCAAATTATCATATATTTCAGGCGAGTGTGGCTTACTTCCATCTAATTTTAATAATTTAGCTACTTCAGTATTAATTGGTAATTTTTGGCCAAAATCAGCACCTGAAGATGTTGATAAAACATACATACCATTTGGTCTTGTTCCAACAAATCTAGGACCTAAAACATCATTTTCAGCAAATTTAATATATGATGTAATCTTCTCACCGTTACTTAATATAACATATGGGTTTCTCATTTCGAAAGCCTCATGATAAACATAGATTTCATTTGATGTTGGGTTTTCAACTTCTGAAACTAGTGGCACGTCCCTAACATCAATATATGTTGCATTTGATAACCTATTGTTGGCTGGCGGATTTGCATTATATGGTATTGCAAAAACCCCACTTTCTTGATATCCTTGTTCGCTTGGAAAATAAACATTGTCCGGAAAATCTGGATTAGCTGCACCAACTAAAATTCTATCACCATAATTTACCCATTGAGGAGTATTATTAGTGGAATTAAATGTACCACCTTGTCTTTGAGAATATCCCAAGGAGTTTATAACGTTACCAATAGCGCTAAGTACCTTTCTCTCATATACGTAGACTCGATTATACCAAGAGCCTGATGTTACATATTTATCTTGCTTTTGAGTATAAGCCTCATACTGACGATAACGATTCCCCCCCTCATTATATTCATAAAATCTCATTTTAGTATAGGTGACTTCAGTTAATTCATTGCTACCTACGCTCTGTCTATAATGCATAAAATTAAATCCAGTAAATACTGCTTGGGTATAGTCATTTACTCTAGCACTATAATATTTAGCACCAGCAAATGAGAAGGTCGTAGCACTAAAAGAGAAATTTTCATTTTGATCAAGTCGACCAATTAAGTCAACATTAGGATTCATATTAACAATAAAGTCAAATTCTCCATATTGTCCGGTTGAGGAATAAAAGCTTCTATCACCAACCATGAATTGGTCGCCCCCTCTTTGTAAGCGGCCAATAACTCCACCAATTCCTCTTTTGGCACGTGGATATCTTCTAATAACATCTCTATCGACATCTTTTCTTACTAAAAAGTTATCCTCATATCCATATAAGTAAGAGCCTAAATTAGTTGTATTAAAGGTAATTTTATCAAAATTTGCATAGTTAGAAGCGCGGAATGATCTAACCTCACCATAGTTAACTAGCGTGTCAATTTTAACATATATTTTAGGATAACGTTCAGAACTATCAGGTACTTTTTTAAATACGAACGTGGCCCCAACTACCCCACCGGCGACATCAGTTGAAATTACCTCACCGTGGTTGATCATACGTCTCATTTCTGATAACCCATAACCGATAACTCCACCAGCAGACGCATTAATTCCTGGTCTTTCTCCTGATGCTTTAGTTGTCGTAGGATGAGTAAAAGTACTATAATACGTTGAACCATTAGGATAGAAATATAATCTTGATTGAGGATTTACTGGAGTAGAATCATCATATTGACTAATTATTGATGTCAACGCAATAACTCTACTATAATTAATCCCGTTTAATATCCTTGACGATGATAAGTCGGTAGTGCTTGTTATTGTTGAAGCGAAACCTTGAATATTACCTGCGATTAATTCTTGGGCTAGAACTACTGCAACAATACCACCCGCTCTGGCAAATGCTTTATTGACCCCAATAATTTCACCACTATTGGAAGTATCATAAATTCTTGAATCTTCTGCCCCAACAAATGCGGCAACTCCACCAACAATAACCCCACCATGGTAAGACTCAATTCTACCCGCATAATATCCACTTGAATCACTTGTAAACTGAGCGGTAGCATTTGTATTATCGTTATAGAATGTAACATTACCGTGGTTAATTGAGTCTTGAATTGAAAATCTATTGTTAGTTACAAGACCGCCAACAAAAACATTTCCTAATCCATGAATACCATATTTAGGACTGGCTCCAGTTTGATAAGTTGAAGTAATATCACCGTAATTTATTGAGTCAATGATACCATATGTGGTATGTGGTGTTAAACTATCATCTTGAGTCTGTAAGTCGCCCGATGCATTTTCGTTAACTAATCCAGCAACATAAATATTACCATAATTATTATTAATATCACCAACAATAATTTTACCTTTATTATATGAGTCTTTTATGTATACATAACTTGTTAATCCTGTGACTGGGTCTACAACACTTTCATCTAAAAGTAATGGGGCGAAACCAGCAACTTTAATACATGGACTATCAGTTTGGCTTGTAATAGCATTAGTTAAATTAGTTATCGTAATATCACTTTCTTGGAAGACGTTTTGATAAGAAATTTTAGTGCTTGTGGAAATGGCCGCAACTACTACGTTTCTACTATAAGAGAAATTTTTAAATGTTAAACTTCCCTTATTTTCAATAAATCTTAATTTACTATTCCCTAAAGTTTTAACAATTCCATGATAATTGAAATGATAATCAAACTCTAACATAGCGTCATTACTTGCTTGATATAATCCAATACCACGAACGCTTCTTGAATTGATGATTGGTACATATACTATATCTTCATTTTTTACGGAATCGACTAAGGCGGTTCTAACTCCGCTAATTTGAATATCGTAGTTATGAAGATCAATAAAATCACTATATGCCGATAAATTACTGTTTAATACTCCAGCAACTTTAACCATTTTATAAGGATTGGTGTAAGTATCAGGATCGACTTGAATAATATTGGTCATGTAATTGTAAAAGGCACCTCGATGTGTCCAATTACGATTAAGTTCACCTGAATTAGAAAAACTACCGCCACTGGTATCGCCAATGACGCCACCGACAAGATAGTTTAATTTGGTGCCGTTTAAATCCATTATTCCAATTTTACCAACATGTGTTATTAATTTATATTGATTTGTTGTTCCAGATACATTATTTGAAAGTCCTAAAACACCACCAAGATTAACGGTTAATTTATTATTATAAGATGTTCCTAAATTTGATAATGGTGAAGTTATATCACCAAGATGCAAAACATTGTTCATCTTAAGAGTTGCGTTAATAGTGCTTCCAACAATACCGCCAATATTATATTTAACGTCTGTTAATTCATTTTGGTTATAAATTGTATTTGCAGATAAGTCACCATCAACAAAAACATCTAAAATTTGACCTGATGCCTCTCCTGCAATAATACCCACATTTAGATTTTGTGGAATTTGTTTATTCAAAATTACATTACCTTTTACTTGAACATTTTGAACGATACCATTATCTATTGTTCCAGCAATTAGTCCGATGTGATAGTTAAAGTTAACTGTTTGATAATCTTTTAAATCTATGTAAGATTGAACAATAGTTAAATTTTTAACTGTTCCACATAATGTTCCAAACATTCCGACATAAAGATCTCTGTTCGCTGATTTTCCATTATCGATAACTAAGTGGGCAATTTTTTTATTATTACCATCAAATGTTCCACTAAAAGGAGCCAGCGGAGTTTTATAAACCCTAGGAGCTAAATCTCTTAAATCTAAAACTGTTACCGAATCAGAAATTATATAGCTTGCTGATTTATATTCAACATAAGGTAAATTAAGTATTTTATTAAAATAAATGAAATCAACGCTCGACTCGATTACATAACGATCTGATGAATCTTGATTTAAGCCAAACAGTGCTGGATACCTATAATTAGGATAATAAAACCATCCAGCATCCATACCGTTTGTTTTAAGTTCAGTTGTTGTTTTTGCTGTATGAAAGGCGCTAGGTGTTTCAACATTAACCGTTTGCCCACCACTTACAACCGATAATAAATATCTAGTCGAATCATAGACTAAGCCACTAACTGTAGATGTTGTATCAGCCCGAAAAACACCAGGTTGAATTGCTGCTTTATAAATTCCAGAACCAGCAGGTGATTCGACTCTAAAATTTCTCATGTGTTGTGGTAAAATAACCACTTCACTAGCATAATACGAATTTAATAATTGTCCGTTTCCTTTATTCCAAAAAACTAAGCCTGCTGCTTGTGGTCTTGTTTGATGACCTAAGTCTGTGACAAAGTAAATTCCTTTATTGGTTCCGCTATAATTGACATAAACTTTTTCTACTATACCAGTATTCTCTCCAACAATATGAGCCGCTTTAGTAAGGTCACTGTCACCAATTCTTAATTCGAATAATGGATTAACTAACCCAAAGTTTTTAATTGTCCCACTATTAAATGAAAACATTGAATAGTACGGTGTCGTTATGATTTCTTGATCATTTTCAACTATGTATAACTCATTTTCTTTATTGTCTGCTAAATATAAGTTGGAAATTTCAAATCCACGTCCATCAAAAATACCACTAAATTCATCATGTATTAAGTCACCTAATGTATCTTGATAGTTATAACCAATTGGAATGAATCTAGCAGTACCGCCTAAATCATTGTAATCAATATCTTTTCCTAATACATAGTGTAATTCTAATAAAGTTCCAGCATGTTGATATTGACTGGCAAACGGTGAAACGTCAACAGAGAAATTGTATAATTCTTGAGCTGTATCAAATCTAATTTTGATTCGTTGTGCTTCTGGCATACTAAACTGTAACGCCGCTTTAATTGAAGCTGGCGTAGCTGTCGCATTTGCGATATTTAATCTAAAATCCGTATAAGAAATATAAAATGAATTACCCGAATACTCAACGATATCCTCAAAATCATGTTCTGGAATAATACTGGTGCTTCTTGTATAACCATGAACAACTACTTTTTCTTTGGCAATACTAAAACCTAACACCACAGCTGTTAGTATTAGTACAAATGATAATATTAATACTTTAGAAATGTTAGTTTTTTTCATTACCAATTTCCTCCCCAAGGCGGAGTTTGTAATCCCCAATTGTACTCAGGCCCACCAAAATCAGCTTGAACCAATTCATAAGAAAATCCTAGGTGAAGAAAGTAGTTTTCATTAATATTAATTTGATTACCGTCAACTAAAATTCCAAATGTATCTTTAGGAATAATAAAGCTAACTTTGATTAGTTCAAGTGTATCATCAATAAGTTTAGCTTTGTAATAGTAATAAGTACTACGAGCATCATTGTTATGTACTTGTTTGTGCCAATTATCACTATTAAAATTAAACTCTAATGGTTCATGTCTAATTGCAGTTTCAGTAACAACACCTTGATAGTTAGAAATTTTTCTTACCACTTGATCTTGAATCGCTACTCTTAAATAAGCATTAACATTAGCTCTAACATAAAAATCAACGCAAAGGTTTTTTACATAATCTGGACTAATTTCATCGTTAATATTAACATCATAAACACCTTTTTTAGTTTGTTGAGTGCTACCGCTGCCAATTGTAACTAAATCATATTCAACTTCGTCAGTTCCGTTCATGTAATAAACTTTGACTTGAACTACTTCAACTTTACCAATAGTTAATGAAACTTCCTCTTCTTTTTCATCAGTTAAATAAGCACTGACAAAAGTTGTCGACATGCCAACAATTAAAAGAACTATTAAAATGTAATAAATAATACTTCTTTTATTCATTCGTTTCTCCTTATGGTAATGGTGGAATTTGTTCTAATTCAACTTCGATATGATCAATTACCAATACTTGTCCATAATGGGCATTAGTTAAATTTTTAGTAACTTCAATTTGAAATAATAAAACCGTTTCATTTGAACCACTAGCATAGTTTAAACTATCTTTGGTTCCAATAATAAAATCATTAGTTGGAAATGGGGTTTCAACATTTGAATATGTTGACCCATCTAAGTCGCTATATTTTAAAGTGATTACATTATTAATCGTCAAACCAGTTGGTAAATTTTTAAAAGTTATTTTTACTTTTCCTGGAATGGTACCCTGGTTTTTAACTACTAATTTAAAACTAAAAATTTGTTTACTAACAATATTATCCAAAACAATCGGACCTGTGACTTCTTCGTAATCACTTTCTTCAAAGATTCCGTCATAATTTAAATCATTGGCTTGATATAATACAGCATCAACTTTAATAGTTCCGGTTGTAAAAATAACTGAGTGTTGAACATCGACAAAAACAAACCAAGCAAAAGCAGTCGTCACTAAAGTAGCACCTGTTAAGATGATACTTAGAATTATTAGAATAATTTGTCTTTTCTTTTTTTTGTCCATATTTCATCCTCAATAATATATTCAAAAATTAAATGAATTTAATTTTTGAATATATTAAGTTCCTGTTTGGAAATTTATTCCCTCGGTAGCCAATGTTTCCCAAGTTACAAAATCCTTTTGTTTTGCTTGAATAGTAATTAAAATTTGAATTATTTTCCCAGAATAAGTATTACGGACATACTGTCCGTCTAAAATAATCGAACTAACAATAACAATTGGGGTAGTATTAGTGGATAATACTGTGCCATCCACCCCTCCATAATAATAAAATTTATCTAAACCAGTTCCTTTAACAAAATCAGCTCCCAGACCAAAAGCGATATCAACTCTTTCATCAATTTCTGCACCATCATAAATAATTTCTTCTCCATCTAGGAAAACAGATAATTTAATTCTCAATTGACTATCAACAGTTGAATTATTAACAAGTTGATATTGATTGGCCACTAAGTTTTGTCCTGGGACAACAAATCCTGTGACCGTACTTCCAGAAAATTGGTATTCGACTTTACCAGATTTTAAAGTAATCGAATCAGTAGTTTTAATATCAACTAACCACGCAAAAACAACAGCTACACTAGCAGCTATTAATGCGATAAATGATATAAAAATTACAATAATTCTTGTTTTTTTCATAATTATGTAATAGTAATAAGTAATTTCTCAATTTCTATATATCCGGTATAAGCACTACAATAAATACCGCTGTCAAATTTAATGTTAAAAATAACATCAACAGTCTCAAGAGCTAATAAACTAGCATTACTAATTAAGTTCATATTATCCGATGCATCTAGATACCTTGTTAAACGATACTGATTTAATGGTTGGTTTAAATATCCAGTAGTCGGTCCAACCGAAGGAGTTAATGTGATATCAGTGCTTCCATATTTAACTTTTGAATCTTTCAAAAGATAAACATCTCTAATGTCAGCATCTTCTATCACATTGTAACTAGTCATATTTAGCAACATAATACTAACTGTTTGGTTGTTTGAAGAGTTATTTTTTAATTTCAATCTAAATTGATAGTCATCACTCGGGATTCCTAATGCTAAAATATTAGATAAATCTTCCTGAGATAAAATTATGACCTCTGGTCCATCATTCTTTTTTACATACAAGAAAGTTTCAACATCAACATTTCCACCAATATTGAATTCGATAAAACTAACTTCATTTTCTTTCCCAAGAGTAAACCATGCATAAACAGTACCAACTAGTAGTACAAAGGTGCTGATTAAAAACATTAGTGAATATAATCGTTTAAGCATTCTTTTCCTCTTCTATTTCTTTTCTAACTTGTTCTTCAAGTAGACGTCTCGTTTCATCGTCTAGTTTTGATTCTTGTTTAGCTTGTTTTTTGATTAACTGAGGTAATATTTCAGTTACAATAACAAATATCAAAAATAAAACGATGACCAAAAAAATAAGTGATCGCGAACTTAAAAGAAAGTTGCCAAACCATTGGACACCGTGACTAACGACAATTCCGTGAAAGTTTTGCTGATTAACAATCTCATCATCTGGTGATGGATTATTAACCCCTTTTAAAACTAATCCTTCCTCAGTTATCTCATATAGTTTATGAACAATATAAATGTTGTATTTTTTTGATTGATAGACGACTACATCTTGCCCTACTTGAGCCGTTTTTAAATAGTCATCATAATCTAATTTTTTAATAATAATAATTTCCCCAACATTGATTTCTGGTTGCATTGATGGGGTTGCGACAACTGAATAACTATATCCAAAGATTGAAAACATTTTGTTATTTTTCTTTGCTATAGTTGATAAAATAACTAATAATAATGCAAAAATTAATAAGATAGTTGTCACAACAAACGAGATGTTTTTCAATATCTTTTTAATTTTTTTCATGTAGTTATTTCTCCTTTCAGCCGTTATTTCGCAAGACTTTCATTTCTTTGTTGTTGGCGTCTAATCTTTCTTGCTACTGGGTTGTTACTTTGTAACTTAATGGTACGTTTTAGATCAATATATTCCTCTAAATCTTTTTCAAATTGTTGTTGAATGCGTCCAAGTTCTAGAGAAACATCATAGACTTCTCTTCTTATTTCTTCTTGAATTTCACGATGTTGTTCTGCTTGTTCTCTTCTTAAATCAGCTAAACCAATTTGGAAGTTACCATCAATTTCAATTCCTTCTTCCGCTAAAACTTTTTGGTATTCAGTAATAACTTTATCTTGTCTAGCAATAAAGTCTTCTTGCATCTTGATAATGGTTTCTTCTTTTTTAGCTAATTGAGTCTCAATTACTTCTTGATGTCTTTCTTTTTCTTGATTGACTTGTCCAGTTTGAATTTCTTTAAACTCTTGTCTAACATCTTTAATGGCTTCTCTTTCTTTACGACGATATTCAACTTCAATTTCTTTAATTCTTAAATTCATTGAACGACGCATATCATCTAATTCTTTTTGAATTGCCTTAGTTGCCTCAAGTTCAGCCTTTAAATTATTAGCTTCAAACTCAGCTAATTGTTGTTCGTTTTGAAGTTTCATTTCGGCCTTTTCCATTGCGATTAGTGATTCTAATCGATGTTCACCAGATTTAATTAAGATCTTATCTAATTCGGCGATTCTTAATAATAATTTTCTTTCAAAAGAAACACTTTTGCGGTAATCAACTTCTTTAACTTCTCTAATAACTTTTGCAATATCCGCCATCTTACGAATTTGTTCTAATTCGTCTTTTGGATCTACTTTAGTAATTAATCTTCGAAAGATATCTTCTTCTTGTGCAAACTCAAAGAAATCATAATATAGTCGATTACTAAATTCAATAGTTTCACGAAGGGCACGCTTTAAGGCCACTTCATAAGTTGAAGAATTAGCTTCATGATATTCTAATGATTGTTGAAATAATTTTCTACTTTGTTCTAAATAGTATTGGTTAATATTAGTATCTTCAATTTCAAAATCTTCGGCTAGTCCTGGATCAACTTCTAAGTCTTTCATAATTCGAACTGATTTCTTTCTTTGAAGACGATCAAACTTATTAAACTCTAATTTTCGGTTTTCTTGATGATATAAAATTCCAGTTAAATTAATGATGATATCATTATAAAGATTATGTAATTCTTCATTAGTTAAATCTAAATGAGTTTCACGAATTTCAGTTTCAAATGCTAAAGTGTTATATCTATCTAAAAATAACCATAACATATAACAGTTTTTATAGTGAATATTTTTTTGAAGAACTATCGTCTTCATAATTGGAGTTCTTACCCGTGGTGCATTTTTGAGGTCTTTCATAAATTGTGACCCCATAAATCCGGTAACTAGTTTTTCTAATCTTTCAACACGTTTTAAAAGTTTTTTATTATTTCTGATGACATCTTTATTATCAAGTTCTTCTTTAATTCCAACTTTTAAGTCAAAATTTAATTCGCCTTTATTTAATTCGAAGGTAGTTTTGAACTCCATCGAACTTTGTTGAAAAGAATCTCCATGTTCTTTAATAACTTCATAACGAGCTCTTACGAAATAAAATAAACGATGAATTAAAGAAGCTACCATTCTATTTTCATAAGTAGCGTAATCAATATCAGCGTACGTAGTTAAAAGTTTCTTTGGCTTAATTAGATCATCTTCAATTTCTTTGATTAGATGAGTATTAGCCGACAAGTGTCTAATTGTTAATGAACTTGTTTTTCTAACTTTTTCAACTGGTACTAATTCTTCTTCATATTTAATAGTTGACTTAGGATTACGAACAATATTATCTAATGATGGAAAATATGATTCTAATGTTTCAATCCAATTTTCATCAAAAACTTTAGTTTCTGCAACATTTTTATAATATAGTTCTTTATCACCAGATTGAATTGCTCGATACATTCTTTTAGAAAATTCATCAGTTTCAAACAATTCTCGGTTTTCTTCTAAATATTGTTCATAAAATTTCGTTAACTTATCATTTACTCTTATTTTATTTCTTTTTCCCATGTTATTAAATTTGTCTTAATAGTGATTCTAGATATTCAATTGATTCAGTGAATTTATCCTTACCAAACATTTTTTGCATTAAAGAAATTAATTCTCTAATTTCTTCTACTAAGAATGGTAAGTTTAAGCTTTCAAATTTTCTTAATACTTTTCTTGCAACCATATAGTCTAATCCATCAACTTCATCGCCACCACAGGCAACGTAAACTGGAATAAAGTCACGAATTTGTTTTAAAATACGGTTACCAAAGGTAACTTTGAAACGACTAGTGATAAACTCATCTAGTTTATCTAAGTTGTTTAAAGATCTTTGTGATAAGATATTATCTTGTTTAGCGATTTCAAATAAAGTATGTAAGTAGTCATAATTCATATGAATCGATTCAGTATAAGGGGCATCAATTGCATCAATTCTCGCATTCATCTCAATAATTGAAGCACGATCATAAACTTTATCAGTGATGGTAAATGTTGAGTCGTCTTTATTAGCAGTTCCAATAAACCATAGGTTTTGTGGAACTAAAACTTTACCATTAATGAAGTTTTGAGGATCTCCTGGTGCCGAAGATGGCACAACTTCAATTAGCCAATCACTTTGATTTGGCATTTCTAGAATTGATAAAAACTCAGCAAAATAATACTCAATTCTCGCTAAGTTTAACTCGTCTAATACAATAAAATTTAAATCTTCACGATATGTCGATTCATATAAAGCTTTAAGAAAATCTGATTCATTAAATTTCTTCGTAAACTCGTTTAAATAACCAATCATTTCTGAACGGTCTCTCCAAGATGGTTGAACTGAAATAATATCTGCTGGATTATTAAAGAATTTACCCATAGCATAAGGTAGTGAGGTTTTACCAGTACCAGAAATACCTTCTAATATGATAATTTTAGAAGTTGCCATTCCCGCGAAATAAGCGGCTACAACTTTAAATTCATAAAATAAACCCAGTTGTGAGGCAGCAAAGTTAATGAAGTTTTGTGTTAACTCTCTTAAGGTTAAAAAATCTTTTTCTTGCATAAAGACTGCATGAGCTGTATCTGCATATTGCTCATCAACTTCAATTAACTTAGTAAATCTAGAACTACCAGGTACCTTTTCTTGAGCTTTTTTCTTATCAATTGGTTTAGTGACATTTGTTGCTAGACCAACAGTTTCCATCTTCAACGCTAAAATCTGATTTTTTTCATCGGTTAACTCAACAATACGCTGACTTAAAACACCGATTTCAGCCATCAGTTTTTCTTTGGTAATTTCTGAACGATTAAATTTAATGTATTTTCTAGCTAAAAGCCATAATCTAATAATTAGGAATATAACAAAAGCTATATTCAAGGCAATAATCACAATTGCCGCAAGCCAATCTAAGAAGTTAAAGTTTTCGCTAAAACTAACAAGTTTTCTAATATGTCCCACTGGATAATGGTAAAAAATATCTGCGATAGTCGCAAATATTAATCTAAAAAACTTAACTATATTAGCTAAAACATCTCTTAAAAAGTCTATGTAATAACGTACAAATTCTATCATGTAACATCCCTCGATTGTACTTAATCTAGGGAGATATTAATTAGTTTAAATTATTCGTCTTTTTTCTTTTCTTCTTCAGCCATTTCTTCTAAGAGTTGAGCTCTAATCTTTTCTCTTTCTTCTTCTAAATTGATTGCTTGTTCAGATTTCTTGTTTTCTTTAATAATCACATAGAATCTAAAGCCTTGGATGGCAAATAGTATAAATACCGGTAATACGATTAATACTCCGAAACCTGTTTTTGATTGCAAAAACATAATAAATTTGCCTCCACCTTTTTTAGTTTTAGTGTGGATAGCCAATATATCTTTTATAGGACGCAAAGGATCTTTTGGTGCTCCAGCTTTATCACCTTGAGTAGTAACATATTTTCCGGTTTCATTTTCAGTGATTTCAACAATTCTATGCGTATTCAAAGCTCGAATGGAATAATCATAAAAAGTGACGATATCTCCCACTTTTAATTCTTGACGAGTTTCATCGTTAAGAATTCTCACGTAAATTAAATCGCCCTCATCAATCGAATCTTCTCTATCACTGCTCATCGAATCAGAGACAATAGCTAAATAACCACGTCCGAATAAATTAGGAATTTGTTTCTCCCCACGTGATGCTATAGTGACTATTGAAAAAGTTAGTAAAACTACTATAAATACATAATATAAGACAGTTAATACTATCTTCAAAATTCGTTTTAATTGGCTATTATCCTTTACTTGTTCCATAAATACTCCTTTAATAAATCTTTCTTATTATTTATTATAACACAATCAAATAAGAAAAATCCATCTTTTTTTATAATATTATCAAGGTTACGGGCTTTCGAAGCCCGCAACCGTGATTTATATTAGTAAAATTAGAGTATAAAATTATTGAGTTAATTGGAATTCTAGAGCCATTTGAATTTTTCCTGATAAAATTGCATTGAATGTATCAAGGTCAAATCCTTCTAAATAAACTCTTATTACAACTTCAACATAACGGTAATCATCTGGTTGTACACTACCAAAATTTACTTTAAATTCTGTTCCGTCAAGTTCTGTATCAGTTGCTACTGTACCTTCTACTGGGAAAATACCACTCAAGTTTTTACCAGTCATCGCTTTATAATAGCTATGTGCACCTTTAGCGAAATCTAATGCATTTGGAGCTAGACCTGTATTTAATACAGAGTTTGATGCTGAATTTGGAGCTTCATAAACAACTGTTGTTTCACCACTAGTTACTGAAACTCTTGCACCATCGTGTGGATAGTAATTTTCTTCGTCACTTGGAGTTACTGTTCCACTTGTTCCGTAAGTTTCTTTATTGTGTGTAAATGTTTTGTTAGGTGACCATGGAACTGCTGTTGAAGTTAAAGTTACGCCAGTCCAAGATAATTTTGGTGATCCAGTTGCTTTAGTTCTGAAGTTTAATTTGAATTCAAGAATTCCAGAAGCAAGTGTTTGTACGTTTAATGCAGGAATAGCATCAGTTAATCCTGAGCCATCAGTTTTTATCTTTTTAAATGTTTTTCCGTCTACTGATGTTACTGCATCAAATTTGAAATTGTCTGCGAATGGTGTTGAGCCATAATCAGCACCTAATTTAGCTAACATGTCAGCAGTGCTAAGATATTGTGTCCATTCACTATCATTTTCTGCTATTTTTCCTTTATATTGGAATTCCAATCCATCTTCACTTCTAATGTCTAATTCAATTTGTTGAGTTGATACGGTTTGACCAATAGTAAACCATGCAAATGATGTTGTGCCTAATGCAACAACCGCTAAGACTAGTGCGAAAATCGCCATCAATGTTTTTTTAGTTAATTTTTTCATACTCTTTTTCTCCTTTTCTTAACTAATTTTTTTCTTAATTTCTTACTGCTTTAAATTGCAGCTGTATTTTAATTCGGTCATATAGGACCGGATCAAACAGATCAGCATCCCAACCATCTACCCAAATGTTCATTTTAATTTTTCCGGTGTAGTAAGTCTTGCCATCAAACTCTTGAATTTCATTTAGTTCAACTAATTTAGAAATGTCATCTAAACTAAATGGCCCATTTGGATCAAATTTGGATAGTTCGTAAATTGTTGGGGGTATTTCTGTTGGCAATTCTAGATGTCTATTAGTCGCCTTTTTATAATAATCGTATGCACCATAAGGTTTCCCATAACCTCGATGTTCATTGCCACTTAAATCAAATATTTTAACAACTTCCTCACCATTGATAGTAGAAATTGTTGAAATTCTAACCGCTTCACTAATATAATATGTTCTAACTTCTCCAGCTCTAACAATATCATTTTCATCATATTGGAAATCAAATCTAGCACGGTAATTAATTCCTTTTGAGACAACAAATGTTCCTTCTTGTTTTTTAGTGTCATCATAATTAACAACATCTGAAATATTATTTGCTAAATAAACCGTTCTTTCTCTTTTGGATGTAGTTCTAAAATAAAATTCAATGCTAATATAATGGTTGTTTGGAGTGATCTCTTTCCTTCTTAAATGAGTGAATGTTTTACCATCAACAGATGTAATATCTAATAATCTATTTTTCCCAAATATTTTTGATATTTCGGTAGCTGGTAATTCAGAATAATATTTTTCTCCATCTATTGATATTTCTAGTGAATCACCTAAGAAGGCTTGGAAGGCAATTGATTCAATTTGACTAGCTCTTGCTAATGTAATCCATGCGAACGTTGATGTTCCCAATGTTAACACCAATAGCATCGTTGCTAAGAATGCAATCAAGATTTTTCTCATATTATCCTTATGCCTCTTCTGCTGTTTCTACGGTGAAGATCAAGTTAATCTTCACGGCTCCACCTAACATAGTTGCATTACTTCTTACACCATCAATGAAAACGATTAAGGTAAACTTTCTAGTTTCTCCAACTTGGAAGTTTGGAATTCTTTTCCCACCCAAGTAGTTGTTTTCACTAGTTTTATGATAATAGTCTTTCTGTGGTTCTTCTCCTGTCAAACTATGTTCATAAAAAATAATTGTCATTGCCCTATCGAGGTTCTTTTGTTGAGATACGATTCTGAAATCGTATCTTAAATTAACAACTTCTTCTCCAACGTTTTTTAAGAAGAAAGTATAGGCGATATAGTTGTAGTTTCCATCTGGATCTTCATACTGACCACCTTCTGAAGCTAAAATTTCGTCAATTCTAATGATGTTTTCTTCAATCATATCTTCGGTATCATTTACTGGGTTTAAAACTAATCTTTCAGTTTTGTTTATAAAATCATTTGTTTGTGAAAGTTTAATTCCCTTTTTCTCTGCAGTGTGGGTTAACTTAATGACGAATGTTCCTGTATACTGACCATAGATTGTAATTAGCACTAAAAGTATTGATAAAATCCCTGTTACGATTAAACCAATAGTCACTTTTTGTTCGCGAGTGAACTTTTTTTTAGTTGATAAATTGAACATAGGATCAGTTTTCATCCACATACCTCCTGGAGAAATAAAAAAGCCAGTACCCAAAAGTTAGTGGCCCCTGGCTTTTATCATATAAAAAGCCAGCACCACATCAATCACGGTAACTGGCTGACTTGTTTAGTCCCTATAGTTTTGCGTCCATGCATTTCTACATGTTTGCCCTTATACAATTTCTTTGTAATTCTATTATACCAAGTTTTTTTGATATGTCAATACTTTTAATTAAAATTTTTTTTATTTTTTTATTGAAACCGGTTTCAACTTGTTTCTGCCTCCAACAAAGCGATTAATTCGCCCTTTCTTAATGCGGAATATCCGGTTAATCCACGTTCTTTCGCTAATTCTTTCAATTCAGCAACCGTCATTTGTGATAAATCTTGTGGTTCTTCTGGGATTGAAGATTCTTCTAGAGTTTCTTCTTCCAGTATTTCATCTTCAACTATTTCTTCTGAAGATTCAGTTTCAATAATTACTTCTAGTTCTGCTTCTGTTGAAGTTTCTGGTTCGAGGATATCTTCTTCAATTTCTTTTGGTTCTTCTTCAACTACTGGTGTTTCTTCAACAACAGACGAGCGACCGGTAAAATCATTCATCCAATTTTCAATTTGAGTAATTGGCATTGGTTTTCCAATTAAGTTACCTTGGATAATATTAATGTTATTTTTTTGATAATATTCTCTTTCTGATTCATCCTCGACTTGCTCACCAACTATAGTAACATGATCAGTAACCATTTTTTCTTTAAAGAAATTAAAGTATAAGTCACACGCGTGATTATCTTGTCTTTCTAAAAATGATCGTGGTAGTCTTAAGATATCAGCTTTGGATCCAACAATTTTTTCTAAGTCGAATAAATTCACGGCGTAAACGTCAGTTGCAATCTTAAATCCTAAATTTTTAAGTTGACCAATACGTACAGATATTGGATCTTTAGGGTCAAGTAATAATTCAGATATTTGAACGTCTAAAATAAATTTACTTGGATCAGCATTATATTTTTTAAGAATTTTACTAAAGTCTTTAACTAAATTTTTATTAGAAAATTCACGGCCACTAACAATTAGTTTTAACATTAGGTCATCGTTTTCAAACTTTTCTGCTAAAAACTTATAATGTTGACACATGAGTTCTAGTCCGTGTAAACCAACAAAATAAATATTTCCTGATTGTTCTAAGATTTTAGTAAATTTTGCTGCTGGTAAGACACCAACTCTTGGTTGGTTCCATCTTAAAAATAAAGATAAACTAACGACTTTATTAGTATTATAATCAACCGCCGGTTGATAATAAAACTCAAATTGGTTTTCAGCAATCGCTACTTTAAGTTCATAATAGTAATCTAGATAATCACTCTTAGTAACATTACTAGTATCTGATTGAAGAGTTCTAACTGAAGCGCCACCACTATTTCTAATATCTCTCATAATGGTATTTAATACTTTAATCATCTCACCAGTAGATTCGCCATGAATCGGATAAAATGCCACCGCCATTGAAATATTAACTAAAATATTTGTTTGACTAGATATTTCAAATGGTTTGGATAATTTTTCAAATAAGGCATAGGTAGTTTGCATGACTTCGTCATAGTCATATTCATCTGAAACATATAAATAGAATTCACCTTTTTGAATCGCTCCAATTACTGTTTCACTGGAGAAAGTTTCTCTAATTTTTTCAATCATCGTTTGGAAAATATTAATAATGATTTTTTGATTAAGACTACTTTCTAAATCGTGCATTCGGTCAACTGCTATATAGACAATTGAAAATGTAGGAACATGTTGGGAGCGCTCCATATTTTTCTTAACTAATCTTAAAAACGCTGTTCTTGGGATAACATCGCTAAAAGTTAAATATTTTTGTAGGTTGTGGTCTCTGATATCAATAATTGCTCCGCGAAGTAAAAAGGTTACTACTAAAGCTAACACTAAAACAATCGCTATAAAAACAACTATTGATCCTGATGTAGATAGTAAAATCACGATCTTCACACTCCTTTATTTCTTTTTTGACTTTTTATTAGCTTCTTCCATATTTTCAATGGCTTCTGCAAATGGTAATGGTCGACCAATGTAATACCCTTGAATGTATTTTACATTTCTCTTATCTAAAAAGTCTAATTCATAGGCGGTCTCGACGCCTTCAGCAACAATCTCGACATCCAAGTTTTTCGCAAGCCCAACAATCATTGTTACAATCGCTTTGGAGTGACGATCAGTTTCCAGATCTTTAATAAACTCGCGGTCAATTTTTAAACCGTCGAACGGTAACTCTTTTAAATATAGTAATGAACTGTTTCCAGTTCCAAAATCGTCAATGTGAATTTTGATTCCTAAACCCCTTATCTCTTTCAATTTGGTAGTAATATCATCAAAGAAAGTAATAATATTATTTTCAGTGATCTCAAAGACAATTGACTTTGGATGAATATCATGTTTTTCAAGTTGATTTTTGAGAATATCAACAAATCCGACTTGTAATAATTGAAGTGGATCAAGGTTAATGGCTAACGTCATATTGTATGGTTCGACTTTTTTAGCAATTTCTAATGATTCTTCTAAAATATAATCTCCTAATTTTAATAAGAAATTACTTTGATTTGCAACTTCAACTAAAACTTGTGGCGAAATGCCACGATATTTCGGATTGTTCCATCTTAATAACGCTTCAAATCCAGTAATTTGATCTTTATCAACTTCATAAATTGGCTGAAGTGCCATATATAATTCTCGGTTAGTAATCGCTTTTTCTAAATCGTGAGCAATTAAGTAGTTTAATTGAAGCCTGCGGTCACTAGCGCTGTCGTAAACTCCTAAAACTGAGTCGACAGATTGACTTAGTTGTTCAGAAGCTGTTTTCGCTTTTTCATAAACGAAAATAGCACCAGAACGTTCATTTCGAAGATTAAATTCATAAATACCGGCTTTCAAATAAAAGCTAATGTCGTAAACTGGGTCAATTTTCTCTTCCTCAAATTCTCTAATAATTCGTCTAACGTCTTCTTTAATATCTAATAAATCATCAGATTCATAAAATAAAACAAATGTATTATCAAATGAGTGATAAAATCTAACCTTATCTGGTTTATAACTTAACGTTCTTAAGCGATGCGCCGCCTTAAAAACTGCCTCTTCCACAAAGGATTGTCCTCTCATTAATTCAACATTCCTTAAATTAATGATTCTAATACAAACTACTGCCTGATTTTTAGCTGATGGTTTAGCCACTTTTTTAAGGTTTTGAAAGTCTTCTTTATATTGATTTAAACTTTCAATTCCAGTATGAATATTAGTCAGTGAAAAGTCTTCTTGTTGTTCAATGCCAATAATTGGATAAACTAAAATCGTATAGCCCCAAATTGAAGTTTTAATGACATTTAATCTAGCACTATTATATGGACCGGAAGGTAGTACAAGCCAAACTTTTAACGGGATTTGTTTTAAGATCTCTAGCATATCAACCATAAAAATTTCAGTAATTTGTTTAGTGCCAGCAAAATCATGAAAATCGCGTTTAAATTGTTTGTTGCGATACATTATCCGACCCTTTCGATTAATAACAACAATTGGTATTGTGTTATAACTTAATTGATGATAAGATAATTCAACATCGCGGTAAATCGATGTATAAATAACACCAGCAAACACACTAAGAATGACTAATGCGATACTAAATGTTAAAATAATCGCGTGTATTGGTTCAACTAATTGATCCACTCTACTTGTATATTTTTTATAATCTAGATGTTCCAAAAAATATAGATCATCAATTGTTTTAACTTGACTATAACTAGTCATATAATCAATGCTACCAACTCGATCAATACTAATCCCACTTTCATTTTTCTTTAATGATTTAACAATATCATCGGATTTATTATAAAAACCATTTAAATTGGTGGCAAAGTTGTTTTTAATTCCATTAAATAAGATTAATCCGTTAGTATTAACTAATAAAAAGCCATCTGTTACTAAAATTGAATCTAGATATTTACTGGCAGAAAAAAATCCAAAACGATTGTCATGAATAAAAAAGAAAAATGCTTCTTCCGAATGATCGTTTTGGAATATTTGTTTATAACTATAGATTGAAATTTCTTGAGTAAAATATGATGTGTCTAAATCTTGCTTAAAAGTTTTTTTAATACCATAATCAAAGATAAACCCATCTCCTACAATCTCACCAAAACCTAAATACTTTTGATTATAAATATGGGGTTTGTTCAGATTTAATTCTTCATTAGTTGAGTTATTAATGTGTTCTTTAAATATCTCATAGTCTTCATTTAATCTATTTGAAAGTTGGGTTGCATCTAAAATATTAATACTTAAGAAAGTTTCTTCAATACTTTTAGCAAATTGCTTTCGATAGTAATTAACGACAGAAATTCCAATACCGATTACAAACGAAATATATATAATAGCAACTACAACAATTAATCCTATTGTTTTTCTTTTCATAATTTCCGTCCTTAATCGTAACAAAACTTATATAGTAAATTTTCCCTTTTTGCTTTATACATTGCGACATCAGCTTCGTGAATTAAATCATTTAACGTGGTTCCATTTTCTTTATATTTACTAATGCCAACGCTTAAATGATTTTTCGTAGCGTTAAATTTGTCACCAATTTGTTCCTCAATCATACTTTCCATCGTCTCAATTAATTCAATGATTTTTTCTTTAGGGGTTGGTCTATCAATGTAAACGGCAAATTCGTCGCCTCCATAACGGCTAACAATATAATCTTTAAAGACATGACTTAAAATTTCAGCAATTTTTCTTAAAACATAATCGCCACAATCGTGGCCATGAAAATCATTGATTGATTTAAAATTATTAATATCCATAAATAATAAATATTTTTCAGTATCGTCTGCCGCTAAATACTTATGAACAATTCCTTCAAAAATACTTCTCGAGTAAACTGAACTTCCTCTTCCTGAATGGAAGTCGTATTGGAAAATAGTTTTATCGCCAAAAAACCTCAGTGGGAAAAAGTGAACTTCAAATTTTGAATCAAGAATTGGAGCCACACGATTGTATACTACTACGATATATGGCGCAAAGATATTATCTCGTTCCTTTAATACGGCTACGCCGTACCAAAAATAATGTTCTTCAATAATTTGTCTTAATCTAATTACATCTTCGTATGGTCGATAATTGATGATATTATGATAAATGTTGGCACCAATTAACTTAGGTGATGCATCTTTAAAATATTTTTTATACATATGGCTACAGCCAACTATATTATAATTATCATCAATATAGGCTGTAATAAATAAATCTTGACGTCTAACTAAACTAAACTTTTCTCCAAATGTTCCAAAGAAAACTTGTTCAACTAAGAGACTAACCATTATTTTGTCGCGATCACCAATTTCTATTTTCGAAAATTCAAAAGGCATATTATACCCTTGATAATTAACATTTAGTTTAATTTTCTTTTCCGGTGCTTCACTAATTTGTCTTTTAATGTCTTCAAAATTTAAATTAGGAAAAAAAGTATCAAATGTCGGTTCTTCAATATTTGTTAAATATTTTTTTTGAATATTTTTACTAGCGTAAACTACTCTCCCCGTTTGACAGTCGAAAACTACATGGTGAACTGAGTCAGCAATGTATTTCTCTAAATCTTTATTTTTTTTAAACATCGGTGTCCCCCCTATTAAGTAACCCAAGGGTTTTGTGTAATATTATTGTTTATTTTCTTCTCTCAGAGCTTGAGTACATTTACAGTTGTTAATGTGATCTAATAATTCAGCTCTTAATAGTTCTAATTCTCTAACTACTTCTTCGTATTGTGGCGAATGTTTGGCTTTCTTAACTACGACTTTTTCTTCAACCACTACCTTTTTAGGTTTTTGGATAACTGGTTTTTCTTCAATCACTACCGGTTCTTCTTGAACTGGTTGTTCTTGAACTGGCGCTTCAAGTACCGGTTCTGGTTTAACTTTAGTAGCAAGTTTATCTAAATCTCTCAGTTCAACTTCATAAACTGCTGAGTCAGATGGTAAAAAGTATTTTTCTTTAGTTTGATTAGCGTTAGATAAAATGTATTCAATCACGTCTTCTTTTTTAAGTTCAATTGAAGCTTTAATTTCATTGTCCTTAGCAAATCTTTGAAGTAAAACAATCGATAAAGATCTAACTTTTTCTTCTACTTCAAGAGTATATTCGCCACGGTTTTTTAAAACATTAAGGATAATACTGGCTAATTCATCTTTTTTCAGACGTTTTGGAACATCAACTCCATATTTTAAACCAATTTCTCTAATTTCAACGACAGTCGAACTCTTGTATAAAACGGTTCTAAATTGATCTTGGGTCACTCCATCAATTTGTTCGTCGATATCAAAGAATAAGTCTTTTAAGTCTAAGTTGTACGCCAAAATATCTTCTGGTAATTGTTTAAAACCACGAGCTTTATCAATCAGTTTTAAAAGTTCTTTATCGTCAACTTTCTTATCTACCATATAAGATAATAAAGCGAGCCACAATTCACTCAAATATTTTTTGTTGAGACTGGCAGAATCGAAAAATTTAACTAAATTTTCTAACTGATATTCAGTGAAGAATTCAACCCAAGTTAGACGATATCCTAGTTCATCGGCTAAATGTGAGCGCTCTTCAAGTGTTTGATTAACTGGTTCATCTAACACCGATTGTAGAACTTGCATTCTTAATGATTTTGGTATAGTTAACCCAATTCCTTCAAAAAAAGATTTGACTTCAGAACTTGGCAAATTAATTAAACCTTCTACAACTGCACTAACCTTTAAATCCTTTCTTCTAACTTTAATCTTTCCATCAAAATCCAGCATCTTCATTTTACATTCCTCCAATACAAAAGGGCTTTCATATGAATATAATATCATATTTTTATGGATATTCATCAAAAAATAACATTTTTTGCATATTTTACAAAGTATTTGAGCCAAAAACCCTTTAATAAGTCATATTGTGTTTTTTTTAATTTGACAAAATAAAAGGTGCAACTGCACCAATCATTTTAGCTGTTAGATTTTTCTTTACGTAATTCCATTTCATCAAAATATATTTCTAAAGCTTTTTGATAGGATGAATCTCCCTGACTAAAGTTTGAATAAACAATTAGTTCACGTAATCTCTTTGGAATGAAAACTCTAATTTCTTCATCGTTATATCCTACTTGCATCTTATTATCTTTTGGATCGATCATAATTGGTCTTTTTAAGACGCTAGGATTTTCCAAAATGAACTGTTTTAACTCGGTTGTCCTCATACCTTCAATGTCTAAATCGTTCTCTCTAATAATTTTTGATCTTGTTGAAATGATATCTTCAAAACCATTTTGAGAATGTTCTAACATTAAGTCGATATCGTCTTCGGTAATGTTCTCATTAAATATATTTTTCTCTGAATAGGGGATACGATGATCATCTAACCATTTCTTCGCTTTTCTACATGAAGAACAGCTTGGCGTCGTGTAAATTGTTATCATTTTTCTCATACCTCCTTTTTTTTATTTATTATTTCCTTCTAAATTAGTAGTACTATTATAACGCAAGAAATCTCATATTTCAATATCATTTTTAAAAATATTTAATGTAAAGGCTTTCAATTTAATTTTATGAGATAAATATTGTTGTTTTTTAATAAATAATATGGTAATATTTACATAATCACAGTGATTAAGAATAGTAACATATTAATAGCCCCAAGCGAGCTTGAGATGGTGGGAGCCAAGCGGAACTAAAATATGTGAATGGACTTATGAGTGAGATTATCTAAAAGAGAGCTATACTTCGGTATAGAACTAAGGTGGCACCGCGCATTTGATGCGTCCTTAGATTTTAAATTCTAAGGGCGTTTTTTATTTAATTGGAGGTAATAATCATGGTAAAAAGAATTGTATCTGGAGTACAACCGAGCGGAAAATTAACAATTGGAAATTATTTAGGAGCGATTAAAAGTTTCGTGAAACTACAAGAAGAATTTAGTGATGCTGAGTTTTTCTTCTTTGTGGCTGATTTACATGCGATTACAGTTGCACAAGATCGATTAAAATTACGACAACACATTCGAGAAGTGGCGGCTATGTATATCGCTTGTGGTTTAGATCCTGAGAAGGTAAATATCTTTATTCAATCGGAAGTTCCAGCTCATAATCAACTTGGTTATATTATGGAATCAACGGCTTATATTGGCGAGATGGAGCGAATGACCCAATATAAAGATAAACGTATTAGACAAGTTGAAGGAATTAAAACTTCGCTTTTAACTTACCCAGCATTAATGGCAGCTGACATCTTATTATATGATGCCGACTTAGTTCCAATCGGTGATGATCAAAATCAACACCTTGAACTAACTAGAGTATTAGGCGAAAGATTTAATAATCAATATGGTAAGACTTTTGAAATACCAAAAGCTTACTATAATAAAGAAGTTATTAGAATTAAATCTTTAGCCGATCCGCTTAAAAAAATGAGTAAATCTGATGAAGTTGAACGCTCATATATTCTTCTTATCGACGAAGATAATCGTATTAGAAACAAAATCGGTAGTGCTGTCACCGATTCTGATACTAAAATTTATTATGATGAAGCCAATAAACCTGGCATTTCTAATTTATTATCAATTTATTCTGGGTTTTCAGAAAAACCAATTCCAGAAATTGAACAAATGTATCAAAATAAAAGTTACCAAGAATTTAAAGTTGATCTTGGTAACTTAATTGTTAATTATTTAAAACCGATTAAAGATAAATATGAAGAAATTTTAAAAAGTAAGTATTTAGATGACGTTTTAGACCGTGGTCGCAATCGGGCCACGATTATTGCTAATCGGAAACTAGAACGCGTTTATCATCGCGTCGGTTTAGGTCGCAAGAAATAACTTTACAGTGCGCGAGTAAAGATTTCAATAAAGAAGGCAATAATTTTAAAAACGCCAATAATCGTTCCGATAATTCCTAAAATTTTAGCGGCTTCAAAATGTCTTTCTTCTTTTTTAGTGGAAAAATAAATCGCTAAAATTCCAAATAAAATCCCTAATAAAGGAGAAAATACCGAAATTATCCCCATAACCAGACCAATATTGGTCTTTTTTTCTACAACCGGCATTTCAGGTTGAACCGGTTCAACTTTCACTTCTTGAACCAGTGGTTGCGGTTCTACTTGTGGTGTTTCTGGTTGAACAATTGGTTCGACCTTTGGTTTGACTTCAACCGGTTTTTCTAAAACTTTAGCCCCACAATTATGACAAAACTTGCTGCCTTCTCTTAATTTAACTCCGCAATTATGACAAAACATCTCCAATCATCTCCTAACATTAAGTTCAATTACATTTTCATACACTTCGCCATCAATTTGGATTAGTGCTGGTAAATCTGAATAAACTTTAATTTCTTTGCCAGTGAATATTTGAACATTTTTAATTTTAGTATGCCAACCTAAATAAATAACAGGGAATAGGGTTGATAATTTAAATTTGGAAATTCCACTAATCACAACAACTTCTAAAGTGTCACTTTCTCGGTCCGCTTTCGGAGCAATTTTCATCCCACCACCAAAATATTTAGAATTCATAATACTGACAAACCAAGCGTCTTCAAATCTTCTTCTCACACCATCAACTTCAACTTCAAAATCAAATGGGGCAAAGTTTTTAAGTGATCTTAAAACACTGGCAAAAAAGTTAAGTTTGTTTTTCTTCTTTTTCGCTTCTTCCACTGTATAACAAACTAATGCATCAAAACCTAATCCAATTCCATTTAAGAAGACTAAGTCTTCACCTTTAAACTCAACTTTTGGTAAATTAACTAAATATTGATCAATTCTCGTTAATTTCTTTTTATTTTTTAAAGATCTACGAAAATCATTTCCAGTACCAGCTTTATATAAATAAACTTCTGGTAATTTTTCAATATGTCTAACTTCATTAGCGACACGATTTAACGTGCCATCGCCACCCACAATAATTATTTTAGTCTCAGGATCTAATTTAGATAAAAACTCTTTAGTGTCTTTAATCTCAAGAAGTGATTTTACATGAACGGCCTCATGTTTTTTCTTCATCTTCTTAACTACTTTTTCAACTGTCTTAGTATTAGCCCCATTTCTTGAAATGGGATTATATAATATTAAATACATTATTTGAAATACGTTACCGCATGGCGGCGACGCCCTCTTTTAATGACACAGTAATTATCAAAGTATGCCTTATCCTTAGTAAGTGTATAGTGTGTGTCATCAATCTTTTCATCATTAACACTAATGGCTCCATTACTAATAAATTCACGGGCCTCTCTTTTGGAGCTAGCTAATTGGGTTTTAACTAAGACATCGACTAAATTTGAGTTTTCTTCTATTTTAAGACCGTTAATAATTTTCACTAATTGTTTAAAATTAGGTTCTTTTAAATCATTAAAGTTACCGCTAAATAACGCTTCTGTAATTAATAGGGCTTCTTTTAATGACTCTTCGCCGTGAACAAATTTGACAATTTCTTCAGCAGCTACTTTTTGGGCGATTCTCGCTTCTGGATTAAGTTTAATTTCGTTTTCTAATTTTTTAATTTCATCAACATCAATTAATGTTAATTTTTTTAAAACTTCAACAATATCACTATCTGGTGTATTCAAAAAATATTGATATAACTCGTATGGTGAAGTTAGTTCGGGATCTAACCAAATCGCTCCACCTTCACTCTTACCAAATTTTTGACCATCTGATTTTAGTAAAAGTGGACTCGAAATACCAATTGCATCATTGTCGCCAACTACTTTTCTTAATAGTTCTAATCCGGCGGTAATATTTCCCCATTGATCACTACCACCAAACTGCATTTGGCAGTTATAATTTTGATATAGATTTAAAAAGTCAATACTTTGTAAGATCATATAACTAAATTCTGTATATGAAATTCCTGTTTCTAATCTTTTGGCAATAATTTCTTTTGACAACATATAGTTGATATTAAAGTGTTTTCCGTAATCTCTTAAGAAACTAATCATATCGATTTTACTAATCCAATCATAGTTATTAACATAAGTTGTATCTTTTGGATCTAAATATTTAGAGATTTGTTGTTCGATTAGTTTCGCATTCAAAAGCGATTCTTCTAACGTTAATAACTTTCTTTCACTGGCCTCTCTTGGATCACCAATCAATCCAGTAGCACCACCAATTAAAACGATTGGATGATGTCCTCTAAGCTGCATTAAACGCATTCTAACGATTTGGACTAAATGGCCAATCGTTAGTGATTTTCCAGTTGGATCAAATCCAATATAAAAAGTTAAGTTTTCTTCATTAATTCTTTTTTGGGCTAAGTCATAATCACTAATATCTTTAATCATGCCTCGCCATAGTAATTCATCAAATAATTTCAATTGTCTTTCCTCCTGTCATTACCTAGTATCAATTATTAGTTAGTTGAATCTCTAATAATAATGTTATGTGGTAAGATAATTTTCGTGTTTCCGATATCTTTCGTCTTTTTAGACATTAACTTAGTTAACAATCTCATAGCGACCGCTCCAATATCATAAACTGGAATATCAATAACTGTTAACTTAGGTCTAGCTAAAACGGCGTATCTAGTATTTTGAAAACTAGCAACCGCTATATCCTCTGGAACTCGATAACCTTTATCAATGGCCACATTTAAAAATGAAACAGCAATTGAGTTTCTGACCGCAATCGCAGCATCAATTTCTTTGCCTTGAAAAAATTCTTTAAAGTGAACTTCGTTAATCGAAGTTTCACCACTAGTTCTAAAGACCATTGGTTCCAAACCAAATTCTTGCATCGCATTGATATATCCTTGTTCTTTAGAAACATTAACCGTGTAGCGTCTAGCTGTTGATAAAAAGTAAATATGTTTCTTACCTTGGTTAATTAAACTTCTTGTCATATCATAACTAGCTTTTAAATAATCAATCGCCACCGATGCTGTATTTTTATCTTCATTTAAAACATTCGTAAAAACAAACGGAATGTTAGCTTGTCTTAACGTTTCTTTAATTTCATTAGTTGCTACTTCTGATAACTCATCATTTAAATATAAAACTCCATCCACTTGTTCGGCAACAACATTTTTCATCACGTCTTTAACATGGATATCATCATGGATTTGGAAAATTTTAATTGAATAATCATAAGTATCAGAAATATCCATAATTCCACCAATCATCTCAGCGACTGAAGCTCGAGTAATATCAGAGATGATAATTCCGACAGTCGTCGTCTTTCTTGATGCTAGTCCTCTCGCAATCATATTCGGACGATAACCTAATTCTTCAATCACTTTCATCACTTTATCTCTCGTTGATGGTTTAACTTTCTCTGGGTGATTTAACACCCGTGAGATAGTCGCTAGCGAATAACCCGATGCCGCAGCGACATCATATATAGTAACATTACTACTCATAATCTTTTACCTCCATTTTTTCTTAATTTATGCAAAATAATTATAGCACAAATTGAAAAGGCTTTCAATGATTTCTTGATAATTTACTGAAAACCTTTCACTTTCTTTCAAAATTCATCTTTTTTAAGAAAAAAGACTAAATTTTATCAATATTTCAATTTAGTCTCTTCATTTAATATTTCTACAAAATTAATTTTAGATTTCCCCGGAACAACTGATAAACAATATCTTTCATCTTCACTTAAATCAATCAATTTAGTGTCTGCCTCAATTTTTATCTTCTTATCTTTCAAAGCGGATAACTGAATGCCAGTTCCTTTCCATTTTAGATACGCTTCTTTTTGCGTCCAAATGATATAAAATAGTTGATTATCATTTAAATACTTTAAATATTCCTCATCACTCATTATCGTTTTAGCAATTTTACTTTGATCTCTATTATCAAGATATTCAACATCAATTCCAACTTCGTTAGTAGAGATTGCGACCGCGACTAGATTATGAGAGTGAGTCATATTGAAATTCAAATTTTCAATTATCGGTTTTCCGTAATTATTATGTTTAATTTTCATTTTTGAAGTCTCAATTCCTCGATCACATAAAAGGCAATATAATAAATACCAACCAAAGAAGCTTCTTTTTCTTTGGTTTGGTTCATTATATTTTAAAACTTCTTCAGTAAAATTAGATGGCAATTGATTCAAATAAGTTTCAACTTCTAAATTAGTAATATCTAAAATAAATACGTCAACCATTTTTCAATATCGCCCTAATTTGTTTAGCTAGATTATCAACTTGAGTTGATACCTTTTCACCAAAGACGCACTCATTACAAAAGTGCTCACAATTATTTTTTAAAATGTTATAGTTTCCCTCACCAACTCGGCTTAAGGCAATCTGAATAATATCTTGGTCAGTTCTTTTCTTTTTTAATTCTTTTTTAGAATAAACTCTAACTTCTAAAAAACCAACTAAAAAATCTTCAATTGGAGATTTCATCACCCTAACATCGGTTGGATCACGAAACATATCAAAAGGTAGTCCAAACTGGACTACTTCATCATTACCAAGATAAATGGCGTGATGATAAATATCTTGGACTTTAGTTCTAATGTGTGCCCCTGGATGCGGATTAATTAATTCCCACTGTTCCATATTATTTATTAGCAATAATAAAATCTACGACATCACCAACAGTTTTAAACGTATTAAAAGTAACATTACCCATATCAATGTCATACATTTCTTCAATGGCAATGGCTAAATAGATAATTCCAACTGAGTTAACTCCTAAATCACTTAAGATGTTTGATTCTAAAGTGATTTTATCGGTGTTAACCGCATTAGGAATTACTAAGTTAAAAATTCTTTTTAAGTCATTCATGATTTGTTGTTTCATTTTTGGATCTCTTTCTTTGGCCGAATAATTTTCATACTTGGAGTTCGTTTAAAATCTTCAGTTCTGACAATCACTTTAGCGATTTGTTCGTGATAATATAAGGTTTTGTTAACCATTTCGATAACTTCTTCAAAGTGTTGTTGTAAGTTAGAAATATCTAATTTCTTAACTTCATCCATTCTTGGTAAAAGTTCACAAGTTAAAATAACTACTCCGTATTCATTAGTATCTTCGTAAACTAATGAATCTTGAACTGTTTTAAATGCGTTAATTTTACCTTCAAGAAAGGCTGGTGACACATTTTCTCCGTTTGGTAAAACAATTAATTCTTTAACACGACCAGTAATAAATAAATTACCGTCGTCATCAACTCTTACTAAATCTCCCGTTTTAAAATAACCATCTTCATACGCTAATTTAGTTTCTTCAGGATCATTGTAATATTCAATCATTAAATTATCGCCTTTAATTTGTAATTCGCCGTTAACGATTCGATATTCTTGATATGGATAAAATTGACCAACTGATGATGGGTTTTTGGTTGGTTCAGGGTTACCCGAAACTAAATTAGCTGATTCAGTTAGTCCATATCCTGGACAGAAATAAATCCCTAACTTATTAAATTCAACTGTCAAATACGGCGAAACATGAGCCCCACCAACAATCATCGTTTGAATTCTATTACCTAAAATACCAATACCCGTTTCTCTAATTAATTTAAGGAAGAGTTCAGCCAATGCGGGTACAATAACTAAAATTGTTGGATTAGCTTCTTTAATTCGCTTAAATAATTGTCTCATATCAGGAGTGGTATAAACTTTACTTCCGGTGTATAACCCAGTTAAAACGTTTCTAATTAAGCCGAAGACGTGAGTATACGGAATAACTGAAACATAAACTTCATGGAATGGGCTTTTCATTCCTAAAGCTCCATTTCTTACACCAGTAAGTAGCGCTTTATGTGATAAAACCGCTCCTTTATGTTTACCAGTAGTGCCACTAGTTAACACGATACAAGCCGGATCATTTGGTTTAATGGTTTGGTTAAAAGAATCAAGTTGATGTTTACTCTCTCTAATTAAGACAAATCTGACTTGAGGTAATTTATCTTCTACAAATAAAATCTTTTCTTCTAACTGTTTGGAGTAAAACAATACTTCTAATTGGTATTGTAAGCACAACCCAATTAATCCCATTTCATCTAATTGTGCCGGCAACAAAGTAGCAACGGCACCATAAGCCATAGTTCCTACTGTCGCTTTTATAAAATCATAGTCATTTAATGAAAAAATGCCGACATTTTTACCTTTAGCAACTCGATTTTCTTTTAAGATATAGCCAATACCTAGACAGTCACTTATTAGTTTTTCATAAGTAACTTCTTCATTATCGACTACTGCAACCCATTCTTTAAATTGTTTAAGGTGCGACATAAATTCAGTCATAGTTTGTAAATGAACTAATTTATTAAATGTTTTCTCATCGGTGAATTGTTTAAAATATTCGTTTTGTGACATAAAATTACCTCCTAACTATTATGGTATTTTTCTTTTAACTCTGTCTCAATTTCTTTAAGTTTATCCGCAACTTCGTTGATTTCATCAACTGAAGGAAATTTCGTATCTAAATAATCCTTGACGTAAAATTTTGGACCAACAACTACCTTTTGCCGGTGGTACCATTTTTCTTTTTTACCATAATAAATTGGTAAAATTGGTACATCAGCCATTAACGCCATTAAAATTACTCCTGATTTATATGAATTACCATTACCATCTCGACTAATCGTTCCCTCAGGGAAGACTGTCACTAAATGTCCTCTACTTAATCTTGCCTCAACTTCTTTAAATGTCTTATACGACACATTATTTCGATCAATTGGAATACAGCCGACTCTATTGAAAAACCATGTTTTCAGTTTAGTACTAAATAATTCTTCAGTTGCTACATATCCAACTCTTCTAAGAGGAAAGGTAACGCCGACTTTAAAGATGTCAGTAAATGAAATGTGGTTGGCCGAAATAATATAACTACCTCTAAATAAACCTCTTCGTTTAGTCTTATGGTAAATTCTTTTAACTCGGTAGTACAAAACAAGTGGCCAACCAGCAGCCCACTTCATAATATCATAGACAATCTCACGATAGTCAAAAAGTTTTAAGATCATTGGTATTTTACTTTTTTTCTTTTTGTCCTTTTTCATCTAACTTCTTTCCTAATGTTAAAATATACTCTCTAACGTAATTAGTTAAATACGAAATATTTTCTTGTTCACTTTTACTTTCATCATATAAATCATGTAAGTATATTTTTTCTCCAATAATTAATCTCGCTCTCTTCTTGTTCATATAACTTCCGTTAGTATAAACTGGAATAATTGGAGCGTTAGTTTGTAAAGCGATATATACAAAACTTGGTTTAAATTCTAATAATTCCGTTTCTCCTTCTCGAGGTAGTCTTGATTCAGGGAATATTAACGCTTTTTGTCCTTTATTAATGATATCAATAGTTTTCGCCATAAACGAAAAATCATAATCTTCACGATTAACTTTAATCCCACCTAATTGTTTTAAAAATAGCGTTAAAAATATATTTTTACGATACATAACTTCCGCAATTAGTGGTCTGATTACTCCACTACAAAAGACAAATAGATGTAAGGCAACATCATAAACAGAGGTGTGATTCGAAATAATAATGGCTCCACCTTTAATTTTTCTACCTTGACTTTTTTTATCAACGTAATATGTTTTTTTTCTGAAAGCGAAGAATGCCGGAATAAATCCCGTGATTCTTACAAACCATTGAAATAACCAGTAAAACATTACAATACTTTCGCTAATTTATTTAACTGACGTTGCATAATAATATATGAAACTAAATTTAATCCGAAAACGGCTAATACCGCATATAAAACACTTAAATCCTTACATTCCATACCTTGATTATGTAATTCTTTAATTAAAGCTTTATTCGCTTGATAAACGACATAAGCGTAATATGGGAACAAGAATATTGAAATAAGATAATGAACAATTGACATCTTTTTCTCGCTAAATTTATTAATCTTTGAAAAAATGCCATATCGCCAAATTACACCAAAGATTGATCCCGATAATACCCATAATCCAATATTAACTGGAATTACTTCTTCATCAATTAACGTTTCTTGTTCTTCAACAAAAGTATGTTTATATTCTTCATACTCTTTTTCCAAATTCATCGCTTTAGCGACTCGTTTTGGCGTGTAATTTTTTGGCATTGAAAATGCCACAAAAAATCCAATTAAACAAAATAGTGAAACAATTATTGGTACTAAAATTAAACCTAGGTTGAACACATTAGCTTCAGCCACGCCAAACTTAGTTGCCGCTTCCGCTAAAGTTTCTGCCCACACAATTCCTTTAGCACCTTTAGCGATATGAAGCATCTTAATATTTTCATAAACTAAACCACTAGCAATCGCTCCAATGACTGAAGATGTGACCGCTTGCGCGGCAAAATACATAGCTGAATGATTTCTTTTAGCTAATTTTTCTTCAACCGAAGCGATTTGTGATGGAATTAAATAAGGCATCATAAAAAATGAACCAATCGCAAATGAACCAACAATTGAACCAATTACACCGACAATAATTTTAATCGTATCATTACCATGTCCCATGATAAAACTATTCGCAATTAAAAATGAAAAAATGGCAAATGAGAAACTAAGGAGGCTAATTTGATAAGCGAAACGAATCCCTTTCGCATTTTTAACTTTATTAAATAGATAAAGCATAATTGGTACTGGGGCAAAGGCAAACGTATTAAGAATGGCCATCTGACCACCAGTTAGTTCCATTCCCCCTAAAATTAAGGCATTCATTGATACCAAAAACATTTGAAGACCAAAAAATGAGGTCATATTAACAATTAACCAACGAAGGAAAACTTTATTAGTAAATGTAATTTTAATACTTTCAATAATACCAACTTTTTCTTCTTCCTTTAATGGTGTAATATCATAACCTTCAGCAATCATTTTTTCTTCCCATTGGTCGCCTTCTCTAATCATAAAGACTGGAATTAAGATGGTTGCCATTAATGGAACTAATAAAAAGGTAAATTTATCAATTCTAATATTAAACGCTTCTAACATTACCGGTACTAAAGCGTAAACTAAACTATAGGCAATGGTATCAAAGAAAGCTTTATAGCTAGAAACTTTAGTTCTTTGACTTTCACTAACACATACCGTTGACAAACTAGCATAAAACGCAATTAAACTCATTGTATAAGTGGAAAAGAAAATCAAGGCCATGATGATAATCCAAATCGTATTACCAAGTTGGTTAGTTCCAGCAATTGGAATCCACATTAAGACGTAAGTAATTAACATAATCGGAAAACTTATTAAAATTGGAATGCGTCTTCGACCCCATTTAGTTCTTAATCCGTCGGTTAAAGCCGCTAACGGAATATCAATAAAACCGTCAAACATTTTCGCAAACATCCATAAAACTGGAAAGACCGTTGGTAAGATTAAACAAGTGGTCGTAATCGCTTGTAGTGAACCAACTGGTAATGCTACTGGGTTAATCGCATCAGTAAAATAAGCTCCTAATAAAACCATAAGTAAGTTGGGACCAAACCCAGAAGCTGCATATAAGAGTTCCTTCCAAGTTTTATTTAAGGTCACAAATCTTTTTGTTCCCATCTCATTATTTAAAACCGTTTCTTTTGTCATCAGTCATTGCTCTCCTTGATATTTTGCAATACGAAATCACTGAATTTTCTTGGTGTATCTAAATTTCCTATATTGATATAATCAAAATCAATATGATAAATTTCATTTAATTTCATCAATAAAGTTAAATATTCTAAACTTGTTCCTCCTAAATCAAGGATGAAATGAGAATCCAAACTAATTTCTTGTTGATCTTTTTGGAGTATTTCTGAAATTAATTCAACAATTTCCAAAATAATATTATTTTCAATACTTTCAGTTGACAGACTTTCTCTTGATTTAATTTCATGTAACGGAATTAATTCAACTTTGCCGTGGTCAATTAATTTCTTTAAAATCGTTCTTCCCACTTTAACTGCACTGGCTGGTGCAATTGGATCATACGTGACATAAACTCTTTCAATATGATATTTTTGTTTCTTGAGTTTAGTCAAGTTCGCTTCAATTTCATCAATAATTTTCTTTAAGACGATATTATGAACTCCTTCACTAAGTTCAACAATTAATGATAAATAATAATTATTATTCTCTTTTAATCCAATAACTGAAAATCTATTGACATTTTCAAAGAACAACTCTTTTTCAATTATATCCGGATTATTTTTCTCACCATTAATAGAAATTACAACATCATCTTTTCTACCATTTAAGTAATATTGATTATTTTCTTTATGGGCGATATCTTGAGTATTGAACCATTCATCCGGTTTAATTTCTTCTCGCCCTTGGTTACTAACCGTAAAGTTAGCTAGTGAAGTTCCTCTAACATATAAAATGTCATCTTCAACTCGATATTCAACCGAATCAAATGGTTGACCAATTGATCCATTGATTCTTCTTTTAACACGTTTACTTAAATCAACCGAAGTAATGCCAATTTCACTCATCCCATATCCATTAAATAGCGGATATCCAATGCCGTTAATGACTCTTAACGCTTCAGGATTAATATAACTACCACCAGTAATTAAGAAAAAGACACTATCACCAAATAATTTCTTATGAACATCTTTAAACATTCTTTTGGCTAATCTTAATCCTAACTTTGGAAAAATATTTTGGACAAATAAACTAAATTTAATCGCTCGGTTAAATTTCTTTTTCGTTTTTTCACCCATATGATTGACTTGTTTCATAATTTCTTTATAAACACCGTGCCACAATAGTGGTACGGCAAAGATATGGGTGACTTTATGTCTTTTAATCGTATTTAAGATTGTATCGGTTGAATAATCCTTTAAAAAAATGAAAGTTCTGCTAAAAAAAGTAAACCAAAAATAAGTTGCAATTAAACCAAATACGTGATAAAACGGTAAAAATGCTAATTGTTTTAACTCATTATTATAATGTTTCATAATAATCGTATTTTGGGCAATAATACCATGAGTATTTAAAATTTGTCTTGAGATATTTTCACCACGGTAAAAACACACTTTAATATTTAAACTGGTCGCTGATGAAGTAATCGCAATTTCATTTTCCCACATAAAATCAAATGGTTTACCATGATATTTTTCTAAATTAACCCCTTCAATATTTAACTCATGAGAACTAATGCCAACATTAGTATCAGTGACAATAGTCTTAACTTCTAATAAATTAACTACTTCTGTGTTTAAAACGACACCTAATCTAGTATTAAATAAAACTGGTTTATAGCCCGCCATTAACAGTCCCCAAAATGAAAAAACCCATTCTTTTCGGTTTTCCATCATTAATCCGACATAACTACCTTTATCTAAAGTAATCTGGTCGTGAAAATAATGCGCCATTAAAATGGAGGCTTCTTTAGCTTCTTTATAGGTTGTCTTATTAATTTTATAACCAACTAATTCTTCAGAAAACGTGTTTTCTTCTTGATGGTTAATACATTTAAAGATATCTTCAAATGTTTGATTTGACTGTTTTAGTAAATCTATTCTTTCGTTAAGAATCTTTTTTAACTTTCTCATTAAATTAAAATACCTTTCCAAAATTAACTAATAATGAAGATAATTTAAGGTGGTTTTTTAAATTGTAAAATATTATTTACAATTAACATAATAAACCATAGTTTAGATATAAAATGGTGCCAATATAAGTAGAACACGAAATAAACGGAAGTGGTTTATTTCGTGTTGAACTTTAAAATTGATTTTTATTCTTCTTTGTTTATTATCTTTTTTCCTTAATTCTAGCGGCTTTCGCAGACAACTTACGAATGTAGTGAAGTTTAGCTCTTCTCACTTTACCGCGGCGTACGACTTCAATTGACGCAATTGTTGGTGAATGAACTGGAAACGTTCTTTCAACTCCAATTCCGTAAGAAACCTTACGTACGGTGAAAGATTCTTCGATTCCTCCACCTTGTCTTTTGATCACCAGACCTTCGAATACTTGGATTCTTTCACGGTTACCTTCACGAATGATAACATTCACTTTAACCGTATCACCAGCATTAAACTCAGGAACATCTGTTCTTAATTGATCTTTAGTTACAGCATCCATTAATGCTTGTCCTTTTGGTCTTGACATAAATTTCACACTCCTATACTTCCGGTATTCTTATTACATATTTAACAGCGGACTACCGTGCTTTTACATTCAATAATTATTATAACATATAACTATCTATCTTTGATAGATTTAATAATTTCAAGTTCCGCATCCGTTAAAGTTTTCTTTTCTAATAAATCTGGTCTTTTGAGTAATGTTTGTTTTAAACTTTCACGTTTGCGCCACTTTTCAATTTCTTCATGATGTCCTGATAATAAAATATCAGGAACTCCAAAACCTTTATAAGTCCTCGGTTTTGTGTATTGTGGGTATTTTAATAACCCATCAGTTAATGAGTCTTCCGTGACTGATTCTTCAGTAATCACCCCAGGAATTAACCTAGTAATGACATCAACTAATACCATTACTGCTAACTCACCACCGGTTAGGATATAGTCCCCAATTGAAATCTCATAATCAACTAAATTTAACACTCTTTCATCAATTCCCTCATAGTGACCACATAATAAAATTAAGTGTTCACATTCAGCTAAATTAAAAGCTATTTGTTGATCTAAGATCTTCCCTTGAGGTGATAAATAGATAACCTTTGAATGATCTTTTCTTAACTTAGTTATGACATCATAAAAAGGTGGAAACGTCATTAACATTCCCGTTCCACCGCCGTAAGGCGTATCATCAATGTTACGGTGTTTATTATGCGAGTAGTCTCTTAACTGATGTAAGTTAATCACTACTTTTCCATCTTCTTGTGCTCTTTTTACAATTGATGTCGATAAAAAGTCATTGAACATTTCAGGAAAAATGGTAATAATATCTATAATCATATTAATCCCTCAATTACCTTGATAACAATTTTATCAGTAATACTTACGACAAACTCTTTGATAAATGGTATTAAAATTTGTTTTTGGTCTTCACTTTCAACAACTAGTAATTCTTGAGAAGGTAAAAATCTTAAATCAACGACTTTACCAATTAATTCATTTTTCGTTGAATAAACTAATAAATTAATTAAATCTTCTTTAATATATTCATCTTCCTCAAGCGTTGGTCTTTCACTAGTAAATAAATTTAATCCCGTTAAAGATTCCACTTCAGTTAATGAATTATAACCTTCAAATTTAATTAAATATAGCTCATGTTGCCTTCTTACTGATTTAATTTGTAAATACACTTTATTTTTCTTTTCATAATAATAAATAGTATTTCCTTTTTTAAATCGGTCAAAATCACTCGTCGATAAAACTTTTACTTCGCCTTTAATACCATGAGTATTAACAATCTTACCAATTCGATACATTATTAATACGAATCAATGTCTAGTTTGACTCTAACATTGGCTAAAGTCGCCCCAGCATATAAAATGGTTCGAATCGCACTAGCTGTGCGACCACCACGTCCAATTACTCTTCCTAAGTCTTCGGGATTAACTAATAATTGAACGACTACAGAGTCATCATCTTCTGATAAAACTTTAACTACAACATCATCAGGGTAAACAACCAATGGCTTAACTATATCAACAACTAGTTTTTCAAAATCTATTGCCATTATAATCACCCTTTTCTTATTTTTCTAGTACTTTATGCTTTTTAAGTAAGCTTCTAACTGTGTCAGTTGGTTGAGCTCCATTATCTAACCACTTTTGTACTTTTTCAGCATCAACTTTCACTTCTCCATCAAGTGGATTATATGTTCCTAAAATTTCTAAGAACTTGCCGTCTCTCGCTCTAGTTGATTCACTTGCCACAACACGATAAAATGGTCTTTTTTTAGCGCCAAATCTTTGTAATCTAATTTTTACAGCCATCTTTATTTCACTCCTTTAAATAATTTTTACTTGTATATAATACAATAATAAATAAGGGGTGTCAAGTAAAAACACTTAACACCCGTTAAATATTATAATTGATATTATTTTCATTAAAAGTTTAAGACATCTTCTTGAAATAAAGCTGATTCTTCCATACCAATAAATCCCTTAACTCGCTTTAATTGATTTTCCACATCTTTTTTTTGCTTGCGATCAAAATAAACTAAAACTTGTTTATTAGCTTCAGAAATATAAGAAATTCTAACTGGTAATTTCTCTAATCTTTTTAAAACCGCTTTATTAGAATATGAAATAATATATGCCACACGATTAGTAATATTTTCTTTTACCATGTATTATTCCCTCCTTTATAAGATATCTTCTTTAGTAATTTCAATATACTCCCCAGGTTTGATATTTGGAAGAGTATATTTCCCAATTTTAATTCTTTTTAAATTAGTTACTTCATACCCAATGGCCTTAAACATTCGTTTCACTTGATGATATTTCCCTTGATCAATAGCGATAATTGCCATCTTTTCATCAATTTTATTTACTTCTAAAGCTTGGGCTAGATAAGGATTACTATTGCCATCTAAAATTTTAATTGGTTCTAATAATCTTAATAACATTTTATCATCAATTGCAAAATCTGTCGTCACTTCATATTTTTTAATTACATTTTGATGGGGATTACTAATTAAATGAACGGTATTACCACTAGTAGTTAAGATTAATAAGCCTTCAGCATCTAAATCTAATCTTCCAGCAATTTTAAAATCATGACGATGATATGGTGGTTTTAATAATTCCATTACTACTGGATGTAAATTATCAATATTAGCCGATAAATAACCTATTGGTTTATACATCGCTAAGATAATTTCATCCTTGTAATAGATTTCCTCACCATCAACAACTACGCGGTCATGACTTGGATTAACTTTAATATCAGTTTTAAGTGGTATTTTATTGTTGACAGTAACCACTCCATCTTGGATCATTTGTCTAACTTCTTTTCTAGTGCCAAATTTCATATTGGCAAGTAACCTATCTAGTCGCATCATAGATTATTATCCAATATAAACTTCTTTAATTTTATAACATCTTCACTATTTGGTCGATCTTTATTCACGCCACCAATTAACTTAAGCGGTCCATAAGTATCAAAACCAAGGCAAGAAAAAACTAAAACATTATCTAGTTTTAAATTCTTAAAATGATTTTTCACTCTTTTAGCATATCCACTTGGAGTTTTCCCAGCAGTAATAACTGCCGCTATGTTTTTGCCTTCTAGCTTTTCTTTATTATTTAATAAAAAATTAACCATTACCTTGTGAACTCTTGAGTAATAAATCCCCGATCCAAAAATAATTGTATCGTATTGATCAAAATTGATCGATACATCTTTATCTCTTAATAAGTTATACCAATCATATTCTAATTCATTAACTGCATCTTTAATTAAGTTAACAGTGTTATTATGGTGATATGATGTATAGATAATAGCCTTCTTATTCATACTTTTGTCTCCTTATGGTATAATATTTTTGGTGATAACATGATTACAATGCGTAACATTATCGTAGATGGACATCCTAATTTATTGAAAGTGTCAAAACCAGTGAAAATGCCACTTTCTTTTGCTGATAAAAGATTAGCTCGTGACTTACACGAATTTGTCGTGAACTCACAAGATGAAACTATCGCTGAAAAATACGGATTAAGAGCGGCAGTTGGTATCGCTGCCCCTCAAGTAAATATTTTAAAGCGGATGTTTGCGGTTCATTTTGATTTTCTAGACGAACTATATTCATTTGTCGTAATTAATCCTGAAATTACTTATAAAAGTGAAGAAATGATTTATTTACCAGGTGGTGAAGGGTGCTTAAGTGTTGATTATGAAACCGAAGGACTAACTCCAAGACATAGAGAAATTGAAATTGAGTTTTCCGAATTTGATCCAAAAACGAATAAAGTAACTCCTAATAAATTAAAATTAAGTGGTTATCCCGCTATTGTTTTCCAACATGAGTTTGACCATTTAGAAGGAATTTTATTTGTTTCTAAACTGTATGATAAATTAGACGATGCTGAACCAGCATTTGAAATCAATCATGATGAAGACCTGTAATGGTCTTTTTTTTATTTAAAGACAATTTTTAACAATTTAATTTGATGGGCAATAATATCTTCAAATGATACTTCATTTTCTTTATCATAAATCACATAGCCCATTTTTTGAATGGTTTCTAAATATTTGTCTAAATTTTGTCTTTTATTTTTGCGTTCAACATCTAACGGATTAACTCCAAAATTTTCAAAGACGTCATCCAAGTTAGAATTAAGAGTAATTAAATGTTGGTAACGATCAATAAATAAATTTTTAAATAACTCTTTCATTTTAATGGCACCATAGCCAACTAAAATATCTTCACCATCTTCAGCAGTATCGGCAACTTCAAATAATCCAATTTTCTTTCTCATTAAAGAATATGAACTTAAGGGTGAAGTATTTTTACGATAAATGACGGCTGGATTAAAAATTAGTTGAATCTTTCTTAACTTAATTTCATTAGCTATTTTATGAAAAACAAACATGTCGTTTTGATTATCAATCTTAATTAAAATATTTAACCTTTTAGTATGTTTTTTTATTTTCTTTAAATAGGTTTTAATTTCTTTTTTAGTTGATTCATTAGTAAATGGTTTGATTTGAATGACCAGATTTTTTGTCTTAACTTTTTTAGCAAACTTGGCGGCAGCCATTAATTGATTGATATGATTTTCATCATCTAAATTGATTGGTGCTAATAGTGGATCAAAAAAGCCAATTTTAACTTTTCTTAATTTAAACGAAATTTCGGTTAAGCGATCTTGATAATTTAAAAAACCAAACCCATCAACTCTTCTTAAAATAAAGTAGTCAAGTTGGTTCGTTTCATAAAGTTTTATTTGTTTGTCTATGGTCCAATCGTAATAATCAAAATAACTGGCAATTCTCATTTATTTACTCCATTCATACATTAAAATACTACCGGCAATACTGACATTTAAACTTTCAACATGTTGAGTTTTAATTGTAGTTTGGGCATCTAATAACGCTTCAACTTCTAAAGAAATTCCCGCACCTTCGTTCCCTAAAACTAATGCCACTTTTTCACGGTGATTAGTGACAAACGATTGACCGTGAGCGGTCGCCCCAACGATGAAATATCCCTCTTTTTTTAGTTTTTTAATCGTTTCTACTAAATCAACTCTTTCGTGATATACATCAAAAATAGCGCCTTGCGAAGCCCTTATCGTCTTCTCGTTATAAAAATCAGCACTTTTTAAACTAAAAATGAGATGATTAAATCCAAAAGCTGCTGCACTCCGAATTAAGGCGCCAGCGTTATCAGGATTTTGAATATCATCTAAAATTAATATCCGGTTTGAAACTATTGGGTGATTCGTTTTATTACAAACCGCTAAAGTATCAAAGGTAGTTTCAGTTTGACTAAATTCATCCATAATTTCTTTAGAAACTAATAACCCTTCTTTTGATTCATTTGAAGTAATAATTAATTCAATATTACCATGGCGTTTCGCCATCTCAATTAAATGATCACCGTATATTAAAAATTGCGATTCTTGATCACGATATTTTTTTCGTTTTAGTTTCAAATATTTTTTTATGGTTTCATTTTGACGACTGGTTATCATGTTTCCACCCCTCATAGGCATCTTTGAATTCAAACCCGTAATTAGCTAATCTAATTTCTTGATTATGATAAACTTTGATGGTTGTTATACTGTTGATTGCTGTTTCAATTAGTGGTTCGTAATCGAATTTTGCTTCAACCCTTTCACATTCCACACTCTTGGGTTTAGTTACTGGTTTCTTTGGTACATAGACAGTACAACAATCTTCAAATGGAATAATTGATGTTTCATAAGTATCAATTTGTTTGGAAATTTTAATAATATCATTTTTATCATAAGTCGCTAGTGGTCTAATAATTGGCATTCTTGTCACTTCTTCAACCACACTTAAACTCTCTAAAGTTTGGCTGGCAACTTGACCAATTGACTCACCATTAATTAAGACTAATATATGTTGGCGTTGGGCAAACCTTTCGGCAATCCGGTACATCATTCTCCTCATAATCGTAATCAAATATGGATCTGGAATGTGAGTTAATAGTTCATGATGAATTTCCGCAAAATGAACTAAATGGATTTTAATTTGCCCTTTTGGCATGTATCTTGCTAGTTTTTGACTAATTTTTAAAACTTTATCAACTGATTCTAGTGGTGTCATTGGACAAGACTCAAAGTGAATTAATTCAATTTCTACGCCTTGTTTCAAGGCGAGAAATCCAGCTACCGGTGAATCAATTCCACCACTTAACATTACTAATCCTTTACCGCCAGTTCCGACTGGATAGCCACCTAAACCTTTAATTGTTTTTAAAAACAAATATGTTCCATCTTCTCGAATTTCAATAGTTAAGATCTCTGTTGGGTTTTTCACATCAACAGTAATTTTACCGCCAAAGTGCTTTAAAATGGCCGGAGCCATTAGTTTTGAAAATTCTAAACTTGTATATGGAATTTGTTTATAAGCTCGTTTCGTTTCGATTTTGAAGTGATTATAGTCAGTTAATTCATCTTCTATTAATTGAATTGCAGTATTTTTAATATTTTCTAGTTCAAGTGATGTTTTATAAACAAAACTAAAAGAATGTAAGCCTGAGACTAACATTAGTCTTGATACTACCAAATCAGGATTAACCTCATTTAATTCTAAATAAACTCGGTTATAAGTATTAATAATTGTCACATTTAAATCACTTAGTTTATCTTTGATTAATCGTTTAATGGCGTTAGTAAATGTTCTTTGATTTTTTCCTTTTAACATTAAATCCCCAAAACGGATTAATATCATTTTCTTGTACATATAACCACCACTATTATTTTATCATATTTATGAGGCGATAATTAACTCATATTAACCAAAAAAGGAGCGTTGTGCGCTCCTTATTTGGTTTTACATACAATTAATCTTTTAATTTTATGTTCAATCTAATTAGTGCTGCATTATTTTTTGGAAACAATAAAAGATTAATCTTCAAACACACAACGCAATCCAAATAAATAGTTAGCGTGTTCTATTAAGTAGTAGTGTTCGCCATAATTACCATTATATAAAACATAAACCACTCGATTAATATGGGATTGATCTGTTTTCTTACTAGGAGTACCCGTCCAATAAGTATTCAAATATGAAGAAGTTTTATAACTGACGCCTAGCGTTGAATTTTCGTGTCGGATATGTGTTAAAAATACTTCTTCCGCATATTCGGTAGATGTCGCTTTTTTCGCTTCAACATCAGCAAAATTAGCAGTGTTATTTAAATCTGTTTCTAATAACAACCTTACAGTTGAAGTAACACCGGCTTTGATTTTAAGGACTTGGTTTAGATAACCTTTAACATAGCTAGTATTATAATTATTAGATGGGATATACCCACTTGCAGGAAATACATAGACATCAAATGGTGAATAGTCGATTATGTACTTAGTGTAATGAAGACCGGTATCGATTCGATAGTAGAAAGCGATTGGTTCATATTTAAAATAATTAGATCCAAGTTTTTCAAACTTATAACCTTTATAACTAACCGTATACCAAGTTTCTGTGTTAGATAGATCAGGTTGTGATGTTGGTAAAGTCTTAGTTGATGTTTGTGGTGTCAATTCATCAAGTATAGCAATTAACGCTGCATCAGTAATTTTAGTTTGTGGATACTCGCCGATATAATAAAGTGGTTCATCACCCCATAAAGCGTATAAAGTATAGGTTTGAAGTGTACTTAATACGTCTAATCTTGTCCCTTCAGTAGAGTTTTCAGTATACCAACCTAAAAATTCTCGATGATAACTTCCAGTAGTCTTAGTTGGTCTTGGCATAATAAATGGAAACTCTGAAATTGGAACGTTGATAACATTACCGCCACCAGGTAAAGCTCCACCATTTAAAATAACGTTAACGGTATGATGTTCTTCCCAAACGGCATATAAGGTTACTTCGCCACCAACCTCATTGGTTAAGTTTTTAATATTTTCTTCATCAATATATTCAACATCTCCTGTACTAGTTGTACTCCATCCCATAAAGGTGTGACCAGATTTACTAAATCCATTAGCATTTAGTGGTACTCGTTCATGGTAATAGACTGTTTGACTTTGAGTACTTCCACTATCATGACCGTTTCCCTCAAAGGTTATGATATAGGTTCTTGGAATCGACACGCGAAGACCTAGTACTCGATAACAAATATAGTTAGTTTTATTACCATCAGCATTGATACAATATGCACTTTGAGTGCCATATGTATACGAAGTATTTGTATAGTAATAATTTAAATAAGAATCATCGTAAGAAACTTCAAATGATGTTATTTCACCTCTACCACCTAATAAGACTGCACTTGCATAATCAGTACTAGTGGCTTTGTTAATTTTATTATAAGTTGATAATTCATCAGTTGACAATAAGCCTAATGTTTGATCAATTCCCGATTTAGTCCTCATGACTTCTTTTAAATATTTTCTAACATAACTATCGTCGTATTTGTTAGTTTGGATAGTTGGACTTCCGTATTCATCAAATGGTGAATAATCGATGATATATCTTGAATAATAAGTTCCATCTGGTAATTTATAGAAGGCAATTGGTTCATATTTATAATAATCGCTACCCAATTTTTCATATTTATTACCGCTATATGTAACTGTATTCCAAGTTTCAACGTTAGATGTATTTTGTGAAGTAGTTAACGTCTTACTTGATGTTTCAGGTGTGAGTTTATTTAATTCGGTGATTAATGCTTGATCAGTGACTTTAGTTTGAGGATATTCATTTTGGTAATAAACAGGATACTCAGTCCAATGGGCATATAAAGTATAATCTTTAATTTCAGTTAACTCATCTAATTTATTTCCATAATGCATATAGTGGTTATCATACCAACCGAAAAATTCATATACTCCGCCCTCCCCATCAGTTTTCGTCGGAATTGGTAGGGTATATGGGAAGTCTGAGTTAGCTATAAACATCACACTCTTATAACCACTAGGTAGGGTGCCACCGTTTAAGTTAAGAGTGATTTGCTTACCTAATAACCAAACCGCATATAAAGTAATTGAACCGGAAGTGGTTAAATTAATAACTATTTCCTTATTTTCATAAATAACATTGCCAGTGGCGGTTGTACTCCAACCAATAAACTTGTAATTTTCTTTATAAAAATTACTTTGATGTAACGCCAATGCCTGGTCGTATGTCATATTTTGATTTGGTGTGATACCACCGTCATGTCCATTACCGTTGAAGATAATGGTATAAGTGTTTGCCTCCCAAACGGCATATAAAGTGATTAATTCATCTGCTAGAGGACTTTCAATAACCATTTCGTCATTATATTCAACTTCTCCAGTAGCGGTTGTACTCCAACCTTTAAAAGTATAGCCTGTCTTTAAAAATCCATTAGCATTTAATTGAACTTGTTCTGATTCATTATATTTTACGATCTGTTTTGGCGTACTACCACTTGTATAACCGTTACCATTAAAAGTTATAGTATAACCGGTTGGAATTGTTATGCGAAGCCCTAACACTTCATGTGTAGAAGCACCTTGAGAATTTGGAACTACAGAACCATTATCTTTAACATTGAGTGTTCGGTATAAAGCTGTTGAAGGGCTGTTTGTCCAATATGTATTTAGATAATTTATGTTGTAAGAGACCAAAAATGATGATGACGGAATCTTTCCTCTTCCACCTTGACATGCCATATTTGAGTAATCTGTATTAACAGCTTTTCGATGAGCATTCCAAGGGAAATCATCGCTATTATTTAGCTGTTCTTTTGAAAATAAACCTAATAGAAAATCAAGACCTGTTTTAGGTTTAACAACTTCTGTTATGTACTTTCTAACATAACTATTGTTGTAGATATTGGTTATAGTACTATCATTACCTAGTTCATCAAATGGTGAATAGTCTAATATGTGTCTAGAATAATAAGTTCCATCTGCTGTTTTACAAAATGCAATTGGTTCATATTTATAATAATCAGTATCGACTTTTTCATATTTAATACCACTGTATGTAACTGTGTACCAAGTTTCTGTATGTGACTTACCTCGCGATGTCGTTAATGTTTTACTTGATGTTTGAGGTGTTAGTTTATCTAATTCAATAATTAAGGCTGAATCAATTACTTTAGTTTGTGGATATTCGCCAATATAGTAGACTTCATCCCATTTAGCGTATAATGTATAGTCTTCAAACTCATTTAAGACCTCAATTTTATTGTCAAATATAATTGTATTTGATGGATACCAACCAATAAATTCATAGTGGGCTTCGCCATTTGGAGCTTTAGTTGGTATTGGTAAAGTATATGGAAGATTAGCTTCATAAAGTAACATTGTTGTCTCATAACCTTCAGGTAAACTACCATCATTTAAATGGAAAGTAATGGTTTTTGGATTTCTAATCCATTTTGCATATAAAGTTACTGTCTCAAGGGTTGTTAAATTGGTAACTAGTGCTTGATCATCATAGATACAATCTCCAGTGCTAGTAGTACTCCAACCAATAAATGTATAGTCAGTTCTTGTAAAGCCGTTGGCATTTAATTGTACCTCTTGATCATATGGTGCAATTTGACTGGCGGTATTACCACCATCACTTCCATTTCCATCAAAATTGATGGTGTAAGTTCCTGGTATTGTCATCCGTAAGCCGAGAACACGACTAGTTCTATTATTAGAAGCGGATTGAGTTCCGTATTTATTAACCACATACGCAAGATTGCCATTGTCTGCACTTGGAGTACTTGTCCAATAATTATCTAAATAACTAGAAGAATAAGAACCAAATGTAATTTTGCCTCTAGCACCTTGATAAATTGCCGTTGCGTATTCAGTACTTGTAGTTCTTCTTGCGGCACCATTGGCGAAATTGGTGGTATTGGATAACTCTTCATTTGATAAGATTCCGATTAATGAGGTAAATCCTGTTTTAGCTTTGATTACTTCGTTTAAATATTTTTTAATATAACTATTGTTGTAAATATTAGTTACAACACTAGTTGTATATTCATCAAATGGAGAGTAATCAATTATGAAGCCAGAATAATAAGTTCCATCTGATAACCTATAAAACTTAATTGGTTCATATTTATAATAATCGGTACCGACTTTTTCATATTTAATACCATTATATGTAACTGTGTACCAAGTTTCTGTATGTGACTTGCCTTGTGATGTCGTTAATGTTTTACTTGATGTTTGAGGTGTTAATTTATTTAATTCAATGATTAATGTTTCATCCATAACTTTAGTTTGTGGATACTCACCTTTATAGTAAACACTACCCCAATGTGCGTATAAGGTAGAGGTTGAAGGAGTTTCTAAGACATAAATTTTATTGCCCGTTGGACTACTAGAGTATGACCAACCTAAAAACTCATATGATTCTTCGCCATTTTGAGCTTTTTCAGGAATTGGTAAGGTATATGGAAATTCAGTATTATAAATCATCATTACGGTATCATAGCCTTCAGGTAAAGTACCGCCATTTAAATTAAAGGTAATCTTAACGGCGATTCTTTCCCATTTCGCATATAAGTAAGTAATATTTTCGGTTGTTAGATCGGTAATTATGGCTCCATCTTCATATTCAACATCCCCGTTATAAGTAGTACTCCAACCAACAAATGCGTAACATTCTCTTGCAAATCCATTCATATTCAGTGGTGTTGGCATTCCATATTCGACTATTTGGGTTTCAGTACTACCGCTATCGCTACCATTTCCTCTAAATTCAATAGTATAGGTTTTTGGAATGGTGATGCGCAAACCGAAAGCGTGGTTACAATCGGCATCTAAGAAAATACCATCTCCATTAACACGATTGACGACATATTTAGAATATGTACTAGGAGTATTAGTCCAATAGTGTTTATTATAAAAATAGAAATAGTTGACAGAAAATGATGTTATTTTTCCTCTACCACCTTCTACTACTCCGAAACCGTAACTTGTAGTCTGAGCAGCTCTTGCATTATCATCAGCAAAATTAGTGGTATTAGATAATTGGGCTTTTGACAATAAGCCTAATGTTGAGTTAATTCCTGCCTTAGTTTTAATTACTTCATTTAAATACTTTCTCACGTAACTATTATGATAATTATTAGTTACAGTCTCGTTATCAACCTTTTCATCAAATGGCGAATAATCGATTACATGTTTTGAATAATATGTACCATCGGCTAATTTATAAAAGGCGATTGGTTCATATTTATAATATTTGTCGCCAACTTTTTCAAACTTATAGCCACCATAATTAATGGTATACCATACTTCTGTATGTGCTGTACCTTGTGATGTAGTTAATATTTTACTTGAAGTTTGAGGTGTTAATTTATTTAATTCAGTTAGTAATGATGAGTTAGTGACCCTTGATTGCGGATATTCACCTTTATAGTAGACCACATCAGTATTCCACTGTGCATATAAAGTATAATCTTTAAGCTCTGATAAAACATCTACTTTCGTTCCTTCAGTTGAGTTAGTTTCATACCAACCTAAAAATTCATATGAGGCTTCACCACTTTGAATTTTTGTTGGTGTTGGTAACACATATGGGAAAAGTTGATTTGAAACATAAATTATTGTACTATAACCACTTGGTAATGTCCCTTCGTTTAAATTGAATGTAATTTTTTGATGAGTTTTTTCCCAGACTGCATACAAGGTAATTGAACTTTCAATAGTTATATTACTAACACTTGCCTGATCGACATATTTAACATTTCCCGTACTTGTTGTACTCCAACCAACGAATTTATAACCAGTCTTTGAAAATCCGTTAGCAGTTAAGGTTATTTCTTCATCATAAGTTACAGTTTGACTGGTAGTATTTCCACCGGTGTGACCATTACCATCAAAGGTAATGATATAAGTGTTAGCTTTCCAGATAGCATATAAAGTGATTGAACTTTCAGTAGTTAAGTTATTAGTATTTGCCTTGTCGGTATATTTAACATTTCCCGTACTTGTTGTACTCCAGCCAATGAATGTATAACCAGTCTTTGAAAATCCGTTTGGATTAAGTGATACTTGTTGACCATACTTAGCAGTTTGACTGGCCATACTTCCAGCGTCACTTCCATTTCTATTAAAGTTAATAGTATAAGTATTTCCTTCCCAGATTGCGTATAAAGTAATCGAGGTTTCGGTTGTTAAATTCTTAACACTAGCTCCATCAGTATATTCAGCGGTTCCAGTACTAGCTGTATTCCAACCAACAAATGTGTAACCAGTTCTGATAAAGCCGTTAGTATTTAATGCGACTTGTTCGTCATAATCTATCGTTTGACTTAAAGTATTACCACTAGTATGACCATTACCATCAAAGTTTACTGTATAAGAGTTAGCTTCCCAGACTGCATATAAAGTAATTGAAGTTTGGGTTGTTAAGTTCTTGACACTAGCTTGATCACTATATTGAACACTTCCATCACTTGTAATGCTCCAACCGATAAATGTGTATCCAGTTTTATTAAAGCCGTTGGCATTTAGTGCGACTTGTTCATCATAGTTAATTGTTTGACTTACGGTATTGCCGCTAGTATGACCATTACCATCAAAGTTTACTGTATAAGAGTTAGCTTCCCAAACTGCATATAAAGTAATTGAGGTTTCGGTCGTTAGATTTTTAACACTAGCTTGATCACTATATTGAACACTTCCATCACTAGAGCGACTCCATCCCATAAAAGTATAGCCAGTCTTAGTATATCCATTTGGAATTAATGATACTAGTTCATCGTAGTTGATTGTTTGACTTGCGGTACTGCCACTAGTATGACCATTACCATCAAAGTTTACTGTATAAGATTTAGTTGTCCATACCGCATATAAAGTAATTGAGGTTTCGGTTGTTAAATTCTTAACACTAGCTCCATCAGTATATTCAGCGGTTCCAGTGCTAGCTGTATTCCAACCAACAAATGTGTAACCAGTTCTGATAAAGCCATTGGTATTTAATGCTACTTGTTCGTCATAGTTAATTGTTTGACTAGCGGTACTGCCACTAGTATGACCATTACCATCAAAGATGATGGTATAAGTATTAGCTTCCCAAACTGCATATAAAGTAATTGAAGTTTGGGTTGTTAGATTTTTAACACTAGCTTGATCACTATATTGAACACTTCCATCACTCGTAATGCTCCAACCGATAAATGTGTATCCAGTTTTATTAAAGCCGTTGGCATTTAATGCTACTTGTTCATCATAGTTAATTGTTTGACTAGCGGTACTTCCATCAGTATGACCATTACCATCAAAGTTTACTGTATAAGATTTAGTTGTCCATACCGCATATAAAGTAATTGAGGTTTCGGTTGTTAGATTTTTAACACTCGCTTGGTCATTATATTGAACACTTCCATCACTTGTAATGCTCCAACCGATAAATGTGTATCCAGTTTTACTAAAGCCGTTGGCATTTAGTGCGACTTGTTCGTCATAGTTGATTGTTTGACTTGCAGTACTGCCACTAGTATAACCATTACCATTAAAGTTTACTGTATAAGATTTAGTTGTCCATATCGCATATAAAGTAATTGATCCACTGGTTGTTAAGTTCTTAATACTTGCTTTGTCAATGTATTCAACGTTTCCATAAATCGTTGTGCTCCAACCAATGAAAGTATAGCCAGTCTTACTATAGCCGTTGGCATTTAGTGCGACCTGTTCATCATAGTTGATTGTTTGACTTGCGGTACTGCCACTAGTATGACCATTACCATCAAAGTTTACTGTGTAGGTGTTTGCTTCCCAAACTGCATAAAGGGTTATGGATTGTAATGTTGTTAAGTTTTTAATCTTCTTTTGATCAGTGTATTCAACACTTCCATTACTTGTGGTACTCCAGCCTTTAAAATTGTAGCCGGTTCTACCAAATTCATTTGGCTTAAGTGCAACTTCTTGATCATATATAACATTTTGATACTGCATATTTCCAGCATCTGAACCATTTCCATTAAAATATATTGTGTAACCTTGGGCTTCCCAGACTGCATATAAAGTAATAGCATTTGATGTGGTCAAACGGAGAACAGTTTCTTGATCATTATATTCAGCATTTCCAGTGCTTGTTGTACTCCAACCAATAAATCTATAACCAGTTCTAATAAAACCGTTAATATTTAAAGTTGTTCCTTCATCATAATTAGTGGTCTGACTAGCGGTACTACCACTAGTATGGCCATTACCATCAAAGATGATGGTATAAATATTAACCCCCCATTTTGCATATAAAGTAACTGATCCTGATTCTGCTACATTTTTAACAATAGCTTCATCATTATACTGAATATATCCATCACTAGAGCGACTCCAACCCATAAAAGTATAGCCGGTCTTAGTATATCCATTTGGTATCAATGTTACTTGTTCATCGTAATTTATTATTTGATTTTCAGTATTTCCACCATCATGTTCATTACCATCAAAAATAATGGTATAAGTATTAACTTCCCAAACTGCATATAAGGTAATTGAAACTTTGGTTGTTAAGTTCTTAATAATTGCTTGATCACTATATTGAACGCTTCCATCACTTATGGTACTCCAGCCAGCAAATGTGTAACCAGTTCTACTAAAGCCGTTGGCATTTAGTGCTACTTGTTCGTCATAATCTACAGTTTGATTAGCAATACTGCCACTAGTATGACCATTACCATTAAAATTAACTTCATAAGAGTTAGCGGCCCAAACTGCATATAAGGTAATTGAGCCAATAGTTGTTAAATTCTTAACACTTGCTTGATCACTATATTGAACGCTTCCATCACTTGTAGTACTCCAACCAATAAATAGATACCCATCCTTGCTATAACCATTAGCATTGAGTGATACTTCTTCGTTATAATTTACGGTTTGATTTATGGTACTACCACTCTCATGACCGTTTCCATTAAAGGTAATTGTATAAATGCTTACTGCCCACACCGCATATAGTGTGACTGAATTTCCGGTTGTTAAGTTTTGAACTTCCGCTTGATCAATATATTCGACGTCTCCAGTTTCGGTTTTGCTCCAACCTAAAAATACATGATTATCGCGACTAAATCCGTTTTCATTAAGTGTTACTATTTGTCCGTATTCCACAACTTGACTAGCGGTACTTCCGCTTGTATATCCGTTTCCATTAAAATTAATAGTATGAGTCCCAACGGCCCAAACTGCATATAAAGTAATTGAACCTGATGTTACTAGATTTTTAATGCTGGCTTTGTCATTATAAAGGACATCTCCAGTCTCGGTTTTACTCCAACCAATAAATTTGTGATTATCACGATTATAACCGTTAGCAGTCAAAGCTACTTCTTCATCATAATTTACGGTTTGACTTTGAGTACTTCCACCTGTGAATCCATTACCATTAAAGTCAATCGTATATTTGTTGGCTTCCCAAACTGCAAACAAGGTCATGGTTCCTGAAGGAATTAACTTGTTAACATTGGCTAAATCGTTATATTTAACATTTCCAGTCTCAGTTTCGCTCCAACCTTTAAAGGTATATCCAATTTTAGTATATTGATTTAGATTAAGTAATACGGAATCTTCATAATATATTACTTGATTTTCGGTATTGCCGCTAGTATGTCCATTCCCATCAAAGTGGATGGTGTAAGTATTTTCTTCCCAAATTGCATATAAAGTAATTGGATTTCCAGTTGATAGTTTTAAAACACTGGATTTATCATCATATTCAACATTACCTATTTCAGTTTTACTCCAACCTTTAAAGGTATATCCAGTCTTACTAAATCCATTTTCATTAAGGGTTGCAATTTCATCGTAATTGATAGTTTGGCTTGCGGTAGTTCCATCATCATTGCCATTTCCATCAAAGGTGATGGTATATGTATTAACTTGCCATATTGCATATAGTGTAATTGTTGATACAGTTAACTTCTTAACATTCGCTTTATCAACATATTCAACATTTCCAGTGCTGGTTGTACTCCAACCTTTAAAAGTATAACCAATTTTAATAAATTCATTAGCGTTCAACGGCAATTCTTGTTCATATTCTAAAATTTGACTTGGCGTAATTCCACCATCGTTGCCATTTCCATCAAAATTAATGGTGTAATTGTTAACTTTCCAAACCGCATATAAAGTGATCGAAGCTTCAGTTGTTAGATTCTTAACACTAGCTTTGTCATTATAATGAACTGCTCCATCACTTAATGTACTCCAACCAATAAAGGTATAGCCATTTTTAATAAATTCATTGGCATTTAATGCCACTTGCTTATCATAATTTATCGTTTGACTAGCAGTACTACCACTTGTACTACCATTTCCATCGAAATTAATAGTATAACTGTTAACTTCCCAAACTGCATATAAAGTAATGGTTCCTGATGGTGCTAGATTCTTAATATTAGCTTTATCATTATATTCAACGTTTCCATTAATAGTTGTACTCCAACCCTTAAATGTATAACCGGTCCTATCGTATTCATTTTTGTTTAATTCGACTTGTTCATCATATCTTATCATCTGATATTTTGTATGGCCGACACTAGCTCCATTACCATCAAAGAAAATCGCATATGAATTTGCAACCCATTTAGCATATAAAGTAACTGAATCCGATTCTGTAACATTTTTAACACTAGCTTCGTTATTATATTGAATATTTCCATCACTAGAGCGACTCCATCCTGCAAATGTATAACCAGTCTTAGTATATCCATTTGGAATTAGTGTTACTTGTTTGCCATAATTAATTGTTTGATTTTCAGTATAACCACCATCACATCCGTTTCCGTTAAAGATAATTGTATAAGTTTTAGCTTCCCAAATTGCATATAAAGTAATTGTTCCTGATGGTACTAAATTTTTAACACTTATTTTGTCAGTATACTGAACACTTCCGGAACTGGTTGTGCTCCATCCCTTAAATGTATGACCAGTCCTACCGTATCCATTTTCATTTAATCTGGCTTGTTCATTGTAATCTATTTCTTGACTTTCTGTATAACCACTATTAGCTCCATTTCCGTCAAAAATAATTATATATGAATTTACAACCCATTTAGCATATAAAGTGATTGAATCCGATTCTGTTACATTACTAACAGTAGCTTCATCATTATATTGAATATATCCATCACTAGAACGACTCCATCCCATAAATGTATAGCCAGTCTTAGTATATCTATTGGTATTTAATGTTACAACTTGGTTATAATGGACTGTTTGGTTTCCAGTATCTCCACCATCATGTCCGTTTCCATCAAAGATAATTGTATAAATATTAGCTTTCCATACTGCATAAAGGGTTATAGATTGTGATATTGTTAGATTCTTAATATTAGCTTTATCATTATATTCAACAATTCCATCAGTGGTAGTGCTCCACCCTTGAAATGTATGGCCGATCTTACCAAATTTGTTGGCGGAAAGAGGAACTTCTTGATCATATGAGACATTTTGATGTTCCATCATGCCAGTGTCATGACCATTTCCGCTAAAAAATATGGAGTATGCTTTGGCTTCCCACACTGCATACAGAGTTACCAAATTTGATTTTGTTAAATCAAAAACATCTTCTTGATCGTTATATTCAACACTTCCGGTACTTGTTGTACTCCAACCAATAAATTTATATCCAGTTCTACTAAATCCGTTGGCATTTAGTCTTGTTTCTTCGTTATAATTTGAAATCTGACTTTCGGTATTACCATCTGTATGACCATTTCCATCAAATTGTATCATACATGTTGCCGCTTGCCAAATTGCATACAAGGTAATCGATTCTGATGATACGATATTATTAACAGTAGCTTCGTCATTATATTGAACTGTTCCATCACTAGAAAGACCCCACCCCATAAACATATAACCAGTTTTATTAAAGCCATTAGCATTTAATGCTACTGTTTGGTCATAAATTACAGTTTGACTATCAGTAATTCCACTAGTGGCTCCATTTCCATCAAAAATGATGGTATAGGTGTTCGCTTCCCAGACCGCATATAAAGTAATAGAACCTGTTGCCAAATTTAAAACATTAACTTGGTCAGCATATTCAACGACTCCGTCACTGGTGGTACTCCAGCCAATAAATCTGTAACCAGTTCGACTGAACCCATTTGGGGTCAAAGCTATCTCTTGATTGTATTCCACACTTTGACTTTCAGTATCACCACTCGTATGACCATTACCATCAAAATTAATCGTATACCCCACATCTTTGTCATATTTAATGATTACTTCTTGGTTGTCTTCACCAGTTATAATGTATGTTCTAGGGTTATCTTCTCTAAAAATAAAATTAGGGAAGGTCTTTTCTTCAATCGAAATCTCATAACCTTCCCTGTTATTAACTATTACTTCTTCAAGATTAACACTATAGTTACCATTTAGATCCTCGCCTAAATACTTAATCACAACATCGTGATTTTTGGGATCTTCTTCATTAAAATTTTCGCATCCATTGAGTAAAAAAACGCTAAAAAAAAGAACAGCAATGCTGAATATTTTACTCAATTTGCCGATAAGGAACGACTTACTTTTTTCCATCATCCAATACTCACCCTTTCGATAAATTTAAGTTTAAAACACGTAATTTAAATGTGTAAACTACTACTATATTATAGTTATAACTATAATTTTTGTCAATATTGAGTAAACATTTAGCCCACTTTATTTTTAAAAAATATTTAATTATGGGTAAATATTGGATATTTTTTAGTTATTAAGAAATTAAAAAATGGAATCTTTGCAAGATTCCACTTTTAATAATGTAGTTTAATCTACTTTGTTTAAATTAACGGTTGTAGAATTCAACAATTAATTGTTCATTGATTTCTGGTAAGATTTCATTTCTTTCAGGATATCTTGAGAAAACTCCAACTTGAGTTTCAGGATTCCATGAAACAAAATCTAACGTTACATATTGACCTTCTCTAGCTTCAGTTACAATTTTTAAGTCTCTTGATCTTTCTCTTAAAGAAACTTGTTGTCCTGGTTGAAGTCTAAATGATGGAATATCAACTTTATTACCATCAACTAGAACGTGACCATGATTAACTAATTGTCTCGCTTGAGCGCGTGTTTTAGCTAAACCTAGGCGATATACAACGTTATCAAGACGAGATTCTAATAACTTTAAAAAGTTTTCACCATGAACACCAGCCATATTTCTCGCTTCATTAAAGGTTTTACGGAATTGTTTTTCTGAAACGCCATAGGTATATCTTACTTTTTGTTTTTCAGCTAACTGTTGACCGTAATCACTTAATTTAGCGCGTCTTTGACCGTGTTGTCCTGGTGGATAGTTTCGTCTTTGAAGTTCTCTACCTGTTTCAGATATCGAATATCCTAAACGGCGTGAAACTTTCCATGTTGGTCCAGTATAACGTGACATAATTTTTACCTCCTTTTTTATTTTTTAGTGGTAAAAATTGCGATGACTTCTAATAAGTAATCCCGATGTCCGCCTCACTTACAAGCAGTTAATAAGTTACTACGAGCTCCTATAGAGTAGGGATTAATTTTATTAATTGGCATTGCCTGCTTTTTTACCAACGACACTATTTTATAACATTGCTTCTTAATTGTCAAATCAAGTGACAATATAATACTACCTATTATATTATTCGTTTAATATAGTCATAAATTCTTGGCCAGAAATTGTTTCCTTTTCTAATAAGAAAATCGCTAATTTATCAAGTTTCTTGCGGTTAGCATTTAATATTTCTTTCGCTTTTTCATAATTTGTCGCAATGATATTTTTAACTTCAATATCAACTAATCTAGCTGTTTCGGGAGCAACCGTTGATTGCCCAGAATGGCCTAGATAGGTATTACCGCCGGTTTCAAGGGCCATCATTCCAAACTTATCAGACATTCCATATTTAGTTACCATACCTCTTGCAATTTGAGTCGCTTTTTCTATATCATTAGATGCTCCTGTAGTAACACTATTAAAGACGATTTCTTCAGCTGCTCGTCCGCCACATAATATTGCTATTTTTTGGTTAGCATCTTCTTTACTAATTAAATTCTTTTCATCATCATCAACTTGCATAACATAACCTAATGCCCCCGATGTTCTTGGAACTATAGTAATCTTTTGAACTGGTGCAGTGCCAGTTTGCTTAGCGGCCACCAATGCGTGACCAATTTCATGATATGCAACAATTTTCTTTTCCTCTTCAGATAAAATTGCGTTCTTTCTAACAGCACCAGCAATTATTACTTCTACTGATTCAACCAAATCTTCTGTTGTTATATGGCTGTTTCCTAAGCGTACTGCTCGTAAAGCTGCCTCATTTACAATATTAGCTAATTGAGCTCCTGATGCTCCAGCAGTCATTCTTGCAATTAAATTAACATCAATATTTTCTTCTCTTTTTACTTTTCTTAAATGAACATTTAAGATAGCTTCTCTGCCAATTAAATCTGGTAATTCAACTCTTACTTGACGATCAAATCTTCCTGGTCTTAACAATGCAGGATCAAGGATTTCTGGTCGATTAGTTGCTGCTAAAATCACAACCCCTTTATTTCCTTCAAATCCGTCCATTTCTGTTAATAATTGGTTTAGAGTTTGTTCACGTTCATCATTAGACGAAAACCCTGAATCTCTTTTCTTTCCAATGGTATCAATCTCATCAATAAATACAATACAAGGGGCTTTCTTATTAGCTTGTTCAAATAATTCTCTTACTTTCGCAGCACCTCTACCAACAAACATCTCAACAAATTCCGAACCTGAAATGGCAAAAAACGGAACACCTGCCTCTCCAGCAACAGCTTTAGCTATTAGTGTTTTACCCGTTCCTGGAGGACCAACTAATAATACTCCTTTTGGACAACTAGCTCCCATAGCTTCATATTTTTTTGGATTATCTAAATAATCAATAATTTCTTTTAACGATTCTTTAGCTTCTTCTTGTCCCGCAACATCATCAAATGTTTTCTTCTCTTTATCAGCAATATAGACTTTTCCAACATCTTGTCCTCTAATATTAAGTCCCGCTGCACCAATTCTATTTTTCAAATTTTTATTAATAATTCTACCTATTACAAAGAATATCAAAATTGGAAGCCCATAATTTAATAATATAGATAGAAATAAATTCGGTTTTTGCGGAATCTCAGCTGCATATTCAACACCTTTTTCTTGTAAGAGTTGTGGTAAATCTGGATTATCCACGATACCAGTCTTAAAAAAATAAACGCGATCGTCTATTTTTTTCGTATAATTTATTTCACTATCGGTAAAATATACTTCTGATACTTCCCCAGCCTCTACCGCATTAATAAAAGCTGAATACGTCGTTGTTTGAACTCTTTTTGTAAAAATTAACGGTCTCAATATTAAATTAAAAATTAATAATACTATCAACGCAATCCCCCAATAATAGATTAATGGACGCGTTGTTTTATTATGTTTGGTCGAATTGTCACCTTTCATTTATATCCCTCCTAGTTATCAACAATTTGCACCCAACAACATGTTGTGTTATAATTATATTATACAATGTAAGTGCCCTTTGTATCAATAAACAAAACGGTTCGTTTTGTTGGATTCCAGTGAAAAAAGAAAAAAAGAAAGGAGGAATACTCTAATTTATTCAAAAATTAGAGTAAACACTATCAAAATGACAAAAAATATTTCTGAAACCAAACAAAATTTAATGGATGCTTATTGGCTATTATATTCATCACCTAATCAATCAAAAATTACTGTGAAAATGATAACCGATAAAGCGGGTTATAATCGTGGAACTTTTTATGCGTATTTTTTAGATATTCAAGATTTACATAATCAAATTGAAGAAAATCTACTTCCTTCTGATAAAATCTTTGAAAAAATAAGAGATGCGACATTTGAAAAAAATGGGCAAAAAATTTTAGAAATCTTTATGCAGGAAGAAAAAGCTTCTGGTGATAAACTTAATTTGTTATTAGGTTCTCAAGGAAGTTTAAATTTTCAAACTAAACTAAAAAATAAACTTAAAGAACTAATATTAAAATATGCCCCTTTGAAATTGGAAGATTCCAAAAACGTTATCAATTATAAAGCTAATATTGTTTGTAGTATTTTTTATGAAACTATAAGATATTGGTATGATGAAGGAAAAGAAAAGTTCACTGGAGAAAAACTCTTAAAACTCATGTCATCAATAATCTTTTGTGGAGTAATCAATGAAAAAACATAATATAAATTATCTTTAAAAAAGAAAAAAGCTATCAGCCATATAATCAAAAAATGGGTGATAGCTTTTATTCTTTAATTAGTCTTTTCTTTTAGGTGATAGTGGATAGATTCCTGAAACAGGAACAGTAAACATAAATCCTACTGTCCTCTTTCTTGATCTTTCAACAATCTTTCTAACAGCTTCTACTGTTTTATTTAAAGTTTCTTCATCAGGAATTACTGTAAAAATAGTTTTTGAATATTTTTGTTCTTCATCAGTTCTACCTTTAAATAATCCTTGCATCAAGAAGTTTAATCCTTCGCTATTGAGAATGGCTGATGCCATTCCTTGAGATTCAATAATAGTAGCCCCTCTTACTTTAAGATCCACAAATTTTTCTAAAATTTCATCTAAATAAGCTAAATCGTTTAATACAATAAATAATACGTTCATTTTTACACTCCTTCTTCTTCTAAAACTAAATCATCAACACTTGATAGCTGATCAAGTTTGTCAAGACCACCAATTTCTCCGGCTTTAGAAATTGCAATCTTAGCAAAGATTGGGCCTGATGTTTCATAAACTAAAATACTTAACATAATTATAGTATAAATTAGACTATACATTGGACTTAATTCTCCTAAATCATTTTCAGGGAACGCTCTTTTAACAAGAACTAAAAGTCCAATTGAGACTCCACCTTGTGGCAAGAGTCCAAGACCAAGATATTTTCTAACACTATCTTCGCTCTTCATCATTGTCGCACCTAAATAAGTACCAATATATTTACCAAAACCTCTACCTAAAATATAGACAACACTAATTACTGCAATTAACCATTCTTGCTTGATGATAGCCAAGTCTAATCCGGCTCCTGCTAAAGTAAAGAACATAACAAAGAATGGAGCGGTAAAATCATTAACCGCATTAAAGGTTCTAGTTGGTCTTCTAGTTAGATTAGCAATCATCGCTCCAGTAATAATATTAGATAATAGAGCTGAAAAACTAATACCAAATTGACCTAATACTTTTTCATGGTTTAAAACACTAATAAAACCAAGTGATAGTACTACCGCTGATATCGCCAAGACTTGAATATCATCCCGTTCTCGATCAAACTTTCTAGCTAAAATTGATAATGGATATCCAATTATGGCTCCAATTAATAATGATCCGAATACCTCAATAAATGGTTTGGCAATCATTAACCATAATGGTAATTGTTCGCCTGCTGGTACTAACAGTTGAGCAAATGAAATAAAGAATCCAAAAACAACAATTCCGTAGATATCATCCATTGCAGTAATTGGTAAAATCTTCTTAGTAACCGGTCCGTATGCACGATATTGTCTAACAACCATTAATGTTGCGGCTGGTGCCGTTGCAGCTGACATACTCGCAAGAATCATGGAGAAAGCAACATTTGGCCTAGCAAAGGGATTATACCCTATAACATTGTATGTATTGTTAAATGTTTGTGGCTTTGGTACCACCAACATAAATAAGAAGACTAACATGACTGCTCCAGTTACTTCCATTAATGTGATAACGTTAACTTCTTTCCCCATTTTTTTAACGCTTTTAATATTAAACTCACTACCAATACTAAAGGCGATAAAAGCTAGGGCAATTTCACTAATGAATTGTAACGTGTTTTGATCTTCAGCCGTGATTAATCCCCTAAATCCCGGAATAATTAAGCCTAAAGATGGTCCCAATAATAATCCAAATAGTAAATACCCCGAAACATTTGGTAATTTTAATCTTCTAGCAACTTGCCCTCCGATAAAGCCAACAATTAAAACTATCGCAACTTTAAACAATAAATTTAACTCCATCTACATCTCTCCTCTTTTTTATAATAAAAAAACGCATAACAATGTTATACGCTTAATCACTCCTATGAGGTTAGCTGACGGGTTCAGACAATTAAGTTGCCTTACTCTAATGAGATTCACCCCAAATAACTGGGTCCCCCACTCGAAATGATTCGGAGATCTACGCGAGTATGTTATCAAATTTAATCTCGAAAGTCAACGATTTAGATAATTATCAAACAAGTAATTATTAATCATGAAAAAGTGGGATATTTTGGTATTTTTTTTAAAAAAAGAGTATGAAACTCTTTCTTTTGTGAGCAAATATAAATAGTGTTTGGAAGAGGGCGTGTCATCCTCTCCAACTCTAACTAACTACACCTTTCTTCTGCCATAGCATACCTATTGATCATTTAGGTACTATTGCTACCCTCTCGGGACCGTCACTGTGTCTGACCGGTTTTGAGCACATAAGAGCTATCCCTGGTCGATTTCAGCAACAGACCTCTCGACAGAACTGTTATAGTATATCACTATACGTCAACGACCACTTCTGGTTGACATCGCTTAACCGGTGCGTCACTACTCGGCAAGCCCAGAAGCCAGTTTCGAGATTGCGATAAGCCATAGTTAATTGTTTTCACCGCCGTCTTTTCCCGGATACATTCCAGTATGAAGGTGTTCCAACCTCAAGAGCTCTCCCACCAGCGTGCCTTAACCTCGACAAAGGTTTATTCAGCCACAAACAATATTTAACTTGCATAAGTAATATATCAGACAAAAATATCATTTGCAAGGCTTTATCATCATTTTAAACTACAAGTTTAATTTGATTAAAACATTCATTTTTTAAGTAGAAATCTTTGATTGATTTCTACCATTTTGTTTTGCATAATACATATTGTCATCTGCCCTTTTAATGGCCGTCATAATCGTATCAGTTTTTGTCACTAATGTTCCACCAATAGAAATTGTCACATGAACCATTTTGTCATCATCTAATTGATAACTAGAGGCTTGAACTAATAGTCTTAATCGTTCCGCTATTATTTCTAAATCCTCTTTATTTAAAACATCGATAATCGCAATAAACTCTTCGCCACCCCAACGACTTACTAAATCCGTTTTCTTAACATTAGATGTTAATGTGTGGGCGACAATTTTTAAAATTTCATCGCCAACTAAGTGACCGTAAGTGTCGTTTACATTTTTAAAATGATCAATATCCATCATTAAAATGCCAAAGGTATTAGAAAATAATTTAGCCGCTTCTAACCTTTTAGTCATTTCAAAATCAAAGTAATTCCGATTAGCTACTTGGGTTAATGGATCAATTCGAAGTTTATCTTTTAATTCAATATTTTCGTGATAAATTTGTTTTTGGAATCTCTCATCGGTAAATACTTCAATAGCCGCGACGATATTGTGATCTTGATCATAAATTGGTAAGGTTTTAACCATAACTGGTATCCGATACCCATCTTTATGTTTTAAAAACACATGAGCCTGTCTAATAATACCATCTTGCAAGGTTTTATGAAGTGGACATTCAGAAAGACATAACTGGTTCCCATTTTCGTCTACGTGTTGTAAAAAATTCTGGTAACAATAACTATTGGTTACTTCTTCTTTAGAATAACCAGTAATGCGTTCGCTTCCGTCATTCCAAAAAATGATTTTTCTATTTTGATCTACTACATATACACCTTCGAAAAGATGTGGAATAATATTTTCATCATATTTTATATCCATAACTTTACCTTTCTTTACGTTACTTGTAGATGACAAGTAATAAACATCTTTTTCAATTAATATTTTATCATAACTTATTATTTGAATAGATAATATCTGATTATAGAATTTCTATGCAAATAGATTAAAAAAATAAAGTTACTAAATTTAAAATCTTTTCCAATATATCGTTGGGAATAGATTCGATTACTTGGACATTTCTAGCTTCGGTATCAATCATTTTAATTTGTTCACACATTATATCGCCTTGGGTATTTGTTCTATTATCAAGCCCAACATGAAGAGGAAATTTATTTCTTCGCGTTGAAGTAATTGGCACCACAATAGCAAACTTCTTCGTTACCCTTTGAAAATCATTATTGCTTACTACAACCGCAGGTCTTCTACCTCTTTGTTCGGAACCAATAGTTGGACTGAAATCAACTAAAATAATATCTCCTTGTTTTACCATACTTCATCTCCTACTGCATCATCAAAAACGATATCATAGTCATAATTACCATCGTATTCCTCAAATAGTTGCATTAGTGTCATTGGTGTTTTCTTCTCTTTTTTAATAATTATCGAATCTCCTTGAACCTCTAACAATAAACTATCTTGTTCTTCTAATCCTAATGTTTTTATAATTGCTGCAGGAATAATAATTCCTTTGCTGTTTCCTATTTTTTTAATTTGAGTTTTCATATTAACACCTCAATAAAAGTATATACATTTGTTATAACATTGTCAAGTTTTCGTCTCATATCTCTATCTTATAATAGAAAAAATTTATTTGTTTTTCTTTATATGACAAAAAAAGATGCGTCGCCGCATCTTTTATTTTTGATTTAGTTTAATTATTCAATAATCTTAGTTACTGAACCAGCACCAACTGTTCTACCGCCTTCACGAATTGAGAACTTAGTACCTTGTTCAACAGCGATTGGGTGAATTAATTCAACGATCATTTCAGTATTATCTCCAGGCATAACCATTTCAGTTCCTGGTTTTAAGTGAATAACACCTGTAACGTCAGTAGTTCTGAAATAGAATTGTGGGCGATAATTTGAGAAGAATGGAGTATGACGTCCACCTTCTTCTTTAGAAAGAACGTAAACTTGCGCTTCGAACTTAGTATGTGGTTTAACTGATCCTGGTTTAGCTAATACTTGACCACGTTCAATTTCATCACGTGGAACACCACGTAATAAAGCACCGATGTTGTCTCCAGCTTCAGCGTAGTCTAATAATTTTCTAAACATTTCAACTCCAGTAACAACTGTTTTTCTAGTTGGTCTAATTCCAACGATTTCAACTTCGTCTCCAACCTTTAAAGTTCCACGTTCAACACGGCCGGTTGCCACAGTTCCACGACCAGTAATGGTAAATACGTCTTCAACTGGCATTAAGAAAGGTTTATCAGTTTCTCTAATTGGTTCATCAACATAAGCGTCAACATTAGCCATTAATTCAATGATTTTTTGTTCATGAACAGGGTCGCCTTCTAAAGCTTTTAGTGCTGAACCAGCTACGAATGGAATATCATCACCTGGGAAATCGTAATCAGATAATAATTCTCTAATTTCCATTTCAACAAGTTCTAATAATTCATCGTCATCAACTAAGTCAGATTTGTTTAAGAAAACAACTAACTTAGGTACTCCAACTTGACGAGCTAATAATACGTGTTCTCTAGTTTGAGGCATCATACCATCTGCTGCTGAAACAACTAAAATTCCGCCGTCCATTTGGGCCGCACCAGTAATCATGTTTTTAACATAGTCAGCGTGTCCTGGGCAGTCAACGTGTGCGTAGTGACGATTTTCAGTTTCGTATTCTACGTGAGCTGTATTGATAGTGATTCCTCTTTCTTTTTCTTCTGGAGCACCGTCAATTTGTGAATAGTCTTTCTTTTCAGATAATCCTTTTTTAGCTAATACCGAAGTAATAGCTGCAGTTAATGTAGTTTTACCATGGTCAACGTGACCAATTGTACCAATATTTACGTGTGGTTTGGTTCTTTCAAATTTTTTCTTTGCCATTATTTTTTCCTCCTAAATAAGATTCTTTTTTATTTGTTTTGTTTAATACATTTACTCTTAATATTTTATCTTAAACTACTAACTTTTGCAAGTTATTAGTTATATAAGTCCCAATTACGCTACTATTTTATACTTTTGCTCCGCGCTTTTTAACAATATCATCAGTAATTGAGCGTGGTGTTGGCTCATAGTGAGCGAATTGCATAACGAAGTTAGCTCTTCCTTGAGTGTTAGAACGTAAGGCTGTCGCATAGCCAAACATTTCAGAAAGTGGAACGAACGCTTTAATTGCGACGGCATTACCTCGTCCCTCTTGGTGTTCTAATCGGCCACGGCGACTAGTTAAATCGCCAATCACGTTACCGACATAATCATTCGGTGTAACAACTTCAACTGTCATAATTGGCTCTAAAATAGTTGGTTTACCTTTTTCAGATAATTCCTTTAACGCCATTGATGCAGCAATTTTAAAGGCCATTTCTGATGAGTCAACATCATGATATGATCCATCAATTAAAGTAGCTTTAATGTCTAATACTGGATAACCAGCGACAATTCCATTAGGCATGGCTTCTTCTAAACCTTTTTGAACTGCTGGAATATATTCTTTTGGAACAACGCCACCAACAATTTTATCAACGAATTCAAATCCTTTACCTGGGTTTGGCTCAAATTCGATAATAACGTGCCCATATTGACCACGTCCACCTGATTGACGGACAAACTTGCCTTCAATCGTCGCTGGAACAGTAATTGTTTCACGATAAGAGACTTGAGGTTCAGCGACATTAGCTTCAACCTTAAATTCTCTTTTCAAACGGTCAACAATAATGTCTAAGTGTAATTCACCCATACCAGCAATAATCGTTTGTCCAGTTTCCTTGTCAATATAAGTTCTAAATGTTGGGTCTTCTTCAGCTAGTTTAGTTAAAGCGGTTGACATCCGGTCTTGGTCTTGCTTGGTTTTTGGTTCAATTGCAATATCAATTACTGGTTCTGGGAAGATCATTGATTCTAAAATGATATCATCTCTTTCACCACATAAAGTATTCCCCGTTGTGGTTTCTTTCAGTCCAACAACTGCCGCAATATCACCAGCGTAGACTTCGCTAACTTCCTCACGGTGATTAGCGTGCATTAATAAGATTCTACCAAAGCGTTCTCTTGTATCTTTTGATGCGTTTCTCACATAACTTCCTGATTTAACTGATCCAGAATAAACTCTGAAGAAAGTTAACTTACCAACGTATGGGTCAGTCATTACTTTAAAAGCTAGGGCAGTAAATGGTTCCGAATCACTTGGTAGTCTCACTACTTGAGTACCATCTTCTTTATGTCCGACTATCCCATCAACATCAGTTGGTGCTGGTAAATAGTCAATAATTCCATCAAGAATTTTTTTAACTCCTTTATTCTTAAAGGCGGTCCCACAAAATACTGGGAAGAATTTAACATCTAGAGTTGCTTGTCTAATCGTTTCTTTGATTATTTCTACTGGGATTTCTTCCCCCTCTAGATACATAATCATTAATTCTTCGTTAAAATCACAGATGGCCTCAATTAATTCAATTCTTTTTTCCTTAACCTTATTAATTAAATTAGCAGGAATAGGAATTTCTGTAGTCTCCTCATCAATTCCGCCATCATAATGATAAGCTTTCATCGTAATTAAGTCAATAATTCCACTGAAGTCGTTTTCTGCGCCAATTGGCCATTGAACCGCATAGGCTTTCACCCCTAAACGATTATGCATCGTTTGAATTGCATTTTCGAAGTCAGCGCCAATTTTATCCATCTTATTAACAAAGACAATTCTTGGCACTTTATAATCTGTGGCTTGACGCCACACAGTTTCGGTTTGTGGCTCAACACCAGCTTGAGCATCCAAAACCGTAACTGCACCATCTAATACTCTTAGTGAACGAGATACTTCAACTGTGAAATCTACGTGTCCTGGAGTATCAATCACATTAATTTTATAGCCTTTCCAAAATGCTGTAGTTGCGGCTGAGGTAATTGTAATACCTCGTTCTTGTTCTTGCTCCATCCAGTCCATTTGAGCGGCTCCATCATGGGTTTCGCCCATTTTATGAATTTTACCAGTATGATATAAAATTCTTTCGCTAGTTGTCGTTTTACCAGCGTCAATATGCGCCATGATGCCAATATTTCTAGTTTTTTCTAAGCTCGTTTCTCTTGGCATAATTTTAGCTCCTTACCAACGGTAGTGAGCAAACGCTTTGTTAGCTTCAGCCATTCTATGAACGTCATCACGCTTCTTAACTGCCGCACCCGTGCCGTTTGAAGCGTCTAAAATTTCTCTGGCTAATCGATCTACCATTGTTTTTTCGTGTCTTAGTCTAGCGTATTGTATTAACCATCTTAAACCAAGAGCTTGTTTTCTCGCTGGTCTAACTTCCGTTGGTACTTGATAGTTTTGCCCACCAATTCTTCTAGATCTTGTTTCAATAACTGGCATAATATTGTTTAGGGCTTGTTCGAAAACTTCTAAACCATCACGACCAGTTTCATTTTCAACTTTTCTTAATGCTCCGTATAAAATACTTTGAGCTGTACCTTTTTTACCATCTAGCATAATTGCATTGATAGCTTTTGTCACTAATTTAGAGTTGTAAATCGGGTCAGGTAATACATCTCTTTTAACTACGTGTCCTTTTCTTGGCATGTATCTTCACCTTTCCTTCCTATTTTTTAGGTCTTTTAGCACCGTATTTAGAACGGGCTTGTTTCCTATTTTGAACTCCAGCTGTATCTAGAGTTCCTCTTACGATGTGGTAACGTACCCCTGGTAAGTCTTTAACTCTACCACCACGAATTAAAACGACACTGTGTTCTTGTAATGTGTGTCCGATTCCAGGAATATATGCGGTAACTTCGGTACCGTTTGATAATCTAACTCTCGCATATTTTCTTAAAGCTGAGTTCGGTTTTTTAGGTGTCATTGTCGTAACTCTAGTACAAACTCCTCTTTTTTGTGGCGAGTCATAATAACTAGTTTTCTTTTGAATACTATTATAACCATATCCTAATGCCGGAGATTTAGATTTTGTCGTTTTTGATTGACGACCTTTAGTAACTAATTGTTGAATTGTTGGCATATTTCAGTCTCCTTTTCTTATATTCACGCATCCACGTGTTTTATTATGCTTCTATTGGCTTATTAAAGCCGTTAATTCAATATTGATTTTATTGCGCAATTCGCGCAACACGTATATTATATAATAACTTAGTTTTATTGTCAATTTTTTCACTTTTAATTTGAAAAAATAAAACCTCAACATTTTTCTTAGTTGAGGTTTAATGTTTAATTTATCTTAAATTATTACCTTATCCATTCATAAGTATCTCTATTAAAAGAATACCAAGGTTTTATTCCGTCATGCATTAATCTGCCGTAGACGATGGTCGGTAATACATTATTCTCTTTTGCAAAGTTTTCTATCGCGGAATTACTAAAATCCTTTCTGGCAATAAAAATTTTGTATTTTTGGGAATCGATCAGTACATCAGCAGCAAATTTATTAGCTCGTTCTTCAATTTTATCAATCTCATCCCAAATAGATTGATCTCTTAAATAGTCTTTAGCAATCACATGACCAATTTCGTGAAATAGAGTAAACCAAAATACATCTACATATTTTAATCTAAGTGTAAGTGCAATCATCACCTGATTATTTTTAGTTTTAGCCGTTAGGCCATTAATTGGCGTATTTTTTCCGTGTTTTTCAACTGTAAATAACACACCGCTCCTATTTAAAACTTCTTGAATCATTTTTTTATGTTTTGTTGAGTCTGGTTCATGCATTATTTGTTTAATCTCGTCAATACTTTGGATAAGTTTTCCAATATTTAAGGGAGCATCTGTTTGATTTTCTACTTTTTTTCCACATAAATATTGCCAAGTCGACATTATATGTTCGCTTGTATTCTTTTGAAACTTAGCTCTAAATCTAGGTGGGTTTAAAGTTAATATCGAGCATAAATTACTAACTCCTAAAAATTTTCTCATTTCATATACAGGTCCTATTCCTTGATTCGATTTGAAAGATTTTCCCGTTATAAGTTCAACCGTTTGTTTGATCTCTTTTGCTATTTGACTTTCTTTTTCGGTAATACTATGTTTTTCATTAAACTCAACAACTTCCAAATCATAATTCGTTTGGAGATTACGCCAAAAAGATGCCGGTATATTTAGAGCATATTCTAATTTTTTAGCAAATTCCGCCGATATATTTTTTTGTCCATTTATAATAGTTGATATGTGTTTTTCCGTGTATCCTGTCCTTATCGCTAGTTCTTTTTGCGAAATATTCCTATCTTGTATTACCTCATAAATAGTTTCACCCGGATGAATTAAAAAAACATCAGGGGATGTATGTTGTTGTTTTGCTACCATGATAATCCTCTACTCCTTTAATTATTACAATCTTACACTTCATTAATCCTTCATGACTCAAATCTTCTGAATTAGGTTTGACAATCAATCTTACATTTCTAGTAACATTGATAGCATATAAATCATTTTTATCTCCACTAAGTCGATGGGGTCCCCCCAAACGCGTTTGCAAGTAATCATAGAAAGTTTCAGCAGCCCTCAATTGTTCGAATCTTAATTTGATTCTTCTAGCAAGTTCGTAGCCAACCTCTTTTCCCATTAAATCAAAATTTTCAAAGAGAGTTTTTACTTTCTTGTTGTCATATTCAATTTTCATTAAACTCTCTTTTCTTACCTAAGTGGTAATTTATACACCTATTATATAATAACCCATTACCCTTGTCAAGAATATAATTACCTAACTGGTAATTTTTTTATATAAAAAACCTCAACATTTTCTTTAATTGAGGTTTTGGTAATTTTTATACTTTTCTAGTTTTAACCATCAACTTCTTTTAAGCTTTCCATCGCATTAATTGAAACTTGCATGAAATCATCAATACTATCTCTTCTTAACATATGGTAACTCGGTTGAATTGGTTTTCCAATATTTAAAATAATTCTCTTTTTATATTTCCCGTTTTTCTTTTTTCTCTTAACAAAATTAATTCTAATGGGAATGATTGGAGCCATAGCATTTTGGGCTGCATGGAATGCTCCTTTTTTAAATGGTTGTAAATTAGAATTTTTATAGATTAAATTCCCTTCCGGATAAACTAAAACCAATCGCCCATTTTTCATTTTTCTTGAAACTTCATTAATAAACACTTTAGTTTCTTCAATCGTTTTTGGTGTTGGTATTGTTCCGAAGAAACTAATTAGTGGTCGGTAAACTCGGTGTTCAAAGTTTTGTGGTTGTGAAGTATAAACCGAAAGTTTCGGATACGTTGCACATGCATTGATTGGTGCATCCAGATTATGAACGTGATTACTAATGATGATCGCTCCACCCTTAACTGATCTTAAATTTTTCTTACCATTAATCCTTAAACCGGCAAATAAATATGAATATAATTTTACAAATGGATAAAATAAAATAAACGACATTCTGACCATTAAATGGCCTAATTTATTTGGTTTTAATTTCTTTAGATACTTTTGATTCTTTTTCGTTTTTTCTAATTGTTTTAATTTTTCATCATTAATTGCCGCTTTAAACATTTCCACAAGTCTTTTAACTGCCGTATCAATATCATAGTTTTCCATATAACTTTGATATTCTCGACTCATTTTTTGTCTTTCATCTGGATGTTCAATCCAATAATCAATTTTACTAGCTAAATCTTTTGGATCATTTAATTTAAATAAGCTTCTTTCATCTAAGGCAAAAATCTGTCCAGGAGCACTAAACGGAGTATTAGATAATACTGGAACCAATCCTCCAGAAAGTGCTTCTAATACTGAAATGCCTTCGGTTTCAACTTCAGCTGTATGAACATATAAATCACTTTCTTTAATCTTATTAACCAGTACATCTTGAGAATAAAACCCAAATTCAACATTAAGTTGGTATTTTTTAGCTAATTTCTTTAATTTATCACCTTTTGGTCCTTGACCAGCAACAACTAGTTTGATTCTATTTTTATATTTAGAGTATCTTATCGCTTTTAATAAAATTTCTTGACGTTTCTCTAATGATAGTCGCCCAACCGTTAAAATTTGAAATTCTTTTGGATCATAAGGTCTTTCAACTTCAACAAAAAATTGTTGACCAACACCATTAGTAATTGGGTGTAGAATATTTTTATATCGGTGTTCCTTTAACCGATTAGCCATCACTGGACTTGGGCAATGAATTCGATCGATTTTTTTATAAATTTTATGTTTGTAGAATTTATACAAAAACCATGTTACTGGGGCAAACCATTTGCCAAAACCAGCACCATAACCAACGTGTTCAGGACACATGTGATACGATCCGGTAACCGCAATTCCCATTTCTCTAGCAACTTTAATGGCAACTAAAGCTGATTTCCAAGGAAAAAAGAAGTGAACGACATCCGCTCCTTCAAACGCCCTACGAAATACCGCTTCATCCGGTTTTGCATAATATGTATTTTGTTTTGCCGAAAAATAAGAGACGATTGGGATATTTCTCTTTTCTAATTGGAAGTATTCCTTTCCCTCAATATTGCTAATTGAGACAACTCTAACTTCATGGCCCATTTCTTCTAATTTTTGTTTAGAGCGTACCGCTGTCATTGTGGTTCCGTTAGAAAACTCGCCGTATGAATCTATAATGTAAACAATAATCATAATATCTTTCCTTAATTTTTTCATTGCCATTATTTTTTCCTCCTAAATAAGATTCTTTTTTATTTGTTTTGTTTAATACATTTACTCTTAATATTTTATCTTAAACTACTTAATTTTGCAAGTTATTAGTTATTAATATGGTTAAAAACCATTAATTATTAATTAGAACCGCGTTTTTTAATGATATTATCAGTAATTTGTCGCGGTGTTGGTTCATAGTGAGCAAATTGCATAACGAAGTTTGCTCTTCCTTGAGTATTAGATCTTAATGCCGTTGCATAACCAAACATTTCAGAAAGTGGAACGAAAGCTTTAATCGCCACTGCATTGCCTCTTCCTTCTTGATTATCAAGACGACCACGACGGCTAGTTAAATCACCAATAACGTTTCCAACATATTCATTTGGTGTTACCACTTCAACGTTCATAATTGGCTCTAAAATGGTTGGATTACCTTTTTGAGCTAATTCTTTTAATGCCATTGAAGCCGCAATCTTAAATGCCATTTCTGATGAGTCAACATCATGATATGACCCGTCAATTAAAGTCGCTTTAATATCTAAGACTGGATAACCAGCAATAATTCCGTTTGGCATCGCTTCTTCTAATCCTTTTTGAACTGCTGGAATATATTCTTTTGGAACCACTCCTCCAACAATTTTATCAACGAATTGGAAACCTTTACCTGGATTTGGTTCAAATTCTAAAACAACGTGTCCATATTGTCCGCGTCCACCCGATTGACGAACGAATTTTCCTTCAATAGTAGCAGGTGTTGTAATTGTTTCACGATATGATACTTGAGGTTCGGCAACATTGGCGTCAACTCTAAATTCTCGACGTAAACGATCAACAATAATATCTAAGTGTAATTCACCCATACCAGCAATAATCGTTTGTCCGGTTTCACGGTCAATATAAGTGCGGAATGTCGGGTCTTCTTCAGCTAATTTACCTAATGCAATTGACATTCTATCTTGGTCTTGTTTAGTTTTTGGTTCAATCGCAATATCAATTACTGGTTCTGGGAAAATCATTGATTCTAAAATAATATCATCTCGTTCCCCACATAGTGTATTTCCAGTGGTTGTATCTTTTAAACCAACAACTGCGGCAATATCTCCTGCATATACTTCGCTAACTTCCTCACGGTGGTTAGCATGCATGAGTAAGATTCTACCAAAACGCTCGCGCGTATCTTTAGAAGCATTTCTTACATAGCTTCCTGATTTAACTGATCCAGAATAAACTCTGAAGAAAGTTAACTTACCAACGTATGGGTCAGTCATTACTTTAAAAGCTAGGGCAGTAAATGGTTCCGAATCACTTGGTAGTCTCACTACTTGAGTACCATCTTCTTTATGTCCGACTATCCCATCAACATCAGTTGGTGCTGGTAAATAGTCAATAATTCCATCAAGAATTTTTTTAACTCCTTTATTCTTAAAGGCGGTCCCACAAAATACTGGGAAGAATTTAACATCTAGAGTTGCTTGTCTAATCGTTTCTTTGATTATTTCTACTGGGATTTCTTCCCCCTCTAGATACATAATCATTAATTCTTCGTTAAAATCACAGATGGCCTCAATTAATTCAATTCTTTTTTCCTTAACCTTATTAATTAAATTAGCAGGAATAGGAATTTCTGTAGTCTCCTCATCAATTCCGCCATCATAATGATAAGCTTTCATCGTAATTAAGTCAATAATTCCACTGAAGTCGTTTTCTGCGCCAATTGGCCATTGAACCGCATAGGCTTTCACCCCTAAACGATTATGCATCGTTTGAATTGCATTTTCGAAGTCAGCGCCAATTTTATCCATCTTATTAACAAAGACAATTCTTGGCACTTTATAATCTGTGGCTTGACGCCACACAGTTTCGGTTTGTGGCTCAACACCAGCTTGAGCATCCAAAACCGTAACTGCACCATCTAATACTCTTAGTGAACGAGATACTTCAACTGTGAAATCTACGTGTCCTGGAGTATCAATCACATTAATTTTATAGCCTTTCCAAAATGCTGTAGTTGCGGCTGAGGTAATTGTAATACCTCAATAAAAGTATATACATTTGTTATAACATTGTCAAGTTTTCGTCTCATATCTCTATCTTATAATAGAAAAAATTTATTTGTTTTTCTTTATATGACAAAAAAAGATGCGTCGCCGCATCTTTTATTTTTGATTTAGTTTAATTATTCAATAATCTTAGTTACTGAACCAGCACCAACTGTTCTACCGCCTTCACGAATTGAGAACTTAGTACCTTGTTCAACAGCGATTGGGTGAATTAATTCAACGATCATTTCAGTATTATCTCCAGGCATAACCATTTCAGTTCCTGGTTTTAAGTGAATAACACCTGTAACGTCAGTAGTTCTGAAATAGAATTGTGGGCGATAATTTGAGAAGAATGGAGTATGACGTCCACCTTCTTCTTTAGAAAGAACGTAAACTTGCGCTTCGAACTTAGTATGTGGTTTAACTGATCCTGGTTTAGCTAATACTTGACCACGTTCAATTTCATCACGTGGAACACCACGTAATAAAGCACCGATGTTGTCTCCAGCTTCAGCGTAGTCTAATAATTTTCTAAACATTTCAACTCCAGTAACAACTGTTTTTCTAGTTGGTCTAATTCCAACGATTTCAACTTCGTCTCCAACCTTTAAAGTTCCACGTTCAACACGGCCGGTTGCCACAGTTCCACGACCAGTAATGGTAAATACGTCTTCAACTGGCATTAAGAAAGGTTTATCAGTTTCTCTAATTGGTTCATCAACATAAGCGTCAACATTAGCCATTAATTCAATGATTTTTTGTTCATGAACAGGGTCGCCTTCTAAAGCTTTTAGTGCTGAACCAGCTACGAATGGAATATCATCACCTGGGAAATCGTAATCAGATAATAATTCTCTAATTTCCATTTCAACAAGTTCTAATAATTCATCGTCATCAACTAAGTCAGATTTGTTTAAGAAAACAACTAACTTAGGTACTCCAACTTGACGAGCTAATAATACGTGTTCTCTAGTTTGAGGCATCATACCATCTGCTGCTGAAACAACTAAAATTCCGCCGTCCATTTGGGCCGCACCAGTAATCATGTTTTTAACATAGTCAGCGTGTCCTGGGCAGTCAACGTGTGCGTAGTGACGATTTTCAGTTTCGTATTCTACGTGAGCTGTATTGTGGTTCCGTTAGAAAACTCGCCGTATGAATCTATAATGTAAACAATAATCATAATATCTTTCCTTAATTTTTTCATTTTTTTCAATTATATAATTTAAATGCCATTTAATCTATCAATAATATTAATAATGTGAAAATGACGAACATTGTAGAAAATAAAAGAATTATTAAATACTAACTATATTTATGTTTTCTACTCATAAAAAAGACACCTCCAAAGTGTGTGCCTACGGTTGGATAACCATAGGTTCTACATGAATCTAAACTTTTTTTGTTTATCTCATGTGTCTACTTTGGAGGTATCATATCAATCATGCGCTTTGGAGTTTTATCCTATTTACCTTTTTTTATCTTAATTCATCAAGGTAATAAGCCCGAGTTTGGGCCTTATTTCCCGCTTGATCAATTAATGTAAGTCGTATATATGGATGTTGACATCCTTTTTCAAATGACTTTTTGAGATAATCATTAATATTAATTTGCGCTTCTTCCATTTGATAACCAGTTAAATTTTTAGTATAACGTCTTTCAGTATATAAAACAATTTGACTAACTGGACTACATTTAAGATTGATGATACCATCTTCAATATAAAGTTCATGAATTAAGGGTTTCTTTGATGAATAAAAATCACCAGATTTTAGCGCTTTAAAAATGGTATTGTATTTTAAATTTTCCGCCTTTACCATGACAAATCCGCCAAAACAAACCGATAAATAGTGCGCGTCATCGGTCGCTACTGGATAAACATTTTTTCCAATTCTTAATAGATCATCAATCGGTTTCATTGAATCATAATAGCCCGAACTGCTAGCGCCGGTATTAAACCATTCAATGCCCCATAACCCTTCTAAATTAATGTAGTCCGAATAATCTTGAAGTGACCAAACCGGATGGCAATATAAGACCAAACAATTTTCTTCGTTAGAAATTCGAATCATTTCATTAATCTTATCAATTGAATATTCACGCTCGTATTCAATTTTTTGTTGATTTTTACTAATAAAGTCAAAAGAATGCGGAAGCCACATCGCCTCTTTACTAAATGTTTGATAATAATCTTTTAATGGATCTTCTGATAACAAATTAAAATGAAACGTTTTTTGAAATTCAAAATCAATATCCCAGTTTTTATTAATACTAATTTCAGTTGAAGTGATGGCTAAAAAGTTATCATCAGTTAAATCGTGATGAGAAACCATCACTTCGTGATCAGAAAAAGCGACGATTGAATAACCTTGTTCCAGATATAATCTTTTAACTTCATCTGGTTCAATATTACCGTCGCTAATTGTGGTATGCATATGTAAATTAGCTTTATAAAATTTACCTGCTTTAGGCAGTAGGTATTTTCTCATAATTATTTAATTTTATAAATATAATTATCCTTTCTCTTGGCAGCTTTTAATTCACCTTGAGCAGAATATCCTAAAATCATATTACCAACACCACGGTATTTAGTATAATCAATTCCCAACTTAGTTAACATTTCTTGAACATATGGATAGGCCATCGCTTCTTTCGCACGATGAATCCAACAAGAACCTAAACCTAAAGAATGAGCCGCTAACATCATATTGCCAATAACTAAACTAGCATCTTCAACCCCGGTATTTCTTTCTTTATCAGTTAAGACCATTATCACTGTTGGCGCTCCAAAGAAAGGATCGGTATCTCTTCCCATAACGCTCGCATTAATTTTAGATAATTCTTTAATTACTTCTTGATCTTGAATTGCGACAATTAGCGGAGCTTGAGCCCCTCTGCCACTAGCTGCATATGTTCCCGCTTTTAAGATTAAATCTAAATCTTCATCTTTAACTTGACGTGGTTCAAATTTTCTCACACTACGTCTTTCTAAAATTGACTTGATTGTTTCATTATACATTATTTAACACTCCTTCTTTTTTTATTGTTATGTAGAATTAATACCATTTCTCTTAAACTTTTAGCGGCAACTATCGTGGAAACTCCACTATGATCTAAATTAGGGGCTAATTCAACTAAATCAGCACCAACGATATAGTTTAATTTAGTGAATTGTTTAAAGGCCCACAATAATTCTTGATAAGTAATCCCGCCTGGTTCTGGAGTCCCAGTTCCAGGAAAGACACTTGGGTCTAAAACATCTAAATCAATAGTAATATAAACTGGAACATCCATTAATTTGGTAACTATGTTATCTAGTCCCGCTAAATTATATTTTTGTTGAAAAATATGTCCTTCTTGAACCCATTTAAATTCATCCTCATCGCCACTACGAATGCCAAATTGATAAATTCTTTCATCACCTAAAAATTGATAAACATGTCTCATAAAAGTTGCATGAGAAAATGTCATTCCTAAAAATTCTTCTCTTAAATCAGTATGAGCATCTAAATGAATGACGTGTAGATTGGGATATTTTTCATATAAAGCTTTAATCACCGAATATGATGCTAGGTGTTCACCACCAACCATCATTGGTATTTTATTATCTTTTAATAGTTGTTGAGTCGTCTGATAAATAATATTTAGTGATTGGTCAACATTTCCCATTGGTAATTCTAAATCGCCAATATCACACGTCTTAAAATCTTTTAAGTTTGAGTCTTGATATGGACTGTACCACTCAATTCCAATTGATTCAACTCTGATCGCATTACCAGCAAATCTCGTTCCTGGACGATATGAAGTAGTGGTATCTAGGGGCACACTAAAAATAACCACATCACTTTCATCATATTCACAATGACAACTTTGAAATGATAAATCAACCTGTTTCATACTAGTCTTCCTCCTGACCAGATTTTTCTAAATCAACTACTTTAATCAACTCTCCATCAGAATCACTTAAAATGGTTGATCCTAATTTTTTATACATTAATAAATCATTAATAATTTCTTCACTAATAACTTCACCCGGAATAACGATTGGTATTCCTGGAGGGTAGACCATGATTGATTCGGCGGCCACTTCATTAGTTGCGTCTTTTAATCTGACATACTTTTTATAACTATGATACGCTTCTCTTGGTCTCATATAATAAATTGGTTCATTATATGTTAGTTTTTGATGAATTGGCTCACGATTTTCTTTTAAATGTTTTTCCGATATTTTTGATAATGCATCAACAAATTTATCTAAATCCTCTTCGGTCGTACCAATCGTTAATACCGCTAAAATTAGATGAGTTTCAGCTAGTTCTAGTTGAACATTATAAATGTCTCTTAATTCATTATAAGCATCAAAACCGGTAATTCCTAAATCTGAAACTTTGACAATAATTCTTGACTCATCACTATCATATTCACCCTTTTTAATAAAGTAATCTTTCGTAATCGCCTCAATTCCTGGAATTTGATTAATTTTATTTCTCGCATCTTTCGTCATTTTTACTAATTTATCAAGTTTTTTAGTTCCTTCAAAATACATCGTTTTTCTAGCCACATCTAAACTAGCCATTAAAAGCCCACTTGGTGATGTCGAGTTTAAAATATTTAACGTCGCTTCTAACCGGTTATGGTCAACTCGCTTGCCCTTAGTTAAAATAACTGAACTTTGAGTCATCGATCCTACCGTTTTATGAATTGAGACAATTGATAAATCGGCTTCCGCTTCAATTGCACCTAACGGCAATTTATTAGAAAAATAAAAGTGTCCCCCATGTGCCTCATCAACGATGACTTTCATGTCATGTTTATGAGCTAATTTAACAATTTCAGTTAAATCACTGACCACTCCAAAATATGTTGGATTAATTAAAAAGATGGCTTTCGCTTCTGGATTTTCTAAAATTGCATTTTTAGCTGTCTCTAATGAAACACCATTAGCGATTCCTAAATTATTGTCGATATTTGGTTTCATGAAAACTGGAATGGCTCCACTTAAAATCAGTCCGTTAATGACTGATTTATGGACATTTCTTGGGAGTAATATCTTTTGATTAGCCCGGCATACTGACATCATTACCGCAAGAATTCCTTGAGTCGTTCCATTAGTTAAAAAATATGCACAATCAGCACCAAAAGCTTCGGCCATTAACTCTTGAGCTTCTTTAATAACTCCTTTAGGTTTTGATAGATTATCTAATCCTTTTGGAGCATTCGCATCAAGCTTAAAAATATTAGGTCCAGTGTACTCTAATAACTCATTATTAATTTTTCCTAATTTATGACCAGGGACATCTAATGATATTGGTTTAGATTCGGTATATGCTTTTAATTTAGTAAAATACGGTGTTTTTTGTTGTCGTTCATCTTTAGTCATCTAAATTAACGCTTTCCAGTTCCTTAGCGATTTTGGCTGCTAATTTGGCGTTATTATAGACCAATGCTAGGTTAGCTTCTAAACTTCTACCTTCAGTTAAATCTTTTACTTTAGCTAGTAAAAACGGAGTTGTTTCTTTCCCACTAATACCGTTTCTTTTTGCCTCAACTAAGGCATCTTCAATGATTTTGTTAATTAGTTTTTCGTCTAAACTATCTTTTTCTGGAATTGGATTAGCTACAACCACTCCACCATCAATTATCCGCCATTTAGCATCTAATAGTTCGGCAATTTCGCGTGGTGTATCTAATCTATGAGTCACATTAAACTCACTTGATCTAGTAAAGAATGCTGGCAGTCTATCAGTTTGATAACCAATAACTTCAACCCCTTTGGTTTCTAGATATTCTAATGTTAAACCTAAATCTAAAATTGATTTAGCTCCAGCACAAACCACCGCCACATTTAATTCTGATAACTCTTCTAAATCTCGAGAAATATCAAAGGTGACTTCACCTTCACGGTGAACCCCACCAATACCACCAGTGGCAAAGACTTCAATACCTACTAAATTAGCGACAATCATTGTTCCCGAAACGGTTGTTGCCCCTGTTAGTTTTTTAGATACACAATAGCCAAAATCTCGTTTACTAACTTTTAACACATCTTTCGCTTGTGATAGATATAATAATTCATCTTTTGTTAGTCCGACCTTAATTACTCCATCAATGATGGCAATTGTTGCGGGAACGGCACCATTGTCTCGAATAATTTGTTCAACTTTTTGGGCCATCTCAAAATTTTGTGGATATGGCATCCCATGAGAAATAATGGTTGATTCTAGCGCTACAACTCCTTTATCACTCTCTAAAGCTTCTAATACTTCTTTGTTAATGTCTAATTTCATTTTCTAATACCACACTTTCTAATAATTTTCTATTTAAATTTGGATTATTGGATCTATTACTTTCTAATGTAATTTTCGCTAAAGCGTTACCATACTTTAACTCATCTTTACCTAACGCTTTGGCATAAATTACTCCAGAGAAAAAGGCATCTCCAGCACCGGTTGTATTGACGATATTCGCTTTTGTTGAATGAAGATGGTTAAGTTTACCATCTTTTAATAAGTAACTACCTCGGCCCCCATCAGTCACATATACTTCTTTGACTCCTTTGTCGGCAATCGCTTGGATCACTTCACTCACTCCATCTTTTTCGGTTTTATCAGTAATCGCTAGTGCCTCTAACATATTACATTTAATCGCATGCATTCTTGATAAAAATGGGACCAATTTTTTCACTTTGTTAACTGAGATCGCTTCAGCAAAAATTGGTTTATCACAATTATAAAAGATATATTCTAAAGTTTCATGAGATAAATTAGAATCGAGTAACACTAAATCATAAGCCTTAAAATCTACATTCTTTCTAATAAATTCTCCGTTTAATTCCACTAAAGCTTTCATATCATTTACGCCAACTTCTAAATCCTTATTATGATCAAAGACTGCCAAATAAATTGGCGTTGGATATATTTTTGAAGTGCCGACAATTTCATCAACTTCAACATAATATGGATCTTTGCCAAATGGCCACACTTCAATAATTTTTCCAACTTCAGTCGCTCTAATTTCACCATAAGTTCCCATTATTTTTAATGAGCGGTGAATTTTATTAGTAAATGCGGATAAATTAAATGTTGCGGTAACTCCATCTTCAAATTCAATAATCGTAACTTGGTGATCAGCGACATCGTTATCTGATTGGAAAACACATCGGCCATAAGGGCTATTTGATAACTCTTCTTTTAATCTTTCAACTGATGAATTATCAAATAGTACACTTCTAATTAATTTACCGCTGTAAATCTTTAAAGCACTATATGGGCAATCACCTTCAATCTTACAATCTTGACATCTTGGTGCCATCAATTCGTCATTATAATTTTCATGGGTGAAAAATGATAATGTCCCCATTGATGAAAATCTAACTGATTTTTTATTGATTAGATATAATAAGATATCTAAGTCATGACAACTCTTAGCGACAATAAATGGAGCCGCTACTTTTAAATTACGCCAATTGCCACGAACATATGAATGAGCGAAATGATAATAGCCGACATTTTCATTATGTTGAAAATTAACGATATCACCAATTACTTTTTGATCAAGTAATTCTTTAATTTTTCTAAAGAATGGTGAATGTCTTAACACGTGGCAAACTGCGATAATTTGATTTGGATGTTTTTTGCCTAGTTCACCAATTTCAATGGTTTCCTTTAATGACATTGAGATCGGTTTTTCTAAAATAATATCGTAACCCGCTTTAATCGCGTGCATAGTTGGAATATAGTGTTGATTGTCTAATGTGGCAATAATAACGATATCAGAAATTCTTTTTAATTTAATAAAATCTTCATAACCACGAAAAATATTTTCTTTTTTGATATGATATTTATCTTGAAAATATTTTTGTCGTTTGGGATCTGGTTCAAATAACGCTGTAATTTCAAATTGATGAGGATACAGCTGATCTAAGGCGTCAACATACGCCTTAGCGCGGTTACCAGCTCCAACAATGGAAATGGTTATTTTTTCATTGGTAGCTGTAAGTCTCATAATTATTCCTTATTCTCATCTAAAATTTGATTAACCCGACGGATACACTCATCAACGACTTCAGCTGGTGAACGTTTAAAGTTTTCATAGAAAATACCTTTAGAGTATTTACCAAAGTCATCATCAGCTAAACCTTTAGCTCGACCAATTGGTAATTTTAAACCGCCTTGTGGAGTAAATTCCATCATCTTTAAAACTTCATCCATCGTTGGGTTAACATCTCTAGTAAAATCTTTCCACTTTTGAGTATTTTGGGCAGAATAAGTAGTAATTAAATATCCGGCATTAGTTGAAAACTCAACTTGTTGTTCAGGAGCTTGAAGCCATCTTAAAAATTCAACAGCGGCACTTCTTTTAGTTTGATTTTTATTATTAAATAAAATTAACCCACCACCGCTGTGGTTAGAATAAAAGTATTTTTCTTTTGGATGTGGTAATACATCAGCTTCAAACGATAATTCACCAGTTTCTGGATCTCTTAATGAATTATGCATATCTAACACCATTGATGATGAGGCAATCATAATTCCATATTGACCGTTGATATATTTACCTTTAATTTGGTTATGGTGTTGTGGGTCAATCACTGGATTTTCAAATAAATCATCTTTAGCCATGTCTTGCCAATATTTAAAGATTTTAGTCGCAGTTTTTTTAGTAAAGGCGACTTGGGTTGCCCCTTGAGTATAAGGCGCTTCTCCGTGTGAGAAAAATGACTCATATAATGGAATTCCATTAGTCGCTAATCCATATAAATTTTTCTCTTTCGCATCCGGTAAAGCGCGAACCGCTTCTAAGACTTCGCGTAAATAATCCCAAGTCCAAATTGAATTTTCTGGATCCGCAACAATTTCATCAACTGTTGGAATATGCATACCTGTTCTCTTTAATAATGTTCGGTTTAATACCATGACATTGGAAGCGGCAAAATATGGATAGGCGACAAATTTATCACGATACATCGCAAATTGTAAAAAGCCAGGAAAAATATCTCTAATTTCATCGTATGTGAAAATTTCTCTCATATCAATGGCACTACTGTGATAAAGAGCCATTGATGAAACTCCAACCATTGCAATTTCTGGGTTGGTATTACCCAATAAACCGGCTTGCAATTTTTGATTCATCGGAATATAACCATTGGTAAAAGTTAATTTGACCGTAATGGCACTTCCTGGATATGTTTCTTGTTGGTAAGTATTAAATTCTTCAACCATTCGCGCCATCGTTTTACCTTGAATATCTAGTGCTGAATTAGCGTGCCAATATTCAATTTCAATATCACGATTAACTAAATGTCCATCGCCATACATTTCCCAGGTTTTAGTTTCATCAAAGATTTCTCCATTGGGAATATCATCAGATGTTGGTTGAATACACCCAACTAAAACTATTAGTAATAATAATGCTATAAAACTAGAAAATATTTTTTTCATATGTTATTCCTTCCTTTCAACATAAGTAATTTGAGTTTTGGATTTAGCAATTTTTTCTTTAATTCGTTTGAATAATGATTTTTTATTTCTTGATCCAGCAAATTTAATTTTTCTACCACCAATCATCGCTCGCTTAACTTGTTGGTTACCAAAAATATACATTAATAGAATTGGTGCTAGTTGTAAAATGTTACCAGCCATCGCTAAATGCCATGGTTGGGTAATTCCTTCCGCTCTTAAAAGTCCGGTAATGGCTACTGGAAGGGTTTTTAATCTTTCGCTTGAAGTCATAACTAAGACCCAATAATAACTGTTCCAATTAGAAATAAACGTTAAAATAAAGTGGGTAATAAAAGTTGGTAAAATGTATGGAACCATAATTCGAATCATGATGGTTCTATTTTTAGCTTTATCCAATTTAGCTGATTCGACAATCTCATTTGGTACTGTCTTAAAGTGATTCATAAACATGTAAATACCAAACATTGAAAATAAACTTGGTAAAATTAATCCCGTCCAAGTATCAACTAGACCGATTCTCGCATATAGAAAATAAACTGGGATTAAGGTTGCCTCCATTGGTAACATCATACCGATTTGTTTAATAATAAATAATGTCTTACGACCTTTAAATTCCATTCTAGCTAACGCATAAGCAATCGGAATAATAAAGAAATATTGCAATCCTAAAACTAATACTGCATACATAATGGAATTGCCTAAATACTTACTAAACTTAGCTCGTTTCCAAGCTTCTAAATAGTTACCCCATTGCGGATTGGTCACAATCAAATTGGGAGAGAATAGGTTAGCTTCCGCAATCGTTCTTAATGACATCGAAAACATCCAAATAAATGGATAGACAAATGAAGCTCCGACTACTAATAGTAATAAATAGTTTAAAATCTTTAACACATATTTAACGCGATGTTTAATTCGAGCTCGTTTAATCTCTTGATGGGTTAACTCTTTAATAATTGGAGTATAATAAGCTCCTTCTTCAGGAAGATTAGCTTTTTGTAAAATTTCTTCTCGGTCCATTAAATACTCCTCCTTTGTTAATACTTAATCGTTCTTCTAAAGAAACGATTATTTAAAAAGGTAAATGTCGCAATAAAGAGAGTTAGAATGACAGCACCAGCCATCGCTTTTCCGTAATTAAATCCAATTCGACCTACTTTATAAACCCAGTAACTTAATACCATTGAACTACCCATTGGCCCGCCTCCAGTCATAATTTCAATTGGAGCGAAGATCTTAAAGGAGTTAATAAATTTAGTCATAAAGACAAATGATAAAGTTGGGGTTAATAACGGTAATGTTAAATGGAAAAAGGTATTGGCTTTAGTTGATTTATCAAGCTTAGCCGCTTCATAAACATATCGTGGAATTGATTGCAACCCCGAAATAATAATTAATATATAATACCCAACATCTTTCCATACCGTCACAAAACTCACTGAGAGTAGAGCGGTATTAGGTTGAACTAACCAACCCGGTCCTTTAATGCCAAATATCGCTAAGATTTGATTAATAATCCCTTCTGGCTTTAACATTGCCATCCACAAGATGGAAATTGCTACAAATGAGGCAATATGCGGAGTAAAAATCATCGTTTGCGCGGCATTATGAATTTTAGTGTCCTTAGCTAACCAAGCTGCCATACCAATGGTGACAATTGATAATAAAATTACTGTAAAGATTGAATACAAAATGGTGTTATATAAAGACATTTGAAATTCACTGTCAACGACAAAGTTATTGTAATAATTGGTAAATCCTAAAAATTGAGTGTTTTTTGGATTAGCTAAATCTAATTTAAAGAGTGACCCAATAATCATGAAAAAGAATGGAAATACAGTAAAGATGATTGCCGAAAAAATAGCGGGAACTGCATAAATATAGGCAGTATTGATATGTTTGAAAACTTTCTTTTCAACATTATCAAAACGCATTTTAACACGTTCAATTCTTTCTTCTTTAGCATATTTCTCATATACTCTATATTCTTCTTTTTCTTCTTTTGTTAATGAATTGTAGTGTTCTTTTCTTTCAAGTTTTAAGGTTTTAATATTATTTTTACATTCACTGATAACTTGATTTTTATGAAGTTTCGCTTCTAATAAATTTTCTTGATTTAACCTTACTTTTTCTTTCTTTTCTAATTTAATCGCTTGTACAACTTTTTTGATTTCACTAATTTTAGCATTGATCAATTTCTTTTCACGATAAATAAAATTAGCGTTTTTGATTTCTTCTTTAAGTTGTTGGATTTGAGTTGAATCACGCTCTTTCTTAAGTTCAACTTTTAACTTATTAACTTTAGTCGTTTGATAATATTTTTCATTCAATTCACTAATTCTAGTTTCATAAGCTTTTTTAACTCGAGAAATATTGGCGTTTTTTTGATTTAAGGCTACTGCTAATTCTTCATTGCGAGCTTGATTAGTTACTAACTTTTCTTCTTCATAAAATTGTTTGTAGTTAGTCATCATCTTTTCCAATTGCAGTCGATTAATGTTGGCGCCAATTTCATGTTCATGTAATCTTTGAGTAATTACGTTTTCAATGGAAGCGTCTAATTTAACGATTCGTGCATACGATTGGTTAATTAGTTCTTGTTTTTTTCTATCTAATTCATGTAATAAACTAGTTAAGTGATATTTATAATTGTTTGATAAAATTAACTCTTTTTGTAGTTCTTTAAGATCAAATAATTCACCAGATTTTTCTTTTAACTTAAAGTTTCGTTTGAATTTAGAGTATTCTTCTTTTAACTCGCTATTATTTTTAGTGTTTAAAATTCGGAAACGATAGTTTTTCTTCTTTTCCTCATAATAGTAACGTTTTGTTACTTGATAAATATTTTTTTCATATTTACGATTTAGTTTATTTAAGTCTAATTGGTATTGGCTATCAGCAATTACCAACTCTTCACTAACATTCAAATCAACTGATTTAACATCAATTTTTGCGATTAATTGATTAATATTTTGACGGAAAATAGATTCAATTTTTTGTAAATGTAATTTAGCATTATCCTTAATTTCTAAACAACTAAATTTATATTCTTGATTAATCCGTCTAACTTCATTTTGTAGTTTTTCTTTTAATAATTTATATTCGCGTTGAGTCTCTTCTTTTAAATATTTTTTATTAACCTTAAGTTCAGTAATTTTTAATTGTTCCGCTTTAATCTTTTCATTATATTCGAGCCTAACACCATTACGACGCACAAAATAAGCTTCTCTAGCTTCAGTAATCTTATCCTCTTCTGAAAATATTTGATTTTGAATCCTTAAATTATAACTACTTTGAATCTGATCGATATTGTTCATAAACATCTCTCACCTCTTTTTCATCATAAATTCGGTCACCATTTTCACAAAAACCATATGAATTTCTAAATTTGACAACAAATTTAACTGGATCATTAATTTTTAAAATTTGGCGATGAGCATCTTTAATATAAATTTGCCCATTTTTAGTTTTAATAAAATATAATCTTTCCGAACCATGGTTTTCAATTGCTAAAACTGTTCCATCCACGACGATATCGTCAGGATTAACGACAATATCATCATATAAAAGATGAACATTACGCGGACGATATCCGATATGTTTTCCGTTAGACACTTTTAATATATTCATTCCGGGGTCACCAATAAATTGAGCTACGAAAATACAATTAGGCTCATCATGAATCTCGGTTGGTGATCCTGATTGTTTAATGACACCTTCGTCCATTACGATAATATTATCGCCCATCGTCATCGCCTCAATTTGGTCATGAGTAACGTATACGAAAGTTGATTCAAATTGCTCATGCATTTGAATCAATTCGGTTCTCATCGCACTTCTTAATTTAGCATCAAGATTTGATAAAGGTTCGTCCATCAAAAAGACTAATGGCTGTTTGGAGATGGCTCTAGCGAGTGCAACCCTTTGGCGTTGCCCACCAGATAAGTTAGCGGGACGACGATTGGCATATTCTTCTAAGTTAACTAACTTTAAAACTTCTTTAACTCGGCGGTTAATTTCATATTGTGGCATTCTGGCGTTTTTTAATCCGAATTCAATGTTTTTCCAAACGGTCATATGTGGATATAAGGCGTACGCTTGAAAAACCATGGCAATTCCACGATCACCAGGTTCTAAATGAGTAACATCAACATCACCAATTGTAATCGTTCCTTCAGTAATCGTTTCAAGTCCAGCAATCATTCTTAAAAGTGTAGTTTTACCGCAACCTGAAGGCCCCACTAAAACTGTAAAACTGCGTTCAGGAATGACTTGTGAAACATTATTAACCGCTTTAACTCCTTCAGGTAACAATCCTTTCTTTCTTGGTTCTCCATAAATTTTAGTTAAATTTTTTAGTTCTATTTTTGCCATATTCTTATCCTCTCATCATCGTATCCGATTAATTCAATATTATTTTCTTTTAAAGCTTGTTTAATTTCATCACTAGTTAATATTTCTAACTCTTGCGCTCGTGGATAACTATATGTTGATTTTAACCGTAAAAATTCATCAACATAGGCCGGATGAACCATTAACTCGGAATATTTTTGTTGTTTAAACAAATCAATATTTTCAAATAATATTGTTGATAAATCAACACCATTATTTCCTTTGAAAAAGTCGAAGAATTTAACATCTTTAAATCCGTTAACTGTCATATCTCGTACCGGCAAATTAGTTTCTAAAGCTAATCTCATAATGGCTCTTTTAGCTTGCGGATAAATATGATGCGCATAAAGATGTGAATCAAAGTGGGTTGGTTTCATCCCTACTTTTTCCAAAAACATATTATATTGGGCTTTGAACTCTAGATAGATTTCTTCTTCAGAAAACTTTTTATAATCAGGATTTTCAATTGGTTTAAAAAACATATTGTGATTATTTACTAATGTTTGACAATTAGTTAGTGATTGCCCCAAAGTCATATTCAAATGTAATCCCATTTTTAAAGTTGGAGTTTTTCTAGCAAGTTCAATCGCATGATTTACTTCTGGCATTGTAATCATCATAGTGGTTGAGGTTACAATTCCATTTTTGTGGGCTTCAATGATTCCGTAATTGACACCTTTGGACATTCCGAAATCATCGGCATTAACAATTAAAAACATAACTACCTCCTTAAATTAGGCCAATAACCCTTATTATGGATAATTAATTCATCTAATATTTTTTGGGCCAATTCCATATCAGTTATTGTGCGATTTAGAGTTAAAGCTTGAAGTGCTTTTTTATATGATTTTTCAAAATATGCATCAACAGTTAATTTTTCATAAGCTGCTTGTTGTTCAATTAACCCTTTATGATAGGTGCCGATTTTCCCAACATGACATGGTTTGGGACCATCACTACCTAATTCACAAAGAACTTCGACCATGACATCTTCATCTAAATTTTCAATTATTTTATTTTGATTAGAAACGATAACTACATAAAAACGATTATTATTTTGATAAATTGCCTCAGCAATTTCTAAGATCATATCACCATGAGCATCTTGTTTATCTAAATCGTTTAAAGCTGGTGTATCATGAGCGCTATTATTAGATATCACACGTTGACATTCTTCATACACTCTTTTTTCACGACCATCCATGACTTCATTCGCTCTTGTATAATTAGGATTTAAATGTGAAAAACTACGATCTCTTAATAAATAATATTGTAGATATGTATTAGGAAGATACGTGTCATCTAAATCTAGCATATTTTTCACTGCGCTATATGTTGGCAACCACGACGGATCTCTTTTTTCCATATCTGCTGGATAAAATCCTTCTTTTTGGATTTTATCCTTAATTTTTTGCGTAATATCTTCATTATTTCGGCGATCAATGATTTTGGTAAACCAACCAAAATGATTTAATCCGAAATAATAAGGTTTCATATCTTTATAGTTGATGTTGCCTAATAATCTTGCATAAGCCATCAATAAACTAATTGGTTGATCACAAATATTTAAGATTTTTTTGACAATATCAGGATGAGTATTAACGATGATGTCACTATCTTTATAGTAAGGTGAATATAAATCAAAACCAATTTGATTATTTGTAAAGTCTAGAGCTAATCTTCTAATAAACGAAGCGCCATTAGTATTTTCTTCTTCTTGAAAATCAGTTAAACTTTGTAAGACTTGACGATCAGTAATGCCATCTTCATCATCATCGATAAAATCAATTCTATAAGTTGATCCATTAATATGACCACAAAAAACTAATAATATATTTGGACATTTTAATACTAAATTTTCGAATAGATAATTGCCAGTTGCGGTTCGACCACCACGATTATTTAAATATTCGTGGACTAATAAAATGGCTTTAGTATTTGGGTTTTCATCTAACACCCTTTTACCAAAAGCGATATCTTTTGATGAAACATGAACTCCAAAACGATCGCTTCCCCAACCCAAATAAAGGAATATATAATCTTCACCATTAATGTTAATTAAGTCATAGTGACTACGGTTATCTTCAAAGGATTCTTGATACCATGAATACTCATTAAATTTCGATTCGCCTAAATGAGTTCCGTAAGACTCATATGATAAATGTTCATCAAAATTATTCGCCCCATCTTTATACCAATCGCTAGTACCACCAACATCATGATTTCCAGTTAACACCCCTAATGGGTGATTAGGACTTAAAATTGGGCTTAAAAATTCATCCATAAATACATTCCATTCACCTTCATGACTTTCGTGAATTGATTGAATCATATCACCAGTAATCATGGTATAAATTAAATTGTTTTGATAACCTCTTAAAACTTCATCACGCATCTCATTTAACGCTTTAACGGCACGATCTCTAATAATTCCAGGACCAGTATTGCCTTTTTGTACAATATATTGGGTATCAGTAATATGATAGATGTATTTATCAGGTATAACATTAACGTTTAGATTTTCAGATACTACTCTTATAGTAAGTTCTGAATTCTTTTGCCAGTCTGATTGGTTTTGATAATTAAAACCTAATCTAATAACTTCTGCACTCTCAGTAACCTTATTAGTTGAAACTGTTTCAAATGTTTCTTTTTTATGATTATACACTTCTAATTTTAAAGTTCTGTTGATTGGTGCCGTTCCTTCCCAAACGAAATCATTTGATTCATTTACTTTAACAATAAAGTTTTGAATAGCAACTTTAGAAAACGGTGAAGTCATATTATTACTAAAAGTTTTTTTGACACCTATATTTTGCAGCCCTTTTGGCGCAATTAAATTATGTCCTGTTTCATAAAAATCAAAGATTTGATCAACAATAACCCGCTCATAATTTTTAAACTCTACTTCTTCAACTATTTGTCTAGAAAAACCATATTCATTAGTCGCAAAGATTAAAATCTTATGAGTTCCTGGTGACCACGAGTTTTGGTCAAAGTATAAATCACTAGGAATTACCACTTGATCCATAGTCACATAAAAATCAATATCTTTACTAGCCTTTATATTAAGATGAAATGATTCACTAATTAAGCCTGATTTGAGATTTGACTCGATTTCAAGATATGAAGGATTATCAAATGATTGTGCAAAGCCATTGGTTACTGTCTCTATTTTTTGATCTTTTAAGTTTAAATCTATTCCCCAATGAGTTAAAAATTCATCAGGAATCTGAAAGGTTAAACTCATTTCATCACTATATCCAGTGCGATATGGTGAAGTTAACTCATTAGAACCAAATTTAAATGATTCTCCTTCATATTCGTCTTTGGTATATTCTTCTGACCAAATATCAGTTCCATCAATTGACAGTTTGATATTTCTTAACCAAAAGTTATCATAAGTGTTAAAATTATTAGTTCCTGCCTGAATTACCACCACAATTTTTTCATCTTTAATGATAATCCCACTCAAAACAATCACATTTTTAACAAAGACATTTTGATCATCTTTAGTAGCTGTTAAAGGATAGATGTAGTCATTTATTTTGACTGAATTACTATATTCATTATCTAAATTATGGCTTTCATAATTAAAGTGGATTTTCTTATCAGTCACTCTTTCTAATTGATATTCAGTTTCGTTAGCGGTAATACTTTCAACTTCTTTATTAGTAATAACTCCGTAAACTCCATTTTCATAAGTAATGGCTAATGTTGCCTTCCGATTGCAGGCAGCAATAAAAACTATCGAAACTGATATAACTAAAATTAAGATAAGTTTTTTTAACACTTGTTTATTTTTCATGTTTTTGGTTATGGTCTAGTTAAGTTAATCGCTTTAATTTTTCCTGGACAAGCTGCCGATAAGCGACCTTCGCTTTCGACTTCCCACTCACGCCATTTAATTTCTTCTACTGGAACTGATTCTGGATCGTGAGTAAATAAAATAGTTTGTTCTACAAATCGATATGTTACTTCATTTTTCTTAACATATCGCATAATTTCAAATTGTTTTGGTACCATATATTTTTCTAAATTGGCGTATTGGCGTAATGGCAGTTGCATTTGCATAATTCTTTCACCTTCTTTTGGTGGTCTAAATTGCAGTTCTACCGTATTAGGCCAATGTCCGACACCAGGCCCTGATGCATTCAAGAAATCAACTTTATCTAATAAATCAATTTGACCTTGAGACAAAGTCGCCGGATTAATTAGTCCGGTAAAAGTAGCTCTAACAATTGATTTAAAATATTTACGGATGTTAGGATAATCCATATATAAATCAATATCGACACCGCCATCGCGAACTATTAAAGTATTGAAAGCTGTTTTCCCATAAATTAAATCTGGATTAGTTTTTTTATCTTCTGAAAGTTCACTATATTTATTTAATAGTTCAGCCGTTGCCGTACCACCTTGATCATCAAATTTAGTAATTTCAATCGATCTCAATAATCCTGTATTTAAGTGTGAATATGGTGTTCCTGCAGCCGGTGTAAAAATTGGGAATAATCCATTCGCTTTAAAATCTGGGTGTATTCCCACGAATGGTTGGTTACACGATTCATAAACTGGGATTGTCTCATCTAGATGCCAGAAGGCTCTAAAATCTTCAATAGTTTGTTGCATCGCACCTGGTTTATCCGCCATACCATGTAAGATATCAGCTGTATATGGTTTGGCAAATCCTTGGGCACCCGATCCCGCTACCCAATAATATGGTTTTAACCAAATCAATCCAATTGATAATGGCTCAATAATGAAATCATCGTCAATAAATGAACTATATAATGTTCCGGTCACGAAAGCGATATTACCATTTCGACATTCTTCGTCTTCGTAGTTACGACCTTGAGTTGGATTCGATAAAGTAATTCTATGATTTATCATATTGTATGGCTGATCTGTGTTATTGAATACTTTAATATATTCATAACCACTTAATGTTTCATAATTATAGTAGTAATATGAATCTAATAAAACTCCGATAATCATTAACTCTGGTGCTCCCTCAACTACTTTTAATTCTTCTTCAGTCGCATCAGCTAGTAAATGAGTTGATGGTAGTTGAATTTTATATTCATAATAAACTGGTTCAAGAATGATTTCTTTAAATGATACTGTAATTTCTAAATCGGCCGTCATCTTAAAAGTCAGTTCGTTATCAGTGACGTCATCTGAATAATCAATGTTATAAATCATTAATGTTTCAATTGAATGATTTTCTGGAACTGTAATTGTAATTTTAACTTGAGTATCTTTTAAAATCTTAGTATTATCCGCTTGATCGGAAACAATCGAATCTGGTAAGGTTAATTTGTAATAAGTTTCAGTATCACCACCATTACCGTTTGGATCTGGTTTTGGTGGTTTATCACCACCATTACAAGCCACTAACGATAATGACATCATTAACAATAATATTCCTAGGATAATTCGTTTCATTTTTCTTCCCTCCTATTTATTCTCTAAGTAAAACTTTTGAGTTTCAATCATTTTACCGTTTTCTAATCGTGATGCCTCAGCACCATACGCAATAACATGTGACTCAATGGACATCGCTAAAGTGGAATCAAATTTTTCTCCGTAAAGATATGATTTCATAAAGTTATCCATAAATACGGTATCTGAACCGCCATGTCCCCCGACAATTTCATCAACTTCAACATAATATGGATCTTTGCCAAATGGCCACACTTCAATAATTTTTCCAACTTCAGTCGCTCTAATTTCACCATAAGTTCCCATTATTTTTAATGAGCGGTGAATTTTATTAGTAAATGCGGATAAATTAAATGTTGCGGTAACTCCATCTTCAAATTCAATAATCGTAACTTGGTGATCAGCGACATCGTTATCTGATTGGAAAACACATCGGCCATAAGGGCTATTTGATAACTCTTCTTTTAATCTTTCAACTGATGAATTATCAAATAGTACACTTCTAATTAATTTACCGCTGTAAATCTTTAAAGCACTATATGGGCAATCACCTTCAATCTTACAATCTTGACATCTTGGTGCCATCAATTCGTCATTATAATTTTCATGGGTGAAAAATGATAATGTCCCCATTGATGAAAATCTAACTGATTTTTTATTGATTAGATATAATAAGATATCTAAGTCATGACAACTCTTAGCGACAATAAATGGAGCCGCTACTTTTAAATTACGCCAATTGCCACGAACATATGAATGAGCGAAATGATAATAGCCGACATTTTCATTATGTTGAAAATTAACGATATCACCAATTACTTTTTGATCAAGTAATTCTTTAATTTTTCTAAAGAATGGTGAATGTCTTAACACGTGGCAAACTGCGATAATTTGATTTGGATGTTTTTTGCCTAGTTCACCAATTTCAATGGTTTCCTTTAATGACATTGAGATCGGTTTTTCTAAAATAATATCGTAACCCGCTTTAATCGCGTGCATAGTTGGAATATAGTGTTGATTGTCTAATGTGGCAATAATAACGATATCAGAAATTCTTTTTAATTTAATAAAATCTTCATAACCACGAAAAATATTTTCTTTTTTGATATGATATTTATCTTGAAAATATTTTTGTCGTTTGGGATCTGGTTCAAATAACGCTGTAATTTCAAATTGATGAGGATACAGCTGATCTAAGGCGTCAACATACGCCTTAGCGCGGTTACCAGCTCCAACAATGGAAATGGTTATTTTTTCATTGGTAGCTGTAAGTCTCATAATTATTCCTTATTCTCATCTAAAATTTGATTAACCCGACGGATACACTCATCAACGACTTCAGCTGGTGAACGTTTAAAGTTTTCATAGAAAATACCTTTAGAGTATTTACCAAAGTCATCATCAGCTAAACCTTTAGCTCGACCAATTGGTAATTTTAAACCGCCTTGTGGAGTAAATTCCATCATCTTTAAAACTTCATCCATCGTTGGGTTAACATCTCTAGTAAAATCTTTCCACTTTTGAGTATTTTGGGCAGAATAAGTAGTAATTAAATATCCGGCATTAGTTGAAAACTCAACTTGTTGTTCAGGAGCTTGAAGCCATCTTAAAAATTCAACAGCGGCACTTCTTTTAGTTTGATTTTTATTATTAAATAAAATTAACCCACCACCGCTGTGGTTAGAATAAAAGTATTTTTCTTTTGGATGTGGTAATACATCAGCTTCAAACGATAATTCACCAGTTTCTGGATCTCTTAATGAATTATGCATATCTAACACCATTGATGATGAGGCAATCATAATTCCATATTGACCGTTGATATATTTACCTTTAATTTGGTTATGGTGTTGTGGGTCAATCACTGGATTTTCAAATAAATCATCTTTAGCCATGTCTTGCCAATATTTAAAGATTTTAGTCGCAGTTTTTTTAGTAAAGGCGACTTGGGTTGCCCCTTGAGTATAAGGCGCTTCTCCGTGTGAGAAAAATGACTCATATAATGGAATTCCATTAGTCGCTAATCCATATAAATTTTTCTCTTTCGCATCCGGTAAAGCGCGAACCGCTTCTAAGACTTCGCGTAAATAATCCCAAGTCCAAATTGAATTTTCTGGATCCGCAACAATTTCATCAACTGTTGGAATATGCATACCTGTTCTCTTTAATAATGTTCGGTTTAATACCATGACATTGGAAGCGGCAAAATATGGATAGGCGACAAATTTATCACGATACATCGCAAATTGTAAAAAGCCAGGAAAAATATCTCTAATTTCATCGTATGTGAAAATTTCTCTCATATCAATGGCACTACTGTGATAAAGAGCCATTGATGAAACTCCAACCATTGCAATTTCTGGGTTGGTATTACCCAATAAACCGGCTTGCAATTTTTGATTCATCGGAATATAACCATTGGTAAAAGTTAATTTGACCGTAATGGCACTTCCTGGATATGTTTCTTGTTGGTAAGTATTAAATTCTTCAACCATTCGCGCCATCGTTTTACCTTGAATATCTAGTGCTGAATTAGCGTGCCAATATTCAATTTCAATATCACGATTAACTAAATGTCCATCGCCATACATTTCCCAGGTTTTAGTTTCATCAAAGATTTCTCCATTGGGAATATCATCAGATGTTGGTTGAATACACCCAACTAAAACTATTAGTAATAATAATGCTATAAAACTAGAAAATATTTTTTTCATATGTTATTCCTTCCTTTCAACATAAGTAATTTGAGTTTTGGATTTAGCAATTTTTTCTTTAATTCGTTTGAATAATGATTTTTTATTTCTTGATCCAGCAAATTTAATTTTTCTACCACCAATCATCGCTCGCTTAACTTGTTGGTTACCAAAAATATACATTAATAGAATTGGTGCTAGTTGTAAAATGTTACCAGCCATCGCTAAATGCCATGGTTGGGTAATTCCTTCCGCTCTTAAAAGTCCGGTAATGGCTACTGGAAGGGTTTTTAATCTTTCGCTTGAAGTCATAACTAAGACCCAATAATAACTGTTCCAATTAGAAATAAACGTTAAAATAAAGTGGGTAATAAAAGTTGGTAAAATGTATGGAACCATAATTCGAATCATGATGGTTCTATTTTTAGCTTTATCCAATTTAGCTGATTCGACAATCTCATTTGGTACTGTCTTAAAGTGATTCATAAACATGTAAATACCAAACATTGAAAATAAACTTGGTAAAATTAATCCCGTCCAAGTATCAACTAGACCGATTCTCGCATATAGAAAATAAACTGGGATTAAGGTTGCCTCCATTGGTAACATCATACCGATTTGTTTAATAATAAATAATGTCTTACGACCTTTAAATTCCATTCTAGCTAACGCATAAGCAATCGGAATAATAAAGAAATATTGCAATCCTAAAACTAATACTGCATACATAATGGAATTGCCTAAATACTTACTAAACTTAGCTCGTTTCCAAGCTTCTAAATAGTTACCCCATTGCGGATTGGTCACAATCAAATTGGGAGAGAATAGGTTAGCTTCCGCAATCGTTCTTAATGACATCGAAAACATCCAAATAAATGGATAGACAAATGAAGCTCCGACTACTAATAGTAATAAATAGTTTAAAATCTTTAACACATATTTAACGCGATGTTTAATTCGAGCTCGTTTAATCTCTTGATGGGTTAACTCTTTAATAATTGGAGTATAATAAGCTCCTTCTTCAGGAAGATTAGCTTTTTGTAAAATTTCTTCTCGGTCCATTAAATACTCCTCCTTTGTTAATACTTAATCGTTCTTCTAAAGAAACGATTATTTAAAAAGGTAAATGTCGCAATAAAGAGAGTTAGAATGACAGCACCAGCCATCGCTTTTCCGTAATTAAATCCAATTCGACCTACTTTATAAACCCAGTAACTTAATACCATTGAACTACCCATTGGCCCGCCTCCAGTCATAATTTCAATTGGAGCGAAGATCTTAAAGGAGTTAATAAATTTAGTCATAAAGACAAATGATAAAGTTGGGGTTAATAACGGTAATGTTAAATGGAAAAAGGTATTGGCTTTAGTTGATTTATCAAGCTTAGCCGCTTCATAAACATATCGTGGAATTGATTGCAACCCCGAAATAATAATTAATATATAATACCCAACATCTTTCCATACCGTCACAAAACTCACTGAGAGTAGAGCGGTATTAGGTTGAACTAACCAACCCGGTCCTTTAATGCCAAATATCGCTAAGATTTGATTAATAATCCCTTCTGGCTTTAACATTGCCATCCACAAGATGGAAATTGCTACAAATGAGGCAATATGCGGAGTAAAAATCATCGTTTGCGCGGCATTATGAATTTTAGTGTCCTTAGCTAACCAAGCTGCCATACCAATGGTGACAATTGATAATAAAATTACTGTAAAGATTGAATACAAAATGGTGTTATATAAAGACATTTGAAATTCACTGTCAACGACAAAGTTATTGTAATAATTGGTAAATCCTAAAAATTGAGTGTTTTTTGGATTAGCTAAATCTAATTTAAAGAGTGACCCAATAATCATGAAAAAGAATGGAAATACAGTAAAGATGATTGCCGAAAAAATAGCGGGAACTGCATAAATATAGGCAGTATTGATATGTTTGAAAACTTTCTTTTCAACATTATCAAAACGCATTTTAACACGTTCAATTCTTTCTTCTTTAGCATATTTCTCATATACTCTATATTCTTCTTTTTCTTCTTTTGTTAATGAATTGTAGTGTTCTTTTCTTTCAAGTTTTAAGGTTTTAATATTATTTTTACATTCACTGATAACTTGATTTTTATGAAGTTTCGCTTCTAATAAATTTTCTTGATTTAACCTTACTTTTTCTTTCTTTTCTAATTTAATCGCTTGTACAACTTTTTTGATTTCACTAATTTTAGCATTGATCAATTTCTTTTCACGATAAATAAAATTAGCGTTTTTGATTTCTTCTTTAAGTTGTTGGATTTGAGTTGAATCACGCTCTTTCTTAAGTTCAACTTTTAACTTATTAACTTTAGTCGTTTGATAATATTTTTCATTCAATTCACTAATTCTAGTTTCATAAGCTTTTTTAACTCGAGAAATATTGGCGTTTTTTTGATTTAAGGCTACTGCTAATTCTTCATTGCGAGCTTGATTAGTTACTAACTTTTCTTCTTCATAAAATTGTTTGTAGTTAGTCATCATCTTTTCCAATTGCAGTCGATTAATGTTGGCGCCAATTTCATGTTCATGTAATCTTTGAGTAATTACGTTTTCAATGGAAGCGTCTAATTTAACGATTCGTGCATACGATTGGTTAATTAGTTCTTGTTTTTTTCTATCTAATTCATGTAATAAACTAGTTAAGTGATATTTATAATTGTTTGATAAAATTAACTCTTTTTGTAGTTCTTTAAGATCAAATAATTCACCAGATTTTTCTTTTAACTTAAAGTTTCGTTTGAATTTAGAGTATTCTTCTTTTAACTCGCTATTATTTTTAGTGTTTAAAATTCGGAAACGATAGTTTTTCTTCTTTTCCTCATAATAGTAACGTTTTGTTACTTGATAAATATTTTTTTCATATTTACGATTTAGTTTATTTAAGTCTAATTGGTATTGGCTATCAGCAATTACCAACTCTTCACTAACATTCAAATCAACTGATTTAACATCAATTTTTGCGATTAATTGATTAATATTTTGACGGAAAATAGATTCAATTTTTTGTAAATGTAATTTAGCATTATCCTTAATTTCTAAACAACTAAATTTATATTCTTGATTAATCCGTCTAACTTCATTTTGTAGTTTTTCTTTTAATAATTTATATTCGCGTTGAGTCTCTTCTTTTAAATATTTTTTATTAACCTTAAGTTCAGTAATTTTTAATTGTTCCGCTTTAATCTTTTCATTATATTCGAGCCTAACACCATTACGACGCACAAAATAAGCTTCTCTAGCTTCAGTAATCTTATCCTCTTCTGAAAATATTTGATTTTGAATCCTTAAATTATAACTACTTTGAATCTGATCGATATTGTTCATAAACATCTCTCACCTCTTTTTCATCATAAATTCGGTCACCATTTTCACAAAAACCATATGAATTTCTAAATTTGACAACAAATTTAACTGGATCATTAATTTTTAAAATTTGGCGATGAGCATCTTTAATATAAATTTGCCCATTTTTAGTTTTAATAAAATATAATCTTTCCGAACCATGGTTTTCAATTGCTAAAACTGTTCCATCCACGACGATATCGTCAGGATTAACGACAATATCATCATATAAAAGATGAACATTACGCGGACGATATCCGATATGTTTTCCGTTAGACACTTTTAATATATTCATTCCGGGGTCACCAATAAATTGAGCTACGAAAATACAATTAGGCTCATCATGAATCTCGGTTGGTGATCCTGATTGTTTAATGACACCTTCGTCCATTACGATAATATTATCGCCCATCGTCATCGCCTCAATTTGGTCATGAGTAACGTATACGAAAGTTGATTCAAATTGCTCATGCATTTGAATCAATTCGGTTCTCATCGCACTTCTTAATTTAGCATCAAGATTTGATAAAGGTTCGTCCATCAAAAAGACTAATGGCTGTTTGGAGATGGCTCTAGCGAGTGCAACCCTTTGGCGTTGCCCACCAGATAAGTTAGCGGGACGACGATTGGCATATTCTTCTAAGTTAACTAACTTTAAAACTTCTTTAACTCGGCGGTTAATTTCATATTGTGGCATTCTGGCGTTTTTTAATCCGAATTCAATGTTTTTCCAAACGGTCATATGTGGATATAAGGCGTACGCTTGAAAAACCATGGCAATTCCACGATCACCAGGTTCTAAATGAGTAACATCAACATCACCAATTGTAATCGTTCCTTCAGTAATCGTTTCAAGTCCAGCAATCATTCTTAAAAGTGTAGTTTTACCGCAACCTGAAGGCCCCACTAAAACTGTAAAACTGCGTTCAGGAATGACTTGTGAAACATTATTAACCGCTTTAACTCCTTCAGGTAACAATCCTTTCTTTCTTGGTTCTCCATAAATTTTAGTTAAATTTTTTAGTTCTATTTTTGCCATATTCTTATCCTCTCATCATCGTATCCGATTAATTCAATATTATTTTCTTTTAAAGCTTGTTTAATTTCATCACTAGTTAATATTTCTAACTCTTGCGCTCGTGGATAACTATATGTTGATTTTAACCGTAAAAATTCATCAACATAGGCCGGATGAACCATTAACTCGGAATATTTTTGTTGTTTAAACAAATCAATATTTTCAAATAATATTGTTGATAAATCAACACCATTATTTCCTTTGAAAAAGTCGAAGAATTTAACATCTTTAAATCCGTTAACTGTCATATCTCGTACCGGCAAATTAGTTTCTAAAGCTAATCTCATAATGGCTCTTTTAGCTTGCGGATAAATATGATGCGCATAAAGATGTGAATCAAAGTGGGTTGGTTTCATCCCTACTTTTTCCAAAAACATATTATATTGGGCTTTGAACTCTAGATAGATTTCTTCTTCAGAAAACTTTTTATAATCAGGATTTTCAATTGGTTTAAAAAACATATTGTGATTATTTACTAATGTTTGACAATTAGTTAGTGATTGCCCCAAAGTCATATTCAAATGTAATCCCATTTTTAAAGTTGGAGTTTTTCTAGCAAGTTCAATCGCATGATTTACTTCTGGCATTGTAATCATCATAGTGGTTGAGGTTACAATTCCATTTTTGTGGGCTTCAATGATTCCGTAATTGACACCTTTGGACATTCCGAAATCATCGGCATTAACAATTAAAAACATAACTACCTCCTTAAATTAGGCCAATAACCCTTATTATGGATAATTAATTCATCTAATATTTTTTGGGCCAATTCCATATCAGTTATTGTGCGATTTAGAGTTAAAGCTTGAAGTGCTTTTTTATATGATTTTTCAAAATATGCATCAACAGTTAATTTTTCATAAGCTGCTTGTTGTTCAATTAACCCTTTATGATAGGTGCCGATTTTCCCAACATGACATGGTTTGGGACCATCACTACCTAATTCACAAAGAACTTCGACCATGACATCTTCATCTAAATTTTCAATTATTTTATTTTGATTAGAAACGATAACTACATAAAAACGATTATTATTTTGATAAATTGCCTCAGCAATTTCTAAGATCATATCACCATGAGCATCTTGTTTATCTAAATCGTTTAAAGCTGGTGTATCATGAGCGCTATTATTAGATATCACACGTTGACATTCTTCATACACTCTTTTTTCACGACCATCCATGACTTCATTCGCTCTTGTATAATTAGGATTTAAATGTGAAAAACTACGATCTCTTAATAAATAATATTGTAGATATGTATTAGGAAGATACGTGTCATCTAAATCTAGCATATTTTTCACTGCGCTATATGTTGGCAACCACGACGGATCTCTTTTTTCCATATCTGCTGGATAAAATCCTTCTTTTTGGATTTTATCCTTAATTTTTTGCGTAATATCTTCATTATTTCGGCGATCAATGATTTTGGTAAACCAACCAAAATGATTTAATCCGAAATAATAAGGTTTCATATCTTTATAGTTGATGTTGCCTAATAATCTTGCATAAGCCATCAATAAACTAATTGGTTGATCACAAATATTTAAGATTTTTTTATCTTCTGGAAACGCTCTTTGAAGAGCAACCGCAACAATTGCCGCCGGGTTGGTATAATTTAAAATCCAAGCATCCTTAGAATACTTTCTAATCTCTTTAACTAATTTGATCATGTCGCCAATGGAACGCATCCCATAAGAAAATCCGCCAGGGCCACAAGTTTCTTGACCAATAACCCCATATTTAACTGGAATTTTTTCATCACCTTCACGCATCTTTAGTCCGCCAGTGCGAATTTGACAAAAAACATAATCAACATCTTGAAAGGCTTCTTTTGGTTTATCAGTATATGAAACTTCTAATTCTGGATAATAATCTTTAAGTAAAATTTGAGCAAATTTTCCCATTTGTGTCACTCGCTCAAGGTTATTGTCATATAAAATAAGTTTCTTAACTGGGAATGTCGCTTTTTTCTTAATAAATCCAATTAAAATCCCTGGGGTGTAGGTTGACCCACCACCAGCGATTACAACATTAAGCGACTTCATTTTTCTTCCCTTTCAAAAATATCTAACACAATTCCATTCGCTTTTGGTAAATCAACACCTAAGGCAGCGGCCATTGTAATTCCAAAATCATAATTATATGCTTCACCATCAAAAACAACATTTTTTTGAATTCCCTTACCCCAAATAATACCTACTACATGATTCGATGAGTCAACAGTCGTATCATGTTGACCACGTGGTGATATGTAAGTGATTGGACTAGCATCAACAAATGACAAACCTTCTTTTGGAACTACTAACATATCAACATCACGCATAAAATAATAGTTATTCCTTAACTCTTCTCTTGTATAAACTTCATAGACATAATTTAGGGTTAATAAGTATTCTTTCAAATCATCAAGTTCAGTATCAGTTATTCCATTTTTAAATGTTAGATACATATTTAAATTAGCTGAAACTCCAACTACAGTTGTTGTGGTTGCTGGTTTTTTATCTGGTTGAACTCGTTCTAGAAGATAACTACTATTAAAAGTTTTTAAATCGTGGATTAGTGGTCTTAATTTAGATTGCCCCTCAAATGGTGTCATTCCGTGGTCAGTTGTTAAGAAAAAGGTTAATTGATCATAGATACCTTTAGCTTTAGCTGCCGCAATTAATTCACCTAGTTTTTCGTCCATTTCTTTTAAATGAGCTTGAATATTAGCTCTCCTTCCAGCCTCTGTTGTACTAACACTATGTCCATAATGCGGTGCCTCATTATGGCCAATGGCATCTAAATCATCAGCATAAATTAAGGTAAATCTTGGAATTTCAGTAAACACATAATCAACTCCACCAACGTTAATTGGTTCACCTTTAAACATTTTAATCGCTTGATCCATTCTTGCAGCGTGACCACCTGATGCCGGAACATATAAATGTTCAAGACTGTTATTATAAAACTCTTCATATTCTCCAACTAAATACATTGCAAAACTAACAGTTGATAATTGGTTTCTAACTGTAACTACCGGTAATATTTCAGCAGCATTTTCTCTTTGTTGTTGAATAACTGTATTACCTTTTTTACTATAATAACGATACACATTTTCAGTAATTAACGAAGTTCCACCACTTAAGATTTGGTTTTGGCAAGGATTAGTAATTGACGGAAAACTATTTCTCAAATTTGAAAAATATACACCTTCACTCATGAGTTTCTTAAGTGTTGAGTTTTTCCCTTCAGGACTTGCGAAAAACTCATCTAAATAATACTGAGCAAATCCATCCCAATTGATATAGACGACATGAGCATCTTCAATTAATGGTTCGTTTACTACATAATATGATGGATATTTTCGATTGAATGTTCCTTTTCTAATCATGTCTATGCCTCCACTAGGTTTAACTGTAATTTGGAATTTTCGTTCATAATCTTCTTGTTCACTTACTTTCAAAGTGGCCGTAATATTAACGATAGTATCCTCTTCAGGATTAATAATTTCAACTACGTTATTTTGAATTTTGATAACATCTTGATTATCCGATGTCCAAACGATTGGATAAGTTTCAAACTCTGATTTAATTGTGAATGCTGATGTCACATTGTTAATTCCCTCTCCGATTGGAAATTCAATTAAATCAGCTAACAAAAACTTGTCTTCAATCGTTTTTTCAACTGGAGGATTATCCTTACATCCCCACAAAGTAAATAACATCAAAATTGATAATATAACAATAAGACTTTTCTTATATTTCATCAAATATCGCCTCACTTATCTATGTACATAGATTATACCAAATGCAACCGGTTTCATAAAAGGGGTTTTTATGACAAAATAAGTTATAAATAACATTAAAGAAATTATAAATAACATTTTTTATATAGAATGCAATAAAAAAACAAGCACGAAGCTTGTTGTTTTAGCGGTTGATCTTTCTAATCATTCTTAAATATATTTTTCTACTATCGGGAATTACTAATACTTTTGAACACGCTTTACGGTAAAAATCATGAACTTTAACACTTGGGCCACCAATTATCGCATAAGCATAACCATCTTCTAACATTGATAAAAGCGTCATTTGAACTAAAGTCGTTCCCACTCCTAAACCTCTAGCCTCTTCAGAAACGCCAATTGGTCCGAAAAAACCTTTGGCGGTTGCATCATAACAAGCAAACCCAATAATTTTCTCATCTTTTATCGCAATAAAACAAGATGGATTTGATTTATAAAGCGCCGCTTTAATTTCTGAGGCCCATTCATCCCTAAAATTATCTTTAACATAAGTTACAACTTTATCAGCATCTGGCGCCAAGACTTTAACAAAACGAATATCTAAATTAGGATTAGGTATTAATTTAACATCATATAAATCGACTAATAAATCATAATTTTCCATTGTCATTTCTCCAATTGACTTTTTAAATAAACACTAATAATGATATCCATAATAAAGATCATTCCTAGTCTTGATGAAAAGTCATGTTTAGTCGTTCCCATTCTTTCATTAGCAACTTTAATATTGATATCCCCAATTTTAGATAATTCATCTTCTAATCTACCAGTGATAGTAACAATTGTTGCCCCTCTACTTTTAGCAATTTGAGCCACCCTTACTACTTGATGGGTCTTACCACTTAAACTAGCTAAAAACACACAGTCATCTTTAGTAAAATTTTCCGCATTAATATAAGCGATATGGGTATCGTTATATAAATGGACCGGTCTTTGAGCAGTTCGTAATTGTTTCGCGGCGTATTCTAAAACATTTAAAGTTAATCCTTTAGCAAAAAAGTGTAGAGTTTTATCGCTTTTAATTAGATTAACGATACTTAATATAGTATCTTTATCGACACTTCTAGCAGTCGTTTCAATTTCTGAAACTAAGGTCCCCTTAATTTCATTAATCGTGAAATCATCGCTAAATGAGGCGCTTTTCTCGGTTTCTTCCAGTAATTCTTTCTTTAAAGCATATTTAAATTCAGAAAAGCCGGAAAAACCTAACTTCTTACACACCCGCATTACTGTCGCTGTAGAAACAAATGAATTTTCAGCAATACTTTTGACACTAGAACTAAGGACTTTTTCCTTATTATTATCAATGTATCTCAAAACATATAACTCTGATATTGTTAGAGAGTTAATTACACCTATATCTAGTTTATCAATCACTTTAACACCTCCGTGTTTTTCAATTCCGAAAACAAACTTTTAGCTAATAATTTAAGATATTTTTCTGGGTTTTCTAACGACTTAGACTTACTAGCAAACCTCGGAACAATACTTAATATTTTTTTAATATTATTAAGATTTTGGGGAATATCATTCCACAACAAATCATTAATTGCACAAATTAATATTACCGGTTTAGTCGTCCTGCTGGCAACTTCAAAAACAACTTTCCCCTCTAAACTTTGCTGATCGATTTTCCCTTCACCAGTAATAATGAAATCATAATTGTTTTGGATTAAATCAAACTTGATTAAGTCTAAAACGAAATCAATACCTGAAACCATTTTTCCATTAAAAATACTAGTTAAAATAAATCCCAACCCACCAGCAGCACCCGCTCCTTTTAAATTCTGTGTGTCTGGATATCCTAATTGAATGAGTTTATCACAAAAATCGATACCGATTTTTTCAAGTTGTTCCAACTCACTAGTTAAAACTCCTTTTTGAGGACCAAATGTATATGTAGCTCCACTTGAACCAAATAATACATTTTTAACATCTCTAACAATAACCAACTCCAAATCTTGGTAAACAAAAGATTGCGGTCTAATGATTTGGGTATTAGTTTTAAATTTTGATGGTGTAATATTTCTTATTTTGTTGCCATCTTCACAAAATTTAAAACCTAATTCACTAATCAGCCCCATCCCAAAATCATTAGTTGCGGTTCCGCCTAAACCAATAACTATTTTTTTAATTCCCCTTTGATAAATATCACCAATGACTATACCCAAAGCATGAGAACCATAGTTGAATGGATCTTTCTCATCTTCTCTAACTAGACCTAACCCAATAAACCTGGCGACTTCGATATATGCTACTTCTTTTGATAAAAAATAACTTCCAACTTGTTTTTCTCCATTAAAATTGATAAATTCTAAATCTATCATCTGACCCTTAATAATCATTGAAATCACATCTAAAAATCCATCTCCACCATCAGATATGGGTAAATAATCTAGTTTAATGTTTTGTCTAGTCGCTTCTTCTTTTAAAATTTTAGATATTTCTAAACTAGTTAAACTGTTTTTAAATGAATCTACCAATGATAATATTTTCATTTGACACCTTTCTATAAAATATTATATGTTTAGCTACAATATTATTATATCATGTATAAAAACTCATTATTTTTATTTTATTAAAAAAGAACGCAAATTGCGTTCTATTTCAAGTTAATAATGATATCTGCTAATTCATTAATACTTTTATTAATTGATCTGATTCTAACAACATCTTTAAATTCGTTTTGATTTTCTAAACATAAATTAATATTTTGAATGCACCAACAATTTTCATCTTCACCTCTAGCTATTATTCTATCTTTGACAATATCGTATGTTGATTCTAATAAAATATGTTTAATTTTTATATTTTCTTTTTCTAGAGGTTTTCTGATTTTATCAAAAGAATCTTTGTAAACTAAAGTCATTGGAATATAAATATCACCATTATATTTTTTAGTTATTTCTTTTAATAACGCAACTATCATTTTAAACCAAAGATCATAGCCTTCAAAAATATATCCATTAAATAATTCTTTTGGCATATTATCTCTGATTCCATTACCAATTTCTTCAGCATCAAAAATAAAACTATTTGGATTTAATTTATGAAGTTTTTCTGCTAATGCCGATTTTCCGACACCATATGGTCCATTTATCCAATAAATCATTATTAACCTTACCAATTTTTAATTAGATTATATAAATAAGCATTTTTATAAATTTTTTGTTTACCAACTTGTTCGACAACAAGCACTCCTTTTTCAACTAATAAATTTAAATACTTGGAAGCGGTATTTCTAGATATATTTAAACTTTCTCTAAAATATTCGTTTGTAGTATAAAAATCATAAAACAAGTAATTAACAAGTTTTTCTGAATAGATTTCCGGACAAAACTCTTTTATTTTTTCCGCAGCATCCTCCATAGATGATATAAAGTTTTTAATGAAATTAATCGTAAATATAGAGGTTTCTTCTACCCCATTTATCATATAAATCAAATAACTCTTAATATTTTTATCATCAATCCTTACATCATGCAAATGTTTATAATATTCATCTCTTTTTTTATTGATATATTTTGAAAGATATAATATTGGCAAGGAAATTTGCTTTTCTAATATTAAATATAAAACATTTAAAACACGCCCCGTTCTTCCGTTTCCATCATGAAACGGATGAATTGATTCAAATTGATAATGAATCATTGCCATTTTTAAAATCGGATCTATATCATGAAATTCAGGATAATTAATATATTTTTCTAAATTACTCATATACTCCATAATTTCGGATTCGGATTGCGGCGGTGTATGTAAAACTTCTTTGGTTTTGGTATTTAGAATAACTGTTCCTGGTATTTTTCTTATACCTCCAACATTAGGTTCAATTACAGAATGTATATCTACTATCATGTTAGTTGACAAATAACCTTTTTCTTTGATTCCAAAATAACCTTTTAAGAGAGCTTCTCGATAATTAACTACTTCTTTTGTATGATAATCTTGATTTTTTAATGTTATTTCTTTAAAAATTTCGTCAAAAGTCGTAACTATATTTTCAATAGAACTTGACTCTTTGGCCTCCCCTAAGATAACGGCATTTAAGATAATTTTAGGATTCGGCAACACGTTAATTAAGCCATTTAAATTCCCTAATTCATATTTAGCATCGATTAAAGCTTTTAAAATATCAGAATCATCATAGTTAAAAATAATAGGTAGTTTGTGCATATTATCACCTCATGCACAAATTTTATCATTTTTTGTGCACGTTGTCAATACGTGTGCAAAAATCACTTATTTTTGTGCATCAGTCTTATGTGAGCCAAAATTTTATCTTTATACTAAAATAAAAAAATCTTAATGTTGTCATCAAGATTTCTAACTGATTTTATGGTGCGGGTGACAGGCTCTGCGTCAAAACGTGTCTTTAATCCTATTGTTGATTAGCAAAAAGCACTGTTATTCCATAAATAGTTTGTACAAGTTTGTTTCATTATCATTTTCTCTAACAATATTAAAAGACTCTTTTATGGATTTATTCATAACTAAATGCTCATAGAAAAATCTTATAACAAATAATAAAGAAGCTGGCCCCTCTATATCATCTCTTGGTGCGATGTAAATATTTTGTTTGTTTATAAATTCTTTAGCTAGTTCTTCACTTCCAGTTGAACATGCTGTAAAAATAATTACCTTTTTTCTAATGTTTATTTTTTCTTTTATAACTTCGCTTATTATGTTGTTTGGTTCATTAGTCTCATAAACATCTTCTCCAAGTTCAGGCATATTAAATTGTTTACTTAAACCGCGATCCGAAAGAATTATATATTTGCTGTTAGAATTATTTAATTCTTCAATAAAATCATTTGGTCTGCCAATAAATGCTAATTCCACATTAAGATGAAAGCACTCTAAATGCTTCTAATTGTTATTGCTTCTAATGAATCGCCAAAACATATGACTTTAATCTTTTTAGACATCTTTTTCTCCATTTTTCTTTGTCTTTTCAGACACTTCTTCTATAACTTCTCTAAAATCAATAGCGCTTTTTTTACTAATTACTGATTTGCCGGTTCTTGACTCAATGTCTTTTCTCGCATTACCAGCGACAGTTCCACCTTCTTTTGCTACTTCTTTATTTTCTTCCAATCCTTTCGGATTTTTTATTTTAGTAAGTTCCGTAGTAGTAACTTCTGCCAGCATATTTAAAACCAATTCTAATGTTGATATATTATCTCTTAGATTTTCTTTTTTAAGGTTTTTAAAGGTTTTGTATTCTCTTGTGGTCATTCCAGACCATGCTTTAGTAATTTCGTTAGTAAGTATTGCAAATTCTTTATTTTCTTTAATACCATGATCTTGCCAAGTATCTGTTAATTCTTTTCTTACTTGAATCGCTTGTAGTCTTTGATTAATCCATTCTCTAGAATATCCTTTTTTAAGATACGTTTCTAACGCTCTATCGATTGTTAATTCTGGATCTATAACTTCGTCGATTCTTTCTTTTCCAACTTGTGCTAACCACATTTTGAAAGGTTCGGCTTTAGGTGATGGAATAGTTTGAATAATACGAAAGATTCCTTTCATGTTAGCAACATCTGTTTTATACATTTTACCGTCTTTACGCGACTTCATTTTCAGTGCGTGACAATTTGTCACAGACTCATTTCCTTGATTAACTCTTCCGTTGTCATCTTTCAGTTGTATTCCTTGTTGATTATCTCCATCTCTTTCAAGACTTCTTTTTCGTAAGTTGTTAGTTCCACTATTTGTTTCTTCCTTTATTAAATAATATTTAGTTTTATATTATTTTTTATCAACTTTTTTTGTTATGTCCTCAAGTGATAAGAATTTATCAAAATCACTACTATATAATTTATCTTGTGTGATTCTATATTTTTCAAACTCGGTTTCAGCATGCTTTTTAGCAAGTTCAGCACTAACTCTTCCTGCATCTTTTAAGATTTCTCTATCCCATAATTTTAAAAAATTATTTAATCGTTTTTCCCAATCTTCCATAGTCATTGGAATATGTCTCATAGCCTGTACTTCTGCCATATCCAAATATGAAGAGACAATTCTTTGCATTTGAGCTAGTTCATCTTGTTCCAAATAATTTTTAGCGATGCTTACATCATATTTATGAATCTTACTTGTTGGAGATCCTTCCCAAGATGTAAGACCCATATTTTCTTTATTTGAATCAGCCCTATCAACAATTAATTCTGCAGCCGTTTTGCCATGAATGGCATAATGAATTTTATTTTGAACCGCTGAAAAAAACCTTTGGGTTGATTTCGAATTTGGGTCATAATCAATAGATGTTGCGAATATATCGGTAACTTTTTGATAAAATACTCTTTCAGATAATCTAATTTCTCTAATTCTTTCAAGTAAATGTTCAAAATAATCTCGTGTTAGAATAGAGCCAGAATTTTTTAATCTTTCATCATCTAAAACCCAGCCTTGAATAGTATAATCTTTGACAATTTGATTAGCCCACTTCCTAAATTGAATCGCTCTTTCATTATTTACTTTAAATCCAACGGCAATAATAGCTTGAAGATTATAGTGGTTAACTTCCCTTGAAACTTTTCTTGTGCCTTCATTTTGAACTATTAAGTATTTCTTAATAGTTGAATTTTCATCCAATTCTTTATCATTAAAAATCGTAGATAAGTGTTGATTAATTGCTGGTATAGTAACATCATATAGTGTAGCCATCATTTTTTGAGTTAGCCATATATTTTCATCTTCATATCTTACTTCAATTGCTTCTTTATCATCACCTGTTGCAGCAATAAAAGTTAAATATTCTACTGTAGAAGATTTTATTGTTATTTCATTTTTACTTTTTTTCTTCATAATTTCGCCTCTATGATTATATTATATGTGTTCCGAATGCATACAAACTATCAATAATTCATCTTTTTACACACTTTAATTATACCATAATTATACGGCTAATTAAAGCCACCAATTATGGTACTTATTTATATAATTTTATCTGAAATATCAAAAAATATTATAAGTCCATTCAATATTTATAAAACAATATATAAACAAAAAATCTTGATGAAAACATCAAGATTTCTAAATATGTTTATGGTGCGGGTGACAGGAGTTGAACCTGCATGCCTCTCGGCGCTAGATCCTAAGTCTAGTGCGTCTGCCAATTCCGCCACACCCGCGCAAGTAAAATTTTAGCATTATCCCTATTTTTTGTCAAGAAATTACATCTAAATAAATTGTGGCTAAAATCCTTAACTAACCTTTCGCTTTAAAATTATAAATTGGTTTGACTATTTTCTCAATTTCCACAGTATCACCAATATTATCGATAATCATTTCAATTGGTTTATAGACGAATGGTGCTTCATCAAGAGTATCTTTTGTTACTGAAGTTGAATAAATGCCTTTCATTGAATCTTCAAACTCTTTTAGTGATAATTCTCGAAACGCTTCTCTTCGTGACATTAATCTTCCAGCACCGTGCGGTGCTGAGAAGTTATATGGGGCATATGATTTACCCAAACCAATAATACAACCATCTTTCATATTAATTGGGATAATTAATCGTTGGTCTTTATAGGCTGAGATAGCACCTTTTCGTAAAATCATATCATCTAAATTGATATAATTGTGAATTGTTTCAAATTTAGAAAGTGTTTCATAATCTAATCCTAAATATTTAATAATAGTTTTAGCCATCGTTTCACGATTTAAACTAGCAAACTTTTGACATATTTCCATATCATGAAGATAGTCATTAAAAAGTTTGCCCTCTAAATAAGCTAATTCTTCTGGCATTCCGATATCAATTTTCTTTTTAGATAATTTCTTTAAGGCTTTATCAATTTCTTTTTTTCTACCTGTCTTATGATATTCTTCAATAATTCGATTTTTCTCTAATTCAATATCTAAAATTTTATTTTTATGATATCTTACCGCTTCTCTTTGATAATATTCAGCAACCTGGGTTCCTAAGTTTCTCGATCCTGAATGAATGATTAAATATTTATTACCTTCATCATCAACATCAATTTCAATAAAGTGATTCCCACCACCAAGTGATCCAATTGAACGCATTAAATAGTTTTTATTTTTTAAATGAGAATAACATTTCATTTTTGATAAATCAATTGAATCATCTAACACTCTATCATTAACATCAAATCCGGATGGGATATTATTAGTAATGAATTCGTCTAATTTGATTAAATTAATATCAATTTTATTAAGTTCAATTACGTTTAACCCACAACCAATATCAACTCCAACTAAATTAGGAACGATTTTATCAGTTATTGTCATAGTTGTCCCAATGACGCAACCAATGCCCGCATGGCAATCGGGCATAATTTTGATATTGGAACCTTGAGTAAACTCTTGATTTAATAATCTTTCAACTTGTTGTAAAGTCGTTTCATCAACATCATCGGTGTAAATAATAGCTTCATTAAATTTTCCTTTTACCTTAATCATTAACATCCCTTTCTTTTCCTATATCTTTATTTCAATATATCACAATGATATCTTATTCACAAATGTAAATTTTAATCTGTTTATAAATATTTTTTAAGAAAAAACATATAATCCCTTAATTAAGAAAATAGTCATTTTAAATCTTAATTTATGTTATTATCATTTTTAGGTGATGAGGATGTCAAAAAAGAAACCAAAAAAATTTCGCCAGGATCGAAAACATTGGTATCGTGGCTTGAAAAATATCTTAAAAATTCGTTATAAACGTCCTAAATTTATCTATTTAGGTAATAAACCAACTACCCAAGCCGTGATATTATCAAATCACGTAGGAACTGACGCACCAATGTCATTAGAAATATATGCTGATTTTCCATTAAGAATTTGGGGAACTCATGAAATGAATTCAGGACTTCGTAAAATGTATCGTTATCAAACTCGAGTCTATTATCATGAGAAAAAAGGATGGAATCTACATCTAGCCAGATTCTTTTGTCTTCTAGCAAGTCCTTTAACTAATCTTTTTTATAAAGGTTTAAAATTAATCTCAACTTATCGTGATTCTCGATTTAGAAAAACCATAAAAGAAAGTGTTGAGGCAATCAAGAATAACGAAAATATCGTTATTTTCCCAGAAATATCAGATGAAGGATATCAAGACGAATTAAAAGGATTTTATAAAGGTTTTGTCGTATTAGCCGAAACTTGTTTAAAAAATAGGATTGATGTTAAAATTTATACCTCATACTTTAAAATTAAAGAAAAAGTTTATCTTTTTGATCAACCAATCTTATATTCAGAGTTAAAAAAGATTGCGAAAACTCGCGAGAAAATGGCGAAATATTTAGTTGACAAATGTAATCTTTTAGGAAAAATGGATTCAAATAATCTAATAGAAAGTAAATAGAAGCTGTAAGCTTCGGTTTATTGAGACATATTCACACAATTATAAACTTTTTTCTTTTCATGATAAAATTAAGTGAATATCTTTTAAACAGGTGATTTCTATATGTCAGAAAAAAAGAAATTCCGCCAAGATCGTAAACTATGGTTTCGCGGATTTAAAAACTTAATTAGATTACGTTATCGCAAACCGAGATTTGTCTTTTTAGGTGCCAAACCAACAAGTCAAAGTTTAGTTTTAACGAATCACTACGGAGCTAGAGTCCCACTAACTTTAGAACTTTATGCTGATTTTCCAATTAGATATTGGGGAACTTATGAAATGAACTCCGGATTAAGAAGTACCTATCGTTATTTGGTTAATACTTATTATGTTGGTAAAAAAGGATGGAACATCCATCTAGCTCGATTATTTTGTTTACTCGCAGCTCCACTTACCAACTTATTTTATCGAGGGTTACGCTTGATTTCAACTTACCGCGATTATCGTTTTAGAAAATCAATTGCCGAAAGTTTAGAAGTTTTAAATGAAGATGATAATATTGTAATTTTCCCAGAAAACTCTGAAGAAGGATACTTTGATGAATTAAAAGAATTTTATCCAGGGTTTGTTCTTCTTTGCGAAAGAGCCTTAAGACGGGGAATTGATTTACCAATCTTTGTCTCTTATTTAAGACCAAGGGATAATACTTATTTATTTGAAGAACCAATCTTTTTCTCGGAACTTAAAAAAATGCATTCAAATAAAAAAGATATGGCAAAATATCTCCTTGATAAAACTAACGCTCTAGGCGTAACTGATGTAAAAGATTTAAAATAATAAAATTCCAATCAAAAATAAAGCAGACCGATTAGTCTGCTTTATTTTTTTATGTTTATTCTTGATCTTTTTCAATAATGAAATTATAAAAAATATTTATCGTATCGGCTACTGCCTTTTTTGAAACTTTATCAACTGTATCGTATGGAGTATGATAGACCGCGCTACGGTTATCATTACTCCAAGGCATCCCCATAATGGTAGTCGCTTCAACATTAATCTTACCAAACTCACCAGCATCAGTGCCACCAGTTAAAACGGCTATCGGCTGCATATGAGTTTTAATATCAAGATCTCTTGCGATATTAACTAAAGTAGATGCTAAATTGTTACTTAGCTTAACGCTATTGTTAATATCGCTAGTTAAGAAGAATAGTTCATTTTCATCATATAAACACTCAATATTTAAAACATAAGTTTTAGTTTCAACGAGTTTGTCTCGATGTGCCTTAACAAAAGCTCTAGCACCTCTTAAACCTTCTTCTTCAGCATCAAATGAAGCGAAGATAATTCTTGTATATTTTAATTCTTTGTCAGTTCCTTTTAAATTATAAAAATATTTGCCCATTTGAAAAGCGATTTGCGTTGAAGCTAAATTATCACCAGCTCCTGGTGTCGCTTTTCTCATACTTCTAAAAAACCACATTTGTCCCACCAGTAAAACGCCAAGACCAATTACACCAAGAGTTACATAATATAAAATGTCATTTCCTCCACTAACATATTTAACTATCATATTAGCAATTGACAATAATAAACTTAAAATCACAAAAACAATTGATCCAGTAACTCTTAAATTATATAACTTAGGTTGATAAGTTAGAAAATTAAATACTGGAGCACTATCGTGATGAGCACTAATAATCACTTGTCTTTTAACTTTTTCTTTAGGTTCAACAATACCAAAAACGTTACGCGCTTTTCTTTTAGGAAATAAAAAGTCAATTACTGGTAAGTATCTAATAAATTGAAAATATAAAATTAACAAACTAAGTACTGTTAGCCCTAATGTTACTTCAGGAAGTTTTAAGATTAAAAAAACAAGCCCAATAATATAGCCAACAACTAAGATATTAATCCAACCGAGAAAAGCCCCCTTATTGATATAGAAATCTTCTTTATAAACACTATCACTATATCCTTTAGCATCTTCATATAAATAATCAGCAGTATCAAGTGAAGCTTTAGTTCCAGCTAATCTTGGACCAAATTGATTAATAATTGTATCAGTTTCCTTGATGACATCATCGGTAATTTTATTAAAATTCATAATTAACAACTCCTTATTGATTATTGTATCATATTATTTATTCAAAAATAGGTAAATATATAAATAACATTTTTCGACATAATTCGATTATAAAGCGAGTTTCATCACCATAATTATATAACTGACTTTATAAAAACGTTTTGGTATTTATAGATTTATCATTAGTTTTTATTGTATAATATAAACACTATGAAGATTGGTTTAGTTAGTGCTTATTCGCATAATAAAATTGAAGAAAATATTAATACTATCATAAAATTTCTAAGCGATTACCAACACTTAGATTTTTTACTATTTTCAGAAGCTTTTTTACAAGGTTTCAACAGTTTAACTTGGAATTATTTTGAAGATATTACTATCACAATTAACCGAAATGATTCTATTTTAAACCAAATTAAAAAAGCGTGTAAAAAATATAATACTGCCGTCGGTTTTGGTTATTATGAAACAGATAACTACGATTTATATTGTAGTTATATGATTATCAATAACAATGGTGAATTAGTCAATAACTATCGAAGATTATCAACCGGATGGAAAGTCACCTCCAAAACTAATCATTATTATAAAGAAGGAACGGAAATTATTCCGTTTACATTAAATAACTACAACTTCATAACTTTAATTTGTGGTGACTTATGGGATGATAATATTAAAGAAAAAGCCATGGAGATTATCAACAAAGAAAAAATTGATACCATCTTATGGCCCAACCATTTAGATTACACCATCGCACAATTTAATTTAGAAATACAAGACTATCAAGAAAGATCAAAAGATATTAAAGTGCCACTATTACTAATTAATGATCATAGCGAGACCTCATGTGGTGGTGCAGTAGTATTTAAAAACAATAATATTCTACATTATTTGAAAATAGGAACGATTGGTGTTTTAGAATTTGATTTAACTTCATAATATAAACGTAAAACGGCTCTAATAAGCCGTTTTTATCTTAAATCGTATGTATAATAAATAAAATCATTATTTGGTGAATAACCAACAATTTTAAAACTCAACGCTTGAAACATCTTATTAGCCATATCATTATTCACCGATACTGTAACATACAAATCGTTGGGATCCATGTCAAATATTTTTCCCTTTTTACTGATGATATCTTTTATCATTTTTGTCCCATAACCTATACCAATTAAATTAGGTTCGACAACAATTGGATTAATCCCAATTGTTTTTTTATTATTCTCAGTAAAATAATTGATAATGATAAATCCAATTATTTTATTTTTTTCTCTAGCAACCAATATTAAATCAAATAGATTGCTCATTTGATTGGGATTATCGTGATACCATTTAACTATTTTTGATAATGGCTCATAAAATAAAGCAAATTCATTAATGAGTCCACTATTGGATGAATATCTTTGTAAAATCCATTGATCAATTTCTTTATGTTCTTTTTCATTATATATTTCCCATGTAATCACAAGCATTCACTCCTTGTTACAGTTACATTATCATTATACCACGTATGGTTTAACACAATTGTGGTGATTAAAATACCAATATATAATAATTGCGTTATATATCATTCATCAAGTTAACTATAATATTACTTTATCTATGACTACTCTAACATTATCTCTTTAATTGGTTGTCTTTCTGTTTTTTTAGAATAAATTAACATAATAACTTCATAAGCTATCATAAAAATAACTAGTGTAATTAATAATCCTTTAAAATTAAACTTTAATTCTGGTATGTTATCAAAATCTTTATAAACTATATTAACTATCATTTTAAGTTCGACATATTGGAAGATAGTCCCCAATGCAAATCCAATATAAGCTATTGGTCGATATCCCCCTAAAATAGATCTACTATATTCTTTTGATGTATAACCAAATACTTTCATCATTGCGATAGTTTTACTATTACCTTTAATAACTGTTGATAACGACATTAGTAATATAACAAATCCTAAAACTATCCCAATGACAATCATAATCCAAGCGAACTGATCAGAACCTAATTCCTTCATATTCATTGACATTTGAATGAGCATTGAAAAACATAATGCTGCAAAGAAAATAAAGAAACATAAAATTTGATAAGGACAGAGTTCTTCTTTTATATAAATATTTAATAGAATCCACTGGTGGCGTTTTTGGCATTAGAGATGATAGTTTATTAGAATCAGCCATTGAAACTCCTTATCAAACATTTAGCGGAAATGAACTATTTCCCACCAAATTTGAAAAAGTGGCTCAATTAGGTTATGGTTTAATCTCAAATCATCCTTTTATTGATGGAAATAAAAGGATTGGCTTTTTCATTATGTTATCCTTTTTAGAAGTAAATGGTATATCAATTAAATTTATCAATGAAGAAATTAAAAAAATAGCTTATTTCATCGCTGCCGGTAATCTTTCTTATGAAGAACTTCTTAACATTTTAATAGAAAAAAACAATAAAACGCTTACTTAGTAAATATTAAGTAAATTAGATGAAAAAATAATTAAATACTATATAATAGTATAGGTGCAACCAAAAACAATCCCAAGTGTATCTTTTTTAAATAAAAAATAGATACCTCCTTGGGTTGTTTTAATGAGATAGAATAGCTATAGAAGGATTGATAAAAATGAAAAAATTTATAATTTTAGCATTTGTATTTATAACTGGATTTGCCCAAAATTTGGCACATCCCGTTACCTCTAAATATTTACAAGAATTAGGAATCAATGCCATTTGGTTTGGCATCTTTTATGCAGCAATGCAGTTAGGAATATTTCTTACAGCTCCGTACTGGGGTAACTTTGGTAACCGTGTTAAAAGAAAATATGTGATGATGATTGGGTATATTGGATATGGGATTGCTCAAACCTTATTTGCCTATTTCTCTACTCCAGGGACAATCTTATTTGCTCGATTTTTAGCTGGATTCTTCTCAGGAGCGATTATGTCTAATGCTTACGCTTATATTGCTGAAGATGAAGACTTCGACAACAAAAAAGCTTTATTAACGCTAGCCGTAGCGTTGAATGCTTTTGGAGGATCGGTAGCTTTCCTCTTCGGTGGTCATATGGCTAATAATTTTTGGGCAAATAATCAAGTTATTTACTTCCAAGGAATATTCTGTATCATAATGGCGTTGGCCACTCTATTATTAGATACTAAAAAACCTGAAGGAACTAAAGAGAAGAAAAAAGGAGTTTTACGCCAAATTGGTGACATTGGAAAACTCTCCCCAACATTTATTCTACTCTTTGTGATAATTGTTATTTCTAGTATTGCCTTTTCAACTTTTCAACGTTTTATTGAAAGATATGTCATTGAAATTGGAAGAGGTACTGATGTTGTCGGTAATATGGGATTCATTCACGGTCTTGTTGGAATTGGGATTACTCTTTTATTAGTTCCACTTCTTAATCGCAAATTTAAACCCATAACTCTAATAATTTTTAGTTTATTAGCTGCCAGTGTTTTTTCACTATTAACCTTTGTCTTGCCAAATAAATATATCATGACTTATCTCTTTACCATTTATATCGCCTACATTATTAGTAAAGCGATTTATGACCCGTCTTTAGTTAACCATGTTAGTGAAAATAAAACTGTCAGTAGCGGTCTTTTAATGGGAATGCATCAAAGTGGAATTTCACTAGGAGCCATTATTGGACCGGTCATAGCTGGGTTTATTTATGAATTTAATGCGATAGCACTATTTATCGCTTTATCATCATTATTATTTGTTTCATTTTTACTTTCTTTATTTTATAGAAGAAAGTCAACTAGTGAAACAGTTGTTACAAACATCTCACTTGAAAGTGAGACTTAATATAAATTAAAGCGTCATTATAAAAGAAGGTAGCTTTTCACGCCTTTGAAATGCTACTTTCTTTCTTATTTATTATAGTTAGATAAACTATATCGTAAAATGTAAAAAATGATGTGTCAGCCTAATAAATGAGTTAGATTTTGTTGCAATTTTAACAATTTTGTATTATTATCTATATAGGATAAACTATCAGAGTGTTATGGGGGCGGTGAAAAATGATTGTACTGCAGGAGATTATAGTTGCTAACGCAGTCGGTATACTCGTGCTGATTGTGACTATGCTATCCCGAATCGAAATAAGAAAAGAAAAACACCTAGGTGGGCAAATATTTGACGCAATGATATGGATAACTTTCTTTGCGCTGATTGCAGAAACAGCAACTTTTTTAGTAGATAAAAAACCAGGAATTATAATTACTATTCTTCAATATCTCACTAATTCATATCTTTTCCTAGCCTCAAGTTGCGTAGCCGTGCTTTGGGTCTTGTTCGTTGATATTCGAATTTTCCGAAGTATGAAGCGAATAAAAAGATGGTTTAAGGTCTTGATTATTCCATATGCTATTTTAGTTGTGTTTGTCATCTGTGACTTATTTGGTGTGGGTCTTCTCTTTTCAATCATTGAACAAAATGAGTATCAGCGAGGAAGTATAGTCTTTTTATCATACATATTTATATTTATCTGTTTTGTAATAACTCTAGTTCTTGCAATTCTCGCTGTTAAGCGAAACGGTCATATTCGCTTTTTCCCAGTTCACTACTTCGTGTTACCTTCACTTTTAGGAACAATAGCTCAAGGTTTATTTTATGGCTTATCCATCGGATGGCTCTGTACAAGTGTTGCGCTGTTGTTTGTCCAACTGCATTTAGCCAATCAAAATGCCTATGAAGATGAACTTTCAGGATTATATAACCGAAAGTACTTCGGTTTTATGGTTGAAAAACTGACACGTAATCGAAGAAATCGGTTCATTGGTGCCATCATGATGGACATCGATGATTTCAAACTCATCAACGATGAATTTGGTCATTCAGTTGGTGATGACGCCATCCGAAGTTTCGGTCGAATTTTAACAAACACTAACACAGCTGATACAATTGCTTTCCGTGTTGGCGGTGATGAATTTGTTGTTCTCCATATCGGTGGAACAGAAACTGAAATCAAAGAGCTTTCTGTAACAATTAATGAACAATTATGAGAGTTTAACGAAACATCAGAAAAACCATATAAATTATCCGTTTCTATGGGACTCTCAAACTGCAACACTAATCATACCAACAACTTAGATTACTTCTTCCACGAATTAGATCAACTAATGTATGAACAAAAAGCACTCAAAAGCCGAAAAGAATAAATAAGTAACATTTAAAATTGAAAAGACATATCGCACCTCAATGTGATATGTCTTTTTTTGCTATTAATTTAACAAATAAAGTATAGATTATTTTATTTATTTCATGTATCTGCTTTGGAGGTATCATATCATAGTCTCCTGCTTTTTTATTTTAATAAATCGCGGATGAGAGTTATCAACTTCATTCATATCAAGATGATATATTTTGGCTAACTTCTATGGTTATGTTCAATATCGCTAACAGTAAATTTTGATTCAAGTGGTATTGATAACATTTCTAAATAATATACAACTTTATATGTGTTCATAGTGGTTCATCTGTCTTTATAAATTTATAAACGTTTTTCATAATAAACCGTTTTGAAGAATAGAAATCATTTTCAAATATACATTTCTTTTCAACATCCGTCCAATATGGTGGCTTTAAATGATTTAGATTTAGAACTTGATCACGCAAAAGTTTAGTATCCATCCAATATGGTGACTTTAAATAGCGAAATTCACGGAAATAAATACGATTATTCTAAAGTGTATCCATCCAATATGGTGGCTTTAAATTATTATCAAAAGAAGTATTGAATATTAATCTTAAACAGTATCCATCCAATATGGTGGCTTTAAATATTTAGTTGGTTCAGGATATAGCAAAGCACCTTATGAGTATCCATCCAATATGGTGGCTTTAAATAAGGCTTGTTTGACCTTGATGGTAATTACTTATTAGTATCCATCCAATATGGTGGCTTTAAATAAAAATGGAATCCAATCAGAAAGAGAACACAAAGAGGGTATCCATCCAATATGGTGGCTTTAAATATTGATATTACGGCTTATTCTACTGGTATTGATAATGGGTATCCATCCAATATGGTGGCTTTAAATCAGATGAGGTACTTTGGGGTACATTATAATAAGTAAAGTATCCATCCAATATGGTGGCTTTAAATAATGAAGCAAGATTTTATAGTGCTAAATATCTTTTACAGTATCCATCCAATATGGTGGCTTTAAATTAACAGAGTATCAAGCGACACACTAAAAAAAGAAATAGTATCCATCCAATATGGTGGCTTTAAATAAATTAAAACAAAAACACAATCGGCTTATTTCGTATTGTATCCATCCAATATGGTGGCTTTAAATTTTATACAAGAGTAGATGAAGACACACTTGAATTAAGTATCCATCCAATATGGTGGCTTTAAATTTATCGACATGAGTTGTGGAGATTTTGGAACACGGTATGTATCCATCCAATATGGTGGCTTTAAATAAGGAACAAAAGTATTAGTAAGTGGCGATTTAAGTTTGTATCCATCCAATATGGTGGCTTTAAATGAAGAAAGATTAAAAGATACAGCGAGTAGTTTATTAAAGTATCCATCCAATATGGTGGCTTTAAATCAATACTCACAAGCATATCGTGGTAAAACAAAAGATAGGTATCCATCCAATATGGTGGCTTTAAATGAATTAAGGAGCATTGAAAAAGAATATGGAATATAAGTATCCATCCAATATGGTGGCTTTAAATTGATGAGTTTATCGGCAATCACTAACACTAATCCTGAGTATCCATCCAATATGGTGGCTTTAAATTGAAAGTAGATCTGTTTTTAAAGATATTAATTTTAATGTATCCATCCAATATGGTGGCTTTAAATAGATTATTGAACTTGACGACATTGACGAATTATTAGTATCCATCCAATATGGTGGCTTTAAATAACAATAGATAATACTATAAAATTAAGTAAAGGGTTAGGTATCCATCCAATATGGTGGCTTTAAATAACTTTGGGTTATAAAAAGGGGGGTGAAATTATGATTGTATCCATCCAATATGGTGGCTTTAAATTATAAATGTTTACACTACGGAAAACCGTATAGTTAAGTATCCATCCAATATGGTGGCTTTAAATAAATGCTAGTTAATTACGCACCATATGGTGATGCTAAGTATCCATCCAATATGGTGGCTTTAAATAGTTAATATCTGGATATTTTTAACGATATTTGGGTTTAATATACCAAATCTTTATACAAAACGACTAAAAAGTATCGTCGACCTATCTTAATTTATTGCTATTTGATAGTTATTGCTTCTGTATGAAAATGATCTTTGTGATTATTAAGCGGTTTTCGTTATTCGTCGACCCCTGAAATTATATTTATTACTTCTTTGTTTTGACCAAAAAAAACAGTTTCAGCATTATTTTTGTTAGGAATTTTTACTACAATAATTGAGTCTTTATCTACATCTATAATTGATAACAATTCTTTAATTAATTCATTGTATAGTGGTTTTGAAAGTTCTCCGTAAAAATAAGAAAATTGTTTTTTATATAGATATTTTCGACATGTCTTATGGACTTTATCTAAAACTCTAGTTCTTTTTTTTACTTCTTTTATATCATAACTTAATATTACTAACACTTTTACCACCAATAGACAAAACCTTTATATTTTGTATCTTTAGAAATATGATTTTCTATTTTATACAACTCTCTTCTAATTAAATATCTATACGATACATTTCGTTTTAATTGTTTGTGGTATATTGTTGTATTTATTTGTTGATCCCATTCTCTAAAAATAGTCTTAATGGCTTTTTGATTTAATCTTCCTTCGATTAAATCATTATCACTAATTTGATTTCGGTTAATTAGTCTAAATATTAGTCGATCCACCATAATTGGTTTGAACAAATCAGCTAAATCATAAATTAATGGATAGCGATCATGAGCTAACTCGTGAACAAATCCTATTTGGCCACTTAAGTTAGTTTTCATTATTTCACTGAAAACCAAACTATATAACAAAGAATTAAGAAAATTAATTAACACATTTGGCAAATCATTAGCCCCTTGCATCTCTCTTTTGAAATCTAATCTATTGATAATTTTGCCAAAATAAGTATAATATTTTTTCCTAAATTCCGCTTCAATTAACATAATTGAATTAATATTTTTCGCCTCGTTAACTCGATTGATAAACAAATTAAAGTCAACATTATAATGTATTTTATCTCTTCTATTGTAATATTTTAAAATATTATTTAAGTTTTTAAATCCTGCTAAAATCATTTCTCTAGCAATAAAGATTCTTTTTTCTTCATCTTGGTAGTATTCAACTTCTTTAACTAATAATTTACCCGAAAATTTGTGATTTTTAGGAATTAAACTTCCTAAATAATAATCGTATAAATTGAAGTAATGAATAATTATCCCTTCATCCATTATTAGTTTTAAAATATTAGCTGTTGGCAAAATGTCAATTAAAAGATATAAGTCGGTTATTTGTTTAATTGGAATGTTATGTATTTCATAACCGTCATCAAACGCAATACTTCCATCCTTAACAAATAACCTTCCTGGTCTTAATATATAAAAACTTTCTAACATTATATTATTTCAAACATCCCAAATCCTTCGCTTCGTCTTGAACCAATTCCAATACGATATAAAGTGTTGAGTGTTTCTTGGTTTCCTTTTAGTAAGAAAGTTCCTGTTGTGGCATCATATCTTACTTTCATAATTGGTACTACTACTTTTTTGGCTTTTAAAGGCTTTATTTCTAAATCTTCTTGATTTAGTTTAAAAAGATTGGTTAAATATTTTAAGTTAAAATTAAGATGTTCCATGTAATCTTCATCTTCAATCGTTTTATAGTAGTCCAAATTATTGGAAGCGTCTCTTACTCTAACTAATAATGGCGATAACATTTTAATTTTTATTTCTTTAGTCTCTATTTGCTTTAAATGTCTTAATGATAATCTTTCTAGCCAAATTTTATTGTCTGGATTAATATTCATTTGTTTGTTTCTATTCATTAGTAATGAATTATATAAAATGTTGATAAGAGTGTAATCATTACTTGATATCACCATTTTTATTTCTTTATCAGGTGCTATTATATATGATCCTTCATGTTTTAAATCTTTAATGTACACTGAAAAAGTAAACGGATGAGGCTCATTTAAACTGTCATATTGTTTACTGAATTCCGTTTTATATTCTTTTTCATAAGCAGCTTTAAAATAACTCATTAGAAAATTACGGTATTGGTTCGTAATTTTTTCATTTTCGGTTTTGAATGTTAAAATTAATCTCATAATATCTCTTCCAATTTAAATTTACAGATTCCGTTTTCACGGTAAAATCCATCAGAATGATAACTTAATTTTAAAACTAGTGGGTATCTTTTTTCATCAATTGCTTTTTGATACATTTTGTTGCGGTTGCGCGCAAAAAAGAATAGTCCTCCTCTTAATCGTTGGTGTTCCTGATGCAATAAATTGAACAATTCATCCGGATTATCGTTATATTTTTTTAAAACATAATTAGTTTTTAATAAAAAATTAGTATATTTCCCAATTCTAAAGACTTTCCCATCATACATATTATCATTATTACTTAAATCATCAAATGATCCTCGTGTGCTATCAACAACAAATTTGCGTTGATATAAATTAAAATAATTCATATTATATAAAATCAACTTCTCGTTGAATTTGGTTAAATCTATATATTGAGTATCAACTACTATATTAAAGACAATTTCAACATTAGGTTTAATAAATTCAACATAATTGCTTTGCCCATCTTTAGGAAGTGAATTTCTGCTTTTTGTTTTTTTAGAACCATATATATCTTGATAATATGAGATTCTACTAATCCAAAGATTTTCATTAACTATTGGTTTACTATCGGATATACTTAACTTATTGGAGAGCCTTAATGATTCATCATTTTTAATCATATCTTTATTAGCATTATCTTGTTCTGATAATCCTAAAACATTAGAAATGAAGCCCTTGATTGATGATCCGGGAACAAAGACTTCACCGTTGCCATTTCTAACAAATCTTTCTATCGGTTTATAGATAATTTTCTCATTGGCTAAAGCTTGACCATCCACGCTATATTTAACTAAATTATCTAAATCTTCATTGCTATATCCTAATCCTCTTAAAATACTTTCTAAATTACGATCAAGATTTCTTTTCACTTCTGCTCTAGAATGCGAGGGATTAACCGCTTGAATGAATCTATTTTCTAAATTTTTGCTGATTAGACTTTCAATTAATTTATTTTCATCAATAAAACAAAATTTATTTCCCTTAAACAAGCATTCAAATGTTTGAGTAATCTCACCTGACCCAATATGTAAGTTTGTTAGGGTTGTTAATGTTAATCTATATTTTTTTATACTCATACATCTACCCTCATAAATAGTGGCATTAAAAACCTATAAACAGTATGATTTTTGCCTAAATCTTTTAGGATAACTCCCTCAAATGGTTCATCTAACATTAAACCACTTTTAATGGCGTATACATCTTTCTTTTTATAAGCCTCGCCATTTTGTTCATAAAAACCACTTCTTTTAATAATACTAAAATTAGTAATTTCAATTTTATTTCTAGGTAATGCTGTTGATAATAAAAGATATTTACCTTTTGTCTTATCATTAAGAATTTCTGTAATATTGTTTATTTCAAATTTTCCTAGACCACTACTTCTTTTCCCGCCAACACCCAAATAACCCAATGACATAATTTTATTCTTTACAAAATCAAAAGTTTCATCAGTATCATAATCAACAATTAAATAAAGTCCAGAATTATGATTAAAAGTGAATGTTTCCATAATAAAAGGGAGAGTGTCGTCACCATCTCTAGAAATTCTATTACTTGTTTTAATATCAAAATTACCAATACTATCTTGAAGTTTTAACGCCTCTTCAATCAATTCCTCACTACAATTAGAAGCCATTTTCTCAATTTTATCCATTGGGATATAATCGAGTTTTTTAACTTTTTTAAATGTAGTTCGATCAATTTCATCAATACTTTCAAACTTAATCACATCAATCCCTTTCGGTATTAATAATTTATCATCCACATATGGTAACATATCACTAATTCTTAATTGATTATTTTCTAATAAGCCAATCAATTTATCAATATCATTTGGATTTATCTCACAAAAAGCGCTATAGATAGTATCCGATAAAATCATATTATCAGTCGACAGTAGACCTGGCTTACCATTATTGCCATAATGGATAGCGGTTATAAATTTAAGTTTGATTATTTTTCTTTTTAATTTCATAGATAAAGTTTTTCACCAAAAGTACAGACTTCGTCTAACATTTGGTTGATTTCTTTAATATTATATTTTTCATTAGGATTTGCCTTTAAATTAGCAAATAAGACTCTTCCACTACCTCTAGTTCCGCCACCACCAAGATAGTCGGTCATTAACAATTTAAAACCTTGGGCTAACATTAAAAAATCTTCTTTTAAATCTTTTTCATCTAAAACATTATAAATTAATTGAAAATCAAATTTCGTTTCTGGAATAACACGTTCAATCTGACGTGGATTTGCTTTTCCGGTTTTACGATCAATTGTATTTTCATATTTACCTTCAGTAAAAACTAAATCTTTTTGATGATGACTAAAATCAATATCAGAATCCGAGAAAATTAATCTACCCTTAACGCCATCTTTAGAGCCAAATAATCTTTTTAATTCCATTTTTTCATCATCAAAATCTACCTTGTCTCCTTGTTCGTTTCTAGCAAGTAGACTTCTCATTTTACCTTTTAAACTTGAACCTGGAACAATTGGTAACTCTGTTGCAGCATTTCTAATTACTGGCGAATCAATTGCACCGATTGCACTAAATGAATCGTCACCACCGATGTGAAGACCTGTTTTGACAATTAAGTGTCCTTTAATAATAATTTTTTTCATTTTATTGTCCTCCATGATATTTATGATAAGCTACTAAAGCCTCAAAATAGTTACAATATAACTCTAGGTCTTGTCTAAAATTTTGCGAGTTAACGACAAGATCAATTAACTCTAATACTTGAGCAACGTTATTAAAGTTTTGAACCCCTAATTGACCGCGATCATCACGACCAATTTGATAAGCAATTTTAATTTTTAATTTCCTTAACTCCCGTATAGCCGTTTCTTGGTGAATTTCTCGATCATAATTGAAAAAATCGCTAAACGGCACAACTAACGCGTAAATTGCTCTCAATTGATTAGCTTTGATAAGTCGTTTGGAATCAAATTTTTTCAATTTCCTAATAACCTCATCCGCATGTTTAGTATAATCATTTTTGATTGAATTATACACATTGTTCACATTTTCCTTTTGAATAAAAAATTCTCTTGGATTTCTTTGCATACTCTATTCCTCCTTCTTTCTATTTAAATACATATATATTTGAATCGCTAATAATAATTTTTCTCTGGATTGACGATTGTGATAATTAGCTGATATCATTAATTCTTGTTCTAATTTGCTGAATAGTTTTTGAGAAGTTTCATCTTTTAACTTATCCTTTAAATCACTTCTCCTACGACCTAGCATATAGGCGAACTTATAAATAATTTTCTTATCTTCTTTTTGAATATTTTTAAGCGGTATATAAATTGAGTTATATAACATTGTTTTAGAAATGACATTATTTTTAATATTTTCTTCAATTAAACTTAAATAACTTGATTCGCCGACAATTGCCTCAAAAAAATCATCCCATTTAAAAACTTGGTTTTGATCAAAAATCGCAACACTGTTTTTATTAGTCATTGATTTCGCAGATAATAATAAATCTTCGGTATAATTAGCTATTTTATAAATTGGATATTTTTCAGCAAACAAACCAATTCCAGCAGAGATAGTGATTTTTTCTAAAGTATATTTTTTAAAACTTTCATACATGATTTTTGAAAATTTTAAAATATCTTTAAAAGTTCCCATCAAAAATGCATCATCGCCACCCGAGAATATAACAGTTATATTAAAATCTTTTAATAGCTCATTAATGTAAAACTTGAAATAAATTGATAAATGTGAAGATAACGATGTCATCCGACTAATCGTATACATTTTTTCAGGAAATCTATTTTTAAATACTTCTCCCAAACTGTCAACATCTAATTTCATAACGGCAATTCTGTCCATCTCTTCAGGTTCTAATTTCATAATTTCACCAATTGATAGTTGTCCCTTTTTGTCTTTAACCGCATAATCAGCGACAAAAATCGATGTTGACTGAGTTTCAAAAGCTTTGAAATCATTTTTAACATAACTAAATAGTATTCTATCATTTGGAACTTGATTAAATTCTTCTCTACTAATGGCGTGTAAATAACAATAACGTTCTTGATACGGAAATAGTAAATAATCTTGATTTTTAAGTTTATTTAATACCACAACATAATAAATATTGTCATCCTTAAATAAATCATCTGAAAATTTTAAAAATGAATCGCAGATTTCACAAATAAATTTGTCTCCAACTTTTTTTAATCTATTAGAAGTTCCGCAAACGCTACACTCCCTCATCCCTGCTTCATACTCTAATGAATTAAGTTTTTGTAACACTTCAAAATTAAATCTCTGCGCTTTAGATTTACTAGTTTGTTTAAAGGTTTCACTCATAACTCCGCTAAAAGCATTATTATGTTGTCCACTAGAATTTATGCTGATTAAATCATTAGGGCTAACCTCAACTATTGAAGATGCTAAATAAAGATTATAATTGAATTCCTTTAAGAAGAAATTGTTAAAGTGTTGAATCTGTTCTTTAAAGAGTTCTTTCGCTTTATAAGTATTGGGTAAGATTAAATAACCGTGCCCCCCACCAACATAAATAACGTTGGCTCTTGACAATTCTAATTCCAATAATAGCGAGTCAACAAAGATCTCAGCTAACATTTCTAAATAAAAGCTTCTAACTCTCAAATTCTTCAGGGCTCCTTCTACCGGAATATCAAAGACAAATCTTTGAATTCCTGAAAAATCAAACGAGACAAATAAAAATGTCTTTTCTTTGAATAAATCTTTTTCTTTATTCCATTTTTCATAGTAATCTTTAACTCCTTGTTCATTAAAATAGTCGTATAATGAACTAGCAAATGCCGCTGTAGTTAAAGAGTGTTCAGCTAAAGAAATATCATTTCTCATTTGATATCTAGTATCACTTGGCAAATACTTAAAATGAGTTTTAATAATTGATATTAAAGAATTTAAATGTTTGTCATTCGTAAATAATTCTTCATTCACAAATAGTTTTTTTAATCTTACTAAAATATCATTATAATCACTATCTAATACCTTTGAATCTTTTTCTGGATATCTAATTGATGAATCATAAGCTAAATTTTTCCCAGAATATCCCAAATAATCTTTACCTTGTGGCTTTAATATTGAAAAAACAGATTCTAATGGTGTTTTCGCTTGACTATCGGTAATGTCATAATCATCATAGTCAAAATCATCCTTTTCTCGGCGATCGGCTCCTGCTGATATATGATCAGCAAGTGAAACAATAAAGGCCAAATCATCCTCTCTCATCCCTCTGCCAAAATCAGGCATTTTATTGCGGTGATGGTATTTAATCATAGTACCAATATTTTCTAATTTGAAAATATTAGAATTTACTTGATTAAGCCATTCATATCCAGCAATCGAGTGAGATTTAATTCCTTGCAGTTCATAAGCACGAAAACTAATTTTCCCAATATCGTGTAGTAAAGCACCAACAATTAGTTTGTGTTTCTTGTCATCCATATTTTTTATACCTCCTCATCTTCTTTATATATATTTTTAATAGCATTAGAGATTAATTCATCAATATCATTAAAAAACGAATAATTAATGCTACTTTCTAATCCCTTAAAGATTCTGTTAATCAGTAATTTAATGTTTTTGTATGAAATTTCGGCTGAATCTCTAATATCTTGATTTGTAATTTGATTATCGATGTCATGCGCCAGTTTATTTCTTACATTTTCTTCTTCTTTTCTAATCAACCCCACTTCTTTCAAAATATCGGTAATTCCAAAATATTTTATTATTATAATTAAATGTCGGGTATCAAATAAAACTCTTTTATTATTTATGTCTATTTTTTTTCTCAATTCCTGATCAAAATTATTAATATCACTTTTTCTAATATGATTAGTTCTTACGAAAGATTTATAAAAATCTGAATTTTTGGCACTATTATCTTGTTGCATATAATCCAAAATAATATATTTCATTATTTCATAAAATAATGGTTTTAATCTTAACATGGCACTGACATAGTTTTGACGATGCATTTCATTGCCCCATGCCAAAAAATAATCAAATATAATGTTTAATCTTCTAAATTTAGGATTTCTATATTTTTTAAATCTTAATAAATTAGGGTATTGCTTTAAAATCTTATTTAAGTTAGCTTGATGAAAACTACTCAATTTATCCGCATTATATGCATATTCAATTAATTCTCTACATTCTTTGTAATTCAAGTTATATTCATCTAAAATTTCTAACATTTTTTTATAATCTCTAACTTTTAATGTTGCATCTAACTGTGTCTTAATCTTAGATATTTTAAAAGAATACATATCAGTTTCTTTAAGTCTCAATTTTGCTTCTTCTAAATTATCAAATAAATTATCAAAATCATATCCAGGTTTTTCAGGCCTAGTAAATTCATTAGGTTCAGGATTTAAAACTTGGAACGCCTTTCCTATTCGATTATTGACCACAATATCTAAAGCTAATGCGGCTATCATTTGTGGGGTTCCGCTAGATATATTAAATATTATTTGATAATCTTGGTTTTCAGCATATATCTTGTCAATAATTCTTTTTAATCCAAAGTCAATAAAAATAGCTGGATTTTTTATTTTTTCTAACACTAAAAATTCAACCTCAATATTTGTTGATTTTAATGTAGAAATATAATCAATTCCCTCTTTCACAAATTTCTCTCTTTCTTCCAAAAGAGAGCTTGTTCCCATAAGATAAACTTTATTGACATCACGATGACGCAATATATGAAGAATTGGTCCATCATAATCATTTTTAATAGGATCAGTTTTTCCTACAAAAGCAATCAATAATTCTTTCATTTAATTTTCTCCTCATTAAACATTCGGTATTTCGTAATCATTTAGTATTCTAAATACTTACTCACATAACTTTGCCAGTTTTGTAATTTTTTTTAATCGCTTATATTTTTTGCTTATATAGTTAGTCATCAATTCAGAATCATAATATCTTGTTCCATCTGAAAGGATATAATTGGAAAATCCCCATCTAACTTTATCTCTAATTCTCTCTTGTTTATCAATAATAAGTTGCGTTCTTTCGATTTCTTTTGTTAAATAATCGTGTGCTAAATTCATTGCTCGGTGTATTTTTCTATGTTTGGTAAGTTCAGCTATTAATTTATCAATTCGATAAGTCGTTTCTCCAATTTTTCTTGACACTTGATCTATTTCATAGCGACGATTATATCCTCTGTGAACTAAACTCCAATTTCTGTCGTACTCTTCTTGATAATTATTACGTTTACCAATAGTCCACCATAAATCTTTATATATTGAATTAATATCTACATACTGTCGTTTTCCCATTGCTAAATTAATCCTCCATTTTTATAAACCTATCTATTTCATTTATAAAAAAACAACGCCATAAAAATTATGGGTTGTTTCCATTAGTGTTTTTTTCTAGATGGGCAAGTGGAATATTTAAATTTTCTTTTTCTTCTCTTTTTTCGAAGTGGTTCCGGTTTTTCAAGACCTCTAGAATGCCAATATTTTTTGTTATTTGGATTTAACTGGTCGCTACGATTGTCCCTCGCCTTTTTACTTCTTTTATAACTCATACACTTACCCTACTTCCCTTTTTTGAACAATTGAATTCATTGTTTTTCAAAAGATTATTATTTTAAATAAAAAAATAACTAATTTCATATTGTGAAGTTCCTGAGGAACTTTTTTAACGTTTTGGCACAAAACATTTCAAATGGACGTTTTCAATTAATATGAATTAGTTATTTATTTGATTGAGAGTAATACAAAGTGCCACAAATTGGGTGCTAAATTAATTATATTAACGTAATGTTTGATGTAATAAGCCAATTGCACCCCAAAACGTCCAAATTCCAACTTATATACCCACATCACAAAAAATTACTCTCAAATTTGTGTTAATATAATTTAATTATATTATAAAGTTTGCTTTTGAGATTGTCAAGTATTAAAAACCACTTTTAAAAGAAATTATATTGATAAATATATTCTAATTTTAATTTGAATAAATGTTATGTGTTAAATAATATCCCTACTCAAGTTTAAGAAAACGAACCGTTTGTATCTTTAATTAATGTTTTTAATCGTTTTATATATTCATCTTCATCAAATGCAATATGTTCTTTTTCTAAATCATACATATATCTAACTAAAATAGTGGCAATAGCTTCACGAGCTTTCATATCTCCCATCGTCTTTTTTAATTTAAAATAGATTTCACGAACATAATCTAAATTATTAATTTGTTCTGAAACTGCTATTAACAGAGCGTTTTTTAGACGATAATTAGGGTTATTTTCGCTGTGCTCTTCTAAAGACACATTATTTTCCTTAATATATGCTTTTTCCATTTTAACCAATTCTTTATAATTATATTGGAAGTTCTTATCTAAAGCTTTATTTTCGGTTTCAATATTTAATGGCTTATCAAAATCACCATATTTATCAATATCAAAATTCCATGGTTTGTATATTCCGTTTTCTTCATCTTCTAATGTAGAATCTGGATCAATCTCTCCTGCAAACAAAGCTTGTAAGGTATATACGTTATCCTCCCAAATTCCTTGACCTTTTCCTTCAATAAGGATAATATCTTTTGTTGATTCAATTTTAACTTTTTCCTTATATTTTTTACAATCAAACTCCCATCCATCACCAGTGTCATATTCAAATATAAATTTATCTGGTAAATCACTTAAATGATAATTTCCTGAATATCGATACCGTTCATATTGAGTTTCCATAAATGGCGCCATAACATACATTAAATTATTTTTACATTTAAATTAAAAACAGTGTGAAAATGTTGCCCCTAGGACTGTACCAAATGCAACTCCTAATTTAAATAAGTCGGGGTTGTCCTTAATCAAAACAATTCGATAAAATCGATTCTTCGGGCCATACTTATACTCTAATTTAATTTTTGTGTAATTCATATTATTTTTGTATACTCAAATAGTAAATTATAGTAAATCGAGTATACATTTCCTTTCTTAAAAATTTTTACTATAATTTATATATAATACTGTGAATTTGAATCATTTTGTTGAAGTTAAACATTATAAAACATCACGATAAAATTTATCGCCCTAACGAACTAAAATAACCGACATATATACCATCTTCTGGCCTTTGATACGCCCATCAAATGGTTTAATTCTCATCACCCATTAACCATCTAGCTAAATCAAATATTTTGACCCCATCTTTTATTGTCATCGGATGTGTTGTATTTGCTAATATAATTTTAGGATAGGCATCTTTTATAGCTATTAAAGGGGTAATTTCTCTTTTTAATGTTTCTTCTCTAGTTATATTATCTGCTACTTGAATATAGATTTTTTCGCTCCCTTTAATAGCTATAAAATCGACTTCTTTTTCATAAAGTTTGCCAACATATATCTCATATCCCCGCCTTAATAACTCTATTGCCACAATATTTTCATAAGCTCTTCCATAATCCATATTCCTAACCCCTAATATAGAATAACGAAAAGATAGATCAGCCAAATAATACTTATCATTTATTTCTAGATACTTTTTACCTTTAATATCATATCTCTTTACTTTATAAAACATAAATGCATTACACAAATATTTGATATAATTCCCTATAGTCACATGATTTGTTTTAACTTTCTTATTATTCAATATATTTGATATATTATTGGCAGTTGTAAGATTTGATATATTATCCATTAAAAATTCTGTTAGAGTATCTAATAGTGAGATATCTTCAATATTATATCTATCGACTAAATCTCTTTTAATTAACGATGTATAAACATCTTTTATATATGTATTTGCATCTTCTTTATTTTCATATAGATATGAACCCGCTAGTCCTCCTACTTTTAAGTAATTTTCTAAATGATTAAAAAAATTATCTTTTATCTCAAAATATTCTAAATATTCTTTAAATGAAAATGGGAAAACTGGAATTTCTATAAATCTTCCGGTAAACAAAGTAGATAAATCTGAACTCAATAAAAAAGCATTTGATCCAGTTAAATAAATATCATATTTTTTACTATTATGGAGACTGTTCACAGCAATCTCAAATTTAGGACAAAGTTGTACCTCATCAATCATCAAAACATTTTTCGTGTTAGGTTGATAGTTGCTTTCGACATATGAATAAAGACTTTTATAATCTTTGATATCATCATATTTTAAATCGCCATAATCAATTTCTATTAAATTTGTTTCTGGTTCGGTTTCTTTAATATGCTTAAAATAAGCTCTCATAAGTTCAGACTTGCCAGATCTTCTAATACCTGTAATAATTTTAATATCAGGAGTGTTTCTAACCCTTTTAAGCCTATCTAGATACAAAGTTCTTTCTATAAGTTTCATAACTATGCCTCACTTTCAAGAAATCAATAATTTTGTTATCTTGAAAGTATTATACTCCAGACTTTCAACTTTTTCAAGTTTTTTCGATCTTGAAAGTCAAATAGTTGTTAACTTTCATATTAATATTAACATCTCACAACATAACTTGTTTTTTATACTAATAATTTCTAATACATCTCTATCATTATATGTAGTTGCATAGTTAGCATAATAATTACTTGCAGTTAATTTAGGTTTCTATAAAGTTCAGGATAAAAATCCTCTTGTTATGTTAATAAACAATTCTTTCGGGATTATTTTATGGATCGCTCTATCCAGTAATATATCTATATTTACTTTAATGGGGATTTCTTCTCTTCCAATTATTTCAATTAATATATACATTCTATTTGCATCACCATTTTTTAATCTTGTTTCATTAATAATAGTTTCAATATGATCAAATAATATTGGAGCATATTGAACCTTGTATACTCTATTATGTATTAAGTAGTCATATTGAGTATACAAATCCTTTTTTATTTTTATTACACTATAAACAAAAAGGGAATTCAACTCCCTTTTTTACATATCCATTAAAATACAATAACATTTTATTGGTATTTTGTTCATTTCATATTTCTATTTGACAAGGCGCGGTTCACTTTTGATTATTAGAATGTATTTTTATTTTAATTCCTCTACTAGTTTTACATAGATGGTGTCGCCATCTAATAAATCAACATTTTCTAAATCAATTTTTTCTAAATATTCTTTATCATAATAAATTCCTTGGATCACATATCCATCATAAGTTAGAAGATTAAGAAATTCTGGAAATATTTTAATTTTATGAAGTGGTAATTGATTATTAGTATCAACGGTTAATATAACTTCAGTAAATTCTAATGAAACCCAATTAACATAAATAGTAAAATCTTGGGAATAAAAATTATCTGGTAGTGTATCAATTGAATTATTAAAGGTTTCATCTAAATAATAACCTTCAATTTGATATCCTGGTTTTTCCAATCTTAAATTATTAAGTAAACCTTTTAATTGATACATATCTGAACTTTCAATAATCTCAATATATTCTTTACCTCTACCAATAGCTCCAAAACTCTCTACTTTAACATATTTAACAACTGAATATCCTAAATATAAATGAATTTTATTATCAACTATATAATTAGTTAAATCTTCTGTAGTAAAGGCATCAACTGTTAATTCAGAATCTAAATAAACTTGATTTTCAATTGGATATAACCCCTCCACAACAAATCCATTAAGATGAGAATAAATATAAGAACTAAAGTCTTTAGTTGCCATATTAAATCTCTTATCAATTTTAAGAATCTTATCTCCAATATGAATGACAACATCAATTGGTTCTAATTTATCTTGGATTGGCTTTAAATAAAGATTTAAACCTTCAGTTAAAGTGTAATCCACTTTATAGATTTCGGAATCTAATACGTTATTTTGGAAGTTTTCATCCAAATAAAATTCAAATTTTTCTTGGTTATCATTGATGAAAACTTCATAATAAGGTTGGTTCTCAAAAGACGTATAAATTATTTTGTTATTTAAAATATAATTTATTACTGGTCTTTTATTCCATCTTAAATAAAGTGTCGTATCTTTAGTAAAGATGGTATTATCAGCTATCGGTTGTTCGTTTTCATCTAATACTTCATAATCATAATTTCCAAAGAAAGGAATATCAAGACCGTAGATATCAAGACCGAAAGAATCATAATACGTTATCCCTTTGAAAACTTTAGTCGTTAAGGTGCCAGCAAATGTATTAGTATGAACTGTTAAAGTGATATCTTCTATTGTCTCACTTTCTTCCCACTTAGCATATAAAGTAAAATCACTATCAAAATATATATCTAGACTAATATTAAATAAATCAAATTTATGAGTTAATTCTTGATCAAAATACCATCCTTTAAATTCATATCCATCTTTTGCAGCATCAGGTATTATATTTTCACTATCACCAATAAAAATTTCTTTATTTCCAGCAAAATATGTTTTTGGTGAAATTGGTGTACCACCATTAGTTTCAAAAGTTATCTTAAATGTTTTCTCATCAACACCAATCTTTCTCCATTTAGCATAATAATTAGAACTTAAATTCATAACTAAATAACCTAAATCAGAGTTTATTGGCGCTTTAAACTCAGGATCAGCATACCAACCTTCAAACACATATCCTTCTCGGATCGGGGTTGTTAATAATAATTCATCATAATCATTTCCAAGATATCCTAAAACAAGTGGTTGACTAGCTAAATAGAAATAATCATTAGTAATAGGCATTGTAACAACTCTACCGTCCAAATAATCAAAAGTAACATTACTACTTTGTAACCAAATGACATTAACTGTCATTGGTTTAGTTAGGAATCCGTAAGATTCGGATTCAAATTCTAATCCAGCAAAGACATATCCTTCTTTAGTCGGTAATGTATCATTTTCTGTAATATGTCTTAACACTTCATTATAATGAACATTATCACCATAACCATAGATAACTTCTTTCGATCTAGTTTCATCAATCTTGATCGTAACAACTATCTCTTTTTTCTTCCATACTGCCGTTAATTCAATGTCTTGAATTACCGCAGTATCAAAATCAAACTTTTCCCCATTTAATTGCCACTCAACTAAATCATATGTAACAACATCAATTATAGGTTTTTCTACAGTTCCTCCTTTAGCTACTTCAGTTGGTTCTAAATCAATACCAATCCCAGTAACATATGAAACCGTAACGGTTTCTTGAGAAACATTAATATCTTTAAATGTTACTTTAAGTTTGTGGTTACCTTTGACTGTTAATTTATATTCTAAGTTAACTAAATCTTGAACTTCACCATCAACCTTAAACTGATCAACTTCTTTTCCTTCAGGAACGGTTACTCTAAAGGTTAATTTAGTATCTTTAGCTACTTGTTCAAGATTAACATCTTCAACAACATTAATATTTTCTACTGGCTCTAAAGTTATCTTATAATAACCCTTATTACAACCAGTTAATAATATTAACCCTATTAAAACTATAAATAATTGAAATAACTTAATTACTTTTTTCATTCTCATATGTATGCCCAATTCTCCTTTCTGAAAAATTTAATAAGTATTAACTGTATTTTAGCCTAAATCATAATTAACTTCAACCATTCAACTTAAAAGCAAATGAAAAACATCATTTTTACCTTCAAGAGAACAGTTGAATTTATTAGACAATTAATAAAAAAATAATTACCGAGAGTGCTCACGGTAATTATTTTTATGTGGTTATTATAAATCTTTTGTTGTAATGAATGTAGTAAAGTTCGAATCTGGGTGCTCCCACATTAAAGACATTGAAAGTGATAACGGTTAATCGCATAACTGTGCAAAACCACTAAAAAATCCGTTAACATACCTTTTAAGCCAACTATTGATTAAAAGTATATATAAAGGCATATTGATATACTCTATTTTACCCTTGATGGATTCATAAACTCTGGTTATTGAAACTATTGTTTTATCAAACAATATAACCCCAATTTACTGTTTTATTACTTGGATTCCAGTTATTATTCCATCCTTCAGGTTTTGAAGAAACAACACAATTTATAATAAAATTAGCATGTGGATTTTGAAAAGCATTTGCTCCTATAGTAATAACTGAACTAGGAATTACTATTGTTGTCAAATTTAGCATATCAGAAAATGCATATTGTCCGATTTGTACTAATCCCTCATTTAATTCGATTTTTTCTAATCTTATATTCTTAAAGGCATAGTCTTTTATTGATTTTGCATTTGTAACTTTTACTTCTTTTAATGTTTTTGGTAAATAATATGTAAACCATGAACCAATTACACCATCAAGAAAATCAACTTCGTAATATTCAGCTAGTGCTGTTTCTGGAATAGATCCTTGGTTGAATAAATATCCAAAATGGCGTTCTTTTCCTTTTGAATCTTCCTTGCCACCAACTATAGGTATCGTAAGTTTTACTAAAGAACTCATACCACCAAAAGCTCCCACTCCGATTGTTTTTACTGAATCTGGTACTACAATTTCTGTAATCAATTTCATTCCTTCAAATGCTTTTGAACCTATATTTTCTAAACTTGTTGGTAAATTTAATGTTGTTAAACTTAACCAACCTGCAAAAGCTTCACTGCCTATATATGTTACTCCATCTGGAATTATTACATTTGTAACTAAACTTAAACCTTTAAATGCAGAATCTCCAATGTATGTTATATTTGCTGGTATCATTATATTTTGTATTAAATTCAAATTGTTAAATGTTCCTTTTTCAATTCTAGTTACTCCATCTGGAATTGTTATTGCAGGTATTTTACTTGAATTTGAAAATGCGTATTGTCCTATACTTGTGACTGTACTTGGGATATTAATTTGTTCCAACAAAACCATATCAGAAAATGCATATTGTCCGATTTGTACTAATCCCTCATTTAATTCGATTTTTTCTAATCTTATATTCTTAAAGGCATAGTCTTTTATTGATTTTGCATTTGTAACTTTTACTTCTTTTAATGTTTTTGGTAAATAATATGTAAACCATGAACCAATTACACCATCAAGAAAATCAACTTCGTAATATTCAGCTAGTGCTGTTTCTGGAATAGATCCTTGGTTGAATAAATATCCAAAATGGCGTTCTTTTCCTTTTGAATCTTCCTTGCCACCAACTATAGGTATCGTAAGTTTTACTAAAGAACTCATACCACCAAAAGCTCCCACTCCGATTGTTTTTACTGAATCTGGTACTACAATTTCTGTAATCAATTTCATTCCTTCAAATGCTTTTGAACCTATATTTTCTAAACTTGTTGGTAAATTTAATGTTGTTAAACTTAACCAACCTGCAAAAGCTTCACTGCCTATATATGTTACTCCATCTGGAATTATTACATTTGTAACTAAACTTAAACCTTTAAATGCAGAATCTCCAATGTATGTTATATTTGCTGGTATCATTATATTTTGTATTAAATTCAAATTGTTAAATGTTCCTTTTTCAATTCTAGTTACTCCATCTGGAATTGTTATTGCAGGTATTTTACTTGAATTTGAAAATGCGTATTGTCCTATACTTGTGACTGTACTTGGGATATTAATTTGTTCCAACAAAACCATATCAGAAAATGCATATTGTCCGATTTGTACTAATCCCTCATTTAATTCGATTTTTTCTAATCTTATATTCTTAAAGGCATAGTCTTTTATTGATTTTGCATTTGTAACTTTTACTTCTTTTAATGTTTTTGGTAAATAATATGTAAACCATGAACCAATTACACCATCAAGAAAATCAACTTCGTAATATTCAGCTAGTGCTGTTTCTGGAATAGATCCTTGGTTGAATAAATATCCAAAATGGCGTTCTTTTCCTTTTGAATCTTCCTTGCCACCAACTATAGGTATCGTAAGTTTTACTAAAGAACTCATACCACCAAAAGCTCCCACTCCGATTGTTTTTACTGAATCTGGTACTACAATTTCTGTAATCAATTTCATTCCTTCAAATGCTTTTGAACCTATATTTTCTAAACTTGTTGGTAAATTTAATGTTGTTAAACTTAACCAACCTGCAAAAGCTTCACTGCCTATATATGTTACTCCATCTGGAATTATTACATTTGTAACTAAACTTAAACCTTTAAATGCAGAATCTCCAATGTATGTTATATTTGCTGGTATCATTATATTTTGTATTAAATTCAAATTGTTAAATGTTCCTTTTTCAATTCTAGTTACTCCATCTGGAATTGTTATTGCAGGTATTTTACTTGAATTTGAAAATGCGTATTGTCCTATACTTGTGACTGTACTTGGGATATTAATTTGTTCCAACAAAACCATATCAGAAAATGCATATTGTCCGATTTGTACTAATCCCTCATTTAATTCGATTTTTTCTAATCTTATATTCTTAAAGGCATAGTCTTTTATTGATTTTGCATTTGTAACTTTTACTTCTTTTAATGTTTTTGGTAAATAATATGTAAACCATGAACCAATTACACCATCAAGAAAATCAACTTCGTAATATTCAGCTAGTGCTGTTTCTGGAATAGATCCTTGGTTGAATAAATATCCAAAATGGCGTTCTTTTCCTTTTGAATCTTCCTTGCCACCAACTATAGGTATCGTAAGTTTTACTAAAGAACTCATACCACCAAAAGCTCCCACTCCGATTGTTTTTACTGAATCTGGTACTACAATTTCTGTAATCAATTTCATTCCTTCAAATGCTTTTGAACCCACACTAGAAACTGGTAGACCGCTTAATTTAGATGGTATATTAATTTTTGTATCTATACCTATGTAACTTATCACTTCCCAATGATTATCCTTTAAATTAAACTCTAATCCAGAAGTTCCTACAACCCATTTAGCATATAAGCCATGATTTGATGGTGTATTTACTTTATTGTCGGAATAATATTTATGTCCCCCTGTTGTAAATCCAACCAAACTAGAATAACTATTTTTATCTTTATACCATCCTTCAAAAATAAACCCTTCTTTTGTTGGAACAGGTAAATTTGGATAAAAATCATCAAATTTTGCTTTTATTGTTTGAGTTTCTCCATTTAACTCATCATCAAAAAATAATGTTACATTATAAACATTAGCTTCCCACATCGGATATAATTTAATATTTCCAGTACTTCCTTTAATAATTGTCTTTATTGGTGATCCCAACAAATGTTCGTTATTATACCAACCTTTAAATGTATAGCCTATTTTAACCCCATCTTTTAATGTTATCGTATCTGTTTCAACATTATACTTATAAATATTGTTGTTTTTCTGTTCGCCAGTTTTAACGATAAAGTCAATGTTATATTCTACTATTTCCCATTTAGCATATAATTTGGTAACACCTTTAGAAACAATTGTATTTTCATCCATTTTTTTACTATAACTGTTGTCAATATACCACCCTTGGAACACATAACCTTTTCTATTAGGATTTGGCAAATTATAATTTAAATCTACTGTTTGAGATATTATTGTTTCTTTAGTAACATTATCACAGTAATTAAGTTCAATATTAATTTTTTCATCATAGAAGGCATATAAGGTTATATTTTTAGTTGTTCCGCGTTCTAACAAATATGGACTTGGATTTTCTAAAGAAGAACTCCAAAACAGAAATTTCAGACCATCTTTTGTGGGATTGGTTGTATTGATTGTTTCTCCGACATTTACATATTGAGTAGGAACTGGTGTTCCTCCCCTAGAGTCAAAATTCACTGTAACGACATTTGAACTTAGAACTTTTGCTCCCTTATCTTGTCCTTTTGTTTCAACAACTTCAAATTCTGATGTAAGCACATAATGTATATCCACACCTTCAAATGTTTCATCTATAACTGTATCTGATTTTATTTCATAATACTTAACAATTATAGTTTCCTTAAATGCATCATCGCCATCATATGCAGAAAATCTTACTATGAATGAGTCTCGATCCTCCACTTCTTGATTAGGTTTTATCCTAACTCTAACATGCGAATACACTACAAGATTTTCCCCGGTTTCAAGAGAGAAAGAAACTTGTGTATGATATTGCTCTTTAAATTGTTCGGTTGTTTTTTTGTTATATTTATTGTCTTTATTATCGCATCCAATTAGTAAGGAAAATAATATAAATATAGATAATATTCTAAAAATCCTTCTCATTTACCTACCCCTTAACACTTTAATTAAAATGTGTTTCCTTTCTTTATTCTTATACAATGAACGAAACTATTGCAATATTATTAAAAAATTAATTGTCTAATTATATTTTGAATTTTTTTAGAGTATTCCTTATTTTGTTCTTTAAAAATATTTTGATTTCTATAATTTTTTTCATTAGCTCTTAAAACTCTATTTTCTTTATCAGGAAAATCCAGTCTTAATTGTTTCCAATGTCCTTTACCCCATACAATCACAACATATCTATCTTTATCCTCATTGATTAAACTTTGAACATGTAATCTCATCGCATTTTGTGTTGGCAAATAATTATCATTATATTTATTTTTTAGTTTAAGACTTTCACAAATATTTTGGAATTTATCGATAAACTCTTTAAAGCTATCATCTTTTTTTAATTTTTCTTCAGTTTTTAACGCTTTTTTAGGAATCTTAAAATATGATAGACTTCTATAACCAAGTATTTGAAAAACACCGACATTTTTGATAATTTTATCTGGGTTAACTTCTTTCCCTTCTTCTGCAAATACTTTGTTTCTCCACCAATCGGTTGAATTAGATTTAAAAGCAAATAAATTTATTTTATTTTGTACTGGGTCATCGAATGCTTTTTTGTATAAACCGCCTAAAACAATGTCATCTTTTTCATCATCAATAGGGTCGTAACTTGGATTTAATGCTAATACTATTACTTTAGGATTTTCAATGTTACCCCACCACGGATGTGGCCATAAATGAGTAGGATAAAAATTGGATATTTTCAAGGTGATGCCATCTTCAACTTTTAATGCTAATTGATCCAATTTGGAGTATCGTGATACTCCATCATTTTTCTCATAAATATTATTATCTGAAAGTTGCCAGGCAAATTTCAGTAAATCTATTGTGTTTTTTACATCTTCAATTTTCATTTTATTATCCCCTTTTCCAATTTTCCTCTATATTCCCTTAAAAGTATATAAGGTATTTAGAAGTATCTTATTTTCCCTTTAATTGATTCATAAACACCAATTATTAGCATAATAATTATATCATGAAATCAATCATATATAAATATACTTTCATTAACTATAGATCCCCAAAAAACAAGTTCGAACCCTTAATATAAAAATTTTTTTGGGAGTTCGAACCCTTGGTACGAGATTTTAAAAACCAATACGAGCATTAAAAAAAGTCCATCTGGGTTACAAAAATGTTTCCGGGGAGGACTTATTTTTATGAAAAAATCGCCTTATTAGGCGATTTAATCAAATAATCAGATTACTAATCAAATATTTTTATGGCACCAGCTTTAACTAATAAAGTATAGCTAAAAAGTAAGCATTTAACTAAAACTACTAAAAAAATCCGTTAGCATAACTTTTGAGGCATTCTTGGGTATTTTAGAGGAAAGTTGTCGGCGACAAAGGCACTTTCATAAACTGGTTAAAAAGGCATTTGGCATACCTTTTGAGGGCAAATTGAGGAAAATCAAGCCTTTTGGTTTTTGTCAGTCTATAATCGAATAATAATAATTTAAAACCTTATATAGGTTCTTAATTTCTTGAATTTGCATATATTTTTGCATATATAAATAATCTGGATTCTCGCCATTATCTACTGGTAAATAAATTTTTGATTTCTTAATTCTTTTTGGACGCCACTTTCTAGCATAGTTATATGTTTCTCCAGACCTCATTAAGCAACGAACTAAAAATAACCCCATATGTCGGTTTAATTCAATATTTTTCAAATAAACAGGAGTCATGTCATGGCTACATGTAAATTTTGATTCTTGATAATATACATAACCAACTGATCCATTATTGACTATTGTTAGGCAATTGCCTTCAAATAATCGTTGTTCAATTCCTTTGTTGGTTCTATCCCCAACTTTATCCCATGTATCAATGGTATCTTTTGAATAAAATTCGGTTAAACCATTATTAAATGCAGTTGCACCAAGAAAAGGTATTTTGCCGTCCGCTTCAAATAATGGCGGTTTTTTATTATAATATCCATCACGAATGTCAAATAAATCTTCAATTTTAAAGTCTTTCCACTGTTTCTCCGTTACTGACGGAAATACTTGTTCTACTTTAATTGCTAGCTTATATATATATATATATATTGTAGAGCTTTCTCGATATTTCCTGATTTAATTTTTCTTATGAATGTATCTATATATTCTAAATGTGGATTACCGTTAGAATCTATTGGTAATAATATTTTCTGGTGTGGTAAATCAGTACTTGAAAGCTGATTCCCATAAGAAAATAATTTTGTATTATTTTTTAAGCTTTGAATAATAAATAATGCAATATTCTCTGTTAAATCAAAGTTTTTGGGAATAAGGGCATGAACCTTCATATCTAAAGATGCTTCGTATGAATGGTAAAAAGCACTACCCATAAATGAAACACTAATAAAATTATTAAAAACTCTAAAATTTTTGTTTAAAGAATGATAGTATCCATCAATACCGTTATTTGTTTCTCTTGCTGTAATTCTTGGAATGTTAGAGTCTATTAATTCATCTTTTGGTATGTAACTCCCAGTTGGTGTTTGAACTCCATTTGTTCCTTTAAAAGTTTCAAACAAATCACTGATTTTAAAATCTTTCCATTCAACATCTTCTAACCCTATTAAATCAAAGCCAGTTTGAATCATTTTTTGTTCATAATAATTTATTACATTTTGAGCAATTTCTTTTTGTTCTTGCTTAATATAATTTTCCATAAATTGCCAATTTACTTCTCCATCATCAGTAACTGGCAAAACTATTTTCGTTCTATTTAATCTAGTAAGTGTAGCTCCTGTGCCTCCCCAACTAAATTTTTTCATTTGGATTCTAAGTAATGGGATAATAAATAAAGCTATTTCTTTATTAAGATTTTCGTTTTCTAAAACTTGGATATTTTGCCCAGTATAAAAATCATTGCTTTGATAAAAAACCGTTTGCGTATCAAGGCCTATGGTTATTACATTTCCCTTGTTTAATTTATATTTTGAATCCTGTTCATCGGTAACAAAAAGATTGATGCCGTTATCTAAAGCACTTCTAGTTATATAAGGAATATCTCCAACTTTTTCATTTAATTTATTTTTGTCGATACCACTATTGGTTGAAGCAATATTAAATAATCCTTTTTCCCCACCAATGAAAAATTCTTTCCAAGAAACATCAGTTAAATGAATTTTGTTAGTCATTAGCATCACCTTCATCTTTTGAAGAGTGTTCTTTATCTTCTGCATCTAGCCCAAATAAATAACCTCTACCATGAGTAATCATATTAACCTCAAAAGTTATATAATTTGCTATGGTATTTTGAAAATCTTCGTTGGATGGAATCTCATCATTAAAATAATAAAACGAGTGCAACCATTCATCATCGTATTCTATGGTTGTTTCCACGCAAAAACTAGTATCAGAATCAACGCGGTTAAACCATACATTTAATAAATGTTGTTTTTTATCTTTAGCACTTGGAGTCTCTACTAATCCAATATGTTTTTGAACCACATAACCATCATCTTCAAAATTGATAAACTTACACACTTTTTCTTCATGATGAGGAACACCAGTAGTGAAAACTGCGATGCAAGGATTAACTCCTACCCCATAAAATGTATTTTTATTTAAAGTAATGACACCTTCTAAAGTATGTTTTTTTAGAATATTTGCTTTTACACTTTGCTCATATTTAGTTTTGCCTGTCATAGTAGATTGTGGAACTATGATTGCAACCCTACCTCCCTCAACTATAGAATCAAGTAAATGTTCAGTAAATGATATCTCATATAAATCAGGATTTGTTTTGGATCCTTGAGAATAAGGCGGATTCATCATCCCAACTGTACAGCCTTTTAATTGTAACTTTTTAGGATTTTGTTTTAAAAAATCATCTTGTTCAAGATTACTTTTGCCATCGCCTCTTAAAATCATGTTAGTAGTTGCAATAGTAAACATATATGGTTGTAATTCAAGTCCAAATAACTGGTCTTTTCTAATACTTTCTTTTATAAAGTGGTCATTGGTTTTTTGCATCATATTATGCATTGCAGCAATTAAAAAACCACCCGTTCCACAGCAAGGATCCAACACTTTATCTTCAGGTCTTAAATCTAACAATTCAGTGAATAATTCTGTTATATGTCTTGGTGTAAGTATAATTCCTAGGGTTTGTCCATCTCCGCCTGAATAAGACATAAATTCGCCATAAAATCTTCCTAAATAATCTTCTCCATTTTGATGGAATCTAATTGATTTATATATGCTGTTATACAAAAACTCTGTAAAATGTCTATTAGGTGTTTTACCTAAATTTGGTTCTATTAAATTAATTTTTGTTGTATCTTTTATAACTGAAAACTGATTTAACAATTTATCTTTTTTCACTTCTGGTGAAACATTTGCCCTTGATAAATTTGCTTGTATTGCATTATAAATTTTTTGTCCATCGGTTACTCTAGTATCACCAGTCAATGACTCAATACTAAAGTTGCCATGCTCAATCTCTCTTAATGCTAATAATATTCCTGAAACTATTAGGGGCTTGTCTTTGTCTTGTATCGCACCATAATTTCTTAAATCTTCGTGTAACACTTTAGCATCTGCTAATATTTCTTGAGTCTCTTTTTCAAAATCTGTGTTTTCTTTTAAAATTTCTTTGATATAATACTCATCAATGTTTTGTTCATTGAAATATATAAATGTTTCTAATTCCGGTAACTCATAATAATCTTCTCGTTCATTAACAAAAACAGGGCTAATTCTGTGTTTCTTTTCATTCCCTGAAACACCAATAGCAATTATCTTTTTATACGAAGTGTTTTTAGCTAAATGTTTTCCATAAAACAAAGCTCCATTTACAGCATAATTAACTATTGAATCGGTTTCCTGACAAATTAAATCATCACTCGTTCTTTTAATATGATTTGAAACAAATGCTTTATTTTCAATGACAATTAAAAAATCTTTTACAACCCCAGTATATTCTGGAAAACCAGGCTTTCCAGTTCCATGCTTAGAAGCCGATTTAAGTGCTTTATCTATTTCTTTTATTGTAGATCCTTGAGGATCTAATTTTAATCCCGCCTCTTTTAATAATTCATACACCCAAATATCTGTGTTTTTTTCTTTTGCTCTCATTTTACCATTCCCATCTTAAAAAATTATATCGAAACTTAGATAATAATTAGATTCATCTTTAAATTTATTTTATCATATATTTTATATAAAGTTTATGTTTTTATGGAATAAAGCAAGGGTTTACTTCTTTTTTTATCAAATAGTTATTATTAGCGATTTACAAATATCGTTTTAAAATTATTATTCATTTTTAAAATAAAGAGTTCGAACCCTTGGTACGAGATTTTAAAACCAATTTATGTCTTAAAAAAGACCACATAGAAAATATTTTTGTGTAATTAAAGATTTTTTTCATTTATGAAAAAACCGCCTTATTAGGCGATTCAACCAAATGTTTAGTTTACTAATTAAACATTTTTATAGCACGCTAAAGACATTTAAAGTGATAGCGGTTAATCGCTCAACTGTACAAAAATAATAAAAAATAATGTCTTTTTCAAGAGTCTACATCGAATGTATCATTTTGACATGTTTATTCTCATTCTATGCAATTCCAATATTCCCAAAAGATGTTCTATTTTAATTTCTATTAGTTTTTTTCCGTCCATTTGACCTCTCGGATGATAGGGTAATAAATCTTGGGTTAAATTAATGACATACCAGTTTTTGCTTTTTCTCTTTCCATAATTTAATATTTCTATTAATGCGTCAATTAAATATTCTCTGGTTATAATAGCGCTGCCAGGAGCAATCAATATATCTTTAATGTCATTTCTATCAATTATATTTTTTATTATCTTTAAATTCTTTTCATAGTGCACCTTACATTTGTATTGAGGAAGATGTTTAGGTATTGTTTCCCGAAATGGGTATAAATTTACTAGGGCGATGGACCCATAATTGCCATGACCAGTATATTTTTCTAATAATTGTGTTGTTAAATCAGAAAAATTCTTATTTGCATTACTCGGGTTCAAGCAAATACATAACAAGGGATTTCCCCCTTTTGTTTCCAAAAAATATCTATACTTTTCACTAATAGAAGCTATGTATCCAATGGGTTTTTGGTTCCCCTTATATTTATACTTTCTCATATTGTATTTCCTCTACAATTAAAATTTAAAACGAAATGTTTTTTAATTCTATATTCACATTTTTAGGTGCGTTATAAGCAAAAAACCTTTCAAAGAAAACTAATAATTTTTGAAACACTGTTTGTTTCTTATCTTCTCTATTCACTCTACCTCTATTAAACATATCCATAGGTGGTAATATATTTACTAAATCTGTTCCAATAGATTTCATTTCGCCAGTATAAAAGCTTGTTGAACATATTTTTCAATTTCTTCTTGTTTTAGATTTTCTTCATTTATGATTTTATCTAGTTCTGTCTTCTTAGCTTTTTCTATATATAATTTTCATTCATTTATTAGATCAGTATTAATGTTAATTATATCAATAAACTTCATTATTAGATCTTTCTTATTTTTAAGTGATGGAGATGAATCAATTGCCTTAGTAATTCTAACAACAACTTCTTTATTAATCTTGTCGTCTTCATAATACTTAACCACTAACATTAAAATATAATCAATATTTACTTCAACTGATCTTACTAGTTCTAATTCAAATTATAAATCATAAACGATATCTTCAGCATCTACTTTTTTACCTCTTCTATATTTTTCATATAGATCAATATAGATACTTTGATAATCTTGATAATCAAAGTCACTAATGATTTCTTTTCCTTTGAAATCATCAAATGCTTGTAAAATGTTTTTAACTTTTAAGATTTGATTAAATAATCTAATAAATTCTTTTTGTTGTGAACCCGTAAATGTGGATTAAATTAATATTTATACTATTTGAATGGTTTGTTGCTTGTATTGTATAGGTGATAGGCCATTTAATTTTTGTTTGATTCTAAAATTATTATACCAGTTAAATATATTTAATAATAGCTTCTTTTAATTCAGGAGTTAACATTCCTCTTTCATCAATTAATCTAATTACGTCTTCCTTACGATTATATAAATTATTGGCATATTCCCATTCTTTGTGAATCGCATTAATTTGTTCTTCATCTAATCCACCGGTAGTTTCTTTACGATATCTTACAATAAAGGGAATTGTATTTCTTTTTTCTAATAAAGTTAAGGCAATATTTATTTGTCTTAAACTAATTTTTAATGATTCACTAACTTCTCTTATTACTTGTTCATTAACAATATCACAATACCTTTCTAATGCTTTCACAATATAAACTTATTATAATATTGTAATGATATAAATTCAATGAATCCAAGTATTTATAAATAACATTGTTTGTATAAATCTTTTTTTAGGAGACACGAAAAACAGATGAAATCCATATTCAAAAAATCATTTAAATTGAGGAAAGACATAGTTTAAAGTCTTGAAAGTGTATATATTCTTTGGTAAAATACTCTGTAGAAAGGGGAAATGATAGAACTTTAATAGCATAATGGCAGACAAACTATTTTTTCATTCAAAATCCTATTAAATTTCATCAAATCTTAAGGGTATTAATTATTATGTACATAGGAGTAGATTTAGGAACCAGTTCTTTAAAGCTTATTCTAATTGATAATATGGGTAAAGTTGTGAAAGAGGTAAGTAAAGTTTATAAAGTATTTACCCCAAAGCCTCTTTGGAGTGAACAAAATCCTGAAGATTGGTTTGAAGCGTTTGAAGAATGCTTAAAAGAATTAACCCTAAACCACAATAATATTAAAGGCATTTCTTTCTCGGGACAAATGCACGGACTTGTAATTTTAGATAATGAAGATAATGTTATTCGCCCTTGTATTTTATGGAACGATCAAAGAACATTTCAAGAAATAGAAGAAATAGAAAATAAATTAGGAGAATCAACTATTTTTAGAGAAACCTCCAATAAAATGTTTACCGGATGTACAGCAGTTAAAGTCCTTTGGGTTAAAAATAATGAAAAAGAAAATTTTGCAAAAATAAAAAAAGTCATGAACCCAAAAGATTATTTAATATACAAACTTACTGGGGAATACGTAACCGATGTTTCGGATTGTTCGGGCACACTATATTATAATGTTAGAGAAAAAAAATACAGCCACTCCATTTTAAATTATTTGGGATTATCTGAGAAAATGATGCCAAAGGTTTTAGAAACGCAAGAACGAGTGGGCCCTTTAAAACATGAATTAAAAGAAAAATACAAACTTACCGGAGAATGTATATTAGTTGTTGGTGGAGCAGATAATGCCGTTAGTGCTATAAGTACTTACACATTAAATGAAAATACATGGAGTTTATCATTAGGTACTTCGGGGGTATTATTAACACCAACTAAAAAAATTAGAGTTGAAGACCCTAGCATTCATACCTTTTGTTCAGCAAACAACGGATATTACCATATGGGAGTAACCTTAGGAGCCGCTTCCAGCTTAGCTTTAATCAAAGAATTAATTGCTTCTAATATTTCGTATGAGAAAATGTTTGAAAAATTAGATGTTAATTTAAAAACTAGTATTTCTTTTCTACCTTATATATCGGGAGAAAGAGCCCCAATATTAGATCCTTTTGCCGAAGGTACTTTAATTGGCTTAAAACCAACAACTACTAAAGAAGATATCTTAAAGGGGGTTTTAGAAGGTATCACCTTTAGTTTTAAACAAATAATAACTATTTTTGCCAAAAGCGGGCTTAAACTTACTGAATTAACTATAATTGGGGGTGGAGCTAGAAACGAAAAGTGGATTCAAATTATTGCTGATATCTTGGAATGTAATATTAAAACTATCAAAAATAATTATGGCGCAGCATATGGTGCAGCATTAATTGCAATGGCAGGGACTAATAATGATTTTAAATTAGAGGATTTATCTAGAAACAATATCACTTATGATAAAGTGTTTAGCCCAAATTTAAATAATAAAAAATATTATGAAATAAAATTTAAAAACTATAATAAACTTTATCACAGTTTAAAACATTATTGGCACAATTAAAAAGCATTTTTAACATGATACTTCGAAATGAACATGTAAGATAAACAAAAAATTTATTTTCATGTGTCTACTTTTGGTGGTATCATATAAGAATACATAAATCAGGCCTTATTTATATTTTGTATTTGATGTGTCTAATTAACAAAGCACAATTAAAACATCAATTTTTTATCCAAATATTATTTATAAATCCTAATATCACTAAACCATGCCTCAGTATCATTAACATATATCCCAAACGCTCCTTCGCGATGTTCATATAATCTGTGTGACATAGCTACACCGTCTACATAAACGATAACAATAGTATCTTCTATCATTATCTCAACGAAATGTTCTTTCCCATCGGCAATTTCGATAAATCTTTCGGAATTGTTTTCATATGGGTTATCTCCTTGTCGAAAATTCTTAGTAAAACACATACGATTATGTTTTGTATTGAATTTTACATAATAACCTTTGTTGTATTCTAAGTCCATTCTTAAGGCAAAACCAAAGTCCCCAACTTTTTCTTTTGTTTTAATTTTACATGTGATTCTACCATTTTTAGGAAGTTCATTAAATAAAATATATGAATATCCTCCTTTTTTTAAGTGATATTCTTTGTTTCTTTTTTCATACCTTGCTTCATTAACTGTTTCTTTTAGTTCTATTTCTTCTATATATTGATTTCTAACATCTTCTAAATTTATGACTGATAATGTTCCATCTTCATTTTGAATAATTTCATGAACAGCTATAGATCCCCCCCATTGCCATCCTTTTTCATCAATTTCATCTTCTTTTGTAGATATCCAACCAATAATATATCTTTTATCTCCATTACTTACTGTTTTGGCAGCATAAAAGCATCTGGCATCAAATGTATCAACCTTTGGTGTAATCCATTCATCACCAAGATTTTTACACATGCGATATTTTGTAGCCGTATTATCTGAAAATTCTGAAAACACCAAATACCACCAATCACCCATTTTGAACAAATCCGGACATTCATGAGCATAATAATTATTTGGGGCATAAAATTCTTTTTCTAATTGCCAATTTAATAAATCTTTTGATTCATATGACAATGTTACGCCCCGTCTTAAAAACGGACCATTTTTTTTACGACATGTTAGTAGCATTTTATACATATCGCCATCTTTATAAACAAAAGGGTCTCTAAAATCATGAATCTCATAATCGTCGTTTTCCATTTTTAACATAAAGTCGGTCTTTTTATATTTTCTTAAGCTATCACCAACGGCTAATAAAACGACTTGTTGTGGTTTATTTTTTTCAACTAAATGTGGATTATGGCCCGTATAAAAAATATAGTATTTATTGTCTTTCTCTATAATACTTCCTGTAAAAACATATAAATCATGATCATCTTTAGAACCCTTTGGTAAAATCTCCCCACATTCTTTGTAATTAACGAAATCTTTAGTTTTTAGCAAAAACCAAGACACCCCTTCGCCATGTTTTTCTATATCTCTATAATCTTTTAGATAATATAAATAATAAATTCCATTTTTGTAATATGGGATAACATCTGCGCAAACCGACTTTTTATTTGGTCTATAATACATCAAAATTCCTCCCTGTATTCTATTTCTTCTTAATTTTTACAATTGATATTATAAATGTAATTGCAGAAATTATTAATGTGAAATATATAACTATTCTTTCTCTAGATTTTCTTTCTGTTATAAAAAAACAAAATATTGCTAGCAGAAAAATAACAAGTGATAATCTAAAAACAATTGTATCTACTTTTTTATTCCCCATGATGGTATATCCTTTATTTTTCTGCATAATATTTTTCTATCTCCAATATATTCATATTCTATCTTATTGTCATAACAATCTTGATCGGCATATATACATCGATTTGCAAACCCGCAGCCATTTTTATTGAATAAATCTTCACATTCTTTTATCTGAGGTGCGGGTTTTTCTTTTTCTATATTTGGATCCGGAATTGGAACTGCTGACAATAAAGCTTGTGTGTATGGATGTTTAGGATCATTTAATAATTCTTCTGTTCTTCCCTCTTCCACGCATTCACCATAATACATTACGAACAATCTTCCATTCGCTGCAACACATCTGGCGGTTGCTAAATCGTGGGTAATATACACTATTGTTATCCCCAATTCTGTATTAAGTTTTGTAAATAAATTCAGCATTGAAAATCTTAAAGAAACATCTATCATTGAAATTGGTTCGTCAGCAACGATAAGCTTGGGATTCATTGATAGTGCTCTGGCTAAAAGAATTCTCTGCCTTTGTCCCCCTGATAATTGATGGGGATATTTTGATAAAAACTGATCTGCAGGAGTTAATTCAACCATTTGCATTAATTCATTAATTACATTATTTATGTTTTTATGTTTTCCTAATCTTTTTAATGGTGCATATAATGATTGATAAATAGTTCTCGTCGGGTTTAATGCCGCATAACTATCCTGTTGTATAAATTGAACGTTAGCTCTATATTTTTTGTAATCCCACGGCATACAAGAGTAAACGTTAAAATCTTCATAATACAATTTCCCTAATGTTGGCTTTAACAATCCAGTAATAACTTTTCCCAAGGTTGTTTTACCACATCCAGATTCTCCAACAATTGTAAGAATTTCCCCTTCCTTCACATCTAAATTGATATCCCTCAACGCATGATTAAATCTTTCAGATTTTAATGCTGAGGATTTATTTTCAAAAATTACATTAATATTTTTTAAACTAATTATCATTTTATTCCCCCCCGTTTGTTTTGTATTTATGACAATATACATAATGCTTGTTTTTTACAATATGTTTTTCAGGAATAATATTTATACATTCATCATTTGTGTATTTGCATCGTGGATGAAATACACATCCGCTCGGAAGATTTAATAAATTTGGGGGTTCTCCGCCTATAGCTTTTAATTCACCAAGATTAGAAATTAAAGATGGAGTAGCTTTAATTAGACCCTCAGTATAAGGATGGAATTTACAATTAAATACATCATATACATCACCATATTCAACGAGTTTGCCCGCATACATAACAGCTACATAATCTGCAACTTTTGCTACTACACCTATATCATGAGTTAATAAAATAAATGTAATTTGTTTTTCTTTATTTATCTCAGATAAAATATCAAAAATATAATATTGAGTTATAACATCAAGTGCCGTCGTAGGCTCATCCAAAATTATTATTTCAGGCTCTAACAATAACGCAAAAGCTATCATCACTCTTTGTTTCATCCCTCCAGATAATTCGTGTGGATAAGAATCAATTACCCTTGTTGGATTTAGTTTAACCCTAGTTAATAAAGATTCTATATATGTTCTATATTCTTTGTATTTCCTTTTCTCACCATGGTAATATGCTGTTTCATAAAACTGTTCACCAATTTTCATTAGTGGATTAAGAGTGCTTTGTGATGCTTGAAAAACCATAGATGATTTTCTCCATCTAAATTGGTTCAACTTTTCCTTATCAAGAGTAACTATATCTATTTGTTCTTTGTTCTTCGCACCAATAAATTTCACTTCACCAGCAACAATTTCTCCTGGTGAAGAAATGTTTCGTAAAATTGCAGAAACTAATGTTGTTTTCCCACTTCCAGATTCACCAACAATTGCTGTGATTTTTCCGCGAATAATATCTAATGAGACATTATCTACTGCTTTTATGCTAAAGTGTTTCATTTTATATTCAATAGTTATATTGTTAAATTTAATAATCGCATCCATAAAATCGCCTCATTAGTTTTTTCTTAATCTAGGATTTATTGCTTCATCTAATCCATCAGAAAATAAAATTGTTCCCAGTTGAAACAACGATATAAAAATAATTGGAGCAAATAGAAATAATCTTGCTTCTGGAACCACTAATGCTCCATATCCCATTGCGTTTAACAAAATTGCTCCCCAATTGGTTGGATCAAAATTCGCTAATCCTAATATCATTATACCTACACTGCTTGTAATAGCTCCACGAATAATCATAATAAAATTTATACTTATAAAACTCATAATATTTGGTAAAAGTTCTTTGAATGTAATATGAGTTTTTGATAAGTTTAACACTTTACATATTTGAATAAAGTCCCTTTCTTTCAAAGATATTATTTGAGCTCTAACCGCTCTTGAAAGCCCTCCCCAATTAAACACACTTAACACAAGAGCAAAAGTTAAAGCAGAATCAATTGTAATCAATGTTCCTAAAATCAATAATATTGGAAAACTTGGAACTGTTAGAAACAGATTTGTTATAACTTGTATTATTTTATCTACCCAACCACCAATCAATCCTGAAATAATTCCTATTGTTGCACCTATTGCAACAGTAAAAATACCTGTTAAAAAAGCAATACCTAAAACTGATGATGAGCCTGCAATTAGCATTCGTAATACATCTCGCCCTAAATTATCTGTGCCTAACGGATGATCTAAAGACATCCCTAATAGTCTATTTTCATAATTCGGAGTAGAATCATATGGCAAAATAATTTTTCCAAATAAAGCCATTATAAGAAACAATAACAATATTATCATTCCAATAAAAGATTTTTTATTATCATATATTATTCTAAAAAACGTTTTAGTTGCGTCCCATGAATCTTTTAAAATAGCATTAATTTTATTGTCAGTTCCATTTTTCATCATGAACCCCTCCTAATTCTAGGATCGACAATAGTATAAATTGAGTCTGCTATTAAATTTGCAATGATAATAACAACACTCATAAAAAAGAATAGACCTTGCATAATAAAATAATCCCTTGATGCGACATATGAAGAAAACGCATATCCTATTCCGGGATAAGCAAAAATGGATTCCATAACTGAAGAACCACCAAACAATCCTGCAAACGATAATGCTAGTGATGTTATCAAAGGTAATTTAGCATTTTTCTTTAAATATTTCTTTACTATAATTTTTTCTGGTAATCCTCTTGCTATACCTGCATTTACATAATCTTCTCCTAAAACTCCGGTACAACTACCTTTCATACTTAAAGCCCATCCACCAATACCAGTAAAAACATATGCACATATAGGTAAAAAAGCATGATGTAGACAACTTAAAAGAAAACGAAAGTTTAATCCCACCGTTACCTCTATGTCATATGCGCCAAAAGTTGGGAAAAAACCAAGTGTATATCCGAATATATATAATATAATCAATCCAAATAAATAATCTGGGATTGTTGATGAAACAACAATATATGTTGAATACATTGCATTTTCAACACCTTTGCGTTTATATGCCATTCTAGCTCCAATTGCCGTACCTATGACATAACTTAAAAATAGTCCGCAACTTGAAATAAATAGTGTCCATGGTAATGATTTTTTAATTATATCATTAGTTGTAAGACCCTCTACGTAGATAGATTGTCCTAAATTTCCTCGAAATAAACCAGAATAAAAACGTCCTAATTGGACAAATATATTTTCATCTGGATCATAATTTAAAAGTTGAACCGCCAATCTTCTTGCAGAATCATATGGTAATTGCTTTTGAGCCATGAGATTATATGTATAATTATCAACAACATCTCCAGGCATCATTCTCATCAGAAAAAAGGTAACGATACTACACAAAAATAGAGTACAAATTGCGATAATGACTCTTTCAAAAAAATATCTGTATTTAATAAAGATTTTCTTTATTGAGTTTAATATATCTTTAAATTTACCAGCTTTTTTATCCATAAAGCATTAATTTTCCTTAGGATATAGTGTCCCATCAGTTATTACTGCACCAAAAGAATAAAGTACATTAATTTTAGCCCAATCATCAAAATCTTTTCCCGATTCAGGCACGTATAAATAATTTCTTTCTTGATTTACCTTATCCTCGTGTGGCAAACCACCAACTTTATCTATATTCCAAAACGCACCTGTAACATTTTGAAAAAATTGTACCCCATACAAGTTTCTCGCCATCCCTACAACCAAATTATCCGTAGCTTTTTGTAATTCCGCGTCTTCTTTTATTGAATATATACCTGGAAAAACACTTGCCGCATAAAATTTTTCCCCATCTAATCCTTTTAATTTTATATTGGTTCTACCTCCATATAACATATATTCTTCTGTGCCATCTATAAACCTAGGAATGTGACATAAATCACATATCGGCCCATCATAGGCATAAGTGAATGAACCATATGGCATTGTCATATTTAAATCTGTCCACGCAACTACGCAATCTAACTCTGTGCCCTTACTAATTGCATCTGACCAAAATATTGCCCATTCTCCAAAACGTTTTAAGGTTGTTTTTATACCAAATGCATTCAGTTGGCTAGCAGCGACCTCAGCAGAAGTTCTAAAATATGAATTTGAACCATCATAGCCAATTACTAAATTTACTAATTTCCCATTTTCATACCATTTATTTTCTTGTTTAACCCATCCCGCATTAATGAGTAATTGTTCTGCTTTAGTGGTATTATAACTAAATGTGAAATGTTCTGATAGGTAATCATATCCAGTTTGTGACATGTATTGTCTAGCTTCACTTGGTGCCATTGTCATCATAGGAAAAAATGACGTTTGAGCATAATAATTAGATATGTTTTTGATCTGTTCTCTATCAAATATATATTGAAAAGCCTCTCTTACTTCGTCTTTCCATATTTTTGAATCTAAATTAAACAACATTCCGATTGATCCGGGATCATATATTTTATAATGTGCCATTTTTTCATTTCTTTTTATTATTCTTTCTAAAACATCTTTAGCGGGCGTTCCATCTTGATAATCTATATTCCCAGCTTCCAATTGTGCGTAAATTGTATTTAAATCGTTTACACCATTAATTGCCTTAATGTACTGAAATTTAATATTATCGGAATCATAATATTCTGAATGTTTTTCTAACAACATTTGTGTAGAGCTTATTTTAGATAATTTGTATGGTCCTGTTGCAACAAACCAATCGGTTTTCACGTTTCTGTAATCTTGATAATTTGAAGTATAGGCACTCATATTCTCCCCACTAATTCTTTTACCAAATGGCGCTAATTTATCAGAATCCACAGACGGACAATTTTGCAAAATTTCCCAACATCTATCAACTTGTTTTTTAAAAATTTTATATGACACAGAACCAGATCTATCTTGACTTAATAATAAATCTTTTATCATGCTATTTGGTTCTAACTCTGGCCTCCAATAAAAAGCCAATGTTTTTTCATCGATTACCTTGATGTCATATATATATTCTGTCAAAGTAGCGTGATTTAATATGTAATAACCCCTAATATCATCAGCAATAAAGTCATCACCATTATGCCACTTAGCATCCTGCTTTAAATATACTTTAGATATAATCTCCCCTAGTTCATTCTCTTCTAAATGCTCAAATCTTTCGGCTAGTTGGTATACGACTTCATTAGAAACTCGCACATATCTTGCTAAACCTTCTAATGCAAAGAAATACATAGGTCCTACGTTTGCTCCTGAATTCATATGAGTTCCAACGCCCTCTCTAGTCCAACTAGATAAATAAATGAATGTGTCCTTATCCTTGTTATCTGTTGGATTGTTTGAATTATTATTACATCCTATTAAACCAATAATTAACATAAAAATTACAATTAAATTTGAAATTTTTTTTGATAAATTTTTCATTCATAACCTCCTATTTTAATTTTTTTATAGACTTTCTTTCTATTAAAACAGGTTCTATTTTAAGATGAAAGTGCTCAGTCATGTCATTTTCCATTATTTTATTTATTTTTTTTATAATTGATGTTTCAATTAATTCTTTATCATGACCTATTGCTGTTAATTGAAGTGCTTTTGCAGTAAAGGAATCATCATAAACCGCCAAACTAATGTCTTTACCTATTTCTATATTATTACAGTTTAAAACTTCTACGACCTCTGATGTTATAATTTCTGAAACTGCAATAATGGCTGTTGGTTTTAAAACCTTTATCAATCTTTGAATTTCATCATGATTCGGTTCATTTAATGATAATGAAACCAAAAATTGCTCATCCACTTCAATTCCTTCTTCAATAAAAGCATCGATATATCCTTTGTCACGATGAGTTGGAATGTCACACATTCCATCCAACAAAAGAATTTTTTTGTGACCATTTTCTATAAATAATTTAGTTAATTTTCTTGTTCCTTCATAATCATCTACTACAATAGAATCTATATTTTCATAGCCTTTGCGAAATAATTGAATAAATCTAACTTTAGTGGATAATCTTAACATTTCTTCTACTTTATCATCATATGTAGATGGTGTGAATAAAATAATAGAAGTTCTATACGAAAGATGTAATTTTATACACTCTTTTTCTTCACTAATATTTTCGTTTGAAAAGTTAATTAATAAATTAATATTTTTTTTATTCAAATTTTTTTGAAGGCCATATGCAATATTGGTAAAAAAACTATTTCTAATGTTAGATATTACAACTCCTACCGTATTAGCATTTGTTTTCTTCAAGCTTGATGCTAATGAATTAGGTACATAGTTTAATTTTTTAGCCGCTTTATGTACTAATATTTTTGTTTTTTCACTGACACTTTCGGGTTCGCTAAAAACTCTACAAACCGTCGCGTGTGATACTCCAGCTATTTTTGCTACATCTCTACTTGTTGCCATAATTACACCTCTATTGATATTTTTTTATAGATCGCTAAATCCGTTTCATTAACATTAACATCAAATGAATCAATACATATATATCCAAATTCAGATTCTTTTTCATTGTCTACAATTTTTATATAAATTTCTTGGCCAATATAATCTTTTAAATTAACAAGAACCCTTCTAAGTACTTCATCTTTGTGATTACTAAAATATGGGTTTTTTATCGATTTTATCAACTGATTATTAGAATATATTTCAACCATACATTCACCATTCCCGGCACCAATTAAAAAACTTATATATCCTGTATCATTTAATGTAAATGTTGTTGATATTAAATTACCTACATTCATTTTGGAACTTTTAACAAAATATCGTCCATCACTATTGTGTATTTTGGTAGGATCTTCTACTGCTATATAAGATTCGAAATCTCCGTCCCAGCCTGTTACATCTCCCGTTTCAAAACTAGCATTTTGAATTGATGAATTAATAACATATGTTGTTCGTCTTAATTTAGCAGATTTTTTATCATTATCACAGCTTGATAACAGTATCAAACAAAAAATGAACCCAATAATAAATAGCATTTTTTTCATACTATCTAATTCCTTTCATACTATATATTTCTAATGACTCTATTAATGCGTCACCTAAGATTTCTATTAACTCTGCACTCTCTAATGTAGGTCGAATAGACGTTGTCATACAATAAGTGTCATTAATAATGATCTCAACACAAGAATTATCTAAATAAATATCAAAAGTTAATTTTAATCCATTTGAATATATATTAAAAATTGTTTCTCTACCTTTTTCTGCGCCTATACCTGAGTTTATAGTATCTAAAATAATAGTATTATCCGTTGCATTATAAATTAAATTAGTATATTCTTCTTGACCAAATTCATTTACCAAACTTTTTCTAAATGAAATACCCGCACTATTTGCCTCACTAATATCATAGGTAATTTTGATATGTAACATGGATCCTTTTGCCTTTAATTTTTTGTTTATTTCTTCTGAGGTAGTATTTTTGAAATCCGCAATTTTTTTGTCATGCAATTTTTTATATTCATCAATAAATTTAATTTGTAATTCGCCAGTTTCGTTATTCAATGACATGTTTTTTCCTAATGTAACATAATTGGTCCAACCGCTTGTTTTAATTTGTGGTAATGTTTGTCCGCCGGCCATTAAACCATACATCGTATTTTTTCCATCCTCAACCATATTTGTAATAACTAAAAGTTCATTATGCACCTGATCCAATCTTCGAGGTTCGTCGTGTTCAGGTGTAAACTTACCAGTTTCTAAATCAAAGTCTCCTAACCAATAATATACATTAGCAACAACTTGAACAACTGTATCTGGTTTTGGCGAAACAAATAACGCATATTTATCCCACATTCCATTTTCGCTTTTCAGTCTCATAAACACAGGTAATTCCCAATCGTAACCTAAATATCTGTATTTACTATAACTAGCTTCATAGGAAACTCCCAAATATTCCCATTTTGTTAAATCAGATAAATGAGCTCTATAACAAACTGTTTTAGGGTTCCCAACTCTAAAATCTACAACCGCAGTTGATGTCCCAATCATCATATATGCATACTCACCTTCTGTATATATGTATGGATCTCTAAAATCTATTACTGAGCAATCATTTGGCTGTTCAAAAAGCGGTTCATCACTTCTATACCACTCTTCCAAATATGGGTCTTTTGGATTCTTAGGAACTGCATAAGAAATTCTATTTAGATATTTAATGTTAAAATTTACTCCTGTATAAAAAATGTATGGCAATCCATTTATATCAAACGCCATATTTCCTGAAAAAACATGGTGGTTAGCCATTCCATCTGGTTCAGGAAACAATATAGGTTTTACTTCTCTCCAATATATTTTATCATCACTTACCCAATGTCCCCATTGTGTATATCTCCAGTATGGTCCCGAAGCTGTTGATTGGTAAAACATGTGCCATACACCTTTATAATAAAAAGGGGCAATTGGTTCATTCATCCATCCTCCTGCAGGAGCAATGTGATATTGTGGCAAATATTTATCGTCTTTTAATAATGATGCGTCATATCCTATATCATCGTATATGCATTCAGGAATATTTCCTTTTTTATCACAATATTTAAGAAAATCCTTATTAATTTCGCTTGTTGTAAGTGCTGAATCATATATTTTTATTTCATCCATAAGTCCAGTAAATAAGCCGGTTTGAAAATTATTTTCAACTAATCCAAACGTATTTTTACCTATTGTTAATGATTCTGTTGTTTGTTTAATCGATATACCCTCACCTAAATAAACACTATTAACTATTTGTCCATTCTTATATATAGAAACTTCATTTTTTTCAGAATCACAAACCGCAGCAATATGAGCCCATTTAAATCTATCTAGTTTATTGTTGGCATCATCCAATTCAATCCAGCTTTCTCCTGTTCCAAAAGATAGACGCCAACTACCATAATTATATATTCCTAATAAAAAACCTTCTTTTTTTGCCTTATTATATTTACCTAATATTCCTGTCATTTGTCCATCTGGATACTCCCAACTTCTGGGAGCTATCCAGATAGAGATTGTAAAACTTTGGCTGTGTTGATATTCATCATACATCAAATAAGTACTCCAACCATCAAACCACAAAGCTTTTCCGCTTACTCCTTTTCTTCTCGGGGGATCTTCAGGTTCTTTATATTGTGTAGTCGTTAAAAAACTTTCAATTCTTTGAGCACTATTTTTACCCGTTGAATCAATGGCTTCTACTCCATTTTCATCAAACTTTAAATATAATGACAATCTTTTGTCTATATTTTCTTGTTTATCACAAGAATATAAAAACATAATCGCAATTGGTAAAACAATAAAGGACAAAATCACTTTTTTAATTACCCCTTTTGTTTTACTCATTTTTTTAATTTCCTTCCATATAACCCGCTAAATATATACGTCCATCCGCAATATTATCAGAAGCCGCTCCATAATATATTGTAGGTGCTATTTCATAAAATGTTTTAAATGCATCACAAGTTATTGCTCTAAAATTGGATTCTGTCTGAGTATCTTCAATAATAAAATAACATGTTGCTCCCTCATATTTTTCAGGAATTTGATATCCATACTCTGTCATACCAAAACTACGATATGGATCAGAAAATAAATAGTTATTAAATTTAGCAATTTCAACATCATTTGTACCATCAACATATTTCATTAATTTCAATTTCAAGCCAGCAGTTTTGTTTCCCCCCAACTTAAATGTAATCCAACGGGTTCCCCCCACCTTGAAGACTTGTGAATATATTTTCCCGGTATAATCTTCATTTCCATAACCATCTAAAAAGTAGGTTCCCTCTTTATTGTAAATAGGAATATTATCTGGGAAAAAATCTTCAAAATATGTTTCTCTACTAGAAATGACATAAGCACCAACTCCTGCAGCATCAGTAAACCATCCAGTCATATCTCCTGTTTCAAACCCACCATTTCTTATTTCATGTGTAACATTATCTAATCCTAATTTATCAGAAATATTTTCTAGTGGTTTGTTTATATATCCCGCCTCATAAATATTCTTATCATCACTTAATTTTGGTGAATCTGCATTATTAGTTATAACAATAGGATTTCCCATAAATATGGTCGGTGCTGTTTCATAATATGTTTTAACTTCATCTAAAGAAATTGCACCAAATGCAATGGAGTTATTTGCTTTATCAACTAATTTTAAGTAACAATACTTGCCTAAATATTCTTCAGGAATTTGATAACCATAATTACTCATGCCAATGCTCCTATATGGATCAGAAAACAAATAATTATTGAATTGTGCAATAAGTGTGTCTTCGCCATCAACATTGTAACAATATAATTCTAATGCAATAGCTTGATTATTAGTCCCGCCCATTTTGAAAGTAATCCAACGAGTTCCACCGACAATAAATGCTTGAGAATAAAATGAGCCAATAGCATTTAATCCTGCTTCTGCTTCACCAACTCTTAAATCCTGTTAAGAAGTATTCACCTGTAGCATTGTATATAGGTGGATTCAATGGATAATATTGTTCAAATAATGTACCATCTGATGTCACAACATAACTTTCTTCTAAATCATATGTAAACCACCCAGTAGTATCTCCTGTTTCAAACCCACCATTTCTAATTTCATTTGTAGCATCTTCAAGACCGAGTTTTTCTCCAATCCCAGTTGGTATTACTTCACAATAACTTGCATAGAAACAATCAACACCATCTACGAGGGGGTTCATTTCCAACTTCATAATAAGTGATTATTTCATCAATTGTTATTGCACCAAACGGCGTATCAGATGTTGCATAATCATTAATTACAAAATATAGTATATCTCCAAAATATTCTTCAGGGATTTGATATGCATATTTTGTCATTGCAAAACTACGATAAGGATCTGAGAATAAATTATTATTAAATTTTGCTAATTCTATATCTTCGCTATCATCAACATATTTCATCAACGAAACATACAAATTATCAGTTTTATTTCCGCCAATTTTTATTGTAATCCACCCTGAGCCATCAACTATGAAAGCTTCACTTGTTAAAGTTCCTTGAAAATCATAATTTGTTTCAGTTGTTAAAAAATATGTCCCCAGCTTTATTATATGTAGGGATATTATCAGGAAAAAACTGTTCAAAAAAAGTTTCAGCAGTGCTTAAAGTAAAGCCGTCATCTCCAGACCATCCACTTAGTGTACCTGTTTCAAACCCGCCATTTTTTAGATTATTTGTAGCATTATCCAAGTTTAGTTTTTCTTTTAAAATATTTCCTGTATAATTTGCTAGAAAAATATTTTCTCTATCAACATTTGGCTCTTTTCCAACTGGATAATAGGTTACAAAATTATCTGCTGTAAACGCTCTAAAATTTCCCGACAATGCATTATCAACAAAACGAAAATAACATTTTTTACCTACAAATTCTTCGGAAATTTGATAAGCATATGTTGTTAATCCTATAGAACGTTCTGGATCTTTAAACATGTAATTGTTAAAGACTTCAATTACAGTATCTTCTTCATCGCAAATTAATTCTAATCGTAATGATTTTTGTTTCCCGCCACCTAATTGGAAAGTAATCCATCTCGAACCTCCTACTACGAATTTAGATGATGTTAAAGTGCCTATATTACCTTCAGAAGAAAAATTATTAGCTTGATTATATCCATCAAGATAGTAATTTCCTGTATGATTAGTTGTTGGAGTTGGATCTAGAAAATTAAAATATTCTTTATTATCGGCAATAACAAAACCAATTTCTTCACTAGCTGTCCATCCAGTCAAATCTCCTGTTTCAAATCCGCCATTTATAATATAATAAATTGAACTATCAGTAACATTAATTTTTCCTCTTATTTCAAATAACTCCGTAGCTCCTTTCGACACTTTCAAGGTAAATGTTTTTTCACCAACCGTTGAAACCGTAACTTGAACTTTATTGTTTTTAATTGGTCCAAATGTAACACCTTCAGAAGAAGCTATTAATTCAAAGTGTACATCTTCAACTGTTACGTTTTTTACAAAATCAGTTAATGTATAAATTACGTCTTGTGGTCCATAGACTAAATTTTCTCCTAATAAGTCAACAGTTCGATCATCAAAATCTTTGATTTTTTCAACTATTATTTCATCTACTGGTTCCTCTTGTTGTTCTTTACACGCGGTAAATATCATACCCATAAAAACAAATACTAAAATTAGTAATATTCTTGTTACAAATTTTTTCATGTTTTCCCTCCTTTTCATTTTAAACAAGTAAATATTTTCAAGAATATTTAAATGTGAACGTTCTCATTTTCCTAAAAAACACAATAACCCAGTCGTTACACCTTTTGTAAGCGCTTACATTATTAAAATAAAAAATACAGTATTGAGTATATATGAGAACGTTAACAATATTTCCACTTATATAATATTATCTTTTTCTTCTTTTGTCAATAATAGTTTTGTTTTTTTAATATCAATGTGAATTTGTTTGTATTTTAAATTCTCTTGAATATTTTTCCCTCATAAGTAAACACCTCTTTATTTACATACTATCATTATTCTCTTATCTTTGTGTCTACTTTATTATATACCATCCACTTTTTTACTTAATCATTTTAAATATGGCATTTTTCCGATTGAAATATTCGATATATTCTTTTTCGTCATAATCTTCAAGAGTAACTTCTTCGTTATCACTAATGTGATTATTAATTATTACTTTTATGCCGTTTTTAGCAAGCGACTTAACACCTATTAAATGTACTGGACCATAATCAGCTTTAAAAATAAACGTTTTTATAGACTCAACTTTGGATAAAGGAGTAACATCAAATGTTTCTAACTCATCATAATGTGTTAGTGAAAAATTTATTATTAAGAATTTTAAATTTGGGATTAATTTTAAATCTTCACTTATTTGATTAAAATCATTAAAAAGTTCATATTTAGCTACTCCAATATCAAGGCCTTTAATATCTGTTAAATCTTTTTCTGTTAGCTTATGATCTTGTGGGAGTCCTTTTTGATATTTTATTTTTTGAGTTAAGCCTACATTATTAAATAAAGATTCGTTCAAATATCTATTGTCATATCTCCATACCCAAAAACCATTTGTTTTTTGGTATGTTTGCAAAAAGTCAACATATTCAGAATCTTGAGTTCCCCCATTTTTTCTGAACCAAAATAAATTTTATTAAAAAACTTGATTTTTTGTCTAAAAACAAGGTTTCATATCCATTTTCAGGGTGAAAACCCTCAATTTGTGAGTTAAAATAGATTTGAAGAAAATATTCATACTCGCAAATGAAAGAGAGGTTTTCACATGTCTAATTTTACCACACTTTTTGACTATTTAATAAGAATAATTCAATCTATTTTAAAAACAATAATTAATGAAAAAAAACGCCCACAATACAAATTTTATCTTGATATGGTATTTGGAATATTAAAATCATCTAGTATGGTTTTAAATGATATCGCATATTCCCTTAATGAAAATATAGCTTTAAAGAAGGTTAATGAAAGGCTATATAGAAATCTTTTAAAAGAAAATGATATTTCTACTTTGCATTCATATATTACTAAAGCTTTATCATATCTAAATAACGATAAAATGGTATTTCTAGTTGATGATTCAGATATAATAAAACCATATGGTGTTAAATTTGAAAATATAGGGATGGTTAAAGATGGATCTAGTCTTACAGAGAAATATGAAAAGGGGTATAGATTAACAGCGATAGCTGGTTTAAGTAAAAATACAAAGCATCCAGTTCCTATTTATAATAAGGTTTATAGTGAGGAAAAGAAAGAATTTAAGTCAACAAATCTAGAAACAAAGAAAGCACTAAATATGGTAATATCCCATATAAAAGATTATCAAGGTGTATTCGTATTTGATAGAGGATATGACGATACTAAACTAATGAATTATCTTATATCAAACAAACAATATTTCGTTATACGAATTAGAAATAATCGCGTCTTAAAGCGAAAAGATAAAAAAATAAAGATATTTGATGACGCCAAAAGACGAAAGGGTAAAGTAATAGTTCCGATTAAATATAGGGGTGAGGATATTAGTCTTAAAGTTTCACATATAGAAGGAAATATTAACCGCGTTAAAGATAAAATAACAATAATATTTTCCTATCTTGATTTTGAAACAGAACCAATGGTTTTAATAACAAATATTAAGATTCATTCAAAAGAAGATTTGATAAAAGCAAGCCTACACTATATATCAAGGTGGAAAATTGAAGAGTTATTTAGATTTAAGAAAGTTCAATTTGGGCTAGAAAATTTTAGAGTAAAAGCATCTACTTCAATTAATAATTTATTCTTTATTTTGGATATAGCAATGTTAGTTATGGTTCACATAATTGAACATAAGAATAGAAACATTATTTACAACGAACTTATGGCCTTAAGTAAGCGCATAAAAGATAATGTAAGTATTGAATACTATCAATTAATTACTGGAATAATGACTATTTTCGCTCGCAATGAAAAAGGGGTTAAAAATTATCAAAAAATAGAAAGATGGACAACTGAAGAATATAATCTTTTTAATTCTTCAGAATTAAAATCCAAGAAAAGAGTTCGGATTAAACAAGCAAAACGCCAATGAAAATTAATGAAAACTTTATTTTTATCTATGTGTTTTGGGGGAACTCAAAATTCAGAATCTGATAACCAATTAATATAATAGGTTTTTTCTTTTTTGTTTTTAAAGACTATTGAAAAAGATACTATATTATCAATTATATAACCAGCATCATATATTGAAATGTATTCTAACTTTTCTTCTTCACTATCAAAATAATTATAAATATCATATGGAATTTCAATTAAATCTTCTTCATCATCAAATTCTAATATATCAATATCAGGTAAGAATTCGTTTTTAGATTTAATTTCAATTGATTCAATATATGATTGTTTGGAATCTAAAAAATCAACTAATGATAAATCGTTAATTACTAGTGATTCTATTTCATCTAACTTCAGTTCAAAAGTTATAACATTTTCGGCATGAAGCTTTATTGAGTCAATTCTTTTTATAATTTCATTAGTAGTGTTGTTTTTAATTTTTTCCTCTAAATATTTAATTAAATCATTACTTCCACCATGATAATATTTTAAATTAAATAATGCGTTTCCTAAATCAATTTCATCAGATTTAGATACTAATTCTTCTACATAATCAAATTTATTATTAGCCCATAAATATTCAATTAGTGGTTTGCCATGAACAAATGAATAAATATCACCATATTTAGTCAATGGTGATTTGGCTGCGGCAGTATAGCGACTAAAGCCAGGTATTGGGGTGCCTGTTAAAATGGAACACATGAATACCAGCACATTTTCTACTGGAATTGCACTTGCTATGATATCTGCAATAAAAGGCTATGAACTGTCTGTGGTTATTCCAAAAACAACAAGCGAAGAAAAAAAGAAAATGATCCTAACTTACGGAGGAAGGATTATCTCTGTTCCTAATAAAAAGTTCAGAGAACCTGTCATTAAAAGAATTAAAACAAAGAGAAAAAAGAGGAGAAATTGTTTTTTTAAATCAATACGAAAACAAAAACAATGTGAAAGTTCACTATGAAAAAACTGCCGAAGAAATCCTAAATCAAATAGGAAAAAGAAAAATAGATTATTTTATTGCAGGCATAGGAACTGGAGGAACAATAACAGGAATATTAATAATGTCAAAGTAATTATATCACAATTTTTATATAATTTAAAATAATACATATTTAAATTAAATATGTTTGACAAAAATAAAAGACTGCATATGCAGTCTTCTAATATTTATTGATAATTTTCTACTTTCAACGCTTCCATTTTGGCAAGAAGGGAATTAAGAGAAAGAGAAAGGATTAGAAAATCCGGACACTCTATTTGACAGAAAACTAATTATTTGATATAGTGTTAATAGTTAATAATTAAATATAAAAAATTATGAAAAAAATACAAGTAGAAAACGAAAAAATAGAAGTAAAAATAGATTTTCAATTAGTATGGAGCT
>JBMNNF010000002.1:0-83901 GCA_050953825.1 Acholeplasmataceae bacterium | reverse complement strand
CTATAAAGTTAATCGAACGATTACTTTTGATTCATTAAGAAGTGAAATCAGGAAATAAGTGCCAAACTAAGTTTAGATGATTTAGAAAAAATTACTTCAAAAATTAAAGAAAATATTAATAGGCTAAGAGTCCCAGTAAATATTCACACATATTATCACAAACTACTCTTAGATTTAGATAAGGAGCGCAATTTATGAAAGTCAGTTTAGTTAAAATTAAAAATTCAGGGCAAAGATATTATTTTGATGCAGCAAACATTGAAGTGTTAGACGATGAAAATGTAGTTATTGAAACACCTCGAGGTGTTGAATTAGCTGAAGTTATTGCAACTTTAGAAATAGAAGATGAACAATTTAATCAAGAATTAGTTACATTTATTAGAAAGGCTAATGACGAAGATTATATCGCCCAAGAACAAAATGATAAAGAAACTCACGAAGTAGTAGTTACTACTAAAGATTTAGTAAAAAAACATAAATTAGATATGTCGGTTTTAGATGCAGAATACACACTTGATCGAAAAAGACTACTAATTTATTTTGAAGCTGAAGAAAGAGTTGACTTTAGAGAATTAGTTAAAGATTTATCATATGTCTACCAAACAAGAATTGAACTAAGACAAATTGGTTCAAGAGACGGTGCTAAAATAGTAGGTGGCATTGGTCCGTGTGGACGAGTTTTGTGTTGCAAGAAATTTATTGAAGAATTTGATGTAATTACAATTCGCATGGCTAAAAATCAAAATATTGGCTCTTAATCCTTCTAAAATTTCAGGGGCATTGCGATAAATTATTATGTTGTATTAAATATGAAAACGAAGCATATACCCACTTAAAAGAAATTTTACCAACTATTGGTGATAAGATTAAATATAAAAAATGAAATATATCAAGTTAAAGATGTTAACTTGTTGAGAGAAAAAATATTAATTTTTAAAGGCGAAGAACAAGAAAGAGTTTGGCTTAAAAAAGGAGAATATGAAGGGGTGGAATAATGTTATTACATTCATTAACTAGAAAAGAAAAATTAAAATTTTTAGATTTAGCACTCCATCTATGTTCCATTGATGGTGAACCATCAAACTATGAAGATCGAATTTTAAATTTGATGTTAGCTGAAATTGGTGATGATGTTGGCTGCTGAATACACTTTTAAATTAAGTGATGATTATGATAAAAACTATTATCTTTTTTGAATCAGCACCAATTGCAGTAAGAAATATCGTCTCTTTTAAATTTATCAAAGTTACCATCTTTATGATGAATTATACAACACAGAACAACATTTCTTTTTAGAAGAAATTAGAGAAAGATTTGGAATTACTGTAGCTAAAAAGAAACAACTAATGCGATTAATTTATGATGAAAGAGATTTAATCGAAAAGGCGAAAAAAGCGGTCAATTCATAAAATGAAAATTACTCAAAACTTTCAAAATGAAAATTCAACACTTTACTTAGTATCAACTCCAATTGGTAATTTGGAAGATATTACTTTTAGAGCGGTTCGAATATTAAAAGAAGTTGACTATATCTTTTGTGAAGATACCAGACACAGTAAAAAATTATTAGATTATTACGAAATTAATAATCAAGTTGATAGTTATTTCGAATTTAATAAAGAGATTAAAGGTGAAAAAATTATTAATTTATTAAAAGAAGGGAATAATATTGCCTTAATTACTGATGCTGGAACACCAGGAATTAGTGATCCTGGATACGAAATTGTTAAAATGGCAATAGAAAGAGATTTTAATGTAGTTTCCATTCCTGGAGCTAATGCGATCTTACCCGCACTTATCACTTCAGGATTAATCATTCAACCATTTATATTTTTGGGTTTTCTTCCGCGAGGTGAAGAAAAACAAAAAACGTTGTTAAATGATTATTTATATAAACCTGAAACTTTAGTCATTTATGAAGCAAGTAATCGAATTTATAAAACTTTAAATAATATTTTAGAAGTTTTGGGAAATAGACGAGTAGTTATTGCTAGAGAATTAACTAAAAAGTTTGAAACTATCATTAGAGGTAATGTAGAAGATATTATTCAAAATGAACCCGAGATATTAGGTGAGTGCGTCTTAGTTATTGAAGGGGGGAACCCGACTGATTATTTTAAAAAATTTACGATTGATGAACACGTTAAATATTATCTTGATTTGGGAAATGATGAAAAAGAAGCGATGAAATTAGTTGCTAAAGATTTAAATAAATCAAAATCAGAAATTTACAAGTTATATAAAATTAGGAGAGAGAAATGAAAAAGAAATATTACATTACAACAGCCATCCCATATAGTTCAGCAATTCCACATATTGGAAATGTTTATGAAATCATTCTAACTGATGCTATCGCTAGATTTAAAAGATTAGAAGGATATGATGTCTATTTTCAAACAGGAACTGATGAACACGGACAAAAAATTGAAGAATACGCTAAAAACAATGGAGTTGATCCTCAGACCTATGTTGATTTAATTTCAAAAGAGATTAAAAATATTTTTGATCTAGTTGACATTAGTTATGATGCGTTCGTACGAACGACTGATGAAAGACATGTCCATTCGGTTCAACAAATCTTTAAAAAACTATTAGATCAGGGCGATATCTATTTAGGCCATTACGAAGGTTGGTATTCTTTATCGGAAGAATCGTTTGTTTCTGAAAAAGACTTAATTGATGGCAAAACCGCTCAAGGTGATATTCCTATTTGGATGAGTGAAGAAGCCTATTTTTTCAAATTGAGTAATTACCAACAACAACTAGTTGACCATATTAAGAGAAATCCTAATTTTATTTTGCCAGAATCAAGAAAAAACGAAATGATAAAAAACTTTTTAGAAGAACCACTATTAGATATATCAATTACTAGAACAGCTTTCGATTGGGGAATTCCCATTTTAAGTGATCCAAAACATGTGATGTATGTATGGATTGATGCATTATGTAATTATATAACCGGATTAGACTATTCACCAGAAAAAGAACCAGGTGAATTATTTAAAAAATATTGGCCAGCTGACCTTCATGTTGTTGGTAAAGATGTTATGAGATTTCACGTTATCTTTTGGCCAATTATCTTATTAGCTTTAGGCATTGATTTACCAAAGACGATCTTTGGTCATCCATGGATTTTATTTAATCGTAATAAAATGAGTAAATCAACCGGAAATGTCATGTATACTAACGAATTGGTCAAATACTTTGGAGTTGATCCAGTTCGATATTATTGTCTACATGAAATTCCATATAATACTGATGGAAATATGACATATGAGTTAATAATCGAAAGAAATAATAGTGATTTAGCTAATACTGTTGGTAATTTAGTTAATCGAACTTTAGGTATGATCAAAAAATATCGTGGTGGAGAAATTAAAAGAGTAATACTTAATGATCAACACTCACAAGAATTACGTAATGAAGCATTAAAAGCTTTACCAGAAATGAAACACTTAATGAATGAATTAAAAGTTGGTGACGCTTTAGAGGTAGTTATATCACTTGCAAGAAGTGCCAATAAATATATTGATTTAATGGAACCTTGGAAATTAAATAAAGATGAATCCAAGCAAAAAGAATTAGACAGTTTGTTATATCATTTAATCGAAACTATTAGATTTATTTCAGTTTTATTAAACCCATATTTACCACAAACATCAGTTAAAATTGCTGAACAAATTAATTATCATGATTTATCTTTTGAAACGCTTAGTGAGTTTGGAGTTTATCCAAGTGGTAGACCAAATCAAGCCCAAGTTTTATTTGAACGTTTTGATTTGGACAAGAAAATGGAAGAAATATTAAGTGATAGAAATGAAGAAAATTAAATTTTTTAAAAGTGAAAAATTCAAAAATTTTACCCACTCAGAACCATTTCGGATTCTTATTATCATCGTTTCAACAGCGATTTACGGAATCGGTTTGGGATGGTTTTTAGAGGCTAGTGCCGAACTAAGAATCTATGGTGGTGGCATTCCGGGAATTGCCCAACTTATCGTTGACATTGTTAAACTATCTAACGGGGGGCAAATTAGTCAGTCAACTCGTGATATTATTATGTTCGTGACGATTTTAGGATTAAATATTCCACTTTTCTTATTAGGATGGTTTGGAGTTTCTAAAAGATTTACTATGTATTCAATGATTTCAGTAACCATCCAAGCGACTATTATTGGTTATCTCAAGGTTGACATTTTTAAAGATGTTGAACCCGCCCTACTCGCTATTATTGGTGGTGGTCTTATTGGTGTTGGTGTGGGGATCGCGATGAAATTTGGTACTTCTACCGGTGGTTTTGATATTGTTAGTCAATATATATCACTTAAGAAAGGTAGAAGTGTTGGCCAAATTTCAACAATACTTAATTTATCTATCGCCGTAATAGGAGCGATTTTATATGGTATTGAAGCGGGTCCTGGTGGGATTACCCAAGCTGGATTAATTTTTATTTACACTCTAATTACTCTCTTTGCCACAATGATTGCGATTGATAAAATCCACACAACTTATAACTACATTGAATTTAATATTATCACGGATTATCCTGAGGATATGGCTGAAAAAATTATTGAAGTTGTTCAAAGAGGAGTTACTATTTTCGATGTTAGAGGCGGCTTTACTCTTAATGAAAAAAGTATGTTGTATTTGATTGTGATGAATTTTGAAAGATCTAGGTTACTAGGAGTCGTCAAGAGTGTAGATCCTAACGCATTCATCGTTTCTAAACCAGTTAGTTCAATTAACGGAAACTTTTCTAAAAGAACAATCGCTTAATAATTATTAGAAAAAATATTATTAATAAAAAAACGCAGAATTTTTCTGCGTTTTTTATTAATTTGAAAATCATTTATTAAGGACATTAAAGAATTTAATATTAATTGATTCCATTTCCACTCGTTGTCTTATTTCTGTAGTTATTTTTCGATGCATATCTTCATCAACTTTAAATTTAAAACGATACAATAAATAACTACCTAAAACAAATAAAAATGGAATAATTAACATTGATAAACGTAAGCCTAGTCTCATCTCACTAGTGATATTTTGACTGATAAAGTGTCTAATTTCTTCAGTAGTTAATTTTGGAGTACCATAGACTTCGTGATTTCTATTAGCCAAATCAATATCTTCAGTTAAAGGATTAATCACTTTTTCATTTAAGCCGGTAAAGGCTAAAGTTAAGGCGACAACTAGTGTTTGAACACTAGTAGCTAACTTAACAACAAAAGGGTTAACTGCAAAGATTACTGATTCATTTCTAGTGCCTAACTTCCATTGACCATATTCAATTGTATCAGCGAGCATAATAATATGTAAGACTTGCATAAAACCTTGTCCAAAGAAGAGAACAAATCCAGCAATACCAATGACAATCATATTCATTGGAAGGACATAACCAACTAAAGCAAATGAAAGATAGCCAATTGCCATTAATATAAATGCGAGTGTAAAGACTTGTCGGCGTTTAAATTTTTTAGTTAAAATTGGCAATAAGATGATTGCGATTAGTTGACTAATGGCAAGAATGACTGAGAAGATCATAAACTCAACTCCACCATAACGAACAAAGTCATAGTTAAAGAAGTAGATACCTAATGAGGTCGTAATAAAATATCCAATGTTTAAAAATAAAATAACTAACATTAAAATAACTAACTGATCATTTTTAAAAATAATCCTTAAGATATCTTTAAATCTTGTTTTTTCTTGTTTAACATGCATAATTGGATCTTCAGATTCTCGAACAAATATTGTCACTAATATTTGCGAGATTAAGAAGATACTAGCAATGACGATTGACATAATTGAGAAAGCTTTTTTCGGATTTCCAATTTTTTCTGATTGATAAATTATTGGAACTAAAGCGATAGTAATAAACATCCCAATACTGGCAAACATTCTCGCTTGTGAACCGATTTTTTCACGTTTATGGGCATCTGTTGTAAATGTTGGATACATGCTCCAATAAGCAATATCGTTCATCGTATAAGTCATGTCACTCATTACATAAATAATGGTAAATAAAATTAAGAATTTTGCCCCCTCTAAATTGAAATCTTGGAATAACAAGATAAAACAAATGGCACTTGTAATGGCACCAACTAAAATCCAAGGTTTAAATTTACCCCACCGTGTTGTCCTATTATCAATAATAATTCCCATTAGTGGGTCGTTAATTGCATCCCAAATTCGTGCGATTGCCATAATTATTCCAACCGCAACTAATTCCCATGTTTTTAATCCTAAGGCGTCAGTTAAAAACACTAATAAATATGAACTATATAATGTATAAGCTAAATCGCGGCCTAATCCACTTACAGTATAAATGCCAACTCTTTGTTTTTTCATGGTTTTCTCACCTTTCTTATTCCTTTAAGTAATTTTAAATTAACGATATCAATTATTCCTTGTGCCATCTTGAAGGTAAGTGCTTCGCCTCCATAATTGGCTAATAGTCTAAGCGGGGTTGTTTTTAACATTTTTTGAGTTAAATTTTTAAGATTATCGGGCATATCTTTTAATTCTTTTGTAGCTATCTTAATAATAATTTTTGATAATATTTTCCCCATTAAAGTATTTTCTAAATCTTCTAATGTCGAATTTAAATTATATGGTCTTTTTAATATTGGTCTTTTTTTAGGTAGAACTAAATGATAAATATCTTGAAAACTAGAAGTATCATATTCTTGATTTAGATATGATGTGTGTGGGTGATTTCTAATTTCTCCTTTAATGTAAATAGTTTCTTCAAGAACGTGGTTATTCACATCTTTTGAGACATATACATGATAAGTTCCATCTTCCAAAACAAAAGATGTCGAATAGATATCAAAATATCTTAAATCAGTTAGTGGTATTTGATAAGACAAGTGTTTCTTTTCTTGTGATTTCAAGAAAACCTTATCAAATAATCTTAATTCTTTTTTAGGTTTGTATACACTAGTTTTAGGAGCACCAATATATATTTGGATAACCTCTTTACTATCTGATTTTCCGTTATTTTCTAAATTGAAATTTACAATTAAATTATTATCTTTTATTTCACAAGATAAATTACTATATTTAAACTCGGTATATGACAGGCCATATCCAAAAGGATATTTAACGGGAACATTAAAAGTATCATAATATCGATATCCCACATAGATTGATTCATCATAATAAATATTTAAATCATTTTTTGATAAACAAACATTAACATCACTAAGTTGATGCGGATAAGTTTCTGATAATCTGCCCGAAGGAGGATATCCATATAAAATATCTAAAATCGCTTTGGCTCCAGCACCACCACTTAGTGATGCAAGGAGTAAACCTTTAGCATATTTATCAAACGATAAATCAATAACACCGCCACCAACCACAACTAAAATTATATTTTGATTAACTTTAAAAATTTCTTCAATAAATTTAATTTGATTTTGCGGAATGTTGATATCTTCCCGGTCAAACCCCTCGGTTTCATATTCCTTAGGAAGGCCGACAACAATTACTACTTTATCAACATCTTTTGCTAAAGTGATAGTTTTATTTAATAATTCTTTATTATCAGAGTTATCGAAATTGATACCTTTTGATGTAATAATGTTATCGCTATAATTAGTAGTAACATCAATAATTTGATCAACTCGGTAAGGATTAATTTCACTTGAGCCCGCTCCTTGATATCTAAAGTTGTCGATAAATGGTCCAGCAATTAATATTTTTTCGTTTTTCGATAATGGTAAAATATCATCATCATTTTTTAAAAGTACCATTGATTCTCTGGCAATATGTCTAGAAATTTCATGTTGATTTTCAAAATCAACCACAATATCATAATTATGACGATATTTTTGAATTAAATATTTAATTCTTTTATAAGTATCGACAAGGTTATTTTGAAGTTCTTTCTCATTTAAGTGTTTTTCAACAAAACTATTGTAAAAACCATTAGAAGAAGGCATTTCTAAATCGTGGGTTGCCATAATACATTCATATTTATTGTAAGTGGCGCCCCAATCTGAAATTAAAACACCGTTATAGTTCCACTCATCACGTACAATTCTCTTTAGGATTGGATGACTATTAGTATAAATACCATTAACCTTATTATAACTAGTCATAATTGTTGCTGGATTTTCTTTAACTACTAATTCAAATGGTTTTAAATAAATTTCCCTGATCGCTCTTTTATCAATAACTGAGTTAGAAGTATAACGATAGTGTTCTTGATTATTAGCGAAAAAATGTTTAACAGAAACGCCAACACGATTATTTTGTACGCCTCTTACATATGCCGCCGCTAATTCTCCTGCAAGAAGAGGGTCTTCAGAAAAATATTCAAAATTTCTCCCACATAAAGGGCTCCTTTTAATATTGGTTCCTGGGCCCAATAAAACATGAACATTTAACGCTTTGGCTTCTAAAGCTAGGGCTTTTCCCATGTCTTCTAATAGTTGTTTATCAAAACTGCAAGAAGTTAAACTGGCAGTTGGAAATGCAGTGGCAATATAACTACTAGATTTACCAAAGGGGTCAATATTTGATAATTGTTTTCTCAACCCATGGGGACCATCAGCAAAAAATAGGCTGTCTAAATTAAATAAAGGTTTAGTTTCCCATTGATTTAATCCTTCAGTGAATTTTAAATAATCTAAAAAGTTCATTTATACCTCAATAATTAACGCTTCATATGGTCTTAAGCTGTAACCTAAGAAAGTAAGATAATTTGAAAAAACAGGTTTTTTATAAACTTGAAATTTTTTCTCTTTACCAGACATATTAGCGATAATTCTAAATGTTTTATCTTTATATGATCTTTCATAAATATAAATATCTTTTGTCATACTAATGACTTTAAAATCACCTTTGATTAACGCAGGAGTGGCTTTTCTAAACTCAATTAATCGTTTGTAGAAATGTAAAATTGAATTGGGATCTTCACTGGCAAGTTCAACATTAATATAAGATTTATTATCATTTTCTTTTAACCAAGGTTGACCAGTAGTAAATCCGGTTGAATCATCCCATTGCATTGGGGTTCTAGCATTATCACGAGTCGTTCTGAATAACATTTTTCTTAATATTGGTCTAGGAATTAATAATTTTTTTCCAATCTTATTGATATTATGGGTTTCAGTATCCATAATTTCATCAAGTGATTTAAAATGACCATTGGTCATTCCAATTTCTTGACCTTGATAAATAAAAGGAGTTCCTCTTAATGTTAGTAAAATGGTTGCGAGCATTTTAGCGCTTTCTTCTCGATAAGAAGTTTCAGAACCAAATCTTGAAACGCTTCGTGGTTGATCATGATTTTCAAAATATAGACAATTCCATGGAAGAGCTTCTTGCCATTTAGTTAAAGCTTCCATCATTTTTTGAGGTTTGTATTTAACTTTGAACCATTTATTATTGATATGGTCAACATCCATGTGTTCGAAAGCGATAACTAAATCTAATTCTTTTCTTTCAGGATCCATTAAATCATACGCTTGTTGTGGTGTGACTAAAACTGTTTCACCAACAGTAAAAGGATCGTAATTATCTAAAACATCTCTTCTTAATTCTTGTAAGATTTCATGATTTCTTTTTGTTGAATGATAATGTTCTAAACCAGTTAATACTAATCGTCTTTGACCATTTTTTAGTGAGTTTTTGTAAATAATATTAATTACATCGCACCTAAATCCATAAATCCCTTTATCTAGCCAAAAAGTCATGATGTCTTTAATCTCTTGTATAACTTTAGGATTTGATAAATTGAGGTCAGCTTGAGTCTTATCAAAAAGGTGAAGATAATATTGATCGCCTACTTTTTCCCAAGTTGTTCCACCAAAAAAACCACTCCAATTATTCTTTTTATCACGCCAATGATAATAATCGCGGTAAGGATTATCTTTGCCTTTTTTAGCTTCTTTAAACCACCAGTGTTCAGTAGAAGTGTGGTTAATTACTAAATCCATAATAATTTTAATTCCAAGTTGGTTAGCCCTTCTAATTAATAAATCCATATCATGCATAGTTCCGAACTCAGGATTTATTTGGTAATAATCTGCAACGTCGTAACCAAAATCATTATTCGGCGATAAATAAACAGGTGATAACCAAATAATATCAATGCCTAAAAATTTTAAATAATCCAGTTCCGAAATTATTCCTGGAATATCACCAATACCATCTCCGTTAGAGTCTTTGAAACTTCTTGGATAAATTTGATAAACGATTCCTTTTTGCCATAATTTCACGATAACACCACCTCTTAACTTCATTATATGATATTAAAGTCAAAAAAGTATCATAATTTGGAAATTTATAAAAAATATAAGTAGAAAATGTGAAATCGTTTACATTTCTAAAGTTTATGTTTTCTATTTACTCAACTGTAAATATCTGTTAAAATTAGAGGTGTATTCCCTGACTTTTGTAAATATTTTAATAATAAAGGCACTTTTAAGCTTTACTAAGCCCAGAGGTGCCTTTTCATCTTCTTGCGAATTAAAAGTTGTTAAAATAATTTTTTTATCTCTTCGTTATTTTTAGTAAATTGGTTTAATTTTATACCATAATATTGACTAATTAACGTTAAATTTTCATCGATATAAAGTAATAAATATTTGTTGTTGGAGATTTTTACAGCTTGATATTTTCTTAAAGAGTTGACTAGTGATGTTAGTGATATTTTCTTTTTTAATTTTTTAACTTCAATTACTCTTAATAAAAATAATGTTACCATACAAATTAAAAAGTGTCCTCTAATTGATTCCATTTTAGAGTGATATACGGGTCTTGTCTCTAAGGTTGTTTTTAAGACTCTGAAAGAATCTTCAATTTGCCATAAAGCTTTGTAGGCATCTACCACTTCAAGTGGTGGTGCCTTTATTTCACTTGTTACGAATAAGTTAAATCCATCTAGTTCACTATCAATATCTACTTTTTCATAGTCAATAAACCGTTCGGTATCAACTTTTAACTCTTGGCCATCTTTATCATATGATATCTCTTTTATAAATTTAGAAGTATGACCAAATAATTCTCTTTTATATCCGGAAGGAGTCTCTACCTTCTTTTCTAATTTTGTTAGGGCGACATCTCGCTCATATTTAGTCTTTTGAGCGTAGTCTCTTGACCAATAAGCTATCTGAAGTTGTGGGATTTCAACTTTTACTTTTTTACCGTCTTTATTAGTGACTGTTAGAGTATCAAAATAGTCGACTCTAGATTTATATTTAGCCATTAAGTTTCCTTCTTTATCCAATATTTCTTCATATCCTTTAGGGTCAATAATCCAATCTTTTATTTCCTTTTTCGCTCCACGAACGGTTTCTGAGAAAATATAACCATCTCCATCTAAATAAGTTTTAGCTATGTTTTCACTTGAGTTTAAACCTTTATCTGCTATTCTAATTACTTTACCTTTAATGTTGTGCTTTTCTTTCATTTGGCCAATTACTTCATTATAGAAAGGATATTCTGATTCGTTTCCTGGATATATTTTATAATCAATTGGAATTTTATCTTCATCTAATAATAAAGCTAGTCCAATGATCGGTGAATTAGTATTTGACTTGCATGGTCCTTTTTGCATATAATCATGTGGCTTATCTATTTCAAAGAAGAAGTTTGTACAGTCAAAATACACTTTCTTTGTATTGGTCCTATATCTTTTACCATACTCACTTCTTATGTATTCAAAGATGGCTGTATCGGCATTATTACTCCCCAATGCTTCAATCGCGTCATACATTTGAGCTTTAGAAAAATCATAATTGTGATAAAGTGAATTATACATCGATTCATACGATTCAAGTTTAGAATTAGGATTTAATGCACGCGAATATACTAATAATTCAAAAACGTTAGATAAAGAATATCTAGCGTTTTTCCTAGACATATAAATGGTTGCGTCAACCAATTCTTTAAGTTGTAACTCATTATATAACCTTTTTAAAGGAAAATATCCAAGATGAATTAATTTCTTTTTATCTGTAGGTATCGGATCTAAAACTGAATTTTTCCTTCTTTCATTTTCCTCTTTAATCCAATTTTGAAAATATCCAATTGGATCAACATATTCTTTTTCTAAATTATCTAGATATCCTAAAGATTTAAATGTTTTTTGTCTAACATTTTTAATTTTCGGATCATAAACAGAGTCAACAATTGATAAATATACCCTTCCATATTGAGGGGTCTTTTTTAGATATAAAGCCATCTTTCCACCTCTTTGTTATCAAATTACTTCTATATTTATATTATATCATAATTCGCAATAATACGCAAGGGAAATGATAAAAATAAAATTTTACATTTGACAAATAAAAAAGGCTTTATAAAGCCCCAAAGTAGAAATTAGAATAAAATTAATTAAAAAATATTTCTTGCGTATTTACAAAAGACGGGTTAAACCACCAGTGTTCAGTAGAAGTGTGGTTAATTACTAAATCCATAATAATTTTAATTCCAAGTTGGTTAGCCCTTCTAATTAATAAATCCATATCATGCATAGTTCCGAACTCAGGATTTATTTGGTAATAATCTGCAACGTCGTAACCAAAATCATTATTCGGCGATAAATAAACAGGTGATAACCAAATAATATCAATGCCTAAAAATTTTAAATAATCCAGTTCCGAAATTATTCCTGGAATATCACCAATACCATCTCCGTTAGAGTCTTTGAAACTTCTTGGATAAATTTGATAAACGATTCCTTTTTGCCATAATTTCACGATAACACCACCTCTTAACTTCATTATATGATATTAAAGTCAAAAAAGTATCATAATTTGGAAATTTATAAAAAATATAAGTAGAAAATGTGAAATCGTTTACATTTCTAAAGTTTATGTTTTCTATTTACTCAACTGTAAATATCTGTTAAAATTAGAGGTGTATTCAATCAATCGTATAATCGGCTGAATGTGGCGGCCAAGTTTCTACCGTGATTCCGTGAAAATCACGACTACGAAAAGATGAATTGCGTTTTTCTCTATGCAATCATCACAGCCACTAGTAGTAGTGGCTTTTATTTTTACCATCACGATATTGAATACTAAAATCCATAGGGAGGATATAGATGGAAGAGAAAAAATTAACACACGAAGAACAACCTACGTTTTTAATGAAAGTAGATAAGTTCTTCAAAATTTCGGAGCGCGGGTCTAATTGGCGCAGGGAGATAATCGGGGGATTAGTAACATTTTTGGCGATGTGTTATATACTCGCTGTAAATCCAGGTATGTTATCGACAACAGGAATGCCATTTGGTGGGGTATTTCTAGCAACAGCATTAATTGCTGGTTTGTCTACAATCGCAATGGGTGCGTTCGCTAAGTTGCCAATGGGCTTAGCCCCAGGAATGGGAACAAATGCCTTTTTCGCATTTACTGTTGTTGGACCAGTCATGGGTTATAGTTGGCAAGAAGCACTCGCAGCAGGGATTTTAGGAGGAATACTTTTCTTAATTTTATCGGTTACCAAAGTAAGAACTAAAATTATGGAAGCTGTTCCTAAAAATCTAAGATTAGCAATTGGTGCTGGTATCGGATTCTTTATTGCCTATATTGGATTAAGAAATATGGGGATTATCGTTTTTGATACAAATGCCAAATTAACAGGGTTAACTGACTTTACTAGTCCAATGGTATGGTTAGCTTTACTTGGCATTATCATTGCACTAGTTTTACATGCTAGGGGATTTAGATACACGTTAATCGTTTCGATTTTAGTTACTGCAGTGGTTGGTGTAATTTTTGGAGAAATCTTCAAGAATAATGAATTTATGATTGGTACTGATTTTTTCAATAATGTACCAGGAGCAACACCAAACTTTCCACTAATCTCTACAGCAGAGTTTAATTATACTGGTTTAGGCGGTATTGCAGAAACAGCATCGGGATTTGTTAAAGGATTTGCTTCTAAAAATTTCTGGACTCCTAAAATAATCATGGTTATTTTAACATTTGCCTTTGTTGATATGTTCGATACAATGGGAACATTTTTAGCAACTGCAGGTCCAGCTGGTTTAATTAGAGAAGATGGTACTATTGAAGGTGCTGATAAAGGTATGATAGTTGATGCAACAGCAACTGTTGTTGGTAATATGTTAGGAACACCTGTTACAACAACTTATGTTGAATCAAGTGCAGGTATTGCTGCAGGCGCAAGATCAGGATTTGCATCAGTAGTTACCGGAGTACTATTTTTAGTATCAATATTATTATTCCCAATTTTCCAAATCTTTAGTCATCCAGCGGTAACTGGTATGGCGTTAGTCTTAGTTGGAGTTCTAATGGCAACTCAACTTAAGAATATTGAATGGGATAAAGCGGAAGTTGCAATTTATGCATTTATGACAATTATTATTATGGTGCTATCATATTCAATTGCTAATGGTATCGCATTTGGATTTATCTTCTATGTTATAACTATGATGGCTCAAAAAAGATTTAAAGAGGTACACCCGGTGGCCTACGGGTTAGCTGCTTTCTTTGTCATTTACTTCGCTTTGCAGGCTATATTTTAGAATTTAGAAATAACCCTCAGGGGTTATTTTTTTAAATAAATTTAATAGAAAAAAGGAGAAAAACAAAATGGAAAGTAAAAGATTAGTATTAGACGTTTGGGAAAGACCAAAATGGTATCGTTGGATATTACTTAGTTTACAGCACGTATTTGCGATGTTTGGAGCAACAGTACTAGTTCCAATTCTAACAGGGTTAGATGTTGGTGTTGCGCTAATAGGAGCGGGAGTTGGAACTTTAATATATATTGCTTTGACTAAAGCTAAAGTGCCAATGTTTTTAGGTTCTTCATTTGCCTATATTGCTGCTATTATAACCTCATTTAAAATTAGTGGGAACAATTTTAATGGCGCATTAACCGGAATCATTATTGTTGGTATTATTTACTGTATAGTTGCCTTAGTTATCCATTTCTTTGGTGTTAAATGGTTAAAATGGCTATTACCTTCAGTGATTGTTGGACCAATGATTATCGTAATTGGATTAAGTTTAGCCCCAGTAGCAGTTGGTCAAATTATGTATCTTGGTGGAGATGCAGCAAATGGAGCAGCGGATTGGAAATATTATTTAGTGGCAGTAATAACCTTTTTAACAATTGTCATTGTTGCCGTTAAAGCCAAAGGATTTTCAAAAATTATTCCGTTTTTATTTGGAATCGGTGCTGGTTATATTGCCTCACTAGCTGTAGGGATTGTTGATTACGATTTATTTAAAGGGATTCAATTTTTATCAGTTCCAAATTTTCAATTTATTGGGACTTATAAACCAGATTTTAGTGCTCTAGCAATATTTGCTCCATTAGCTTTTGTAACAATTATGGAGCATATTGGAGACCATCAAGTGCTAGGATCAATTATGGATCGTGACTTTTTAGAAGAACCAGGACTAGCTAGAACCCTTGCTGGAGATGGTGTTGCAACTTTAGTTGCCGGCGCTATGGGAGCTCCAGCTAATACTAGTTATGGTGAAAATACTGGAGTAGTAGCAATGACTAAAGTTGGATCGGTTTGGGTTACTGGTTTGGCAGCAGTAATTGCCATATTATTAGCATTTATTTCTCCAATCAATGTCTTCATTCGAAGTATTCCGACTCCAGTATTAGGTGGTATGTCACTAGTATTATTTGGTATGATTTCAGCTAACGGCTTAAAAGTTATTGTTGAAGATAAAGTTGATCTAACCGATACAAGAAACATTATTATCATTTCTATTATGTTAGTTGTTGGATTAGGTGGAATGGTTATTGCCTTTACTGATGTTATTAAATTAGAAACAATGGCTCTAGCGGCTGTAATTGGTATTTTATTAAACCTATTATTTAAACTACTAGACTACCTATTTGTGGGCAAAGAAGTGTGGCAAGAAAGAAAAACAATTAGTCAAGAAAAAAGACAGGCTAGAAGAGAAAAAAGATTAGCCAAAAAAGAAGAAAAATAGAAAAGTAGCCAAATATAATCAATTTTACCGTTTCTTTACATTCTTTTAATGCTTTGTGGTTTTTTTACAATTTCTAATCAATCTATAATAAGATTGATATTGATTTTAATTAGGAGGAAATTATGAAAAAAATCAAAAAAATTATGTTAGTGTTTGTAGCACTATTACTAGTCGGAGGACTAGCAGCATGTAATAGTTATAAAGACAAAAAGATCAAAGTTTACACAAGAGATACAACAAGTGGAACAAGAGACGGATTCTTTACCGGAGTTAATTTCAAAGACGCAATCAAAGACAATTCAGTATTGGTATCAGGCTTCGCAGAAATTGAATCAAATGGAGCGATGATTAATAGCGTTAAAAATGATGATTATGGAATTGGTTACATTTCACTTGCTACACTTAAAGATTCGGGTTTAAAAGGATTAAACTTTAATGGTGTTGAACCAACTGAAGCTAATGTTATCAACAAATCATATAAATTAACAAGAAACTTCAACTATATGTTAAGAAACGAATATGCCGATACTAAAGTTAAAGATGTAGCGAAAGCGTTAGAAGCTTATATGAAGACTGTTGAAGGTATTGCTAAAATTAAAAGTGCTGATGGAATTGCAGATGCGACAGGTGCTAAAAGCTGGAATCAAGTTAAAGCTCAACATCCAATCGTTGATGATACAACATTAAATATTACATTTAGAGTTGGCGGATCTACATCTGTTGAAAAAGTTGCAAAAGCTTTAACAAAAGCATTCAAAGACTTAGTTAAAGGAACAATTACTTTTGAACACAACCACACAGGTTCAGGTGACGCTTGGAAGAGAACTAACGGTGGCGAAAAAGATGGAGCTAACGCTTTAGACTTAGGATTCGCTTCAAGAGATTTCAAAACTGATGAAACAGCAGATTCAAAAGGAACAATTGCGATTGATGCTATCGTCGTTGTAGTTAACAAAAAGAATAAAACTATCACCAATATTACACCAGAAATGGTAGTTAAAATTTATAAAGGTCAAGTTACTAAGTGGGATGAAGTAAAATAAAAAAAATAATTGAGACAAGCCCCGTTTCGGGGCTTGTTGTCATATTTATAAAAACAACCAATTATGGTTATTTATATATTGATCTTATTTGCTATTTAAATTAAACCTAATGGGTTATTTGGCAAGAAAGTTCAGAAGAAGGTATAATTTATGCAAAAAGAAAAAAAGAAAACAAAAGTCAAAGAACAAGACATTCATGAAAAAACGACTTCCGAAGTAGCAAAAACAAGTACCGGCCAAGCGCCAGAAGCTGCCAAAAAAGAAGAGTTAGCACCAGATAAAATAGATGCTGATAAAAGTGTCGTTTCTGCTAGAAAAGCATCTTCAACAGAATTAACAGTACCAACTCAAACTGGTAAACAGTTTAAAAATAAAATGATTGCAGACAATATCGTAAGATATGTCTTTTTAGCTATTGCTATCTTGTCTGCCTCAACAATTATCATTACGGCGGTGTTTATATTTATAAAGGGTATCTCCCCTTTTATAAATAGTTATAATATTACACATAATGGTGTTGTAGGTAGTTATAAAGTAAATTTTTTCAAATTTATTACGGGAACTAGTTGGTTTAGTCCCCCTAATAATTATGGAATTGGTTTTATTATAATTAATACGTTATATGTAGTATTGTGGGCAGTATTAATTGCCGTTCCTATTTCGGTTTTAACAGCATTATTTGTTACAAAAATTGCACCTAAACCAATCAGTGTTACAGTAACATATGTTATTGAAATCTTGGCTTCAATTCCTTCAATTATTTACGGATTATTTGGAATGGGAGTTATTACTAAAATAGTTAAATGGTTATCCGAATTATTTGGTTATCAAAGCGCTGGTGGACTTTCAATGTTATCATCAGCCTTGGTATTAGCGATTATGATTATCCCAACTATTACTTTACTTTCAATAACGGCAATTAATGCCGTTAGACCAGATCAAATCCACGCTTCATTAGCTCTAGGAGCTAGTCCAACTCAAACTAATTTTAAGATAGTTTTAAGAGGAGCTAAAAGTGGAATTTTCTCAGGTATTATTTTAGGTGTGGGAAGGGCCCTTGGAGAAGCGACTGCAGTGTCAATGGTTGCGGGGAACGCATTTACCGGACCTAACTTTAATCCATTTGATTTAACAAGGACATTAACATCAACGATGTTACTTGGTATTAAAGAAACAACCGGATTAGACTATGATATTAGATTTAGTGTTGGACTTGTTTTAATTGTTATTATTCTAGTTAGTAACGCTGTTCTAAATTTAGTTAAAAGAAAGGTGGCGAAATAATGCAAACTGATATTCAAAACATCATTAATAAAGATGAGCCACTTACTAAAAAAAGAAAAGCCAAAGACTTTGTTGCTAGAGCCATCACTTTTATCTCATCAACATTTGGATTCATTATTTTAGGAACGTTATTATTCTTTATTTTCTCAAATGGAATCAAGTTATTAAAACCTGAATTAATTGTTAGTGATTATCACGCTCAAACTTATACGGTAAAAACCAATGAGGAGGAAGTATATCACTTAGGGGGATTTGTTGATCCAAAACTTAAAGATTCTTACTTTTCACCTGAATGGGGAATTTCAGTTACTACCAAAGAAAATAAAGAAGGCGGAATAGATGTCATAATCAACCACATTGATAACTATTCACCAATTAAGCAACTAACTCAATCCGCTACTGGTGAAAAAGATCTCATTAAAGTTGGACAAGCAATTGAGAGTATCACAATGGTTGATAGTGATGACGAATATGTATTAGCGTCAGCTCGTGATGGAGCTGACGGAGTTATCGAAGCCTTTAATCGAGGCGTATCAGTACTAGAATTCCAAACTTCCACTGGTGGTGGTGGAATTAGAGGCTCATTACTAACAACACTATTATTAATATTATTGACCCTAGTCATTGCCTTACCAATTGGAATTATCAGTGCGATTTACTTACACGAATATGCACCGCAAAATAAGTTTACCGATATCATTAGAAGTTTAATTGATATGACGAATGGGATACCATCAATTATTTTCGGATTCATTGGCGTTATTGTCTTTATTCCAATAATGAATGGTGTTGTTGGTTCTCAAGGTGGAAGTATTGCTAGTGGGGCCTTAACCTTAACTATTATTCTACTTCCAACCATTATTAAAACCACTGAAGAATCATTAAAAACAATCCCACTTAGTTATCGACAAGCTTCCCTTGCCTTAGGGGCAAGTCAAACTCAGACAGTATTTAAAGTAGTACTACCTAACGCAGTTGGTGGTCTACTTACGGCAACCTTACTTTCAATCGGAAGAATTATTGGTGAAAGTGCCGCTTTAATTTATGCTATAGGTACAGTTATTAAAGATACAGTTGCCATCAATGAAAGATCAACTTCTCTGGCAGTCCATATTTGGTCAATTATGGCTGGAGAAAATCCAAACTTTGAATTAGCTAGTTCAATAGCCATTATAATTTTAGTTGTTGTATTTATTTTAAATATTACAGTTAAAATTATTTCAAAGAGAATGGATAAAACTCAAGTTAGAGTAATAAAGGAGAAAAAGAATGGAAAAGCAAAACTCAGAAATGCCAATAATTAAAATGTATAAAAAACTAAAAGATCCAGTAACTACATTTGCCATAAAGGATTTATCATTAAGTTATGGTGACAAAGAAGTTTTACATAATGTTAATTTAGATATATACGAAAAAAATGTTACGGCCTTAATTGGACCTAGTGGATGTGGGAAATCAACTTTATTAAGGTGTTTTAATAGAATGAATGACTTAATTGAAGACGCATCAATTACTGGTGAAATTATGTTTCATGGTATTGACATTAACCAAACAAATCCGATAGAATTAAGGACGAGGGTAGGAATGGTTTTTCAATCACCAAACCCGTTCCCAATGTCAATTTATGATAATGTTGCCTACGGATTAAGGTGTAATGGGATCAGAAAGAAAAAGGTCTTAGATGAAATTGTCGAAATATCTTTAAAAAAAGCCGGTCTATACGAAGAAGTTAAAGATAGATTAAGAGATAATGCTTTAGGATTATCTGGTGGTCAACAACAAAGATTATGTATTGCAAGATGTATTGCGATGCAACCAGAAGTCATCTTAATGGATGAACCAACTAGTGCTCTAGACCCAATTGCTACTCAAGTAATTGAAGATTTAATTATGGAACTAAAAGAAGAATTTACTATCGTTATCGTCACTCATAATATGCAACAAGCTGCAAGAATTTCAGATTATACAGCTTTCTTCCTATTAGGTGATTTAATAGAAGTTAATGAAACTGAAGAGTTCTTTAAAAATCCAAAACATAAAGAAACAGAAAGATACATTACAGGAAGATTCGGTTAATTTAAGGAGGAACAGTTATGAAACCAATTGATAAAAGATTAAATTATTTAAAAGAAATGTTACTAAAAATGAGTGATGTTGTAATTGAAAACATTACCATGTCTTTAACGGTTTATCAAGCGTCAAAAGAAACCGTCTATATAAATGATGATATTGTTAACCAATACGAAAGATTAATCGAAGAAATTTGTATCGATATCTTAATTAGAGAAAAATTATTTGCCAGCGATCTTCGTGAAGTAGTTGGTATATTAAGACTAATCGCTGATTTAGAAAGAATTGGTGATCATGCTGAAGACATTATGAAATATAACATGCAAAAGAGATTAGATGAACCAGCTATTATTAAAGACCTTAATATTATGGCAGATAAGGCAATTACTCTAATTAAAGATGCAGTTGATTCATTTGTCAGAAAAGATGCTGATAAAGCTGACGAGTGTATCAATAAAGATGATGAAGTGGATGCCTTATTTGATAAAATTACTGATGAATTAGCAAAAATAAAATCGACCGACAAAGAAATGCAAAAATCAATTATTTATACTTCATATGTTGCTAAATACTTAGAAAGAATTGCAGATCACGCAGTTAATATTGCTGAATGGGTTATCTATATCGTTAAAGGGATTTATATTCAAGGAGGATGATTATATGAAATATTTAATATACTCAATTGAAGACGATGTCGATATAGCTAATATTATTAACTTAACATTAACCAAACAAGGTTATGATGTTGAAACTTTTTATGATGGAGAATCGTTTTTTAAGAGATCTAAAGAACAAAAACCAAATATGATTTTATTAGATATGATGTTGCCTGGTGTTTCCGGAGAAGACATCTTAAGAAGAATTAGAAGTGATCAAACTAATGATGTTATTGAAATAATCATTATTTCAGCTAACACGATGATTGTTGATAAAGTCGGAGGTCTTGATTTAGGAGCTGATGACTATATTGAAAAACCATTCAACATTTTAGAATTAATGTCAAGAGTTAACGCTAAAGTAAGAAGATATCAAAAAAATAGAATTATTAAAGTAGCTGATGTTCAAATTGATTTAGATAGTTTATCTTGCTATAAAAATGGTAAGTATGTTGAATTAACTAATAGAGAATTTGAAATATTATCACTTTTATTTGAAAATAAAGGTAAAGTAGTACCAAGAGATAAAATTCTTTCTAAAATATGGGATATCGATACTTTTGTCGAATCTAGAACCGTAGATATGCACATTAGATCTTTAAGAAAAAAGATAGATCCACAAAATAAAATAATTAAAACAGTATATGGTGTTGGTTATAAGGTAGGAAATGAATAGTTTTTTCAGAAAGAAAAACAACATAAAAGAACTAAAGGATCGCATTGATGAAATTGAAATTGAACTTTCCAAATTAGAATATATCATTGATTCTTTACAGCATGGATTAATTGTCTTTAACAACCAAGGATTAATTCAAATCATTAATAAATATGCTAAAAAAATGTTTGACTTTAAATATGATGAAATAATTGGGAAATCAGCGATTTTTTTAACACGTGACATTAAATTTCAAAATCTAATAGAAACCGCTTTAAATACTAGAGAAGAAATTAAAGAAGATATTATTTTTGGAACTAAAATATATCAAGCGAACTTTGACCCTATCCCAACCACTAATCCAGAATTAGGAATTAATCAAGGGGTTGTCTTAACTTTAATTGATGTGACCGAAAATAGACAATTAGCGCAAATGAAACGCGAGTTTTTCGCTAATGCGTCACACGAATTAAAATCACCACTAACTACAATTATTGGTTACCAACAAATAATTGTAGAAAAGATTATTGATAGTCAAGAAGATTTAGAAGATACGCAAAGAAAAATATTAAAAGAATCGTATCGAATGAATAAAATAATTACTGAAATGTTGGAACTTTCTAAATTAGAAAGTGCAACAGAACCACAACTAGAAAAAAATAACTTACTAAGCATTCTTACCGAAATTTTAGTAAGTTATCAACAACAAATTGCCGATAAAAATATTAAAGTTACAACCAAACTTGAAGATTCTTATCACGAAATTAATAATATGCACGCCGATCAAATTATCCGAAACTTAATTGATAACGCAATCCATTATAATGATGAGGGTGGCAATTTAATAATTGAATTAACCCCCGAATATTTAATCGTTGAAGATAGTGGAATCGGAATCGCCGCAGAAAACATAAGCCGCATCTTTGAAAGATTTTACCGAGTTGATAAAGCGAGAAGTAAATCAGAAGGTGGTACCGGATTAGGTTTAGCTATAGTTAAACATACCGCTGGGTTATATGGTTATCAAGTTGAGGTTTCGAGTAAGCTAGGAATCGGCACTAAAATTAAAGTTATATTTAATAAATAATTATTTTAAACAAAAAAAGCCACCATGGCTTTTTTGTTTGCAATTATCTAATAAATAATAAAATTATTCAATTCTTAAGGCTTCAACCGGATCTTTATTGGCCGCCATTCTAGCTGGAATTAACCCAGCGACAAAAGCTAAGAAAATACTAATGCCAATCATAATTAAGGCATGTAATGGTTTTACTTTAGAAATATCAGGTATTTGCGAGAAGTGTTCAATAATTGCGTTTAGTGGTATCGTTAAAAGATATGTGATGAAAATGCCAAAGATACCAGCGATTAATCCAATAATAATATTTTCACTATTAAATGTTCTTGAAACATCTTTCTTTCTCGCCCCTAACGCTCGCATTAATCCAATTTCTTTAGTTCTTTCAATTACTGAAGTATAAGTGATAACGGCAATCATAATTGAAGAGACAACTAAGCTAATTGATGTAAACGCGATTAAACCGATTGTAATAGCGTCAATAATAGTTTTAGAAATTGTTGAGAATACTGCAGAATCATCAGCATAAACAACAATATCCGGATGTCCTTCAGGGTAAGGTTTATTATACTCATCTAAAAAATTTTTAATATCTTCTTTAGCATCAAAGTCAGCAGCGTAAATGTTAATATAATCAATTGATGTTAAAGTTTCTGGATAATGTTCACGTACATATTCTACTAAGTCACTAGTAAAGCCAATACCACTATTAAACAAGGCGAAACTAATAGCTTTTTTAACTCGGACAATTCCCGAAATTCTCAGTTTTATCGCATTATCTGGATTAAACGTACTGGCGTTATAAGGACCAGGATGATAAAGTAATTCTTTTCCTATGAATTCGTCAAATGGAATCCGATCTTTATCTTTTTTATCAAATCCAAGAAGTTTTAAAATATTTAAATTAATTCTATTGTACTGGTCAACCGTAATGACAATATCAAAGGTTTTATTGGCTGGATCAGCCTTTGGCTTTTCACCATCAATATAATTATAAACTTCATCAAAAACAGGACCATCAGGTATTAAAGTAGAGCGCCTTGTAAATTGATCAACTTGTGAAGTCATACTAGAATTGTCACGATAATATTGAATATAAGTAGTATTCCCATTACCATCAACTACCGGAGTTAAAATAGTATAAGACATTCGAGGCTTTATAGTTAATCCAGAAAATTTTTCAGGGGCAATATTATCATGATAATTTTTAAGACGAGTCACATATTCTTCGGTAATAACATTTGGTCTGGTAATCATCGCCATAATATTACTATCATAGGCAATAACTTCTTTTTCTTTGGGGAATCTTTCTAATTTTTGTGAACCCAATTCAAGAAGTTTTTCATAGTTAATAGAAGTACTAGAAATGATAATTGGATAATTTCCAAGTGTATCAGACTGGAAAGTATCTATTTCTTCATTCATACCGGTCGATAATGCAAGTATTAAGGCAATTCCAACAATTCCAATTGAAGAAGCAAATGCAGTTAATAATGCTCTTCCTATTTTGGTTTTTAAATTTTTTAATGCAGAAATAAACGAAGTTTTTAAAGACATTGCCGTCTTTTTTAACACCAATTCTTTACTAATCTCTTCTTGTTCATCTGAGTCGTAAGGATTAGAATCAGAAACCATTTTTCCATCATCTAATCTCACAATTCTAGTAGCATACTCTTCAGCTAATTCAATGTCATGGGTTACCATAATTACTAATTTATCTTTGGCAACCTCTTTAATCAACTCCATAATTTGATGAGATGTCTTTTTATCAACAGAACCAGTTGGTTCATCGGCTAAAATAATGTCGGGGTTGTTAGCTAGTGCTCTAGCAATAGCAATTCTTTGACTTTGGCCAACAGATAATTGATTCGGTTTTTTGTGAAGATGTTCCGATAGACCAACTTTTTCTAATAATTCAAGCGCCCTTTTTCGTCTTGATTTACTATCAACTCCACTCAAAGTCATTCCCATTTCAACGTTCTCAATGATACTTAAGTGTGGAATTAAATTATGAGTTTGGAAAATAAATCCTAATGAGTGATTTCGATATCGATCTAGTTCAATATTTTTAAAATCAGTTAAAGAATTTCCATATAAACTAATTTCTCCCGAATCTGGGCGATCTAAAGCCCCCAAAATATTTAAAAAAGTGGTTTTGCCACAGCCTGATGGTCCTAAAATGGCAACAAATTCTGCCTGTCTAAACTCGATAGAAATACCATCAACAGCATTAGTAACAAAATCACCTACAGTAAAAGTTTTCTTTAAATCCTTAACTTTTAACATGTTTTAGCCTCTTTTCTATCTCTACTTAATTTTATTTTACCATAGTTTAAACTCATTTTTATGAGTTATTTAGAATCGTGTTAAAATATGATTAAAATTAAAAAAACTTTTCTTATATATACCAATATAATAAAAGTTAAAAAGTATTCACCAATAATAAACTAAAAAAATCTAATATTGACATTAAGAGTTGGACCAATTATCAGACTAAATAATCTCATTTTTCGCAACAAACTTACTTTTTCTTGATACAATTTTAAAATATTAGTATAATAATTATAACGAAGGGAAAACGTCAGGGTATTGTTTTAAAAAGTGGACATATGCCCCTATCATTCCAGCATCATTTTTAAATTTTGCTGCCTTAATTTTGGTGTGTGAAATCATATAAGAGGATAATTTATTTCTTAAATGTTCATTTAATTCATCGATAAATTTCTCTCTTCCAGATATTCCACCACCAATAATCACAGCGCTAGGATTAAAAGCGTAAATTAAATTGGCAATACCAATAGCGAGATTATCATAAAATTTATTAACAACCTTGATTATATCTTGATGGCCCTCATCATAATATTTAAAAACATCAAGTCCATTGTTAATGGAAGGTATTTCTCTTTTAGCAAATTTAACTAAACTTGAAGTAGATGCAATCTCTTCATATATTTCAGATTCAATCTTCATTAGACCAAACTCACCAGCACTATAGGCACTACCTTCAACTAAATTACCGTTTATTATAATGGCTCCACCGATGCCAGTACCAATAGTAAGGGCAATCATTGAATCTAAATTCTTTCCAGCCCCATAGAAACTCTCACAAAGAGCCATTGAATTGACATCATTTAAGACAGAAACAGGAACATTTAATTTTTCATTTAAATAATTAATGATGTTTACCCCTACATAGTCTTTAATAGAACCAGTTGCACTTAAAACTTCACCAGTCTTAGAATTGATGACTCCACCAGATGAAACTGAAATACCTAAAAAAGAATACTTTTTAGATAATAAGTTGAATTTTTCAATAACATCATCTAGAATGAATTTTCCACCAATTGATCCCTTAGAAGGCATTTTGTCTTTATAGATTAAATTGCTAGAAGAATCAATTACACCATATTTTATTTCGGTACCACCGATATCAACAGTAAAAATATATTTCATAAAAACCTCCCTAAGTTCAATAATTATTATATAGTGAGTTTTTGAAAAAATCAACAGAAGAGGTGATTAGATGGCACTCCCAATATACAAAAAAATTGAAAATGACATTAAAGAAAGAATTCAAAATGGATTTTTTAAGAGTGGTGACTTACTTCCTTCAGAGAATGAGTTAAAAGACAAATATAATGTTTCTAGGATGACCGTTAGACAAGCGTTAACAAATTTAGTAAATGACGGCTATCTATACAGACATAAAGGAAAAGGAACATTTGTCTCACAAAATAAGTTTGAAAAAAGCATTCACGGAGTTCGCTCATTTACTCAAGAAATGAGTGCCATTGGTAGAAAAGTTTCTAGCAAAATATTGTCATTTAAAAAAGGAGAGGCTTCTAAAGAAATTGCTGAAAAACTTTTTTTAGAAGAAAAAGATGAAATAATTTATATTGAACGGATTCGTTATGGTGATGAAACGCCAGTATTATATGAACAATTATTTATTCCGGCTAACCTATTTAAGACAATAACTGAAAAAGATCTAAAAGGCTCTTTTTATGAATATGTAGAGAAAAAACAAGGAATGAATATATCATATTGTCTACAATCAATTGAGGCAATTAGTGCTGATTCTAAAGTATCTTCAATTTTAGAAGTTAGTAAAAATGCCCCAACATTATTAATAGTAAGAAATACATTTTTATCAAACGGAAGACCATTCGAATTTGTTAAATCACATTACAGAGCGGACAGATATAAATTTGTTCAATACGCAGTCAAAGTATAAAATTAAATGCTTTGTTCATGGAAATTGTTCCATGAATGAAGCATTTTTTCTTATATTTATGAAGAAAGGATATAAAAATGACAGATTTAATTGTTAATCTTTATGAAAAAAATTATTTAAAAGAGACTAACGTTCAATTAAAAAATAATGAAATTAAAATCAATCGATTATTATCACCAGATGCTGATAAATTAGTTGAATTTGTTCAAAGTAATTTTACTGAAGGTTGGGCTAGCGAAGTTAAAGCTGGAGTATATAAGGAAAATCCTACTTGTTTTATTGCTAGTTACAAAGGTGAAATTATTGGCTTCGCTTGTTATGATGCAACCGCTAAATCTTATTTTGGACCAATGGGTGTTAGCCCGAAATTTAGAGGACTTAATGTTGGTCAAATGTTGTTATTAACAACTTTAGAAGCGATGAAATATGATGGTTATGGTTATGCTATTATCGGTTCAGTTGGCGAATCTGTTCAAAAATTTTATAAAAAACACATTAATTTTATAAAATCAGAAACGAAACCTAATTTATATAATAGACTCATCAAATATTAACATATTACTAATAATCCAAAATTAAATACGAAAGTTAAGTTATAAAACTGTACAAAAACTATATATCCTCTCTTTACAAAGTGAAAAAAGTGTTGTAGTATATTTGTATAGACAATTATCGAAGTGAGGTTAAAGTATGTTCAAGAAAAGTGTAATTACATCACTAGTAATATTGTGCAGTTTTTTGTTTGTAGGTAGATATATCGGAGTATCCGATCATACCCAAACAAACAATAAAAAACAAGATATAATTTTAGAAAAAGACTTTAATGTCAATAAGTTATTAAGTATTGACGATATTAAAATAAAATCGTCAATTAAATATTCAAATGCGAAAGGAAATAAAACATATTCTATGCCTAATATCTACGAACCAGTTACAGGAATAATTAATCCAGCAACAGTTATTCAAAAAGTTAATAATTTAGATGATATTACAAATTCGCTAAATGAAGAAAGGCCGGCAACACTTTTAATGAACATTAATGATTCTTTAGAAGTTATTGATAACCAAGGGAATGTGATTAAGCCGATTAGTGAAGTGCTTGAAGACATTAAGGGAAAAATGATTCCAGCCTTTAATGTAGATAGCACTACTTTAGGCGATGGATTAACAGAGTTTTTAAGGGATGAATCAGTAAAAGATTTTTTCCTCTTTTCTGAAAAAGAAACGGTTATTAAATCGGCTAGATTAATTTATTCTTATACCAAAGGAGTTTTAGATTTATCAAATCTTGAAAAAGAAAAGCTTACTAAAGAAGATTTAATTGAAATTAGAGATAAAACCAATAAAAGTCAATCAACCGCAGTCATTTTACCACTTAAATTGTTAGATTATGATAATGTTAGATACCTTCAACAACGATTAATTACCGTTTGGACAATAACTGATAACCAAAAAGCGAATATCTATGAATCAATTTTAACGGGTGTAAATGGAATCATAACTGATGATTTTCAAGGCATTTTTAATGAATATAGTACTTTCCCTGAAAATTCATTAATTAGAAAACCATTTATCATTAATCATCGCGGATTATCTAGTTATGATGAAAAAGAAATCCCAGTAGGAAAAAAAGAACCTGAAAACAGTATTTTTGGAGTTAGACAGTCAATTGAAAGAGGGGCAGAAATTATTGAAATTGACCTACATATCACCAAAGATAATCACGTCGTAGTATTTCATGATTTTGACACATCAAGATTATTTAATCAAAAACTAGAAATAGCTCATTCAAATTTAACAGATTTACAAGCTTTAGAATATAAATATACTCAATTTCCAGATATGAGAATTGAAACATTTGCTGACTTTATGGATCATTTTAAAGATGATGATGTAGTGTTTTTTATTGAAATTAAAAGTTGGCTTTCAGGAACAACTTTAGTTAATCAAATGCGCGAAATATTAGAAGAAAAGAAGATGTTAGATCGTGCTGTTGTAATTTCTTTTGTCCCACATCAAATTGAAGATGTAAAAACTCATCTTCCAGAACTATCGGTTGGATATTTATCATATGATGGATTATATTTGCCAGATATAAATAATTCAGTAGAAGGGATATTGGATTTAGTTACTAAATATCCAACTACGATAAATCATTCATATCCTGGGTTAACAAGAGAACATGTTAAGGCACTATCACATCGTGGAATTACAGTTTGGCCGTGGACCATTAATGGGGAAGCGTTAGATGACTATTTTTTAATGGGTACTGGTGGTAACACCACTGATACAATGCAATATTATGAAGATACATGGTTAGGTTTTGATATGGAAGAAACAGAGTTTATTTATGATATCAATAACCCTAGTCAATTTAGAATTAATTCCCATCAATATACTAATGCTGGAGCAACATATGATAGAGTTCCTGATTATGAAATAGTTGATGATGGTGATACTGAAATAGTTCTTGATCGTGGACAAGTTGTTTCTGCTAAAAATGAGGGAACAGTTAAAATTATGGTGTGGATGGACACCAGTTTACCTAACGGGACTGAAATTAGATTATATAGAGGGATTGTTACGATTGAGGTTATAAAAACTGAATCTAATATTCATACCGGTGAAATTATCGATAACAAGCCTAAATCAAATCTAAAAACACCAATAATTATAGGTTCCATTGGCGGTACTATAGTGTTATTTGCAGGGATTGCTTTTGTTGTAGCAATGTTAATAAAAAAAAGAAAAAATAAATAAAAAAGAGGTTAATATGGAAAAAGTAATATTTTTAGGTGATTCAATTATAGCCGGATTTACATTACTTAATCGATTTAAAAATGTAATTAATATGGGAATTGGAGGGGATAAAACGATTGAAGTTATTGGAAGGATAAATAGTGTGTCAATCCAAAAACCAGATAAATTATTTTTAATGGTTGGAATTAATGATTTTACAACTAATAAAGAAAAATGGGGGGATCATTTAAAAATTCCTTTTGCAGAAAGTTATCATTTATTACTCCACACTTTAAAACTAAGCCTACCACAAACAAAGTTTTTTGTTATGGCTATTTTACCGCTTAATGTCTCATCGATTGTTAGCCCAGAAGAAGTTAAAAGATTTAATGAAGAATTGGATGAAAAAAATCAAATAATTAAAAAGCTAGCTAATGAATTTAATATGACATTTATTGATTTTACTGACAAATTCAAAGATAAAAATAATTATTTAAAGGAAGAATTTACTATTGATGGAACGCATCTAACTCAAGCGGGTTATGAGGTGTTCTATAACGAAATTAAAGGATTGGTATAAAAACAATAAATAGCAACAAACAATCAAATAAAAAAAGGTATGAAAACGGTTGCATTTTCCACTTGACTATACAATTAGGCTGATATATAATATATATATATTAACAATAATTTATTAGACGAATGTTTTAACTATATTAACAAGATAGTAGGGAAGGTGATAATAGTGTTTTTCGAAAAATTTTTGAACAGCAAATTCTATGCTGTTATTGAAATGATAGTCAAAATAGTTTGGTTAAATATTATTACTTTGATTACTAGCGTCCTAGGTTTATTTCTTTTTACATTCGGACCAGCGCTTTTATCTGGTGTTTATGTTGCAAAATTGATTATAAATAAATATGAGGGTCCAATTTTGAAAGTCTATTTTAAAGCATTTAAGAGATTTTACAAAAAAGGGACGCTCATTTTTTTAATTTACTCTGGGTTACTGATCTTATTTTCATTTAATGTCTATTTCTTTTTAGAAAAAATGAATCAAAATTTTTTATGGTTTGATTTGATTGCTTTTTTAATTACAATTTTACTATTAATGTTAACCATTCCAGGTTTAATCCATAGTTTATTGATATTTAGTTGCTTTGAAAAAAATTCAATTAAAAGTTTGATTATTGATGGATTTAAACTATCGATGGCTTTTATTTTAAATGGAATTTTGTTTTCTATTGTCTTAACTGCGATAATAGTCTTAGCATTAGTAGTGCCATTAACAATATTTTTAGTAAGTTTTGTAACATTGGTGTTTGCAGTAGAAGTAATAATGTTTAGACCGTATGATAAAATCGAATTTTTCGATAAAAAGAGTACGAAAATTGCCGATGAACTTATTAGGGAAATATAAAAGCGAGGTGTAGGATGAAGAAAAAAATAGTAATATTTATATTAACCGTAGCATTAATATCAACTTTAGTTTTACTTGGAACTAAAAATCGGGTTGAAGCACACCAAGCATTGCCTTATGAAGGTTCGAGTTTAGATTTGCAATTTTATGAGAGTGAGTATAATTTTTCAGCATTCATGACTGAACATGCAAATGCTTTAAGACCTAAAAAAGAATTTTATGCTAATCTTGATGCTTTCATTTATGAAGGCGGTCTTTTTGATGATGTACCAGAAAAGAAAACTTATAATGATGATTTAGGAGTTTCAAAAAACGGTGTTTATATTCCTGAAACTGGCAACATTACTTTTGAGGTAGATGTTAGTCATCCGGGGTTATATAACATTAGTATCTTATACTACACAGTCACAGGAAGAGATGCATCAATTAATAAGGGAATTAAAATAAATGATGAATATCAATATTTGGAAGCTGAAAGAATTAACTTTAATAGATTTTGGGAAGATGAGTTTAAAGTTTCAGAAAAACGTGTAAAAGGAATTGATGATTTAAGACCAAGTCAAATTGAAAAACACCTTTGGGCGACAAGTTTAATTGAAGATGACATAGGTTATTATGATATTCCTTATTATTTTCATTTCAAGCAAGGCATCAATAAAATTACGTTGGTTAGCCATCGCGAACCAATTGTAATTGGTGAAATTAAGCTACATCAACATAAAAGCATTCCAAGTTATGAAGAATATTTGGAATCTAAAAATAATATTCCAGTTATTGATGATGATTTTTATGTGACAATTCAAGCGGAAGAAGCGTACTTAAAATCCGCACCGACATTAAATCCAACTGCTGAATTTTCAACTTATAAATATCAACCATATGAAAAATATATTAACAAGTATAATGCAATTGGCGGATATAACTGGCGGATTCCAGGTGAAGAAATTTCCTGGCAGGTTGAAGTTCCTCGAGAAGGAATGTATTTAATTAATTTTAAAATAATGCAAAACTTCAGTCGTGGTAAAAACTCAACTAGAATTTTCAAAGTCAATGGTCAAGTTCCATTTAAAGAAGCGAATGACATTGAATTTAAATATAAATCTGATTTACAAAATATAACTTTAAGTAATAATGATGAAAATTATTTAATCCATTTAAATAAAGGTGTTAACACAATTTCAATGACTACAACAATTGGTGTATACGGAGAAATTGTTAATAAGGTTAATATTGAAATTAAGAAATTAAGAACATTATATCGTGAAATTGTTATGCGTACCGGATTAAATCCAGACCCATTACAAGATTATATGTTACACGATAACATTGATTTTTTAGAAGAAAGATTAATTGATACTAAAGATCGTCTAAAAGAGATAAGGGAAGAAATTATTGCAATTTCAAAAGGAAGAAGTGAACTAATTTCACCTTTTGATAGGACGATTTTTAGGCTTGAAAAATTTATCAAAGATGAAAAAAATATTCAAAAAGGATTGCACGAACTAGAACAAAATGTTTCTAGTTTAGCTAGTTGGGTCATGAATGTTAGTGAACAGCCTTTAATTATAGATTCGATTACAATCATGGGAAGCAACCATAAATTAGAACGAGTTACGATTAACTTTTTCGAAAAAATATGGCATGAAATTATTTTATTCTTTGGCTCATTTAAAAACATTGGTGATTTCGGAAGTAGTAAAGAAGTTGATGGTCCAACCATTGAAGTTTGGGTAGGAACTGGTCGTGATCAAACAACCATCTTAAGACAATTAATTGATGAGTCTTTTGTGACTCAAAATAATATTAACGTTAAATTAAAAATGGTTAATATGGGAATATTATTATCAGCGACACTTTCGGGAAATGGCCCAGATGTGGCAATTGGTGTTGATCAAAAAACACCGGTTAACTGGGGAATTCGGGGAGCGATTAAAGACTTAAGTGAGTTTGATGATTTCAATGAAGTTAAAGCGTGGTTTAGCGAAAGTGCCGTTATACCACTTACTTTTGAAAATAAAACATATGCTCTTCCAAGTACTGAAGACTTTTTAATTATGTTTTATCGAAAAGATATTATAAAAGAAATTGGAATTAATAAAGTTCCAGAAACATGGGGTGAAGTAGTTGATATTTCACCGGTATTACAAAAACGCCATCTAGATTTTTATATTCCAGTAGTTCAAGGAACTCTAAATGAAACTTTATATGCAATGATTAAACAAAAAGGTGGCGAGTTATATAAAGATAATTATCGAGAAATAGCGATGTTAGAACCAGAAAATATTGACGCTTTTTTAACTTATACTAAATTCTTTTCTAATTACGGCTTTGTTTTAGATGCAAACTTTTTAAATAGATTTAGAAGTGGTGAAATGCCTATTGGATTATCTTATTTTACTTTATATAACTCACTGGCAGTATTTGCGCCTGAAATTCAAGGACAATGGAGCTATGCATTAATTCCAGGAACTAAAAATGAAAATGGAAATATTGATCATTCTACAGCATCAGCTGTAAGCTCAAGTGTAATTATGAATCATACTAAAGAAGCGAAGGCATCATGGGAATTTTTGAAATGGTTCCATTCAGCAGAAATACAACTAGCATATGCTAGAGGAATTGAATCTATTTTAGGGGCAGCTGCTAGATATCCAACTGCTAATTTAGAAGCATTTTCAAAATTATCTTGGCCAGCAGCTGACTTTGCTATTTTAAATGAACAAAGAGATTATGCTAAAGCCATCCCTTCTGTTCCTGGTGATTATATTGTAGGAAGACATATAGATAACGCCTTTAGATTAGTATTAAATGAAAATATTCTTCCTCAAGATAGTATTTATCAATACACTTTAGTAATTAACGAAGAGATTCAACGTAAACGTAAAGAATTGGGGTTAGACTAATGAAGAAGAAAAGTTTACTCAAAGAAATAAGAAAAAATAAAGTGTTTTATCGAATGATGGCACCATATATGTTAATCTTTATTACATTTACCGTGTTGCCAATCATTATCTCTTTATTTTTGAGTTTTACTTATTTCGATATTATTAATCCACCAAAATTTATTGGGTTGACCAACTACATCAGACTATTGTTACATGATGAAGTGTTTTTAATTGCGTTAAGAAATACATTCATTCTTGCGATTGTCATTGGACCAGTTTCATATATAGCAGCGTTTTTATTCGCCTGGCTAATTAATGAACTTCCACCTAAAATCAGATGGATATTAACTGTTATATTTTATGCGCCTTCAATTTCTGGTAGCGCCTTTCTGTTATGGCAATTAATTTTCCACGGTGATATGTACGGTTATTTAAATGCCTTCTTACTTAATTTAGGAATAATTGATAATCCGACATTGTGGTTAAGAACTCCAGAAAACGCATTGTGGATTTTAATTGTCGTTCAGTTATGGTTAAGTTTAGGAATTAGTTTCTTATCGTTTGTAGCTGGTCTACAAACCGTTGATAAAGAATTATATGAAGCTGCAGCAGTTGACGGTATTAGAAATAGATGGCAGGAATTGTGGTATATTACACTACCACAAATGAAAGCCCAATTGATGTTTGGTGCGTTAATGCAAATAACATCATCATTTAGTATTGGTTCGTTGTCAACAAGTTTATTAGGGTTCCCTTCAGTTGAATATTCAGGACATACTATCGTCACTCATTTAATGGATTTTGGTGCTGGTTCTCAACGTATGGAACTTGGTTACGCCAGTGCAATTGCAACCGTACTATTCTTTATCATGATGATTGCAAATATTGGTGTACAAAAAATAATTAGAAGGGTGGGAACATAGTGGAAAATAGAGATCAAATAAAAGATATTAGACTTCAACTAGCAAAGTCTAGAACACTTAGACGCCGTTCTAAAAGGAAAAAAAGATTATCCAGATCATGGCAAGGAGATTTAATTTTATCAATTATATTAATTGCGTTTGCCTCTTTTAGTGCTTATCCGTTAATCTTTACTATCGCTAACTCATTTAAACCATTAGATGAAATATTTATTTTCCCACCAAAGTTATTCCCAAGAAACTTTACTTTCGATAACTTTAGTGACTTGTTTAATTTATTGGGTAACACTAGAATTCCTATTACAAGATATTTAGTTAACACACTATTTATCTCGATAGTAGGGGTAGTTGGACATATATTATTAGCCGGAATGGTGGCCTACCCACTGGCGAAACATAATTTCCCAGGAAAGAGTTTTATTAATCAATTAATTATTTATTCATTAATGTTTTCAACATTAGTAACAGCTATTCCCAATTATTTAATTATTAGCTGGCTGGGCTTAATTGATACTCACTGGGCAATTATTATTCCAGCATGGGGATTTACATTGGGACTATTCTTAATGCGCCAGTTTATGACTACTATCCCATCAGAATTGTTAGAAGCAGCAAAAATGGACGGAGCTTCGGAAATGAAAATATTTTTCCAAATAGTGATGCCATTAACTAAACCAGCATGGTTAACAGTTGGTATTTTACTATTCCAACAATTATGGTCAACTGATGGTGGTTCATTTATATTTACTGAAAATTTAAAACCTTTAAGTTACGCTTTATCACAAATTGTTGCGGGCGGAATCGCTAGAACTGGTACCGCCGCTGCAGTGTCGGTCATCATGTTAATAGTCCCAATTACAATCTTTATTATTAGCCAAACTAAGATTATCGACACGATGGCACATTCAGGAATTAAGTAGGTGATAATATGAAAAAAATATGTATATTTTTGTTGATATTAATAACTGCCATCTTTATTCCAACAGTAAAAGTAAATGCGTCTTACAATTATACTCCTTGGGCCGACACAATTCCTTCGGCTCATGCGATGAAGTTAGTTAAAGTAATTACTAACGCCAATTTTGTTGATACAGAAGGAAATCCGCCAGCAGAAATAATTCCTAAGGTATTAGAAACTGAAGAGGATAGAATCGTAAGAGCCGTTTTAGATGATTTAAGAGATGTCTTTGCCTATGAGGATAAAATATTTGTCGTCGATGGTAAAGAAAATAAAGTTTATATGTTAAATGAAAACTTTGAGTATATCAAAACATTCCCGAGTGCGATGGCGTTAGAACAAAATCCAACTTTCTATAGTTTAACATCACCGCAAGGGGTATATGCGATTAACAACACTTTGTATATTGCTGATACCGAAGGTGAGAAAATAGCAATATATAATATTACTACTGGAAATATGATAGGACGAATTACTCAAAGTCAACTTGAAGAACAACACGAAGTGTTTAAAACCGCACGATTTAAACCTCAAAAAATCGTAGTTGATAATACTGGTAGAATGATGGTTATTTCTAAAGATACTTTTGAGGGGATTCTAGAATTTGATGAAAATAGAAAATTTACTAGATTTTTTGGAACTAATATAGTTCAATTTGATTTTTTCAAAGCGGTAGTATATAAACTGGCTAGTAAAAGTCAAAAGGCAAAAATGTCCTTAAATTTACAAACATCTTTCACTAGCATTGATATCGATGATTATGGTTATTTGTATACTGTTTCTAGAAACGAAACTACAAATCCAGTTAAAAAGATGAACTTTAAGGGCAGAAACATTTTAGTTAATAACGGATATATTCCAGTAGTAGGAGATACTAAATTTCCGACATGGCGTGAAAATGTTCCCCTAGGACCAAGTACCATTATTGATGTTACTTGTCACGATGATAATAACCGCTTTAGTATTTTAGATAGTAATCGCGGAAGAATCTTTACTTATGATTTTGAAGGTCACTTATTATATATTTTTGGAGGACTTGATAATCAAGGTGGTCTCCAATCACCAACAAGTATTACTTATATGGGAGAAAATATAATAGTTACTGATAACATATCAAAAGCAATATTTGTCTATAAACCAACAGAATTTGGTGAGCTAGTAAACTTAGCAACTACCAAATATTATGATATGAAATATGACGAAGCCCAAGAACTATGGGAACGAGTCATTGAACTAAATTCTAACTATTTCCTAGCTTATGCTGGAATTGGGAAATCACAATTACGCAAGCAAGAATGGGAACCAGCAGTTAAAAATTTAAAACTCGGCCATGATTATTACAATTATTCAAAAGCTTATGAACAATATCGAAATCAAAAGATTTCTAAAGTTGTTCCTTATGTGGTTATAGGAATTTTAATTATCGCATCATACGGATTATTTAGTTCAATTAGGCAGTCAATACGACGTGATAAAGGAGGTTTAGATTGATGAAAGTTGAAACGGTAAAAAATGCAATTAAAACCTTTTTCGAAGATACATTTAAATTTCCTTTATATATATTGCTGCATCCAATTAGAGGTTTTGAAGAGTTTAAACAACAGAAAAAAGGAAAGCTATATGTCGCCATCTTTTATCTTTTTATGATGATTATGTCAGTTGTCATTACCGAAACGATGATTGGTTTTTTAATCAAGAGTCCGTGGTCTGAAACTTTTAACTTAGGAAGAACAGCGTTATTGGTTGTGGTTCCGATCATATTGGCAACTGTTGGAAATTGGTCAGTTACGACTTTACTTGATGGTAAAGGAAAGATGAAAGAAATATTTATGACAATAATGTATGGATTAATCCCTTATATTTGGCTTTCAATTCCGATTACTATAATTAGTAATTTCTTAATTAGAGAAGAAATTCAATTGTATTATGCGGTTATATCAATTGCCGGTTTTTTAGCTGGATATAAAATTTTTATGGGACTTTTAGTTATTCATGAATATAGTCCATTAAAAACTATTTTAACAATTTTATTTACAGCGGTTGCGATTGCAGTTATGATATTCATCGGTTTACTATTATTAACTATATTCCAACAAGTATATACGTTTTTAAAGTCGTTGTATGAAGAATTGATATTGCGAGTGAGGTAGGTAAAGATGACTAGGAAAAAAAGAATTAGAAAATATATAGTTGTCAGTCTTACCCTACTATTACTCGCTGGGTTAATGACATTTGTGGTAATACGGATATTAGCTAATAAAACTGAATACATTCCAAGAAAACCATATAATAAAGATGGTTACATTTTGGTTAGTGATTATGCCGAGGATCACAAGTTTTTAGTTTCAAATGCTCGATTTGATTTTAAATTAGAAGCGAGTTCAACTAAGTTTGAACTGCATGATAAGAAAACCGGTAAAACTTGGTATTCCAATCCGGAAAATCTTCAAGCTAATTCTCCAGTTGAATTTCATGATTTATATGTTTTATATTTTGAAAAGTTATTAGAATCACCAAAGAACTTTCCAATTCGAGATAAAAGTATTGCTCTTGGAACATATAGATTTAAAGAAATAGAAAACGGATTAGAAGTATTATATGAAATCGGTAAGGATAATAGAAAATCTTTCTATGATTTACCTTATCAAATGACTTATCAAAGGTTTAATGAATTAATTATTGAACCGTTAAGGGAAAAATCTAGAACTCCGAATAGCGGAGTTTCAAGAAGAGATATAACAGTACTACAAGCGGCTTATATGTATGTTACTGAAAGTGATAGTTTTGTTGCACTTCCTAATAAATTTAATACACAAGATTCAGTTGATCTAGCGTACAATCTCATCTTTAATCATAGTTTATACACCGAAGAACATTTGGAAGAAGATAAAAAAATGTTTACTTTCCCTGATCCACCAGACAATCCTTATTTTGAATTTGTAGTTAGATATGAATTAACCGATGACGGATTTAAAGTGAGAATTTTAGCAGATTCAATTTTAGAATCCGAACAGTTTCCAATCGCTTATATTGATGTTTTACCTTTCTTCGGTTCTAACAATTTAGAAGATACAGGTATCACAGTGATTCCAGATGGTTCGGGAATTGTAATTGACCATGTTAACGGAAACTTTGGAACCGGAACTTATGACAAGAGAATTTATGGTCGTGATTTAAGTGTAGGTTCTGAAACATATATTATGCCATCAATTGAAAACACAATTAAGATGCCGATGTATGGGTATACCAAAAATAATAGTGGCTTTATTAATGTTGTAGAAGAAAGCGATACGATGACCAGCATAAGAGCTGGTAATAGAGTTACAATGAGTAATGGTAAATATACCAACCGTGTTCCTTGGATTCATTATCGTTATCATGTTAGAGAACGTGATGGATTTACCTTCCAAAGTTGGTCGCAACAACAAAGAGTTTCGATATGGACCAAGGAATATAACAAAGAAGACTTTGTTTCATCGTATATTTTTACTGACGATACTTATCCAGAAGTCAATTATTTTGAATTAGCTAAACTATATCAAAAATACTTAGTAAATCTTTATCAATTAGAAAAAAAGACTTTTAATGATGTTATGCATCTTACTATTTTGGGTGGTTATATTCGACAAAAGCACTTCCTAGGTTTTCCATATGATAGTGTTCAAGCATTAACAACATCAAAACAAATATCAGAAATAATGGCTCGAATCAATAATGATAATCAACAACTAGACATTAGTTATCAAGGATGGGCTAATGATGGTATTAAACCATATTCGATGGATAAAATTAAGTTTAATCGAAATGTTACCTCTAAAAAACAATTAATTAATTTAGATAAAGAGATGAAGGCAAACGGGAATAGATTATTTTTAGAATTCTTAGTTCAAAGCGCCTATACAAACAAAGGCTTAAATAACGATGAAAAAGCGAAAAATATATTCCAAAATGATGTTAAGTATTATGATTTTGATACCGCAATGCAAATCCCGTATCGCAATCGTTTGCCACTACATTATTTCAATAGTCAAAAACAAAATAAAGTTTATAACACAATTAACAAAACTAATTATATTGACAATGTCGTCTTAAGCGACGAAGCAAGTTTAATTACCGCTAATTTCAAAAACAATAAATTAATGTTTAGAAAAGAAACTTTAGCAAACACAACCAACAATTTAAAAAACATTAATAAAACTGTCGCATTAAGAAATGCTAATTTATATGGTAGCATCTATGCCGATAAACTTTTAGATACACCAATTGTTGGTGGTGCTAGTCGTTTAGCTGATTATAGTATTCCATTTTTACAAATAGTTTATAGTGGCTATTTTAACTATGTTATGCCATCAACAAATTTAGATACTTCTAAATCAATGGAATGGTATAAATTAAAAGCTTTAGAAACAGGATCTAAAATGCAATTCACATTAAGTTATAAAGATACAGTCGACCTAATTAAAACTCAATATAGTCATTATTATTCAACATATTATAATAACTGGATTGATGATATTAATTCGCTATTAGCCGAAATTCAAAATCTTGGCATATATAACGAAACAATCATTAGTCATAAAACATTAAATAATCAAGGGACATTAGTTGAAGTGATTTATAGTAATGGAGTTAAATATACTATCAACTATGAAACCGAAACTTTTGTAAAGGCAGCGTGATATTATGATTAAAAAGTTTAGAAAACAAAGAAAAATCAAATATTATTCTGCTGAAGAAACCGTTAATTTAAAAATCAAATTTGAAAAACAAATTAATGGGCTTCGCCGTAAGCGTGAATTACTATTAAGGGCGATTGATAAAAAGCTATCAATTCCTATGCCTAAGAGAATAATTGGTGAAAGACTCAATATATTCGAGCGTATTAGTAGAAGGATTTCTGAATTTATAATTGAAAAAAGACATAGAAGAGCGGTCACATTATCTTTAAAAGTAACGAAGATTGAAGTAAAAATAAAAAGATACCAAGAAAATATCAATTTATTAGAACAAGGCCGATTAGAAAAACTTCCTCTGTTAAAGAAATTCCGACAATGGTTTTCACACATTGAATATCGAAAACAAATAATGCTTTGGGGATTAGCTTTCATTCTCCCATGGTTATTTGGAATGTTGGTATTATTTATTCCGTCAATGATTGATACTTTCCTTTGGAGTTTTTCGGAAACCGAGTTAACTCCTGAAGGAATGAAAACGAACTTTATTGGAATTAAAAATTATGTCTATTTATTCAAAGATTATGTCTTAAACGGTAGCATTTTCTCGGTTTCACTACTTGATTTTATGAGAGGTCTGTTAATCGATTTACCAGTTATCATAATATTTAGTATTTTGATGGCGGTAGTATTAAACAAACCGTTTAAAGGACATCGAGTTGTTAAAGCCATCTTCTTTATTCCTATAGTTTACAATCTAGCAGTAATTACTGAAACACTAAGTGGTACATTTGGCCAACATTTCGCTGAAGCCATGCAAGAAGATGTCACGTTTGTCAACCAAGTAACACGGTTCTTTATGGATATTGGAATTGGTGATTCAATATTAGAAGTGGTATTAAGTGCCATTCAAAGAATATTTACCATTGTTAATTTATCAGGAATTCAAATTTTAATATTTGTGGCAGCAATTCAGGCAATCCCAAGTCAACTTTACGAAGTTGCAGAAATTGAAGGTGCCACTAGATATGAAATGTTTTGGAAAATTACAGTTCCAATGATTATGCCAATGGTTTTAACTGCTGCGGTTTATACAGTTATTGATAGCTTTAGTAGAGCGCCAATTTTAAGATTCTTACAAGGAGCAGTAGCTAAAAGTGAATATGGTTTAGGTGCAGCCATATCCGTTTCTTATTTTATAATTAACTTAGTGTTAGTTGGATTAATTTTCTTATTATTCAAAGGTAGGGTGTTTTATTATGACAAGGAAAAATAATATATTCAAGTCAATTCAACAACGCTCCAAAAGTTTTTACGACAAAAACTTAAGTACGAAGGACAAAAGGAAAAAAATAGCGAATAAATCTAAAAATTTTGGAGTAAGTTTAATTAAATATTTATTGGTGTATGGATTATCTTTTATCATAATTTATCCTCTTTTACAACAAATCTCAATCGCTTTAAGAGCTCCTGAAGATTTGAATAATCCATTAGTTTTATGGATTCCAATGAAATTTTCTTTGGCTAATTTAAAGGTCGCCTTAAAAGTGTTAGATTATTGGAAATCACTTTGGACAACAGCCAAAGTGTCACTTATTGTAACTACGCTACAATTGATTGTCACATCATTTGTCGGTTATGCATTAGCTAGATTAAAATTTCCGGGACGCAACTTAGTATTTATCTTTGTCATCTTTACAATTGTAGTACCACCAATGACAATCGAGCTACCTCTTAAAATTAGTTTTATGAACTTTTTAGGAACAGGTAAGAACTTATTAGGATCTCCAAAGATTTTATACATTCTTGCGGCAACGGGAATGGGAATAAAAGCGGGAATATTTATTTATCTATTTAGACAGTTTTTTAGAGCAATTCCAGAAGAACTAGAAGATGCCGCAATTGTTGATGGAGCTAACCCATTCCAAGTGTTCTTTAGAGTTATGTTACCTAACGCCACTGGGGGCATTATTTTAACCGCAATCTTAACCTTTGTCTGGCAATGGAATGATAGTTATTATACTTTCCAATATGTTTCAAGCATTAAAGATAGCTTTAATACTTTAACAACAAGAATGATGGGTGTCAGCCAAAATATTCACGAAGCCATTCAAAGCGCAGGAGTCTTGAAATTATTTGGACAAGACGTTTCTAAAAACCCACTATTTACTTCAATGATATTAAATACTTCGGCGATACTTGTTATGGCGCCGCTCATTATTATTTATATGTTAGTTCAAAAACGCTTATTTACCGAAGGTGTTGAAAGAAGCGGTTTAGTTGGATAATTAAATAAATTAAGCAGTCAAGTTTTAAAGAAAGGATAGATACTCAAATAATTATCGGCTGTGAATTCAATAAGTGAGTATCGAAGGTTATATGATAAAAAGGATATTTTCAATTTTGATAATTCTACTACTAGGTTTAACGCTCATTGCGTGTGACCAAGAAAATGGCAACGGAAATAATAACGACAACAACAATGGAAATGAGAATAATACTCCACCTGTTGAAAAAACATATGATTTAGGTGGAATTGATTTTGTAATTAGAGCTAACGTTGCTGATAGAATCGATCCAAGAAATGAAGAATATGAAAGAATGTATCGCAATGAGAAAATAGCTAATATTGCAAGGGTAGAAGAAAAATATAACATTAAGGTCAAGTATGTTAATTATCCTCCTAATGCATCATGGGGAGCTGAAAGAGATAACTGGATTATTCAAAGTGCTCAACAAGGTTTAACTGATTCACATGTATTTGAGGTTACTTCCAATTCAGTAGCCAATTTAGCGGTCCAAGGAGCAATTTTACCACTTGATGATTTAATTGAAAAATATGGTAATCCAGGACTTTGGGCTAAAAAACGTAGTTTTGGAACCATTTTAGGTAAAAGTTATGTTTACGATGACACTTATTCGCAAGCTGAAGAAGGGATTTATTATAATAGTGAATTATTAGGATTACTTTTAGGAGAAGAACGAAAATTAGAACCGACTAAATTATGGGCCGAAGGTAAATGGACATGGGAAGCATTTTCTAACTTAGCCCATGAATTAAACGAACATTTAGATCATAAAAGAAGTGATGCTGATGGTGGGCCTCAATATGTAATGGGCGGACGGACATATGATTGGTTTTATCCAATGGTTGGAACTAATGGGGGAACGATTGTTGACTCAAACTTCCAATCACATTTAACTGATGACGCCACATTAGAAACAATGGAGTTTCTAAACAGTTTAAGAAGTATTGATGGTATGTGGATTGATAATCCACCAAGAGAAAGAGCACTTCAACCGGAATTTACGGCAGAACGAGTTGTGTTCCATGCTGGTGCCGACTGGTATCTAACAATTGATTCACATTGGGGTAAATTAGAATTTGATGTTGATTTTGTTCCATTTCCAATAGGTCCAAAAGCAGAAAAAAATCCTGAACTATATTCACAATCTAAAGTTAAGAGTGAACCGGCATTCGTTATTAGTTCGGCGTTTTCTAAAGAAAGAATTCCAGAAGGTTATGAAAATATGTTGTTACATGATGAACTTATCTTTAAGATTTGGAGTGAAATCATTCACTTTCCTGATATTGATCCCGAAACAGGTGAGTCAAGCATTGAAGATTTGAAAGATAACTATTACGCAACTAGATTAATGCCAAACTATGCTCATGAAGAATCAAGACAAGCCCATTTAGATGTATGGGCTACAGCTAAAGTCGATCACTTTTATTCAATTTCAGAATCTCAAGGTTTTAATCCTGAATCATTTATGATTAAGATAGAGGATGCGATTGTAAATGGAGATATTAGGCAGAAGATGACTTCCATTAATCAAGAACTCCAGGCGACCTTGAATGTTAAATTGCTGGGGATAGAATAACGATGTAAATAAGGTGGGAAAATGGAAAGTTTTTAAAATAAACCCCATAAAAAAGGATTTATTTTTAATTCGTTTTCATTTTCTACCTTTTTGTTTAACACAAAACTTAAAAAGGAGAAATGAATATGAAACTAAAGAAAATTTTGATAACGTGTTTAATTATATTCTTTTCAATCTTTTTAATCTCTTGTCATAGCTCCAAAAAATATGATTTTGATGTTAGTGACATGGTAGTTTATCTTGATGATGAACCAGTAAAAATTCCGATAACTTACAAAAAAGGTCAAATTACATATACTTATGATAAAACGAAATTAAGAATTTTTGATGATTATATCGAATGTTTCTATGAAGGTAAATATATAGTTTCGGCTGAACTAGAAGGAATCAAAAAAGAATTCAAAGTTAAAGCGATGACCGCTTTATTCATTCCTGATTTATACGCTTGGGTGGGTTATCCTGATGTAGAAATTAATCCAACGGTTAATGTTGATGAACAAATCAGGTATGAAACGTATTCTGATAAAATTGAAATCAAAGATAATAAAATTACAGCTTTAAAACCAGGGAAAACGGTAGTTAAAGCGATTGCTGGAAAATTTCAAAAGGTATTTTGGGTTACATCAATTATGCCTCAAACCGAATATAGTTACTATTATTGGGGATGGGATTGGATGGAAAAAGCTAAAAGATACAAACGGACATATGAAACATATGGAACTAACGGAAAATCAACAATATTTATCGGAGACTCGTTTTTTGACCCAATTTGTTTTCAACGTTTTAAAAGATATTATCAAGATAAAGATGCGTTTTGTTTTGGAATTAGTGCTAGTACTAGTCAAACATGGGAAATGCTTTTCAATGATTTAAATGGCGATAAAAATAATACGGATAATAGTTATTTTGCTGAAATAAAACCTAAAAATATAGTAATTCAATTAGGAAATAATAATATTTATAATGACTTAAGATCAGCTCATGATGTAGCTCGAGATCTTCAAGCGTTATTAACCTTAATTCATGGTTTATTACCAGATACAAATATCTATTTATTTGCAGTAACTCCAAGAGTTATTCAAGAACATATTCGTTCTAATGCCATCGAATTAAATAAGATTATGCACCAATATGCATCTAGAAATAAGTGGTTTGTTTATTTAGATACTAATGATATAATGACACCCGATAAACTTTCTGATGGAATTCATCCAGATCCAGATGAATATTATATTTTCGTTGACGCGCTAGATAGCGTCGGAATTGAAATAGAAGATAGATAAAAAAAGGAGATTCGAATGAAAGATTTATATATTTTAAGAGATAGATACACTCTCAATAATAATTTAGTTTTTAAGGATACAAAAAAAATTCCTTTCTTTATGACAGAAAGAACTATAAAATTTCAAATGTTTTCCAATTTTGACAAATTACTTGATTCAAGTAAATTTACTTATGGTGGTAATCATGGTGAATTAGCGATAAATATTAATTTTGATAAATCTTTAAAAGAAGACGGTTACATATTAAAAGTTAACAAAAACAAAGAAGTAACAATTGATGCACAAAACGAAAGAGCGATTCGTTATGCAATTGACACTTTAAATAAGATAACTTATAAAAATAATCAAGATTTAGTAATTCCAATTACCGTTATCAATGATTATCCTTCATTTAAATTAAGAGGCATTATTGAAGGTTTTTACGGGACCCCTTGGTCACATGAAAACCGCTTGGACGTTATCGATTTTATGGATAAATATCGACTTAATATCTTTATGTATGCTCCTAAAGATGACTTGTATCACCGTAATAAGTGGCGCGAATTATATCCAGAAAAAGAATTAAGTCAATTAATCACTTATAAAAACAAATGTGATGAAAAAGCAATTGAATTTTATTACTGTATTAGTCCAGGTAAAGATTTTAATTATTCAGATGACAATGATTTCCAATTGTTGTTTAGAAAAGTAGATCAAGTTATTGATAACGGCGTTTATAATTTTGCTATATTAATGGATGATATTGATTATAAACTAAGTGAAGAAAATAAAAAAATTTTTAAACGCCCAGGAATTGCACACGCATATGTGTTAAATAAGATAAACGACTATATTAAAGAACACACACTAAACTATGATTTAGTAATGTGCCCTACTGAGTATCATCAACCATGGGATAGTGTCTATCGGACTGATTTACGTTTAAAGTTAGCGACTAACATTAAAGTAGTTCACACAGGTGACAGAGTATGTGCCGAAGTTATTGATGAACAACATGCAAAAGATATTAAAGAAATTTATAAGCATGAAATTTTATTATGGGAAAATTATCCAGTCAATGACTTTTGGAAAAGTAGAATCTTTTTAGGTCCAATTATTAATCGTACTTCGCATTTATCTAAATATTTCGAGTCAATGGTTTCAAATCCAATGAATCAGTGGCACGCGTCAAAAATAAGTTTAGTAACAATTGCTCATTATATGTGGAATAGTTGTAAGTATGATCCAGAAAAATCACTTGAATTAGGAATTAAAGAAGTGGTCGGTGATGAGCACTATGAAGATATGCATACTTTTGTTAGAGCAAATGCCGCATGCACTTTAACTAACGATGACTTATTCAAACACGAAAATTGGGTTAATCAAGGTGAAGTTGACCAAATTAGAAACTATTATAAAAAGCTAAAAACAAGTTCTAAACGACTATTAAAAACTAACTATCCAATTATTGGTGAAATTAAACCGTGGTTAAAAAGAGCCGTTAATGAAGCGAATATTGTCGAAAAGATTTTAAATAAAACAATCACTAAAGAAGAAATCATTAAATTGTATGAAAAACCAGTTATTTTAGGAACTGAAATTTTAAATTTACTAATTAAAAAAGAAAAATTACTAAGCGATGAAGAATACGATGAACACATTAAGCCTCTATTAGGAAACTTATGGTGGCAAGTATGGGAGGAAAAATTATAAAAAAATACCAAGTAGTTTTAATTTTCTTGGCATTTTTACTGCTAACAACAGTAAATGTGAAAGCGAATGATATTAAAACGATTAAAGTAAATGAAAATAATCTAGAAGTGATGGTAAATCCAATATCATTTGATGGTAGTATTGTGACTTACGAAGATATTACAAACAAGGCTGTTTTATATACTCCAGAGTGGCCTTTTTTGCAAACTAACCGAAGTGAAGACGCTGTTGAGTATGTAGCGATAAAAGAATCAGATGAAAATTACGTGATTACGACTAAAAATACCAATCAAAATGAAATTCCATTAAACGGATTAATTTTAAGTATTCCAACAATAATGGAAGTTGACTTTAATATTGGTGATATTATTACTACTAATAACATAACTTTAACAACATATGAACATGCTATTTTAAGTAATAAAGGAGTTAGAATAGCTTTTAATTCAGTTAACGTTTTATCTAAATATAATGAATTTACTTATTATAATTGTTTGTACGGCAAAACTACTGGTACCAATAAATTTACCGATAATGAAATGATAGTTAAATTTAATAAAGAAACTAATCAATTTGAAGTTGTAGGTGTTAATATGGGGAGTAACAACGTAATTCCTGATAATGGATTTGTTTTAACAGGAAACGCTAAGACCAAAATGAATATGTTAAGCGATGAAACTTTATTTAGTGTAGGGGATACTATTGAACTAATTAACATTGATTTTGTTAAAATCGAAGATATTATTGAAAGAAAATTCACAGCTATCAATGGAACGAGATATCAAGATTATTTAGTTATTTATCCCTCATCATCAAATCCTTCTTTATCAACTCAACAAAATATATATGGGTGTGAAGTTGCTGTTGATAGTAATGGTATAGTTGTTGAAAAAGGAACTTTAGTTACCATTCCGGAAAGAGGATTTGCAGTTTCTGGACACGGAACTAATGAAAAATTTGTCAAATATAATATTCACTTAGGTTCTCACGTTAAATATGATATTAGTAATAAAACGATAACGGTTACCAACAATTTAATTGATCAAACATTATATAGTTATCAAGTTGAATTAGACTTTAGTGTAGAACGTGTCAATACTGCCAAAAATGGAATGTATGATGTCAATAATTTAGCAAGAGCGGAAGAAAATTTAGCTATTGCTTTAACCTCCATTCAAGCGATGGAGACTTTACAAACAAAAATTCACAATACCAAAACTCCAGATGATATTGCTGAATTCATTAGATATAAAAAAGCGGTAGAACCGCTATTTAATGAGATTTATTTTGATACATTAGTATCGAGAAGAATTGAATCAAGAGGAACGTGGCATCGCCCATTCGAAACTAGTTTATTGGAGATAGAATCAACACTAGATGAACTTAAAGCATTAAATTTTACTGATGTATATTTAGAAACATATTGGTATGGATATGCGATATATAAATCAAAATTTGTACCATACCATATATTGTTTAAGGGTATTACCTTTGGTGAACATAAAGATTATTTAGAAGCGTTTATTAGTGAAGCTAAAAAACGCAACATTAATGTTCACGCCTGGGTTCAAAATTTTTATGTAGGTCCAACTTGGTACCATAGTTCAATTTGGGAAGATAATCCAGATTGGTGGATTGTTGATATAAACGGTAATAATGTTATAACTGGAAAACCAGAAAAAGACGAGGAAAATCTTTTATTCTTTGATCCAGCAAATCCAGAAGTCAGAACTTTAATCCAAAACGTTTATAAAGAAATTATTGAGTATGATGTTACCGGACTACATTTAGATTACACTAGATATCCTACCGGAAATGAATATCCAAATTATAGTACTGGATATACCGAATATGCAATGAATGAATTTAAGGAATTATATGATATTACTGGAAACATTGTCGAATTAGTTAAGACTGACAATCAAATATATAAAAAGTGGAATGAATATCGTCTTTCGATAATTACTTCATTTGTCGAAGAAATCCATAAGATAGTAAGAAATAAAGATGGCGCTCTTATTTTATCAATCGCAGTGGGTCCAAATGCTGAATATTCGAAAGTCAATATTCTGCAAGATTGGGAAACTTGGGTCAAAAATGGATGGATTGATTCAGTTGAACCAATGGCATATGTTAAAGATGTTATGCTAGTAATTTCAGCTGTAGAAAATGCCGAAAAAATAGTTGTTCCATATGCCTATTTATTACCAGGCATTGCGCCTACATATTACCGACTTCCTGATATTAACAACGCAACCTATACTGACGCTATTAATAAAAACGGAGCACACGGTTCAACCATTTTTGAAACTGAAAATTTTAGAAAAAAAGCCAATATTCATAATGTGTTTAGTCGGGGAACTTATCAAAATAAATCAGTCTCAGTTCAAGCGCCCCTAGACGATATATTGGCGATGTTTATTGAAGATACACTTTATAAGTTTGATCACATTTATATTAAAAATAACGTTTCAACAACTGAAAAAAGAAATAATCTAGAAATTAGGTTAAACAAATTAACAGAAAAGAAATATCATAATCCAAAGGATTTTTATGAATTATATGAAGCCTTAGAACTGTTAACATTAGAACTAGTTTTATATGCTGATGGTGTTGCATATGAACGTTTTATGGAAGATATTAAATATTTTATGGAAATAATAGATATCAGAATTACTAGATACTTAATAAATAATGGTTATTGGGATTTAAAAAAAGAATTTGAAAGACCAAGCGTTCACGGATTCAATTATCCAGTTATTGAAGAAGAATTGATAGACCCAATTGTTGAAGAACCAAGAACTAAAAATAAAACTGGTTTAATTATTGGAGTGTGTGCTGGGATATTAGCACTTATTGGTTTAGGGGTTTTCGCTGGAATAACGATAGTTAAACGAAGAAAAACCCCAAAACAAGCTATTAAATAAAGGGTGGTAACCATATGAATACAACAAAACACAAAGTAGTTTTCTTGCCATTAGATGAAAGGCCTTGTAATTATAAATTTCCTTTTGATATTTTCAAAAACAGTAATTTAAATATTAAAAGGCCAGACAAAATCTTAATGGGAGATAAGAAAAAACCAGCAGATTTTAACATTATCAAAGACTTTTTAATAAAAGAAACTAAAGATGCAACCGCCTTAGTAATTGCGATTGATACTTTGTTGTATGGAGGGATTATTCCCTCAAGACTTCATTATTATCAAGAAGATGAATTGTTAGAAAGAATTAATGTAATTAAAGAAATTAAAGTTAATAACCCTAATATCATTATTTATGGGTATCATTTAATAATGCGAACCCCACAATATAATAGTAGTGATGAAGAACCAGATTATTATGAATATGTAGGAAAAGATATTTTTAATTTAGGCTTTTTAAGTCACAAAAAAGAATTAAAAATAATTACTAATGAAGAATTACTACAACTTAAAAAAATTAAAGTTAAGACAGTATATTTAAAAGATTTTTTAAATCGCAGAAAAATTAACTTAGGTTTAACTAAGAAATCGGTTAGTTTCGTTAATGAAAATATTATTGATTTTTTAATTATTCCTCAAGATGATGCTGCTGAATTTGGCTGGACCGCCAAAGATCAAGAAGAAATTCGTTCTCAAATTAAAAAATATAATATCAACGGTAAAGTATATATGTATCCTGGTGCTGATGAGGTGGCAAATAATTTATTAGCTAAGCTAATGAATCAATTATTAAACATCCAACCTAGAATATATATCAAATATAATTCATTATCAGCCCCTTGGACAATTCCGTCATTAGAAGATCGATATTTAGATACAACTATTAAATACCAAATTTTAGCTTGTGGTGCTATACCAGTTACTAGCATGAGTGAAGCTGATTTGATTTTATATGTTAATGCGCCAAGCGATAAAATGATTACTGCTCCTTATCAATTTGAGTTAAAAGGGAGAGGCTTTACCGTTTTTAGAAATTTAGTTGAGTTTATTGAAAATATTAAGTATTCCTTAACCAATCTTAATAAACCAGTGATATTAGCCGATTTAGCCTTTGGTAATGGTGGCGATGTAGAATTAGTAAGAATGCTGAATAAAGAAGGAATATTAATGGATTTAGCGTCCTATTCTGGCTGGAATACATCGGCAAACGCTCTAGGCACCGCATTGGCTCAAGGCTTAGTATATTCTCAATTTGGACGCACTCAAGAACATTTAAACTTTTTAGCCTTAAGATATGTGGAAGACGTTGGTTATTGTGCATTAACTAGAAGAAAAGTTACAGAAAATGATTTATCTAAAAATGGGTTTAATTATTTTGATGTTAAAGAAAGCGAAGGATCAATTAGTAAGATTGTGAAAAATTACTTAATTGATTTTATTAATCATGAATTAACATCGATCAAAGATAATATCATTCTTGATAAAGTATATATGCCTTGGAAAAGGATGTATGAAGTCGGGCTAGAAATTACTTATAAAGAAGGTGCTAAAAAATGAAAAAGATTGTCTTATTACCATTAGATGAAAGACCATGTAATTATAGTTTTCCTCATCAAATATTTTCAAATGATAATTACGAAATTATCAGACCGGATTTAAAAATTATGGGTGATAAAAAGACACCAGGCAATTTAGATGAGATTAAAAAATTCTTATTAAAAAGCACTAAAGATGCTGATGGTTTAGTGATTGCTATTGACACACTACTATATGGTGGTATTGTGCCATCGAGACTCCACCATGATGATATCGATACTCTAACAGAGAGATTAAATGTGTTAAAAAAAATCAAAGAAAACAACAAAAACATCAAAATTTATGCCTATCACTTAATTATGCGCTCTCCTCAATATAGTAGTGATGATGAAGAGCCAGATTATTATGCTAAATACGGTAGAGAGATTTTTCTAACCGGATTTTTAAGTCATAAAAAAGAAATAGGTTGGGCTTCAACTGATGAGTTAAATGAACTGGAAAAGATTAAAGTACCTAAAAAATATTTAGACGATTTCTTAAATCGAAGAAAAATTAATACTAATATGTGTTTAAAATCATTATCATTAGTCGAAGAAAAAATTATTGACTTTTTAATTATTCCTCAAGATGATGCGGCCGAATTTGGTTGGACTTTTAAAGATCAAGAAATTATTAGAAAAGAAATTGAAAATAAAACGATGCAATTTGATGTATATATGTATCCAGGTGCTGATGAAGTTTCAAATACCTTATTAAGTAGAATGGTATTGAATATGGAAAATAAAAGACCTTTAATATATATTCATTATCCATCAGTAACTTCAGGTCATTTAATTCCAAGATATGAAGACAGAATGCTTGATACAACCGTTAAATATCAAATATTAGCGGCTGGAGCTTTAACGGCATCAAGCATGGAAGAAGCGGATTTAGTGTTGTTTGTTAACGCTCCAAGCGCTAATATGCAAGAAGCTGCCTATCAACATCTGCATTTTCGTGAATATGAAACTCAAAGAAATTTAGTTGAATTCGTTGAAACAATTAAATATGTAGTTAGAAAATTAAAAAAACCAGCTATTATTGCCGATGTTGCTTATTCTAATGGTGGGGATATTGAGTTTGTCAAAATGCTTGATCAAGAAAATCTATTAATGGAAGTAGCTTCTTATGCAGGGTGGAACACATCATCAAACACCATAGGAACCGCGATCCCACATGGAATCGTCTCATGGTTATTTCCAGATAACAACATGGATTCATTTTTAGCATCAAGATATATTGAAGATGTTGGTTATTGTTCCGTAGTCAGACAAGATGTTATTAACAATAAATTAAAAGATTATGGGTTTAATTATTTTTATGTCAAAGACCAAAGAGGAATTGTATCTGAAATAGTTAAAGAAGAATTAATCAAATTTATTAATAGAGAGTTACCAAGTTTAAAAAATAAAGTATTAATCAATGATTTATATATGCCATGGCGAAGAATGTTTGAAATTGGAATTAACATAACATATAAAAGGAGCGATAAACAATGAAAAAGATAGTACACCTTCCTTTAGATGAAAGACCATGTAATTACGATTTTCCTTTTAAAATGTTTAATAAAGGAGACATTAAAGTTGTAAGACCTGATAAAGAAGATATGGGGTTTAAAAAAGAACCAGGAGATATCAAAAAACTTCATGAATTTTTACTTAAAGAAACTCAAGATGCTTACGGTTTAGTGATATCAATTGATACCCTTTTATTTGGTGGTATCGTTCCATCTAGATCGCATTTCTTTGAAGAAGAGTTTTTAGAAACTAGATTAAAAGTATTAGAACAAGTCAAACAACAAAACCCTAATATTGTAATACACGCTTATGATTTAATTATGAGAACACCACGATATAACGATGATGAAGAAGAACCGGATTATTATCGTTATGCTGGCATGAGTATTTTTGAAAAAGGTTTCTTAGAACATAAAAAAGAATTGGGCCTTGCCTCACCAGAAGAACTTGATAAGCTAGATAAGATTGTTATAGAGCCGCGATATTTAAAAGATTATTTAAGAAGAAGAAATATTAATACCAATCTAACTTTAAAATCTGTTGATCTTGTCGACAAAGGTATCATTAACTTTTTAGTAATTCCTCAAGATGATTCTGCGGAATTTGGTTGGACTGCTAAAGATCAAGTAAAAGTAAGAACTTATATTGAAAAAAAGAATCTACAAAATAAAATTTATATTTATCCAGGCGCTGATGAAGTGGGCAGCATTTTATTTGCCCGAATGGCCAATAAAATATTTAATCGAAAACCTAAAATGTATATCAAATATCCATCAATTACTTCAGGTATTATAATTCCAACATTAGAAGATCGATTTTTAGATACTTCAGTAAAATATCAAATTACCGCAGCCGGTGGTGTTGTGGTATCTTCAATTAGTGAAGCTGATATGGTGGTGTTTGTAAATGCACCAAGTGACTGGATGTTACCATCGAGTCACCAACATGTTAAACATAAAGGATATACCACTCAAAGAAATTTAGTTGAATTTGTTGAAACAATGGAATATGTCATTACTAAGCTAAATAAACCAGTGACTTTAGCTGATTTAGGATTCGATAATGGTGGCGATATTGAACTTGTTAAAATGTTAAATAAGAAGGACTTATTATTAAAACTTGCTAGCTACGCTTCTTGGAATATTCCGTGCAACGCTTTAGGAACGGCAATAGCTTTTGGAGTATCTTATTTATTATTTGGAAGAACTATTGATCATCAATCATTTCTAGTTCATCGATTTTTAGAAGATGTTGGATATTGTTCGCACACTAGATATCATATAAGAACGAATGTTGTTGCAAGTCACGGCTATAATATCTACTTTATTGGCGAACAAAGAGGAACAATTTCCAAAATTGTTCAGGAAGAAATTGAAAAATTCATTAATGCTAACTTGACCACTCTTAAAGGTAAATATGAAATATTAGATTGTTTTATGCCTTGGGTTAGAACCTATGAAGTTGGTTTAGAAGTTAAATATATTGGGAAGATTTAAGATGAAAGAACTATATAATAAAACATCTTTAGATATTGATGGCTATAACAAAGTAAGAAATGAAGATGAACTGATAATATATACAGAAAACTATGCGAGAAACTCTCATGGTATAGAAATAGCTGTAGATCAAAAAGGTATCGTTATTGATAAAGATGTTAATGTTTTAATTCCCAAGGATGGCTTTGTTGTTTCCGCTCACGGAATTAAAGAAACACTAATTGATAATTTAGTAAGTATTGGTAATAGAATTGTCAAAGATCCTTCGATAAATAAAATCATTATCTTTGATGACAAGAATTTTAGCCTAAATTACTATTTCAATTTGAAGTTAGATGAAATTAATTTAAAGTTTAAAAACTCTAAAAAAGAGTTATTAGATCTAGATTATGAAAAGGCTAAAATTGCCATCAATCAAATGACCTTACTAAAAGACGATGTCGAAACTTCCATAGAAAAATATAAAAGTTTATATGAACTTGCATATCAACATTTAACATTATCAGAAAAGATAGAAGAACGAGGGGTATGGCATCGTCCTAGAGAAAAAAGTTTAGATGAAATCATTGAAATGCTAGATGATTTAAAAAGCATTAACATAAACGGATTATATGTTGAAACTTTCTTTAATGGATTTACAATTTATCCATCAAAAGTAATGAACATAAAAATCGATGAGTTTACGATTCTTCCAGCCGCCATAGTTTTCTTCAAGAGCAAGTGGTGTATCAAAGTGCCAAATTGAAACAAGTGGTTCAATATTATATTTACGACATTCTTCAAAAACTGAGCGATAGAAATCAAGTCCAGCTTGATTTGGTTCCTTATCGTCACCATTTGGGAAAATACGTGCCCAAGAAATTGACAAACGGAATACTGAATATCCCATTTCAGCAAACATTTTAATGTCTTCTTTATAGCGATGATAGAAATCAACTGCCATGTGATTTGGATAATGTTCTGTATCTAAAACAGCGTGTTTTGCACCTTCAGGAATTTTACCATTGTGTCCCATGGCTGGTACTTTACCAGGATTACCATCTTTATCAATATATGTCATGTAACGTGGTGAGTTAACGCTACCACCTGTAGTTACATCTGTAGCAACGAGTCCACGACCGTCTTCATTATATGCTCCTTCAGCTTGGTTTGCTGCGATTGCGCCACCCCAAAGGAAATTTTTTGGAAATGTTTTTGTCATCTATTCATTCCTTCTTTCAATGTTTTACAATAATATTATACCGTCATTTGGAAGCGCAATCTTGCATTATTGTCTTAGAAACTGATACTATCCAACTATAAATGCTGCTGAATAATTTTAGAAATGATAGTATAACCATCTATCGTCAAATGAAGACCATCAACTGTTAAGTCACGACATAATTGTCCAGATTCATCACAAAGCAAGTCATGAACATCCAGCCATTTCACTTTATCACTTGCCAAATGAGAGAGAAATTTATTTAGTATTGAAATACTTTTATTACTTCGAAGACTTGGCGTGCGAACAAATTCAGGTGACTCATTCATCGGAAAAACTGACAGCAGAAAAATCTGTGTTTCAGGTAATTTTTGCTGAATCTTATCAATAATTTCACGGACAGTTTCACAGGCTTCCTCTGGTTGTCGATTTTTCAAATCGTTGACACCAATCAACAAAAAGACTTTACTTGGCTTCAAGTCTAAAATTTGACTGTCAATATGATCTAGCAACTGCAGACTATTGATGCCGTGAATACCACGGTTGTAAAGTTGCAATTCAGATTGAAGCATTTCATGGACTGGGAAAAATTCGGTAATCGAATCACCAGCAAAAACAATGTTTGGTTGTGAGGCAAGCTTATTAAGCGCAGCGTATTTTTCCCACAACTGCTCCTGCTGATCCTTTAGCACATACGCTCGAAATTCTTTGACATCACTTTTTTGATACAAAACTTGAAAATCAGTCATTTAGACTCTCTCTTTCTAAGATGTTTTCGATCGCATTGAGCACGCCATCTCTGGCATTTGATTGGATAATGTAACGAGCAACCTTTTTAATCTCATCTGAAGCATTAGCAACAGCATAAGAATGCCCAGCTAACTCAAGCATTTCACGGTCATTACCGCCGTCACCAAAAGCAGCAACTTCTTCTGGTTTAATGCCATGTTTAGACATCAACGTTTGCACTCCCCAAGCTTTATGAATCCCAGTTTTGATAATATCAACAGCACCATAGCCACTTGCGACCGCACGCAGTTCACCTTTAAAAGCTCGGTTAAATCGTTTTGTGACCTTTTTAGCGGACTTTTCACTAACGGTCATCGTGATTTTAACAATCGGGTCAGCAGGGCGTTTATGAAAATCATCAACTTGAACCATATTTTTGAAAAATTGTTGAACATCTTCTAATTCAAAATCAAAGGCTTCCATATCAAAATCAGTCCCAGTCATAACGTAAGCTGAATCAATCCCTGAAAGTACGATACGATAATCTTGAAATTTGCCATCAAAAAAATCAAGAACAGCATTTACCTGTTCTTCTGACATAGACTCACGCGCAATCACTTCACCATGATCAATAACAAGCGCTCCATTTTCAGCAACAAAATCAATGTTACCAGAAATCCCTGAAAAAATAGCATTCAAACGATCCATGCGATTCCCGCTAGCTACTACAAAAGAGATGCCTTTTTCAGTCATTTTATCAAGTAATTTTTGGAAACGTTCTTTGTCATATGCCCCTTTAGGATTTAAAAACGTTCCATCCATATCACTAACAATTAATTTAATCACAATCTGCCCCCTTCAAGAAATAATCTGACAAGACTCGCAGTACACCATTTTCCTGATTTGATGGTGCTTGATAACTAGCAATATCTTTAATAGCCTGCGGTGCATTAGACATAGCAAAAGAGTACTTAGCTAATTTCATCATTTCAATATCATTACCACCGTCACCAAATACCATAAGGTTTTCTGGACCATATCCCCAATGATTGAGTAAAAAATCAAGCCCAGTTCCTTTATGAACATGTGACGGAATTACATCGATACAGCCAAATCCACTAGACGTTGCTGTTAGCTCATACTTTTCAAAAAGTGTATTGATTTCATCGCGAACTTGAAATGTTAATTCATCACGAACAAGCAAGGTCACTTTGAAAAAATCGTCATCAGGAATTGGATGAAGATTATCAACGTATTTTAATACAGGTAAATAGTATTGCAACATATTCTTTGCCTTAATCGGTGTTGATTTTGGAAGATACGATGAAGCTTTACCAGCTAAATTAATAATAGTATCAGGATACTTTTTCTCAATATAGTTTACCAAAGCTGATACAGCTTCTGTCGTTTCAAATTCTTCCTGTAACGTCTTTCCATTTTCAACAATGTGACCACCATTTTCGGCAACAAAAGACATCAAATGTTTGTGTTTTGGAAATTGCTTGATAATCTGACGATATTGATTACCACTTGCTACCACAAATTTAATACCTTCTTCAAGAAAATGATCAAAAAGACGTTCAAAGAGATCTTTGTCGTATGTTTTTGAATCTGTTAAAAACGTTCCATCCATATCTGTTGCAATTACTTTTACTGTCATATGAGTCTCCTTTACTTTCATTATACGATAGATTCCTGAAAATTTCTTTGAATATCTTCAGAAAAAATAATACTATGATATGAAAAGTATCTTATTTTCTTTCATTTCAAAACAAAAAAAGAACGGGAAAACCCGCTCTTAATTTTTATTAAGCTTCTACGCCTTCTTCTTTGAGAAGTTTCAAATCATACATTTTAAGGAATGGGAACCAAACAAAGAATGCTGCTACAGCACAAACAAGAGCTGTAATAACGGCACCGATGTTACCACCTGATCCGATGTAAGCACCAAGACCGATTGGTGTTGGCCATGGAGTTTGAATGATAGATACAGCGGCAAAACCAAGTTTGATTGACCAATATGCGATTGAAGCACTCACGATTGGTGCCAAGATGAATGGAAGGGCAAGAATTGGGTTGTATACAACTGGAAGACCAAAGATAAGTGGTTCATTGATATTGAAGATTGCAGGACCCATAGCTGCACGACCAAGCATTTTAAGTTGAGATGATTTAGCTGCTACTGCAAGCCATACACAGGCAAGAAGCATTGCACCAGAACCACCCATGATAACGTATGAGTTTGAGAATTCACCGGCAAATGCGATGTGAGCTCCATCAACGTTTTCTGCCATGTTTGACAAAAGGATTGGGTTAACAAGACCCATGACAATGTTAGCACCGTGAATACCAACAATCCACAAAGCGTGAACAAGAAGGTAAATAACAACAATACCAAGCCAAGAGTTTGCGATGTGTTTAACAAATCCAAATGGAATAGCAACAACGTTGTAGATATCAGTACCAAGTGAAATGAAGATACCATTGATGATAAGAACAACAAATGCAACAACTGCTGCTGGAATCAAAGCTGAGAATGAACGAGCAACACCTGAAGGAACAGCTTCTGGCATTTTTACAACCCAATTGCGTTTAATACAAGTTTTGTAAAGTTGTACAGCAAGAAGTGCCATCAAAATAGCTGTAAACATACCTGAAGTTGACAAACGGTCTAGGCTGTTACCACCAACAGTCCAACCATTGATTGTAGCACCTTTAACGTTCAAGTATTCAAATGCACCATTTTTGACGAATAGTTGTGGAATTGTCAAGAAGTATGCAAATACTGAAAGCAAAGCACCGTAAACTGGATCTACATCAAGTTCATCTTCATCAGCGAAGATCTTTGTGTATTCATAACCAATAACAATGGCAAAGTATAGAGACAAGATACCCATTGTACAGTTGTAAGCTTGCAAGTAAAGCGGTGCAATCTTATCAACTGAGTTTGCCCAAATAGTGGCTAAGGCAGGAATTGGAAAGGCTTGTGGAATAATGCTCAAGACAAGGAACATTGACCCCACGATAGTAAATGGAATACTGGCCATACCAGCGGCAACAATTGCACGGACAGGACGCCAAGCAGATACTTTAGCCATTGGCCCCATCAAGTACTTTTCTAAGAATTCAAACATTTTCTTCTCCTCCTAAAAACTGTTGAATTTTTTATAAACTAATTAATTGATGCCAAATATTGTTGAATGCGGTAATATTGTTTGTCTGCATTTCGATTGATACGTCCAAGTTTTACTAACATCCATGATGCAATCATAATCCCGAGTAAAAGCACCACAAGAAGGAAAATTTGAGTCGTACCATTTTCAGACAAGAATGGATAAAAGTATGGATATTGATTAAATAAAGTAGCAATCATTAAAATGACATTTAATGCAATAATCGTTTGGAAATAAAATTGCGTTTTAACCGCAGGTTTTTGCTCCCTTGAATACATTCGCGATTGTTCCCACATACAAATAGCACCAAAAATCGCCATAAGAACTGGAATGATAACTAGACTGATTTGGCTGGCTGATAGAAACATCAAAATCCAGTACAGATTTACGAAAAAGAAGAAAGCAACCACATAACGAATGAGAAAATATCGCGTGTAATACATGTTTTTAATCCCATTTTCACGTCTTGTTGCATCTAATTCTCTTTTTTCTTTCTCTGTTAAAGCAGCCATAGCTATCCCCTTTCTTGCCTAACTAACCAAGTTTTTTGTATAGATTTAACATTTCAAGCGCCACTTCACGAAGTGTCATTGTTGTCATCAAATGGTCTTGGGCATGAACCATAATGATTTCAACATTAATCTCTTTACCACCTGCATATTCTTGTAACAAGTGAGTTTGTGATTGGTGTGCTTTTAGCAGTTCATCATTTGATTCTTTCAACTTTTCTTCTGCTAGCGCGTAATCTCCATCACGCATAGCATCGAATGCTTCGTGCACAATGGAACGAGCATTCCCAGAATTTAGAATAATTTCAAATGCTGCAACTTGCAATTCTTCTGAATTCATATAACTCCTACTTCCTTTTAAATGGATAAAAATATTTTTTTAAATTCATCAAATGATTGGCAAGCTAACATTTGTTCTTGAAGTTTTGGATTATCAACCAAATCAACAATGGCAGATGTTAACTCTGGTAAGCCATCATTATCATGAATTGACATTGACATTAAAAAGATGATTTTAATTGAAGGATATTGTTCATCCCATTTGACACCATTTTTGACAATGGCTACTGCAAAGTGATGTTTGCTTCCGACGGCTTTTAATGGATGTGGTACAGCGATATTTTCGCCAAATACAATCGAGCTCATCGCCTCACGCTGTTTCATCATATCCAATAAACGTTTTTCAAATTGATCATTTTCATTAACTGAAATACTTTCAGCAAGTTTTTTCAAAACATCTTCTTTTGTCGCATCAGACATTAAGAAGAAATAATCTTCTGAAAAATAATCGTCAAAAACATCTTTAACACTAAGTTCAGCCTGATGATCTTCAACATTTGCCATAGAAGTATTCAAATGAGCGATTCCCTGTTTAATATCTTTCAATTCCTCATCATTTAAAAAGACTGAAACCGTAAATACTGGAATGTTAAACATCAGATTTGATAAATCGATGGAAGATACGATGAAATCGATCCCTTTTAACTTTTCATCATTGATTTCGTAGTATCCGATAACATCTGTAATTGAAACTAAGTTCCCGAGCTCATTTTCAATTCTGCTCTTAAGCATTTGAGCGCTTCCGTAACCTGTGGCACAGATAACAAGAACATTGTATTTACGCTGTTCTTTGTAACGCTCTTTTGCCGCCATAAAATGCAGGGCAATGTATGCGATTTCATTTGGTGATAAAGTATAAGGGCTGAAAGTTGGCATATTTGACACCACGCGCTCTGCTAACTGATACATGTCACGATAGTTGGCTTGGATTTCTGCTGTTAAAGGATTTTCCATAACAACTTTTCCTTGCAAACGAATGTACATGGTAGACAGATGAGCTAAAAGCCCTTCAATCAGTTGAAAATCATTTTTCACCGTTGGGTTTATTTGGCTCAATACTGTCAATCAATTCCTGACGAATTTGCTCTTGCAAAACTTCAGAAATATGACAAGAGTTCCCGTGACCTTTTGACACCAAGTGAAGCGTAATGTAATCAACTTCTTCAATCGGAAAATGAATTCCTGTTGAAACTGAAACGCGTTTTAAAATATTTTCAGCAACACGTCGTTCTGCCAAGCCTCTCAGCACCACTTCATCATCAGACACCTTACTGATACGAAAACCTTCAGTAATACGTCTAATAGCTAAAGCAATATGGATGACCAAATTTTGAATCACAAAATCTGATAATTTAAGACCACCCTCCCGGCACTCATCAAGAACGATAATCGTTAACTCTTCAAAAGAAATCTTTTGGTTGAGCAACTCATTATCGACATATGAATGCATGGTATTGATGAAACCAGAATCGATAAAGTAATCCATAATGAATCGACGTTTATCACGTTCTTGCCCCATCACGTAAACACCCTTATTGGCTTTGCTTTCAATTTTTAAATGATATGGTTTAAACTTTTCTCTAATCTTTTTAAAGTCACTGGATAAAGTTGATCGACTTACAAATAATTCATCTGCTAAATCATCAAAATAAATTTCGTTTTGTTCAAACAACAATTTATTTAACAGAAAATTGTAGCGATCATTGATATCCGTTACACTTTGATAATTAAAATGGTGATCATTGATGTGATTTTCTTCCAAGAAATCAGCATAAGCATCGTCATCTAAAATATCAAGCTTATAACCGTATCCTTGCTTAGAAATCAAATCAAGTCCAGAATGATTATCTAATTTTTCAACTAGTGTTTTATAGTAAGTTCTAATTGTTCTATCCGAACATCCCATGTGCGCTGCTAGTTCTTTACTAGTTACAAATTGTTCTTTATCTTTTGTTAGATATTGAATAATTTGCTTTTCTTTTTTGTTTAACACAGAAAAGGACACCTCCAAACAACAATAGAACTATTATATCACATTAGGCATTAGATGTTTTCTTTCACCAAAGCTGCCATTTTTTCAATTCCCATTGGAATTGGAATGTAAGCTTGTGGTGGAATTTGAACGATTGGTTTGTTTTTCTTAGCAGCTGCATCTGCTAATTGTTTGAAGTTCATTTTTGTTTGTGGGCTGACAAGATACAAATCATATTTATCAGCTTCAATACGTTTTTGACCTTCCGGAACACCAACGGCATCCATTTCGATGTCTTCACCTTTTTCTTGAAGGTATGTCATAGTTTTTTTAGCAATCATTGATGATGACATACCGCCTGCACAGATAATTAAAGCTTGTTTAGCCATAATGTGAATCTCCTTTGTTTTTTGTTTACACTGATATTATATGAAAACGCATCCACTATGTAAACGCATTCTTTTTCCTTTGCAATACGGAAAAAATTCCTACTATTGCGGAAATTACTGTAAAATCTAGAATTTTTCCGCATTGAAAAATTTCCACTACGGAAAATACTTGTTTTTTTTAGAAAAAAAGAGACAGACTAGAAAAACTAGTCTGACTTCTCTAAAAGAAAGCTGGAATAAATAGTTTTGTGTAAATCACAGAAACTTGATTTTCTTGCAAACCTAACTCATTGATAATTAGCTTTTTAAGTTTTTCATCATTCACCTTAGAATATACACGGTAGCCTTTAGAGTCCTTGTGAAGCAGTTGAATTGTTTCAGCAATTTTTTGATTTGTTAAAATATCTGGCTGCTTATCAAGATTTGAAAACTTGATAATATAGGGACCTCCCATTTGTTCACCTTGATTATCATAAGTTTTTCGATATTTACTTGTTCCAAACCAAGCAGCTGCAATTGCTACCAAAAAAAGTACAAGCCATAAATTAAAGTGAAGCATTTTTACATCTCCTATCCTACATCATACCAAGTGCACCTGATAGTTGTGCTGGGCGAATATAGACCTGCTCATCTGATAAGTGATAGTCTGCCATTAAAATCTTTTTCAATTCCACATCGTTGAGGTGTGATTGAACACTGCAAGTATCATCTGATGAGCTAACAACTCTAATTTTTCCTTTAAGGTGCGCATTACTTGCTAAATCAGGCAATGTTACCCCATCTTTCACCACCACTACGTAGTTATAACCAAAGGTTTTTGTCACCAATAGTTTTGCATGAACTGTGTAAATAGCAGCTGCAATAAAAGCAAGCATTACAATAATTCCTACTGTTTCTAACATCGTTAATCTCCTTATGCCTTTTATTCTGAAGCGTTTCTTGAAACTTCATTGACATTATAAGACATTTATATAAAAAAACAATTATTTTTTAAAACAAAATGTCATAAATATTAACTTTTTAGATACACTTATTTTTGAACTTCCTCGACAAGTACCTGAGTTGAATCTAAACCATAATCTTTCATCAAGGTTGTTTTCAGCTCAGTATCATTAATCTTTGATTGAACCATACAAGTATCATCTGTCACTGAAATAATCTTAATTTTTCCTCTGAGATTATGATTTTTTCTCAAATCTGGTAACTTCAAGCCATGTTGCATAGCAATCGAATAATGGTAAATTGGACCTTTGGTTAGTCCAAGCTTAATCTGGGCAACCCGAACAATTGCAAAAACGAGCAAGAGTCCAAAAATAATTGCTAAAATCGTCACCATAATACCTTAAACACCTCCTGGTTCCTAACAGGAACACTCGAATTATACGATTACTATAATCTTTTTTGAAAGCCCTGTCAATTATTTTCTGCAAAGCTAAATTCTGTGATTAAATAAGAAGATTTTACAACATTTCTCTTGCAAAAAAAGCCTTCAAAACATCGATTTATCAACATTTTAAAGACTTTTAAGATTATTTATAAATGATTTTACAAATTAGGATAATTCCTGCTAAAGCAACAGAAATGGAATTTGCTACGATTAGAGCTGGATCTGAGACAGAAATGCCATGAGCCAACCATAATGCCATACCAGATACTGACATGGTATACATGCCAAGTGAAATTGATTCAACATCTTTTGTCTTTAAAACTTTAATCATTTGTGGTAAAAAACCAAAAGTTGTCAAACAAGCTGCAATATATCCAATCATAACTTTCTCTCTTTCTTACAACCATCTAAAAACCTTCGTGAGGTAAGAGATTACACCCTCACAAAGGTTTCATAAATAAATTAATAGTTTTAGACTTCTTCACCGTTAGAAGCAATGACTTTTTTGTACCAGTCAAATGACAATTTTGGTGTACGTTTGTATGTGCCGTTACCTTCATCATCTTTATCAACGTAAATGAAACCATAACGTTTACGCATTTCACCCGTACTTGCTGAGACAAGGTCAATACAACCCCATGGCGTGTATCCCATCAAATCAACACCATCTTCGTCAACAGCTTTAATCATTTCTTTAATGTGAGCGCCAAGGTAATCAATACGATAATCATCGTGAACCATGCCGTCTTCTTCAACTTGGTCAATAGCACCAAAACCATTTTCTACGATGAAAAGTGGCAAGTGGTACATATCAGTAAACCAGTTCAAGCTATAACGAAGTCCTTCTGGGTCAATTTGCCAACCCCATTCAGAAGCTTTGACGTATTTATTTTTAATCAAATCTTCTGTTTCAAGGTAGTCAAAGTGAGGATTATTTTCACGGTGGGCATCAATTGCAAATGACATGTAGTAAGAGAATCCGATGTAATCAACAGTTCCTTCTTTCAAATCTGCCAAATCTTCTTCCGTCACGTCGACATTAATGCCTTTACGTTCCCAATACTTAAGAATGTGATTTGGATAGAAACCATGAACATGTACATCAGCAAAATAATAACGTTTTTCCATGGCTTTTTGTGCCATTAAGATATCTTTTGGATTGCAAGTTGCTGGATAAATTGGACACATAGCAATCATACAACCAATTTGGAAATCAGGGTTGATTTCACGACCAATTTTAACCGCACGCGCTGACGCTACCAATTCATAGTGAGCTGCTTGATACATAATCGCTTCGCGGTCATCACCTTCTTTGTAGACGATACCAGAGTTTGTGAACGGTGCAAAATCTTCTTGATAGTTAGCTTGGTTATTGATTTCATTGAATGTCATCCAATATTTAACTTTATCTTTGTAGCGACGGAAACATGTTTCAGCAAAGCGAACAAAGAAGTCAACCAATTTACGATTTGTGAAACCACCATATTCTTTAACTAAGTGATATGGCAATTCAAAGTGAGACAAAGTGACAACTGGTTCAATACCATGTTTCAAACATTCATCAAATAAGTCATCGTAGAATTGCAAACCTGCTTCATTTGGTTCTAATTCATCCCCATTTGGGAAAATTCGTGTCCATGCAATTGAAGTACGGAAGCATTTGAAGCCCATTTCAGCAAACAAAGCAATGTCTTCTTTGTAGTGGTGATAGAAATCAATTGCTTCATGGTTTGGATAATATTTTCCTTCAACAACACCATCAGTGATTTCACGAGGAACACCATGACGTCCTGCTGTCATCACGTCAGCAACACTGAGTCCTTTTCCTCCTTCTTTCCAACCACCTTCAAGTTGGTGAGCAGCAACTGCACCACCCCACAAAAAATTATCTGGTAACTTAGCCATTACATATCCTCCTTGTTTTTTACAATGCCATTATAGCAAGCGGTTACAAAAATAAAAATAGAAAAAATTTCCTAAGTCATTAGGAAATTCTATCTATCTTGTTTCAGTACTATTTTTTCAAAATGAGAAGTAAATCCCATACAAAAAGCAAACCAGACATAGCAAATAGCCCTATCGATACTGGAGTCATTTGTGGGTTAAAGCTCAAAATTACTGCTGCCATTAAAACAGCAAAAAAGAGAATGCTTACGACAAATCGATTAGCTACTCGGTTAAAGAACTTGATGCGATTGGTGTAGTCGTACAGGTCATGATTAACCAAGATTCGTCCGTTTAGCACCTGCTCTAAAAGTTGATTGAGCCTGCGTGGGATATTTTTGCCATTTTTGAGTTGGTAGAATAGCTCAATAAGCAAAGTTTCTTTATTCAATGCTTGTTTGAGCATATCTGGTCCCATATTTTCCAAGAAATAATTCTTAGCAAGCGTCATTAAATCAACTTCTGGTGCTAACTCTCGGAAAATCCCTTCGATTTGAAGCGCAGCTTTTTCCAAAATCGTAATCTGTGGCGAAGCCTTCAGACCATTTTTGACAAAAACATTAAGCAAGTCTTCAATCAAATCTGTAATAGATAAAGCACCGATATCAAGGCTAGAATACTTAGCAAGCATGCGTTCAACATCTTGGGCTAGCGCTGTTTTGTTCATCGATGTGTCGAAACTTGTGACTGCAAGAATTCCTTGCATCATTCCTTCAACATCTTGAGCCGTAAAACTATAGAGAATGTCATTTAAAGCCACGCGCATGCCATTTTCAAGTTTTCCCATGATACCAAAATCAATAAAATATATCTTACCTTCAGAAATAAAAAGATTTCCTGGATGCGGATCACCATGGAAAAATCCGTCTTTAAAGACTTGCTTGATAAAGCTTAGCATCAGCTTTTTACCAACATCTTCAAGGTCATAACCAGCTTTAACCAACTCATCATAATGATTAATTGGAATACCTGAAACGTAGTCTTCGACAATCATTCGAGGAGTTGTAAATTCATCATAAACTTCTGGAATAGCAACACATTTAACGTTTTGATTGAGTTCCGCAAAAGTAATCATAGCTTGTGCTTCGTTGCGAAAATCAATCTCACGTGTCAGACTTTCCTTAATCTGTTGCAAAACTTCAGGTAGATCAACCATTGGAAGAAATGCTTTTGGAACACGTCTTGATAGTCGAATTAACAAAGTTAAATCTTGTTCAATGATTTCAGGCAAATGAGGTCGTTGAATCTTGATAATGACATCTCGACCATTTAACAAACGAGCGCGATGTGTCTGAGCAACTGAGCCACTTGCCAAAGGTTCTGGTGTAATTTCAGTAAAGTATGCTGAAACTGGACCAGAAAGCTCATCAGAAATGGCCTCCATCACCAGTTCAGTTGGCAATGGAAGCACATTACTTTGCAATTTACTCAACTCTTTGACATAAGCTTCAGGAAATAAATCACTTCGTGTTGATAAAATTTGACCAATTTTTACAAAACTTGGTCCTAGTTTTTCAAAAGCAAGACGTAGTTTTCTTGGCGTTGACTTATCTTCTGTTGCTTTTCCTTTTTCGATTATAGACGTTAATCCAACTGAACTAAAAGCACCAATGATTTCTCGTAAGCGTCTACCTGACATACTCCACCTTTTCTAATTTAGGATACTTGATTTTTTCAACAATGCATCAATCTTGTCTTCAAGACGAGAAACATCTTCCTTGGTAGCGTATTGAATTGGCTTTGTTTTTCTATCAAGGTCAGTTAAGAATTCTTTTGCTTCGTCTTCACTTCGTCTCTTGAGTTCAGACTGTAATTCCTTTCCTTCGTCAACAGTGAGGCGTCCTTTTTCGACTAACTCTTTAACAAAAGCATCAGCTTTTTCCAAAGTCATAGACGTCAAACCAATACCAGCTAAGAGAACTTTTTTCAATTCTTCCATGATAATTCCTCCTTGAACGACTTTTATTAACATTATGTTTACCCTTTCATTCTACTACTTTTGAATCAAAATAGCTAAAAAGAAGGGCAACCTTTCATGAAAATACCGTTAGCGCTTTTCCAAGCAATAATACTTTAATCTTGATATTTTTTAGAAAAACTCATGAAAACCTTTTCTAGAATACGCTTCCATTTTTCAAAAACTTTTGATATAATAAAAAGGTATTATAATACTATGATATGATTAGAAGGATTGTTATATGAATAAGATTAATTCTGCTCATGAAATCAAAATAGATGAAAGTAAACATCTATTGCCTTACGACTACTACAGCACAGTCGTTGAAAATGGCCGTCCTGACGTGCTTTTTCACTGGCATCCAGAGGTTGAAATCAATTATATCTATGAAGGTTCTGCGCGTTTTCACATTGACTATGATTATTTTAATAGTCAAGCTGGTGATATTATCCTCATCAGACCTAATGGTATGCACTCTATTCACCCGCTTGAAAATCAAAAACATGTGACTGATACTTTCCGCTTTCACCTAGATATGATTGGCTATTCAATCGTTGACCAAGTTAGTTTAAGATACTTGCAGCCTTTGCAAACCAGTCTTTATAAATTTGTTCCACGCATTCAACCTGATATGGAAGGTTACGAAGAAATCAAAGAATGCCTCTTCACTATCTTTGAAATTTCAAAAAATGAAGGACGTCACTTTGAATTAATGTTAAAATCAAAGCTCAACGAATTTCTTTATCTACTTTTTTACTATCGTTATGTTTTGCGAAAAAATACTGACGATACTTACCGCAAAAACGAGCAAATTCGTGAATTGATTGATTTTATTAACAATAACTACCAAAAGAATCTTTCGATTGATTATTTATCGAAGTTTATGGGGTATAGCAAGACCCATTTCATGGCTGTCTTTAAGCAGCACACTGGTAGTTCATGTACTGAATTTATCATTCAAGTTCGACTTAGTAAAGCATGTGACATGCTAATTAATACCTCAAATCCAGTTCTTGAAATTGCAACAGCCGTTGGCTTTAATAATTTATCTAATTTTAATCGACAGTTCAAACGCTACTATGAATTGACTCCAAGCCAATACCGCAAACAATTCAGCAAACGAAAAGAAAGTCGAATCTTGATTAATCCAGCTAAAAATACTAAATAAACTAAGCCAAAACGGCTTAGTTTTTTTAATTGATTTTCGAGTTTTACAGCAACAAAAAAGAGCGCTTTTCGCGCTCCCTTTTTGTTAGGCGAGTGTAGTGAGGAGATAATCGCCTGTAGTAATTTGTGTTTCTTGAGTTGTCAAGACATCTTCATAGTCTGATGAATTTGTGACAATAATTGGTGAGATGACTGGAAGATTTGCTTTGCGAATAGTATCCAAATCAAACTCAAGTAATTTTTGACCTGCTTGAACTTTATCACCAACTTTAACAAGTGTATTGAATCCATTACCTTCAAGTGACACAGTATCCATACCAACGTGAATCAAGATTTCTGCACCATTTTCAGTACGCATACCAATAGCGTGTCCGGTTGGGAAGACAAGAGTGATTTCACCAGATGCCGGTGCAGCTACTACACCTTCAGCTGGATCAACAGCAATACCTTTACCCATTGCTCCAGAAGCAAATACTTCATCAGGAACATTTTCGAGTTTTACAACTTTACCAGAAATTGGGCTAGCAATGATTTCTTGTTTTAATTCTTTAAGTTCAGCAACTGGTTGTGCTGGTTTTTCTTCAGTTTTTGGAGTTTCATCTTTTGGTCCACCGTAAAGGTAAGGAACTGGGGCAACCATTTGGATGGCAAATGCGATAAGAATTGCAGCAAGTGTGAATGCAAGACCAATCCACATTGGAGTCATACCATCAGTTGGACTAACCCATGCTGGGAATTGGAAAATACCCATTGCACCAAAAGCGTACATTTTAATATGGAAGAGTGATAGACCTGCACCAATCAAACCTGAAACTGCACATGAGATGTAGAATGGAGTTTTCATTGGTAGAGTAATACCATAAATTGCTGGTTCAGTAACACCAAAGATTGATGAAATGAATGCTGGCATTGCAATTGTTTTAACTTTTTGTTCTTTTGTTTTAAGCATAATTGCTGCAAGAACACCTGTTTGTGTAAAGTTTGGAAGAGCTGCAGCAAGAAGAATATCTGTCCATCCGTTTTGTGAGAATTGAAGCATTGCAAGTGGAACAAGTGCCCAGTGAAGACCAAACATAACCATAACTTGCCACAAAGCACCAAGTAACAATCCATAAACGATTGGACTAAAGTTCATAATTGATGTAAAGGCATTTGAAATTAAATCAGATGCGTAGTTAGCAACTGGTCCCACAACCAAGAAAGTCAATGGAACAGTTACGATAATTGTAACAAATGGAACAACGAAAACTTTAACAACATCTGGAGTAATTTTCTTCATCCATTTTTCAATCAATGAACCAACCCAAACTGCCAAGATAACTGGCATTACAGTTGAAAGGTATGAACCTGATGAAGGTAATTCAAAAGGAATACCTAAAACGTTATTAACGCCTGCTTTTGTCAAAGTCGCAACAGTTGTTGCAATATCAGGATATACAAGTGCTGTAGCAATCGCTGCTGCTGTCCATTCGTTCATCTTGAATTTACGAGCTGAAGTAAATGCGATTAAGACTGGTAAGTATTGGAAGAAACCATCACCTGCAGCATTTAAAATAGCATAAAGTGCATTGTTATCTGCTGTCCATCCAAGAGTTGCACCTAAAATAGCAACTACACCTTTAACAATACCTGCAGCAGCAAGTGGTCCAAGGAATGGTTGGAAAATACCTGAAATCAAATCAACAAATCTATCAAAGAGATTTCCTTTTGGTCCGTCACCCTCATCGATATCAAGACTTCCTCCAGCAGCAATGCCACCAACTTTAAGAACTTCGTCGTAAACATCTGGAACGTGATTTCCGATAACAACTTGGTATTGACCACCTGCTTTAACAACCGTTACAACACCGTCGCGTTGTTTGAGATAATCATCATCTGCTTTTGATTCATCTTTCAAATCAAAACGAAGACGTGTGACACAATGTTTTAAGCTGTTGACATTTTCTTTACCACCAACGTGTGCTAAAATGTCTTGAGCTAATTCAGTATATTTAGCCATAATTGGCTCCTTTCTAAGTAACAGAAAAAACCTAAATAAACACCAAACAACTTCTTGCGCCCAATCGGTAACGCCGAAATTATCTCGTATTTATTTAGGTTTTGCCTGCTTATCAGTAACAATCCTTTTAACAATTCTTAGTATAGCATGCGCTTTCATAAAATGCAAGCGCTTTTTTGAAACTTTTTCTAGCGTTTTAAACCGTTTTCATAAAAATGAAAACAAAAACTTTCTTCATTTCCTGCTACTTCAAGTTTTTTCAGCGCTTTCCAAAAAATTTTCATCATAAAAAATTTTTTCAAAAAAATCTTCTCGAATTCAATTCGAGAAGATTTAGACTTAATTACTACTAGTTTCTAAACGTTGAATATGGATGGTAATATAGACCTGCTCATCTTTGCTCATTGGAAAATCGTAGCTACTTTCAACATAGTTTTTAATCTTTTCAGAACACGAAAAAGCAACTGGATAGTTTGATTTAACTTGCTCGTACAAAAAACTATCATTTTTCCCTTGAACAACGCCATTAACAACACGTTGGGCAAAATACTGAATATGAGTAATGAAACGATTGTAACTAACCGAATCCTCATCAACGACTTTACCATAGAACAAGCGTACAATTCCCAAAATATCTGTTACAATTTTTGAAATTTGATAATTTTGTTCTATCATGCCAGAATCCTTCTGAGCATTAATAAAATGAAGTGCAATTGATGAGATTTCATCATCTGGAAGAATGACACCCAATTTTTCAAAGATAATCTTCAAAGCATCACGTCCCAACTGATACTCTTTTGGGAAAAATTTTCGAATTTCCCAAGATAGTGGATTTTGAATCGTTAAATTCTCACGATTTCGTTGAAGTGTGTAATGGAGGTGGTCAGCAAGTGCTATATAAAAGGCTGTATCAAAAGTTGTATTTAGAACTTTCTGTCCATGCTTGATAATATCAAGAACTACCTCAGTCTCTGCTGGAGACAAATCAACATAGACACGTGTCAATTCATTAGTAGCTTTGCTATCTTGCATAACAAATGTTTTTTCAATTAAAGTTGCATCAATCTCATCACCTGGTTTCTTTTGAAAACCAAGACCTCTCCCCATTACGATGATTTCTTCGTTGTTGTCACCTTTAACCAAAACAACATTGTTATTATAGACTTTATCAATCCTCATTATCTACTACTCCCTCAAAAAAATTCGGAAAGAAAAGGCAAACCTAATGTACACAAAAGGCAATGCCAAACTGACATTTTCTTTACACTGTACATTAGGTTTTGCCTGCTTAACCAGTAACAATCCTCTTACTCTATCCATTGTATCAAAACTTTTAAGAAAATGAAAGGGGATACAAAACTTTTGCTCAGTAATTTACATTAATAATTGACGAATTTTTCCAATTTCTGGTTCATTGACTACCAAGAAAATGGTGTCACCTGCATTGAGGACAGTATTTCCTCGTACAACCTCTGATTTTTGACGGTGAATTTGGGTTGTGATTAAAACATTTTTTGGAAGAGTCAAATCACGAACACGTTTACCTGCTATTTTATCAGACACGGTCAATTCGATAAGGGTTGGTTCAATAACTTCGCGGTCTTTAGGAATCGATAGCTTAGCAAGCATTGCTTCATAGATTGGTTCACCTTTTAATAAATCCATGACAATATAAGCAACCAAAGTAACTACCGCAATTGTCATAAGTTGACGAAAATCCCCAACCATTTCAGTTACCAAAATCATAGCAGTTAGCGGAGCTTTAGAAATGGCACCAAAATAGCCAGCCATACCGAGCACAAGAAAATTAATCAAGGCTGCTGTGCTAATAAAACCAAGCTGATTAACACCCAAACCAAAGCCGAAACCAAGAAGTGCGCCCAAAGTTAAAATTGGAAGGAAAATCCCTCCTGGTAGGCCACTAGCATAACTTAAAGCACTCCAAATAAATCTGATAATAAAATACAAGAAAACTACTGCTAGCGTCAAATGACTAGTCGTCAAAGACGTGATTAAACCATTACCACCACCAAGTAGTTGTGGGTAAAAATAACCAATTGGCAAAATCAAAACTGCTGCAAAAATGCCATAAAAATAATTCGGAATATGGCATACTTTTCCTAAGAAGTCATAGACAACACCTGCATTCAACGTTACCTTTTCATAAAGATAGCCCATAGCACCTAAAAATGCTCCCAAAATCAGCAAAAGCCAATAATCTTTCAAAGGTAGGATAACAAGTTCACCAGGCATGTCAAGAACTGGGGTCAAGCCAAAAATATTTAAAGAAATAAAGTTAGCAACTAAACTTGCAACCAAAGCTGATATCCAAACCAAACGAGAAAACTGATGATAGATTTCTTCAACAACAAAGAGCAATCCTGCAATTGGTGCATTAAAGGCAGCTGAAAGTCCTGCTGCTGCACCACTAGCAATCAAAACACGCTGTTCCATGCGCTGCGCCTTCAAGGTTTTTGCAACTCCTTTTCCTGCCATTGCTCCCAATTGAATACTAGGTCCTTCACGACCTAGCATAAATCCCATTGAAATTGCCAGAGTACCACCAAGGAATTTTTTCCAAAGAACTGACCACCAATCAGGGTGAAGTAGCCCTTTTAACTCACCTTCCACGTGAGGAATTCCAGAGCCCTTAATATCAGGATCAGATTTCACCAAAAATCCAATTGCGATAACTACAATAACACTTACTAGCAAAATCAAACCTAACAAAGAAGGATTTTCATGTGATAGTTGGTAATATTTGACAACTTGAGCAAAGATTTTTGCAATCAAGAGTCTAAAAAGGCTAACCACGATTCCCGCAGCGCACCCAACTACAATTCCTCGCCAGACAAAACTCAAAATCGAGGACAGAGAAAATTCATACTCCCTACGATAACTTTCCATTTAATACTCCTTACTAAATCTTATTAAGTACAAACTGTTATTAAAGATTTTCAAAAAACTCTCATTACTATTTTATCAAATCTTAGTGATGATTTCGAGTTCATTAAAAAAGAGCTTGGAAATTTCCAAACTCAATTTATCATTTACGATACATTTTAAATTGTAAGTATAAATCGTTATAAATGCCAAGCCATTTTTGACCAAGATTGTCATAAACTTCTAGATTTTTAAAAGTTTCTGTTGATGGATAGAATGCCTCGTCATTTTTTATATCATCAGGTAACAACTTCTTAGCCTCATTATTTGGTGTTGCATAACCGATGTATTCAGCGTTCTGCGCAGCATTTTCAGGCTTAAGCATAAAGTTAATGAAAGCGTAAGCCTCTTTAATGTGTTTTGCTGTTTTTGGAATGACAAGATTATCAAACCAAAGATTTGAACCTTCGCTCGGAACTACATAATGCAAGTGTTCATTAGAATCAAGCATTTCACTTGCTTCACCTGAGAAGGTGACACCAATTGCCGCATCACCATTAATCATATAGCCTTTCATCTCGTCGCCGACAATCGCTTTGATATTTGGTGTTAAGCTATCTAATTTTTCAGATGCCGCATCAAGTTCAGTTAATGATTTTGTATTTAGGCTATAACCAAGTGTTCCAAGTCCAATTCCCATCGCTTCACGGGCACCATCAACAAGCATGATGTCATTAGCGTACTCAGACTTCCAAAGATCTGACCAGTGCTCAGGTGCATTAGCAACCATAGTATCATTGTAAACAATACCTAGCGTTCCCCAGAAATATGGAACAGAATAATCATTGTTTTTATCAAAGCTTAAGCCAAGAAATTCTTTTCCAATGTTACCCAAGCCATCAATCTTTGATTTATCAAGCTTGATAAGAAGATTTTCTTTACGCATCTTATCAATCATGTAATCAGATGGAACTGTAATGTCATAAGTTGTCCCACCTTGCTTGATTTTAGTGTACATAGATTCATTAGAATCAAAAGTCTCGTACTGAACCTCAATACCAGTTTCTTTGGTAAATTTTGTAATTAAATCAGGGTCAATGTAATCACCCCAGTTATAAATGACCAATTTATCAGACTGGCTAGAAGAACTTGACGTCTTTTGCATATAGACTGAAACACCAAACAAGACGAAAGTTACCGCAATTATTCCGAAAACAAATGAATATAGTCTACGCATCGCGAGCCTCCTTCTTATCTTGTGAGATGAAGTAATAGCCAATCACGAGCAAAATACTAAAAATAAAGACAATCGTTGAAAGAGCATTGATTTCTAGAGAGATTCCACGTCTTGCACGTGAATAAATTTCAACTGAAAGTGTTGAGAAACCATTTCCTGTGACAAAGAAGGTTACCGCAAAATCATCCAAAGAATAAGTAAATGCCATGAAGAATCCTGAAATAATTCCAGGTGTCAAATATGGCAGCATCACTTCTTTCAGCATTTGCCATGGAGTTGCTCCCAAGTCATAGGCTGCATTAATCATATCGTCATTCATTTCTTTAAGTCGTGGCAACACCATAAGCACCACAATCGGAATTGAAAACGCAATGTGACTTAGCAAAACAGTCATAAATCCTAGATTAAAGTGAAAAATATCAGCCAAACGAGTGAACAGAATCAAGAAACTTGCACCAATCATAACATCAGGCGCCACCATCAAAATATTATTCAGAGATAAAATAGATTGCTGACGTTTCTGACGTGATTGGTAAATGTAAATTGCTCCAAAAGTACCGATTGCTGTCGCTAAAAGCGAGCTCAAAAATGCTAGGAAAAATGTTTGAATCAAAATCAACATCAAACGACTATCCGCAAACATTTCTGAATAATGCTCCAAAGTAAGACCTGTGAAGCCGTTCATATCTCCACCTTGATTAAATGAATAAAAAATCAAATAAAAAATTGGGATATAAAGGATAACAAAGACCAAGGCTAAATATAGATTTGCAATTTTTTTCATTTTCGTCTCTCCTTAGTCATCCACATAATCACAAGCATTGCCATGATTAAAATTACTCCAATAGTAGAACCCATTCCCCAGTTTTGAGTTGTTAGGAAATGTTGCTCAATGGCAGTACCAAGTGTAATCACTCGGTTACCACCAATCAAACGTGTCAACATGAACAGACTTAAACTTGGAATAAAGACAGACTGAACACCACTTCTGACACCGTTTAATGACAGTGGAAAGACAACCTTTGTAAAGGTTTGAAAATTATTTCCACCCAAGTCATGACTAGCATTAATCAAATTCTCATCAATATCATCAAGCGCATTAAAAATCGGCAAAATCATAAATGGAATTTCGATGTATGATGCAACAAAGATAAATGAAAAATCAGTGAACAAAATTTGTTTTGGACCAATGCCGACAAATGATAAGAAGGCATTGACACCACCTTGTTGACCAAAAATTCCCATAAAAGCGTAAGCTTTTAACAAGAGGTTAATCCAAGTTGGCAAAATAACCAGCATTAACCAGAGTTGCTTATGCTTAAGCTGCGTCAAAAAATAGGCAGTCGGATAAGAAATGACCAAAGTTACCAAAGTGATAATAGCCGCATACAAGATTGAGTTAAAACTCATTCTAAGATAAGTCCAAGAACTGAAGAAAGTCTTGTAGTTATCTAGCGTAAACTGACCTTGGATGTCAAAAAATGATTGCCACAAAATCAAAATAACTGGCGCAATGACAAACAGCAACAACCATAAAATATATGGAATGGAGAAGAAACTATTTTTCTTCATTTCGCTCCTCCTCGATTGCATGAATCAAACCATCTTCATGCTCTTCCATTTCAACATACTCTTCCAAACGGGCATCAAATTCTTCTTCTGTCTCATTTAGACGCATGATGTGAATATCTTCTGGCGTGAAATCAAGCCCGATGACTTCTCCTTCAATCGCCTTGCGTGTTGAGTGAATCATCCATTCATTGCCAAGTTCATCATGAGCCATAATTTCATAGTGAACACCACGGAAAAGTTGTGTATCAACTTTAACACGAAGTTTTCCTTCTTCTGGCATTGTAATTTGCAAATCTTCTGGACGAATGACAACTTCAACCGCCTCATTTGGTCGCATACCACCATCAACTGCTTCAAAGCGTTTGCCATTGAACTCTACCAAGTAATCTTCAATCATTGTTCCTGGCAAAATATTTGACTCACCAATGAAAGTCGCAACGAAGTGGTTGATTGGTTCATCGTAAATATCAACAGGTGTACCAGATTGGACAATTTCACCATCATTCATGACAAAAATCCAGTCAGACATAGCTAGTGCTTCTTCTTGGTCGTGAGTGACAAAAACAAAGGTAATCCCAAGGCGTTGTTGCAATTCACGAAGCTCATATTGCATCTCTGTACGAAGTTTTAAATCCAACGCTGACAAAGGTTCATCAAGCAAGACTACTCGTGGTTCATTGATAATAGCACGCGCAATAGCCACACGCTGACGCTGCCCACCAGATAATTTTTGAATTGGACGCTTCTCAAAGCCAGCCAAACGCACCATTTTAAGTGCTTCTTCTACACGACGCTCAATTTCTTTTTTGTCGACTTTTTTTAATTTTAGAGGAAAAGCGACATTTTCAAAAACATTCATATGTGGAAATAGAGCGTAATTTTGAAAAACAGTGTGGACATCACGTTTATTAATTGGAATTTCATTAATACGTTCACCATCAAGGAAGACATCACCAGTCGTTGGTTGTAAAAGACCAGCAATGATATTTAAAATGGTCGATTTACCTGAACCTGATGCACCAAGAAGGGTGTAAAACTTTCCTTCTTCAAGTTCAAAGTTAATGTCCTTTAAAACAACTGTACCGCTGTCTTCAAATACTTTTGATACGTTTTTAAATGCAATAATTGGATTAGTCAATTCTCATAAAACCTCCATGGAGCTTCTTTAATCTTTTTTCTCACCGATAATTCGAACTTCTCGTTCTAAGCGAACACCTGAATTTTTCTCAACGGTATCAATAACGTAAGCAATCAAATCTTCATAATCTTGTGCTGTACCATCAGCGACATTCACCATAAATCCAGCGTGTTTTTTACTAACTTCAACACCACCAATACGATGTCCTTTTAGATTTGCCTCAGTAATCAATTGTCCAGCAAAGTGACCAACAGGTCGTTTGAATACTGAACCACATGATGGGTATTCAAGTGGTTGTTTCAATTCACGTAAATGTGTTAAACGAGCCATTTCTTGCTCGATAAGAACATAATCACCTGGTTTAAGGGCAAATTTTGCTGAAATAACAATATCACCACTGTCTTGAACTGCAGAATGACGGTAACCAAACTTCATGTCATGTGCTTCAATTGTCTTAACTTTTCCTTCTTTTGTAAGCACTTGTGCAGAAACTAAGACATGTGAAATTTCACCACCGTAAGCTCCAGCATTCATGAAAACAGCACCACCGACACTACCTGGAATACCACAAGCAAATTCAAAGCCTGTTAAACTGTGGTATTTAGCAATACGTGTTGTTTCTGCTAAGTTTGCACCTGCTTCTGCTTCAATAACATAACCGTTTACAGTAACAGTATTTAATTTATCAAACATGATGACAAAACCACGAATACCACCATCACGAACGATGATATTACTTGCATTACCAAGTACCATCCATGGAATATCATTTTTATTAGCGAATTCGACAATACGAACCAATTCATAACGATTACGTGGAAAAGCGAGATAGTCTGCTGGACCTCCCACTTTTGTAAACGTATATTTTTTTAAGGGTTCATTAACGCGAATATCAATTCCTTTTAGTTCATCATTTAAAAATTCTAACATTTTCTTCCAACTCTAAAACTATTTAATCAAAATCGTAGTTATCTTTTGATTAAAATCAACTAATTCATCTAAAAAATTAATTAGCTCATTTATGATCAAATGATTGTATCGACTACTAAAAAATCGGCATAAAGCCGACCTTAATTATAACAAAAAAATCAGCTTTTGACGATATTTAAGACTGAAGTTTTCGCACTTCTTCAAGATTTAATTTTTTTAAATAAGACGTAATAGATTTGCCACAAATGTCAAGTGACGGTGCAATATCATGTAAAGGCACCAAAACAAAGGCACGTTCTGTCATATAAGGGTGCGGAACTTTCAAATTTTCTTCATTGATATGGTCATCACCATACAAAAGAATATCAATATCAATTGTTCTTGGTCCCCAATGTTCATGACGAACACGGTCTAAATTTTTCTCAATTTGTTGACAATTCACTAGTAACTCTTGTGCAGGTAAACTAGTTTCCAGCTCACAGCACAGATTTAAAAAATCATCTTGGTCTGTTTTACCCCAGGCAGCTGTTTCATAAAATGGCGAAACAGATGTTACCTGAGTTTTTGGCAATTGGTTTAGCTTATTAAGAGCAGATTCTAAATACGCCTTTTTATCACCAATATTACTACCAAGACTTAAAAATACTTTTGTCATTGACGCTCCCGTTCTAACTCAATGCCAACTGAGTCGTAATGTCCATTAATTGGCGGATTTTCTTTTGAAATTCTGATTTTAATAGCTTGAACAGCAGGAAATTGTTCAAAAATATCTTGGCAGATTGCACCGCCTAAGCGTTCAATTAAAATATATTTATGTTCTTCGACTTGTCTTTTAATTGCTTCAAAAACTAAACCATAGTGGACAGTATCTTCTAAACAGTCACTTTGCGAAGCCTTTTGTAAATCAACAGACAAGGTGCAGTCAACGACAAAAATTTGACCTAATGTCTGCTCTTCTTTGAAGGCACCGTGATAACCATAAAATCGGCAACCTTGCAGATAAATTTTATCCATATATCTTTATACAACAAAGAAGCTTTGCCATATAGCAAAGACAACTTTTATTACTCCTTTCAAGCGAGTTGACTAATGACATTAACAATATCTCGGTTAGCTTCTACGTTATGCACACGAACAATTTGACAACCTTTTGCAATTGCCCATGCAGATAACGCTGCTGTTCCCATATCACGATCAGTAGCTTTTGTTCCACCACCAAGTAAAAAGTCAACTGTGCGTTTACGTGAAATTCCAAAAAGTACTGGATATCCTAATTGACAAACTGCATCTAAACCTTGCAAAAGTTCAATATTTTGTGCTTCATTTTTAGCAAAGCCAAAACCTGGATCAATCCAGATATTATCTTTAGCAACGCCAGCTGCTAATGCTGCATCTGCTCTTTCTTTCAAGAATTCACAGACTTCTCTAGTGATATTGTCGTATTTTTCTTCTTCCTGGTTGTGCATTAAAATAATCGGAACATTCTTTTCGGCAGCAAGCGCTAGCATTTCGCCATCATAAAGACCTGCCCAAACATCATTTAAAATGTCTGCGCCAGCCTCCAAGGCTGCACGAGCTGTTTGAGTTTTATAAGTATCAATACTCACTAGCACATCAAATTTTTCTTTGAGAGCTTTGATGACTGGAACAACACGTTTTATTTCTTCTTCAGCATCGACAAAAGTGTACCCCGGGCGTGTTGATTCTCCGCCAACATCGATGATTTTAGCACCTTGTGCAATCATTTTTTCTGCTTGATTAAGCGCTTTTTCAACAGATGTATAAGAACCACCATCTGAAAATGAATCAGGAGTGACATTTAAGACACCCATGATGCATGCTTTACCATCAACACTATGCTTACCAATTTTCATCATTATCTCCTTTTATCAATGCTTAAATAGCTATTATTTCCCTAAAATAAGTGACAAAATTTCTTTTCGTTCTTCACGATTTTCTTTAAAAATACCACGAGCAACTGTTGTTACAGTCTTACTACCTGGCTTTTTAATACCGCGCATTGTCATGCACATGTGCTCTGCTTCTACCATCACAAAAACACCTTTTGGATGAAGTGCTTCTTCGAGGGCAGTCGCTACTTGATCAGTTAAGCGTTCTTGCAATTGTGGACGTTTACTTGCCACTTCAACAGCACGCGCTAATTTGCTAAGACCAGTTACACGACCATCACTTGGCAAATAAGCAACATGCGCTTTTCCGTAAAAAGGAACTAAGTGGTGCTCACACATTGAATAAAAAGGAATATCCTTCACAAGCACAACCTCATCATGATTTTCAGAAAAAACTGCTGTAAATTGATCTTTTGGATCTTCGTTTAAGCCTGAAAACATCTCTTGATACATCTTTGCAACACGTTTAGGAGTGTCAAGTAATCCTTCACGTTCAGGGTTTTCACCCAGTGCTTCTAAAAGTTGATATACTGCTGCTTCAAGTTTTTCTTGATTTGCCATTATCTTTTCCAATCTTTTTATATTTTTTCTATTATAGCTTAATTTTCCTGTCTTGACAAAAGTACAGGACGTACTTGTGAAATAAAATAGAGTGAACCTGTAATTAAATAAAAGTCTTCTTGACTATTTAGGTTAATCTTATCAATCCACTCTTTCCATTTAGCAACTTTATGGTAGTTGCTTGGGTATTTTTCAAGTGGTAGTGAATTATGATAAACAAAAGTTGTCACATCAACATCAGATAGTTGGCTGAGCAATTTCAACATGGAATCAATAGGTTTGGTATCAATTGCTGCAAACAAAATGTGAAGATTTTTATCTTTGTATTTTTGCATCACATCAACCAAAGCTTTGACGCTCTCATTATTATGCGCACCATCAATCATAACATTTGGAAACATGAGTTCAGTACGCCCAACCCAATGTGTCTCCTCAAGGCCTTTTCTAATAATATCATTGGTTACTTTTGGATAATCCTTTTTCAACAACAAAGCGGCTGTAATTGCTAAGCTAGCATTGCTAACTTGATGTTTTCCAGGCATTGAAAGTTTCACATTTTTAAGATTTTCAAGACCTTGATAATCAAAACCGTTTTCATTTTCTTGAGCATAAAAATCTTTTGAAAACTCAAACAGACGGCTATCACAATCATGTGCTTTATTGACAAAAACGTGACGAACATCTTCTCGTTCAGTCGCAAAAATAAACGGCACATGCTCTTTTAGAACACCAACTTTTTGCGCAGCGATTTCTGCATAAGTCTGTCCCAAAACATTTTGGTGATCTAATCCAATCGATGGGCAAACCACTGCTAAAGCTTTGAAAACATTTGTCGAATCATAAAGTCCACCCATTCCTGCTTCGATGATTGCAATATCAACTGGGTGCATGTGACCAAAATATTCAAACATCAACACAGTAATTACTTCAAATTCTGTTGCTGGTTCTAAATCAGTTTCGACCGACAAACGCTCAACAACAGGACGAACACGTTCGACCAAGTCAAGAAAATCAGTTTCTGAAATCATTTGACCATTTAGACTAATACGTTCACGAAAATCAACGATGTAAGGTGATGTAAACGTTCCAACTTCGTACCCAGCTGATGAAAAAATATGCTGTAAATAACTTGTAACAGAACCTTTGCCGTTTGTCCCAACAACATGGACAGCTGCTAAATTTTTTTGAGGATTTCCAAGTTCTTCTAGCATCCATGCCATTCGTTCTAAACCAGGTTTAATTCCAAATTTTAACTTGCCATGAATCCAATCCAAAGCTTCTTGATAATTCATTAATGAACTTCCCAATATGACCAAAATTGCCTGCATAAAGAAAAATTGTTGAAGTGCAATTTCCGAACAAAAACTTTCACTAGAGCAATTAAAATCTATGTTTTTCCTTTCTTTCTTGACTTTTACAGTAACAGTTCTATTATATCATAAGTATTTACTAAAAAAAGCCAGCTAAGCTGACTTTCTTCAAATTCGTATTGCGTTTTCGAAATAGCTTCCAAACCTGACCGATACAAAAAATTATACCCCGCTCGTGTACTCTAAATTATTTATAGGTAGTCATAAATAATTTTTATAGCGAGAATACAGCACTAATTATTTTTTCCAATAGCTAACAAATTTTCTCTTCTCCCAAAAACAAAGCTGGACATTTTGTCCAGCTTTGTTTAAGTAATTATATTTCCAATATATGATGATTTTGACTTCAACAATTTGAAAAAAAGAATGAGATTATATAATGTCTATCTCATAAAGCCCACGAACGCTATTACACACATAAATATGGTCAGCATTCTCCAAATCTGTCTTTGTTAAATAGCGTTCAGTTACTTCTCCTTGTTGAATTAAATACTTTCTATATATGCCATCTAATATCCCAACTTCAACTGGCGGAGTATAATAAGTCCCATCGATTTCTAAAATAATATTCCTAAGTTCTGATAAGGAACAAGTTTTCATT
>JBMNNF010000001.1:0-74419 GCA_050953825.1 Acholeplasmataceae bacterium | reverse complement strand
CACGAACGAGACCCGTGCCGAGGGGTTCCGGAAGGGAATGGCGAAGCACCCCGGGCTGCAGCTGGTGGCGCAGCAGTCCAGTGACAGCGACTTCAACAAAGCGCTGCAGGTCACCCAGGACATCCTGACCGCCAATCCGGATCTCAACGGCATATACGCGGGCAACGAGCCGAGCGTGCTCGGTGCCGCCGAGGCGGTGCGCCAGGCCGGCAAAGCAGGACAGATCAAGATCATCGGTTGGGACACCTCGGAGGGCGAGGTCCAAGCGTTGCGCGAAGGTGTGATCACCGGACTCATCGCGCAGAACCCCTTCAAGATGGGGTACGAAGCGGTCAACGCGGCGGTCGGCAAGATCCGCGGGTCCGCCAACGGTCCGGATGCCAACACCGACACCGGTGCAGCACTGATCACGAAGGAGAACCTGGACAGTCCGGAAATCCAGAAGCTGTTGAACCCCAGCTGCGCCAATCCGCCGGTCTGATGAGCACAGCTGTCCAGCGCCGCCGTCGTGGTGGACGGCGGCGCTTTTTCCATCTTCTGCACTGGTGTGCAAGTGGGAGTCGGGATTCGGTGCGGAGCCGCGGATTTCGATACCTACTTCTTCGATATCACCACCACCAACACTATTAAATTCATATTTCGCAATTCTTTCTCCACCAACATTAACTTTAAAAAGAATGTGGTTAGGATGTAAATTATTGTTAATAATTCTCTTAAAAGATGTCTTCTCAGGATTAAGTATTTTTGATATCGCAAAATCAGTTAAATGTCCTTCTCCAGTTAATGCTAATGAATTAAACAATGTTATTTCAAATTCATCAGCATCAGGATGTCGATCCCGAACAATTTGCGCAGCAAAAGCTGGTCCCATCGTATGCGAACTAGATGGTCCAATTCCGATTTTAAAGATTGTTTTAATAGATTCCAATTTGCTTCCTCCTTATATTGCAAGTAACATTAGCGCTGCTACTAAATAATATATAAATAACGCAATTAAATCACTTAATGTCGTTAATACTGGTCCGCCAGCATTATCAGCATCTACTTTATGTTTTGTCATAAATAGTGGTAATAAAGTTCCGATAGAACCCGAGACTAGCATGCCACTAAACAATGAAACACCAACTACTAAACCTAGCATATAAGGTGGGATTGATACACCAGAACTACTAACTTGTTTTGTAATTAATGAAAATAATGAAACGACAATAAATCCAAGAACTGCTATAAAAAGACTATTTAGTAAAACAATTGAGACTTCTCTTCTAAAATGTCGTCTTCGATTTTCGCTACTTGATAATTCGTCACGGTGGATTCCTAAAATTGTAACCGCCAAACTTTGAGTTCCAATATTTCCAGCCATTGCTAAAACCATTGGTTGGAATAATACTAAGGCAAACACTTCACTTAAAGTTAATTCAAATGCTGGAACAACTAATAATATGATTGCTACCGCTAAATTAACAATGGTTGTAAAAATTAACCATGGCAAACGTTTAAAACTTCTTTGAAATCCAGAAAACGCATCATCGTGTTGCGGTAAGAAGGCTAATCGATTATAAATATCATCGTATTCGTCAATTAACTCTTCTAATACGTCATCAGCAGTAATAACACCTAATAAATATCCTTGATAATCAGTAACTGCTAATGAAGTTAAGTCATAGTTTCTAACAATTTCAATCGCTTCTTTAATGGTCGTATCATGATAAACAAAATAATAATCAGTATACATTAATTTGTTAATCGAATCACTAGGTCTAGCAATAATCAAATCTTTTAGGGAAACAAATCCCATAATTTTTTCATCGTCATCAAGTACATAAATATTATCAATAAAGTCATTTTCTTTAACATTATTAAAAATATATGAAGTGGCTTTTTTAACAGTATCATTAACATTAATCGTTAAATATTCAACCGTCATAATTGATGGAGCTAAATGATTAGAATATATTAGTAAATCTCTAATTATATTAGCCTTTTCTTCCTTGACATAAGATAAAACTTCTTCTTGTTCATCTTCATCATAATTACTAACGAAATCTTTTAATTCATCAATTTCTAAATTATCTAGTATTTGTTTTTTTCTAATAGAATCAAATTCTTCAAATAATTCAATTTGTTGATATTCTGATAATCTTGAGAACACTTTACTTGTCTGTTTCACTCCGATTAATTGCATAACTCGTAATTGTTCATCTTCTTCCATCTCATAAAACATTTCGGCAATATCATATGGTTGCATATTTTTTAATTCTTTTTTAAGGGCATAGTTAGATTTTTTAAAATCAAGTCTTGTCATATTAATCCAACCCCCTTTAAAATAAGAGTTGCTAGACCAAAGTAGACAAAGGTAGCAAATAAGTCAATTAAAGTAGTAATAAATGGACCACTAGCAATTGCCGGATCAATTTTAAATAATTTTAATAAATGAGGAATTCCCATTGCCAATAAACTAACAACTGAAACAATAATTGTTAGAGAACCACCAATAATAACACCAAATATAAGTGCCGTGTTTAACCTACCAAATCTACCCGCACTTTCTGGAAGTCCAAGTTGTAATAAGTAGACAAATAAAAACGATATAACAAAGGTAATTAATCCTAAAAAGATAGCAGTCATAAAACTAGAGATGAACTCTTTGAAAACATCTTTTTTCTTCATTCTACCTTCATTAGAAATCGCTTTTAAGGCAACGGCTAATGTTTGTGTTGAAACATTCCCTGGAGACGATAACATTAGCGGTTGAAAGAAAGCCAAAATAGCAATCCCACCAATTCCAGCAATCATTAACTCAGAAAAAGACATTAATGGAATAAATAATACTAAAAGAACAATGAGCCATGGCAAACGTTTCAAGGCGGTTTTAATCCAACTATGTTTACTATCACTTATTGGTAGGGCAGCCAGTCTAGCAAAATCCTCTTCGGCTTCTTCTGTAGCGACATCAATTACGTCATCTAGGGTTAAAATTCCGATAAGTTTATTTTCATCACTTACTACAGGTAGCTCATATAACTCATAGTTTTTCATATCAAAAATAGCCTCAGTAATTGGTAAGTTATCACCAACACTAGGAATATTGATCATAATTTCTTCAATTAATTTAGGGCTTCTAGCTTTAACTAATGTTTTTAAATTAACTGCCCCCAAATAATTTTCTGTTTCATCTATTACGAATAATAAGTTAATTGTTTCAGCATCAGGTGCTTGTTGGATTAAACTTGTAGTCGCTTCTTTGACATCCATATTTGGATAAATAAATATGTATTCATTTGACATATATGCTCCAACAACATTATCGTCATATTTAATAAATTCTTTAACATCTTCAGCCTCATCAAGAGTTTCAATAATTTCATCTCTTAATTCTTCGTCTTCATATTCTTGAAGAATATCGACCACATCATCAACTGTCATCTCGTCAAAAATGGCAGTTTGTCTGTCGATATCAAATTCTTCAAGAATGTCAGCAGCAAATTCGGCTTCTAGATATGTAATAATTTCAGCCATCTGCTCGACTGATAAATATCGATATAACTTTTCTCTTTCTCCCTGTTCTAACTCTAATAAATCAGTCGCTATATCATAGGCGTGCATTTCATCAATTTGTTTTTGGAATTCTTTTTTGGTAAGTTTTTCTGACAGCAATTTTTTAATCACAGTAGCATCACCCTCTTATTACAATAGTATCATAAATTGCAAGTGAAAATCTACTTATAAAAAACAGAAACTTGACGTTTCTGTTTCATGTATTTATTAAATATTATCTGGTTGAGGTATATAAGAAAAGTTTGTTTTCTCTAATTAATGTAGCCAAATTAAATTCTTTAGTTAATTCTTGATCCATATACCAAGTATAATTTCCTTGAGGAAATCCTTGCATTGCTGCAACCGCTTCTTTACTTGCGATATGAGTTACTTCACCGTCGATAACAAATTGAATATATTCACTTAAAATTAATTTGACAACATAAATTTTTTCGCCCCATAAAGTATTAAAAGTAATCCGCATAATTTTGTTGAAATCATGATCAACATAGATAACTGGGAAATCATCTCTAATTTGCTCACCAACTTTAAATGCACCAATTTTAACTCTTTTTATATTTAATATTTCAGGTAATATCAAAATATCTTGTTTGCCACTAGGTGTAACTAAAATTTCTTTTTGACTTCGATCAACTTGAACTATGGCAACATCCACTTGTTTTCCTTGAGTAACTGTACCCAAACTCAAAATCACAATGATAGCAAGTAAACATAAAATTATAACTGGTAATCCACTTTTCTTCATATCATTAGCTCCTTTTAACAATAATAGTTTATCACATAATACTTAAAAATAAAAAATATTTTTTATTTTCCACCAATTGCAAGCTTTCCAACATAAACACTTGGACTTCCATAACCATTAAGTTCAGAAATCTTTAAATCACTTCCAAGACCTTCAATTGAATTTAAAATTTCAAAAAAGTTCCCTGATACTACAATCATTTTAACTGGATGATCAACCTTACCATTTATGATTTTAAATCCTCCGGCTTGTAAGTTAAATGATCCTGAAATAGGTTGAACACCAGCGTGTAAACCGGCTAATTCAGTAATATATAAACCATCTTCAATTGGAGCGATTAATTCATCAAAAGATTGATTGCCTGGTTTTAAGTAAAAATTGGTAAATGATATTCTACCACCAAAACTATTTCCGGTTGGTTCTTCATTAAAGATGGCTGCGGTTTTTAAATCGTGAACAAATCCCTTAAAGACGCCATTTTCAACGATTTTTTTAGTGCGGCATGCCACCCCTTGATCATCAAATGCATATTGAAAAATCGCTTCTTTTGATAATGGATCGTCAATTAAATTAATTGAATCTAAAGCTATTTTTTCTCCTACTTTTTCAACTAAAGCGCTCATTTTTCTATGAGCAGCTAATCCACTAAAAATTGATGAAAAAGCACTTAATAGATTAGCAAATTTTTCATTAGAAAATACTACTGGATAAGTTCCTGAATTAATTTCTAATCCGCCTAATTTATTAACCCCCTCTTCAATAGTTTCTTTAGCTTGTTCAATAGGGTCAAAATCTTTAAAATCTTTAACTACTTTGATTTTATAGGCTGTCTTAATATCGCCGTTTTTTTGGAAAACCCCAAAACCATAGCCATACGCATACGATTTAGTTCTTGATAAATTTAATCCCTTGGAGTTAACTAAATGAGTTTCCACATAAGTTTCGCCATAATTAGTACTTTCGACTTGAGAAACAAATTCACATTTTTTAATTTCACTTTCTAATTTTAATAAGTATTCTACTTTCTCTTCAAAAGGAACATTATCAAAATCATAAACCGAATCGATAACTTCTGGATAACTTTTAGAGCCTTCATAAATAATGGCCGGTTCTTCAATCGTAATGCTTTTGGCATTTTCAATCAATTTATCTAAAAGTTTATCAATATTATCATCAGATAAATTTTCAGCATAAACTGTAGTAAACTTTGCATCATAAATTCCACGAATTGAAACTTCGTGTAATTCACTTTTAGTATATTCTTCTACTTTTCCTTTATAAATTGAAAGCGACAAATCTTTAGTTAAGACTGCGTAAATTTCTAAATCAGTTATTCCTTTTTCAAGTCCTCGTTTGATCCATTTTTGATACATTATTGACCACCTCCGCCAACCGTCATATCTCTGACTCTAATTGCTGGTTGTCCAACATCAACTGGAATTGACCCACTGGCAGCACCACACATCCCTTGAGATAATGATAAATTATCAGCAACCATATCGATATGTTTTAATATTTCTCCGCCGTAACCAATTAACATTGCTCCTTTTACTGGTTCAGCAATTTTACCGTCACGAATGTAATAACCTTCCATAACTGAAAAATTAAATTCACCAGTAGCCGGGTTAACTGATCCACCACCTAACTTTTTAGCGAATAATCCGTATTCAGTATTTTTAATTAAGTCTTCAAATTTAGATTCACCCGCAGCAATATAAGTTGAGTTCATTCTTGAAGTCGGTGAATATTTATATGATTGTCTTCTCGATGAACCATTTGGCTCCATATTCATTCTCTTGCCATTACGATAGTCAACTAAATAGTTTCTTAAAATCCCATTTTCAATTAATAAATTCTTTTGCGGAGCATTTCCTTCATCATCAGTATTCATTCCACCCCAAGCTCCAGCAATCGTCCCGTCATCGTAAGCAGTTACCACTTCGCTAGCAACAGCTTCACCAATTTTACCAACAAATGGTGATAAGCCTTTAGAAACTGAACTCGCTTCTAGTGGATGACCGCAAGCTTCATGAAAAATCACACCGCCAAATCCATTGTTTAAGACAACCGTCATCGTTTGTGGTTTAATTCGATCAGCACTTAACGTTCTAATTGCAGCGGCTGATACATCATCGGCTATTTCTTCTAAATTTATTGAGTCAATAAATTCAAAACCCGCTCTAGCACCAGGTCCTTCATAAGCATCTTGCATTCCGGTTTCATCTTTGGCTACTGCTGTTAATGCCACACGAATGTATGGACGGAAGTCAGTTTGATAAACTCCACGATTATTCGCAATCAATACAATTTGTTCACTTTCCGATAAATTCATAATTCCTTGAACTATTTTCGAATCATAGTCTTTAATTCTTTTGGAAATTCTTTGAAGAATTTCTTTTCTTTCTTCATTTGAAACATCACCCATTCTTCTTTTAACGTTAACTTCATATGGTCTTTCATTACCAAGTGGTAAAACCACACCTGGTTCGCCGTTAAAAGATTTTGATAAGTCAGTGGCTAATTTCAAAAGTGACTCAAATGATGTGTCATTAGTATAACCATATACTTCATCAATTCCAGAAATTAATCTAATTCCAGCACCATAAGATTCACTAGTTGACGCCTGTTCAACTTCACCTGACATCGCTCTCATTGAGTTAGAAATGGTGTTTTCTAAAAATATTTCAGCGAAATCAGCACCAGTTTGAACCCCGGCTTCTAAAATTTTAGTAATTTTGTCTTTTCTTATCATGTTTTCCCTCACTTTCAAATTGTATTTCGTACAATTTATGATAATGTCCTTTTTGTTTTAATAATTCGAAATGATTACCAGTTTCTACGATTTCACCAGCACTCATTACTATAATTCTATCACTATGTTGAATTGTTGATAAGCGATGCGCAACCACAATTGCTGTTGAGATGTTCATCAATTTAACCATGGATTCTTGAATTAACACTTCGGTTTCAGAATCAATGTTAGCAGTTGCCTCATCTAAAATCATTAAACTTGGATTATAGAGTAAGGCTCTAGCAAATGAAATTAATTGTCTTTGACCGGCTGAAAAGTTATTGCCTCTCTCTAAAACCATATGTTCATATTGATTAGGTAGTTTTTCAATAAATTCGTTAGCGCCAACATATTCTGCTGCCTTCTTAACTTCATCTAATGAGATTGAATCATCAAATAAAGTAATGTTTTCTCTAATGGTTGCGTTAAACAAGAATACATCTTGTAACATTTGTCCCACGTGTCTGCGAAGTGATGATATTTTAATCTTTCTAATATCAATGCCATCAATTAAGATCTCACCCGCTTGTATATCATAATTTCTAACTATTAAACTTAAGATGGTTGTTTTGCCACTACCAGTAGCTCCTACAAAGGCAATAGTTTCATTTGGTTTGACTTCAAATGATACATCCTTTAATACCCATTCATCTGGAATATATTGAAACCAAACATTTTTAAATTCAATATGCCCAGTAAACGTTTCTAGTTCAATAGCATCTTCAGCATCAACAATTTCCGGTTTGGTTTCCAACACGTCAAAGATTTTTTCGGCACTAGCAAATGCTCCTTGTAGAACGTTATATTGATCTGCTAGTTCTTCAATAGGTCTAAAGAAATTGCCTAAATAGAGTGAGTAAGCTAGTAGTGAACCAATTGTCATAACTCCTGAAGCCATTTCTCTAGCCGCAAAATAAAATAAAGTAATTGACCCTAAAGTCGAGAAAACAAAAATCATTGGTCGAAACACACCAAAAATAAGGACCTCTTTTAAATAACTCTTTCTTAACTCTTTACTGTGGTAATTGAACTCTTCTTTTTTCTTTTCTTCTTGATTAAATATTTGAGTAACTTTCATACCAGATAAGTTTTCAGATAAGAAGGCATTAACGATACCAACATTAGTCTTAGTTCTTCGATAGGCTTTTCTTGATAAATGTTTAAAAGTAAACATCGATAAAACGACGAAAGGAATAATTCCTAAAATAATTAAAGTTAATCGCCAGTTATAAATAAATAAAATAACTAAACTAAAGACTAAGAATAACGAACTGCGTAATAAGTTAATGAGAATGTCTGAAAACATTTCAGATAAGGCAGCCGTATCGTTGGTAATTCTAGTAACAAATTTTCCAACAGGTACTTTATTGTGTTGATTAGCTGATAAACTTTGAACTTTTTCAAATGAATCTTTTCTAATATCTAAAACGATCGTTTGTCCTAACTTTTCCATGATTATAGTTTGGAAATAGTTTAAGGTTACTCCAATAATTAAAATTAAAACCATAATGCCAATAAAGCCCAAAATGAAATTCATTTTAACATCTTTCGCCAATACTTCATCAACAATAATATCGATCGTTTTACCCATGAAGAAGTTTGGCAGTAAATCGACGGCTAGTGTGATAAACATTAGTAAAATCCCTAGCATAAATTTACCAATATTAGGACGCAGATATTTCATCAAGTTTTTGAATAAATGTTTATCAGATGTTGTTCTAACAATATCTAAATCATCATAATCACGCATCAAGATCACCGCCTTCCTCTTCAGGATTTTCCAAGGCTTGTAATCTCACCATATCTTGATAAAGTGGTGATGTTTCTAATAATTCATCATGATTTCCAACTGCTACAATTTTACCTTTATCAAGTAATAAAATTTTATCCATATGTCTAACTGTAGAAATACGGTGAGCAATAAAGATGGTAGTTTTATTTTGTCTAACTTGTGATAAGTTTTTAATAATTGATTCTTCAGTTTTGGTATCAACTGCTGATACTGAATCATCTAAAATTAAGATTGTTGGATCTTTAGCCAAAGCTCTAGCAATGGAAATTCTTTGTTTTTGACCACCGGATACTGTGACACCTCTTTCACCTAAAATAGTATTAAACCCTTCTTTAAATTCAACAATGTTGGTATAAACATCTGATAGTTTAGCAGCATCAACAACTTTTTCAATATCAATTTCAGCTTGAGAAAAACCAATATTTGCTTTAATGGTATCCGAAAATAAAAAGTTATCTTGTGGAACATATCCAACACTATCTCGTAGTTGTTTTAATGGGATAGTCATAATATCATTTTCATCCATATATATAGTTCCTAGTTCAACATTATATACTCTTAATAATAAATCAACTAAAGTGGTTTTGCCTGATCCGGTTCTACCTAAAATACCTACCATTTCTCCTTTATTAATCTCAAAAGAAACATCTTCTAATATTAAAGTATCTGGATCATCAGGATAGGCAAACGTTAAATTCTTAGCAGTAATTGAACCCTTCAATGGTGGAGTTTCTACAGCTAAATTATCATTAACTTCAATTTCGGCATCTAAAAATACACCAATTCTTTGGGCACTAGCTTTAGCTTGACTACTAACAGTAATCACTCTTACTAGTGCCATTACTGGCCAAGTTAACGTCCCAAAATATGAAATATATTCAAACAACTGTTCCGCTTGTAGTGTATGATTTATTGCTAAATAACCACCATATCCCATTAAAGTAAACATTACCACATTAATAGCAATAGTGATTGCCATTTGGAAATATAATCTTTGTCTCACAAAAGCAATATTTTTATTATAAAAATCTTTAGTACGATATTCAAATCTAAGGGCACTAGAAATTTCTTTAACATATGCCTTAATAACTGCAATCCCTGAAAGATTTTCTTGAACATAGTCACTCATATCTTCAAATGATTGTTGTCTTTCTTTAAATCGATGTTGCATTGATTTTCTTAAGAAAAACATCAAGATGGCTAAAGCGATCATCGGAATGAATGCATATAAGGTTAATTTAACATCTATATTAAACATTTTATATAATGTTAGACCACCTAAAAATACGCCATCAACAATCATCATTAATCCTGGGCCAAAAGCCATTCTAATGGCACCCAGATCATTAATAAAATATGTCATTAATCCCCCAACTTTTTCTTTACTATAAAAAGAGTTAGGTAGTTTAGTGGCATGGGCAAACATTTGATTTCTAATATCTTCTTCAATTTTTCTAGAAGTCCCGAAAATAAAAAGGCGCCATAAAAAACGCCCAAAAGCTACAATTCCAAGCAAAATTAACATCTTGCCCAAATGAGGTAAGACGAGTGATAGTATACTATCCTTACTAACGACAATACCGTTAGTAATATCAGCATCTGCCCGACGATAGATTCCAATAATATCTCTTGTGACTTCGGGAATTACTAGTTGATAGTAATCAACGGCTAACAATACTAGAATACCGATTAATAGTAAATAACCATATTTTACGTAATATTTTCTAAAGTGCTTGGTGAATATCATTTGTGTCATCCCCTCGACTGCTAGTCAGTTTAATTTTATCATATTATAAATAATTTTATTTATAAAATACTCAATCGAGCCAATACCTTTAATTATTACATAATTAAGTTATTTTATTACTATTTTAAAAGTCATTTTAGTTATATCTGCCAAAAAACCGCTATTTAATGCTATACTTACAGCAGGAGGAATGAAGATGAATGTTTTAAACAAATTTTTACGTTATGTTAAAATTGATACCCAATCAAACCCTTATTCTAAAACTTCCCCTTCAACTGAAAAACAAAAAGATTTATCGTTGTTATTAGTTAAGGAGTTAAAAGAAATGGGACTTGAAGCCTATATGTGTGAAGATGGGTATGTTTACTCAAAAGTTCCAAAAAACACAAATAAAGCGCCATATAATATTGGATTCATTGCCCATGTTGATACTTCTTTTGATGCCCCTGGAGCTAATGTCAACCCTAGAATCATTCAAAATTATGATGGTGGAACTATTGTTTTAAATGATTTTTATCAAATGAGTCCTAAAGAATTTCCTAATTTAAATGAAGTTATTGGTGATGATTTAGTCGTTACTGACGGAAATACTTTACTAGGTGCTGATGATAAAGCTGGTGTTGCTGAAATTATGCAAGCTGTTCATGAAATCGTCAATGATAAAGATTTTTTGCACGGTGATATTTTTATTGCTTTTACGCCTGATGAAGAAATCGGACGTGGAACTGATCATTTTAATTTAGAAGTATTTAATCCGGATTTTGCTTATACTTTTGATGGTGGAAGAGTGGGATCAATTGAAAGTGAAAACTTCAATGCAGCCGCTGCTAATGTTACAATAACTGGCAAAAGCATCCATCCTGGTACTGCTAAAAATAAGATGGTCAATGCCACAAAAATAGCGATGGAATTTAATTCTTACTTACCAAATGAATCACCTGAGAATACTGAAGGTTACGAAGGCTTTTATCATTTGTCTGCCACTAAAGGCTCTGTCGAAAGTGCCACTTTAGAATATATCATTAGAGATTTTGATTGGGATAAATTCCAAGAAAAAAAAGAAATTTTTGAAACCATCAAAAATAAAATCAATCAAAAATACAACTATCCGGCAGTTGAAGTTAAACTAAAAGACCAATATTACAATATGGCATACAAACTAAAAGATAAAGAATATATTCTAGAGATTGCTAAAAACGCTATTATAAAGGCTAATGTTACTCCAATCTTTCAACCAATTAGAGGCGGTACTGATGGAGCAATGTTGACATATAAAGGTCTTGCTACACCGAATTTAGGAATGGGTGGCTATAACTATCACGGAAGATACGAATATGTATCTATTAATCAAATGGAAAAAGCTGTTGAAATTATTAAAAATATTGTTAGAGTTTAAAAAAATCCAATTAAAAAACAGATTTGAACTCAATGATATGATACTTCAAAATTTAATTAAACAAATTCAATAATCTCTATTGGCGTAGCATCCCTCTACGAATCGCTTTTTTGATAATTATTTTATCTTAAAAAATATGTCAATTCCCATATCTGGTTTATATATACCTTTTTTCATTTCAAGAAAGAAGTGTCTTGTTAACACCGCATTAGAAGCAACGCTACCCTCCATGTTTAAAACAACTATTAATGTATTATCCGAAATTTCAATTTTATCTAAACTTATAACTATTTCTGGACATCCAGAAATCCAATATTGGAACACTATTAAATCTTTATTCTTAAAATATCTTTTGTTATAAATATCAAAGATAGATTTGTCATTTACCCAATAATATTCCACATTCTCAAATGTTGATTTCATTTCCTGTTCTGTCGTAATTATTACAGGTCCAAAACTGTAAGGTGTTTTAACTGAAAATTGCCAATCATAATCAACATATTTGATATTTTTACTTTTGCACGAAGAAAGCAAAGGAATACTTAAAAATATTAATGTAAACATAAAAAATTTCTTTATCATATAATACCCGCCTTAATCTATTTTTCATAATAGATATATATTCTGTCATTCATACGATAATAAAATGTGAATCCGCAGACATATTCGTAAGAATAATATGAATCATATTCATTGATTACATAATTAAATTGCACAGCATAAGCTCCATTAAATTCTCCAAAATAGAAAATAATAAAATTATATGAATCAGGATTTTTACCCATTCCTGATATCTGTTTTTTTCTTTCTTCAATTATTTTATTTTCAATATTTGAATCTAAAACTAAATCCCAATCATCTATATCCCGCGAGTTTTTATTTCGATAATTTAATATTTCTAAATCATCTTTCGTTATTAATCCCATATTATAGGCTTCATTTAAAGTAAATAATTTATAATCATTATTTCTCGGCTGGGTTTCACTATCGTTTCTTTGATAGCAAGAACTTAATGAAAATATAGATATAATTATTATTAGACTCATTGTTATTTTTTTAATCATTTTAATCCTCTTCCATTATTTATGCTACAAATAGACCACGCTTGTTCTACTCTTGCTCCACCAGGTCCCAAACCCAAAGCCCATTATTTGTTAAATAAAAAATCGTTAGGAGTGGAGTTGTTAAAACCCATGTGTTCATCAAATTCTATCCCTAATAAATAGTTTGGTTTGGCCACCAAAACCATTTCTAACTTTTCTAATTCTTCAATAGCTTTCAAAATTTTCCATTTGCTACCCTTAATAAAATTTAACTTTAAAATTTGAGAAGATTTGTTGTCCTTTTCTAAGTACGATAATTCCTCTATATTAGTCGAATCTTCAACAGCTTCTATAATTATTTTATTATTTATTTTATCGTCAATGTTATTTTTTGTATATTTTTCATATATAATTCCATCATCTTCATAAATTGTTTTCGCACAAAAACTTCCTTCAGTTAAAAAAGATAACTTTAAAAAAATCAGTGTAAATAGTAAAATAATGATTATAATCCTTGTAATTTTTTTTGATTCAACAAAGTATCTCACCTTTCCTTTTCGCTTTTGTTTTATTTTACATGTTTGTTTCACTTTCACCTTATCATAATTATAGTTTTATTGCAAATTCACTTTTTTGGTAATAAGAATAAGAATGATTATCAATTTAAATATACGCAGTAATAATTGATACTATAAGAATAGTTAATAACAATATATTTATATTAACGCATTTGAGATTTCATTATACATTTTCAAAATTTAACTACTCTTTGTTAATGTTAATACGAGACTGTACCACTAAATATTAAGATATTAAAATGAAATTATGCCACCATTAAAACAAAAAATATTTATACGAATCTTTAAATAGAGAAATTGGTAAATACATCAATTTTTGTAAAAGCGAACGTATTCAAGTTATATTTAAAGGCTTGATTCCTATTCAATATAGAAATCAAGCCTTAATGATATAATTTTTTTTATTTTACGTGTCTGCTTGACAATGATTAATCCATTTTACTATTCATATTTCATTTTGGTCAATTTCAAATCTTTTTTAATTAATACTTCTCTGCTTAGTGTTACAGAATTAATAATTTCTTTTCTAATATCATCAGGAGTTACGCCTAATTTAACTGAAATTTCTGGATCAATAAATTGTTTTTTTGATTGTAAATCGGAAAACTTAATTAAATTTAACCCGCTTTCAATATTATTTTTATTATTAATTCTTGTTAACTTCCTAGCATATATTTTATATAAAAAATTAGGGATTATAGTAATTTTATGTTTTTTCCGATCTAAAGCTTCATGGAAAATTTCCAACATTTCAGTCCATGTCATATTGTAATAACCGATTGGATAAGAATTAGCACCTTTGTTTTTCATTAATGCTCCATATATCGCTTCACCAGCTTGTCTTGCGGTAATCATCGTTGTTCCACCTTTGGTCCAATAAGTTCTTCTTTTCATCTTCAAAATTTCACCAACTAATATTGTCCAAACTGGTTGTCTACCTTCTTGGATTCCAAAAACATAGGGTATTTCAACTACGGCTACATTAAAATTCGTATCAACAAATGAAAAAGCTAACTTTTCTTGATCAACTCTTGATTTAATATATGGATGGTGTTTTTCTAATTCTAATTCTGGCCAAATCTTATTAAAATAAGAAAAGTAGGACCCTAAAATAACAACATTTTTAATCCCAGCTTTCTTTGCTAGGGGTAATAATCTTTTTAGAGGTTGAATGTTGTGTTGATAATAAAGGTCATAGATTGGTTTTGGTCCTTCTACTCTTTCATCAATTCCGGCAGCAAAGACTAGCCCCTCACAACCTTTCATATATTTTAGTAAATCTTCATCCTTTATATTTGTATAATTTTCTAAAATTAATTCCATATTTTTAGGAATATCAAGATATTTTGGTTTTGGAGGCAAGGCAAAAGAAATAATCTTGTGATTATTTTTTGCCAATATTTTCGCAGTTTCAAAACCAAGTAACCCAGTACCGCCAATTAACATTACTTTCATAAATATTGCTCCTTAAATTTGATGCCTTCAGTAGTTATTCTAATAATATTATTTTCTAATTTTATATAATTTTTACTTAACGTATATTCATAAACATCATTAAATTCTTTCTCACTCCAATTCAGCATTGAAATAATTGTATCTAAGGCGATTTCTTCTCTTTCATCAGCAGCACCTTCGTGATTTTTAACGTGAACTAACATCGCAACAACTTTATAAATATATTTTAATTGTCTTCGTTTAAAGATATTAACAATAATTCCACTTCTATGATTACCTAATGCTGTAATTAAAAAAACTATCATTGTGGTGACAGATATACCACCAGATATTGGTAATACCAAGAAATCACCAATGAAATATCCTACTAAAACATTAAATACCGCTACTAATATAGTAACTAAAATGGTTTGTTTTAGGTCTTTTGTTACCATTAGTGCTGTAGCTCCAGGTCCTATCATCAGCGATACCACCATAATCGCACCAACTAAATCAAAGGCGATTACTGCAGTTGCCGATACTAAAGTAGTTAATAAATAGTGAATAATAATTGGAGAAAAACCTAATACTTTGGCTAATGCTTCATCAAAAGACATAATCTTTAATTCTTTATAGAAAACTACGATAAACACAATATTTATCAATAAAATGATTAATGGTAAAATCAAATTTTTAGGGATAGTTATTGCTCCAACATGGAGTAATTCTAAACTTGCTAACTCGATGTGACCAATAAAAATACTGTCAACATTAATATTAGTGTTTCTTAAATTGGTATTTGGTGAACTAACAATTAAGATGGCAATTGAAAATAATAACGGAAAGACAACTCCTGTGGCAGCATCTTCTGATATTTTCTTACTTTTGATTAATAATTCAATTAGCCACGAAGTAAAAACTCCAGTAGCAGTTGCCGCAATCACAACCCACGGCGAATTAATATCGTTAGTTATCAAAAAACCAACAACAATGCCAAATAATACCGTATGCGATATGGCATCAATTAGCATTGACATTTTTCTTAAAACTAAAAATAATCCAATAATTGATGATGCAATCGCCGTTACTACTGCAATTAAAATAATTGCTAAACTACTAGTCATTTCGATCACCTAATATTAAATTAACCTTTTTAATACCTAAATCACTAATTTGGTATTTTCCATCTTCTTTAATTAAATAATCTTTTTCAAGTAATAAATTAAGATTATCATCAGATACTTTTTCATCATGATAAAAACGAATTAAATCAGCATATTTTTTTAAATAGTAACTGTGTCTAACTTGTTTAAAAGTTTTAGTAATTACACCATTTTTAGAAATGAGTAATGATAATAGTGTAATTGAGGTTAAAACAACAATAATCATTGGTCCGGGTGGTAAATTAAAACGATTAGCTAGTAAAACACCAGCAAAACCAGAAATAGCGCCAATTAAACCGGCCGCTAGATAATTAATCCATAACCGGTGATTCAATTGTCGTGCTGCAACTGCTGGGGCAATTAATAGTGCACTAATCAATACCACACCGACCATTTGAATTCCGGCAACTACAACTAATACGATTAAAATTGAAAATAACACATCAACTATTTTTGAATTAAATCCTAATGAATTAAAGTATTCAGGATTAAAAGTTTGAATCTTAAATTCTTTCCAAAACAGCATTATTATGACATTTACTATTATTGCCACGCCAACTGTTAAAAACATATCTTTCAGTAATATAGTAGCCGCTTGACCAAAAATAAACGAGCTTAACCCAGAGGCTCCAGCATTATTTGATCTTTGAACCACTGACAACATCATTCTTCCTAAACCAAAAAATCCAGCTAACAATATCGCTAGTGTAGCATCATTTTTAATCTTAGAATATTTCTTTATAATATTAAATATCGCTATTGAAATAAACCCAGAAACAGCCGCACCAATTAACAAGATTTCTAATTCTTTAGACTGAAAAAGAATAAATGATAATACAACTCCAGGCAAAGCTGAGTGAGCAATGGTATCACCAGCAAGAGCTTGTTTTTTTAATACAATAAAAACTCCAAATGAACCAGCTAAAAAACCTAGAACCACGCTAGTAACTAAGACTCTAGATAAGGCAGGAGTCATTTGAAGTAAAATATTAAACATTGTCTTTATTCCTCTTAAGTGATCTTTCTTGATAAGTTTTACTGATATTTTCTTCAGTAAATACATCTTCCACTTTACCAGAGGCAATCACTTCTAAATTAATTAAAGCGACGTGATCAAAGTATTCAGGAACGGTTTTTAAATCATGATGAACAATAATTAAAGTTTTTCCTTCCGCTTTTAATGTTTTAAAAATATTAACAATCGCTTCTTCAGTAACCACATCGACACCTTGGAAAGGTTCATCCATAATATAGATATCAGCTTTTTGAGCTAAAGCTCTTGCCAAAAAAACTCGTTGTTGTTGACCACCAGATAATTCTGAAATTTGTCTAGATTTATATTTGGTCATTCCAACTCGTTCTAAACAATTTAGGGCAATTTGTTTATCTTCTTTGGTTGGTCTTCTAATCCAACCAATATTGCCATATCGTCCCATTAACACCACATCAAAAACAGTTGTTGGGAAATCCCAATCAACTGAACCACGTTGTGGAACATAGGCAATCTTGCGTTTCATTTCGTGATATGGCTTACCAAAAAAAGTAACATAACCAGTAACCACATTCACTAAGTCTAACATGCCTTTGATTAAAGTTGACTTTCCAGCACCATTAGGACCGACAATTGCCATTAAGGCTCCTTGTGGAATTTTTAAATCTATATCCCATAACACTGGTTTAATATCATATGAAATTGTTAAGTCTTCAACAATAATATAATCTTTATTTTCCATTTAAATCACTTTCTTTAATTCGCATTAATCGCATCAACAATGGTGTCAATATTATATTTAAGCATATTAACATACGTATTACCTTTTCCATCAGGACTATCAAGCGAATCAGAAAACAATTCACCACCAATCCGAATTGTATGTTTTTTGGCTCTAGCTGATTCAATAATCGCATCAATCGTTTTTTGTGGAACTGATGTTTCAATAAAAATAACTTCAACGCCTTTAGTAATTGCTAATTCAACTAGATTCTCAATATCGGTTATACTCGCTTCATCTTCAGTTGAAATTCCTAATACCGCATTAACTTCAAAGCCATATCTATTTCCAAAATAACCAAATGCATCATGGGCGGTAAATAAAATTCTTTTATTTTCCGCTACTTCATTAACTCTTGCCATAATATAATTATTTAACGCATTTAGTTCTGATAAATAACTTTGATATCTTAATTCAAAATAATTTTGATGATTCGGATAAAATTTTGATATTTCATCAGTAAAATATCTAGCTACTATAATCCAATAATCAACATTAAACCAAAAATGAGGATCATATAATAAGGCGCCATGATTGTGGCCTTCGTGTTCCTCTTCTTCCCAACTCAATAATTTAACATTATCTTCATTACTATTCTCATGTTTTAAAACTAAAATTTCACCGGCTTCAATAACTTTAACACCACGATTAGAAATATGTTTAATAGTCTCACCAAGTTGAGCTTCTAAATATAATCCATTAATTAAAATCACATCAGCTGACAGTAAATAATCATGATCCAGTTTGGTCGGAATATATGAGTGTGGATCCACTCCTGGTGTCATTAGTTGATGAACAACTACTCTATTACCACCAATCGTTTTTACCATATCAGCTAACATTGAAGTTGTGGCAACAATTTTAATTTCTTCAGCATTAACAAATTCTTTATATTTTTTCTTCGGAGACTCACATCCGGCTAACAAACTTATTAATAACAACGTAACAAATATTAGGGTTATTTTTTTCTTCATTTTCAAGTCCTCCTTGTTACACTTCTAATATAACATTAAAAAGAAAAGTATTCAAGTATTTAGACTTTTTATAAATAGACCTATAAATATATGTGAATTATTTTGATGCTTTTAGTTCGTAAATTAAGTCTCTAATTTCAGCAGCTAATTCAAATTCTAAATTTTTAGCCGCCTCTTTCATTCTAGTTTCCAAAATTGATACTTCTTTATCAATTTCTTTTCTGGATAACTTATCATAATTTTTATTTTCTTGTAAAACTTGATTTAAACCAATTTTATCTCTAATTTCTTTAGATATCGTTACTGGAGTTAAGTTGTATTTTAAGTTAAAATTTTGTTGAATCTGACGTCGGCGATTCGTTTCATGAATCGCTTCTTCCATCGAAGTTGAAATTTCATCAGCATACATAATGACCTTGCCGTTAACATTTCTAGCGGCTCTACCGGTTGTTTGAATCAGTGATCTAGTTGATCTTAAAAATCCTTGTTTATCAGCATCTAAAATGGCAACTAATGATACTTCTGGTAAGTCTAATCCTTCCCTTAATAAGTTAATTCCAACTAATACGTCATACTTACCTAATCTTAAATCTCTTAAAATAACGATTCTTTCAAGTGGTTTAATCTTACTATGAAGATAAGCTACTTTTAATCCTTTTTCCTTAAAGTAAGTTGTTAGATCTTCACTCATTTTAATTGTAAGAGTAGTAACTAAAACCCGTTCATCATTTAAGATACGTTTTTGTATTTCATAATATAAATCATCAATTTGTCCTAAAGTAGGTCTTACTTCTATTTCTGGGTCAACTAAATATGTTGGACGAATAATTTGTTCAACTACAGGAATCCCTTTATCTAACTCATAATCGCCTGGTGTAGCCGATAAATATAATACTTTATCAACCTTTTTTTCAAATTCTTTAAATCTTAAAGGTCGATTATCAAGTGCACTTGGTAATCTAAATCCATGCTCAACTAAAGTTGTTTTTCTTGATCTATCACCATTAAACATTCCTCTAATTTGCGGAACCGCAACATGCGATTCGTCAATAATCATTAAAAAATCATCACCAAAAAAATCGATTAAAGTATTCGGAGTTTCTCCTTCTTCTCTTAAAGCTAAATGTCTCGAATAGTTTTCAACACCACTACAAAACCCTAATTCTTCTAATAACTCTAAATCATACTCGGTTCTCATTTTAATTCTTTGAGCCTCTAACAACATATTATTATCAGTAAAATATTTAATTCTTTCATCTAATTCTTGTCTAATTCTTTCAATGGCAATTTTCAATTTTTCTGGACTAGTTACGAAATGAGTTGCCGGTGGTATTGTAACAAAAGCGACTTCTTCTAAAGTTGACCCTGTCACAATATCAAACTCTCTAATTTCATCAATTTCATCACCAAAGAAAGAAACTCTAGTTCCACTCGAACGCTCGTTAATTGGAATGATATCAACAACATCGCCTCTTACTCTAAAAGTTCCTCTTTTAAAATCAACATCACTTCTTTCATATGAAAGATCGACTAATTTATTTAATAGTTTAGAACGTCCAAACTCCTCACCTTTTCTTAAAAAGATAACTGAATTTTTATATTCTTCAATATCACCGATCCCATATATGCATGAAACTGATGCCACCACAATAACATCATCATTAGAAATAAGCGATGAAGTAGCTGAGTGCCTTAACTCATCAATTTCATCATTAATTGCCGCATCTTTTTCAATATAAGTATCACTTGAGACAACATATGCCTCCGGTTGATAATAATCATAATATGAAATGAAATATTCAACTCGATTATTCGGAAAAAAAGATTTCAATTCACCATATAATTGTCCCGCTAAAGTTTTATTAGGTGCCATAATTAATGTTTTCTTACCTAAAGTTTGAATAATATTAGCAATCGTAAAAGTCTTACCGGTACCAGTAGCACCAAGTAAGATTTGTTCTTTAATTCCTTTATTAAAATTGTGTTCTATTTCATAAATAGCGTTTATTTGGTCACCCTTAGGTTCATATGGAGCGACCAACTTAAAAACTTCTTTTGACATATTATGATACTTTATCAACTAATCTATAATACCCTTCTCTATCAGTTTTCTCGTTAAGTATATCTTCGAATGCTGCGTGAACCAATTTATCTCGTCTGACACCAACACCAACGCCAAAAATTCCTTCCATCGCCACTTCAACAGCATAAACTCCTAATTGGGTAGCTAAAACTCTGTCCGGTGGAACTGGCGCTCCTCCTCTTTGAATATATCCTAAAACTGTAGCTCTAGTGGCAAATCCTGATTTTTGTGAAATCTCTTCGGCTAAATCATGAACATTAAAGATATTTTCAATGGTAACAATAATGGCTTGTCTGCGTCCTTCTTTTTTCCAATTACTTAGTGTTTTAATCATTTTATCTTTATCAACCATATGTTCATTAGTAATAATGAATTCAGCACCGCCACAAATACCGGCGAAAATTGCTAAATCGCCACCGCGACGACCCATCGTTTCAACAATTGAACATCTTTGATGTGAACTTGATGTATCTCTTAATTTATCAATCGCTTCAACTATTGTATTAAGTGCAGTATGGAATCCAATGGTAAAATCAGTGCCACCTAAATCATTATCAATTGTGGCTGGAATTCCAATCACGTTAATGCCCATTTCTGATAAGGCTTTAGCACCTCGGAAAGTTCCGTCACCACCAATAACAATTAAAGCTTCAATGTTTCTTTTTTGGAGATTTCTAATTGCTAAATCACGCCCCGCTAAAGTTTCAAAGTCTTTTGATCTAGCTGTCCCTAAGAAAGTTCCTCCTTTAGTTAACATCCCTGAAACATCTTCTCTTAACATTAAAACCATCTCATTATTAATTAATCCTTGATACCCATTTTTTATCCCATAAATATGATGCCCATAATGTAGAGCCGTTCTGACCACCGCTCTTAACGCAGCATTCATTCCTGGAGCGTCGCCGCCTGAAGTTAAAACTGCTAATCTCATCAAAATTCACCTCGATTTTTCTTGTTATACTATAAATAGTATACCATAATATTATAGATTCAAAATCACAAGTGTGATAAAATGGTATTGAAAGGATTTGATAGGTATGAATAAATTAAAAGGCGTTGTATTATTAGGTCAATCTGGAGGGCCAACAAGCGTTATTAACGCGAGTGCTGCAGGTGTTTTTTTAGAAGCGTTAAAGCATCCAGATCGCATTACCGGCGTATACGGTGCAGTCCACGGAATCAAGGGGATTTTAAATGAAGAGTTTTATGATATGACTCAAGAAGATCCAAAAGAATTAGAACTTCTTAAAAATACTCCTGCTTCATCAATCGGTAGTGTTAGATATAAATTAGCTGATCCAAAAGTTGATGATACTGACTATAGAAGGTTAGTTGAAGTTTTTAAAAAATATAATATTCGTTATTTTTTCTACAACGGTGGAAATGACTCAATGGATACCGCTCACAAAATTAGTGATTTTATGAAAAACTCGGGTTGGGAATGTACAGTAATCGGTATTCCTAAAACGATTGATAACGATTTAGCGGCCATTGATCATTGTCCAGGTTATGGAAGTGCAGCTAAATATGTCGCAACGACATTAATGGAAATTTACCATGATGCAACTGTTTATGATACTCCACAAGTAACTATTGTCGAAATTATGGGTCGTAATGCCGGTTGGTTAACTGCTGCCTCACAATTAGCAATCGAAACTGGCCAAGGTCCAGATTTAGTTTACCTACCAGAATTAGTTTTTGATTATGACACATTCTTTTCAGATGTTGCAAGAATTTTAAAAGAAAAAGGCAAAGTAATTGTCGCTATTAGTGAAGGTGTTAAAGATGCTGATGGTAAATATATTCCAGAACACTTTAGTGAACTATCAAAAGATTCATTTGGTCACGCTCAATTAGGCGGAACTGCCACTATTTTAGCTGATCAAGTTAAAGAACAATTAGGTGTTAAAGTAAGAGCAATTGAATTTTCTTTAATGCAACGTTGTGCCGCTCATTTAGCTAGTAAAATTGATGTTAGAGAAGCGTTTCACGCTGGAGTTAGAGGTGTTAGAGAAGCGTTAAAAGGAACAACTGATATGATGGTTTCTTTCAAGAGATTATCATCTTATCCGTATAAGATGAAATATGTTTTAGTCCCACTATCATTAACTGCTAATACTGAAAGAAAAGTACCACTTGAATGGATTAAACCAGATAACACCGGATTAACTCAAGAGTTTGTTGATTACGCTCTTCCGCTAATTCAAGGGGAAGATAAAGCTAAACTTGTTAATGGACTTCCAAGATTTGCTAAACTGAAAAAAATTAGAGTACCTAAAAAATAATATACCCTAAATAGATAACAAAAGGCTTGATTTTTCAAGCCTTTTTTCGTAATAAATATCGATTTTTAAGTTATTCTAATGTTTAATGTCACTATGAATACTTTGATGTTTTGCGCCAATTAATTCTAAATGTTGTTGCATTAAAATTGCAAAGACGCCTTTTGTTTTATTTCAAACGCTTTTATATCTTCAGCAACAAACGTTTCTCGACCTTGATATTTATTTTTCTTAATCTTAAAGACAAATAAATTAGAGTCTTTAATTTCTAAAAATAATTGGTATAGTCTATTAAATAATGTAACATCTAACCTAGTTGATTCATCTTGAATTTCAACAAACGCCATTTTTTGATTTGTTTTAGTCGTAATTTCTTTAATGTTACTAATTTTAACGATAACGACAAATTCATTATTCTTTAATGATTCAGCAATTGATGATAATTGATGTTTATTTCTTAATTTAATTAAATCACTAAATTCATCATGGAAAATATTAAATCCGTACGCTTGTTTTTCCAGTTCCATTAATTCTAAATTAGAATATTCAACTTCCTTTTGAGTAGTAATGACATCAGATAAATAAGCGGCATACATCATATTATCACGATTAGAATTCGCTTTTAAAGTTTTTTTGTTTAATCCAAATTCATCAAGTGCACTAGCGTAAATTAAATTTTCAATATTTTTATCACCAAAAACTCCTTGAGTTCTTAATAAAAAATCATTATAATTTTTAAATTTTTGATTATTTCTCGCTTCTAAAAACTTTCTAACGGTTTCACGCCCAATTGATTTAATTAAACTTAGAGGCAACATCACTGAATTTTTTGAAATTTGGTAACGATGATTGGCTATATTAACATCTGGTGGTAACAATTCGTAACCAGCCGCTCTTAATTCTTGGAGGTATTTTTTAGTTAAACTTTCGTTACCAACATTATTTGAAAGTAGGGTTGTGGCAAATTCACCAAAATAATTAGCTTTTAAATAAGCCATTTGATAAGTAATGGTGGCATAAGAAACACTGTGGGCTCGATTAAAACCATAATCAGCAAATTTAACAATATAATCATATATCTCTTGGCTTAATTTTTTAGTGTGTCCTAGTTTTTGCGCTGAACTAATAAAATGTGCTTCATCTTCTTTTAAAGTTTGAAAATCTTTTTTGGAAATACTTCTTCTTAATAAGTCAGCTTCAGCATATGAATAGCCAGCAAATCTATTGGCAATTTGCATGATTTGTTCTTGATAGACTATTACGCCATAAGTTGGTGCTAAAATTTCATCAAGAATCGGATTAACTTTATCATATTTTTCACCTTTTAGTCTTCTGGCATAAACATCAATATTAGCCATTGGACCAGGTCTATACAAAGCTAATGTGGCCACTATATCTTCAAATTTAGTTGGAGCTATTTTCCTTAAAGTTGCCTGCATTCCTGGTTGTTCTAGCTGAAAGATGCCATTGGTATCGCCTTTTTGCAGCAATTCGTATGTTTTAGGACAATCAAAACTAATTTCTTCTAATCTAAAACTAGGGTTTCTTTCTTGAATTAATTTTACGGTCTCATCAATAATTGTTAAATTTTTGATTCCCAAAAAGTCAATTTTTAAAAAGCCTAACTCTTCTAAATCATTCATATTCCACTGAGTTTGTGGAAATGACTGTGGTCCGTTTTGAAGTGGAATTATTTTGGATAAATCCTCGCTTGATAAAATAATTCCAGCTGGATGAGTACCAGTATGTCGTGGAAGATTGATAATCATATTGGAAGTATCAATAATTTCTTTAATCTCTGGATCATCTAAATCAAGGGTTCCTCTACGATAACTTTCTAATAACTGATTCGTTTGGGTCACATTAAGGTTTTTAACTCTAGCAATATCTCTAATTGAAGAATTAAATTGAAATGTATCAAAAGTAACTATAGAGGCAATATGATTTTTCCCATATTTATTGGCCACATATTCAATCACTTCATCTCTTCGGTCATCAGGAAAATCTAAATCGATATCAGGCATACTAAGTCTGGCTGGATTTAAAAATCTTTCAAATAATAAGTCATATTTAATCGGATCAATTTCAGTAATATTTAGTGAATAAGCCACTAAACTACTAGCTCCTGAACCACGACCAGGGCCAACTAAAATCCCTTGGTTTTTAGCGTATTTCACAAAATCTTGAATAATTAAAAAATAATCAGGATAATTTAATTTGTTAATTACCTCTAACTCATACTTTAATCGCTTGTCATAAACTTCTCTTGGTTTTGCGTGTCCTTTTAAAAGTCTTTTATTTAAACCCTCAAGTGCTAATTTTTCCAAATACTGATCTGATGATAGTCCTTTAGTATCAATTTTAGGTAGTTTCAATTTTGGAAGTTTAAATTCAAAAGTCACACTTTCAGCAATTAAACTAGCATTTTTAAAAATAAAAGGATAATCAGAAAAACGATATTCTAATTCCTCTTTAGTTAAAAAACTTAAATCCCCTTCATCAAAATCATCTGTATTTCCTGAGACTTTTTTTAATGTCTCATAATGAACTTTATCATGGGCATTGACATATGATGTTTTTTGAATTGGTAATAAGGTCACTTCTGATTCTAAAGCCATTTTAACTAATGTTGGTGCTACCATAATTTCGTGATTAAAATTTGATAATAAGAGTCCAACATTGATCGTTTTAAGATCTTTTTTAAATCGTTTTAAAATGCGATAAGCGTCATCTAAATTTTGATTAGAAATTTTAATATCAATAATTGAATCTAATCCTGAAGTAATAATAATTAACCCTTCTTGATATTTAACTAATTCATCATAGTCTAAATCGCGATTTTCCAAATTAATAATTTCCGAGATTTTTAATAAATTAGCATATCCTAAATCATCTTTGACATAAACTAAAAATCCGGTTTTATAAATTTCAAAATTGACATTAATTTTTAATCCGATGATTGGTTTAATTTCATTCTTTTTGGCCTCTTTAAAAAACTCATACATTCCATATAAGTTATTATTATCAGCGAGCGTGACAAAATCATAATTGAATTCCTTAGCTAAACTAACAAGTTGTTGTACTGGAATTAAATTATTTAAAAGGCTATATTCACTTTGTTGATAAAAAACACCAAACATTTAATCACCACTTAAAGTATATCACGATAGGTTTAATAATTTTAGAAAAAAAGGTCGATTTAACTCGACCTTAAAAATTATCAAATAATTTATTAAAACTCAGCGAATTCTTCTCCCCATTCAACACATAAGTCTTCGCCATCAGCATCTGGAGTATAAGTTAAGATTAAGCCTTCGCCTTTAAATACATCAGCTCCAGCGTCTTGAGTTCTTTCTACCCAATCTTCCATCCATTCGCCATTGCCCCATCCGTATGAACCAAATAAAAGAACTTTTTTACCTGCTAATGAATCTTCAACATCATCAAAGAAAGGCGCAAACTCATCTTCTTCTAATTTTTCATCGGCCATCGATGGACAACCAAATGCGATTTTATCAAACTCTTCAACTTCACTTGGGTCAACATCTAATACGCTTCTTACGTCAACTTCAACGCCAGCGTTTTCTAAACCTTCAGCTATTTTTTCAGCCATAATTTCAGTGTTGCCGGTTCCACTCCAGTAAACTACTAATACTTTTGACATATTTAATTCTCCTTTTCATTTATATAAATAAATTTCACTACTTATTATACTCAATTTTACTCTAAATGTCCAAAATAATAATCATTTACGTTTTTTCTTTTTAAAATAAAAGAATGCTGTTGAAGTTAAGATTCCAGTAATCGCAAAATTAATTCCAACATAAAGGGCAGTTTTCTTATTTTCATTCTCATCAACAACTTCAATTTTTCTAGTCGCTTTAGCGATATTACCTCTTGAATCGATGGCAATATAAGTAATTGTATATGTCCCAATTTGTGATGTATCAATAAAATTAGGATAAGCCTTTAAAGTTAAATTGTTATCATTATCTAAAACATTAACTCCGTCCCACACATCAAAATGTGATTTATATTTAATAATTTGATTTTGAGTTTCAATAACTGGTTTAGTAGTATCATCAATTGTAATTTCAATAATTTTGTATTCTTCATTACCCGAACTATCAGTTAAATAATAAATTAATTCATATTTTCCTAATTCGTGATAATTGGTATTATCAATTATTTGAACATCATCTAGTGTTAATTCATCATAGTTATCATAAGCGTCTAAAAGATAATCTCTAGGATTAACTTTTTTAGAGCCAATTGATAACTTAATTTCATTAGTTGACAAAATAATTGTTGGCGGCTCATTATCAACGACTTCAATTACGACTACTTTTTCCGTAGTATTCCCGCTTGAATCACTCGCAACTAGTACTACTTCAAATGTCCCAACCTCGTTAAAGTATTTACTTTTTGGATTAATAATTGGATTTTTATCAAAATTATCTTCAATAGTATAATTAGTAAAATCAACTGAAGAAAAAACATTTACCGCAATATTTTCATCGTCAGCCATAAATGTTGGCGGCTCTAAATCAACTACTCTAATTACTCCTTCATACACTGATTTATTTTTTGAAGTATCAGTTACTTCAACTTTTATTGGATATTCTCCTAATGCTTTATAATCAATTTTATAAGTGAATTTTACTATTAAATCAGAGTAATCATCATAATTATCTGAAATTAAAAAATAATTTTGATGGATAAAATGATTAGCACCATATGGAATCACTAAATCATTAATTAATTCGATCTTGGGTTTTGTCGTATCATTAATTATGACATTTAATCTTTCAATTTTTTCATTGCCTGAATTATCCACCAACTTATACAAGACTTCATATTTTCCTAATTCGTGATAATTAACATTATCAATAATTGTAATATCATCAATTGTTAATAAATCATAATTATCAGAAACCGAATTAATATAATTTTCATAATCTTTTTCGAGGGTTCCAAATGATAATGTAATTTCGTTGGTTGATAACGAAATTACTGGTGGTTCTAAATCAACTACATTAACTAACACTACCTTTTCATTAGTATTTCCACTAGAATCACTAGCCGTAACGACAACTTCAAAAACACCTAGTTCATTAAACGTGACATATTTCGGTTTTATCGTAGGCGCTTTATCATAATTATCACTAACTTTAAATGTCTCAAAATTATATGACGAAAAAACACTAACTTCCACCATCTCATCTTCTGTGATAAAAATTGGTGGTTCTAAATCAACTATTTCTACAACACCTTCAAATACAGATTTATTTTTAGATCTATCAGTTACTTCTAGTTTCACTGGATATTCACCAATATTTTTAAAATCAATTCTATGTGTAAAGGTAATCGTTAAATCAGGATAATCATCATAATTATCGCTAATATTAAAATATTTTTGATAAATAAAACTATTAGTTCCGTAGGGAAGGACTAACTCATTGATTAAATTGATTTGTGGTTTTGTGGTATCGACAACATTTACATTAATTAATTTAGTAGTTTCTAAACCGCTAGAGTTACTAACTTTATATTCAACTTCGTATTTACCTAGTTGATTAATGTTAATCATATGCGTAATATCAACATCACTTGTGGTTAAATTGTTAATTTTATCAGAAACTGATTTAATATTATTGGCTAATTTTAAATCATAATCAATACTACCAACCTCAAGATTCAACTGGTTAGCATATAAGTTAAGTACTGGTTTTCCAGTATAGGTAATTTGAAGAAAATCAGTTGTAACTGTTTCATTATTACTTGAATCTTGAGCTTTTACACTAATGCTATAAGTTCCTACTTCATTAAAGTTTACTTTTGAAGTATTAACCGAAACATTGACAAATTGATCGTGATTGTCGCTAAATTTATAAAATGAATAGACATCAAATGTTTCACCAAGTTCAATTTTTAAATCTCTCAACTTAATAATTTCGGGAGGTATAGTATCAATAACTTTAATAAAAGATACGGCCGTTTCCACATTATTAGACGGATCTAAAATTTGATAGGTAAAATAATATTTCCCAATCTTTTTATTATTTACTGTATCAAGTCCTAATATATTTATAGTTAATTCATCTTTTAAGTAATAATTATCACTATAGTTCAATCCGACTGTCACATCTGGTATTTTTTGTCCAACTTGAATGGTAAAATTAGGAATTTGAGTAATTGTCGGTTGAATCTGATCAACAATATTAAAAATAATTTCTTGCTTGGACTCAATGCCATAATTAGGAAAAACGGCTTTAATCATATATCTAATTTTTCCGACATAGTTAGTTTCTAAATCTGATAAATAATGATTATCAACCGCATCACGAACATAATACATATCTGGATCGTGAAAAACATTCCCGTCTTCAGTTAATACTGCAGTTGGAATGTAGAGATATTCATCAATTGAACTATGTACTGGCACATCTACTTCAATATTATTCCAAGTAACGACCATTAATAGCATTTGAAATACTTTAAAGATATACATAATTAACGCCTCCATCTAATAATAGATGGAAATGCGTTAATTTACTTTTTATCAGATAAAAAAACCATACCAAAATTGATTGCTGAAAATACTAACGTAATAGTTCCAGTAACAATTACAGCGGCTCCCCCTTTAACTATTACTTCACTAGCATTCAGCCAACCATTGCCTAATGCTGGTCTACTAGGAAGAACAAATAAACCAATACCAGCGATTAGTAATAGTAATGAAGCTGTTAGATGTCTAACTTTATAATTAACTTTATTAATAGTGGCAATAAACAGTCCTACAATTAATGAGATAACTGTTAAAAAGCCAAAGAAATTTGGCTTGAAATAAACTCGTTCGACTCCGCCATAAGACAGTTTTTTCCCAAACATTAATTGAAAAATAGTAAACTCATATTGCTTATCAGGAGCTACCGGATTAACTACTGGTTCACTTACTTTGATGCCGTTAGCAATAAAAAAAGTTACTATTACCCAAATTCCCAGTAACATTATTGCATAAGGAGTATATTTTTTAATTCCGCTAATAACTTTATTCATCGCTCTTCCCCCTCATGTAATATTTTACCACAAAAGAATCTATGTCATTCGCTTTAAGTTTAGAGCTAGTTCTCTGGCATATTTTCTAATCGAATTTGCGCTTTTATAAAATGCTTTATTTTCATAATAATTAGAAGCGTTTTCCAATAATATTGATATTAAGTAAGAACCATTATAATTATTCTCAAAATTAGTTGTCATATTTCTAACATACCTAGTAAAAGAATCACTATCTAGATTATATTTGCTATCAAGAAAAAATTCTACTTGTTGATTAATTGCATTAGAACTAAATCTAGTACTTTTATCCATAATCTCTTTAATTTTTTCATAATTTTCACAGCTATCAAAATGTAATAGCGCCATTAAATACCAACGATTTGAATCATGAATATTTTTTTCCATTACCGAATTATTAATTTTTTGATTATGATTTAATTTTAAAAAGGTCTTAATTTTTTCTTTATCTCGTTTAGATATATATTGATGCTTATCAATTTGATTAATAGAAAATTCATATTCATATTCATTAACCGAATAAAACAGTTTCAATTTTAATAATTTGCGATATCTTTCAATATTATCGTTTTTAATTAACCTTTTTTCTAAATTTTCCGATAAATCAAAGGCTTTCATAAATTTACCTAGTTTCAGTTTTAAATCCACTTTATAATAATCAATTGTCATTGATAACGTAGAGTTTTCATTAATTACTTTTGATAATTTTAAAACTTTTAAAGCTAGATAATATCTTCCTTCTTCAATTAGCATTATCGCGGTTTGTAAATAAAAGAAGTTAATCTCATTGTGATTAAATTTACTAATCTCAAACTCTAAATCTTTATAAATTGATTTCGCTCGAATTAAATTTTTCCGAGATAAATAATAAGAAAATAAAACCAATTTTGATTTATAATCACTATTTGATTCATAAATTTTAAAGTATATTGATGGAATCTCTTTATCATAAAAAAGACTTTCCACTATATGATTATAATCTTCTTCATAACGTTTTAAATCATAATTCAATAAACTTTCTAAATCAAATCTCTTTTTAAGATCATCTAATATTTGCTCACTTGGTTCAATTAAATTGTTTTCTACTTTGGATAAATAAGAAATACTACAAATCCCCTCCGCGCCCTCGTTTAATGTCATATTTTTTCTTTTCCTTTGCCACCTTACTATTGATCCAATAGTTGTACCTGATTCAATTAGTTTGATCTCCGGTCGATACGTCTCCAATTTCTTAAAATTCACAATCATTTTTTCTTTCCTCTCTTTTTTTATAATAATTACTTAACTATGATATTATCAAAAATTTTTGATATATCAAAATCAGTTTTATAAAAAAAAGAGAGTCTAACTCTCTCTAATAATTATCATTTTACTGTTTTGTAATAAGTACAAATATTTTGGAGGGGACAATTTTCACATTTAGGACTTCTGGCTAGACAATGATATCTTCCAAAAAATATTAGTTGATGATGAAGTTTTTTTAAATCGTCTTTTGCAAAATATTTTACTATTTTATTTTCCACTTGTAATATATTATCGCTTTCACAAGCGATTCCTAACCTTTTTGAAACGCGATTGACATGAGTGTCTACCGCAATTACATTTCGATTAAATGCATTAGCTAAAACAACATTGGCGGTTTTTCTACCGACTCCAGGAAGTGATTCTAAATCCTCTCTTTTTGAAGGAATTTCTGAATTAAATTTATCATGTAAAATTTTGCTTAAATTTTTTATGTTTCGAGCTTTAGTTTTATATAATCCAATGGATTTTAATATATCTTCTAATTCTAATATGTCGGCATCCATTAGCGCTTTTGGATTAGGATACTTACTAAACAAGATTGGTGTTACTTTGTTTACCGACACATCGGTTGTCTGAGCACTTAAAACGACGGCAATTAACATTTCAAAATGATTGGTATAATTTAAATCTGATTTAGGATTAGGAAACATTTCATTTAACGTTCTAATAATCAGTTCTTTCTTTTTCATATTTTTTTATATAGTTGTTGTAAAATGTCAGCTGTTTTAGGATCAACTTCTAAATCATCTGGTTTAGAGGTCATTAAAAGTCTATCGATGTATTTAATTGAAAATTTAGGTTTTGAAGTTGCCTTCAAAACTTCTTCTTCAATTTTTTCATGAGTTAATTCATTATTCAAATACCAATTTCTAATTAGTTCCATTTCAAAAGCTGATAAAACTCGTCCTAAACTAGTTTCTAAGATTTGAATAATCTTACCAATATGAGTCGCTGCTGCATCACTTTTCTTACTTTGATAATCACCAACTATTAGTTTTTCAATTTTCTTAAATGTTTGATCTAAACTAAAGACTTCTCTTTCTTTACCATCTTTATTAGTTTCTAATTTTATTTCTAGAAATCCTTTTTCAACTAATGAAGAGACTAATGATCCAATTTCATCACGATTGTATTCAACTCTTTTAGATAAAGCATTAATCGTAAAAGTTCTCCTTCTTTCGTAAATTGAAAAAAGAGCTAATAAAACCATAGCTTCTGGAAGTTTTAATCCTAATCGTTTATATTCCTTATTAATAATTCTTTCTATTGGTAATCCATATTCATCATAGATTTGTTTAATCAACATAAAACTTTCCTTTCTTTAATGCTTCTTCAGCCGCTTTTTGTTCAGCTTCTTTTTTAGTTTTACCAATTCCTTGACCTAAGATGATAGTTCCATCTAAATAGACAGCAGCTTCAAATACTTTATCATGTGAGGGTCCAAACTCATTAATTATTTTGTAATTAATTGTTTTTCTATCTCCTTGAACATATTCTTGTAAAATAGTTTTAAAATCTTTAATATCACTTGTTAAATCAATATTTGGGATCACTAACCTATAAAAAACTTTTTTAGCTTCTTTATGACCTAAATCTAAATAAATAGCTCCCATTAACGCTTCAAATGCATCAGCAATTACCGCTTGTGAAGCTCCTTTGATTAATTCGCCACGACCTAATTTTAAATAATCGACTAAATTAATTTTATTAGAATATTGAAATAGTGCTTCTTCACATACTAACTGAGCTCTTTTTTTAGTCATAACTCCTTCAGCTAACTCTTTTCGATTTTGATATAAATATTCACTCATAAATATTTCTAATACCGCATCACCCAAAAACTCTAATCTTTCATTACTTTCAACATCATTTTCATAAGCGTAAGATGAATGCGTTAGGGCAGTTTCATATAAGTCAATATTTTCTGATTTTATTTTAATGCTTTTTAATAGTTCTATAACTGGTTTAAATTCGTTACTCATTGTGTAATTCCTCAACCGCAATTCTAATCTTTGACATAATATCTTCTTTGGCCAGTTCGCGTCCTAGTCTAATTCCATTAGAAAACGCAAACGCATTTGAAGACCCATGAGCCTTAACTAAAATTCCATCAACACCAATTATAATTGCTCCCCCAACAACATCTGGATTAGCATTAGATTTAATATTTTTAAACGCTTTTTTTAATAAAAGCCCACCTAGTTTAGCTCTAGTGGATGAATATATTTCTTTTTTAAGGGCGTTAGAAAAAGCTTTAACTGCTCCTTCATAACTTTTCATTAAGATATTTCCGGTAAACCCATCAGTTACTATGACATCAACATCGGTTGATAATAGTTCTTTTGGTTCGACATTTCCATAAAAATTAATTGATGGGTTATTATTAAGTAGTTCATAAGCTTCTATATCTTCAACTCGTCCTTTTCCTGGCTCAGCTCCGATATTTACTAATCCAACAACTGGATTATCAACTTTAAAATACGATTTACTAATAATTGAAGCGACAACTGCAAAATCAAGTAAGTGTTCCGCTCGAAATTCAACATTAGCTCCAGAGTCTAATAAGATTCTCGTTCTTCCCTCAAAATCAGGAATAAACGGAGCGATGGCCACTCTTTTCATGCCTTTAAGTCTTCTTAAGATTAATGTTCCCCCAACAACAGCACCTTGAGTTGGCCCTGCTGTCACTACTGCATCGGCATTTCCTTCTTTAACGTGTTTAATCGCTTGAAACATGGAGTAATTCGGATTTTGACGCAACGCTTTAATTGGATCTTCAACCCCCATATCTAAATATTCCGGTGCATGATAAACTTTAACTCGCGGTGTTTCAACTAAATATTCCCGAATAATATTTTCATCCCCAAACAAATGAATTTCAATATCATCATATTTTTTAATAGCTAAATTGACACCTTGAATCATTTCAATAGGAGCGTTGTCGCCTCCCATGGCATCTATCGCTAATCTAATCATTAGGATCTCCCCCTTTTTGTATGAATATAGTATAACATAGATACTATTTACTCTTCTGATAAAACCTTGTTAATGTAGTAATAACTTTTATCATTTTGGTATTTTTTGTTATTAATGATTTCTAAACTCAATTTTCTAGCATCTAATAAAATTTGATAATCTAAACTAAAATCTAAATATTTCGCTTGCAAAATACCACTTTGTTTTAACCCTAAAAACTCACCAGGACCTCTTAATTTTAAATCATACTCACTTAATTTAAAACCACAATTAACTTTTTCTAAAATTTCAAGTCTTTCCACATCTTCTTTACTAGATATTGTGTAAAACTTAGATTTCAACTCGCCTCTTCCAACTCTGCCTCGTAATTGATGAAGTTGAGCCAGTCCAAAATTCTCAGCTGCTAAAACTATCATTAACGTCGCTGTCTTTAAATTGATACCAACTTCGACCATTGAAGTTGACAATAACACTCCGCCTTTTGAGCGAGAAAATTGAGCAATGACATCATTTCGATCGTCACTTGATAATTCGCCGTGTAAAACAAACAATTTTTCTTTAAAAATCGGATTTAATATTTCATAAGTGTTTGCAATATTAAAATCTTTTAATTCAGAACTTATTGCCGGAACTACAATAAAAACATGTTCCCCACGATTTATCGTTTCCAAAACTTCTTTAATAATTTCATCTAATTTACTAACATCATAATGTTTTGAAGTAATTGGCTTTTGAAATTCTGGTCTTGATTTAATTTGAGAAGTCGCCAAATCACCAAACATCGCAATGCCTAATGTTCTAGGAATTGGCGTTGCTGTTAAATAAATCAAATTAGCTGATTCCGATTTTTTAAATAATGATTCTCTTAATTCCACTCCAAATTTATGTTGTTCATCAATTACTATTAATCCTAAATCTTTGAAATTAACATTTTCTGAGGCAACTGCATGGGTACCAACCAAAATATCAATTTCACCAGATTCAATTTTTTGATAAATCTTTGGTTTATGACTGACTTTACTAGTTAATAATTCAACATTATAATTAGGTAATAATTCTTTTATAGTTTCGTATTGTTGATTAGCTAAGATTTCTGTTGGCACCATCAATACCGCCTGTTTATTCGCAGTTAACACCCCAAACATGCCAATAATCGCTACGATAGTTTTCCCTGATCCAACATCACCTTGAATTAATCTTTTGGTTTGATAATCATTTTTGAAATCACGATAAATCTCATTAACCACTTCTTTTTGATCATCAGTTAATTCATAAGGAATAGTTTCAATAAATTCTTTTACAAGACTAATCTCATAATTAATTGGCTCTCTTTTAACTCGGTTTAAAAGTCCTTTCTGAAGTTTTAGTTGCAAAATTAACGCCTCTTCATATTTTAACCTTCTAAAAGCTTCATTCAATTCTTTAATTGATTGTGGTAAATGAATACTTTTAATGGTTTCTTCTCTTCCTTTTAAATGAAAATGATTTAAAATTTCGTAAGGTAAGGTCTCATAAATCGCGACTTTATTATTTTCCAAAATATCACGAATCGCTTCCCCAACAACATAATCGTTGACACTATCAAGATTGTATTTTGGGGTAATTTCTCTTTTTTCTAAATTTTTAGAAATCGATGAAACAGCTATTTCATTTTTATATAAGTTGTATTTGCCTTTAATTAAAACTTCATCATCTACTTTAAAAGATTTTAATAAAAATGGTTGGTTAAAAATAACAGCTGACGTTTGAAATTGATCAACTTTAACTAATAATTTAATCAAATGAATTTTAGTTTTAAAAGACTCAATTTTAATGATAGTTCCAATTATAGTAATCACTTCATTGTGTTTCGCTTCATTAAAGTTAATAATATTATAATTTTCATATGATTTAGGAAAAGTCATCACTAAATCATAAGGGCTCCAGATATTATTGCGTCTTAATTGGTTGGCTGTTTTTTTACCAATCTTATTAACATCTTCTAATTTCATAATTTCTCATCTAGTAAAGCTAAGGCAATCATATTTTCAACGACTACCAATACTCTTTTAACATAGGCAACATCATGGCGCCCTTCAATTGTCAATTCTTCAATCTTATTAGTTTTAAATGAGTATGTCATTTGTGGTATACGAATTGAAGCCGGTGGTCTAAAGACAACCCTTACAACTAATTCATTACCGTTAGAAATGCCACCTGAAATGCCACCACTATGGTTGGTTGAAGTTTTTCCGGTTGCATCAATAATACAATCATTGAAGTTGCTACCTCGTAAATTAACTGAATTAAACCCCTCACCAAATTCAATTCCTTTAGTACCTGGAATTGATAAAACCGTTTGAGCAATTTTAGCTGATAATCTTTCAAATAATGGCCCACCTAAGCCTAGTTCAACACCTCTGACTCTGACCTCTACAATTCCACCGAGCGAATCACCGTCTTGTGAAACACTTAATAAATACTCATCAAGATTTTCTAAATTAGTCAAGTTTCCCACTTGAACTAATTTTGATTCAAACTCATAATTTAGAGCTTGTTTACAAAGATTGCCCGCAACTACCATTGGCAAAGTCATTCTTCCGGAAAAAATATGTGACCCAAATATCAGATTTTCATCACGATATTTTTCTCTTACTACAAAATCCACATGTCCTGGTCTTGGGTGATTATAAAAGTTTTGATAATCTTTTTTCTTAATATTTTCATTCTTAAAATGAACCACAATTTTATCACCTGTAGTTTTGATACCATCATATCCTGTGATAAAAATTGGTTCATCTTTTTCTATTCTTGAAGTGGTTCCTACTGTATGTGGCTTTCTTCTATCAATATCAGCAATTATTTTAGATGTGTCAATTTTAATTTTGGGAAAACCTAAAAGTTCAAAACCGATAAACGGTTCATGTGAGCCTCCAAAAATAGTTAATTTTATTTTTTTTCCGTTAAAAATACTATTCATCTAATTCTCGCTTAATTTGTTCAACTAACGTTTTTGAAATAACAACTTTTTTATCAAATACTAAGTTAAAGGCCGTTAATCCTTGTGAAACTAACATATCTAATCCGGTCATTCCCGCTTTAGCAAATTTTACTAATTTAGTTGGATTTGGATTATAAATAACATCAAAGACATAGACCGCTCTTTCGACATCTTCTAAATCAACTGGCATCTCGTCTCCTTTAGGATACATTCCAACTGGCGTCGTATTAATTAAAATATATTTATTCCATTTTTTCAAATCTTCATAAGAAATAACATTTTCTAAATGTTTATTTTTTAATGGATCACGACTAACAAAAGTATAATCCAACATCATTCCATCTAAAACACTAGCCATTGTTTTAGCGGTTGCACCGGTTCCTAAAATGATAATCGGATGTTTTTGAATATTAACATCCATTTGTTTAATACTATAAACAATTCCATCAAAATCAGCATTATCACCAACTAATTGACCATTTTTCATATAAACTAAATTAACTACTCCTGAAAAATGAGCTTTATTTGTTAAAACATCTAAATATTTAATTACCGCCTCTTTATACGGCATCGTAATATTAAATGCGGTATATTCACGTTTCCTAATTAAATCTAAGGTTTCAACTAAAGCTTTTTCATCTTCAACTTCGATAGTCGAATAATCATATTTAAAATCATTTAACCGACCAATAATATGGTGTAATTTTGGAGAGAGACTATGGGAGAGCCCTTTTCCAATTAAGGCCATTTTTGGCGCTCCTTTTTGAAGTTGATAACTGATATCTAATATTTTCGAATAAAACTCAAGATATTGATTTTCAATTGATTTATCACCTAATAAATCAAGATGAATTTTAAGTTGTTTCGCTTCATAATCTTTATCAACAATTGGTAAATTCAATTCTTTCTTAAAATTACTAATTAGTAAAACACTTTCTGATCTGCGTTTGAAAAGTTCAATCATTTTTTTATCAATATCAATAATATCTTCTCTTAACTTTTCAATATTCTTCATTTCTATCTTCCCTCCTAAATTAGTTATATCTTTTAAAAAATTTGGATATGATTTAGTTATCATTGCTACATTTTTAATAAGATATGGGCATTTGGACGCTACTGCGTACACTACTAATGACATAATAACACGATGATCATTATATCCATTAAGTATTTTAACTTCTTTATTTATTTTATGATTACCAAAAATAGTAATCGTATTGTGAGTCACTATATACTCAACACCTAAGATATCAAAGTTTTCAGTTAAAGATCTAACACGGTCTGATTCTTTAACTCTTAAATTTTGAATATTTATCATATGGGTTTCTCCATTGATAAATGATGCTAGAATGCCAATAATTAAAAATAAATCTGGATTATCAATTAAATCAATTTTAGCTGGTACTAAATTAACACTATCAACCATTAATAAACCATTTTCCCACTTAGTTGTTACTCCAAATTGATTTAAAAAATGAATTATCGCCAAATCACCTTGAAGTGATTCTTGGGCAAGCCCCTTTATTTTAATATCTTCTCCAAGTGCAGCTAAAACTAAATAAAAAGCCGCTTGAGAATAATCACCTTCAACAACATAATTATGCGAATGATATACTAAGTCACTAGCAATATTAATTAAATTGCCTCTCATCTTAATTTTATCATTACTAAACAATTTAATAATACTAATTGTCATTAGTAAATACGGGCGAGAAACTAACTGGTTTTCAATTAGTATTGTTGAATTACCTTCTAAAGTTGATAAAGCGAGTACTAACCCACTAGCAAATTGAGAACTAATATGACCATCAATTTCATATTGACCAGAAGTTAATTCACCATTAATATGATAGACATCATCAACTAATTTGTAATTAATGTTATATTTTTTAAAAAATTTATCAAATGTTTCAAATGGTCTAACCAATAAATCGTGATTGGCTGTGATTTTAAAATTTTTGAACTTAACAATAAAAACGAAAATTAACATCCTAAAAGCAGTTGCCGATGACCATAAATTAAAGGTGTCCAAATTATTAGTAAAAGTGTTGCCTTTAATTACCAATTTATCTCCATCTTCAATAATTTCAATACCAGCTAATCTTAAAGCATTAATCACGGCAATGGTATCATCACTTACTAAATAATTATGAATCGTTGATGTTCCATCAGCAAGACTGGCTGCAATAATTGATCTAATTGTTAATGATTTAGATGCTGGAATTTTGATAATACCTGATAAATTACTTTTCTGTATTAACCAATTCATTTTTTAATTCTTCCCAACTCATTACTTTAATTATCGGGCGATTCATCTCTTCTAAAAGAACAAATCTAACTCCGGTTTGGTTACTTTTTTTATCTTTATATAAAAACCTTTCATACTCTTTAAATGTAATATTTGGCATTTCATATCCCATCAAGCGGATTAAAATATTCATTTCAGCAAGTAACTTGATATTAGTTATTTTAAGAGATACTCCAACTTGTAACGCTTTTTTCATTCCAAAGATTACCGCTTGTCCATGTGGTATTTCAAAATTGCTGGCAGCTTCAATTGCATGACCTACAGTATGACCGAAATTTAAAATATTTCTTACTGATTTATCATAGTAATCTTTTACGACATATTCTTTTTTAACATTTACTGCTCTTTCTATTAATTCGGAAGCTGATAAACTTTGATACGTTTTGATATATTTTAAAATATGTTCATCACCAATAAATCCAGTTTTAATTAATTCGCCTAATCCATTAATTATTTCTCTTTCGGGTAAAGTTTTTAAATAGTCGGTTTCACAAATAATTAGTTTCGGATCATAAAAGGTGCCAATCACATTTTTATGATTGCGATAATTAATTGAAGTTTTACCACCAATAGAACTATCAATTTGTCCAATTATAGTTGTAGGAATGTGTACTAAATTAATTCCTCTTAAATAAGTAGAGGCCACTAATCCGGTTATATCAGTAATTACTCCACCACCAAAAGAAATTAAAATATCATTTCTTTTAGCATCATTTTCAAATAAAAAATCAAAAATCTTGAGTACATTCTCGCTATTTTTCGTTTCATCTCCAGGTTTTAAAATATACCACTTTATATCTTTATTTGATATCTTTTTTTCTAATGTTTCTCGGTACAATGAAAAAACATTTTCATCAGTAACGACAAAAATTTGACTATTCTTGCTAATTGATAGTAAAAAATCATTATAATCAGAAAAATGATTATCAATTAAAATATTATAATTTGGTAATTTTACTACTTTCATAATGAGGCGACCAATTCTTCATACTCATCAAAATCAATTGTTTGAAAGCCATCACTTAATGCCGTTTCTGGATTTTCATGGATTTCAATTAAGGCTCCATCAAATTTCATAAATTTAGCTACTTTGGTAAAGTCGCTAACCATATCAGCTCTGCCAGTTCCATGTGAAGGATCAATAATTACCGGAAGATGTGTCAGTTTTTTAGCTGCTAAAGCGGCTGATAAATCAAGAGTATTTCTTGTATATGTTTCAAAAGAACGACTACCTCGTTCACATAAAATGATTTGATCATTACCTTCATTTAAAATATGTTCCGCAGCTAATAACCATTCTTCGATAGTTGATTGGGATCCTCTTTTTAATATTACTGGTTTCTTAGTTTTTCCTAATGCTTTTAATAAAGGAAAATTATTCATATTTCTAGCACCAACTTGAATAATGTCAATTTTTTCAATAAACATCGTTAGTTCTAAGATGCTTGGAATTTCAGAAACAGTTATTAAATTATATTTTTTGCCTATTTTATGTAAATAATCTATCGCTTCTTTACCTAATCCTTCAAAACTATAGGGTGATGTCCGTAATTTAAAAGTGCCACCGCGAATGAGTTTACCACCATTTTTAGAAATGATTCCGGCAGTCTTATCTAACGATTCATAACTTTCAATAGAACAAGGACCAGCAATCAAGTTAAAAGAACCATCGTTAAACGTGACATCTTTTACTTTAACTATAGTTTTGTGATCTTTTTGTTTTTTGTATATTTTTAAATTATCCATTTGTATCCTTTCTATTTAGTAAAAAAAGGTCTGGGACCTTTTTAAACTCAAGTACCAATTTGATGTGATTTAGATTTGAGTCTATTTTTTCCCCTTATTCAAATCTTTTAATTGGTCTCTAATTTCTGTTAGTAATTTAATGTCTTCCGGAATAACTGGTGCCACTGGTTTTTCTGGTTCTTTAGGTTTCGCTGCTTCTTCAGCCAACTTAGCTGCCTTCTCTTCAGCTTCTTTCTTTTCTTGAGCACGCTTAATACTACCTTTAATTAGTACAATTACGAATAGATAAATAAAGAATGAAACAATTAAGAAATCAACGATTGTTTGGATAAAATTACCCCATGCCACGATAGTTGATCCCAGTGCTGCCGCTGCTACTTTAGCATCGGCTAGTGTCATACTATGTAAAGAGACGCCTTCAGCTGTGACTGACGCTCCCAACACTGAGAAAAAATCTGTAAATGAAACCTTACCAAATAGTCTCGCAATTAATGGCATAAATACATCGTTTACTAATGAAGTGGTAATTTTACCAAAAGCTGCTCCGATAATAACCCCTACTGCCAGATCAATGACATTTCCTCTAGTAATGAAATCTTTAAACCCTTTAAAAAATCCTTTTCTAGCTTTTTTAACTTTTTGAAGTTTATCTTTTACCGACATGATGTCTTGCCTCCCTGTTAATTAACTTTACAGTGTTATTTTATCACTTTTAATGAAATAATTCATTAAATAATGTTTTTATTGTTTTTTACTTATGATACGGTTTGCCTTGAATTATTGATTCAGCACGATAGATTTGTTCAACTAAGATTAATCTAAATAGTTCATGAGGAAAAGTAAAATCCGAAAAACTTAAAAACTCATTGGCTCTTTCTTTTACCTCATCACTTAATCCAGTTGAACCACCAATTACAAATACGATTTCTTCGCTATTTGATCTTAGTGTTTCGATTTTTTTAGCGAATAATTCACTATCATACTTATCGCCTTTAATATCTAGAGCGATAACATAATCTCGGGGATTAATTTTAGCTAAGATTTCTTTGCCTTCTTTTTCTGGAGTTGATTGTCTAGTTTCAACAATTTCTAATTTTGAAATTTGTTTTTGATAAAAATTGATCCCTTCAACTAAAAATTTTTTCCTAATCTTACCAACCGCAATAATTTTCATATTTTGATAACCTCACTTGATTCTTGAGATGTATAAACCAATTTAGCTTTAAATGGATCATCAAAATTTTTCACGACTGCCATTTCAATTTTTTCATATGTATTACAATCTTCAGATATGTGTGCAACAGCCCAGATAGGACGTTTATTGATAATAACTTCATTTAAAATTTTAGTGGCTTCGTTGTTAGAAAGATGTCCTCTTTCACTTAAAATTCTCATCTTTAAATGATGAGGACGTTTATGGGTTTGCATTAACATTAATTCATCGTGATTCGCTTCTAAATAGTAAAAATCAGCATCTTGAATCACTTCAAAATAATCTTTATGGATATATCCGGTATCAGTAATAAAAACAGCCTTTTTATCATTGGCAGTTATTACTAATCCAATCGGTTCATTAGCATCATGACTAGTTAAAATTGGATATATTTTAAAAGATTTGATTTGAAATGACACTTCTGGCTCAATAAAAATGTAGTTTTCTAAACTAGATTTAGTATCTTTATCTAATCCATCCATCGTTCCTTTAGTTAAATAAACTTTAGTATCAAAATGATTGCTTAAAAACACTCTTAATCCACTAGAGTGATCTTTGTGTTCATGAGTTAAAACAATCCCATCAATACTTTTTAAATCTAATTTGTATTCTTCAAATTTCTTTTTAACTTTAGTAAACGAGATGCCTATATCAATTAATAGGTGATTTCCATTACTAATTAAAGAAATTACGTTTCCTTTTGATCCACTTGCGAGTATTCTAATTTCCATAATTTCACCACTAATATTTTATCATAGTATTGATAAATACTAATATTCTAGACTTATATTAACTTTTGATTTGCTTTTATATTATAAAAATGATATTATTATTTGTGCTTGTATAATTTTTGTGAAATAGCTTAAGGAGTGAAAAAATATTATGAAAAAGAATAAATTTGTGAAAAGCTTGATGATTATGGTACTTCTACTATTCTCTACTGTTGCTTTAACCGCTTGTAGCGGTAAAAAGGACAAATATCCTTTAGGAAGTATTACTGATGAGGTATATGTAAGTGCTGGTGATCATCAAATAACCAAGAAAGAATTATATAATGAAATGCGTTATGATGGTCTATCGATACTACAAACCTTAATTGATGAAAAAGTATTTAACAAATACTATCAAAAAATCGACTATACCAATGAAGATCAAAGAAAAGTTTTAGAAGAGACAATTAATACAGCTGTCTATGGAATTGATGATGTCGAACAACTAACTGATTTTTATAAATTAGATGCTGATAACAAAAATTTAGATAAATTAACCAAAGTTAAAACATATGTAGATAGTTTATTAATTGTTGGTAAAATTTTACCAAATCAAAAAGATGCATTAGTCCAAGAATTATTTGATAACACCACTTTTGAAGGTTATTCAAATACTTTATTAGACTTATACAAACAAAAAATTGCTCTTCGTTTATTTGCTAAAGAAAAACTTGATGAAGAATTAGAAGATGAAAAATCTAAACAATACATTAAAGATGAAGATGTCGTTAATTATTATAAAAATAATCGTAAGGGACAATATGATGTATCTGCTTTTTGGACTGAATTCTTAAACTTAAATGAACAACGTGCAGTATTTAAACAATTATCAGTTAAAATCTCTTCAAGTGGTAAATGGTTTTTAGTTCCAGATATTAGAATAACTGACATCACTGATCCAAATTATGTTGATATTGACCATGTTGATAATAAACACATTAAAGATATCTTAACCAATAAAAAAATCAAGTACGTTGATGAATTAAACCAAAGAGTTGAAATTTCTAAAGATAATTTTGAATCTTACTATGATTCATATACTTTCTCAGAAGACCGTTCAGGAGCACCAGACCTTCCATTTGCTAAAGAAAAAGTATTAGAATACATTATTAAAGCTCATAACTTAGTTCATGCTGAACAATTAAAAGTGGCTGAAGGAGTTGTTGTAAAAGCGGCTGATGATACTCCAGTTAATGTTGATTATAAATATGAAGATTTCAAAAATACTCAATTAAGAAACCATATTTATACCGCTTTAAAACTTCCTACTGAAGATGAACCGAATAATGTTCAATATTCACAAAGACCAAATTCATTTGGTGAATATGTTTACTTAGTTTATAAATTTAATGATGCTTCTGCTGGTGAAGAAGGTATTCTAAATGAAGATGAAGATGCATTCTTAGAAGGAAACGATGATTTAATTGCTGAATTAAAAGCTGAAATGGTTGATAATAAATTAACTGAATCATATATTAGTGATAAAGTTAATGAACACAACAAAGATGAGAAATTAAATATTTATGATCCAATCTTAAGAGCTCTATATTCTCGTGATAACGAATATAAAGGAGCAACTAAGATGAAAGATAAAGATACTTTAGCTGAAATTGGTGATGTGGTGGTAACTGTTGATGAATTTTTCAAAGAAGCGGAAAAAACATTTGGTATTGCTACCGCTCAAGACTTACTAACAGCTAAAATCTTAAAAGTTAACTATTATGATAAGATTGATAAAGAAACTCACGAAGCCAATGAAACATCAATTAAAAATATGTTAACTGCATTTAGTCAAAACCAATATGCGACAAGTAATTTCCCTGCTGAAATGGGTAGAGAACAATTCCTATTACTTGCCTTCCGTTCTAAATCAGTTGATGAAGCCAAAGAAAAAGCTTTTGAAATTCCAAAGATGAATGAATTATTTGAAAAAGATCTAGAAGCTCATTACGGTGAAGAAGGAAATACTATTTACGATAAATTCCAAAGATTATCGCAAAAACAATATGAAAACTACTGGTTATTAAGAGCATCACACATCTTGATTTACTTAGACTTAAATTTAGATGGAACTCCTGATAAACCAAACGAATTAGAACCTGAAGTATTAGCGGCAGCTCAAGCATTATTACCAAAATTCGTAAAAGCGATCTTTAAACGTATTGGTGATGAAACTACTGAAGCTAAAGGTATTGAAAGATTAATTGCTGATTACAACCAATCAACAAGATTAACTTCAGATGATCCATATAGTAAAGAAAGTGTTTGGGCCGAATTTAAACGTTTTGGATTTAAACTAAAACAAGAATCATTAGGCGATATTACTAATTCATCTAACTTCTTACAAAGTCAATCAAGATTAGACGAAGTATTCTATACTCGTGCAAAAGCAATTTATGGAATTGTTAAAGATTATTCTACTGCTCAATTCCCATTCTTAGATTTCTTTAATGGAGATCCATCATTCGAACAAGCCGATCCTGCAGACACACTAGCTAATATCGAAAAAATTCAAACTAACTTTGGATGGCACTTAATTATGGCAAATAGCGTTGATACAAAGATGCCATCTGCCAAATTAGATGTTAAAGTTGATGATACTCACTTATCTAAAGAATTAGATAAAGATGGCAACAAATTAGATGGTTCTAACCCTCTTGATGTTGTATCTGCAACTCAAATCGAAATTTACTTAAAAGAATTAGCTTCTGAATATAACGTTCAAATTAGAGTATCTAACGCCATCCAAAAACAATTTGGACAAGTCAAAGCTAAATACGAAAGTTCTCAAATGAAAAATGAAATAATTTATAACTTGCTTGTCAAAGAAGGCATTAAATTCGCAGATGCAGCTGCAACTGAAAAATTCAACGCCATTAGAGAAATTAACAAACTACAAATGTTCAATTACCAAATGGGTACATCGGCAGCATTTGACGCTTTATGGGGAACTTGGTTCGACGAATTTAAATAATATTCACATCCATTTAATAAACAAAAAAGATTCTACAAAAATAGAATCTTTTTTCTTTATAAAGCCATTTTACTTAGTAAATTTATGTTTTAAAAAACGTCCCTTATCAGCCACAGAAATCATTGAAGTAAATGTTCCTGGAACCGTTTCTTCTAAAACTTCACCAATAACTTGAAATTTAGAATCAATCGAATCAATAAACCACAACATTAACGCTTCAGCTATTTGGGGGCGTTTTGGTGATCCAAAATTCATTTGTCCATGATGAGAAACTATCATATGTTTTAACAATAATACTTCTTCTAAATCACTATAGTTTAATTTGTCAGCTACCTCATCAATCTTACTAACTCCCATAACAATATGACCTAATAATAAACCTTCATTAGTGTATTCACCATCAACACCAGTAATTTCTAATGTTTTGGCAATATCATGTAAGATAATTCCTGAATACAATAAATCACTAGACATATAGTCATATATTTTTAACATACTTTCAGCGATTCTTAACATATTTAAAGTATGATAAGCTAATCCGCCAATATAAGCGTGATGGAATTTCGTAGCTGCTGGATGAATATAGAATTTATTTTTATATTCTTCATAAATTGATTTAGTAATATTAAAAATAGCCTCATTTTCAATTTTTTCTAAATATTTTTCAATTCCTTTTTGCAGTTCTTTTAAACTAATTGGTGCATAAGTATAAAATTTACGATAAATTTTAGTTAATTCATCAACATCTAATATGTCCTCAATTTTAGCGATATTTTGACAAACCAAAACAAATTCATCTTCTTTATTTTCTTTTGGTTCTTTGGAAACTGTGAATTCATAAATTTGTCCAACAATAACTTGATCAATATTTTCTCTTAATTTAATATTTACCGCCTTATGATTCATATCAAAAATTGTTGTATTATAATAAGTTAATCCTTGATTGACAGCATCGACTTTGCCAATTATTTTTAAGGTATCATTATTTTTTCTCATGTATATCTTTCCTTCTCTTTATATATTTATATATTTCTTCTTCATTATTACTAAGACGATTATTTAAAATCTCCTTAATCATATCATTTCTTAATTCGGTTAACCAGTGACCTGGTTTTCGATTAACTAATGATATGATTTTTTTATTTGTAATTTTAAGTTCCTTATCATCTTTAATCGGTAAACTTTCATATAATTCAATAAACCTTTTTTCTGAATATCCCGCCAAATTAAATTCTTCGCCAATTCTACCAGCCGTCTTCAACTCTTCAAAAGTATATTGATAAAATAGTTCATTTGAAATCTTTTCATTAGTATTTAAAATTGAAAGCACATTATTATATAACTTTTTCTTTTTATTCGATAATTTCCAAAATTTATCTATCTTTTGGTCATTAAAAAAGAAAGCTCCAATAAAGAAATCATCACCTTTTAAATTAATCTTATAAGTGGCTAACGTTACAATACCTTTAGTTAATCCCGGTAAATATTGATGAATTCCGGTTTGAATCATTAAAATAAGAGCTTTATGGCTATATGGATGATTTGAAATTTTTTCAATTTCATTATAAATTCTTTCGGCTGATACTTTAGTGATTAATTCTTTTTTTCTTTTGATACTTTCTAACGTCGCATGATCAATTTCAAAATTCAATTTTGATACTAAATAAAACGCTCTTAACATTCTTAAGGCATCTTCATTAAACCGATCATCAGGTTTACCAATCGTTTTAACTATCTTTTTCTCAAGATCCTTTTGACCACCAATTAGATCAATCACTTTCATATCTTTATCTAAATACATTCCATTAACAGTAAAATCTCTTCGCTTAACATCATCTTTAATATTATTAGAAAAGATCACTTTATCGGGACGTCGATTATCACGATATACAAAGTCTTTTCTAAAAGTTGTTACTTCATATTTACTGCCTTTAAAAAAGACAGTAACTGTGCCATATCTAATACCCGTTGGTAATGATTTGAAATGCTGCATCACTTCATCAGGAGTCGCATCTGTCGCAATATCAATATCAAAAGAATCGCTTTTTAAAATATAATCGCGAACCGAACCACCAACTATATAAGCTTGATATCCAAGCTTTTCAAATTCTTTTAACAATAGAATAGCTTTTTTCATTTCTAACACCAACTTTATTATAACATAATTGAAAATATGTTATAATCTTAATTGATATGAAACACTTAAAAGAAAAAGTTATTAATGAAATGATTATTAAAAAATCTAGATTTATTTCTGTAGTCATTCCCATTACTAGTGAAGATGAAATCTCTCAAAATTTGAATGAATTAAAGAAAGAATATCCCAAGGCTACCCATTATTGTTATGCCTATCTTTTAGGTAGCGATGGACAATATGGTGGTTCTAATGATGATGGTGAGCCAGCAGGTACTGCTGGAGTTCCAATTTTAGAAGTTTTAAAACAAAATAAAGTAACAAATATATTGGTTGTTGTGATTCGATATTTTGGTGGAATCATGCTAGGTGCGGGTGGCTTAATTAGGGCGTATTCCAGTGGCGCCAGCGAAGCGTTAAAACTAGGAGAATTTTATAAAAATATCACTGCCCAAAAGTATGTTGTTCACTTTAATTATGATCAAATTAATGATGTTGAATATCTTTTAAGAGATTATGTTATTTTAAATCGTGAATACTTAACTGATGTTTTTTTTACTATTGCGGTTAAAGAAGATAATGATTTCGACTCCATTAAACATCATTTTTATAAAATAAAAAAGCTAGAAGAAATTCTTCTAGCTGTTGATATTTAATCTCAATTTAAGGTCAATATTAAATTAACGATAAAATGAATAATTCGTCCAACAATATGACCACCAACTAAACTAGCCATTATATAAGCTAACCTAATTTCAAAAACTTTGCCTTGATGAAATAGTTTTTCAAAATTAGTCGCTCTTAAAATAATGAATGTTAAAAAAGTGCCGATTATTAATCCGCCAAAATAGGATGCAAATAGTGGCATTTTTTTATTTTGTTCCGAATAAGCGATCCCCACAGTCACCTAAACCTGGATGAATATATCCATGTTTATTTAAATGTGAGTCTAATGCGGCTAAATAGATTGGCACATCTGGATGATCGGTTTGAAGTCTTTTGACGCCTTCTGGGCAGCCTACAATACCAACAAATTTAATTTTTTGAACGCCACGTTCCTTCAAAATATCAATCGCTTTACTAACTGAACCGCCAGTAGCCAACATTGGGTCTAAAATAATCACTAAACTTTCTTTCACATTATCTGGAAATTTAGCATAATAGACATGTGGTTCTAATGTTTCTTCGTCACGATATAACCCAATATGTCCAATTTTAGCGGTTGGGATTAGATTATGAATGCCATCAACCATTCCTAATCCCGCTCTTAATATTGGAACTAATACTACTGGTTTACTTAATACTCGGCAATTAGCCATAGCTAGTGGTGTTTCCACGGTAGTTTCCTTTGTTTCTAAATCTCTAGTAACTTCATAAGTTAATAGAGCACCAATTTCAGATACACTTTCTCTAAATTCTTTAGGGTGTGTGTTCTTGTCTCTGATTTTAGCCATCTTATGATTAATTAATGGATGACTAAGGACAACTAATTTTTTACTCATTTACTTCTTCCCCCAATTTTCCTAATAAATCTATTCGTTGTTGATGTCTCGTTTCAAACGTTGACTTCATATACGCTTCTATTAATTCTTCAGCTCTTCTATTTGTTAAAGTTCTGCCACCTAAGACAATAACATTGGCATTATTATGCTCTTTAGCAAGCATTGCTGTGTTTTCATCATAGATAAGTGCGCCCCTAATTCCTTTGAATTTATTGACAGTCATACTAATTCCTAATCCAGTTCCGCAAATGGCAATACCGAAGTCATACCCACCTTTTAAAACTTCTTTTGCCAGTTTCTCGCCAAAAACAGGGTAATCGACTGAATCATTTGAATCGGTTCCTAAATTGACTACTTCAACCCCTTTAGAATTGAAATAAGTTAGTAAATGACGTTTTAATTCATAGCCCCCGTGATCATTTGCAATAACTATTTTCATTGTTTTACACCTCTATTGATTAAATTTTATCACATATATATAAAAATAATCTACAAAAGTAGACTATTTTTCATAAACAGCAAGTATTTCATCAAATGAAATAGCGCCTTCTCTAACTAATTTAATTGGCTTTTTAGTCATATCAACGACAGTAGAGGCAACACCGATATAATCATCAGTGTATTCTCCATAAATATAATCCACTACATCACTATATTGTTCTCTAATCTCTTTAATGTTGTTAAGTGGTGGTTCTCCACTAATATTAACTGAAGTTGTTCTTAGTGGCCCTTGAGTATTAATTAATTCTAAAGCTACATAATGATCAGGAATACGAATCGCAATCGTTTTATCCCCAGTTCTATCATAAAATTCTTTTTTCGATTCTAAAATAAGAGTTAGTGGCCCAGGCCAAAAAGTTTGCATCACTCTTAATGTTTTCAAATCATACTTTGCTATAAAATTAATTTGAACAATACTAGAAACTAAAATTGGTATATCTTTATCAAGACGTCTTTTTTTAATTTCATAAATCCTTGCAAGTGCAACTTTGTCGTATAATTTACACCCTATACCATAAATAGTATCTGTGGGAAAAATTATTACTTGTCCCTTTTCCATTTTGATCCCCTTTTTCTAATAATAGAATATCTTTGTTTTCCTTGTAAATCTTTTAAGGTAAAACTACGATAATCCGATAAATAATTGTTGACAAAAAACTTAATATAAAGACCATGTTTATATCCATGTTCTAAAATAATTATGCCATCTTCTTTTAAATGCTTAGCAGCTCCTAAAATGATTAAACTTAAGTGCATTGTTCCTAAATTATCGCTATACAATGCTATTTCCGGCTCAAATAGCACACTTGGTGCCACCTCATCCGTTTCCGATACATAAGGAGGATTTGAAATAATTAAATCATATTTTTCTGTTATATTTTCATATAAATCTGAATATATAAAATTGACGTCAGCACCATTAATTTTACTATTAGCGACTGCTACTTGTAAAGCACTAGAATCAATATCTGTGGCATCAATTTGATAATTTTTTTCTAGATTTAATGTTACAGCAATAATACCACTACCAGTTCCAATTTCTAAAACTTTTAAATCGTTAGGTAATTTTTTAATAACCTTATCAACCAAATATTCAGTCTCCGGTCTAGGAATTAAGACTCTTTCATCGACAATAAATCTTCGTCCATAAAAATTAGTTGATCCCACTAAATATTGAATTGGTACATCTTCAAGAACATAGAAATCTAATAACTCTAAATATTCTTCTGCAGTTTCATCAGTAATTTCTTTATCAAAATTTATTACAATATCACCAACTGACATCTCTAATAATCCTGATAATAATAACTTAGCTGCAGTACGTTCTTTATTAAACTCTTCAATTTTTTCATATCCTAATCGGAGCAAATCTCTGAGAATCATTGTTCGTTTAACAATAGTTGTTTTTGATATTCATTAATTAATGGTTCTAATATCAAATCCAACCTACCCTCCATAATAGCATCTAACCTTTGAACGGTTAGTTGAATCCGATGATCGCTTACTCGGTTTTGTGGATAATTGTAAGTTCTAATCTTTTCGCTACGATCACCTGTTCCAATTAAGCTTTTTCGCATTTTTTCATCTTTTTGGGCTTGTTCTTCTAACATTTGAGCGAACAGTCTAGCTTTTAAGATAATAAACGCTTTATCCTTATTATCGTGTTGACTTTTACCATCTTGACACGTAACAACCGTATTAGTTGGTAAATGAGTTAATCTAACTGCTGATTTAGTCGTATTTACTGATTGACCTCCTGGTCCACTTGAATTATAGGTGTCAACTTTGATATCGTTCCAATCAACTTCCATTTCCACTTCATCAGCCTCTGGCATAACTAATACAGTAGCTGTTGAAGTATGAATTCTTCCTTGTGACTCGGTTTCTGGTACTCTTTGGACACGATGAACACCAGCTTCGTGTTTTAAAAATGAATAAACTTTTTCACCAGATATCATAAACTCAATTGAAGTAAAACCGCCCATAGTTCCCTCATAAGCATTTAACACTTCAACTTTCCAGCCTCTTGAATCAGCATAGCGATGATACATTCTAAACAAATCGCCAGCAAAGATATTACCTTCATCGCCACCAGCTGCTCCTTTAATTTCCATAATAATGTTTTTATCATCATTAGGGTCTTTAGGTAACAATAATATTTCTAGCTTTTCTTTTAGTTTTTCTAGTTTTTCGTGATGCTCATCAATTTCCAAAGTCGCCATAGCGATTAAATCTTGATCGGTTTCGAGTTCTAATAATTCAGTTAAACTTTTGATTTCATTTTGTGTATGTTTAAAAAGACGGTAAGTTTCTACCGTTTCCTGAATTTGTGATATCTCCTTTAATGTTTTAGTCATTTCATTAACATCAGAAATTTCATCAATTAATTTTTGTTGGAGTTTTTCATATGTAGATTCAATAATTTCTAATCTATCTAACATTTTGTCACCCGCTTAATTTTATCATAATTACCGGTCTTTTACAAATGATAAAAATGAGATATTTTATGAAAACCTTTTCGAAATAATATATCCATATTATAATCATATATTTTTTAATTTTCGAAAATAAAAAAACTGTGAAATATATTTTAAAAATATCAATCTTTCACAGTTTTTTAATAAACTCTATCAATTTACTTCGTTTTTAATAATAGAAGCACTCTTTTATAATTTAAACTCTACTTAAAGACACTAACTTATCAAATGCAGCATCTTCTTCTTGACTATGATATCTTTTACCTGATTCAACATCAAAAAAGTGAACTTTACTAGTGTCAAAATATAACAACACTTCTTGACCAAAATCAAAGTGGACTGTTTCATCAAGTTTACTAATAAAATCAGCATCATCAATAGTAAAGTAAATATTTGTTTCAGCACCTAAAACTTCGGCAAATCTTACTTCAGTTTGTAAAGTACATCCGATTTCTTTTTGAGATTCTTTTTCCACAACATGAATATCTTCTGGTCTAATTCCTAAAGTAACTTCTTTATCAAACAAATCATTTTGTTCGATTACGGTTAATTTGTGTTGCGGAATTTTAATATCACAACCCGCTAATTTCGCACAACCTTTTTTATTAACTGTGGTTTTAACAAAGTTCATTGGCGGAGTTCCAATAAAACCCCCAACGAAAACATTATTAGGATAGTTATAAATAACTTCAGGACTATCGACTTGTTCAACTCTTCCGTTGTTCATCACCACAATTTTAGTCGCCATCGTCATCGCTTCAATTTGGTCATGAGTAACATAGATAGTAGTATTTCCTAATTTACGATGTAACTCAATTAATTCGGCTCTTGTCTGAACTCTCAACTTAGCATCTAAGTTAGATAGTGGTTCATCCATCAAGAAAACATTCGCTTCTTTAACCATCGCTCTACCTAAAGCAACTCTCTGACGTTGCCCTCCTGATAATTCAGCCGGAATTCGGTCTAATAATCCTAAAATATCAAGTGATTTAGCAGCTACCGCTACTTTATATTCAATTTCTCTAATTGGCGCTTTTTTAATTCTTAAACCATAAGCCATATTGTCAAATACAGTCATATGTGGATATAACGCATAGCTTTGGAATACCATTGAAATATCACGATCTTTTGGTTCTAAATCATTAATTAAAACTCCGTCAATATAAGCTTCACCACTAGTAATTTCCTCAAGACCAGCGACCATTCTTAAAGTTGTTGATTTTCCACATCCTGATGGACCAACTAAGACAACAAAATCGCGATCGTTAATTTCTAAATTAAAATCGAAAACCGCTTGAACACCATTAGGATAAATCTTATTTAAATTTTTTAATACTATCTTTGCCATAATTTTCTCCCTTATTTTTTATTTTCATTAATAATTATACATAATTATTATTATCTTTTATATAGTCAAATTGACTAAAAATCAATTAATAATTTAATAATAAAGGCATCATTAAACTCTCTAGGATCTAAATTTGTTTCTTCATTAAAAGAATCTAGACGGTAAATTACCGTGTTACGATGCATTGTTAAATCTCTTGCCGTTTTTAAAACATTTAAATTGTTATTAAAAAATGTTTTTAACATTAAATAGGTTTCATTTTGATTATAAAATTTACCTAAAATATATTTTTTAATTATTTTGGTGTTATTAACCATCAAAGAATCATTTAACAATTCTCTAAAGTAATACACATTTTTCTTGTTAATAAAATGATTGCCATTCATTAAATCCCTAATTACTTGATATTCATCATATAGTTCATCTTGATTATCAAATTTTTTGGAAATATAAACAACAACATTAACTAAATTATCAGTAATAAAGTTTTCAAAATACTCATAAATTTTAGCGTAATCAAAATGATCTTTAACCACAATCATTAAATAACGATTATCTGGTATGATTCTAACTATCTTACCAAAAAAACGATTAATCGTTGATTTAATTTGATCAATTAATAATTCATTTAATTTCATTTGATTAAAATAGATATAATAATACATAAACGACCTCTTTTTACTTGTAATTATTTAGAAATAATGTATCATATTTATAGGTGATATTGTGAAAATATTTGCATATTTTGTTTTAGGTTTTATGTTAGTCGCACTTTTCGGTTTATTCTTTAATAGTGGAATTTCAGCTCGTAACGACAAATATATTAAAGAAGTAGTTTTAACTGAAAAGGGAGAAAATACTTTAGAAAATAATAAAGATCCTTTATTTGTTGAACGTCTTTTCTCCTTAAAAGACTTTATGTATAATAAAACCATAGTCGGAACAATTGTTTATTCCAAAACTGTAATAATTGATAATCAATCAGTTGATATTGATATCAATATTGACATTTATCAAACAATGCCTCTGATGTTTGATGATAAAATTAAATACTATTTTCATGGTATTGTCAACGAATTTAAATCAAGCCTTGAAACAACCCCATATTTAACAATTATTGGTTACTACGAAAATAATATCACTGCTAGCAGCAATGAAGCTGCATATGTCGTTAAAGACCTTGATTTTCCCATTTTTGGACTGAACAATACTGTTACTTCCAATAAACTAAATAAACTTAATACCGCTGTTTTTACCTATAAAAACGTAGAATTATTTGAACTAGTTTTAAATGAAGCTAATGGTTTAGAAACTCAATTCGTATTATCTGAATTTGAAAACTATCCAAGTGACTTAAATCATTTTTATGATACTGTCACCAAAACATTGACCGTTAGGTCTGGTGGTTTTTTAAAACCAACTAAAGAACAATTATTAACACTTAACGAAAGTAATTATAACTACCATATTTTTGAAGGCCAAGATCAATATAATTACTTAATTTGGATTTATATGGGGATTTATGTAGTAATCGTTGGTGTTATCATATCTGCCATATTTATTAGAAAAAGAATTAAAAAGAATGCTTAATTCTTTTTTTTATCTTCTGCTAAATCTTTAGCTAAATCCGGTAAAGCTTTTAATAGATGTTCTCTCGTTTTTTGTTGATCTTTAAAATATAATTCGTCCATTAGCTTAGAGGCATATCTAAATAGTAAGAATAAAATAATAACACTAATAATCGGAACAAAGAAAACTTCTTTAAATGGATATTTTCTTAAAATAAATATATTGGCTAAAAGGGTAATAATGCCAATAATAAAGACAATTGGTCTAATTACATCTCTTGTCTTTTTGCGGTTAACAAACACCCTTAACGTAGCTTTAATAACGAGTTCACTAAATAATGAAGGAAGTTCTTGGTATTTGTCTTCAGTCACGATTAATAGGTGTTTTTTATGTTTGTTATCAAATAGATATTTATGGCTAATTTTTTCATCAATTAAATATTGGTTATATTCAGAGTTCTCAATAAAAACAACCTCTATTTCGTGTTTTTGATAAATGTATTTAATATTAGGTTTAATGACTAGTTCATCATTAAGAATATTCTCAATTAATTTTTTCATACAATTTCTAAATAGTGGGCAAAGTTATTAGCTTTATGTTTAAAGTAAAAAATCATAAACATAACCATAACCGATATTGCCGTAAATAAGTTACTTAAAACCATCGTTTTTCCAATATTAATATAATTAGGATTAGCTGAAAAATGATGTAGCAAAATTAAAATAGGAATTCTAAATATAAAAATTCTAATCGCATTAGCAATATACGAAAGTTTAGTAATCTTAAAACCAAAGAATCCACCTAAAAACACTCCGACAAATGCGGAAAACATCATCGAAAATCTTTCAGTCATTAATAAGTTTTTTGCTAATTCAATTTTCATATAATATTCATCCCAAATTACGGCTGAAGCCCCAACTGCTGGTTTAGCGATAAAAAATTTTACTGCATAATCAGCTAATAAAGTAATCAAAACAACACCAATTACTGTTAATATTAAAGTATAAATAAAGGCTATCCAAACAGTTCTAAAAGCTCGTTTTGGGTTTTTATTGCCGACATTTTGTGAAATAATTGTCGCTGACGCTTCTTCAGTAGTAGAGGCAATTGCCCCAAATCCTAAGTTAGCTTTGTAAGTAATTGATAATGCCGCTAGTGAAGCCGCACCATAATAAACTGTCGCAAAATAGTTGACGATAACCTTACCAAAACTAAAAGTAAATCTTCCTAAAACTATTGGAATTGAAATTTTGATCATATCTTTAACGTACTTCTTGTTAAATGACAAATCTTTTAAATCAATTTTGAAGATATTTTTCTTATTAAACATTTGGAAAACGACAAACACCGTTAGTGACAGTTGAGCTAGTAAGGTTGTCATAGCAATCCATTCAATCGAATTCAAACCAAATCCAAATACGAATACTAACGTTAAAACAACTTTAATTACCGCAATTGAAATATTCATAATAATAATTGTTTTAGTATTTTTCTTGGCTCTTTCTAAACCAATAAAAACGACGTTAATCGCATTTAAAGCGGTAGTTGAGATTTGGATATAAAAATATACTTGTCCTTCAGCAATAATGTTTCTATTGAAGTTTAACGCTTTTAAAATCGGTATTACTCCCAAAACAGTCACTGTAATAATAACAGCACTAATAATCAATGTTAGAATTAAAACAACTCCAGCATTTCTTCTCGCTTCTCTAATATCACCTTTGCCATAAAGATTAGCTACTATAACAGCACCTCCAGTAGCAAATCCGGTTCCGAAAGCTGATATCGCATTTTTGATTTCGTCAAAGAATGCTACTGAATCTTTGGGGTCGTTGGGAAACATTGAAATAATTTTTAAATCAAAGACACCGAATAAGTATATTAAAAAATTATACATTGCAATCGGAATCAGTATTGCGAGAAACACTTTCCAAAGTGAATCATTCAATATTGAATCACGACGTTTTTGTTCCTTAATTGAAATGTCCATAAAAATCATTCCCCTATAAATATATTTCTTTATGATAATAGCATAGACAACGATCTATGCTATTACCAAATTACTTTAAAACAAATTCCTTAACTCCAGAGGTAACGATTGGTTCACCAACTTGATCGTTGATTTTAGTATTTTTAATAACTAATTTATCAACATTATGAGCGATAATTCCTTGTTGAGTCATCGTTTCAATAAACTCCATCATTACCGGTTCGCCGCTTACGGCACCTTCTTTTTTAATATTAAATACGACATTTTCTATTGTAACACTTTTGATTGATTCTTCAGGTAAACCATAGAAATATGATGATGCCACTTGAACGTTATCACAGACGATGTTTTTAAACGTGAAATTACCTAAATACGGCGTATTTTCATCAATTGGTAATTTCTCTTTTGACCATACATATTCGCTATGCTTATCTGGATCAACGCAATTATAAAACATATTAATAGTTAATGGCGATAAAACGTGATCCATATAAATGTTATCAAAAACTACATTATCAATTACCGACGAACGACCTCTACCACGTCTTGTCTTAATTCTTAAACCACGATCAGTATGTTCAAAATAACATCTAGTAACATTTAAATTAGTAATTCCCCCACTAATTTCACTACCTAAGACAACCGCACCGTGTCCGTATGCCATATGACAATTTCTAATATTAAGGTTATTACACGGTACTGGTGGATTCATTCCTTCGTGTTTTTTACCACTCTTAATTGCGATACAATCATCACCAACCGAGAAATTAACGCCAATAATGTTAATGCCGTCACATGACTCTGGATTACACCCATCAGTATTTGGTGAATCTTTATCGCTTTCTAAATATAAATCAATAATATTGACATCCTTACAATAAATTGGATGGATATTCCATGATGGTGTATTTTTAACTGATATACCATGAAGACCAACATTCTTACATCTATTTAAATAAATACCTCGCGGACGGAAAGCTCCACCAATTTTTTCCACTGGGTATTTCCACCAATCAGAATTTTGAGCGTTAGCGTCAATTACACCCTCACCAATAATATTAACATTTTCAACAAAAATACCAGTAATAATCGTGGCAAAAATATCTTGAGGAACTCCTTCCCAACTACCGATATCTAATCTTTTACCATCATTTGTATATAGATAAGGAGGAATAATTGGGTAATTTTTTCGATCAACATTTCCTAATAAAGTCGCTCCTTTTTGTAACTCAATGGTAATATTACTTTTTAAAAATATTGGCGAAATATAATATGTTCCTTTAGGTATTACAACAGTCGCATCATTGGGAGCACTACTAATAGCGGCTTGAATTGAATAAGTATCATCGGTTTTACCATCACCTTTAGCGCCAAAATCTTTAACGTTAACAGCTGTTGATTCAAACTGCGTTTCTATTTCCAAAGTGTAATTATTCACTCTAACTTGATATTTAGTATTAGGTTTTAAATTATATAATGAGAAAACATTAGTCTTAACATTTTCCTTAACTAGTTTATTATTTAAATAAACATTAAACTTTTCTTTTGCATAATAAATGTCTTGATTATCTAATTCAAAACTAGCACTTCTTGTTGAAATAAATAATTTATTGAACTTCATTTTTATCCCCTTCCTTTTTTTCTCTTATAATCTTTTTAATTTGCCAAACAAAGAAAACTAAAAATGTATCAACGGCATAATAAATTAACCCAAAGGTAAATGGTTCCCAAGTTGCCGCTTCTCCTGGCATAAATAATTTAGATAGTGAAATTCCCCATCCAATGAAAATACCACCAACAACCACAGTGATAACCATCACTAAAAATATATAAAAGATATTAAAGACAATCGACCATTTTCCTTTAATAAACATCGCATGTTTATTACGGATAATGTAATCTTGTTCCATACTTTTAATTAAGCCGTTAATTAAATATTCATTTAGTAAAATCATGACCAGCGTTACAATTACCCAACGATCAATTGGGTTTTGTAAAGCTTTGAACACTGCTAAACTCATAAACATAAAATAAAATACCATACCAGCAGTCCAAGCTTTCAGTAAAAATACTTTCAGTCCGGTCGGCCAATTTGATATTTTATTAGTTTTATAAGGTTTTAAATCTTTGTTGTTTTTGCTCATCCTCTAACTTTTTCTCTAACAAGAAGATCTACTAATTCAGTTTTTTTCAGTGTAGAATAGCCAGTTAAATTGTTTTCTTTGGCTAATTCTTTTAATTCAGCTACCGTTTTAGCTTCTAACTCTAGTTTAGTTAACGGCTGAGTTTCTAACTTTTCAGGTTTTGGTGTATTTTCTACAGTTACTTCTTCTGGTAATTCAACTTCTTGATTATCATCTATTGCTTCCTCGTCTTCAGCATTTAACTGGGCGATAATTTCATTAAGTGAAGCTTTAGTATCATACCCTAAATAAATAAATGCGAACACATTAGCAATTATAAAGAAGACGATTCCAAGTAAGATGACGAAAATTGATTTAAAGTATTTAGAATTCCATCCATCAAAATAAGGACTTATATATAAATACGCAAAAAATCCAATTATTACGTTAAAAACCGTGAATAATATGGTAAATATGTATTCAGTTTTCTTATCTTTTTTTGCACTAAGGTTAATCGCATTTACCAATTGTAAAACTGCTAATATCATGATTAAAAATACTGAAATAGCATTAAACTTTGAATCCTTTTCATACCAATACTCATAATGTAGGCCTGGAAATGCTGTTAAGAGAAACATTCCAATAAGACTAAATATTATTGGTAAGCGATACTTATTATATGAATAATATGTTTTTAATTTACTCCATAATTTTTTCATCTTATTCTCTTCTCACTTTCCTCATCAAAGAAATACATATGTTCTACCAAAAACTCAAATTGTACTTCATCAAAAGTATTTAATCTTTCATGATCTTTAATTTTAGCGACAACGCTTTGTTTATCAATCTTAAAGTGAATTAATGATTCTGAACCTAGTAATTCGTAAGTATCAATAACTGTACGATAAGGAGATCTTTTATCTTTTAGTCTGTGAATTTCAATATTTTCTGGTCTAACTCCTAAATATACGGTTTTACCACAATAATTATTTAATAGGGTTTCATAAGCTGGGTGTTTTTCAACATTAATAATTGTTTGTCGCGATTCGTTTTGATGATCAATTAAAACAACTTTACCCTTTTCATTAATTCTGACTTTAAAGACATTCATTGGTGGTGTTCCAATGAAGTTTGCCACAAATAAGTTACTTGGGTCAGTATAAACTTCAACCGGTGTTCCCACTTGTTGAATGACCCCTTTATCCATAATCACAATGCGATCGGCCATAGTAACCGCTTCAATTTGGTCGTGAGTTACATAAATCATTGTGGCTTGTAGTGACGTTTGAAGTTGTTTCAACTCTTTACGCATTTGACCACGTAATTTAGCATCTAAGTTAGATAATGGTTCATCTAATAAGAAAACTCTTGGACTTCTCACGATAGCTCTTCCAATCGCTACTCTTTGACGTTGTCCACCAGATAATTGAGCTGGTCTTCTATTTAAGTAAGGTTCTAATCCTAAAATTCGAGCTGCCTTCATGACTTTCTCATGAATTACATCTTCGTTTTCTCGTCTAATCATTAAACTAAATGCCATATTATGATAAACCGTCATATGGGCATAAAGCGCGTAGTTTTGGAATACCATTGCAATATCTCGATCTTTTGGTGCAACATTGTTTAAGACTCTTCCATTAGAAATTAATTCGCCGCTAGTAATTTCTTCTAGTCCAGCAATCATTCTAATCGCTGTTGATTTACCACATCCAGAAGGTCCAACTAAGACAATTAGTTCACTTGGTTTAACTTCTAAGTTGAAATCTTTAACCGCCTCAAAACCATTTGGATATACCTTACCGACATTTTTAAATATCAAATCACCAGCTTCAGAGACAACATCTTTTATTAAGTTCGTTTCTAAATTATTCTTCATCTTCCAAACTCAACTCCTCATAATATTTGCCTAGTTGGCCAGTTTTTTTAATACTCAAAAGTGTTCCTGCAAGGTACAATGCTGCAGAGACAACTAAACAGATAATAACTAGTGCTAGCCATTGTTTTGGTTTATATTTGATAATTTCACCATCTGCAATCATGTCTAAAAATTTATTATATAAAATAATTGGGAAAATAAATATTTTAATTAGTGAATAGGCTGTTAAAGCGAATCCAACCCAGTGCCATGATTTATCGTATGTCTTATATTTTTCTCCTAAAAGAAATGATATTAACATAACAAATATCGCTACTAAAATTTCAATTCCAACCCAAATATTTGGTAAAATGATTCCTGCTGTAGTTAGTGTGGTATAACGATAAACATTAATTACACTAAATAACGCAATCACCATAAATATCATGCCCCCCATAATTAACCATTGGGAAACACGATTTGGTTGATAGCGTAATTTTTCATACCTCTTTGGCATTGGCTAACACCTCGTTTCTCTTTGCAATATATTCTTTTTGATGTTTCATTTTTAAAATTAATAAAATAATCATCAATATCGCATATAGTAATGATACGACTGATAATACTAAGCCGAAATAATACATTCCTTTAGTCGGAATTAAACTACTAATGCGTTGACTTATTTCAATTTGCTCAGGATGATCAGTTAAAATTTTGTTGTATTCAGCGATAAAACCTGGTAATTTAATAAAATTGATTAATGCAAACCCAACCATTCCAGCTGATAAGATGCTAATTGTAATAACATTTGATAGCAAATATTTAGTTCTTTTATGACTTTGAACAGCATATACCGCTAGCAGCATTAAAAATAACACAATGGTGTAATAAAATAGTAAGTTGTTCATTTTTTGAGATTTTGCATTAAAATCAGCCATTGCATAATCACTTCTTGAAAGAATGAAATCTTTATTCGTATATGCAACGTTACTACTAAAACCTAACGCATAGATTAATATTAATACCAGTAATACCAAAACTGGAATAAATATTTGTTTCTTTGTTTTCATTTTTATCGCCTCTTTTTTTAAAATTGTCTAGGAAGTGCCAAAAAGGCACTTCCTAAACTGATTATTTTTTTAAAACCTCGTTTTTATTTGCCTAGATCATCTAAAGCTTCTTGATAATAATCTAGGAAATCTTGAGTCCAATTTTTATTATTGTGGACTAATAGGTTATTATAAGCCGATCTACGATCACCTTTAATACCTTCTTTAACAATTGTGTACAAGACGTTATCACCCCAATAAGTATCAAACGCTTGCTTAACTTCTTTAATTAAGTTTTCTTGAGCAGTTGTTAATGGGAAGACGTTTGGTACTGGTTGATACCATTTATCTTTAGTACTATAAATACCTATTAATCTCAAGACTTTAGCTTCAGCTGCGTTACTAACTCTCTTGTATCCCGCCATACCTTGATCAGAAACAGTTTGTAGTTCTAATCCTAAACTTCTGACATGACCAATTGGTTGTGTTGCACCAACATAGTCTCTTAAGTAGTTAATCATATTACCACCAGCTAATGTACGCATTTGTTCCATAGCTGCTTCACTGAATTTAGGAATTTGTTCACCTTTGTATTCAACTGTTTCGGTTGAACGCCATTCTTTTGGTCCAAATAAATGTAAGTTAGCTCCTTCTTCTGGATCATATAAGTAGTCAAATAAGTAGATGGCTCTTTCTAATTTAACAGGATCCTTAGCCGCTTGTTTAGTAATACCCCACGCTTCATTCTTAAGCATTCTAACTGATTCAGTAAAGTGGAAATATTTACCATCACCTTGCCAGTCAACAACTGGAGGTAAAATGAATTCAAAACGATAGTTTGGATCTTTAGTCTTCGCTGCATCAATAATCGCTTGAGCAGTTTGAGTCGCGTTGTAATCAAACATTAAGAATCCATTTGCGTCTTTTAATAACTCATCGCGCCAGTTCTTGTTGTTACCAGCGTTATCAAAGTTTTGAAGAATTAATTGGTCATTGTATAAACCATTTAATCTATTAAGTGCATCAATAGTTGATTCTTCAAATCTAGCATCATGTAATTTACCTTCTTTATCAATGTATAACCAGTTATTTTTAGAAACTGCACCACGAACACCATACATTTCTAATCCACGGAATAAGTTTCTAACTCTTGAACCTCTTGCTTCTCTTGGGAAGTAAACTGCAACATTGTCAATTCCTCTTAATAATTGAGGGTTAGCTTTAACAACAGCCATTAATGCAATTAATTCATCTGTTAAGTAACCAGAATCATAACCAACAAATACATCAGCTAATTTTTCATATTGAGTACCACGAGAATTTTTCATATAGGTTCTAAATGCTTCTAAGTATTGAGCACCTGTAGCATCTGCCCCTAATTCTTTAAGAATTGTAATGATGTTTTTCTCATAATTGATGTTTACTTTTCTAGTTTTAGCTCCCGCTGTAGCTACTGTAATGTTAGTATTTAAACTAGCTGGGTTAAATGGTGTAGTATTAGCCAAACCTGGAGCTTTTGTACTATCTCCTGCTTCAGTAGTGTTTAAGATTTTTTCTGTCCAGTCAATTCTCATTAGGAATCCATTTTCAAGTTCTTGGTTTCCGTCAAGATATGGAGTATAATAAATTCCACCATCTTCAGCGGTCATATACATTTGATAAGTTGGATTGTCCTTTAAGAATCTCTTTAGGTTAGGCATTTTACCATCATCTAGGTATGGTTTTAAGTCAACAAAGTGTTGTCTTTCAGCAGTAATGCTAACTCCTGTTGAGTTAATTACATCAATTCCGTTAAAGCCATCAACTTTAGCATCGTCGAATTGAGCATTAGTACTTGATTTACCTAGTTCAAAACCCTTATCAACAAATTTGATATTTAGATTTTTACCAATTTCTTCCCAAACTGGTAATAAATCTCCCTTTGTATAAGTTTTCCCATTTAATCCTTCATAAGGTGTGTCTTTGTAGTATGAGATAAACTTATTCCCGCCGAAGTTAATTGCTGCATTAAGTTCGACTTGTTGTTCTAGATCGATTTTTTTGTCTTTACATGCAACTAAAGCTAAAGCTGCAACTAGAACTGTGAAAACTAAGAAAATTCTTTTTAAATTTTTCATTTTTTATCCTTTCTCCTTTTCTTCTTTCTTCTATTATTCTTTTACCCCACCGACATTAACACCTTTAGCAAAATATTTTTGCAAATAAGGATAGACCGCGATGATAGGTATAATAGCCAATAATATTACTGCGAATCTCATTGATTCCGGATGGAACGATTCAGTAATTAATTCATAAATACTTTCGTCCTTTAAAAACTTTCTTAAAAATGTTTGTAGCGGTTGGTTTTTACCCATTAATAATTTTTCTGCCCAGTAATAACCATTCCATCTATTTAATGCATAAAATAAAGTAACTGTGGCAATTGCTGATTTCGACATTGGAATATAAACTGAAGTTAATATCTTCAAATCATTAGCACCATCAACTCTTGCCGCTTCTTCAATTTCCTTAGGAACACCATTAAACGCATTTCTAAGGAGCATGATGTTAAATGCTTGAGCTCCAAACCCAATTACGAACATCCATAATGAGTTAACTCCTAACATTTGATAGTTTTTGTAGCTAGGAACTAAACCAGCACTAAACCACATGGTAAAGACAATCATGAAGTTTAATCCTCTTTGACCAGGAAGCTTCGCTCTGGTTAAAGCGTAAGCAGCAAAAATGGTAATAAGCATACTAAACGCAGTTCCATAAATTGTTAAGAATAGTGTATTAGTATATGATGCCCATAACTCTCTTCTTTGAACTACTTCCATAAAGGCATCAACTTGAAATTGTTTTGGATAGAAGGTAATAGTTCCAGAGTTATAAGCTTCTAATCCAGAAAATGCTACTGCAATCGTATATAAAAGTGGGAACACTGAGAAGAACGCTAATAAGATAACTAAAACATATGCTACTATTTTAAATACTATTTCACTGACTGATAATCTTTTCATAGTTTCTCCTCCCCTAGAACAACGAAGTGTCTGACACTTTACGACTAATGTAGTTAGATCCTAAAACTAAGAACATCGCAATTAAAGAGTTAAAGAGTTCACCCGCAGCTCCTACGGTAATTCCATATTGATTGACTCCACCAGGAGCATCAGGTTGAATTCCTCCCAAGGTCGCCGAGAATGTTGAAAGCACTTCTGCCGTTTCCATCAATTGATAATAATACGGTCCACTTAATAAGATTACTTTTTCAAAACCAACACTCAAGATTTGACCAATTCTTAAGATTAACATAATCGTTAGTGTTGGGGCCATTCCTGGGAAAGTAATATGTTTAATTTGATCTAACTTTGTCGCACCATCAATTTTCGCCGCCTCATAACTTGTTGGGCTAATCGACATAATGGCTGCAAAATATACAATTGAACCATAGCCAGCACCCTCCCAAATTCCCGAGACAATATAAATTGGTCTAAAGAATTTTGGATTAGCCATAATAGTATTAGTGGCCGGATCTGATTCAATGCCTAATTTTTTGAATATACCAGCTAATAATCCTGGATGTGGGTTAATTTCAGAACCGCCGAAGAACATTAAGAAGATTAATGATGTAACAACTACTGTTGATAAGAAGTGTGGTAAATAAGATAGAATTTGAGTGATTGTTCTAACTTTAATATTTTTAACTTCACTAAACAACAAAGCCACGACAATCGGAGCAGGGAATCCAAAGATTAATCCATAAGCACTTAAAGTAAACGTGTTTCTAAATGCTTGCCAAAATCTTGAAGAGTGTGTTCCAAATAATAATTTTTCAAACCCGGCAAATCCAACCCATTCAGCTTGATTAACTGACTTAGTGTAATCAGCAAAGTTTTTGAACGCAATTAAAATCCCGTTAATCGGTAAGTATCTAAATAAAACAAAGAACAAAACAACCGGCAAAACCATCAAATAGATAATCCAGTTCTTTTTAATTTGTTTCCAAATTTCTTTCCACTTGTTTTTTTCTAGATCCTCAAAAAACAACTCCTCTTCATATTTCTTGATTAGTTGTTCTTGATTTACATCTTGTTCGACAGTAGAATTAATCATTTCCATGTTCATCACGATCCTTTTCAGCAGTTTGGTGATTTTCCGAAATATTAATTAACATTGTTTTTTGTCCAGCTAGGAAAAACATAATTATATTCCCAACAATTAGACTTAATAAATATTTTGGAAGATCATTTATCAAAGAATATTGATTATTAACTAAAATGGTAATTAACAATCCATTAACAATCACAAATAACAAATAAAACGTTGTAAAGTATAGTAAGGCTTTAAATCTTTTCTTTTGCATATCATTAAGCCATTTAAGTTTAATCGGAATTAACGCTAGGGCAAGAATTAAGATGGGGATTGAATAGATTAAATATTCATTAAATCCTTGAAATTTATAAATTAATGGTCTGATTGCTGCTACTATTGCTACTGGTATTAATCCCCACCATTGCCATCTAATTAATAGCGCCAGCAATAATACTTGTGCAAAGGAAATATACAATAATTTTGGATTGATAAGTGATCCAATCCATTCTGATATTATTGATAATGCCAAGAATATTAACATATCAATAATCATAAATTGTTTAAGTTTCATTGATTTTAAGTTAGCCCCTTAATACTTCAGTGTAAGCCATAATTAGTGGTCCAACACCTTTAGCATCATTTTCAACAATTGGTTCAGACATGTAATAGTCGAAAGTTCCATCTCTTCTTAAATTATTTTCTGGTCCCAGTCCAGCTACTAAACAAATTCCAGTTAAATTTAGTTTGCCATCAATTTCAGCTAACTTATTTTTAACTACACCATTAAATATCTCTAACCCTACTTTTCGATATTTTTTAGGCAGTATACTTAATCTAACCCCTTTTAATATTGCATAAGATACTAACAAAGAACCACTGGTTTCAACATAGTTTGGCGCTCTTTCAGCCAAATCAACTATTTGATAAAACATCTTAGTCTTTTGATCTTGATATTTTAGAAGATGATCAACCGCTTCTCTAAAGATTAATTGCAATTCTTTTCTAAATTTATCATCTTCAAGATATCCGTAAACATCAGTCACACCAGCAAAAAACCAACCAATCGCCCTTAACCAGAAATGTTTGGATAATCCCGTTTCTTTATTAGCCCAAAACATTGATTTGGTTTCATCATAGCAGTGATAATAAAGTCCCTTTTCATGATCGAACATAATCTCTCTAACTTGTTTGATTTGTTTAACAATATCATCATAGTTAGCTTTATTATTAAACGTCGTTTCATATCTAGCATAAAAAGGTTGCATCATATATATCCCATCAAGCCACACTTGATACGGATATATTTTTTTATGCCAAAAATTCCCCGCTTTAGTTCGAGGATGATTTTTAACTTGTTCATATGTTAAATGAATGGCTTTTAAATATTTTTCGTTATTAGTATATTTATGCAAATCAAAAAGGATTCTACTTTCTGAAACATCATCAGTACTATAGTGACTACTATCATAGCCCCTAATATTTCCATTAGAATCCACATAATAATCAACAAATTTAATAACAAAATCTAAATACTTCTCATTTTGGGTATGTTCATACAAGGACAATAAAGAAGTCATCATACAACCATCAATATAATTCCAGCGCGGCTCCTTTTTCCATTTAATGTTTTCAACATTCCAAATTGGAGCATCTGGAGTCGATTCAGTTATTAATCTGTCAATAAATTTATCAATCGTTTTATACATACAATCTTGTATCAATAGTTCTTTAATTGATACATGCCTTTCTTAATATTAAAATGCAAAAGATATATAAAATACGAGTTAATTTTTAAGGTTTTGGTACCGCTTTAGGAAAGCGGTATCTTTTTTATTGTGTTTATTATAATAAACACCGTCTATTATTCTATAATCATAATACATTAAAATAACATGGGTGTCAAGATAAATTAGTAATTAAATTAAAAAAATTAATAATTACGCAACAAAAACACACAATTCTATACCTATATTATAATGGATTATTGTAAATTGATTGTAATGAAAATTAAGTAAAATTTTATGAAAGTTTTTAGAAAACTTTTCATTTGATTTTGTAGATAATTTCAACAGTTCTTTCTAGGCGAATTAATTTGTTTTGGTCAATAATTTTATTAATCAATTAATTAGTTTTTATTTTTTGAACAGCCAACAATAATATCATAAATGGAAGGGCACCCCTTAAAAGGGGCACGCCTACCATTAATCACTTAATAATTATTTCAATTTATAAACCTTTAATGCTTCATCATATTCCCAGGCGTCATTAGCTGAGAATACTGCTAAATTAGTATCCCACCAAGTTTGATCTTGGACAGAGTCGGTTGCCAAAACATTTTCTGTGTTTTGACCGGTACCAGCTTCTGTTGCACCTTTGTACCAGTAATTAGTAACCATTTCAAACGCTTTATCGGTAGTTACTAATCCATATGTTGATCCTGAAATTGTTCCCTCTAAGAAAACATTATTTATTGTACCTAGTGATGCAACTGTTGGTTTGCCAGATGTGTCTTGTGATGGAGTAAGTCTACCAACAACACCACCAACATATTTCCCAGTAGATGTAATATTCATTTGTACCATAACTATATTACTAACAGTGTGATTACCATAACTGATGTTTTCAGTTGAATCAAATGTTCCGTTTGATTCGCCAATAAGCCCACCAACACGTTCTGTACCAGAAAGTTTGACATTTTCTAAATATACATCACTAATAGTGATATTGAATGTAGAGCTCTTATCTCCAATTCTTCCAAATAATCCACCAATAGCTCTATTTCCTTCACTAGTTATTTCGGAATTTTTAATAGTTATTTTATTAGCTGTAACAGTTTGATATAAATAACCAACTAATCCTCCGGTACCGTTATTGTGAGTACCTTGAACTTTTAGCCCATCAATAACTATATTTTCAAATGTAGCTAAAGTTGCATTTTTACTGACTTCGCCAGCAATTAATCCGGCTCTTGCATTAACTGAACTTGAAATGTTGGCATTGACAAATTTTATGTTTTTAATAGTTCCTCTAAAGTCATACCAAATCCCCGCCCTATCTTCAGAACTTACAATTGTTAAATTAGAGATAGTCTTAAAGTTACCATCTAAGACTCCTGAGAAGTTTTTCTTGGACTTCCATTCCCATTCAAACCCTTCGAAATCAAGGTCATTTGCTAAATACCAATCTCCACTATTATTATTTGTTGCAAAATCATAGAATTCTTGTGCTGTTGAAATTGGAGTTCCAACAGGAACATAAGCTTCTTCAAAATATGCAACTAATGTAATATCGGTATCAACTGCAGTATTAAAGTTATAGGCTTCGGTTTTGCCGTCTAATCTCCATTCAATAAAGGTATGTCCTTCTTTAGTCGGATTAGCTTCTGGTGAGCCAACTGTTTCACCTTTAACTACTTCAACTTTCGCTCCATATTGAGCACCATCTGACATAAAGGTAACATAAACTTTTTGGATTGGATCAGTAGTAAATGATGCCGTTAATGTTAAATTAGTAGTTACAGGAGTCTCAAAATCATATGGTTCAGTCCCTAATAGCCACTTATCAAATGTGTGACCTGCTTTTGTCGGATTTGTTGTTGGTTTTGTAACTTTGTTACCTCTTAAAACTTTAACTACTGCACCATGTTGAGATCCTTCAGACATAAAGGTAACTTCAAATTCAGGAATTGCAGTAAACTTAGCTATTAATGTAATATCCCCAGTTACAAGGGTATTAAAGTTATATTCATCGGTTCCTAATAGCCAACCTTTAAAATCATATTTATCTTTAACAGGAGCTGGTGATGGTTCAGCAACTTTATGTCCTTTTAAGACTATAACTTTAGTTACAGTACCATCAGCATCAAATGAAACGGTTGCGAATAATTCAGGAGCAACTTTATGAAGTGATGCTAAATAATCCCATTCGCCATCAAATGTGACTTGACCATTTGTCGTAGCGAACACTACGTCTTTATCTCTATATAATGCCGCTTGTTCTGCATTTAGTTTTGTTCCTTTTGTTGAAACATATGGTGTTTCACCAATCAAGTTATTAAATTCAACAAATCTAGCGTTTTCTGGTAAATTACCACTCATTTCAACCCAACCAGCTTCGCTGATAAATGAACCAAATTTATTATCAACAAAGGCTACCGCTGCATCTTTACCCCAAGGGCGACCTAAATCGACTGTTGTCTCAGCATCAGCAGTTAATTTATTATTAAAGAATACGTAACCATAATCTAATAATTTGGTTCCATCTGAACCAACACCTTTAGGAGCTGCAATCACGACATTAGCTGTTGTTCCTTGGCGAGCAATTGAATGAATTGTCGAGCTTTCAAAGAATGCTGGACCCCCGTTACCAAAGATATAGTCAACGATACCTTCAACATATACATCTAAATACCATTGCCTACCATTCTTAGCATACAGCGTATCTTGTAAACCTTTGAATGACACTTTATAAAATAACGCTTGGTCAGCTTCAGTGACCATAGCGACGCCTTGTTTATCACCAAATTCCGCTTCATAATATTTAAATGAGTTACTAATAGTTAAATTAGTTGCGGTAAATCCTTTGGCAGATGAGGAAATAGTAACTGATGCCGAACCTTGAGTGCCCCCAAGCGCCACCTAGTGGTTTTTGGTCTCCAGCTCCGTGGTTATGATCAATAATTGTTCCTTCTTGACTTTCACCTCTTAAGATAACATTCGGTGTAGAAATTTTAATTTTTTCAAAATAAGTGCCGTCTTTAACTTCAATTACTTTAACAACATTATTATCTAATCCTGATTTTTCGATTAAGTTAATCGCTTCTTTAACAGTCTTAACATGAATAACACCAGCTTTTTCAGTGCCTGACGCTTCAGTTAAAGCTTGATTAACGACAACAGTAACTTTACCCATCAGTAGCTGTCACTCCAACTGCCATAATCGTAATTTGGGAATGTCGTTGTATATGTATCTTTAAATTTGACTGATACATCTTGAACTCCAGCTACTGTTGCATCATAAGTTACAACTAAATCTTCAGCGTCTAATAATAATGATGAACCGTCACCTAAATTAGCACGAACAACTTAATTTGGTTAAATCAACCGAATTAACTAAAAATAGACTATTTACATCATATGTATAAGCTGTTAAACTTAAAATTTCAACAACGTTAACTTCAATTTGACCTTCTAAATTTTCATGAGTAACCGGAATTATATATTTGCCTGGTGTATTCTTATCAAATCCGGTTAAATCCACATTATATTCGTCAGCAGTAAGTAAGGCTGCCGAACCATCTGAATAAGCTACTGATACTTCTAATCCAGTTAAATCTAAGGCCGTATCAACACCTTTAACAAATAAACTATTGTATGAATTTTTAGAAACCGTTAATTTTTCAGCCACTTTTGGTCCTAAATCAACTAAATGAGTCACTTTACCTTCAGCGTAGCCGAAAAACTCTTTATCTAAAGTTGATGCATTAAACCAAGTTTGATCTAAAACTTTCATTGTAGCTTCTGTTGCATTTATAGGAACTTCTGTATCAGTATTCTTAAACACTTGAACATCAGCATAAACAATGTTATTTGTTGTTAATGTTAAATCAGCGTGTCTTCTACCAACTAATAAATCGGCAGTTGAACCACTAGCATGAACTAAAACATCATTTAGTACAACATTCTTTAAATCAACTTTTGCTGCTACATTAGCTTCACCAATTAACCCGCCAACAAAGTTAGTTGCAAAAGCTTCACCTTCAAAGTAAGCACCGTCAACATTGACTACAGCATCAGCATTATTGATTCTTGATACTAAAGCCGATGCGGTTGATGCTTTTATCTACTTTAATTGTTGATTTTACGTAAACATTAGAAATATTAAGTGTTTGTGCATTTCTTAAAATAACCTACTAATGCCGCTGCATATCTTCCAGCTTTAATTTCATGATCAGTGTCATTTACAACAACAATATTTTTAATTACAACTGGATCTTCTCCAGCGGTACCAAGAGTTATCTGCATATAATAATCCAGCATAACTTCCTGTAGAATTAGTTGAAACATTAATAAACGTTAAATTTTCAAATGTAGTGCCACCATATGCATATGCACTAACAAATCCAGGCAGCTTCACCCCGGAACATTGATTGAACTTCTCATAATAATTAAGTTTTTAATTGTCGCTCCGTTTAAAATTCCAAACATCGCTGCTGATTTATTACCAGGAGTAACAACATTTAAGTTTTTAATACGTTTGTTATTTCATCGAAAGTTCCACTAAATCTAACTGCTGAATCTCCAGAACCTAATGAACCTTCATAAGGAAACATCAGCCATATCAATGTCTTTACCTAAAATATATGAGCCTGATCCACCAGTTTCAAATAAATCAACTAATTCTTGAGCATTTCTAATGACTGTTCCTTCTAAACCGGTCATATCTAACCATTCAGCAGTAATAGTAATGTCTTTAGTAATCGGAGTATCAAGATCAAAGTCTACTCCGTCTTTTAACCAACCCTAAGAAACAGAACCCATCTCTTGTCGGATCATCTATTTCTAATGTTTTCACCACTTAATACTAAGTTTGGATTCAGTTAAATCACTGTGACCAAAATCAACAGTTACTGTAATGTTCAACTTTGGTTGATCTCCAGTGAGCATAAACTCTTACATCAGCATTAACCACAACATCTAAATCGAATTTGACATATTCAGTTCTTGATGTCGACCAACCAACGAATTCAAAATCACTACGAGTTGGTAGTTCTGGTGCCGTTACCTTTGTGCCTTTGTCAACTTCTTTAACGACAGGTGCCGCTGATCCTGAATAATTAAATTCAAAAGTAACACTGACTGTCTCACCTGCTGCAACTACTTTTCCACACAGCATAAAGTGTTGTATCTTAGTAATTGCTGTATTGAAATCAAATGCTTACTTTTCAGTTTTTGAAGTTGACCATCCGTCAAATGTAAACCCCGAACGAGTTGGTGCTGTAGTGCTGTTGCCTTTTTGACCACTTTCAACCTGAACTACACTTGGGGCTGTAGCTCCTTCATAGTTGAGATTAAAAGTAACATTGAATTTG